>CAWECU010000025.1:0-34426 GCA_963807685.1 uncultured Flavobacteriaceae bacterium | reverse complement strand
GGCCTTAGCTACGGCTTCAGCAACCGTATTAAATACGGGCCTGTCCAAATGTGTCTGCCCTCCTTTTCCTGGAGTTACACCACCCACTACCCGGGTTCCGTACTCGATCATTTGTTCGGCATGGAAGGTTCCTTCGCTACCGGTAAATCCTTGTACAATTATTTTGGAATTTTTATTTACTAAAACGCTCATCGTTTTTTCTGAATTTATTTTGAAAATTAATAAGAAGTCAAGGCATCTGTTCATTAAGGTTCCATAAAACACAAGCCGTTAGGAACGTCGGCAAAGGTACTCTTTTATGGAGTTTGAAAAAAGAAATTAGACCTTAACCTTATGATAAGATTCGTTGGTATCGTCCTTGTCGGTAGCCGGCTGACTTATCTGATATCCACGGTACAATTTATCGTCTTTGACCTCCCAAATTGCTATAAAATGGGCTATTCCCAGTTCTTCATCGGGGTTTTCGATGGTTCGAACATAGTATTTATATCGAATGGTCACATGACTATCATCTTCCAATAAATGACTAATCTCTAGTCGAAAATCCTGGTACGTACGTCGAATTTCAGAAAAGAAATCTACAATATCATCGTAATGCATGATGGTGAGTCCATCAGAGCTGTTCCAAAGAAGTACCATTTCAGGATGAAAAAATCGCTCCAATACCGTTTTATCCTTTAGTATATCTTCCAGGTAAAAACTTCTAACTATATCTTTTGCACTTTTACTCATGTAGCTTGTCTAATTTTTCGATGATATCCGGGATGAGCCGTATTGCGGCCAGTTCCTTATATTTTTTTCTGAATTCGTCCGCGGGCGTTCCGAAGTACGACTTATGCCCAGGAAGTGATTTACTCACTCCACTTTGGGCTGAGATAACAGCCTTTTCACCAATAATTACATTGCTGGTGATCCCCACTTGTCCCCAAATGGTGACTTCATCTTCAATCAATACACAGCCTGCAATTCCCACTTGCGATGCAATGAGGCATCGTTTGCCAATAATCGTATCGTGACCCACGTGAACCTGGTTATCGATTTTGGTCCCCTGTTTAATAATGGTCGAGGCGCTTACCCCACTATCTATAGTGCATAATGCCCCAATTTCAACATTATCTTCTATAACCACATTGCCGCCGCTCAGCAATTTGTCAAATTTTTCAGGGCGCGTTTTATAGTAAAAGGCATCGGCCCCCAGGACCGTACCCGCGTGAATGGTCACGTTATTACCGATGATAGTGTTGTCATAAATAGCGCAATTCGAATGAATGATACAATCTTCGCCAATTTTGACATCGTTTCCAATAAATACATTGGGTTGAATGATGGTGTGTTTTCCAATTTCGGCAGAATCAGCGATCGCCGACCTTGCCGCGACAAACGGATTAAAGTGGTGGGTGAGCTTATTAAAGTCTCGAAACGGGTCGTCACTAATGAGCAAGGCTTTTCCAGGGGGACAGCTCACCTTTTTGTTAATGAGAACGACAGTCGCCATGGAAGCAAGAGCCTTGTCATAATATTTTGGATGATCCACAAATACGATATCACCGGGTTGTACCACATGTATTTCGTTCATCCCGGTAACCGGAAAATTGGCATCACCCACATACTCACAGTCAATAAGAGAAGCGATGGCCTGAAGCGTTTGGGATTTTGTGAATTTCATATAAAAGATTGAAGTATCAAATATAAAAAATCCCGCCTCATTTCTGGTGGGGGCGGGATTTAATTTTTATGCGAATGTATTTTGATGATTTGCAGGATCGAACTATTCTTTAACCCGTTCCTGATATTGTCCTTTTTCGGTGTCTATTTTTATTTTGTCTCCTTCGTTGATGAACAGGGGAACATTGACGCTGGCTCCGGTTTCCACGGTTGCCGGTTTGGTTGCGTTGGTCGCCGTATTCCCCTTAACGCCAGGTTCGGTTGCGGTAACCTCCAAAACCACACTGGCTGGCATGTCGACAGACAGTGGCATATTATCTTCTGTATTGATAACCACGGTCACTATTTCTCCTTCTTTCATCAAATCGGAATTATCCAGCGTACTCTTTTCCAATTGGATCTGGGAATAATCTTCGGTATTCATAAAATGATAGGTATCTCCGTCGTTGTACAAATACTGAAATTTATGGGTTTCCACCCGTACATCTTCAATCTTATGCCCGGCAGAAAAGGTATTGTCGATCACTTTCCCTGTGGTGACACTTTTAAGCTTTGTTCTTACAAAAGCAGGCCCCTTTCCTGGCTTCACATGTAAAAATTCGATCACCTTAAAGATGTCATTGCTGTATTTGATACAAAGTCCTTTTCGTATGTCTGATGTACTTGCCATTTTTTAAATTCTGAATTCTGAACGTTTCATTCAGAATAAGTTATTAGTTATAATTTTTAAGTGTAGCTGATGGTTAATTCTGAAAGTATCCTTTCATAATACCACGTTTGGAATTTTTGATAAACTGAAGGATCTCATCCCGCTCCGAAGTAGCTTCCATTTCGGCTTCGATGATCTGGGCGGCCTGAGAGTTATTAAAGTTCTTTTGATATAATATTCGGTATATATTCTGAATCTCCTGAATTTTTGCGGGATCATACCCTCTGCGACGCAGTCCGATGGAATTGATACCCACATAAGACAAGGGCTCTCTAGCCGCTTTTACATAGGGAGGCACATCTTTCCGAACCAGCGAACCTCCGGTTACGAAGGCGTGATTGCCAATCATACAAAACTGATGTACAGCCGTCATCCCTGCCAGTATTACATAGTCACCCACGGTAATATGGCCCGCTAAGGTGCTGTTATTTGAAAAAATACAATTGTTTCCTACGATACAATCGTGGGCAATGTGGCAATAGGCCATTATTAAACAATTGTTGCCAATGACGGTTTTTCCACGGTCTATGGTTCCACGGTTTACAGTTACATATTCCCGTATGGTTGTGTTATTACCAATTTCGGCTGTAGTCTCTTCATCCTGGAACTTCAAATCCTGCGGAATGGCTGAAATAACCGCACCCGGAAAAATATTACAATTCTTTCCAATACGGGCTCCTTCCATGATAGTGACATTTGAGCCTATCCATGTACCCTCCCCTATTATAACATTATTATGAATGGTTGTAAAGGGTTCAATAACCACATTCTTGGCAATTTTTGCCCCTGGATGCACGTATGCTAAAGGTTGATTCATTTGTTCTTATTGCTTTATAAGGATTCCATGTGGGGCGTGTTGCGATCCAATTGAGCGATGCACATTTACCAATCCCTGATCGTTTTAAATATCTTTTGTTTTTACAATTTGCGCCATTAATTCGGCTTCTGTCACCAACTTATCATTGGCATATGCATTTCCTTTCATATGGACAATTCCTCGCCTGATGGGGGTAATCAATTCCAATTGAAATACCAGGGTATCTCCCGGGTTCACTTGTTGTTTAAATTTAACATTGTTGATCTTCATAAAGAAAGTGAGATAGTTTTCCGGGTCGGGCACCGTGCTTAGGGCAAGGATTCCTCCTGTCTGGGCCATAGCCTCAACGATAAGCACACCCGGCATCACCGGGGCTCCGGGGAAATGTCCTACGAAGAATGGCTCATTCATGGTCACGTTCTTCAATCCAACCACATGACTATCGGAAAGTTCCAAAATCTTGTCGACAAACAAAAACGGTGGCCGGTGTGGTAACATTGCCATGATTCCTAACACATCTTTCACCGGCTCTTTGGTAATGTCGAACTTCGGAATTTTATTACGCTTCTCGATCTTAATGATCTTTGATAATTTCTTGGCGAACTGTGTATTTACAAAGTGGCCGGGTTTATTGGCAATTACTTTTCCGCGTATGCGAGTACCTACCAAAGCCAAATCTCCAACGACATCCAGCAATTTATGTCTCGCAGCTTCATTGGGATGATGGAGTGTTAGATTATCCAGTATCCCATTTGGTTTTACCGAAATTTTATCTTTTTTAAAGGCGTGTCGTAATTTTTCCATGGTTTCTTCAGAAAGTTCCTTATCCACGTAAACGATCGCATTATTGAGGTCACCACCTTTGATCAAACCATTTTCCAGCAGCATTTCAATTTCGTGAAGAAAACTGAAGGTGCGTGCAGCTGATATTTCATCTTTAAAGTCGGAAAGATGTTTCAAGGAAGCATTTTGAGTTCCCAGTACTTTGGTGCCAAAATCCACCATCGCGGTAACCTGGTATTCTTCCGAAGGAATGACCGTTAATTCGCTGCCCGATTCTTCGTCCGTATACGTGATGACTTCGGTTACGATAAATTCCTGTCGCGGTGCCTCTTGCTCAACGATACCCGCTTCTTCTATGGCTTGTACAAAAAACTTAGAGGAGCCGTCCATAATAGGTGGCTCCGAGGCGTTCAATTCGATCTGGCAGTTGTCGACTTCCATTCCAACCAAAGCCGCCAAAACATGCTCTGAAGTTTGAATTCTAACTCCTCTTTTTTCAAGATTGGTGCCCCGCTGTGTGTTTATCACGTAATTTGCATCTGCTTCGATCACGGGATTCCCTTCCAGATCGACTCGCGTAAACGCATACCCGTAATTTTCGGGAGCTGGCTTAAAGGTGATGGTTACTTCTTTTCCGGTGTGAAGCCCCACTCCTGTGAGAGACACTTCTTTTCGAATGGTACGCTGTTTTGCCGCACAGTTATTCATTGTTGTTGTTTTTTTTCCAGGTTGTCTAGGCGTCCTATGATCTTTGGTAGATTTTTAAAGTGGACATAACTTTTATTATAATCGCCGTAATTCAAAGCAGGAGAGCCTTGTAATACTTCGTCGTCCTTCACATTACGGCCAATTCCGCTTTGAGCTTGAATTCGAACATTGTTCCCAATAGTAAGATGTCCTACGATTCCTACTTGTCCGCCAATAAGACAATTTTCTCCAATCTTGGTAGAACCCGCTATCCCGGTTTGAGCTGCAATAGCAGTATTTTTTCCAATCTCCACATTATGGGCTATTTGTATTTGATTATCGAGTTTTACGCCGCTTCTAATGACTGTAGAGCCCAGCGTTGCCCGATCGATGGTGGTTCCGGCTCCCACATCCACGTTATCTTCAATGATAACGTTTCCTGTTTGAGGGACTTTTTGGAATTCTCCATTTTCATTGGCAGCAAAACCAAACCCATCGGCTCCAATAATTGCACCACTATGGATAACGCAGTCGTTTCCAATAACGGTTTCAGAATAAATCTTTGCCCCTGCAAATACAATGACATTATTACCAATGCTTACATTATCACCAATATATACGTTGGGATATATCTTTCCATTTTCTCCAATCGAAACATTTTCTCCCAAATAACTAAAAGCTCCCAGATAAATACCATCTCCGTAGGAAGCGCTCTTGGCTATAAAGACGGGCTGCTCTATTCCGGTTTTATTCATTTTTACCTGATTGTAATATTCCAGCAGTTGTGAAAAAGCCTTGTAGGCATCCTCAACTCTTATTAAGGTAGTTTTGATGGGACTATCAATAACGAAGTCTCTGTCGACAATAGTAATGGAAGCCTCAGTAGTATAAATGAAGGCTTTGTATTTAGGGTTTGCCAAAAAGGTAAGGCTGCCCTGGGTACCTTCTTCTATTTTGGCGAGTTTGGAAACTTCAATGGCCTCATTTCCTTCCACTTCCCCTTCCAGGATCCCTGCTATTTGATTGGCTGTAAACTTCATTATTAGTTTTGAGTGTTGCAAATATAAAAAAAGGAATGCTAATGGCTTTTGGGATAGCAGATATAATATTTAATTACCATTTCAGACAAGGCTTCAATATTCAATTGATCGCTGGCCTTGGCAACATCCACTACTTTCCCATTCTTTTTAATCAGGTTGATTGTATCCTCGTCCATTCGGTAAGCCTGATTTGAAATGGATCCCTTAAACACAAAATAAGATGCTTCTTTAGCCGAAAGGTTGTGTTTTTTCCTGACCGCATTTAATTTTTCGGTTAGTTTCTCTTCGGAAATGGGGTGTTTGGTTATTTTGATTTTTAATAAGTTTCGATTTAATAGCATTTTAGAGAGTTCACTGAGGACAAAATCTTCAGAAGAACACCAGCTCTTCATACCAGAAATGATATCATAATCATCCAGGGTTGCAAACTTCTTAAGGATGTCTTCCGTAAAATCCTGCCCCTTAAAGGATTGTTTTAAAAAAAAGGTAAGTGGCTCACTGGCTGGAATAAGAACCCCTTTTTGGGTTAGTTCCTTGGCGCGTTTGAGCAATCGAAGTAATAATTGTTCGGCGACCAGGCTCGTTTTGTGAAGGTATACCTGCCAATACATCAATCGGCGGGCAATAATAAATTTTTCAACTGAATAAATTCCTTTTTCCTCCACCACGAGGTGATCATTTTTTACATTAAGCATTGCGATAAGTCGTTGAGTGCTTATATTTCCTTCTGAAACACCCGTATAAAAACTATCACGTCGCAGATAATCCATTCGATCCATGTCCAGTTGCCCGGAGACGAGTTGATGCATGAAACCGCGATGGTACTCATTTCTAAATATTTTAATGGCCAGATCAAGTCGACCGTTAAGTTCATTGTTCAAAACGGTCATGAATAACATGGAAATTTGCTCATGACCCACATTTTCAACGATACTGTGTTCCATAGCATGTGAAAAAGGCCCATGGCCAATATCATGTAGGAGTATGGCTATATATAGCGCCTCTTCTTCATCCTCGGTGAATTTTATGTTTTTGGATTTAAGAACCTGTACGGCCCTTTGCATCAAAAACATAGCTCCCAACGCATGGTGAAACCTTGTGTGCTGGGCTCCGGGGAAAACCAGATAGGACATTCCCATTTGTGTAATTCGTCGAAGTCGTTGAAAATAGGGGTGCTCGATGAGTTCGAAGATCAAGGTGCTGGGAATGGTAATGAACCCATATACCGGATCGTTGATTATCTTTAATTTCTTGATGGATTCCATCGGCTCCCTTTCTAATGTTTAATTACCTTCCGGTGTGTTTGCCCTGTGATCAGGGCCGGTAGTCATTTGTTTCTGAAAATACCAGTGGCAAACTTTAACTTTAAATTAATAGTGTCAGATTGACGTTTGAAATACTACGGCAGTACTTTTGATGTTATAGTATTGAGAATTGCACAACTTCAATTTTCAATTCAAAACAAATATACATATATGAGTGATATAAAAGTACTTTGGGTGGACGATGAAATCGACTTATTAAAACCTCACATTATCTTCCTGGAAAGTCGTAATTACCATGTCACAACTGCACAAAGCGGAACTGAAGCTTTACAAGAAATTGCCAAGGAAAGTTTTGATATTGTATTTCTGGATGAAAATATGCCTGGACTTACTGGGTTAGAAACGCTGGCAGAGATCAAGGAACGGCAAGCCGCCCTGCCTGTGGTCATGATTACCAAAAGTGAAGAAGAATATATAATGGAAGAGGCTATAGGCTCTAAGATTGCAGATTATCTTATAAAACCAGTGAATCCCCACCAAATATTACTTAGCCTGAAAAAGAATTTGGACCACACCCGATTAGTGTCAGAAAAAACCACGTCAGGTTACCAACAGGAATTCAGGAAGATCGCGATGGATATGTCGATGATCAATACTCATGAAGGCTGGGCCGAGTTATATCAAAAGCTGGTTTACTGGGAATTGGAATTGGAGAATATTGAAGACACGGGCATGTTCGAAATTCTGGAATCTCAAAAAACTGAGGCGAATACCCAATTTTGTAAATTTATTGACAAGAATTACCCATCTTGGTTTGAGGATCCGGACGAAGCCCCTACCATGTCGCATACTTTATTTCGTGATAAAATAGTACCCACATTTAAGGAAGGGAAGCCAACCCTATTGGTTGTGGTAGATAATCTGCGTTACGACCAATGGAAAGCCTTTGAACCCTATTTGTCTGCATCGTACAAAAAGGTTCAGGAAGATTTGTTTTACAGTATACTTCCCACAGCAACTCAATATGCTCGAAATGCAATTTTTTCAGGCTTGATGCCCAGGGAAATGCAGAAGTTACATCCCGAGTATTGGCTCAATGATACCGAGGAAGGAGGAAAGAATATGTATGAGAAAGAATTTCTCGCCGCGCAGTTAAAGCGTTTAGGATTGAATTTGAACTGGAGTTACAATAAGATTTCGAGTTTAAAACAGGGAAAACGTTTATCAGAAAATTTTAAAAGCCACAAGAACGATGATCTGGCGGTGATTGTGTACAATTTTGTAGATATGTTATCTCATTCCAAGACCGAGATGGAGGTCATTAAAGAACTTGCTTCCAATGATAAGTCGTATAGATCACTAACGGAAAGTTGGTTTAAAAATTCTCCCCTCATGGAGATTATACAGCAAGCCGCGGAGCTTGGATTCCAACTAATCATCACTACCGATCACGGCACCATCAACGTAAAAAACCCGTCCAAGGTAATTGGAGACAAGCAAACCAGTTTAAACTTGAGATACAAG
Source organism: uncultured Flavobacteriaceae bacterium (assembly GCA_963807685.1). Lineage (GTDB taxonomy): Bacteria > Bacteroidota > Bacteroidia > Flavobacteriales > Flavobacteriaceae > Aureisphaera. Next base: position 25,936 of record CAWECU010000025.1, on the reverse strand, counting down.
ACGGGTAAAAGTCTTACCTATGACAGCAAAGACGTACTTGCTGCAAAGGATCCGGGTGCTATTCACCTTCCTACCATCAATATGAGTAGTTCATTTATTTTCGCAAAAGGGGATTTGTTCTTCGCATATCCAAATAACTACAACCATTACGTGAGTTATTACCGAAATACCTATCAACATGGGGGTGTTTCTTTGGAAGAAATGGTTATTCCCTTCGCGGTATTAACTCCTAGATAGAATTACTGTAAGAATTTACTGAATTATCTACATTTAATCGATGTTTTAGGCGAATAGTCCGAAATATATTTATATTTGTTTCAATCCAAAGCATGAAACTGACCTATAACATTCAAGAATTACCTGAAGTTGCGCGAATGGTACTTTCCCACACGGCGACCAGAACCCTTTTATTTTATGGGGACATGGGCGTTGGCAAAACCACTCTTATAAAAGAAGTCGCTAAGCGAATAGGAGTTGAAGATACCTTGAGTAGTCCCACTTTTTCCATTGTTAATGAGTATAAATTTGATGGAGAAAAGCTTTTTCACTTCGATTTTTACCGGATTGCTTCTGAAGAAGAGGCGCTTGATATTGGGATCGAAGATTATTTGGAATTACCTTATTGGAAATTGATTGAATGGCCGGAAAAGATCTCGAATCTCCTCCCGGAACAAAAGACTGTAATACAACTAACAAAAAATCGAAACGGAAGTAGAACGATAAACATAGAGCCGATGAACTAGATTGCAACTAACGTCCATAATTCACTTATTAATAATGATTTGCAGCGATTTGCGAGTTGTTAAATAAGGTTTGGAAATTGGTAGGAGGTCAACCTTACAAAATACGACCAACTAATTTGAAATACTTGTTTTTTTTCGAGGTAGAATTGTACTATAAACCTCACAAAAACTAGTGTCATGAAAATTAAAAACTACCTTTTTATCGTTGCGATCTTCGGGGCAGTACTCTTTGCCTCTTGTACTCCTGAGAATATAGAAGATGGAACAACAGAACAACAAGTCGACAACACCCTTAAACCCCCCCAAAACGGCTAAAAAGTCGTTATTTATAGGTGGTCTAGTTGTAATTCTTATTGCTGTATCACCATTGTTAATGTATGCCTATAAGAATTTCCCAAGTAGTCAAATTTGGGAAACTTCTTGGTTTAAGCTAGAAACTGGTTTTCCGGATTGGAACAGTTATGCTTGGTATTTAACTGGAAAAATTGTTCCGCTATATTTCATGCTTTTGTGGTTCTTCACTTGCAAACATTGGTGGCATTGGATCATATTAGTTCCCATTGCAATGTATAGCTTCCAACTCTGGGGGCTAATTAATGAAAGTGGAGGCTATGACGAATTGGAAATTTATTACATCTTGCCACTAATGATGGTGGTGGTACCCGCGGTTTATCTGATAAGGGCAAAATTATTTGCAAAGGTTCGCGGAAATGATTTGTCCTCATTTGAGCAAGAATTAGGTGTGCAAAAATCAATCTGGCAACAGATCAAAGATTTATTTCGATAAAAAAAACGGTTTCAAAATCTAAAATTAAATATGTAACTTGTCGCATATAACCTAGCCGTTCTATGTCGCAACCGAAGTCACCGTTTACCAAAGCACAATTACTTCCCCAAGAAGAAAAACTGGAAATAGCACACGAAAAGAGCGATCTCTTTATTGGCATTCCCAAAGAAACCCACTTTCAGGAACAACGTATCTGCTTGACTCCCGATGCTATCGCGGCTTTAGCGGCAAACGGACATCAAATATTGGTGGAAACCGGAGCTGGAGAAGAAGCCGGATACTCGGATAAGGATTACAGTGAGGCTGGTGCCAAATTGACATCAGATACTAAAAAAATATTTGGTTGCCCCATCATTTTAAAGGTGGAACCCCCTACCCTCGAAGAACTGGATCAAATTAATCCTAAATCCGTTCTCATTTCCGCATTACAGCTTAAAACCCAAAAAAAAGAATATTTTGAGGCTCTGGCTAAAAAGAAAATCACTGCGCTGGCCTTCGAATTTATAAAAGATGAAGATGGCAGTTATCCGGCAGTCAAGGCACTTAGCGAAATTGCCGGTACGGCCTCAGTTTTGATCGCATCGGAACTTATGGTTAACGCCGCCGACGGTAACGGACTACTTTTTGGAAATATTAGTGGAGTACCTCCCGTAGAGGTTGTGGTCATTGGAGCCGGGACCGTTGGCCTTTATGCGGTTCGTGCGGCTTTAGGCCTGGGGGCAAGTGTGAAGATATTTGATAATTCCATTACAAAATTACGAAGAATTCAGTCGAAAGTCGGTCAATCCTTGTACACCTCTACTATTCAACCCAAAACTTTGCTTAAAGCATTGCGGCGCTGCGATGTAGCTATTGGTGCCGTTCGCGGAAAGCACCGGTCGCCGGTAATCGTAACCGAAGCTATGGTGGAACGCATGAAAAAGGGTGCTGTAATTATTGATGTGAGTATCGATATGGGCGGTTGTTTCGAAACTAGCGAAATGACCTCACATGATCGACCTTCTATTCTAAAACATGAGGTAATACACTACGGCGTACCAAACATTCCGGCACGGTATCCTAAAACAGCTTCTATTTCCCTGAGTAATATTTTCACTCCGTATTTGTTACAAATTGCAGAGTGTGGGGGGCTGGAAGAAGCCATACGATTTGACTCCGGATTAAAAAATGGTTTGTACTTTTACCACGGAATTTTAACAAGTAAGGCGGTTGCAGATTGGTTTGACCTACCCTACAGCGATCCGAATCTGTTGATCTTCTAATCTTACCTAAAAACTACTTTCTTTACAGTGAGACTTAATAGTAATTTGGTAATGCACATTATAGATCTTTAAAACGCCATGAATCTTACAAAACGTTTCTTTTATTATTTCGGAGGCTTTGCAATTGGTCTTGTACTATTGTATTTTTTCATTGGAGGTGCCGGGGCATCATGTGAATATGATTATGGCCCAAATGCCAGAACTCTTAAAAATATTCGCACTAAGAAAAGAATTATATCAGAAAAATCCATGAATGTGCTGGTTGAAAATCAGCTGGATTCATTGGCCATTACTCAATTATTGAACAACGGGGATGTATTATTTTCACAGAGTAATACCAAATTGGATTCTTGCAAAATTTACATCATTGAGGGGGTGGTTTCTAAAAAAAACCTTCGAATTTCAATTGAAAACTGTATAAATCGAGCTACCGTGTTAGACGCTGAAGTCAATTAGCGGATTTATTTAGTTTTTTAATGTAGTAGGAAGGATAAATCCGATTTTTCCTGTAAAAAGCTCTGGAAAATGACTCGGCATTTGTATATCCACAATCCTCAGCGATTGCTTTAATTGTGTAATTTCGAAATTTAGGTTGGGGCAACAACTCTTTCATGGCATAATCTATTCTCAAATCATGAATATACTGTGAAAAGTTTTTTTCCATTTTTAGATTGACCACTCTAGATAAATAATTGGAGTTGGTATGGAACGATCGGGCCAAGGATTGTAAGGAAATGTCATGAACCAGGAAGTGTCGCTTTTCTTCAAAACCGTTCAATTTTCGAAGGATATCCTCAACGATTTCAGATGAAATTTCATTTCTTGCCTCATCCCTCCTAAAATTTTGATCGCTACCTGTATTTGTGACTAACTGTAGGGCCTGGAACCGTTTCTTATAAACTAATTGGCGATTAAAATAATAGCTCATAATGATCAAACTTCCCAAAAGAATGCCTCCTATCCACCAGGTTCGAGTGGCCGATCTTTTATTTTTCCGCTCTAAACTAGCAATTACCGACTCTTTTTCCTGAAGTAATTTTGGTGTTTCAAAATTCTTAATATGTTCCGGTTCAAAATATTGATAATTTACTTTAAAAATACTGTCCACCCCTATCAACTTATTTAAATACTCAATGGTTTTCGGCTTGTTCTTTGTTGATTCATAATGCCTTAATAACCTAACAAATAGCTCTCTTTTATATGGTTGAAGGGGAATAGATAATCTCGATAAATCATATATTGAATCAGATTTTTTTAAATATTTAATGCCGATATCATAGTTGTGAGATTCGATTAAAGAGAGGCCCTTGAAAAAATATAGATTCATTAAGCTGCTATTATTGGCAATCTCATTCTCTAAAATTTCATCAGTAAGAAGAATAGCCTTTTCATACTGTCCATTATAATAGGCTACTTCAACTTTCGCTTCGTCTAACCAATTTTCAAATAAATTTTTGAAGTTTCCCGAATACCTTACCATTTTTGAATCAATCATTGATAAATAAACTTCAGCAGAATCGAGTTGTTTCAAATTTATGTAACAATAGACGAAATTTTGTAGTGAGAGAATTTCATCTTCTAAGTAAAGTTGTGAAACATCAATATTTATTGACTCTCTGGTCGCCTTTTTAACCTCATTAAAATAATATTCGCTCGTTAATAATTTATGCCTTTCTTTTTGCAATTCTAGTGCAACCTTTTTATTTCCCCAGACTGATTTATAAAAAATCAGAACATCGGAAACCATAACTTGTTGATTAATATTTCCTCTTTTTTTTGCAATATTATAGGCTATTGAATAGTTTTCCATTGAATTTTGGATTTGATTCTCCCTGTTGAAGTAATATCCTTTCAATATATAGCCTAATGCGGGATAGGTAATATTGTAAATATCCTTTGTTAGCACTATCACGCTGTCCGCAAACATTATGTTTTTATCAGGATGAAATATTCTCGCTAAACGATCATATCCTCTGGCCATTTTAATTGTATCTAATTCAATTCGGGCTCTATTTAGATATGTTCGAGCAATTTTTTCTTGGGAAATTGAATCGCGGTAAAATTGATCGAATAGTGATAAAAGCTGTTCATCTTCCAGCCTATTTAGATACTGCCCTGTTAATTCTTGGGCCGTCGAAATGACGGAGAATAAACTAAATAGTAAAGGTAAAGTGATACTCTTCATATTAAATTATGTTGAATTCGAGGAGTTAGGCGTTACATAAGACTAAAGTTAGCATTTTCCTTTCAAAATATTTCTTGTCATCCGCACTTGGTTTAAGCAAAGATCATAAATAGTTGACAACGTGCTATATAAGAATTATTTTGTAGTCTCAATTCAAGAATTGACGGATGTAAATTCTTGAATCACAATATGTTTCAGTTGCAAAAACAAGAAATTCATATAAAATTTGTAGTAGTCATAATTGAAGTTAATCGGCTTGAAGATTCGTTTTAGATTAACTGGGGAGTTAGTATTTTTTCTTTGAGCCGATTTCTTATAACCGCAAGTTTAAACTAAACCCATGTATCCACACCCAAAGCAAGAAACCTTCAAAATAGAGAAAGCTCCTACCAGGTAGAAGCTCTCGCAGATTTTCGTAAAAAACAAACTATCGTCTGTTCTTATTTCAAATATACAAATTTATAATAAACAGGCAAAAGGTAAAAAAGGTGTGGCTAGCACATTAAAATAGTCGCGGAAACCGAAAAGCGAACGAGTAGGTGTTTATTAAAATTATGTATTATGAACCAGGTAAAAAAAATAGTCCTTATCATGATAGTGGGGTTAACATTTCTGATTTCTACTAATGTCAATGCACAACGAGGAGAAGATTATACTATAGTTACTTCCGAAGAACTCTACAACACCTTAAATGAGGAAAACAATAACAGTATGAGAATCGGTTTCTGTCACGACGTTAACGTTACCATTGACCTTTCAATTATGGAAATCGAGACCACCATAACTATATGTTGCGGTACTGAAATGTTTGGATGCCTACCGATCGTAGGCAATAGAGAAAATAACTCGCAAATACAGTATCCGAATGATCTTGAAATAACAAACTCCGCGACGGTGAATCAGGGGCAGTATATTATTTCCATTATTCCGGGAAGATATCATTTCAATAAGAAAGGGGAAATTACAAACCTCAGATATAAATTAAATCAAATTTAAAGCAGATGAACGGTACACAACAAAGAAGAATTGGAGCTTTTCTTATAGATGTCATCATCATCAGTATTCTTGTTACGATTATGGAGAACATGTTGTCATATATCTTTGAGACCAAGAATTTCGAACTTTTAGGAATACGATTCCACCTTCGAATTGGAACGTCAATTTTCTTTTATATGTGCTATTTTATAATTTTTGATCTATTAAACAATGGTAGTACTCTTGGGAAATTACTTTTTGGAATTAAAGTGGTTCAAGAGGATGAAACCGAGATTAGCAAGAAAACAAGCATAAAACGAACCCTACTGAAGGTAGTGAGTATTATGATTCTTCCACTTGCAATACTGCTATTTTTGTTTAGTGACTATTTTACTATCCAGGATTATTACTCATGTACTATTACGGTAAAAAAGTCTTAAATTGAATTAGGCTGGACTTCCGAAATACTCTGGTACAGCCTAATTCATGATAACTTCAAATACTGTAATGGATCAACTTCTTTAATCATGAAATCATTTATCATTACCATACTACTATTGTGGCTACCCGTCTTTGGGCTCGCCCAAAATGTAAGAATAACCATTGGTCGTGGAACCAATTGTTTCGGACGTGGAGCGTGTAGCATATCGACGGAAAGTTCCAAAAACTATAATGCCGCTTTTATACAAACGGCAAACGGTGCTTCCATTTTGCGAATTTATCGGCAAAAATTATCCAAAGAAGAAGATGACCGGGTGTTGGGAGAACCCATTACTTCATCCAATCTTAATGAATTGGAATTTACAATGGAAGAATCCTTGTTTTTATCTGAACACATAAAACAACTCACATCTCCAATAAGATCGAAACAACTTGACTCCTTAAAGGCTGGAGCCTATGCAACCTTTGTTACTCCAAATTATATCGATATTACTATTTTAAATCTTCCTATTCCTTAAAAAAGAACCACATGAAACTTTTCATATATTTTTCCGCAACACTATTTCTATGGATCCATAATCCAACTTGTGCGTTTAGTTATAATAAGGGTACGTTTAAAAATACTACCATAAATGGGCACTTATCCGAACTCCTATTGGAAATAGCTTTTGTGAAAAAACAATATGAGCTTGAAGCGAATCATCTGTATGCCCAATTATATCAGATCAATGTAAACCTTAGAACAGCAAATAAAATAGACAAACAAGTACAATGGTTGCTGCGAAAAGATGAAATTAAAGAGAAACTTCAAGAGCTGGCATTCAATGAAGAAACTGATATCAGCAAAATTCGATACATCAAGGGTTTACAGATCATAAAGATTCTATATGAGAAAACTCTGGCACTAGATCATCATTTTGCCTCCGTCAGTACTTTTTCGGAAATAAACAAAATATCAAATCCCAACCACTACCCTCAGTTTGCCTCAATGAAGGATCTTATTAGTACCAAAAAAGACAAAAAGACAGGTTTTGATCTCACACATGTTCTTGGCAATAATATTTATACTTCGGTCGCACATTCTTTAATCTCCCTGTTCACAAATACAAATACATCAAAAACCGAGAAAGAATCAAGCTTGAAAGATGTTGAATGTATCCTGGATTTCACATTGCGAATGCACAACGATCTAAATACCATCTATTTTGAAACCGTATTTCTTCAGAAGAACAACGAAAACATTATGAAAGAACTCCAACAATTATTTGTGGATTTCACTAAGCCCATTGCGTATCATAATACGCTGATGGAATGTCGAAATACCGATGACTGGGACAGTGTACGAGAGCACCTGGGGAGTTATCTCGAAACATTGGCCGCCATCATGGAAGACGAAAACGAGGGACGAAAAGCGCATAAAATGCAGATAAACCTTGAATTTCCTATCGATCGATTATTACAATTCATCACCCAGTACAACGCCTTTATCGACCAGGGTGCCAAATTCTATGAAAAATTTGGTATCATGCTTAACAGCTACGAAAACGAGCAACAATGCGCCAACATGATTCCTGTCGCTTACTCCCAACTCAAAGAAAGTGTCACTATCGCCATCGAAAAGTTTAATACCGCCTATAAACCCGTAGAGATCAATGGCAGTAAAATGAAGGAGATTTTGTATGGGATCAATGAGTATGAGTGATTTATCTATGTTTTCCCAATTCACTTAATTCGGGAAATTAAAATGATTCTATTTTTAGATCCGGGGGTATCAAGCCAAGGAGCCTATCTTCATCTCTCACTATTATTTTAAATCCTGTTATCTCTTCGTTATACACATTAAAGGACTTTGTATTGCTTCGTTCAACTTTATCTGGTGTATTTGTGATCAAGGGTTCTTTTAAATTTTTTGCTTGCATTTCCTTAAATAGAGAAACTTCAAGTTTATATCGAGCCGGTGGAAGCTTCCAGTTCAGGAATTTATTTTCGAGTTTTGAATCTGGCTTTTGCTGATATTTTATATTCTGAACAAGGTTTTCAGAAGTTGACTTATACATTTCGATTGGATGTGATTTGGCATCTCTCACCCTATAGAATTTTCCTTTAGAATCCACTAAACAATGGTATGTTCCAATCGGGCCTTTAACAGCAACCCTAAGATAGTAATGAACCCTAGTGTGATACCACACCAAAGGGAGTTCAACGAACACTCTCAAATATCCCCAGGCCCCTCCCATCGCATCTATCAAGCGCATCACATCATTCTTGAAGTGTGTATTGGAAAGATCAAAAACCTGCCTATCAACAAGGCCAGAAATTGTTTTTGGAAGGTCTTTTTCATGCAGTGTTTTTGCTCCTCCTACAGTAATAGGTATGATCGTTTTGCCCTGCTGCAGGGCGGCGGCAATTTCGAGACGAACAAAATCTGTCGTTTCACGCGCACCTCGTTTTTTTAATTGGGAAACCCAATCGGGCCCTATTACCACAAGTACATAGTCAAAGTCACGAATCGCCGTTTCGATAGCGGTTTTAAAGTCTTCTCCCGGTTTAATACTATGCACATCCCGAAAGACCTCACCCTCCTTAAAAAGTTGCTCCAAATGATCCTGCAGCCGATCTACATAAGGTCCACTGTCTTCCCGCCGGTAGTTGATAAACACTTTGGCCATGATGGTAACATACGATCCTGAAATTTAGAAGAGAACTAGGGAACAACCAATGATAATTGTCAGCTACCGCCGCCTTTAAACCCGTAGAGATCAACGGCAGTAAAATGAAGGAGATCTTATATGGGATCAATGAGTATGAGTGAGGGTGGCCCGTACGGCAGGCGGCAGTAACCATTACGGCACGCCGGTGGAAAGTGGGCCCTAAACACAAAAAAGATGCAGGAAGAAGGTCCTGTGAGGCTATGGGCGCGATCGTAGGCTACTTGATAAGCAAATTAAAGGACTTTACGATCAAATCGTTATCATCGGCACATTCTGCCCATACTTCTACCCAATCCCCTGTAGCCAGGGAAACATTACCCGAGATGGACAAGGCACCCACATCGGAGTTCCCGGCAATAAATCGATACACTTTGGTGGAGTTCACCACAGAAGTCGAGCCGCCGGTCCCTTTGGCTATATAGAATGAAAAAAGTTCGTTCCGGGCCGAATCTCCCTGGAACGATAAAGAACAGATCACTGAAAAAGTTCGGGTTGTAAGTCCGGTATACACCAATCGGTTATCCACTCCCCCAGCCGTAAAATTGGCCAGATTTTCGGTGGCTGTCGTTCCACTGATCTTTACCGGAGTATTAGCTACCGGTATGTTGGTGGATGCTTCCGATGTTAAATACAAGGTACCCGTCGAATCTGAGTCTGTAATAACGCTATCGATCCTAATTAACAACCATTCGGTGCTATTCCAATAATAAAATGCATTGGTCGTTGAATCGAAAACGAGGAGTCCGGCATCGTTGATCCCCAGCGAGCCTCCAAGGGTGTTTTTCTCCACTGTCGTGAGCCTTGGGGTCAACAGGCCCTGTGTTGAAGAACTAAGATCCAATATGGCGTTGGAGTTGGGTGTCGTGGTCCCGATACCTACCTGGGCCGTCGAAACACTACTAATAATGATACAACAAACAACAGTAAATACTAGGCTGCGATAGTTCATTTTTGGCTGGATTGAGGGCTAATGGGGCCCAACATAGGTATTTCATCGGTAAAATGCAACTATATTCGTTGAACTACAATGTATTCTGATCTCATTACTGTTGATTTTTGCGTGGAATTTACCTTCGATTCTGATGGAATTTGAATCAATTTTAGCAGTAAAATGAAGGAGGTGTTGTATGGGATTTATGAGTATGAGTGAATCATGGACGTTATTTCATTAGCACAGAGGCTCTCTATGGCATCTTACCTGCAACAAGGCCAGAGTTTCGACATGCTTATAAAAGCTTAATGATATCGCTATTATTTTTTAGGATTCGAATGTTATCTCTTTCTAAATATTGCTTATCCAGACTATCTCCATCATCCATCTTTATAATGATTTTCGCATCGGACTTGATGGCCGTGTCCAGTTGGTTTTGTTGAAATTTACTCAGAAACTTTGATCCATATAAAATAAAAACATCAGAGTCCTTTATGGCCCTGTTGATATCATCCTCCCAATCGGATCCCATATCCACAACGGTGTCCTCTGTGGCTACCGAAATATTCTTTTTAGCCAAGCTATCGGTTAGTTCTTCGACTTTTTCTGAATCGGTCAAGGCCGAAGATATAAACACAGACTTCGATGCATGGCTCACTTCTTGTTCTTCTTCAAATAGTTTGAGGTAATGCGTCTTGACAATAGGTTCACTTTCACCGGAAATAAATATTTTAATATGAATATTGAACTCCCCCCAACCGCTTGCGTTCAATTTGAACTTATCCTTTTTTGAGGTGCGATTTTTAATTCTGTTTGGAAATGACGGATGCAGCACATACTTGACCGATTCGATCGTATCCAGGATCTCCGGTGTAGTTTCTATCCATACAGACCACTTCCAATAATTTTTGCTTGTCGAATCTCTTCTACTCGATTGACCTATGTTAATATTGCGTTCCATAATTAATTCTTTTTAAGCTCCACCTTTGCATTTGGAATTACGGCTTTGGCCGACCATGTCTCCCCGGCAATACTGGTCTTTATTACCTCAATAAGGTCATCATCCTTTACTTTGGGAATTTTGATCATCAATCCGCCTGGATCGGGTCTTGCTTTAACATCTTGCCAGTGGGCTTCTGTGTCATCATCGACGGCTCTTTTTTTATACCGAAAGAGTACTTCATCATAGGAATCTAAAACTATGTCGGAAAGAGTTTTGGGTTGTATCAGAAGTTTTAGATCACTGCCTTCTTTTTTCTTCCATTGTTTAATGGTTTCAGATAGATCCAATATGTTTAAATGCAGTTCATTCCATTTGATCCTGATTCTTTCGTAATTTGAGTACATCCCCGTGTCGTAAAGTCCTTCGTCCAACAAAGTTATAAAATAGTGATTTTTACCATCGGCATAAGCTCTTTCATCTGTGACCCATTGATTATCCTTACCTTCGGCTCTGTCTGTAAGTAAAACGATCGTGGCCTGGCATTGGTCCAGTAGATCCTTTACGCCCCGATTCAAACCTTGTCCACCAAGTCGTTCCCCGGTAACAGGCCGGATGTTATGAGTGCCAACGAGAGTTTTTACGAAATCGGCCAGCTTTTTTCCCTTTTCATCAAAATGATGTGAGATAAATATTTTTCTGATCATTTTTGTCTGTTTTGTTACTACTAGTTTTTATACGACAGCGATACGATGCATCATTGCAAGAGCAAAGTATAGGATCTGTGCTTTAAGCGGGAGGAATAATAAAGATACAAATTTTTTCCACACAAAATAACCCTGAATCTGAGCAGCCTCGCCTTTAGAAAAGAGGTGTTTTATGCACCTAATTCAAAGAAAGTGTCACCATCGCGATTGAAAAGTTTAATACCGTCTATAGCGCCTGTGGAGATCAACGGGAGTTATAGGAAGGAGATTCTTTATGGGATTAATGAGTATGAGTGAAATCATCTTAATCCGTATTACTGAGGAATTTAAGTAATTCAAGGTATATCAGCTTAAAATCCATGGGTTTTCACCTACGGAGATTACCGCATATAGTGGATTGTAAGATTTGATTTATCGTACTCTATTGACTCGATGTCGACAGCGCCGCTAGGTTCTTCATGCTCGATCAACAACCAGACGGCCGAGTTGCCGTTAGGCGTACCAAGAAGCGCGAACGCATCTTCAGTCGGTTCACTAATTATTTCTGTTCCTCCACGCGCCACTTCGCCGTTAGTATCACTCATGAAAATCGTGGCGAGCGTTCGTGTGTTTCCGATACCCGAACGCTTAATAGAACTAAGTTTGGCTGTGACTTCTTCTGCATCGTCACGTTCACTATACTTTTCGATTGCGAGAGATATTTGGAACTCGATGATTCGGTTGTTCGAAAGAACTCCCTTACCTTCTTTTTCTGCATACTCCAAATCAGCATTCTTATAATTCCAGTCCGCAGAGAACTCACCTGTCGCAACATTGTATGTTCCGTCATAAAGCATGTCATCCTCAGAAAATTCTCGTTGTTCGCTTTCATTGTCGCCAACTAGAGCTTTTCGGGAAATTCCAACACGCACTATCTTACTATCAGCGCCACTGAAATTCCAAAAATATCGATATCCAAAACTGATAATGTCTGATAAGACTGCTTTGGCGCTTATCGTTGGTTTTCGTGCCTCTGCCCCAGTAAACCACTTGAGCCCTTCCATCATTACCTTCTCTCCAGACTGCAAGCTAGCAAGGTAAAACTTGTTGGCGTCGTCGACGGATTGCACATTTTCAGCATCATCTCCAAATTTGAATTTCTCGAAATCCTCTTCCGTTTGTTCGTCCATCTTGCGCTTTTTCTGCAATAACGGGCCATGGAGTACTGACGACGGAAACTTTTTGCGAGGCTCGAATTCTAACGACTGAACCGCCTTCACCCCCATCACATCAGCCTCCTTCTCCAGTCCTTCGTCGTCATTGATATTCACCCCTGCCTTCATCTGCATCGTAGGCTTCACCCTCCCCTGCTTTTGCTGTACTACATGCCAGGCTTCGTGCGGTAAATGCTTTTCCTGCCCGGAGGCCAAATAGATATCGGTACCCTGCGCATAGGCATGGGCGTTTAATTGAGCAGGCATATCGGAGTTGCGATGCACTTTTACGTCGTCCATGGAAATACCGGAGAGGTTTTCAATACCGGATTTTAAATTATCTGGCAAACCGGTATTATTCTCGTGTTTTTGTGCGATTTCCTGTGATTTCTGGCCATTGGCCATGGCTTGTAGTTGCGCAATATGTTGCGATTGTCTGCTGTTGTTGGCTAGGGATTGTAGTTGTTGTAATTGAGTAGTTTCAGGCCGATGATCCTTAAACTGAGCCAATCCTTCCCCACCGGCCGGAGTTTGCGTAGCCTCTTTGACCGGGATCTGGCTTTTATTTTCGGGTGTTTTGTCTGCTGCAGCTTTCATCGATATGATTCGCTCTTTCTAATAAGTAATCAAGGTAGTAAAAGATAAAGGTCTTACCATTACGTGTTTATAAGTAATTGGCAACGCTAAAAGGAGCATTGACAGGAAATCCTAATTGAGATTAATAAGTAAGAGTGATGTCGATTTCCAGATGTTCTTAAGGTATACAAAAACCTAACTTAAGAGGTTACTGTATTTGTGGCACCTGATCAATTACCCAACGGGGAACTCTACCATACTTTTTGTCAGTCTTGCTATGGGTCTTTTTAAAATGTAAATTGTCCGTATTATTCAAATTACCATTTTGATGTTGGTGAATACATAACATTCCTTTATAGTCCGAAGTGCCTTTACTGAAACTCAATGTAACTTCACATTTTAACACAAGATCTCCAACATATGGAAATGTTTGAATTTTAACTACCTTTCCTTCTGATACTTGACCTGGCGCATGTACCGATAATTTATTAATTTTTTTCACCAAAGGTGGCCCATTGTATCCGCTTTTTGGAGTTAAGGATTTAGGCATTGGTCCAGAAGCTTTCATTATTTCGGCAAGCGTCATTACTTTCTCGGGCTCTTCTTCTACCTCATCTTCTGTCTCTCCCAAAAGCTCTATTGCTTGAGCGTCACCAATATCTGCCCACCACTTTATAGATTCGGGTGTGCTCAGATCCGGGCGTACATTTGTAGCAATTGTGGCCGGACCAAATCCTGGAGGATAAACCGAATCAAATTCCACAGGTCCTCCACTTAGAGGCGCCACCCCTTGAATAGTATAAGTTACTCCCTTATATAGTATCTCCATACCACCATCACCGTTTTGCAAAAAACCCTTTATAAATTGAACCGGTTCAGTATTTTTGAAAGAATTGGATTTACCGTAATCTCCATTGGTCGATATGGCCATACCTTTCTGAGAATTAGCTTTCTGCACAACAACCGATTGTATTAATTGATTTTTCTTACTTGACTTTTGATCCAAAGATTTCAGCTGAATTTCATTTTCCTTAACCTTCAAATCTGTTCCAAGTGCCTTCGCCCCCATCACATCCGCCTCTTTCTCCAAACCCACGTCATCGTTAATGTTGACCTTATTTTTCAGCTGCATCGTAGGCTTTACCCTCCCCTGCTTTTGCTGTACCACATGCCAGGCTTCGTGCGGCAAATGCTTTTCTTGCCCGGAGGCCAGATGTATGTCCGTGCCCTGCGCATAGGCATGAGCATTCAACTGAGCGGGTTTATCGGAGTTTCTGTGGACTTTTACATCGTCCATGGAGATACCGGAGAGGTTTTCAATACCCGACTTTAAATTATCAGGCAAACCGGTGTGATTCTTCTTTTTTTGAACGGGCGATTGTGTTTGGGCTGTAAATTGATCAGCCATTCCCTGCAATTGCTGTAACTGTTTCGTTTTTGGGCGATTGTCATTAAAATGAGCCAACGCTTCTCCTGCACGCTTGGGTGGTACATTTTCGTTGATTGGTACCTGACTTTTATTTTTAGAAGTTTTATCGACGGGTGCTTTCATGGAAGAAAATATTACGGCCTTACTTATATAGGCGGTTATGAATACAAGGTATAAATTCTAAATATGCTGACCACTACGTATTTATACGTAAAAATTAAAGAGAGTCAATCTCGATACTCCCCGTTAAAAAAATGTGGGATCACATCCAGAAAAGTATGTTTCAAACTGCCCCAAACACCACTGGGATGACCATAATTGTAAGTGCCCTGTTTGGGTCCGGTGGTGAGATAGGTGCCGTCGGGTTGCAGAATGGCCTCATACGAGCCACTGCCCTCCTCTATCTGGCTTAAAAACTTCCAGTTGGGGCTATGGGCATCAAACTCCAAAGATCCCACCACGTTCGGATAAGGAATCGGAACGGGAGGAACCGGCCCTGCCGGCTGATGGAACTTGTTCTTGATCTGCGGTTGCAATTCCCAAATTCGGTCCGCCTCATCGACATACAATGTAGCTCCGTTGGGTTTCAGTATACCTACAGGCAACAAATTGTACTGGTTTCTGTCCACATGATAGCTGGATTGCGAAAGCGCATAAAAAGCAACCACAACAATGATAACTACATATAATATCTTTTTCTTCATGCGATCTGTTTTAAAAGCTTTGTGAATAGCGCTGGTACACCCCCAATCAACACCTTCTCACCTCTCACCTCTCACCTCTCACCTCTCACTGCTGAAAAACCACTGCCATCGAAATAGCCGGCACCTTCACACTACCTTGCAAACTATTTTCTTCGGAATCAAAAAAAGTATTTCCTAAAACAGCCAATCGCCACTCCCCTTCCAGTTGGTAGTCGACCGGAGTGGTACGGGCATTGTAGATCACGTAAATGTTCTTCCACACATCCCCATTGGCGTGATCTTTAATCTGAAAACTGATCAGCCCGGGTTCCACAGTTTTAAATTCCAATTTTTCTCTTACCTCTTCGGAATTAGCCATTCGAAAGGCCGGATGTGCTTTCCGCAAAGCGATCAAATTCTTATAATACGTCACGACGGCCTGGTTTTTTACTTTCCAGTTCCAGTCAATTCGGTTGACCGTATCGGGTAAATTATACGAATTATGCGCCCCGTTCTTGGTCCGAAGCATTTCGGCACCCGCATGCAGAAAAGCAGTCCCCTGAGAGGTCATCACCACCGCATTCGCCAGTTTGTCCATTTGGATAATAGCTGCTTCACTTGCGGCTTTTCGAGATACTTTTAATTTATCATAAATAGTATGATTGTCGTGACAGGAAACATAGGCGATCGATTGCCAGGGTTCCTTAGCCCAGGGCGCATCGGAATAATTAACAGCAGCATAATCCAATTGCGGATGCTGAATACAGCCCACCACCCCAAATTTCACCGATTCTTCGGTATTTTCGGCCCCGCTTACAAATCCGGCGCTGCTATCCTCAAAAACCGAACCTTTCAAGCCGTCACGAAGATCATCCCCAAAGGCGGTGATCAGTGGCATTTGGGTCATACTCTTTTTTAAAGCCCGCTTTTCAATAGGAAGTGGAGAGTCTCCTGCCGTCCAGCCCTCGCCATAAACAAATACGTTCTTATTGATCTGCTTTAATTCCTTAGAGACTTCATTCATGGTTTCTATATCGTGAATCCCCATGAGATCAAATCGGAAGCCGTCCAGATGATATTCTTTCACCCAATACTTTACAGATTCCAAAATAAACTTTCGCATCATTGCGCGCTCTGAAGCCGTTTCATTGCCACAGGCAGCGGCATCGGAGTAACTACCGTCCTCTCTGAAACGATAGTAGTAACCAGGATTTTCCAAATTGAAATTGGAGCCTTCTGTAATACCGGTATGATTGTAAACCACGTCTAATATCACACCTATCCCGTTCTTGTGAAAAGCCTGCACCATTTCTTTAAATTCCTTGACACGTACCTCGGCCTTAAAAGGATTGGACGAAAAGGAACCTTCGGGAACGTTATAATTCTGTGGGTCATAGCCCCAATTGAACTGAAGGCTATCCAACCTGGTCTCATCAATGGCGTAATGATCGAATGTAGGTAGTAAATGCACATGGGTGATTCCCATTTCTTTGAAATGATCCATGCCAGTGGCCACCCTATTGGGTCCTTTGGTTCCTTCCTCAACCAAACCCAAATATTTCCCCGGCAGACTGCTCCCCGATTGAGGATGAATGGTCATGTCTCTAATGTGTAATTCGTAGATAATGGCTTCGTTCAAATACTGAATCGCCGGGCCTTTGTCTTTCTTCCAACCTTCCGGATTTGTTTCGTCCAGATTTAAAACCATGGCCCGTTTTCCGTTGACGCCCACCGCTTGGGCATAGATCCCGGGTGTTTCCTCCAGCCAGGCCCCGTCGATCCTGACCTGAAACGTATAATAAGTGCCATTCAAATCACCCTTCAGGCGTTTTTTCCAGACTCCTAAGGAAGAATTTTCCATGGCATGCGTACCAATGGCCTCTCCTTCGTTCCCTTCGGCATATAAATGCAATCGGACGGCTTCAGCGGTTGGAGACCATAATTTGAACTCTGAATATTCTTTGGTGTACTCCAGCCAGAGATCTTCTTCCACAGCAACAGGATAATCATTAAAGGAAGCGTAGTCAATTTTGGTTTCGGAACAGGAATGTAGCATGGTAGATAACAAAATTAGGAGAAGCAATGGTTTCATCACGATTGAATTTCCGTAAAGTTAACTTTTTAATTACTTCTGAAATAAGGGAGGTTTATAAAATGACATTGTTCAGAATGAGTCCGCTGGCAGGTGCGATTCGCTCCAATTTGTACGATGTTTCCGGCTGCAGTGTTTGCCTTATAAAATCAAGACCCACTTTGCCTTCCCCCAGGTCAAACAATACGCCCATCATCAATCGAATTTGATGTCTTTTGAACCCCTTTCCCTGCACCCGAAACACATAACTATTTTCCGGAAAGAAACTGGCGGTATAGAGCATATTTTCAATAATTTCTGAAGTTTCGATGGATCCAACAGTTTGGGTTTCCGGGTTGTGTTTATAGGCGTAATTTCTAAAATCATGAGTTCCTTCAAACAATTGTGCGCCTTGCTTCATGAGTTCTACGTCCAAATGAACCAGTATAGCTGTCATATAGGGCGCGGCGAATGGGTGATTTTTATTTCCGAAGGAAAACAAATACAAATATTCCTTTCCTTTGGGAGCATCAATGATATTAAACTCCTTCTCTACCTCCCGAATGCCCAACGCACGGATATCGGGAGGTAAATTCTCATTGAATACAGGTAAAAATTCTTGTATTTCCAAGGGGTCACCGTCCAAAAAAAGTTCCACAAACGCCTGGTTAGCCGATACTTTAGCGTCGGTACGACCGGAAGCCAATAGCTTAAAATTTTTATGCCCCAGCACATAGGACACCGTTCGGGATATCATTCGCTCCACGGTAAGCAGGTTCGGCTGTTTTTGCCACCCGTGGTACCGAAAGCCCAGGTATTGAATTTCAATAAGATAGAAATGGCGCTTCGAAAACATAGGTCAAAAATATGTATATTTACTACAATAATCGTAAACCAACACATTATGACAACAACTAACAAACCAAACCTATGGTTCTGGATCATTGGCGTGATCGCGCTTCTTTGGAATGCCATGGGAGTTTCTCGTTACCTAATGCAGGCCTACCGAGTCGAAAGTTTTAGAGCTGAAATGACCGAAGTACAACTTGCATTCATGGACGGACTTCCTGCTTGGCTTACCGCAGCATTTGCTATTGCAGTATTTTCCGGGCTTTTGGCGAGTATTTTACTATTGGCCAGACGAAAACTTGCCACCTTGCTTTTCGGTTTATCCCTGATTTGCGTTTTAGTACAAATGATCGGAATATGGTTCACTACTTCTTCAATCGCTGATTTTGGAACTGTGGATGGGATTGTGATGCCACTTGTGGTCATCGTAATTTCAATTTTCTTGTACTATTATAGTAAAGGGGCCAAACAGAAAGGTTGGCTCAAATAACACAGTGAGAAGATCTATTCGAAGTTTTAAAATAGAAATCAGAGGGCCCTGGAATACAAACAGGGCTCTTTTTATGACTGCTATTTTCTATTTATGTCTGGCCCGAAGCGTCTTCTCAACATCGCTTAGGTGAACCTTTTTTGCCTGCAGTAGTATCATAAAATGGAAAAGCAAGTCTGCACTTTCATTTAAAAAAGCCGAATCGTCGTCATCCTTCGCTTCTATAACTACTTCTACGGCCTCCTCTCCTACTTTTTGGGCGATCTTATTGATTCCACTTCGGAAGAGTGAGGCGATATACGATTGCTCCTGCTCCGGGTTATTTTTACGGTCTTCAATTACTTTTTCCAATTCCGAAAGAAATCCGAAAGAACTTTTATTGGAAGTTCCCCAACAGGTATCCGTTCCTAAATGGCAAGTGGGCCCTTTAGGATGCGCCATCACGAGCAGGGCATCTTTATCGCAATCTGCTGTAATTGAGACGAGCTCCAAACTATTCCCGGAGATTTCGCCTTTGGTCCAGAGTCTGTTTTTACTTCGGCTAAAGAAGGTGACCTGCTGTATTTCCTGTGTTTTTCTGAAAGCTTCTTCATTCATAAAACCCAGCATTAATACATTTTTTGTGATGGCGTCCTGCACAATGGCGGGCACCAGACCGTCCTGATATTTTTTAAAATCTATTTCCATTCTTTCTATCTATGATCCATTCATTTATTTTTCTATTCGCATCGGAATTCCTTGTTGCTGTAACACGTTTTTTAAATCCTTAATTTCAATTTCCTTAAAATGAAAAACACTGGCAGCCAAGGCTGCATCTGCTTTTCCCCGGATAAAACTTTGAGCGAAATGGTCTATAGTTCCCGCCCCACCGGAAGCAATAACCGGGATGGGGATCAATTCGGAAAGTCGGGCAAGTGCCTCATTGGCGAAGCCGTTTTTGGTTCCGTCATGATCCATTGAGGTAAATAGAATTTCCCCGGCCCCTCGTTCCGCCACTTCTTTGGCCCATTCAAACAGATCCAATTCGGTAGGTACTTTCCCTCCTACCAAATGTACGATCCACCTTCCTTCCATATTTTTGGCGTCTATAGCGACCACAATGCATTGCGATCCGAATTTCTCACTCAATTCGTTGATCAATTGAGGGTTTTTAATGGCTCCCGAATTGATCGTCACCTTATCGGCCCCATTCCGAAGTAAAATATCGACATCTTCAATGCTCGTAATTCCACCACCCACCGTAAAGGGAATATCGATGGCTTCGGCTATTCTGAGTACTAAATTCGCCAGGGTTTGCCTCCGTTCTTCAGTGGCCGATATGTCCAGGAATACCAGTTCATCCGCCCCGTTTTCGGAATACAATTTGGCCAGCTCTACCGGATCGCCCGCATCGCGCAGATCCTGGAACTTCACCCCTTTTACGGTGCGCCCGTTTAAAATATCCAAACAGGGAATAATTCGTTTAGTCAGCATTCAAAATGTAGTTTTCCAGTTGTTTCAATTCAATTCTGTTCTCGTAGATGGCCTTACCAATGATCACGCCTTCACACCCTAATTGCGCCAGACGTGGAAGTTCATCGAAAGTGGAAATTCCGCCTGAGGCAATCAATTTGATTTCATTATTGGAATCTGTAGTACGACATTCAGCAAGGATCCGTTCATATAAACTGAAAGCCGGACCCTGCAACATCCCGTCTTTGCTGATATCTGTACAAATCACATACGCCACCCCTTTTTGCCGGTATTTCTGAATGAAGGGTATCAAATCCTCGGTACTCTCTTCCTGCCAGCCGTTGACAGCGACCTTTTCATTGTTCGCATCGGCACCCAAAATTATTTTATCACTACCGTATTGTGTCAACCAACTTTCAAATACCTCAGGATCTTTTACGGCAATACTTCCCCCCGTTATCTGACTCGCTCCGCTTTCAAAAGCGATACGTAGGTCGTCGTTGGTTTTCAAACCGCCTCCAAAATCAATGGTTAAATTAGTTTTTGACGCTATTTCTTCCAACACTTTGTGATTAACAATGTGCTTGTTTCGTGCACCATCCAGATCAACTAAATGGAGAAATTCTATGCCGTGGTCCTCGAACTGCTGCGCAACCTCAAGTGGATGCTCATTGTAGATCTTTTTCGTGTTGTAATCGCCTTTGGAAAGCCGAACACACTTTCCGTCGATGATATCTATGGCTGGGATAATTCGCATTAGGAGAGGTTTAAAAAATTTTCAATAATCTTACTTCCAGCTTTACTACTCTTTTCGGGGTGAAACTGTACGCCGTAAAAATTGTCTTTGTGTAAAGCTGAAGAATAGGTCACCCTATACTGTGTGGTTGCTATCGTATCATCACATTGGGGAGCATAAAAGCTATGCACGGTATACATGTACTCATTTTCAGAAATTCCTTCAAACAAAGGCGTTTTAAGGTTTGAGATTTGATTCCATCCTATCTGGGGCACCTTTAATTCCGAAGAAAACCGCAGTACGTTTACATCAAAGATTCCCAATCCCCCGGTCGCGTTCTCTTCCGAAGAAATACACATTAACTGCATCCCCAGACAAATACCCAATACCGGTTGCTGCAACGTTGGAATGACTACGTCCAACCCGGAATGCTTTAACTTGGCCATGGCACTTCGAGCTTCGCCCACCCCGGGAAAAATAACGCGATCTGCACTGCGTATCTGCGATTCATCATTACTAAGTGTAGCCTCATAGCCCAATCGCTGTATTGCGAATTGAATGCTTTTTATATTTCCTGCTCCGTAATCTATAATAACAATTTTCATATCTATTTCATCTTTAACTAGATGTGCTTATCTAATTCAAGTAACACTTTACAACATTCCTTTGGTAGTTGGCAAGATCATTTTTTCGCTGTCCTGTTTTACCGCAGCTTTGATCGCCTTGGCGAAGGCCTTGAATATAGCCTCTATCTTATGGTGTTCGTTGGTTCCTTCTGCTTTGATGTTCAAATTGGCTTTGGCGCCATCGGAAAAGCTTTTAAAGAAATGAAAGAACATTTCGGTAGGCATTTTTCCTATCATTTCTCGTTTAAAATCGGCATCCCAAACCAACCAATTTCTACCTCCAAAGTCAATAGCCACCTGAGCCAGGCAATCATCCATGGGTAGGCAAAAGCCGTAGCGCTCAATACCCATTTTATTTCCTAAGGCCTTGCTAAACACTTCTCCTAAAGCGATGGCCGTATCTTCAATGGTATGGTGTTCATCCACCTCCAGATCTCCCTGCACGAATAGTTCAAGGTCCATCCCGCCATGACGTGCCAATTGATCGAGCATATGGTCAAAAAATGCGATTCCCGTGTCAATGGTGCTTTTTCCCGTACCATCCAGTCCCAGCCTTATAGAGATCACCGTCTCATTGGTCTTACGCTGAATTTCAGCAAAGCGTTCTTTGGGTTTCAAAAACTTATAAATTTGCTCCCAGTCGTTGGTTTCTAACGCAATATGCGTATCCAATTCATTCCGTATTACGGTGATCTCATCCGTGCCCAAATGAGTGTGGTCATTGATGAAAATTCCTCTGGATCCCAGGTTTTTTGCCAGTTCCATATCGGTAAGCCGGTCTCCAATGACGAACGAATTCTTTAAATCGTATGCCTCGCTTAAATAAGTGGTAAGCATTCCAGTACCCGGTTTACGGGTGTTTGCCTTTTCATGTGGAAATGTTCTGTCGATACACACTTTATCAAAAACTACTCCTTCATTTTCAAAACAGCTCATAATGAAATTATGCACCGGCCAAAAGGTCTCTTCGGGAAACGCGTTGGTTCCCAGGCCATCCTGATTGGTGATCATTACCAGTTCAAAATCGAATTCACTGGCAATTTTTCCAAGGTTTGCAAAAACTTTGGGATAGAAAACAATTTTCTCAAAACTATCAATCTGCTCATCGGGAGTTTCCCGTATCATGGTGCCGTCTCTATCTATAAACAATACTCTTTTCATAGCTATAAAGTCTTTAAAATGTTTATTAATTTACTGCCGTCGCTTTCAGGAATATACCTCGGCGGGTGAATCTCACCGGCCATCATCTCTTCCGGCAACTCATAGAAGTAAAGATCGTGAGGCCTGCCGTTGGCAATTGTCACATTCAACGAATTGCCATCCTTGCGCCCCGCGCGGCCTATGCGCTGCAGGTAATTGGTCTGCGCGGGCGGCACCGAGCACAACAACACGGATGACAGTTCGCCTATATCTATGCCCATTTCCATCGTCGGCGTCGCCGACAGCAGGTTGATGTCCCAGGCATTCCGACCCGACTTGAACGAATTCTCGATGAACAGGCGTGTATCCGGGTCGAGCAAGCCGGTATGCTCGGATGCGATCAGACGCACAGGCGGCTTTTCGTGTCGCTGGGTCTGGGTGAAAGGAGAAAATTCGCTATAGACGCCGCTGCAACTGGGGCGCTGGCACTGACTATGCTGCCAGTGGTTTACCTGCATCAACGGTACCTGGATGCGCTGGCCGCAACCCGCGCAGACCAACTCCGCAAGCTGCAGTGTGCACGCCCAACGTTCCGGCTGCAGCGCCCAGATGTCGTTACCATGGTGCTGCATCACCCTGAGGAATCCGGCCATCTCCAGGTTTTTTAGAATAATACGATATGCCTGTTCCAGCGATGCCGACAATAGCACATCATCACCGCCCGCCAGCGTCTTGTTGAACCACTGGCTGTACCAGGTATTCTTACCGAGGATGAAATCAAAATTCCGGGACTTGTTTTCCATCATCAAGAAAGACGGAGGACGTCGTGCCTTGCCATAAGCCGGCATAAACCGCTGCCGGCTTATCATGAATGGAGAACCTCCATGAGTTATGTAACTGTGTAAAT
Source organism: uncultured Flavobacteriaceae bacterium (assembly GCA_963807685.1). Classification (GTDB taxonomy): domain Bacteria; phylum Bacteroidota; class Bacteroidia; order Flavobacteriales; family Flavobacteriaceae; genus Aureisphaera. The sequence goes on along the minus strand of CAWECU010000025.1, from coordinate 2,102 downwards.
AATCATGGTAGAAAGCCCCGCGCGTTCTGAGCCGCCAGAGCAGCCCCAGAAGGAATCTAAGCAATCGGCCAGCCTCCAGATCCTGCAATTCGCCGATGTTCTCTTGCAATTCGATGAGCATGCTCTCGGCCATACGCTGTAACTGATCCATATCAGGCGTGACCGTCGCCTGTCCGCTCCGCTCCAACGTGCGTCCGATGCGACTGGCGTGGCCGAATTCGCTGATCACTTCCCAAACCATGCGGCGCTGTACCCACCTGTCTGAGAGGTTAGAATTTTCCGGCAGCGCGCCCTTTTCTTTCAGCTCTTCCCAATCCTTGAGCCACTCCACGTTAGGTGCGATGAAGGTTGCACAGAAGGTTTCATCACCCAGCTTCTCGCGCCAGTATGATCCGAAGTTGTCGGCTACGTGTGGCAGCGGCATGTCGTGTAGACGCTGGCGAATGGCCTGCAGCATGCCCTGACGCATCACCTGTCGCCAGGTACGAGCACCGAAGAAACCGGCGCGGTGCGCGGCATCCTGCACGGAATCTGAGAATGCGATTAACTTGTGATCGTCGTTGTAAACCGTGCCGTAAAGCCGCCCGATCAATACGCTACCGAGACTGGCCGCGCGCGAGCCTATGAGCGACAAACCATCCTTCGCACCGCACTGTGGGCAATCGTTGTGGAAGCGAAGCACATTTGCGCCATCCTCCTGGTGCTTCTGGTTCATGTCCGGCAACCATATGCGTAGCAGTTCGGTACTTTTGCATACGTAACACTGCTCACTGTCCTCAGACATCAGCAAACCACAAGCCGTGCACAGATGTTTGCTCAGTCCACTCGATGGGCTTTCATCGGCACCAAGAGGGAACACGATACAGGTATCAGGTGACTGCCCAAAATAGGCCGAGTAGATCGAGCGTAGTTCCGCGCCCAATCTCGGCTCGTTGGGCGGTCTGTATGACGCCCAGGCAGTCGCATAGCATTCACGGCAGTGCACTACGGGTAAATGTACAGGGCTCACCTGTTCCGGTAAATCGTCAGCGAACGCGAGGATTGGTTCTGGACTGACGCTAGCAACGAGGCGGCGCAACTCGCGCAGCCAGAGCTGCCAGCGTACCTGGAGTAAGGGCTGTGACCTTATCTCCTTTTGCCCGTCATCAGCTGATTCCTGATTACCGGCATCCTTGTCCGGTACGATGATGCGCGCGTGCGATATCAATGCACACAGGCTTTCCAGCGTAGCACGCGCCCCTCCCTGCGTGGTTCTCATGCGCTTGGCCCAATCGTCGATCAATATACTTACGTCGGTCACGCCGCGGCACTGTTTTAGCAGCACGTGGAACGCCTCGTGTTCTTTCAACTTATCAGCCAGTTCTGCGGCAGCCGTAATCCGTCGGTTTTCATCCTTACTCGCCAGGTCGCGGGGCGGCTCATCCAACCATAGCTGAGCGTGCGCAACGATATAGTCTTCGTTGGTACTGTAGTTGCCCGGCTGCATGGCCTGCAAGGTGTTCGGGTCGGGCCACTGCGCGTGCTTGACCGACTTATCGAGAAACTCCTCGGCCGACAACCGGTCTTCTCGAATCACAGCCGTCTCGTCAAATTCGGTAGAAAATACCTGACCTGCATAGGCGACGAGCGAGGCTACGGAATCCTCGCCGCCAATGGTTGCAGAGCTTCCATAATCACTCCTCATACCTGTATCGACTAGGGAAAGAAGCCTTGCTGATCGATTGCGGCGAGCCGGTCAGTCGCAGCTTCAAAGCGACCGGGCTCAGTTACGAGACCGTCGATCACATCTTTTTATCGCACCTGCACAGTGATCATCTGGGCGGCTTCTTCATGCTGCTGCAAGGATTCTGGCTGGAGAAACGGCGCAAGGACCTGGTGGTGCATTTGCCGGCCGACGCGATTAAACCTCTGCGTCAAATGCTGATTGCGGCTTATCTGTTTGAAGAATTACTTCCCTTCGATTTGATCTTCGAGCCGTTGCCACCCGAACAGCCAGTCAAATCTGGTTCGTGGCAGGTGACTCCTTTCCGCACCACGCACTTAGACGGATTCCGAAAGCGCTTTAAGCGCAAGTATCCGGCAACTACGACTTGCTTTTTGAT
>CAWECU010000024.1:0-84632 GCA_963807685.1 uncultured Flavobacteriaceae bacterium | reverse complement strand
CGTAAACCCGCTACAGCATTGGTGTAAGCGTAGTAAGGGATAAACTCATATTTAATCAAAAAACCTTCTATTATTGTAAAATGTTTTCCTATTTTTATGGAAATATCAACAAGGGCCGCAACTTACATTTAGAGGTTTTTAGGAGAGTTTCTGAATTTAATTTTGGTCTTTTTTATCAATTTTCGAACTTACTAGCCAACCTAAAAACTCTCTCTCCTACACCAATTTTATCTCCCCAAAATTTGACCTGAACTAATTATAGGCCATACATTCTTATGTCCAAAAGTTTAAACTAATTAATATATTTTAATAATCTTTTAAATTTTAAAACCATGAGTGCAAAAGCAACGAACACAATACCTGAATCAGAAGCAATTGCATGGACAGCCGCATATCGAGGGAGAGTTTCTTCAGATTCCGTGAGAGCATTTTTAATACCACTATCTGATATGCTTCAGGTTACCGCCGAAGTTGTAGCCAAAGCCGAAGGGGGATCGCCTAAAGTTCGAGCCTATTTGGCTTACGATGCTACTAAGGATGAAGAAAAGTTAGTGATTGTGGGAACCACCCAGGATAACTCAACACTCCCAACTACTTTCAGGGACATGTTACCTTCAAAGGACCCTACGAGTAGTATTTGGGATTTTACTGATCCCTGCCCTCCGGTTTGTGATAATAAAAGTCCTCTAAACGGGTAGTAAGGAAAGGTCAATGGAAACATTCTTAAAAATTGTTGGAGATACTAACTTTTATTTGTCGCTGTTGTATCCCTTACTTTATTTAAAGGGATTTGTGGTAAATAACAAGGCCTTTAAGCTTTTTACTATTTACCTTTTAGCGATTGGGGTAGTTCAACTTTTTACGAGGCTTACGATAAAAGCTTTTGAAATGGATTCCAATTTGTTCCTATCTCATTATTATTTCATTCTTCAATTTATCCTTTTATCCCTCTTTTATGCTGAGTTATTAAAATACAAATGGATCTATTATGTACTTGGCTTGGTTTTGGTCTTTCTCACGTATCAATACGTTGAAGACCCAAGTGTATATTTTCGTTATAATACCGTGGGCATGTGCTCTACGCAAATCATTATTGTAGTGTATACGCTCATATATATGTTTCAATCCCTGTCGGTTAATAAACAATTTACCCTCGTGAACGTGGGATTATTTGTTTATTTGTTGTCAAGTTCTTTAATCTTTGCCTGCGGAAATCTCATATTTAATATTGAAGTGCCCGAATATTTTTCAAATCTCCTGATCAACATCAATCGCTTTTTATATCTGGCCTTTCAAATACTTATCATAGTCGAGTGGTACCGTAACTATAGAAAACAAAAGAACTATTCAAGCAGTCTTTCAAATTATTAACCTAGCTCAATGGATCTAATAGAAGGTGGAGAAAATCAAATTATAAGCATCATCCTACTTGCAATTGGGATGTTATTATTGATGTCCATCGCCATTGTTTTATTTTTCTTTTTCTCGCGCAGGCGCATTATGAAAGCCGAATTAGAGACGGCCAATCTCGAGATCGACCATCAAAGAGAGATATTGAAATCCATCATCATAACTCAGGAAGAGGAGCGAAAACGTATCGCGCAGGACCTGCATGATGCCATTAGTTCCAAGCTCAATGTGGTCTCGTTGAATGCCAACATTTTATTTGAACCTGTTATGGAAATGGACGAAGTGTCTAAAATAGGCGAGATTATCCATAAAGTGACCGCGAACGTTTTGGAAAATTCACGGCGAATTGCTCACGCTCTATTGCCTCCTACCTTGCAAAAATTTGGTCTTACGGCAGCACTGGAAGAGCTCTGCGAAGAATTGATCGACACGGGAAAGTTTAATAATCTAAACTATCAAATAGATTACGATGCAGAGTTTTTAAATTCCAATAATGAGCTGCACATTTTTAGGATTGTGCAGGAATTAATGAACAATTCTATTAAACATTCAGAAGCAGACGACATTAATTTAACCTTGAAAACTGATGAAAACCTTTTATCTTTACAGTATCAAGACAATGGAAAAGGTTTTGACTTGGAATCTATAAAAAAAGCGAAAGGGCTTGGTATGAGTGGCATTGAAAACCGAGTGATCATCCTTGCGGGGGAATTCAATCTCGAATCAAGTCCTGGAAATGGCATAGGCATAAACATTAAAACCTTGGGGAAAAATGCAAATTAATCTTGTACTCGCAGATGATGAAGAATTGTTTCGTGTAGGGCTGTCTTACATTCTTTCGCGTGATGGAGAGATTAATATTGTTTTCGAAGCAGGTAACGGGAAAGAACTTTTGGAATATCTGGCTACGGCCGAGCGCATGCCGGATATTATTATGATGGACATAAAAATGCCCGAAATGAATGGAGTAGAGGCGACCAAAGCCATTCATAAAGCCTATCCCGAAATAAGTATCATTGCCCTAACTTCCTATAATACCAAACCCTTTATTAGAAACATGATGGACGTTGGTGCCTGTTCTTATTTGGTAAAAAATTCTCCCACCGCTAAAGTTCTTCACACGATCAAACAGGTATATTACAACGGGTTTTATTATGACAACGAGGTCTTAAAAGCCATCAAAGGTCTTCGCAATTCAGGGAATAAGAACGATTTGAAAACGACCTTTGACGAAGAATTTATCACCCCAAGAGAAAAGGAGATCCTCGAGTTGATTTGTCGTCAATTAACTTCACAGGAAATAGCTGAGAAACTCTTTATTAGTAAACGAACTGTGGAGGTACACCGTAAAAACCTATTGGAAAAAACCAAAGTGAAGAACATAGCCGGCTTGGTGGTCTTTGCTATTAAAAATGATTTGGTACCAACCCTTATCATTGAATAGTTTTTCTGAATTTCAACCAGGGCAGCACCGTTGAATCAATTCTATGTACTATCCAAACACTTTTTTAATTAAAAAGGAACGATACGGCTTATTTTTGTAATTAATGATCGTTATACGATTTTTCATAAAAATCAATTGAGGGTAAGATATATACTTTAAATTACATAAAATTACCCACAGCATAATCGAATTCTGTTGGTACCATTGAATTAGAACTGTTAATTAACAAAAAACGAAAGATCATGTTAACCTGGAAGGAAGTCATAGCGTTCACTCAAAAAGGCAATCCAAAACCGGATAGGCGAGTCGAAAAGACAGAGGAGGAATGGAAAGCCATTTTGACCCCGGAACAATTCAGAATTACTCGAAAAAAAGGAACCGAAGCTCCACATAGCGGTGCCTTGTGCAGTATTTATGATGCCGGCCAATACAATTGTGTTTGTTGTGGTACCCCCTTGTTCGACTCGACCATAAAATTTAACTCAGGTACCGGTTGGCCCAGCTTCACACAACCTATAAAACCAAATGCCATTAAGTATGTACGCGACAATCAATTTGGTATGGTTCGGGTAGAAGTATTATGTAATACCTGTGATGCTCACCAGGGACATGTTTTTCCAGACGGTCCGAAACCTAGTGGCTTGCGCTACTGTATCAATTCGGAATCTATGAAACTAAATACAGAGACATAAAATTGGGGAATCTAATTTCAGAAGGGGTTGAAAAATAATTTGCCGGAAGACCAGGGCGAATCAGCGAAAAAGTTAGCTACTCGAGGCTCACCAAGAATTCTTAAATTTGAATAATGCTAATACTTTTACAATGGATAAAGAAAAACTAAAAAATACCATGATCGAACTGGAACAGCATACCATCGATGAGGCTGAATTGAATTATGAAGAATATTTAAGCGAGAACCAAATTGACAAGGATGATGTTGTCGACGATGATGATCTGTCGCACCATTCTTCGAGTTCGGTTGTCTCAAATAGGTTGGATGAACAGCTTCATATTCATCAGGAGCATCTGGAGGCTCTCATAAAAATATCGTTCGAACCTACCCTAATTGTAAAACCTGGAGCCGTAGTGAGTGTTAACGGCCGATTTATGGTCGTCTCGGTCTCGACACCTTCTTTTAACTTTGAGGGCCGCGAATTTCTGGGCATTTCGACTCAGGCTCCCATTTATACATATTTAAGAGGGAAAAAGGCGGGGGATACCTTTCAGTTCAATGGAACGAATTTCACTATTGAAGCGGTTCATTAGATGAAAATAGGGGAGGTGAACCTGGTGCTAAAGGTGATAAAAGACCTGCCCGAAGGGTATTCTGAAGGTTGGTATCTGGGCGAAAAATACGGTATCACCAAGACTGTTTATAATGCCGGGAAGTCCTTTAAGATATTCGCACAGGCTTTAAACGGAACCAATTTTATAAGCCTTAATTATTATATCACGAGCAAAAATAACTTACTGAAACCCTGCGAAATGCCTGAGCAAAAAGTGGTTCATTTTCTGAATAATATAGGTCGGGAATAATCAAAGAGACGTTGCTATTTGATACGAAACATAATTTATAATTGTACTCATTGGAAAAAATAGGATTTGGAGGAGGTTGCCATTGGTGTACCGAGGCTATTTTCCAGTCACTGCTTGGGGTTACTGACGTACGGCAAGGTTGGATTGCTTCGGAAGGAGAAGCGTTTACTTTTTCTGAAGCGGTGCTCGTGGAATTCGATCCCGGGAAAATTCCGTTGGAAATGCTTGTAGAAATTCATTTGAATACGCACAAAAGCACATCCAATCACAGTATGCGGGAGAAATATCGTTCGGCTGTTTATATTTTTGATCAAGAACAAAGCCAACGAATACGGAACATACTGAATGAGCTCCAGACTAAATTTCAACAGCAACTAATTACTCAAATTTTGCCTTACGCCGGGTTCAAAGCTTCGCGGGATGACATTGTAGATTATTATTATAAAAATCCGAAGAAACCTTTTTGTGATACCTTTATCAAACCCAAGCTAAAACTTTTGCTTTCAGACTATTTACCATACACAGACCATAAATTAGATCATTTAAAGCGTTTTGATTCTGGGACGGAAAGCGACATAACAACCCTTTAATCAATAATACACACTATGAGCTTAATAGAAAACTTAAAGAACTTCTTCAGTAAAATTGATAAACAAGAAAAAACTGCGGCCGCACCCGAAGGGATATGCCCCAATTGTTGGGGACGCGGGGAGTGGGAAGGAGAGTACTATAAATTTAAGAAAGGAGAAGGCGGTAACCCCAGTAAAGCAACCTACAATAGTTTTGTTCAGGATGTGGCGCGGCAATTGGACAAGATCATGGTAGAAGAAGACAGCTTTGTTTGTGAAACCTGTAAGATAAAGGGCTTAGAAAGTAATCATTGATGGGTTCGTTTGTTTCTTAAAATGATATGCTCCCGGCAACTCTCATTAATTATTTTTCAGTATATTTAAACTTCTAATACTTCCTCCCCCTTTATTCAGTTGCATAAGCTATGCTTACAAAAGTATATGGGAGTGCTGTGTTTGGTGTGGAGGCCACCACCATCACGGTAGAAGTAAATACCGATATTGGCGTTGGGTATCACTTGGTAGGTTTGCCCGATAATGCCATACGCGAAAGTAACTATCGCATCGCCGCCGCACTTCAGAATAACGGCTACCGAATTCCAGGAAAAAAGTTGATCTTAAACATGTCTCCTGCAGATATGCGCAAAGAAGGTTCTGCCTACGATCTTACCCTGGCCATGGGAATTTTGGTTTCTACGGAACAAATCGCTGCGAATAACCCTCTGGACGAATATGTGATCATGGGGGAACTTTCCCTGGACGGTTCCTTACAACCCATTCGAGGTGCTTTACCCATTGCGGTCAAGGCCAAAGAGGAAGGGTATAAAGGATTCATTCTTCCGAAGCAAAACGCCAAAGAAGCCGCCATTGTGGATGGGCTCGAAGTGTATGGCGTGGAAGGTATCAAAGAGGTGATCGATTTTTTTAATGCCGACTTGCCCTTACAACCCACCCAAATTGATATCAAAGCCGAATTCTACGAACAACTTGAAAACCCCGAATTCGATTTTGCCGATGTAAAAGGCCAGGAAAGCATCAAGCGCTGTATGGAAATTGCCGCAGCAGGAGGGCATAATATTATTTTGATCGGCCCGCCCGGCTCGGGAAAAACCATGTTGGCAAAGCGGCTCCCCAGTATTTTACCCCCGCTGTCGTTGATGGAGGCCCTGGAAACCACAAAGATTCACAGTGTTGCGGGACGAACCTTAAAAAAGGGAGGCGTAATGACCTCTCGTCCGTTTCGATCCCCACACCATACTATTTCAGATGTAGCGCTGGTAGGAGGTGGCCAGTACCCCCAACCGGGGGAAATCTCCCTCGCGCACAATGGCGTTTTGTTTTTAGATGAACTCCCCGAATTTAAACGAAGCGTTTTGGAGGTCATGCGACAGCCCCTCGAAGACAGGGATGTCACTATTTCTCGTGCGCGATTTACGGTCACCTATCCTGCCAGTTTTATGTTGGTCGCCAGTATGAACCCCAGTCCTGGTGGCTATTTTAACGATCCGGGGGCTCCGGTTGCATCGTCTCCCCACGAAATGCAACGCTACTTGAGCAAAGTATCGGGGCCCCTTCTGGATCGTATTGATATTCATATTGAGGTCACTCCGGTGCCTTTCGAGAGACTGAGTGATGATCGAAAAGGAGAACACAGTGTGGTGATCCGAGCACGCGTGACTAAGGCCCGTGAGCGACAAACTAATCGTTTTAAGGAATACGAGAGCATTCATTACAATGCCCAAATGGGAGTCCGGCAGATACGAACGTATTGCAAGATCGATGCAGCATCTCTGGACTTGCTGAAGAGCGCGATGGAGCGATTGAACCTTTCGGCCCGAGCCTATGACCGTATTTTAAAGGTCGCGCGTACCATTGCCGATCTGGAGGCTTCCGAAGAAATCACCGGCACCCATATTTCTGAGGCGATTCAATATCGCAGCTTAGATAGGGATGGTTGGCTCGGCTAGTCCACAAGCTGCCTAAACTGGCACACTTTTGCAAAGCAAACTGAAACTGGCGCACTTTTGAAAAAACCGCCGGATAAGAACTAAAAATGACTACATCTAACGCCGCTAAGCACATAAGGCTCGAAAGACACGGTACGTTGAGGGGATATTTGAAATGATATTGGAAGGTTCAAATTCCCTAAGAAGTACCGAGTATGTATGTTTCCTTCTTTCTTTTGAAAAAGATATTATCTTTGGAGACTCAGGGTAGGATGATTCCGTGAAAGTGCGGGCGCAACGTCAAAAATCACAGATGTACTTGAGAATTGTCTTTCCAAATCAACTAACTATTATGAGGTTTGTTTTCAATGTGTTTAAGGGGGATGGGGGTAGATCTCGTCGAAACAAATTTATTGTCGTGCTCGCTGGTTTTCTCGGCGTATTTTTACTGAATAAATTCTTTCAGAAGCAATTGATCATAGAGCCTTATGCCAGTGGGGTTATTTTATTGATTACTGCTCTCTGTATTTTATCGATTGTTTTTCTCTATCGGTTCTTTTCAAAAATTGACATTGGATTTTGGGGAACTTTCCTTTTTTCAACCAGTTATGCACTTATTATTTCCTGGATATTGCGGGAGTATCGATTCGGTTTTCATGGAACCATTGCAGACGGATATTTCCATCTGGCGCTGATCTCTACCTATTACGATCATTGGTTCAGCTCCGATTTCACCTATAAAGGCTTAAGTAGTTTTTATCCCTATTATTTGCAATTTGTACTGGGAAAATTGGGGGTCATTTTCGGCGAAGCTCCCAATGCCATGAGTAAATACGGCATTATTTTCACAGCGTATTTTATGCCCATTGCTGCCTATTCCCTCTGGAATTTGATCTTAAAAAATAAAATGTTGTCATTTCTAGTGACCGTAGCCTTGTTCCTGTCCTTTACCTATCCATATTATATCAAACCTTATAAAATTATAGTGCTGTCATTAATCGTTCCCTGGTTCTATTATTTCTTTTTACAGAACGTGCATTTAAGGCGAACCAAGATCCTTTTGGGCGGTATCCTTGGGGGATTACTATTTGGCACCTATTACTTTTTCTTCTTTATTCTGGTGCTTTTCGTGATCATTGCTTTTTTGAATAAACTTTTTGATGAACGATCACAATTGGGTTGGAGCTATTTTAAAAATCTTATAACAGAATTTAGAAGTCAGATTCTTTTGGTCATCGTGACGTTCCTGGTTGCTTCCCCTTTTATTCTGCCGTATGTATACGACATTCTTACGCATCCTTTTGATTCCACTCAGAATAAATTCTTCCTCCATTCTTCCATGAATTTGAATTTACTTTCCTTCAACAATCTATTATATCTGATTGCTCTTATTTTCCTTGCAACCGATTTAAAGAACAGATTATCCCGATATTTGATGACGCTCTTACTAGCCTGTTTGGTTTTCATGGTCATGGGCTACGTAGGCTTGCTCGCAGACAGTCCTATTTTAATTCAGCATATCTATCCCTTGATGCAAATGATTGGCTACATAGCACTGGCCATGCTCATTGAAAAATTGATTCGATCCTATGCCCAGCAATTTGTTCAGGTGGCATTACTAGTGGTCGCCTTTGTCGCAATATTTCAGATGGGATCTCAATTAGTATCGATTTCTATCAAGGAAATTGCAAGTGTGGAATTTTCTCCTGTTCCTCCCATTGTGGATAACGATGAAATTGTGGAAGCGTTAACAGGATCGGTGTTGCTAACCAATACCAAGATCAATGCATTTCTCCCACTTCATAAGTTTATAGAGACCAATAGTTTTTACGCCCATCCGTCAAGTGAAACTCGAGGTCGAACTAAATTTCTGAGCGGTCTTTTTGGCTTTAAAGATCAGCGTTTTCAGTCTTTTATGCTCCATAACAATCAATTTGACAGGGTAGACTACTTGGTTTCCCAAGGAGTAGAAGGAAACATGAATATCAATATTTCACATTACCCCTATATGCCTCATTTTAAGGGCGTGAGTTGGGAATTAAAAGATATTACTAATGGGAACTCCAATTTAACCGAAATTCCCACAGGCATGCCCAATTATAAGGTATTTAAATTGAATACTATTCCACAGGAAGCTTTAAAGGGTTTTACGGAAACACAAAAACGATTCGCATATATGTATGGTAATGAGCATGTAGTGAATAGCTTGCAAAAATGGCGTGTTGACCTTCCGAAAGAAACTTCCGAAGAATATTTTGGAAATTTTAAACTTTACAACCTTCTTTTGTTCAATACCTTACAAGGAAAGGCAGCTCCTAAAATAATTCATACTGACATAAAAGGGATCAGTATCGAACAATTTGATTCTCCCCAGGATTCCTCCAAAATTGTGGTATTCGGAATACAAGAATACTATGTATATCGAAATGCTCACTTTAACGATGGCACCAAATTAAATGAGATTACTCTCAACGTAAAACTTTTTCAGAAAAATTCATTGCTGGAACAAAAAGAGGTGATTTGGACCAGGGAAAAGATTAATAGCTACCGCAAAGACGGTATTATCTACGAATATTTTCAGCTGGATAAATTTGATGAGGCGAATAAAATTCAGTTTATATTCAAATCTACCAAATTCAATTTCGATGAAGCATTTTCCATCAAACGCGAGTAGTGACGGTATTTTAAAAATATTATTGGTCTATAATTTTGGACCAAACGTATCAGAATCTTTCTGTTTGTAATTTACCTTGTTTTCGGAATTGGCTATTTTAAAATGGAGTTGAGCAAGGCTGCAGCCCGATAGCCCGCCGCTGCCAATCTTTTTTCAATAACCGGCTGATTATCGTGTTGGTACTGATATTTTAGATCCGGTAAACCTGTCACGGAATCGACCCCAACCTTTAAGGTCTTATAGATCTTCTCACGAGCAGTTACCGATTCGGTGGTCCATTTCACAATGTCGTCATTTTCGCATTCCGCTTTCATTTTTATATGGTGCTTGTTTACAAAGGCGGCAAACTCGGTAAAACTAAGCTGTTCCTTTTCGATAATACCCTCGTCCCATACTGAATGCAGATTCATTTTTTCAGAAAAGAATTCAACATCTATTAAATTTCCACCACGATCCGTACCCTTTCCAACGTGCATAGGCTGGTGTATATCTCCAATAAAATGAACCAGAAAGGCCAAAGCGGTGGCGTCTATTGATCCGTTAAGCGGCTTTACATCATGATCGTCCATTAGTTTTTGAAAGTGATACCTCTCCTCTGTATTGTCTTCATTGAGTACCAAAGTCATGAATTGAATAGCTTCAATAACATTATCGATACTGTCATTTTTGGCCGCGGCGTCCATCACTTCTTTTACTGTCTTATCGGTATCGATGGTAACATAATGCCAGTATTGGGTGAAGTTCCACTTGGGTTCAGATCGTATAAAGTCGGGCCAGGTTGCCACCTGTGTTAAGTAGTCATCTCCAAGCAACTCGGAGATCCGTAATTGAACATTGGGTGCAAGATTATCATAGCAGATTTGTGCTACAATGCGATGCCCGTTTGCCCCCCAGGCAAAAATAACCTGAGTAGCCAACAAAATAATGACAGTACATAGAATTCGTTTCATCTCTATTAGTTTTTGGTTTGATAGTATTTATGCGTCAAGATCTTTAATTAATGCATCGACTGCTTTTAAAGTAATCGCCACCATCGTCAAGGTTGGATTGGAGGTCGCGCCGGTTGGAAAGGACCCACAACCCACAATATACAAATTGTCGTGGTCCCAGCTCTTCATATCGGCATTGGTTACCGAAGTGTCGGGATTGTCACCCATACGATGTGTTCCCATGATGTGTCCGGCACCAAAGGAGTAATACCATTGTTTATTATATTCAAACATGGAAGCATTAAACATGGGATTGTTTGCTATTGACTCCTTGTCGGTCACGGTATGATCTTCCGCTCCCAACTTTTTAAATATTAATTGGGTTGCTTCTCTTGCTTTTTCGAAACCCTTTTTAGTATAATCTGTGAAGCTATAATGAATTTCAGGTCTGGGAATCCCCAGATTATCGGTATACTTTTCCGAAGGAGTTATAAAACATTTTTCATCCGGATCCTGTTCAATTAAAAATCCAATTCTAAATTGTCGCGGTAACTCATGCTGAAGCTTCTCGATGAGCCCAACACCAATGTGTCCCTCATCTACTAAGTCGTTTAAATTGGAGTACGGAGCACCCGTAGGCCAGTTCCAGCCTTCATTCCCGATTTCAATTCGGAATGCGGCTCTTTCGTTTCGATATTCACCATCTTTTACTGTTTCAATTCCCGATGTGGATAAGGGTCCTCGCAATGGAAATGAATTTTCCGGCATTAATCCCCAGCTTAACAACATGGGGTGATCCATTAAATTTTTACCCATATGACCGCTCGAGTTTGCGATCCCCTGTGGCATTTGACTTTTTGACATCAAAAATAATTTCGCCGCTTCAACGGCATGAGCAGCGACAACGTATTTTGTACCTGTCGCAATCCCGCTGCCTGTTTGAGGACCGGTCCTGGTCTCGTATTGTTTGTACTTTATACCATTGATTTTATGCGTAGCTTCGTCCATCATCACTTCGTAGGCTACTGTTTTGGCCATAACATCAACATTTCCGGTATTCATCGCTTCCGATAAGGTGATCGTTGCATCATATTTGGCTTGAATAGGGCAGATAGGGGTGCAATTTGTATTTCCCTGGCAAAGCCTTCTTCCATTGGAATAGACCTTTCCTGTCTTCCAATCCCTGTTGGAAGGGCCATTTCTACCAGCGGGAGTACCGGTCACCCGTAATTCATTTTCTCCGAAATAAACACCTTTAAGTGCCTTGGAAAATGCCTGGTCTAAAACCGTTGGAGGAATGGGCCCCATAGGGTAGTTGTATTTATCGGTAAAAGTTATCCCGTGAATCCCTTCTTGCTGCTCTCTTTTACCGGCTACACCAATGAAGTATTCCGCTTCATCGTAATAGGGGGAAAGATCGTCATAGGTAAATGGCCAGTCCACACCAATACCATAGGTTGATTTAAGTTTGAAATCGTTGGGAACAAATCGCAAACTCGTCCCTAACCAGTGCCAGGAAGTACCTCCGGCCAGACGCTCGTTCGTACTTCCGAAAGGCATGGGTCCCTTTTCAACAAAATAACCGTTCTTTTTGATGGCATTTATAGGGTCGTTCGGATACTCATCGGGTGCATTCGTGATGGGTTTGATATCCAGGACCGATGGGCGTGGAGCATTGTAATTTTGTGGGTAGGGAGAAGAAGGTACTTTCGCCATGGCGTGGTAAAAAGTGTCCATATAACTTTCCCGACTGTTACTTTTTAACGGATCTCCGGCTTCCAAAATCAATACTTTTTTTCCAGCTTCACCCAATTTTTTTGCCATGGTAGCACCTGCCCATCCGCCTCCAACAATCACTACGTCATATTTTTTTTCTGAATTATTCATCCTCTTATTTTTTTAGTTAGTGATTATATCAGTTGATGGTGGATTTTCCCAGTAGCCGAAATTTCCTTCGCTATAACCCATAGGGTGCGCATATATTGTAGACCAGACCATTCCATTTTTGTACGCTACACTGGAAACGATATAACTAGTGTCGGAATTTGGACTCGCATTAGGATCGATGGAATACCAAATCCCCAAATACCACATTTTAATAATGTTTCTGGCAATGACCCCTAAAGTGGCATTGTTCATAATGTGTGTTGTCACGGAAGCTTCATCGGGATTATCAATGTTTAAAAAAGTGGTATTCAGTGCTTCCAGGAATTCTGGAGCCACTTCTTTAACCAGTACTGCGAGATATTGCTCTGAAAGTTTTTGAGTATCGGCACCGGGTTTAAGAATATCTTCAGGATATCCTGTAAGAATCGAAGATAATTTCACAAAGGTATCTAGTATCATAATGAATTTTTTTAGTTAGCTCTTTCTAATAGAAATGTAAAATCGGATGTCTTGCCCGTAGCATTCATGGTCGCTCCGTTATGGCAATGCATACAGCTGGTGGTGACATTGGGTACAAGTTCTACGGAATCATTTTTAACAACTCCCAATATGTAAGTTTCCAAGGTCGCGTTGCCCAAAAATTGAGGAAACGGATTGCCTAAAGGTAGATCAGTTGGGGTCACCGGCCACTGGGTTCCCACCAATTCATAATACTGCCAAACGGATTCCGGATTGACCGATTTAAGTCTGGCTTGATACGCTTTATTCAGTGCTGCCGTACCTGAATCGATAGGAGTCAACCGCTTCACTTGTGTTGGTATTTGACCTGGAATATTTGGATTCCAAGGGCGGGCGGCCCACTCATTTATGGGGGTAGTTGCGCTTGCATCAAAGTAGTTATAGTGGTCTTTGTCGATAGGCTCACCAAAATTGGGGACATTATCAACCTGTTCAAAAGTAGACCAGATCCATTGTGGACTTGTCTTGGTTTTGGTTCCAATATGCAATCCAACCAAACCCACAGTTGCCTTAAAACACGATTCATTGATCTTCGGATCTTCCTGGGCCGGGGTATAAACGATTGCCTCCACAGTATGAAATCTTTTGGGGTCGTCGTTTTTACCCATTACCTTCCAGGCACCCTTTACCATAATAGCGCCCCATTCCTTCGTTGTGTTGTTTCCTTCGGGAAATTCAGCATTATCATTAAACGCTTTTTGCCCATCAAAACTATAGAGCTTGTTTATGTAGATGTATTCAAACATTTTTTTGTTAATAAGGATTTCGAATCGGGAATAATTACCGTTTTGGTCGATAAGAGGCCCTGTCTTAAACGGAAGGGTCAACTCATTCAGAACGTTAGGTGTTTTTCCTACCATGACTAAAAACTTTCCATCTCTAATGCTGCAAGCACCAGGTATTTGATTGGGAACTCCCCAGGGAGAAGGTTCTGCGCCATCGGGAAGGAATACATCGCCGCTGTTTTTCCAGGTTTCCCAAACCGTGGCATTATCACCATCGACACCAATAACTTTGGTGCTGTCTTGGGACCAGTTGAGTGCAACAAACGATTCCCATGAGAAGGTATCGAAGCTGCGTCGTACAGTTGTCTCCATATCACTGCCTTTGATGGTAACATCAAAAGGTAATTTGGCGCTCAAGGCGATGGTATCTGGAATACTCTTATATACAGAAGGTTTTGGTTCGGTGTCCGGAGTTTCATTTTTCCCCGGATTTTCATTACAACTGCCGAGAAATAGTCCATAAAGAAGAACTACTATGATGAAAAACGACTTAAATAAATTATTTGGTTTCATAATATATGGGTTCGATTAGTACTAAATAGGATGGTTTTTTAGGCATGCTAATTTTGAATTGGAAAATGATGATCCATCACTGCTGGAATATGCCCCAAGATAGGTGGGAATTTCCGGTAGTGAAATAAGTATTTATACGTATAGATAATTTTGGGTGAAGGGAACGGTTACTTCATCCAAGCCGCATGCTCATAGTCTTTCGTTCGGGATGCGACTTCACGATTTTTCATTCGAAGATGTGTCTTATCTATTTGTTTACTTCGATACCCCAATAAGTGGAAGAATTTCTTGGTGAAAAATCGAGCGACCTTCAAATTTACAACCAGCTCTTCTCTTTTTTTCGAACCCCAGCTTATCCCGGGTAAAAGCACGAGGAAGCGGTCAAAATAGGTTCTCCGCAGAACTGCTGAAATACCCAGGAATACATTAGGGATCTTCTGGATGATAAAAAAACCATCCTCGCCTTTTCCCTGATACAACGGCATGAATATTTTGCCGGACCTGGGTGCATTGATCTTATGGTTTGTATTCCATGCGAGCTCTTCATTTTTATGAATTCTTTGGAAATTCACAAATCCGGGAAGCATTTTGAATTTTTCATGATCCTTTATCCGGTGATGATAAACTATTTCAAAGAATCTTTTCGGAATCTTGCAATTCGTGACCAGCCATTGGTGGTGTTCAGAAATATTGGAGTTGGATTCAGCATAACAACCCGTGTATAACAGAGACAAGTAAATAAACGATTTATGATTCTTATAGGCCAGAGGTGAGTCATGCTGTCCACCTTCATAGCCAAAGGCCACGTAACCCATTTCGTTGATGTAACTCAACAACGGCCCATTTAAATACTCCTCTATTCCGAGCACTATAGGCAACGGATATTGTTTTGTGAATCTGCGATTAAGCAAACTATCATTTACTGTTAAGAAAGGGCAGGAGACTCCAGAAGTGGTATGAAGATCGAAGAAATAAAAAGGTCCTTCTTCAGTATCGAGAATTTTATTTAGGGTTTTGAGAATCTCGATCTGTTCAAGGATTTCCTCGCTTTGTGAATTCTTGGCATCACCATTCAAACCTTGTACCATGTCTTTGGTCCAAATTCTGTTCAGGTCAACTTTTTCAAAACGGATTCCCTTTTTGAGCGCTGCCAAATTACCACTCACAGCGTATAGATTGCCATGAAAAGGAGTATCGCTCAAGCGCAATTCATCAACTACAGATTGCAGGGCAAATACACCGCTGGGTTCATTGCCATGGACCCCTCCCATGAATATAAGTGTGGGGCCTTTTTTATTTCCTTGATAGTGACCAATAATACGATCAATGCTTATGGTTCTGTTCAATACCTTGCTATGCAGCTCAATCATGGTCAAATGGAATTACATCTTTTAGGGTAATGATGCCCACAAGTTCCTTTTCCTGGGTGACGGGAAGGCACCCTATTTTGTTCTTTTTCATAATTGCGATGGCTTTTTTAATGGTGGTTCTGGTGTCGACAGAGATAACATTTTTTGCCATAATTTTTTCAATGGTGAGCGAAGGATCGTTAATTTCATTTCTGAATTTTTGTGCGTGTGTCCAGGTAAGGAGGCCACAGAGTTCTCCGGCACTATTCTCAACCGGTACATGATGGATATTTTTCCATTGCATGATACTGGTCGCCATATCTGCCAGTTCTTTTTCGTTGACCGTCAATACCTTGGTAGACATTATATGTCCCACTTTGCTCGCTTCAATAGGAAGCTTTTGTTTCTCATTTATATCGGGCCAACTGGCGATTGTGTGATTCTTTTTTTGATTTTGGTACATTGCCCGAGTGATCATTCGAAGTGAACTGTCCACGGTTTCCGTTGTTCTTAGTTTCCTGTAATTTGACACCATCCACGTCGAACCCGTATTTCCCGATAATCGTTGCCTGATTACACCTAACAGGCGTTCAATATCTTCGGAATCCACTCCTGCTTTTTTCAAACCCGACTGAGCTATGGGTAACATCACTTTTTCCATGAGGTCTTGGACGCAATATTCAGTCTGATCCCAGGTAAGGATAGAATTTTTTCCCGTACGGGCGGCTTTGATAAAATTGGATTTGGCATCTTTGAAATCCATGATCTCAGCGATATCGTCATATTTCTTGGGCCGTCCCACCATAAGTCCTATCCAGAGTGCAAAATTAGCCATTTCATCTATAACAGAAGGCCCTGATGGAATATATCTGTTTTCAATCCGCAGATGAGGTTTTCCGTTTCCTACCCCGTAGCAAGCTCTGTTCCAGGGATAGATGGTTCCACTGTGTAGATTGAGTGCTTCCAATTTCGGAATTTTTCCCGCCTGAACCATTTCCAGAGAATTATGCTTAATATCCTGAGATAGAATGACCTTATACTGTGCGATACTATCCTTATAAATAGTGGCCGCGCTCCCTGAAGCCCAGTTCGATCCAAATGCCACGCGAGGAATTTCGTCCTTTAATGCCAGCGATATATTACGTGTGTCAATACTTTGTCGAAATAAGGCAATTCTAGTCTCACTCCACAATTCCCTTCCCAAAACCAAAGGAGAATTGGCACAAATACTGAGCATTGGGCCCGTTATAGCCTGTGCCCAATTATAACTCGAAATAAAATCGGAGGGTTCAATTTGCAGATGTAGCTGAAAACTAGTATTACAAGCTTCAAATAATACCGAATCATGGGTAATACTCAATTCATGCACACCCATAATATGGAGATGAAAGTCTTTCGTTCGAAGTTTCATCAATCTTTCATTTAAAGCCAGATATCTGGGTCGGGGGGTGATATAATCCATTCGCAAATAGGGCTTGCTGATGGTAGGCAGGATACCGGTCAAAATTACTTTGGAATTGTGGTTTTCTGAAGCCCTGGCCGCTTTTTTCAACAAGGTTCGAAGTTGATTTTCCATTTTGGAAAGACAATCCCCATTCAAGGTGATCGGATCCAGGTTGATCTCCAGATTATAACGCGCCAATTCCGTAGTGAAATGGGGATCGTCGATTTCTTTTAGGATTTTTAGCGAGTTTTTAGCAGGTCGCCAATCTTCGGTAACCAAACAGAATTCCTGTTCGGCACCTATGCGTATGATCCCTGTTTCGAACATTCCATGCTCGAGCATGTATTCTAAAGCCTTTACATCGTCAAGCAGGTGACGGATGAAATGGATCTTTTTGTCATCGCTTTGAAGCTTGGCTACTTTTTGTTCCCCCATGATAACAAGTTTAGATAGTTTTAGCATCACAAGTTGCTTATTTTGTGACCCTCAAAAAATGATATAAGTCAGTTTACAATTCATTTTGAGTGTAAAATATCAATCTTTAATATCGGTTCCTACCGTTTAAAATTCTTCGTATAAAAGATTTATACAGCGGGAATGAAAGATAATTAGCAGGTATCAGAAATCATTTATATAATATGTGAAAACCTTAAAATAAATGGGGTTTCTGATGTCTATAAATTCATGAATGACTACTTCAAGAACCCATAAAAATCTCCTTTTCTTTTCATTTAACATGAATTTAAGGCTTCAGTTTTTTTTCATATTGTATTTTTATAAATTGTTTAAATAATCAATATATGAATATGTCGAAATTCCCTAAGTTTTTAATGTTAATACTAGCCCTTACTTTTTTCAGTTTTGTGGGCTGTAAGGAAGAAAATAAAGGCGTTGAAGAAAGCGCTAAACTTTCCGTAGAATTTGAGAAATATGAACTGGCAAATGGCCTTGATGTAGTGCTGCATCAAGACAAAAGCGATCCTATTGTTTCCTTAGCCATCCAGTATGGGGTGGGATCGAACCGGGAAAAAACAGGGCGTACCGGGTTTGCCCACTTGTTTGAGCACATGCTCTTTCAGGAGTCTGAAAATGTAGGGCAGGATCAATTTTTTAAAAAAATTCAAGATGCGGGAGGAACCCTCAATGGAGGTACCTGGAAAGACGGTACGATATATTATGAAATAGTGCCCAACAACGCTCTTGAAACGATCATGTGGCTGGAAAGCGATCGGATGGGCTATTTGATTAACACCGTAACCGAATCTGCATTCTACAATCAGCAGGAGGTCGTTCAGAATGAAAAACGTCAACGTGTCGATAACAACCCTTATGGACACACCAATTGGGTGTTGGATAAAAACATCTATCCGGAAGGACATCCATATAACTGGCAGGTCATTGGTGAATTGGTAGATCTACAAAGTGCAACCGTGGAGGATGTTCGCGAATTTTACGATAAGTATTACGGGCCCAACAATGCCACCCTGGTGTTGGCCGGTGACTTTGATACCGAAGAGGCCAAAGCGCTTATTGAAAAGTATTTTGGCGAAATTAAAAGACGTCAGGACGTTCCAAAACTGGAGCCTCAACCGGTGACCATTGCTGAGACCGTGCGTTTGTATCACGAAGATAATTTTGCTAAAGCTCCTCAATTGAACATGGTATGGCCCACATTACATCAGTATACAGACGATGCGTATGCACTGGACTTTTTGGCAGAGATCCTTACCCGGGGTAAAAAAGCACCCCTATACAGGGTTTTAGAAAAGGAAAAAGAATTAACCTCTCGGTTTTTTGGTTATAACAACTCTCAGGAAATTGCCGGAGAGTTTCATATTCAAGTAACTGCGAACGATGGTAAGAGCCTAAATGAGGTCGAGAAAGGTATATTTGAAGCCTTTGCGCTCTTCGAAAAAGAGGGAATAACCGATAGAGACATTGAACGTGTAAAGGCCGGGCTGGAAACACAATTCTATAATGGGATTAGCAGTGTCGTTAATAAGTCTTTTCAATTGGCAAGCTATAACGTCTTTACAGGAAATCCCGGATTCATCGAAGAGGATATTGAGAATATCAAGAAAGTGACCAAGGCCGATGTCATGAGGGTTTATAATACCTACATAAAGGATAAGCCTTATGTAATCACTAGTTTTGTGCCGAAAGGGCAAATGAATCTTATCGCCGAAAATTCATCAAAAGCTCCGGTAGTAGAGGAGGAAATCAAAGAAAATGTTGAAAAAACAATCAAAGAATCAACCATAGAGATCGCAAAAACACCTTCCAATTTTGACCGAACCAAAGAACCCGCTCAGGGGGAGGCGCCTGCTTTGAAAATACCCACAAGTTGGAAAACCGAATTGGCTAACGGGATGAAAGTCTATGGGATTGAACAAAATGAAATCCCAACGGTTAACTTTAGTCTGGTAATCGAAGGAGGACATTTGTTGGATGCTATTAATAATAATGGTGTCGCCAACCTAATGACCGATATCATGATGGAGGGAACCGCGACCAAAACACCATTGGAGTTGGAAGAGGAAATTGAAATGCTGGGAGCGAATATCAATATGTACACCACCAGGGAATCCATTGTTTTACAGGTAAATACGTTAGTTCGTAATTTTGATGCTACGGTTGCCCTGGTCCAGGAGATCCTCTTGGAACCGCGTTGGGATGAAGAAGAATTCGCGCGCATCAAAACAGCGACGATCAATCAGATAAAGCGCTCCGATGCGAATCCCAATGCGGTTGCTAACAGAGTATACAATAAGTTGTTATATGGAAAAGATCACATTTTCAGTTATCCAACCAGCGGAACGACGGAATCGGTTAGCGCCATCACAATAGATGACCTAAAGGCGTTCTATGAAAAGAACTTTTCTCCGTCGGTCACCAACTTTCATATAGTCGGAAAAATTGACCAAACTCGGGCTCTCAAAGGGTTGAAGTCATTGGAGAAGGCCTGGGCTGCCAAGGAAGTTACCATTCCCGATTACCCTGTGGCAAATAACCGCGACAAAGCTTCGCTGTACTTCGTGGATATCCCAAATGCCAAACAATCGGTGATCAATATTGGATATATAGCATTGCCGAGAACCGATAAGGATTTTTACCCTGCAGAAGTGATGAACTACAAGCTGGGAGGATCTTTTAGCGGAAATGTAAACTTGATTCTTCGAGAGGAAAAAGGATATACCTACGGAGCCAGAACTGGTTTCAGTGGAAGTAAGATTCCCGGAACTTTTACGGCATCCTCCAGCGTGCGTACTAATACTACCGGAGAATCGGTGTCTATTTTTAAGGAAGAAATAGAAAAATATAAACAAGGAATTTCCGAAGCCGATCTGGAATTCACGAAAAATGCCTTAATCAAATCGAATGCCCGAAGATTTGAAACCCAATTCTCGCTTTTGGGAATGCTTCAGGAAATGAGTAGTTATGGCCTCGCATCCAATTTTATTGAAGATGAAGAAGCCACTGTTAGAAATATGACCCTTGAACAACACAAAGCACTCGCCAATAAATATCTGGACGAATCGAAAATGGCCTATTTGGTGGTTGGAGACGCGACAACCCAATTCCCTCAATTTAAAGAAATGAAATTTGATGAGGTTTTGCTGGTGGATAAGGAAGGTGAAGAAGTGAAATTGGAGGAAGTAAAGCAGTAGTTTTACTTCGGAATAGTATAGGAAAGGAATCCATTTTTTGGGTTCCTTTTTTTTTATGGCGTCTATTGCCACAATTTTTACCTGAATATTCATTTGTTAAATCAAAAAAGCCCGTCGTAAATGACAGGCTTTTTTAGCTAATTAAATTCAAGAATGCTAATTAAACAACTTTAACATTTACAGCATTTAATCCTTTTTGACCTTCTTCGACGTCATAGCTTACTTTATCACCTTCGGCTATTTCATCAACTAATCCGTTGACATGTACAAATACATCTTTGCTACCATCATCCGGGACGATGAATCCAAATCCCTTCGAATTATTAAAAAATTTTACGGTTCCGTTACTCATAATTTATTAGTTAGAATGAATGTCAAAGATAGTATATTATCAACAAACCCCTTTATCATGTTGATATTGTTATTGTTAAGGCCATCTTTTCGCACCGTCAATCATCATTAGCTGTCCTGTACAGGCGTATTGACCAGTTGCACCCAATTGGTATTTTCTTGCGTAATTAATGCTTCTACACGTCCCCCCAAAGTTTTCAAGGCATCACCCTTGTCATAAGGTTCACTTCGCAAAAGATACAGGTATTTTTCATGTTTTATCGACTCCGCCGTACTTCGGTACGTCATCCACTTGTCATTGAACTTATAAATTCCGGTAACGCCGGTGACAATGGCGATGAATGCTCCAAAAACGGGAATGGCATAAGTAATCCAAGGCTGTTTGGAAGCATCGACCAAAGCCGACAAGGTAATTAATGTGGCCAATAACAATTGAATTACCTGAAGTAATTGATTCCACCACTTATTAATGGTGCTTTTCCGGTCGTACCAATGAATTTGATCGTCCACCCTTTCTTTTAGATAAATTTCTTCATTCATAAGTTCTATAAATTAGTTGTAACCAGCCGATGAAATTTGAGATAAGCCATGGTGAAAAGTCTTGTTTCAAAGACTGTGATGTAGAGAAAAACGATATTTTTAATGTGAATTATCGAATACTCCACCTATCTAAAGATACCATTTTTCAGGAGAGCAGAAGGGTTCTACACAGCTTGTCTGGCGAAAATCCCATAAAACGAATTTTTAAATTACCTTTAATTCTCAAAACTCATTCAACCAGAAACGCGTGAAAAAGATCGTAGGTACCTTGCTCATAATTCCATTGTTTTTCTATTGTACTGAAAAGAGGGAGCACGATGAAACCCCTTCCGAAGAAAACCCAATCCCTAAAATAGAGATATTTCCAGATCCTGCCTTTACTGCTGTGCAGGCGAATAAACTCATCGAACTACCCTTGCAATGTGTAACTACCGAATATCCGAACAAATTGGGCCAAACTATTGGGGGAGATTACGATCTGAAACCTCCGCGTGATCTTCACCCTGTTTTCTATGGTTGCTTCGATTGGCATAGTGCGGTACATGGTTATTGGAGCATGGTTACCTTGCTGAAAGAGTTTCCGGAGATAGCGGAAGCCACGCGCGTAAAAGAGCTGCTCATCACAAACATAACCCCCGAAAAAATAGCCAGAGAAGTGACCTATTTTAGAGGCGAATACAATAAATCGTATGAGAGAACCTATGGCTGGGCCTGGCTTCTGAAACTCGCCGAAACACTGCATACCTGGGACGATCCATTGGCACAGGAACTTTCGCTTATCCTTAAGCCTTTGACCGATATTATTACCCAGAAATATATTGAATTTCTGCCCAAACTGGTATACCCTATACGGGTGGGAGAGCATACCAATACGGCCTTTGGGCTCACTTTCGCCTTTGATTACGCCAAGGCTACCGGACATATGGAATTAAAGCAATCGATCGAAACCCGGGCAAAGGACTTTTATGGTACCGATACCCAATGTCCCATAGGTTGGGAACCCAGCGGTTACGATTTTCTATCCCCTTGTTTGGAAGAGGTGGATCTCATGCGCAGGGTGTTAGAACCCGCTCGTTTTAAAGTATGGTTGCAACGATTTATGCCACAATTACTGGAAGATGACTTTTCCATTGCCATTGGGGAGGTGAGTGATCGTACCGATGGAAAACTGGTACACCTCGACGGACTTAATTTTAGCCGGGCCTGGGTGTTGTATGGGTTGGCGAATCAATATCCGGAGTTTGACCACTTAAAAAATGTGGCAAATGCCCATGTTGCCTATTCGTATCCCAACCTGGTAGGCGATAGTTATGAGGGCGGTCATTGGCTGGGCAGCTTCGCAATTTACGCCTTGCTAAGTTTGAACGACACGGTTTCAACTAAAAATTAAATTAATACCTGAAAATAGACGCAAGCGAAAACTGACCCAATTACAATGAAGAATATTTTCAAAAATATAGGCCCGGGGACATTAATTGCAGCGGCATTTATCGGCCCCGGAACGGTGACGGTATGCACCTTGGCCGGGGTTCAATATAATTTTACATTGTTATGGGCAATGGTACTTTCTATTATTGCTACCATTGTACTTCAGGAAATGGCGGCCCGATTGGGGCTGGTGTATGGCAAAGGTCTGGCCGAAACGATCAAAAACGAAATTAGATTCCCCGTCCTTAGAATACTTGCAATTATTCTCATAGTTTCCGCCATCCTGGTAGGCAATGCAGCCTATGAAGCCGGAAATATTAGTGGAGGGGTCTTGGGCCTGCAGACGGTTTTTGAGAGCGGGGTGTTCAACATAGGCAGTTTCCAAATCAATTATCTGAGCCTTCTTATTGGATTCATAGCCTTTTGCCTGCTATACATGGGTAATTATAAAGTAATAGAGCGTAGCCTCATCTCTTTGGTACTCATAATGAGCATTTCATTTGTGATCACTGCGGTGATGACACAGCCCAATTGGGGCTCAGTTCTTAAAGGAATGTTTGTGCCCAGTATCCCGGAAGCCGGTTGGATCACGGTCATCGCCTTGGTGGGAACTACCGTGGTCCCGTATAATTTATTTTTACACGCATCGCTGGTTCGGGAAAAATGGAAGGGCGTCGAGCAACTCAAGGCGGCACGACAAGATACCTATATTTCCATCATTCTCGGCGGCTTGGTATCCATAGCCATCATTATTAGTGCCGCTGCCATTAGCGGGGGAGAAGTGAAGAATGCAGCAGATTTGGCGAAAAGCCTTGAGCCATTGTATGGGAGTTTATCGAAATATTTTTTAAGTATCGGCTTGTTTGCTGCGGGAATCACTTCTGCAATTACCGCTCCTTTGGCGGCTGCCTATGTGGCGCAGGGATGCTTCGGTTGGAAGAAGGGATTGAAATCGGCCAGGTTTCGCGCCGTTTGGATTTTTATCCTGCTGCTTGGTGTGGTATTTTCCTCCATGGGTTGGAAACCTGTTGAAATCATCCTGTTCGCGCAAGTAGCAAACGGACTCTTATTACCAATCATTGCCGTTTTTCTGTTATGGGTGGTGAACAGAACTTCTGTTCTTGGGAATTATCGTAACACCGTTTTTCAAAATATCCTGGGAATTATTATTGTAATTACAACCTTGTTTCTTGGTGCCAGAAGTCTCATTAAAGTGTATGAGCTCATATTCCCTTAATAATGAAGCATTTGATACATAAGTCAATTCATAAACCATAAATTGCATATCATCTATTGAATATGATGAAATCCATTGACATAAACGCAGACTTGGGAGAGGGAGCAGGCTTTGATGAGCAGTTAATGCCTTTAATTTCGTCCTGTAGTATTGCCTGCGGCGGGCATTTTGGAACTTTAGCAACCATGCGTAGTACTGTTCGATTGGCAAAAAAACATGCGGTTCTCATAGGGGCCCATCCGTCATTTCCCGATACTAATAACTTCGGAAGAAAAGTGCTTACACTTACCAAAAGTGAACTAACAAAATCTGTGTATAAACAATTAATGGACTTTTATTCGGTTTGCTCTTCGGAAGGTGTGCTATTACATCATGTCAAGCTCCACGGGGCACTGTATAATTATGCGGCCAAAGACGCCCCTACAGCCGATGCGGTTGTGGATGCCATCCTTGCGCTACCGTTACGCCCAAAACTATACTTGCCTCATGGCTCCATCCTTCATAAAAAGGCAGAGAATTTGATTCCCCTTGTTTTCGAAGCCTTTGTTGACCGAAACTATAATAACGATCTGTCACTTGTTTCCCGCAACAAACCCAATGCCTTGATCAAAGAACCCGATTACGCATGGCTGCACTTACAACGAATGGTAACTCAAGGGGTCGTGCGAACCATTTCTTCCGAAGAAAAACAAATAATCGCAACTACCTATTGCATTCATGGCGATCATGAGAATTCGGTAGCGATTTTAAACTATATTCACATACAATTACCGAAACACGAGATTAAACTGGCATGAGTGATTTTCCGCTATTTCGAACTTTTGGGGAAGGGGCTATTCTTTTGGATTGGCCCGCAAAGATCGATTTGGGCATTCACGCTGAAGTACTTCAATATGTTCGGTTTCTGAGCGAAAATTTTTCCGAAGAGATCCTGGAAGCGGTTCCTACCTATCATTCTATCGCCTTGTATTTACATGCCGATGTGGATATAGCACTGTTTATTCAGAAATTAAAACTTGCGGAAATAACTTCTTCGGAAGAAACAACAAGTGCCGCTCAGTTCATCACCGTACCCGTATGTTATGAATCACAATTTGCGCCCGATATCAATTCGCTGGCCGCTGCGAATGGGCTTTCCATAGCTCAAGTGATTGATCTGCACACTAGCCCGGTTTACAAGGTCTATTTTTTGGGATTTTTACCCGGCTTTCCCTATATGGGAGGTCTTGCCGAGGAATTACATACGCCCAGAAAAGAGGTTCCCAATGTCCTGATACCGAAGGGCAGCGTGGGGATAGGTGGTGCCCAAACCGGAATTTATACAAGCGATTCTCCCGGAGGATGGCATATTATTGGAAGGACGCCCCTCAACCTTTTTGACGCCCGTGTGCAACCACCCACGCAAATCAACGCAGGGGATTTTGTAAAATTTGAAGCCATCAATAAAAATGAATTTGATCTCATCCAGATAGAGATCGAAGCGGGTACATTTCAGTGGAGAAAGGAGGCCTATCATGATTAAGGTGGTGGCATCGGGCGTCTATACGAGCCTTCAGGATTTGGGACGCTTTGGATATAGAAAAGTTGGTGTCCCCCTGAGTGGCGCTATGGATATGCAATCGGCCCGCTTGGCAAATGAGCTATTGGGAAATCCTGCTGCGGCAACCGTTATGGAATTTACCGGGAGTGGCCCGGTCCTCGAATTTTCGGTGAGTGCCGAAATCGCGATCACGGGAGCTGTTTTTTCACCTTCCGTAAATAAAAAGGTCATCGAAATGAATCGTGTTGTGGAAATATTGGAAGGAGACCGGCTCGATTTTGGGACTCACAAGCAAGGAATACGAGGCTATTTGGCGATCAAACGCGGTTTTATTTCTGAAATGATTCTGGGCAGCAGCAGTTTTTATAGTGGTATTACTGCGGAATCGCGGTTAAAGAAAGGAGATATCCTTGAGTTTGAATGGACGGACGATGTTAGCACGCTGACATCCCCGGGCACAGGGGCAACTCCGCCCGATTTTAGTACTTATGAATTAGCTGTTTTTAGGGGACCGGAGTTTGAATTGTTGTCACCCTCCCTTCAGCAAAAACTATTGAAAAACTCCTTCGAGATCACCTCTCAAAGCAACCGAATGGCTTATGTGCTGAAGAGTGAGGATACCTGTTCGGCTCCCGGGATCATAACAGCCCCGGTGCAACCCGGAACGGTTCAGTTAACGCCATCCGGAAAGGTGATCGTTTTGATGCGGGATGCGCAAACAACCGGCGGATACGCCCGAATTCTTCAGCTTACGAATAAAGCAATGGATCAATTGGCGCAAAAAAGGGCAGGGGAGAAGCTGTTTTTTAGAAGAGTCGATCCTCCTTTTGATATTCCCGTTTGATGCCGTCCATCAGCACTTTTTTGGTCAAAATAGTGCTGTCTAAATGCAGCATTTGCAAACTGCAATAGTGAATCACATTGATAATATTAGAACCACTTAGCTCGAAGCGTTTTGCTACGTCATCCATATCAATTTCTTCGGAAAAGCTTAGTTTTTCAGGCGTATTCTTTAACCAGATTTCCTTTCGCTCTTTTACGCCGGGAAGCTCAAACGGACAAATAGACTGAAATCTTCGGGTAAATGCCTCGTCTATATTGTCCTTAAAATTGGATGCCAGGATCACTAGTCCGGGATGCGATTCTACCCGCTGCAGGAGATAGGAAACCTCTTGGTTGGCATATTTATCGTGTGCGTCACGTACGTTGGTTCGTTTTCCGAAGATCGCATCGGCCTCATCGAAAAACAAGATCCAGTCTTTATTGGCAGCTTTGTCGAATAGGTTGGACAGGTGCTTTTCGGTCTCACCAATGTATTTGGAAACTACCGTTGAGAGATCGATTCTATAAACGGGTTTTTGAATGTATTTCCCAAGAAGGCTCGCTGTTAGGGTCTTTCCCGTACCGGGTGGGCCGTAAAATAAGGCGCGATAACCTGCTTTTACACGGGAACGCATTTTCCAATCTTCTAAGAATACTTTGTTGTGCTTTAGCCAGATCTCGAGTTCTTCTATGTGCTTTTGCGTTTTCTCGTTCAAGACCAGATCGTCCCAGGTGAGGGGTGTTTCCAGTTTTTCGGCGGGGAAATCTGTGCTTAGTTTCGGAGCCGGAACACTTCCCGACGTAAGTAAATGGGCAGCATCTTTCTGCAACAGCAATCTTCCGCTCATAAGGGGTTCTCCGTGTGGAATTGCGTCCAGGTATAGGATTTTTTTCTGCGCGAACGGATGATCTTCGGTGAAATAATCAAAACAAGCGATGCGTTCTTGCAAATTATTTCCTCCCAGAATAAATTGGACGGTTTCCCCGGTGGGAATGATCCCCCGGTGGTTCTTTGCCTTTGTTCCTCCAAAGATTGGGAAATCGGTTCCGTTTGGGAATTCCTCAGCGACGACTTCGAGTAAAAATTCGGGAAGCAGATGGGGCACTAATGCTAGAAAGAGTATCACAGATTCACTGGAATCTAAATGATTTTTACGAACAAAGATGGCAGGGAGGGAATCTCCTAAAGTTTCCTCAGAGATCTTGGGAGCCTCTTCGTTAAAATCTCTGTCCATATTTCCAATACGCCACGCAATGACCTCACGTAGGTATGAAAAGATGGTTTCCAATTGCTGATGTTGTAACAGGGTTTCCAATAGTGATAATCTATTTTATTATAAGGTTCGTATTGCTCTTAAATGCTAATTTACAGAGAAGATAGAGGTTAGGCAAGGGGTTTTCCCCCGAATAAATGGGGAATTTACCTATACATAGCTTACATGTAAAAGTGCATTCTGCAGAACCTCGAACGAAAAGGAGGGGACGGCTATGAAGCTTATCCCCTATTGTAAATTTTATCCAATAATGCTTCACCCCAGACCACTTGCTGCTCCAGGTTTTCTATTGTATTCATCGCATCCATTGGAATTTCATGAACTGTTTTAGCCAATAAACTGCAATCGGAGTCGCGTTTTAACGTTTCCTTATTTTGCTCCAAATAGGTATACAACTCGGCTTTTTGGTCGACCTCATCCGTCGTATATACAGGTGAGTTGGTCAATGGATAATAGGTTTTAAGGGGATCTGGGAAAATTCCCAGAATTGAAAAATAAACTTTTGAGTTTTTTAGTTCGAAGAGAAAAAAACGGGCACCATAATCTCCCGCTGTACGCAGCAGAGCATCCTTGCCCGATCGCAATTGTACTATAACTTCTTTTAGTTGAGGGACCAAGAAGTCTAGTAAACCAAATTTATTGATCTCCATATTTTGATCTTCTCTTAAAGCGTCAAAAATGAGGAGCGTCTTCTCCAAAGCCGGAACCCAATTTGGCTCATCGATCATATAATCTTGGATAGAATACATCGAATCCGGATAATTCAAATCGTAATCATCATCACTCCTAAATACACAAAGTTCAATCATAAAAGAAGAATTTATTTAAATGCTTAAAAACAGTCGCACAGCTGCTTTCATAATATTTCTAGATAAAGAAACTATATTCGCCCCACCAGTTGGGTAAATTGATACCATACCGTTAACACCATTAAGGTTTATCCTTGCTTCGTAAACTATACCCCCAATAGTTATCGAAGGTGAAACTCTATTTTGTCCATTCAGCATGGTTCCTACAAAAGTCTCCAAGGGTGTGGAATTCAAGATGTTTCTAGCAAACGTTCTTACATTTCCTATTCCTGTTCCAACTTCCCACATTCCGTTCAAGTCTTCGACATTGCCCATGGTCAATCTAAAATATTTCCAAGTATGCCTACTAATATAATGGAAAATATCCGCTGCCTCAATAGTCACGTTTACGGCAGTGCCATCTGCTAGTGTGAAAGTTTTACTGCCAACTCCTCCTGCCCCTGGGACAGTACGTCCCGGATAGTCCGCAAAATTACGAGCGTTTTCTGCGATAAAGTTTCTTGCATACTGTATGAGTTGCCTCCATCCGGCCGGTGTATTTACACCACCGATGACCGCTCTGTTAAAAAATTCGTCAATATGCGCCCAATTTCTAAATCCATCGGTAATACAGGCGTCTAAGAATTCCACTATAATGGTCATACCTGACGCTCTGGCTTTGGTAACTATTTGCCTCACAGCGGCAAAATCTCCGAAATGAGCTATGTAATTGGTGAGTTTTTGCAGATCCTGGATCTCGTCAAGCACTTCAAAAAGATGTGGTAAATTATTACCCGCAGCAGCCAGTAGTGCCCTAAATCTGGCTACCGTAAAATTATCCATGAACAACAATGAATCCATACGGAGGAGGGACATAGGCTCGTCCATTAATCTCAGGAAGTCATCCAATTCTCCTCCAAGATTGTTAAGGGCTGTCAATAACGAATCGACATCATGTGTGCGTCCTTCCAAATAGGTGATCAATTTTGGTAATTCGGTCGTTCTGTCCAGCAACTGAACCAGTAAATTGAAGTCGGTGATATTATTAAAGAGCGCGATAACCCTGTTAAAATCATCTGCATCATCCAACACTCTTAATAAGGTATTCAGATCGTCAACATTATCTAGGACATTCAATACTTTTTGCAGATCATCGGTATTTTCCAGTACGTTAAATAAGGTTTGCAATTCGTCGGCTTCATTGACTAATTTCACCAGTATTGCCACGTCCATTCCGTCTTTATTGATGAGTGCAATAAATCTGGGTAGGTCATCTATTCCTTTGTTCATTGCCACGATCATGCGATTGAGGTCGGGCGCGTCATCCAATGCTTTGATCACATTTACAAATTCATCTCCCGATCTTGCCAAAATGTCAAACACCTTTGGAAGTTCGGTTGTTTCAGAAAGTATTCGAACCAATGCGTTTGCTTTGTTAGCAGCAATGGCCCTTTCCATGTATGCCAATAATTGGGCAGCGTCATCACTATTTCTCAGCAAAATGAATAAAGCATCCAAATCGTCTACGGCGCCTAAAACACGTATAATTTGATTGAAATTATCGGCTTGGTCCAGCATCACAATAATTTCGTCCAGGTATTTGATCCTTCTTAGTACTCTGAAAAGGGTCACCAGGTCATCTACTTTGTCAACGATGCGAACCAGAGCTTTTAAATCACCGGCTCGTTTGACCAATCTAAGGAATACGATTAATTGTGGGATCCGCGCCGTGATTGCCACCAATCTGGTAAATCGAGGAATCCAGCCCATAAGTCGGGCGTATACCCCTGTTCCAATTAAAGCAAAGGCCAATTCAAATAAACCTCTACCCAATAACCTGCCTCGTTCATAAGGTGTGAGGCCCTCGGTGACTATGGCTGCAACTAGGAAGTAAATAAAGGCTATCACCCCTATGATTACTCCTATGACCAATAACACCTTTCCAATTAAGGCTAATGATACACCTACTACAACGACCAGGAATACTATAATTATGACGATGATCGCAATTACGATCCAGAATATGAGGGTTCCCATTGCTTCCCAAATAGCACTCAGGAACCCTGTAAATCCTTCCCAGAATCCAGCAAACACTCCTGAAACAAAGGACCAAAAATCATCCCCTTTGTTAAACTCATCGTCCAGATTGCTCTCAAAGCGATCAAGAATTTCCGATTGTTCCTCGATGCCTTCGGTCACCCGTTCCCGCATATCGATCACATCGCGATCTAACTGGGCATCCCATCGTCCTTCTTCTTCATCTATCTTATCGTCCATTCCGTTGGCAAGATCATCCCCAATAGATCTTGCCCCTTCTTCAGAATTATGAACCACTTCATCAATGGCAGCAATTGTATCTGTTTGAACTCGGTTCGCTGCGGTGTCGTAATCTGTAGCTATTTGCGTAAACGTAGGGATTACTCGGTTTTGGGTGTTGACCAATTCTGTAATAAACGCTGTCACACCTTCGGTCAACTTTGTATTTGATTCGGTAACAAAATTGGAGACATCGGTCTCCTGATCGGTAATAGCTTGTTCGAGGTCGGTTTGAGCTTCGGTTACTTCTTCTCTATGCCAATATATATCTCCCAGATCTTTAGCAAATTGATCTATATCTGCCAACGTCTTTGATTTATCTTCACGCAGTTTTGCTTTTACATGAATCTCAACATCATAAAGTTCTTCGGTAATTCGATTGGGAATACCGCTTAAGGCCTCAATTTGTTGCGTAATTCCTCTTTCGATTTCAGCTTTCAAATTGTTGGTTTCCGTTTCGAGGCCTTGTACCGCTTCCACCCCTGCTTCCTCCAAGGCGGTGATGGTTTCATCTCTGTTTTCGATGACTTTGTCCCTGGCTTCGCCTTTACTTTCTGTAAACCCCTGCGCAACATTATCGGCTTCGTCCCGGTAATTTTGAGCCAGATCCTGTGCATGTTCTGCTACAGAATTGGAAATTGATCTGCCGGATTCCCTAATTCTTTCAGCAGTTTCAGGTTTACTTTCCCAGGCTGAATCGGTGACTTGATCTGAATTGTCGTTGTTTCGATATTGATTTGATTTTCTGCGGATTATCGAATCTATCTCACGTACCTTTTCGTTGGTGGAATTGTTCGCTCGGGTTGCTTGTTCGTTTCCTCCTTCAATAACTGCCAATGCCTTTGCATTACCTTTTTCCTTAACCAGATCCTGTTTTTGCGTGGTTATTTCGTCTATTCGTTGTAATTCGGTTTCTGCGGTGGCCCGGGCATTTTCAATTTCCGTGTTGCGTTTGGTGTTAATCGCGTTTTTGACCGAATTAAAAGTTCTGTCTATGTTACCAATGACCTCGGTTTTCGTATCTCGTAATCTCTGGATTTCAGTATTTACCTGATTGATAGCTCGTTCACGTTCGGCCTGAACGAAGTTATCGATCTCCGTATTTTTTTCTCTATAAAAGGTTTCTACGGCTTGTTTTCTTGCGGAAACATAGGAGGTGAAGGCTTCAAACGTTGGGAAAACCAATGGTGCATCGCCGGTTCCTTCGTCACTCTGTCCTCCTTGTTCACCCTCTTGCGACCCACCCATTGCCCCTGGCTCATTTCCTTGCGCTACATTGCCGTTAATCGGTACCGCTGTAGTGTCTCCATTGTTACTTTGATCGCCGGGCTCCGCAGTATCTTGTGGCTCATTATTACCGCTGTTCTGTGGGGCGTTGCCACCTGCATTTTGTTCATTTTGTTGATTGGGCACATTCCCGCCATCATCGGACCCCTGATTTGTTTGATCACCGCTATTCTGATCGCCATTTTGGTTATTATTTTGATCATTTTCATCCTGGTTTCGGTCATCGCTCTGTGGGTCGTTTTGTGGTTCATCCAGTTGGTCTTTCGCATCACCATTGTCATCATCCCCATCCTGTTTTTGTATGCTTGGTGTGGCTGGTATGGGTTGTGGCTTCGTTTGAGTATCGGAACTTACCGAAGCCCCCTGCTGTACAGTATGCGTTAATTCGTGCGCTAATAAGTGCTGGCCGTCTTTACTGCTCGGATTGTACTTTCCTTTGTTGAAATAAATGTCGTTGCCGCTAGCAAATGCCTGCGAACCAAGCTTCTGATTCATTTGTACCGCATTGCTGTCGTTATGGATTCGAACATTGCTGAAGTCGGTTCCAAAACCGGATTCCATGGAGTTTTTGGCATCTCCGGAAAGGGGAGAACCGCCTCCTCTTGAATTTGCTAAATTGGATTCCAATGAGGAAGTGTTCCCAGGCGGATCCTCGGCACTGGCTTGTTTTTGAACGCTTCTTTCCTCTTCTTTTTCCTGAATCTCTTCTTTTTCCTCTGAAAGTTGAACCTCATCGGGTTTGGTCTGAATAGAAGGTTGTTTTACTTTTGCCTGAACATCTTCAATAGGAAGGGTCTGTACTTGTTGCTCTTCTCCTGCACAGGCCTCGCATTTTTCCTGGATCTGTTCTTCCTCGTTAGCCTGCTGCTGAACTTCTTCGTCCTCCTGCTGCTGAACTTCTTCGTCCTCCTGCTGCTGAATTTCTTCGTCCTCCTGTTTCTGAACATCCTCGTCTTCCTGTTTCTGGACTTGTTGCACTTCTCCTTCACAGGTCTCGCATTTCTCTTGCAATGATTCTTCGTCATCAGAAGCTAATTGAACCACCGGGGTAATGGTTTCGGCTATGGGTTTTTCCTGAATTTCTTCTTGCTCCTGTTTCTGAACATCCTCAAAAGGAGATTTTTGTACTACAGAAGCCGCTTTGGCAGGGAAAAAGGATGTGTTGTTATTAATTGAGTTTTCGTTTTGAGATTTGGCGACTACCTTGTCTGCTACGCTATCAGCCTCTCGTTCGTACTTGTCATTAGGCTTGCCAATTGAAAGTTTGGCCTGCACCCCAAAAAAAGGTCCCTCCCTTTTCTGCAATGATGCATGGGCTGTTCCGCTTTGAGCACTATTTTTAGTAAATACTGACATTCATCAAGGTATATACACTTTCAATTTACTTTTTGGCTACGACATTATCCTTCCCTTAATGACTCCATAATTGTGCTTTACCGAACATGCGATGAATCCCAAAATTGTCATCCAGCATAATAAAAAATTCCGTTAGAGCAACAAAAAGCACCTTCTATATTTTATTTTCAAAGGTGTTTATTTTGAAGTTTATCATTTATTTTATTTGTTCTAATACATGATCTCAGTTAAAGGGTTTGTCTATTATGATCGGTAGGCTTTTGTTACCAATAATTTTTCGCAAGGGGTTCCCGCGCCTAGTATTTCTTTTACCTTGTCGGGCTCCTTTACTTTGCCCGGGTTGCTTAATTTCTTTCGTTTACTTTTTGAAATTCCCTTGGGAAGTTCCGATATTCCCGCAGGAAAGGAAGAGATAAACACATCCACTCTTCGCAATTTGTGCTGCTCAGACAGCGGGTCAAATCCTTTTAAAGGTTCTTTATCCGACATACCCTTCAGCAAAAACCGATTG
Organism: uncultured Flavobacteriaceae bacterium; assembly: GCA_963807685.1. Taxonomy (GTDB): domain Bacteria; phylum Bacteroidota; class Bacteroidia; order Flavobacteriales; family Flavobacteriaceae; genus Aureisphaera. Next base: position 50,509 of record CAWECU010000024.1, on the reverse strand, counting down.
ACCTGAATATCATTTTTTTCACCAACATCGACAGAGGCACGAAGTGGCACCCCAAGTTTTCTTAGAAACAGGAATACATTTTTCGCACGCTTATCGCTTACACTTTGCTTCGCACCCTCACTCCCTACATTATCCGAATGACCTCTGAGTTCCACAAAGAAGTCGAAGGTTTTTACGATATCCGAAATGAACTTAAGCTTGTCTTGTTCTTTCGGATCCAATTTGGAGACATCATATTTATTAAAACCAAAGTTGATCACTTCTCCATGGCCAAACGATTCTCCCTTGTGCGGTCCATCCGAAGCAGAACCTCTGAGTTGGTCCTCTTTTTTCCCAAGGCTTTTAGCGATCTCATTTTCGATATTTATGGTGGAGTCATGTACGTCGGACACGGCTCTTTTTCCCTTGGCATGAGAACCCAATTCCATAAGTGAGGCATGGCCACAAAGCTCGTGTCCCAGGATAAGTTCCGGATTTGGGCCATAGGAAATTTGTTTTCCTTTCTTATTATGAAACCCATAGGTCACCGGATTCAAATTGGAATTTATGAGTACCGTATGCTTTTTTTCCAAAGTGTGTGGTGATAAATGATCTGCCACGACGATCTTCCAGTCGGTCTTGGAAGTTGGTCTCGAAAGTACATGCAAACAGCAGGATCCAGTTGCTTTTGAACCCTTCGCGAGCTTGTCTTCTGTCTTCAAATTTTCTTGCTTCACTTTACCGCTGCCATCCATTTTAAATTCCGGGCTTATTTTTCCCAATTGCTTTTTTACCAATGAGAGGCGATCTTTTTTAGTCAACTTTTTTGATGGGTCTTCACCTTCGATTTTAACATGAGATTGCATGTCCTTGACATACTTTGTGGGATAATCGTCTTCAACTGAGAGTTTTCGCTGTATATGGGTATCTGAGGTTTTATTCTGAATGTTTTGTTCTTCACCTTCACATTCCGCACATTTTTCCTGAATGGGTTGCTCTTCTTCCGAAGCCATTTGAACTAATGGAGTAACAGACGCAGCCAAGGGTTTTTCCTGAACCTGTTCCTCCTCCGAGTTTGATTTTTGTACGGTGGAACCTGAAACGCCGGGAAAGAAAGAGTTTCCTCCAAAATAATTATTTTGTTTTGTGGAATTGCCTACGATACTCTCTGCCATGGTATCCGCCTCTCTTTCGTAAGCGTCGTCCGCACTTCCAATGGTAAGTTTTGCCTGCACCCCGAAAAAGGCATCGCTCCCTTTTTGCTGCAACGCTGTATTGGGAGTGCCATTTTTGTTACTATTTTTGGTTAGAGCTTTCATTTTATCATATTAGCCAGATACTAAACTTAAAATTTGATATCGTTTATTTCCGTTGGAATGTTCCCCCTCATCATTTATGAAGAGATCACTATCCTTTTCAGCAGTAGTAAGCCTATCACTTTGAAAAAATAGGCTTCCAAAGCCGACTTCTCCCTTGAATGTACTTACAGACGAGTCCGGATCCCAAAAAACAAATTGGTTGCCGTCATACCCAATAATGACCAAAGAGTGCTCAGCTTGGCCAGTTACCGGTTTTGATTTTGGAGGCGACTGCATGGTTTTTGAAGCTAATAACTCACTGTGTAATCCCAACCCAAAATTGCTGCCGCTCACTACCCTGGCATGAATGAGAAATCCGTCGTCAATCGCTTTTTTAATTTTGGACACGGTGCTTCCAAGGCCTTTACCATAGCTTACAACATCGCCTTTGGTTCGATTGTTTATCCACTCGAAATGTCGCATTGCTCCCTTGGAGATACCAGCAAAAACTTTGTTTTGTGGATTTCTTTTTTTATCGGGATCAACGGAGGCATGACCTCCCCTGCTTTTGAATCTATTGATCATAAAATTTGCAACGTTCCAACACGCATTTTTTTCTTCGTTTCTTATTCTCAGCCAATCAATAAAATTTACGAGGCTATCGACTTCCTTGGGTACCTTGTTCTCTTTGTTAAATTTAGTCCAAAGCGATAAGGCAGTGGTTCCCTGATTGGAGGAGACCAGTAGTTTTCTCAAATTTTCAACAGAGGAACCGGACCTTTTGGATAGCTTTTCTAGTATTTCTTTTTTTTTCTTTTGTACTTCAACCTGATTGTTGTTAAGACCCGCAATTACCAATTCCGAAAATTCGGTAATTAGTGGGTCCAGCATGCTCGTTGTATTATCCTGGACTATTTTTCCGATCTTTTCTGTTATTACAGAAGACCAATAGAATTGGCCATGCGAGGTTACTGGCAAATCATTAGTATTGTCTGAATTGATTTTTTCTGAAAAAGTATCCATGGACTCTTTTATAGTGAGATGCTTAGCTTGTACATCAGGAGAGGAATTATGTTTGCTTTGTATGTTTTCGGCAAGAGTAGCTTCATTTTCGTCAGTTACTGTGCAAGTATTTGCCGGCGGAGGAATTTCGGGAAGTGGAACAGGGACAACCGCAGGTGGATTGGTCAAACTAGCCTCCAACTGGTCCAACCTGTCGATGGTTAATGTTCCCACAATGCCGTCAACTCCTAAATTCTGGGCACTCTGAAATTGGGTGATAGCCTTGAGCGTCTCGTTTAAATAAATACCATCCGCACCAAATTTTGGTAACGAAAATCCAAGATCCATCAAGGCTTGTTGCACCAACCTTACTGCCTCACTTCTTTGGCCGTAACGAACATATGAAGCTGTAATGGCGTCAAGACAATTTTCCAAAGTGGGATTACCGGCCAGCAAATTGGATTGGAGATTTCTGTCAAGAGGGTTTTCTTCGTTTTCATTGCGCCTAATATGTTTTGTCTGCTGAATGGTATGTGTAAGCTCATGTGCCAACAAATGCTTTCCACTATTTGTATCTGGATCGAACTTCCCTTCATTAAAGTAAATGTCGTTGCCATGCGTAAAAGCCTGCGCACCCAATTGTTCGCTCATTGCAACCGCACTCGAATCAACATGTACGTTGACGTTGCTAAAGTCGGCTCCGAAACCAGCTTCCATTTCGGATTGCGTGGCAGCATCCATTTTATTTCCTTTGCCCGAACTTTCACTCAATTTGCTTTCAATAGTGGGACCGGCTGAAGTCCTATTATTGTTATTAGCCTTCGCCTGCACTTCTTCTTCCTCCATTTTCTGAAGAGGCTCTTCTTCCTTTTCAGCCTTTTGAATGGGTTCCTCCTCCTTTTCGGCCTTTTGAACCGGTTCTTCCTCCTCCATTTTCTGAATGGAATCCTCTTCCTGTTCTGCCTTTTGAACAGCCTCTTCTTCAACAGGCTTGTCCATTTTTTGAATCGAACTAATGGATGAAGCTAAAGGTTTCTCCTGTATTTCCTCATTGACTTCTCCCATTTTTTGAATGGCTCCGTGCGGTCCCGATTTATTAACGACCTTATCGGCAACCATATCAGCCTCCTTTTCAAAGGAATCATCAGATTTGCCAATGGCAATTTTTTTCTGAACCGAAGGAAAAAAAGAATTCTCCTTTTTCTTTCCGGTTGCTAAATCTGGCCTTTTTTTGCGTCGTCTTTTCATTATTCAGCGTAGGTTACCAATCTATTAAAATCATTTTCTTCTTCCAGGGGATCTTTGCAAGTGAGAGGTTCCAGGGAAGTGTTTCGAGCAAAATATCCTGGGTCTTACGCTGTACGAATAACTTGTAGTGTTCTTCAGTAGTGAGCAACCGTCCTTCTCGCATAAGGAACTCGCTTCGCAATGCGTCCACCGAATTTGTTTTAAGCCCATCCCAGTGATGGAGCGCCGAGCTCAGCAATACATTGCAGGATTCTTTTTGTTTTTCGGAAAGTTGAATATCTTTTCGAACTGGATGTTTTAAGGGAACATTGCAAATAAATTTTTCAAAAAGTAGCTCGTGTTCATAGGGTTGTTCCTTTTTGCATGCCACATAATGCAGGAGGTGCAGCGCTTCTTCCAGTTTTTCAGGGACTATTTTGTTGTTCTCAAGAAACTCCAGATTTTCAAAAAAGCGCTTTAGAAAGGGGTGTAATAAAATGAGCCCGGCATTGGAAAAGATGGTGCCTTCCTCCACATGTACAGAGGAATCCCGACTTTCAGCATCAAAATCTAATTCCGTAAATGTTGTTGCTTCAAGGCCATCGATAGTTTCTGTAACTGTTTTTTCTGAAGAAATTGAATCCGTAATTGAGTCTTTTGAGGGATCATTTCCCTTTGAACTATCTTCAAGGTGGGTGAAATTTTTATCTTCGGAAGATTGAGCGCCATTATTTGAAATAGGGTCAGGGTTTTTACCTTCCAAAAGCGTTGAACTTTTGTTTTCTGAAATTGTACTATCGTGATCGCTTGTGATTCGCAGATCGATTCGGATCTTCGTTTTTTTAGAGTCCGAAATAGTTTTCCACAAACGGGTATTTTCGGCTCTGGCGGCGGTTTCATTCCGGGCTTGTAAAAGCCGCAATGTTGTCCATGAGTCTGACTTTGCTTCGGTAGGTTTCTTCTTCAGAATGTACCCGGTTCCAACAAGGTTGTTGACAAAATTTAGCAACGCCATCGTGTGTTTTAAACCGTCGATTCCGGTTTTAAATGCTCCAGTATTGTTTCCCCGTGTGATGGGTTTGGCTTCGGCAATAATTCGCCGTACTCCTGTAATCAGTTTCGCGTCGTTTTTTTGATTCTGATACTGAAAAATGGTATGCCAGAATTCATTCCGAAGGGAACTATTCTGAAAAAGAAAGGCAAGTGGTTTCATTTCTTTTTCGTCCCATTTCTCCTGTTCGGTAGTTCCGGTACTCACCAGGCTAGCGATGGACCTATCATCAAATTGATGAATGATGCGTTGGCGGGCACTTTTTTGAGCAAGTAGTTTTTGAAGTCGCATTTTAAAGCCACCTCGGGCGGTACTTGTTTTTATGTCTTCGATCGTAAAAAAAGTAGCAGCATGATGCCACCAGGGCAGTCGTCCGTTTTCAATAAAGTACAATACAGCGTCGGAACCACTTTGCTGACGTGTCGTTCGCTCTATTTCCAGGCTACTCCCGTTATTATTTATCGAACCTTTTGCCGAATCATAAGAGTGTTTGTCCAAGATAGGAGCAACGCCTTTTAATTGCAGCTGTTCCCGAATTTGTTTCGCGACGTTGATTCCTATATCTTCAAAAGATGTGGCATCCTCCACATGGGTTTCTATCTTCATGTGTTGCAACCGCAGTATTTGAGCATCTGTTTGAGTTCCGTGGGAATTAAAACAAACCTCCAGTTGCGGATAGATATGTTCTTTAAGCAGCACCTCAGCATTGTCCTTCAGGTAAAAAGCGGTCTTTAGGTTATTAGTGTTTACCTCAAAAACAAGTTCATTAATTATGTGGTGTGCTGCTGGCATACGTTCGGTTATTGGCCTCCTCTTTTAACTATATTCAGTTCAATTGGGAAGGTAAGTTCGGTACATGGCCCGCCTATTAGCGTAAGCACCGTATTAAAGGTCACGGTCGCTCCGGGTTCGGTTTCTTTAGGTGCTGCGAATGTGTGCGTAGGCTCCAGTGTTCTACTGGTTTTACCATCACCAAAGTCCCAGGCATATTTATAGAACCTCTCATCGAAGTTGGTTTGATTCAAAATTTTGAATTTAATTTCTGCTCTGTCTTTTTCATCAAAGAAGAGGTCTCTTTCCGATACCCGTATGGTCAGGCGTGGACGGAAGCGTACGATGAGTTGCTGTGTGACTTCACGTTTGTCTACCATAAATAAGACAGGAGTATCAAAGGTTCTGAATTCAGCCCCCAATATGATCGAGTCCGGGTTGATCTCAATGTTACTGATATCCTGGTCGGGAACTAATTCCACCAGGGCTCCTTCCGGAACAACGGTGAATGGAATTTCCATGGGTTGCTCTTCCGAATTGTCAAAACATACCTCATCCGGGATGTCCAACTCTGGGAAAACAATTTCCAATTCGATATCATGGGTTTGACTTTCCTGACATCTGCCATTAGCGATGGTAAGCACTACGGTAAAGGTCACTACTTCATCAGTCTGCCCTCTCAGGTCGTAAATGTGTCTTGGGTTCTCTACAAACCGATTGAGGCCGGTACTGCCGTCACCAAAGTTCCATTCATAAGTGACTCCTCGTGGAAGATCGTCCCCACGGGTGGTAAAGGTTACTTCAGCACTAAATCCATCTTTGCTGTACTTAGGATCACTGAAACTAAAATCAAATTGTGGTTTTTCAAAAACAAATATGGTGGCATCGGTGAATTGTCCGTTTACCATAAATTTAATCTCTTCACCGTAAAGTGATTCGCTCACCAAACTAGCGTCAAATACATACTTATCGTCGTTATTTTTGGTAACTCCTCCACTCAATCCTTCGGCTACGTCTGCGGTCACTTCACCATCCCGGGGTACTACTTCAAACAATAGGGGTTTGGTTTCTTTATCCAGGCAAATATGGGCCTTCGAAAGTCGGAGTGACACCGGTTGTGCCGGAATGATAAAGTTTATAGGAGCACAATCGGAACAGCATAAGTACGGCAGACTAAAATCGGCAACCACCGTATTTTGTGGAATGTTGGCGGATGGATTTCGTACACCTCCCAGCAACAATCCCAATTCTCTTTCAGTGAATTTTCCGATAGATCCCTTTTCAATAGTCAACCCAAAATTCCGTGTGCCAATAGGATTTCTACCTTCTGCAACAACTCGTTCTTTTATGGGTACTGTTCTTCCACGAACCGGTATTTTCTCCAGATTTACTTTGCTTTCTCTCGTGAATATATTCGCTCCGCCTGTGGTGAGGTTGAGATCTCTAAGAATATCCTCGCGCCGGAATCCTTTTTCGGTTAACACAGGCTCTTCATTATTACCCATGTACACCATGACAAAAGTTCCACCGGGTCTTACTCCCGCCTTATGTTCCAGTCCGGGGTGTTTTTTGACAAAGCTTGCCAATGTCTTTTGTAGCAGAATATCAAGCTTTCTCTTTTTGATGTCATCCATGAGTACTTTGATCTTTTCAGCAGCGCAACAATTGATAGCGAGTTGATTGAGCAGGAGCTCCAGTCTGGATTCAAATCCTTGTCTTTTGTAGGCAGTATCCTTGCCGTATAAGGCTTTGGTCATCGCCTTTTGATAACGGTCCACAATTTCACAAAGCTCTTTCCCCGATTGGTTGAATTGATCCAGGCGCACTTCATTTAACTCTCCCATTGTAGTGGGAATGAGTCTGGATGCCGTGCGGGAATAGACCACCAATTCGTAAGGAAATGTAATGGCAACCGCTTTTACGTCCTCATCCAGTTCTTTTATTTCTTCAATAAGCTTCACCTGATCTTCAATTTCCCGAATAAGAGTACTGGCCTCACGATCGGGGTTTTTATCAATGACGTCTTTAATAATGATACCAATGGCGCCCTCTTCCTTGTAGATGTTCTGTTCAACTACCTCCAGTGGCTCGTACTTGAGGGGTATAATTCTCTCGGTACTTTTGGTTCCGAAAGTTCGGGTACCAAAGGTTTGCTTATCGAAACCGACCGTGCCAAAGCTTTTGCTTTCTAAACCTCCAATGCCAAAACTTCGTGTTCCAAAATTTCGAGATTCGATTTCGTTAATTCCAAGATCCCGAGTCCCGGACCTTGTTGTTCTTGTGATCGGAGCTGTTTCGATGGGAACTTCAACTTCGGCTTCTGTAATGACGCGCTCGGTGGTTCCTTCGGTTTCAACTTGAATTTTATAGCGCTTGTTGGTTCCAGGTTCCTTGGTACTAAAGGCCGAGAAGAAATCTGTAATATCTTTATACAAGCATTCCTGTTCTTTTAAGAACGCAAGCAGGATCGTGTTCAGGTCTTCAAAATGACATTGATATTTCGATTCGTCAATAGACTCGAGGGTTTCGTTAATACTGAGCACCTTTACGTCAAAGGCCAGCCCTTTTTCTGCTTTTATGGTGTTTATGGCTTTTAATGCTTCAAAAAAGTCCATTCCCAAATGTCCCTCAATTCTGTAAAAATCATTCGGATCCATGCAATAGTCCAGCGGATTTTGAATAGCATCATCGCCGGATAGGTTGGAGGATTGGTATCCCAGATTACGATCGGGTATAAATTGTTTTGTTTTTTGATAATCCCAGAATTCCAGCAAATTGTTGGTCGTGCGGTAGTAGTAGGGGATGGCACGTTCACTTAGTTTGTGGATCGCTTGTTTGGATGGGGTAATCTTGATAAGCTCAACAGGCTCCACACTGTATTCTCTGGCCATATAATAGATCTTATCCAATAGGTTATTGATTTCAACCAGGCGTTCATTGGCATGTGGTATTATTCGTGAAGGATAAAAAGAATGTCTGCATGTAAGGTACTCTTTACTCGGAAAGAGCTCACCCAGAAGCAAATGTTTCGGGAAGGATGTTTCCGAAGAACAACACGAATACCTAAGGTCGAAAAGAAGCATTTTAATCTCTTCGTAGGTGCCAATAATATCTTTCAGAAAGGTGTAGCGCTGTTGAATGTCTAATGGAATATTCTTAGATGAAATAGTGAAGATATCATTCAGTCGTTGCAGAATCTCCCGAAGTTTTCTAGCCGCACTTTTGGGTTGTAAAAGCAGGTCGAATCCAGTAAAAAGAGAAGTAAGTCCGGTTTCCAACTTTGACAATGGGGAAGGATTGTTCTTCACCGATGTTACATAATTGCCCATAAGCAGGGTATAATCTTCAGCATTGGTTGGGGTTAAAACTACCCTTTTCACAGGAATATGCGGCAATCCCAAATAGGTTTCCAAAACATCATGTTTGGTAAAAACGGCATCACTTTCATTGAGGGCCTTGACTTCCGTTTTGTCCAGGAGCAGCATTCTTATTTTGGCAATCTGTTCCTGTCCCTGAGTATCACAATCAACCGAAGTACATGGCGTTTGGTCTTTGGCGTAGTTTTCAAGGTACAATACAACCACTTTATTTTCAAGTCCGTCGAGGGTACTCAACAGGTTGTTGTTGGTGGCGTCTTCCGAATCTGATGTGATCAACTCCTCGATGGCTTCGAATCTTTTGAATTTTGTATACTTGGCATCCTCATCTTCAAAAGGTACATAATGGGTATAGATTTCTTTTTCGAATTTCACGAGATCTCCGTCGGTGGTCACGCCACATCCTTCGGTAACGGTAATGCGATTGCTACGAATGCTCACTTCAAGCCCACAAACGATTCCCACGCCGCTAAGGCAAATTCGGGTAAGCCTGTTTTGATCGTCCAGATAGTTGAAAACGGTGTTTAGTTGTTCGGCGGTAAGTACCTGATCCGGAACAAAGGACCGGTAATCGGTTGTGATTGTTTCTAATTTGATTGTTGCCATGACTTTGTTAATTAAGATTGCCAATATTTGTTCTTCCCAAAATTATTTTGGTTCCGGATTCTTCAGTTTCATCGTTATCGCAGTCGTGAAGTCTTCCGGAGTGATAAATGGTATTGGCTTTACCCATACAGGTAACCAGATCATTTACAGTTTTTCTGCGTTCGATTAATTTTGTGTCACTATCAATTTCATTTTTACAAGCCAAAACCTCTAAAACTGATTTGTATTTTTCCTGAATGTTCAGCAGATCGTTCTCGCTATCGGGCACCAGATCTTTCGGGTGTCCTACCCAGCATATTTTTGCCAGAACATGGGAGGGTAATTCTTCTCTAATGAGTTGCTCTGCAAAATCTCTGAAATCCTTGTTACCGAAGCGATGTGTCCAACCCGGTAGAATGATCGTAACCCGGAATGAATAGGGATCGACGGGGCTGCAGCTATTACAGTCCCGATCCAGGCAAGTGGGCATGAAATCGGTGGGTTCCGCATCGGGCTTGTACTTCCGTCTTGACTTTCCGGGGCCAAATTGCTTGGTACTAAGCGTATCGGGTCTAAGTAGAATGTGCTCGATCATATACATACCCTCATCGACACTCAAACCGCGAATGACTTCAATCAATCTATCCCTGGCTTCTTCCGATTTTTCACGGGTGGTGGTATAGGCAATTCTGCGAGCAATGACGCGATCTTCGCTTTCTACGTCGGTCACGTCGGGATTGATCAAATTGAAATAAGTTCGTGTTCCCGCTTTGGTTTTTTTGATTTCGTAATTATCAGGGTTTTTAGCCAGATGATAGGCCAGAAAAAGCTCTTCGTAAGCATCTCCCAAATTATGGTAGTGCTTGCTTGAAGAGAGAAGTACCCGGTTGCCATCGGTGATGCGCCAGCGTTTTTCGATCATATTATCCTCCACCTTATCTTTTTCCTCATACACCTGCAGGTGCTGGGAGACCAAATCTCGTCGACTGTAATTTTTAATTCCGAGCAAACGGGCGATCCGCTTTTGAACTCCCGCCACATTGTAGGTGTCCCAGATACCGTCATCGGAAGGAGAACGGCGTGGGTGACAATAATTGAAGCCCATTCCGCGTTCACAGCTAATTTTTTTGTATTCGGTTAGGAATTCAAGTTTGGCACTCAGAATTTCATCATTCGTATGTTCGTTGTCACCGTATAATGTTTTCATAATAAACACATAGTCTGAAAATCGTTCGGCAAAGCGGGCGATTAAATGATCGACCAGCATATTTCTACGTTCATAGAAAATGGGTTTTGAAGGATCCTCATTCTTGAGTTCATTCATGATCTTGATGAGGTTGTTTTCATAATCGGGGTAGGAAGCCAGGAGCTCATCAATACCGGATAGATCTTCTACGGGTTGAGAATAAAAGGTTTGTTTTGCCCTTAGTTCTTCTTCTTCCGTAAGAATCACATCCTCCAGATAGAGTTTTTTGAGATCTTCACCTACCGAAAGCAGCGATCCTACTTTCGATAAATGCTTAAAATAATTGGCCAGAATCTGGTCGAAAAACAGGAGGTATCCCTTTAATTGGTTGGCCTGGGCTTTTCTTACTGTAGTAGGCCTGCCGGGAATACCAATTTCCGAGATCCCATACGTATCTGGGAAATCGTTTTGAATAGTGGTGTAGCTGTCTGGTGCAAGATACTTACCTAAAGGAATTTCCACATCCTCAGTGATTACTTCTTCCCGTTTTGCTACTTCTTCAGCTTTGAGGAGCTTTTGGTGTTCTTCAACTTTTGCTGTGTTTACACCTATGGGTAATAATCCTTTAGTAAAATTAAACGTACTCTTTTGGCAGCGAACCGGTTTATGCCAGGCCTCCACGCATAAATTCCAGGAACCCTCAAGACCCAGATCTTCTCCGCAATGACCAATCGAAATATCCTTAATCACATTGACGCCTTCTATGTTCATGATCAATTGAATGATATCAGACAGACGTACCTCCTTGCGAAGGTCGGCTTCCAGAAGTTCTTTTTTATCGGTAAAGCCTCCTTTGGCGTCTTCAAAGTTCACACAGCCCTTAGGAAACGGAACTGGTCCTTCAAAGATTTGATCTGTCGTATATCCCTTATCAAATAGTTGCTTCAAACTATAAAAGTCTACCGTTGGTGAAAAATAGGCGTCTATGGCCTGATAGATCAATGCCAGCACCAATTCCTCGTCCGCATTGGGTTTTAGATCGATATAGGCGCAAATTGCAATTTCATGTTCTTCGATAATGGTGACATCTACAAGGTCTTCGCAAAAATTGCGATTCTCATGGTAGATGCTTTTCACTTTTTCAATGAGCTTTTCGGGGTCTTTTACGTCTTCCTCCAGATCGATAATGATGTGGTTGAGTCCTTTAAGCGTAAAGGGATCGTGTTTTTTCTTTGATTTGAATGGGCTATATGAAAGTTCGGCCGGGTGCTCATCGCAGTTGATATAGACCGTTTGTTCATGTTTTTTGATCCAGGCATTTTTTACACCCTTTAAGTGAACAAACAGATCCCGATAGTCGAGCGCCGTGATGGGTTTGGTGGGCAGAATATTGATGGCCGACAGAAATTGCTCGTGCATTTTTCTGATGTTATTCTCTTTGGAGGCCAACAGACTTTCAATGGGCAGTTCGATGCGTTGAGCGAGATCTGTAATGGCATAGGAGAGCATTTCCAGAATGGTGACACCCGGATCATGTGAGTTATAATCGGTCCAAAGATCACTACCTATCTTTTCTATATATTCGACGCCTACTTTCCGAAGAAAATCATAATCGAGATCATCTTCGGTGCGGGTCCATTTTTGTATGGTTAACGATTCTTTCATGCTGTAGATTTTTCTTTTTTGGTGCAAGTTTCGGCCGGTGTAATGGCTACGACATCATGTTGCGCAAACTTTACCGAGGTTAAGATTACTTTCGCGCTGGACGGCACTACTTTATTGACATCCTTATAAATGATCTCACCTTCAGGAGTGGTTCCGTTTTCCTGTTGTAACTGGAAGTCTGAGATATAGTCCACGTATCCCAATTGCTCGATATAATTGATCACCATACTTTCATGCAAGGTCACTCCAAAATCTATGGTTGTTGTTTCCTCAAAAGCCCAGGGGGAGAAGAGTTTGGCGATGTCTTTTTGAAGTTCCAGAGTGTAGAAGTTATCGTCAAATCCTTCTCGGAATTTAACCTTTAGCACCACTTTTATCTCCTCATACACTGGGTTGATCACCTCCGCAGTGACGTGCAGGGTGTTCAATTTGTTTATAAATTCTTTTATTTCATTTCGCTTCGCCTTACTTATGCGCGGCTTGTAACTGTCGTATACGTTTTTCTGAATGATATTCGGAATAACGACCACCGTAACATTTCCCGGTGATAAGGGACTGTTCAATGAGGTGTGGTTTAAGCAATTGGCTTTATAGATATAAGGAAATTCTTGTAAAATAAGATGCTCGTAATCCCATAACGTAACCGCTCTTTGCTTATGACGCAACCGCTCACTAATTCTTCGGTAATAATCGGCATCGGTCTCTTCTGGTGCACCGTCGAAGGTGCTAAAGTCCTGTGTAATACTTTTAATAGGAGCCAGGCGTTCCACGAGTTTTGAAATGGTACCCGCCTCAAGTCCGTATTCCAAATGATCCAGCGAATTATTGTTGTTTTCAAATTGTGCCAACACTGCCTGTGCACGAATGTCCAGAAGCTGACTGGCGGTATCGAAGTCACGGGGGTTTTCCACTTTTATCCAAAAGGACCCCGGTGGAAACTTGGTATTGTCCAGTGAGGCTTCCTTAGGAATACTTAGGGTAACGACACCTGTTTTCAGGAAATTATCGGTGTCATTGGCGACGATATAATCGTTATTCAGAGAAAGCCACTCATTATTGCACAAAGCGAACCACTGCAGTTTTTCCCCTTCGGCAAAGTCGTTGGTGGTTTCAGGGTTTTCACTCCCCTCCAGCGTTTGAACCAACAAGTTGATCTGTTGTAAGGTGTCAGCGTTGTCAATTGCCATATACAGAGCGCTTTTGGCGAATTTGGGAAGTAGTGTAATAACCCGTTCCGATGGTTTTAAGACCGAATTCAATTTAAGTGCACTGGATTCTTCAGAAACACCAAATGGCTGTTCATGGAAAAGACGAATGTCATTGTAACTGGCTGAGGCCGTATATCCTACTTTCATGGTTTCCACCATGGGCGTATAGGGTTCGTTTGGAATTAAAGCTTCCTCGCCTGTTTTGGAGAGGGCTATCGTAAATATCTTTGGGAAAAGTTTGTGAAGGAATGATTGGTTCAAGGTGACCCGAATAAATCCTTCCTTGGCCAAGGCTGTAAATTTCTCACCCGATCTGGTTGGAGGATTTTTTGTAAATCCGAACTCGCGTTCCTGGAAAATAATCCCCTCTTTTCCAAGATTTCTAATTCCAAATTGGCGCTGCAACATATTTCTGGAAGACCCTTGGCTATCCGTCGTGGTAGTATCGGTGTTTCCCGTAATATCCCAGGCATTGTCGCTAAAAAGCTCATATTCTGCTGCTTCTTGCCAGACTCCGTCCTTTAAGATATTGACATCTGCTGTAAAGTGATTTTCATCGTCAATAATAGCTGTGGTTCCTCCATAATTAATCCCACCCTCTGCGTCGAATTTAAGTGTGTAAAATGCTTTGCTTATGGTATTCACGAATTCTTCTCTATAAGCAACGTACCTATCGATGAAACTTGGTGGTTTGTCCTTCCATTCGAATTCGAGAGAAATGTTTTCCCAGTTTTTATCCAATACTTCCGACAAACCAATAAAGAGGTTTGACCCTTCGACAGGAAGTGTGCCAAAAGGATAAAAAGGTTTCGAAGCATCCATTACGCCAAGGTCGTTCTCTATGGCGATATCCTGAAGGCCTTCTACAGTGATGGATATGTTTATGTCCTGTACGACAGTTTTTGAAAATAGCTGTTGAACGGCATGTCCAACGCTGTCTGTGGCGTCATAATCTATAAGAAATCTTGCCACTGGATCTGTCGTGGTATATGGTTCCAGCAGCACTTCTTCATTGTAACCCATTATGGGATCAATGGATTCGTCCAGAGTAACAACGAGTTTGAGGGTATTGGAAGCAAAAGAAGAATTGATACTATCATAAGTGCCCTGGATCCACTCTTTTTCTCCACTGAAAAAAACGGATAGGGTGTTGATTATATCTTCCAGCGTCAAGGAAACGTTGGGAACGCTATTAAGGGTTACTGTAAAGGTGATGCTACGTTTTCCTTCCTTGAGATTTAAAATTGGAGCGGCGATGCCGAAACCCGTTTTTGCAAAGGGAAGTTGCGGAAGCGAATCTAAATCCTCCTCGTTGGAATACGGATGGCCGAAAGCCCACCAACTTGTGTTGTCATCGAGGAAATCTTCTCCAAGTCCGTCATACGAATTCGCGACAAATGAATTCTTGATTCCCACTCCGGAATGCGGATAAATATTGCGCAAGGAAGTTACCGTGGCGTTATTTACGATAAGTTCCTTTTGAGTTTTGTAGATACGTTTATTGCCCAGACTGTCCTTCCCGGCATCCATCTTCGTACCAACCGGAATGCGGGTGTGAGCAGCGTTTTTGGCCAATTCAAATAGCATGAAGGCCTTGTCTTCCTTAGGACCTTTGTTTTTCAGTTTTAAGATCTCCTTGTAATAAAAGTCGAGATGTTTTTTTGACAATTTATTGAGTCGTTTCTGCGAAAAGGAGGTAAGCTTTAAGAAAGTGGCAAAGAGGGTGAGGTGCAGGTCTACATCGCTTTGAAACTCTGTGTTGGTACTTTCGTCCGTGTCCAGAGCTTGTAATTTTTCTACGAAGTCATCAATTTCAGTTTCCTTGACAAAGAAGTTCTCCCAATTTTCCGAGACAGTGTTCGTGGCGGTTTCAAAGTAATGCAGCATTTTTGAAAACTGGAAGGCAAACTGCATCCAATCCCGAGTTGAAAGGTCGAATAGCTGTACGGTTTCGGGACTTAGCGCATCGATAAATCTTTGATTTTGCGCCGTTCCGTTTCGCAACAGTACTAGTTCGTTATGTGTACAATCTTTACTCATGTTGAGGCTTATACATTAGTGCCCTCTTCTTTATAGAAAGGGAATACTATATTTTTTCTGGAGTTTGTGATTCGCACCATATATTCAATATGAATCAAAATCTCTCCGTTTAATTCGTTTGTGGTATCCAGGGAGATCTTTAGTACCTCAATTCGGGGTTCATGATAAAGAATTGCGGTTTCGATCAGGTCTTTAATAAAAGTTTTCAGGGTAAGATCCAGCGGCTGGAAAATGAGTTCTTCCAGGTTGCAACCATAGCTCGGTACCATCACACGTTCTCCCAAACGGGTGGATAATAGAATTTCAAGACTTTTGTCGATATCTTCCTCGCCCGATGTAATGACCAACTTATGGGTACTATTATCGAATTGAGGAGGAAACCCCCAGCCTGTTCCTAAAAATTGTTGTGTATCTTCCATTTTACCCTATTAATACTGTAAATTCTCCTAATACGATGGTTCCCCCATGAGCTGTACTATCCCCCAATCTGGCTGCCGGCATACCTCCAATGAGGACCGTTGAGGATCCCATTAAAATCGTATCCGGTGGCCCGACGCATGTTGCCATATCTCCCACTCGTGCTGCAGGCATTCCACCAATTAATACCGTGGGTTCTCCGGCCGGCAGGATAGGGCCGCCTACATGCGGTACTACTCCCGTGACCATCGGACAAACGTGCATATCGGTTATTCTTGCTGCTGGTGCTCCCATGAGTTGTTTAATTGTTTAATCGTGTAATCGTGTAATCGTTTCGACATTTTTCGTCCTGTTCACTTCCTACTTCGTACTTCTCTCGTGCACCGAAGCTTTAGTGAAGGTGCAGCTCTTCGTGCCCAACTAATTTATTTGTACAAGCGATCCTTTGAGTACGGCAATCGCACTAGTGGATACTTCGGCTCCCGCGCTTCCTTCTGCTTTGAATTCGGCATTCGCTTTGGCACTTATATTGGTTCCTTCTATGGTGACATCACCACTCGCTTTAATGATCACATCCTTCCCACTTTCCATGGTAATTCCGTCGCTGTTCAGCATGACCGAATTTGAGTTTTCATCTTCCATCATGATTACCCCTGCATCTTCGTCTAGAGTGAATTTTTTCCCTCCCGGAGTTTCGATGGTCACCGAAATTTTGTCATCATCAAAAATGAGGCGCATATCACTTCGAGTTACGAAGCCTTTTTCGTGATTGTCGTCTGCCGCCACGATGGGTGCCGGTTTGGAACTGCTGTTCAACATTCCCAGGACAACGCCATGGTTGGGGTCGTCATTGATAAAGCCAACAATAACCTCATCTTCTATTTCGGGTCGGAAAAGGCTCCGCGATTTTCTCCCGCATCCAAGCTGGCCACTCTGGCCCATATTCCTTGTTCTTCCGAATTAATGATGGGTATTTTTACCAGTATTCGGTCCTCGCCATCGGGATCTTCCTCCAGCTGAGTGACCACCCCAATGTGTAATCCGTTGATAGCGGGAAGTAATCCTGCCGCGGGACATTCGGAGATATCATAGGTTTCACTGAACCATTTCGGATTCATTCCAAATTCGGCATCAATCGTCCAGTTGCCTTCGGAGATCATATGACGCACAGCGCTCACATAGATCTTTCCGCTAAAACGGTCACCTACGCCTTCCAGTTTGAGGATGGTACCCGGTTTTACTTCAGGAATCCCCTGGAATTTTACTTTACCCCTGGTTTTTGCCATTTGCTGAAATAAGGCCTTGGCGTCACTCCAGCTTTGCAAAAGGGTGGAATTTTCGTTTCCGCCGTGTTTAAGCATTAAATTTTCAACGGCCATGACATCTGCCAAATCCGAAGCACTCACGTTACCATTTAGTGAGATACCCGGGTCGGCCGCTTCCGTTTCCACGATTTCCTGGTCGGAAGGGTTCCAACTATAAGCAGTGATCGTATTGAATTGGTCCCGGGCGTCCATTTCTCCATCGAAGCTTAGCAGGGTATCTCCAAAGGAAACGGTCTCTACTTCCTCTTGCCCAACATCGGGTTTGTCAATACTAATCATTCCGTCTTCAACTATGCAGATACGGCCATTGGCCTGAGCTCGCGTTACCATAAAATCCCAGTCGGAGCTTTGGTACTGGACCAGTTCCTTATGGGTATAGTCCGTAGCCTTGACATCTTTTCCCAGGGAGTGATTCCCAATGAGTTCTTCCATGATATCACTATCGGTACTTTCGTAGTAGTAATGACTCTTTCTTCCGAGGGTCATCTTTACGGCCTCGTCCCTGCATTCAATGATTAATACTGAAGTGTTTTCACGAATCTTGATGCTGTGTTTGATGATAATTCCTTTAAAAACAGATGCTTCGTCACTATGGTAACCGGCCTGGATTTCAATCGCGTTTCCCGGAACCAGCAAATCTTCATTACTAAGTGTAAAGTCCTGCTCGGCCGCCTCACCATCAAAAAATACCAATTGCGCAAAAGGAATACGATTGATCTCTTTTTCAATGCTAATATTTTGAACAGGATGCGTCGCGGGAAGTTCGGTTCCTTCGATAAGTACTTTGAAGGTAACCAGGTCTGCACTTTGCGACGTATTAATAGTTCTACTATTGTCCATTAGGTAACTTTTTGAATGGGCGGAAAAATTATCTTTTGCCCGGGACTTAATTTTCTGAAATTGTCAATTTTATTAGCCGCTGCCACCTGTAAGTAATATTTAGAATCACCATAAATCTTAAAGGTCATCAACGGCAGGGTATCTCCTTGCTTCACTATGCGAATATGGGTTAGATCCGGCGAATTATTATTCTCCTTCGCCACCCGCAGATCGTCTTCGACCGAACCCTTGAATTTTGCTTTTACAACGGCGCGTAAGGGAGCGCCATCGGGTGCAAAGAGTTTGAATTCGACAGACATCTCGAGGAGTGTTCCCTTGAAGAGCAGGGTACCCCATCCTATTTTCACATAGTTGGGTTTGTGTTGGTCACCGCTGTAATCGAATATGATCTTTTTGAACTTTTCGATGTCTTCAATGATACCATCTCCACTGGAATTATCCAGCCCTTTTATTACTCCCGTACGATCAAACAGGAAATCCAAATCCAGGTCCTGTGGCAGGGTACGTACAAATTTTGGTTGTGCCGCACTGGTACCTTGCGCTTGGGCATCGGAGTATTCGATCTTGTATTTGAACGTATACTTTTCAGGATTGAGCAAGGTTGTAAACTCACCATCACCCACAGGATCTGAGAATTTATCATCCTTATAACCAGTAACCTTCAGTTTTTTTAATTCTCCGGTACTCATTTATCGCTCTTTTTTTCTATTCTGAATATTCATTACCTCATCGATACATGTTTGCACAACACTCTCTGCCTTTCCCCCTGGTTTTTTATCCGGGGAGGCATTGGTTTGACCACTGTCGTCCACATTAATCTTAATGAGCAGTTGTTTAATTTCAATAGACATTATGCAAGTGTGAAATAGTTATAGGCTAATTCAATAGTCTCAATGGATAACTTACTCTCTTCGGCATTCAGATCACTCACGTTCCATTTTACCGGATAGGCGTGATTCACTTTCCAGGTCACCAAAGGACTATGTTCTTCATTAAGCAAAATCACGGTAAGGTCTCTGGGTTCAAATTCGAAGCTTTCGATGGCGTCTCTGCACCAATCGATAAGTTCGGAATCTTCCAGCAATCCGCGTTTGAGAACAAGGTTTGGAAATTTTGTCCTTACCGGGAATTTGTGCTTAAATCTATTTTCTCCTCCTTCTGAGAACTCTTCGGTTTCGATATCTACAGAAAGACCGGACACAGACTGAAACTGGATGTCAATTCCGTCCTTTTCGAAGCCGTCAATTTCCACTCTGAAGTGAAAACTAACCGGAGGATAGTAGGAGTCCATTAATCACCGTTTGTAATGGTCAATCCCTCATGGGCGACCTCCATACTTTCGATTGCGGTCTCGTTACCGTCCCCTTTCAGGTCTGTAGACTGAACCTTCAACGGAAAGGCACTTTTTACGGTCCAGGTAATGACGGGTTCATGATCTTCATTCAATAATTTGATCGTGATATCCCGACGTTCAATGGTGTTGAGTTGTACGGTATTCCACCATTGGTAGAATTCGTTATCATCTTTGAACGTACCTCTTTTCATGGTAATATTGCTGAACTTCTGCATCCCGGGCATTTTTATTTTGCTGTATTCGGGGCTTGCACCTTGTCGATATTCAATCAATTCGGTTTCTACATCGAGTCCTGAGACTTCGGTGAAACCTATGTTTGTTCCTCCCCAGTCCACTGAGAAATGAAACTTTACTAATGGATATGTTTCGGCCATCTTTTTGTGTTTTAAATGATTATGAGTTAATTACTATTATGCTTCCTGCATTTTGTGAGAGAACTTCAGAATAATGAATTCAGCCGGACGAACCGCTGCCATTCCTATTTCCACGTTCATGATTCCGTTCAGGATATCATCTGCAGTCATTGTTTCTCCCAGTCCTACTTTTACATAGAACGCATGTTCCGGCTTCGCACCGGCAAGAGCTCCTGCTCTCCATTGCAGGGTAAGGAAGTTCTCGATCATACTTCGAACACGTACCCAGGTATTGGCATCGTTAGGTTCGAAAACAAAGGGTTCTACCGCTTTTTCAACAGATTCTTCCACCATATTAAAGAAACGACGAACGGGCACATAGCGCCACTCATTATCGTTTCCAGCTAAGGTGCGTGATCCCCAAACCAGGATTCCTTTTCCTGTGAATGATCGAATGGCGTTAACCGATTTACCGGTTGTATGTACGTTGAGATCCCGTTGTTCGTCATGAGTCACCTTTCTTGAAGGCTCAATGACATAATTGACCCCAACATTAGCTGGTGCTTTCCAAACGCCTCGATCCCCATCCACTCTGGCATAAATACCAGCCATTGCACTACTTGGAGGCAGCTCTAAAGGAAGGCTGTTGATCTCGGTGATGATCTTGTTATAGGTAGCGTTATCCACTGTTTCCGAGTCACTTAGACTTCGACCGTTTAGGATTCCGTTGTTTTTGTCCAATCCTTCCACCTTATTGATCTCGGTGACAAGGGCCGTTACATTGGCGTTGATATTACCAAATAAAGTCACTGGCTCTGAAACGGGTGATTGAACGGCTAATGGTACATAGACAACCAATTTTTGCAGCTCCGCATCAAAGTTAACAGCATTCACATTGAGTAGATCAAGTTGTTTGGCGTTTGGCTTTAGCATTTTCTCCTGAAGGGTAAGCAAATTGTCATAAATTTGATCAATCTTATTATCACCGTCAAAATCTACATTTAACGCTGCCTGCGCGTTTTCAATCAATACTTTAATTGCCGGATCTTCGTCGATGGTACTTGCCGCAGCAGTGGCCTCTTCATTGAGGTCATTTTTAAGGGCTACCAAATTTCCGAGATCCGTAACCAGGGTGTCGAGTACATTAAGGAAAGCCGTCTTTTTGGTTGCATCTGTATTGAAAGTTCCTCCAAGATCAAATCCAGCACCCGGATCATACATCTGGAATAATACATCACTTACAGCACCAGAAACTGCTCCATTTGGGAAACCCGGTGTGGAATAATCAAACAAACTGGTTACCGTAGGCGATATTCCCGTCAACACATCCTGTATGATGGCAAGATTCTCTTTGATCTTCGAAAAAGCATCGGCATCGTACGAATAATGATTCAGGATAACGTCCTCTGTATTGTAATGGTAGTCAAGGATCGTTTTTAGGAACGGATAATACACTGCACCGTATTTCAGGTAGTCCTTTTCCGAATTGATCTTTTCTCTCAAAACATCAATGTTCGCATCGGTAGAACCAATAGTTTCATAGGTATGTGTATCGATGATTGTAAATCGGTCCTGTAACTTGTTACATTGTGTTAATGCATCTTTATATAAGGTATAAAAATCGTCAACACTTGAAATTCCGGTTGCATCGGGAAATACGATAAGCGTGGGCTCGTCATATTTTTCAAGTTCATCCAAACCGGCTTTAAAGTCGTTTGGCCCTGTGACTCCGGTAACCTGAGCCTCTGCGTCTTTGCGCTCATTTCCATAGCGTCCAACGGAAACTATATAACAAGGACCACCTCCATTGGCAAAGAACATTTGCATAGAGTAATACATGAGAAATGGCGATCGAGTGGTAGGATGATCCACGATAATGGAAGTTTCCTTTCCACCATCGACGAGTGTGTCATTGATTGTTACATTGATCGTAGTTTCGGGTTGCGCGAAACCATAATAAGTTTCGTATTCCAACATGGAGTTTATCCGTGTTGGGATACCATTTAAATCCCCTACCAACTTCTTGGATGCTTTTTCGGTATACCCAATAAAAGCAGGAATTGCAGTTTCTACCTGTGCCACGGAGGGTGGAAATTTTACTATCTCCTCCACATAGACACCCGGCGTTTTGTACGTTGTTGCCATAATTTGAATTTTAATTAATGTATATTTCTGAAATTGTTTTTATAATAACTCCGCCGCCGTTACGCTCGAATTTTATTCGATTGGGTTGAGCAGCGGGATAATCCTTTGAATCAAATGAATAATCTACTTTCCCGTTTTTTACCAGCGGCTGAAGCTGGTTTTCAGGCAGATCATCTTCCGTTGTATGAATGAGGGTATTATTAGTGGGGTTGATATAATTCCAAATGGTACTTCGGTTTTTAAGTTGGATTTTATATTCGGTGGGTTGCGATTTAAGGGTTTCATCCACATTCAGCAGGTCCTTTGCACTGTCGTCTCCGTGAACACTCAACTGAATGATCCCGAAAAGTCCCACCTGCTCCTTGGCCGATATCATTGCACCTAAGGCTTTCCAAGTCTTGGCTTCCTTAATATCATAATTTTCAATTGGGGTAGGTGTAACCTCGGTTTCCAGATCGATCTCCTCAAAACTGTCGGGTTCATCTTCCGGTTTTAGATTGGAGAAATAATAAGGGACCTCCGGGTTGGCTCCTACGGTAGAATAATTTTCGAACAGGCGATCTGTGACATATATTAAAAATGTAAACGCTTCTGTTCCGCTCAGTTCAATAAAAGGCCGATAAATACCACTATCGGGTGCCGTTTCCAGAACCTTGATAAATAGGGTGAAGCCTTGTGGTGTTGGTTTGAATAGAATCTTCTGTCCAATAAACATATTAGCAGTTTTTTCACTCATTGCCACATTCATATATTCTGTCAATTGGTATTTTTCAAGTTGACTCTCCTTTAGGCTGGGAAAAGTATTGTTGTCAAATTCAGTTTTACCATCATCCAGAAAATAATGGTGGTAGATATTGACATCTGCTAATTTTTTATATAGGGTTCTAAAACTCATATCAAACAGTTCTTTTGAATTCCCCGGCGATTTCGGTAATGGGTGCTCCTTTATCATTAATGGAGGTTCCTTCAAGTTTAACAATGCTTATTTTATACATCACATTGGGAACCGATTTGCCACCTAAAATCCCCCATATATAATTGAGTTGCTCAAAGGTGGGGGTGTATAACTCTGCCACAAATCGAAATTCTTTTAAGTCGTTGACAGCACTTGGAACCGACGAACTAAGAACCGTATTGGATTGATTAAAGACTTTTTTATTCTGAAAAAACTCAATAATGGCAGACAAGGCGGTTAATGAATTGGTATATGTACTCCTATTCGCTGAAAAAAGGACATAGAGATTCAAGTTTACCGGTTTGTTTTTATAGACGTAGCTTCCGTTCTTGTATTTTACATTGGGATGATTTTTTAAGGCAATTTCTTCTTCAATGTTTATGAGGGACATGACAATTTTATTCACCATGGGATTGTTGTCCGGGTCGTCCAGGTTACTTATGTTTTCCAGCACCACCATACTCGTCTCCGAAAACTTGTCGTCAAGGAAAATTGAGACTTGATCTTTTACTATTTCTAAGGTTTCGAAAATCATAGGGCGTAGGTGAACAGATGAACAAAGTATTTCCATCAAAACTACGTCCTAACTCAAGGCGATTCAAGAGTTCAATAACTCATTTTTCTAAAGTATTTTTACACAAAAGCTTGAGGACTTGGACGCACCTCCTACAGGAAAAACCCTGTTTAATGAAGAGGGTTTTTCCTGTTTTTTTAAATTATGTTGCTAGGCGAAAACGCTTTTGTTACTTTGTAGGTACTATTAACCTTTTAAATTTCAACCCATGTCAAAACCCACAGATTGTATTCCCGTTGCAGAAGCTAAGACGTACCAGGCCAATTGGATGGCTGTCAACCAACCCAGTTCACCTGCTCCAGGGCAACCCCCGCAGTCAGTTTGTTGCGTTACTTTTAATATTGAACAATTACAGGAATACCTGGACTACGTGAAAACAGAATCTGCAAGTCAGGGAATACCCAAACCCGGAATTCGTGTATATTTCGGAGCCTACAATAGTGGTTCGCCTGCGGGCGTAGCCTCATCGACTACTGTCTTTTTCTGTCCATCAGAAACTGATGATAAGAATTCGGCTAATAACTATAATGTTGATCCTTTGAATAAAGGTAATTCCGGCTGGCCGCCTAACGCATATTAAGTTTGGAAGTTCAAGATTATTTGCAATTCACGCTACCCATAGTTTTATTGGAATTTTTGTCAGCCATTGCCGGGGTCTTTTATTTAATAAAAGTACCGGCAATTTCAAAACCTTCCAAGATGTTGGTAGTCTTTCTTTGGTTTACATTTGTTATCGAAGTGATTGGGTCGTATTCTCCTATTGCGTATTTTACCGACTATGAATTCTTCTCCTATATAAAGGATACAGTTTTCAGAAGAAATAGTTGGTTGTATAACATATTCAACATTATTAGTCCTGTCTTTTTTGTTTACTACTTCCGGTCCTACATTAATAATAAGATTTACAGAAAACTATTACTGATTTTAGCGACACTTTTCGTTATTTCTTCCGCTGTAAATCTTGCACTGACGGATGTGTTCTTTAAATTTGAGTCGCAATACGTAAATTTGGCGGGGGCATTCTTATTGTTTTTCAGTATAGTTTTGTTCTTTTTTCAATTATTAAAAAGTGACCACATCTTAAATCTAAAGCGATTCTTGCCCGTCTATATCGCCATAGCCGTGATGCTATTTTTTTTGTGCGTCACCCCACTAACGATTTACTCAGAATTTTTTAGAACTAGCACCGGAAATCAGTTATTTGTCAACTTACATGTACGTATTTTGCTTTATTCCAATATCTTTATGTACTCATTTTTTATATTAGGATTTATTATATGCTCGAGAACGAAGGAATACTCAAAGAAGACAACATCCTCCTGATACTTTATTTTATTGCGATTATCTTTTTTTTGGGTGTATTTGTAGTGTTGTTTTTTATCGCTTTTCAGAGAAGAAAAAATAAATTCCTCCTTGAACGTCTGGAAGCCCAACAACGATTTCAGGAAGAATTGGCCAACTCCCAACTGGAGATTCAGGAACAAACTTTTAAGAATATTGCATGGGAACTGCATGATAATGTTGGACAGTTGCTTTCGGTAGCCAATTTACAACTCAATATGCTCATCAATGTTGCGAGCGAAAACATGAAGGACCAAATACAAGAGACTAAAGATGTGATCGTAGCAACCGTGGAAGAGGTGAGATCCCTTTCCAAAACCATGAACACAGAGGTCATCCTTAACAACGGACTCATTAAGTCGGTACAAGTTGAGTTGGAACGTTTTAACCGTCTCAATTTTCTTCAAGCCGATCTGAAAATCGAAGGAGACGATGACCGATCTATTAAAAATGAAGATGAAATTATCATCTTTAGAATCTTACAGGAGTTCTTCTCGAATGTGATCAAACATGCCCGGGCAAATAAATTATTTGTACATTTAGATTATAAGAAAGATGCTCTGGAAATCAATGTGGAGGAAGATGGAGTTGGGTTTGATACCGCTCAGAAAAGCCACAGTTCCGGATTACGTAATATGAAAAGCAGGGCCAAACTATTAGGAGCCCAGTATCATCTTCAGTCCACCTTGGGAGAAGGTACAAAATTACAGCTCATTTATCCGTATACCATTAATGACCAAACATAAAAAATATACCCTAGCTATCGTTGACGATCACTTACTTTTTGGAAGTTCGTTAGCTAGATTGATCAATTCATTTGATGAGTTTACTGTACAATTCATGGCTCGAAACGGGGTAGATCTGCAAAAAGAACTGGCCAAGCAAAATACCATGCCCGATATCATTTTGCTCGACTATAATATGCCTGTCATGAATGGTTATGAAACGGTAAAATGGCTCACCGAAAACCATCCCAAAATCAAGGTCTTGGCCCTCTCTGTTGAAGATAACGAAAAAACCATTCTTAAAATGATCCGGGAAGGTGCCAAAGGGTACTTTTTAAAGGACATTCACCCAGACGACCTTAAAGAAGCGTTGCACATCGTTATGGATAAAGGGTATTATTATACCGAAAAGGTAACGGCTTCCATGGTGAACGCTTTGCATCCAAATAGTCAGGATAAGAATATTAAATTAAAAGAAAACGAACTTACCTTCATGCAACTCGCCTGCTCCGAGATGACCTATAAAGAAATTGCGGACGTCATGAATCTAAGTCCCAAGACCATAGACGGTTATCGACAAGAATTATTCAATAAACTGCGCATAAAAAATAGGGTAGGGCTGGTAATCTATGCTTTGAAGAATAACTTCATCGAGCTTTAACTACAAGCCTCCCAAATAATTTCCTTCGGGGGCGCTGCCACAAGCGTCATTACTTCCTTTTTTACCGGATGTTCAAATGTTAGTTCCCGAGCGTGCAAGTGGATACTTCCATCCTTATTACTTCGGTCAAAACCATATTTTAAGTCACCTTTAATGGGACAGCCAATTGCCGAAAGTTGAGAACGAATTTGATGATGGCGGCCGGTTTCAAGCCCAATTTCGAGCAAATAATAGTTGTCTAGTTGTTTTTTTACTGAATAGTGGAGCACCGCCCGTTTGCTGTTGGGTACTTCCTTAAGATGAGCGTAGGACTTGTTTTGTTTTGGATTACGGACCATAAAATGAACCAGAGTATCTGAAGCTTTTGGCGGTTTGTGCTTTACTACAGCCCAATAGGTTTTTTCGGTCTTTCGCTCAGAAAAGAGTTTATTGAGTCTCGCCAACGCCTTGCTGGTACGTGCAAATACAACAATTCCGCTTGTAGGTCTGTCGAGGCGATGTACGACTCCAAGAAATACCGCTCCCGGTTTTTGGTATCGTTCTGCGATGTACTGTTTGACTACCTCCGAAAGAGGGGTATCACCCGTTTTGTCTCCCTGAACAATATCCCCGGGGCGCTTATTGACCACCAAAAGATGATTGTCTTCGTAGAGGACCTGTAGATTCTTTGGTGTACTGTGCTTATTAGAATTCATACTTCAGAATCCGTAACTAGTACTGCTCCGTTTTATCAGGGAAATCGCCACTTTTCACATCCCGGATATAGGTGTTAAAGGCATTAGTCATTTCAGAATAGAGATCGAGATATCTTCTTAGAAATCGCGGATTAAATTCATGGGTCATTCCTATCATATCGTGGGTCACCAGTACTTGTCCGTCAACACCACCACCGGCTCCTATGCCAATGATGGGAATCGTCAGGCTCTTGGCAATCTTTTCGGCCAGCGCAGCCGGAACTTTTTCCAGGACAATTGCAAAACAACCCGCCTTTTCCAGCAAATGAGCATCTTCCACCAATTGGTTCGCCTCATCTTCCTCCTTGGCTCTTACCGAATAAGTTCCGAACTTGTAAATTGATTGAGGAGTAAGCCCTAAATGCCCCATCACCGGAATTCCTGCATTCAGTATACGTTTGATAGATTCTTTGATTTCTTTACCGCCCTCAACCTTGACAGCATGTGCGCCACTTTCCTTCATGATGCGAATGGCAGAGCGCAAGGCTTCTTTTGGATCACTTTGATAACTTCCGAAGGGAATGTCAACGACCACTAAACTTCGCTCAATGCCCCTTATGACCGAAGAAGCATGATAGATCATTTGATCCAACGTAATGGGTAAGGTGGTCTCGTGACCCGCCATGACGTTTGATGCCGAATCTCCAACCAAAATAACATCAATACCGGATCCATCAACGATTTTCGCCAACGTATAATCGTAGGCGGTAAGCATCGCAATTTTTTCACCGTTTTGCTTCATGTCCACCAGGGTTTTGGTAGTAATGCGCTTATATTCTTTCTTAGCTATCGACATAATGTATCAAATTACCGCGTAAAAGTACTAATTTTGAAATCAATCGATAACCCTAAGCTCATGAAGTCTTTCCTTTTAATTTGTTGTTTTCTTTGTTCCGGGATCTGTCTGGGACAAAACTCCTTTAATGAGGCGAAGGCCCGGCAGATCATTGATACTTTTTTTGACGGATTCCATAAAGGGGATACGCTTTTAATCAAGTCGGTGATGGGGAACGAAGTGGTCATGCAAACGGCTTTTACGAATAAGGAAGGGAACAATTTGCTCCGCACCGAAGAAGCTTCCAGCCTTTTGAATGCTATTGCCAATCGCACTGGGGATCAAAAATGGGAGGAACGCCTGCTGGATTACAAGGTACAAATCGATGGAAATTTAGCACATGTCTGGACTCCTTATGAGTTTTGGTTTAATGATAGTTTTAGCCATTGCGGTGCCAATGCCTTTACGCTGGCCAAAACCGATGATGGCTGGAAGATCATTCACCTCATCGATTCTCGCCGAAAAGAGAGTTGCAACAAATAATCAGTACTTTTTGAAGTGAGAAGCCGCCACAGGCGTACCGTATTTGGCCTTTAAGGCAGGAGATTCTTCGAACAATATCTTCACCTGGTTCTCCCAATCACGAGCGATTTCGAAGTAGCTCGAATTTACTACCGACATAATTCGTCCGCAGTCATCGCAGATATGGGTGGAATATTCCAGAAAATAATGCGAAAATTCGTGGAAGGCAACGACCTTCAGGATTTCCGGATCCATTTGTGCCATCCAGTTAATATCGATGGCAATGACTTCTCCGTGCTCATTACGGCGCAGCATCCCAAGTGTCGTACCATCTTCTGAAGCCGAAAGGGTGTTGACAATATCGATTTGTTGAAGTTTGAAAAGTTTGTCGTGATAATTAATATCATACGTCTTACAAATTTCAAAAAACTCGTCTAAAAGAGATTGCAGCCGTCCATCAATACGAACATCTTGGGCAGAAGTCGTGATGGAGGTGGCCAGGAACAGCATAAGTAGGAAGATCTTCTTCATTGGGGCTAGATTTAGATTTTCGTTAAACTTTGCATTATATCGATTAAAAGTAAATAAACACGATAAAAGGCATATAATTGCAATTTATATGTTAAAGTTTGAATTTGTAATGTATTTCCTACAAAAAAGATGGTCAGAGAATAATATAAGAAATGACTTCTGAAGATGGTATTGCTACAACGGCTTAAACCGTTATAAATTTTAGTTTTATGACAATTTTAACCGTTTGGCAATTAGCAGTCGCTTAGGTTCACCTGCACTGCCAATCCGCCCTCACTGGTTTCTTTGTATTTGGAACCCATATCCTTGGCGGTTTCCCACATG
This sequence comes from uncultured Flavobacteriaceae bacterium, assembly GCA_963807685.1. Lineage (GTDB taxonomy): Bacteria > Bacteroidota > Bacteroidia > Flavobacteriales > Flavobacteriaceae > Aureisphaera. Next base: position 21,544 of record CAWECU010000024.1, on the reverse strand, counting down.
GTGGCAATTACCTTATCCAGAGGGATCTTGGCATCTTTTGGATCTCGGTCCAATGCCATTTCACAGGCGTTGATGGCTTTAATGGCACCCATGGCGTTTCGCTCAATACAGGGTATTTGAACAAGTCCGGCAATTGGGTCGCAGGTAAGCCCTAAGTGATGTTCCATGGCAATTTCGGCGGCCATGAGCACTTGTTCTGGACTTCCTCCCATCAGCTCAGTAAGTGCGCCGGCTGCCATCGACGAGGATACCCCAATTTCAGCTTGACAACCTCCCATAGCTGCGGAAATAGTGGCTCCCTTCTTAAAAAGACTACCTATTTCTCCCGAAATCAGCAGGAATTTGTAGATGTCATCGTAATTTCCGTCGTGGTTCTCGATCACCAAATAATACATTAACACAGCCGGAATAACACCGGCACTTCCGTTTGTGGGTGCGGTAACCACCCGGCCCAGAGAGGCGTTGACCTCATTAACAGCAAGTGCGAAACAGCTAACCCATTTCAGAATTTGACGAAATTTCACTTCCGTTCCGCGAATAGACCTAATCCATTCATAGGGATTCTTGTAGGGAGTGGGACCAATAAGTCTGTTATGAATTTCATAGGCTCGCCGGGTGACATTGAGGCCACCGGGGAGTATTCCTTCGGTATGACAGCCCGTGAACATACTGTCGAGCATGACATTCCATATCTCCTTCAGCTTGGTTTTGATCTCGGCTTCGGATCGTAAGGACAATTCGTTTTGGAGTACGATCTGGCTAATGGTCTTTTGCTCTTTTTGGCAATATTCGAGCAATTGAGTGGCTTTTTCGATGGGGAAGGGAAATGTTTTAAAGATTTCGATCTTCTTTTTGGCGCGCTTGCGTTCTTTCTGAACTACAAATCCCCCTCCAATGGAATAATAAGTGGCGGTTTTTTTGGTGCCGTCGTTCAGAAATGCGGTGAAGGTGATTGCGTTGGGATGGAATTCTAAAAATTTACGATTAAATTTTATATGTTCCGAAGGAATAAAAGGAATCTCCCTTTCAGAATTAAAGTATAGTTTTTCTTCGGAAGTGATCTTATCTATTTCCAATGGGATGTCCTCAATGGGGAATATTACCGGGTCTGCTCCCATAAGTCCGAGCATCACAGCCTTGTCTGTTGCATGTCCTTTTCCGGTAAGGGACAGGGAGCCGTATAAGTTGACCATAACAGAGGCTACTCGATCAAAATCGCCTTCCTTTTTCAGTTTTTCGATCCATCGTGTCGCCGCTCGCCACGGACCCAGCGTGTGAGAACTTGAAGGACCCACGCCTATTTTTAGCATATCGAAAACACTAATGCTTTCCATGGAGTTTTTTTAGTGCAACAAATGTAGGTTTTTTGAAGTAATTTGTGATTTAAGAACAAAGAATATAGAGTAAAGAATATAGAACAAAGATTAAAGAACAAAGAGTAAAGAATATAGAATATAGAATAAAGGATCAATATTTGCGCTCGCACTTTAAACGACTAAACGACTAAACGACTAAACGACTAAACGACTAAACAACTACACAAATCAACAATAATCAATAGTCAATGTGCTACCGTCGTCTATTTGCCAGTAATGGCGGGGGTTCCCCATTGAATGGGTTCCACCGACTAATACTTTTAGCCCCCATGCCAGCAGCTTTAATGACTGCACGATCCCCGTAGCGTTCCCGCATGAGGTCCATGGCCTGATAGAGATTGATAATTTTATCGTTGTCGTCAAACAGGTCTATTTGCTGGCCTCCTTCTACCAAATGGCTAAAACGAACTCCTACCAGACGCACCAATAGCCTGCGCTGGTATAGTTTTTTATAGATAGCCATGACTACTGGTAGTATTTTGTGGTCTGCCGAACTATACGGAATGCGTTGCTGTTGGGTGTAGGTTTGGAAGTCGGAGTAACGAATCTTAAACGTCACACAAGCTGTCAATTTATTACCGCGTCGTAATTGATAGATTAAGTTTTCGGCCATGGCAATAATGATACTTTCCAGTTTTTTGATATCGGTGGTATCGCGATCGAAGGTACGTTCTGTGGAGATGGATTTGCGCTCGGTATATTGTACGACGGGAGAATTGTCAATTCCATTGGCTTTTCTCCATATGAGCTGCCCATTTTTTCCAAACACCTTCGCCATCATTTCTATGGGCATTTCCTGGATGGTATGGATGCGTTTGATTCCTAAATCGCACAATTGTTGGTAGGTCACTTTTCCCACCATGGGGATCTTACTTACCGAAAGCGGGGAGAGGAAGGGTTTTTCGGTGCCTTTATGAATGTAGATCTCATTGTTGGGTTTGGCCTCTCCGGTTGCAATTTTGGAAACGGTCTTGTTGATGGACAGCCCAAAAGAAATGGGTAATCCGGTTTCTTTGATGATGCGTGTGCGCAATTCAGAAGCTAATTTATTACAACCAAAGAACTTATCCATCCCGGTTAGATCGATATAAAACTCGTCGACCGATGTCTTTTCATACAAGGGGACACTTTCCTTGATGACATCGGTTACCATGGTTGAAAATTTACTGTAGATCCCCGAATTCCCCCGAAGTACGATCGCTTCCGGGCAGAGCTGTTTTGCCATTCGCATGGGCATGGCAGAATGAATACCAAAAGTTCGGGCTTCATAGCTGCAGGAAGCAACCACCCCACGATCTGAAGTACCTCCAATCAACACGGGCTTTCCTTCCAGTTTACGATCCAACAGTCGCTCACAGGACACAAAGAACGTGTCCAGATCCATGTGCACTATCTGCCGATTATTGTTCATGGCCTAGGTAAGATTGGAGAGTTTTTTAAATTCTCCGTTGATCAATGCTTCCTTTTTGGTGATGGACCATTTCTTTATTTGCTTTTTCGCTGCTATGGCAAAGGAAGGGATGTTGAATTCGGCATGAAAGGCCAGTTGTACGGGCCTGCGCTCAAAAGTGTATAGGTCTTCGCGCATCCCCAGTTGATGGCCTTCAATTTGCGAATCGAGGTTAGAGGTGAAATCGGTATAATAGGTTCCATCGGAACACTTTAGGATATAGACATAATACTTTTTCATGATCTTGATTTATTTAAGTTGTCACTTCCCCGCCTGAATGATTCTGTTGGGCTGGCGTTCGGGCGGGGAACTCACATTTTTATATCGTTTCGAATGCAGCCTTGCCTTCGAATTTTTATCTGAATACCTGGGGTCTTCAATAACCGCCATGCGTTCCATTTGTGTTACTTCAATGTTGATACAATCAAATTCGCTGATCACCTTTCCGGTAACGCGATATACCCCTTTGCCCTGAAAACGGTATTGGGCCGCTACGGGCGGAAAGTGTACCGTGTCTATAAAATCACCGTCCCGATCCAAAAAGGTTCCAAAATACATCGACTTTCCGTTGGCGGTTACTGTATTTTTTGTAGTGACCAGATACCCGTCTATGGTAACATACTTGTCTACAAAATGAGAGAGGTGCCGGGCTCGTAACGTACCCTTTGAGGGTTCCACCATTAATTGAAACGGATGGCAAAGCGGGTATCCCAAAAGCTCTATTTCGTCAAAGGCGTCTTCCAGTTGGGTGTTGGGGAGCTTAGGGGTTTGGTAATTCACCTTTTCAGCTTTAAAAAGGATGAGCTTATGCTCTTCAAAAGTCACCTTGTTGATCTTCATATGTGCTTCCCAGAGTAGCTCCCGCTTGTTTCTTTTGGTAAACCGAAAGGCATTAATCTTGATCAAAATAGAGAGCTGTTCCATGGAGATGGGCACGCGATCAATAAAGTCGTCCAAACTGGTGAAGTAGCCGTTTTTATTTCGGTCTTCCACAAAACGCTTGATTACTTTGGACTCCAGGGAATGTAAAAACCCGAATCCCAGATAGATATCATTCCCATGGATGACTGTTGCTGCAAAACTAAAGTTGATACAAGGGGGTAGAATGGTGCCTCCGTGCATTCGCGCCTCGTGTACGTATAATTCGGGGCGATAGAAACCACCGCCGTTGTTGAGGGTTGCTACCATATATTCGAGGGGGTAATAGGCTTTTAAAAACAGGCTTTGGTAGCTCTCCACCGCATAAGAGGCCGAGTGCCCCTTTGCAAAGGCATAGCCGGCAAAACTTTCTATTTGACGCCATATTTCCTGAGTGAGATCGTCTGGTTTCCCCGATTTTTTACAATTGTCAAAAAACAGGTCCTTTACTTTTAAAAATTCCTCACGGGAGCGAAATTTGCCCGACATCCCCCGTCGCAGCATATCGGCTTCCCCCAGAGTGAGACCTCCAAAATAGTGGGCTACTTTGATCACGTCTTCCTGATAGACCATCACGCCATAGGTTTCGGGCATGATGTCCAGCATGACCGGATGGGCATCTTTCCGGCGTTCGGGATAACGATACCGGAGAATGTATTCCCGCATCATTCCAGATTTTGCCACTCCCGGCCGTATGACCGAACTCGCCGCCACCAGCCCCAGATAATCATCTACCTGTAATTTCCGAAGGAGCATACGCATGGCAGGCGATTCTACATAAAAACAACCAATAGCCTTCGCATTTCGCAGCAGGTATTTGATGCGTTCGTCCTGTTTGAAACGCTTGATGTCGTGAATGTCGATGGGCGGATCTTCAGGGTGATTGTTTTTCACCACTTCCACGGCGTCCTTTATTTTTCCGAGTCCGCGCTGACTCAAAATATCAAACTTATAGAGCCCGATATCTTCGGCAACGACCATGTCGAATTGAGTAGTGGGGAAGCCTTTGGGAGGCATGAACGTAGCGGTATAATAGTGGATGGGCTTTTCAGAAATAATAATACCACTGGCATGGATCCCCAGATAGTTGGGAAATCCCTGGATGGAACGACTGTACATAACCACCAATTGTGAGAGTTTGTCAAGCGCATTGTAATTGAATTGCCCCTTGGACAGCATATCGATTTCGGACTTGGGTAAGCCAAATACTTTCCCCAATTCCCGTACGGCTGCTTTGTGCTTAAAAGTATTGTAGACCGTAAGCAGGGCGGTGTTTTTAAAACTTTTAAAAATGAACTCGGTGACATCGTCCCGGTCTGCCCAGGAGAAATCGATATCGAAGTCGGGCGGATTTTTACGATACAAATTGATAAACCGTTCAAAATAGAGATCGAGTTCTATGGGGTCGACGTCTGTGATACGAAGCAGATAGGCGATCACACTATTGGCACCGCTGCCACGTCCCACATAGAAATAACCTCTACTGCGGGCGTATTTCAGTATTTTCCAATTGATAAGGAAATACGAAACAAAGCCCTTTTGCTGAATGATATCCAACTCCTTGGTGATTCGGGACAGGATGCTTTCTTCGGGATTACTTCCGTAGCGATACGGCAAGCCTGCGTAGGTGAGCTTTTTCAGTAATTTATAATCTAAAACTTCATTTCCGGTATAGGCATGTTGATTATTGGGGATCTCCTTGGAGAAATCGAAATCAATAGCACAACGCTCCAGTAATTGTTTGGTATGCTGAATGAGCTCCGGAAACTCCTCAAAATGTGCTTCAATGACCGCCGGAGGGCATAACAGGTCGTTAGGGCTGCCTTGCTCTGAAGCAGTTAGTTTGGCAAGCAAGGTATTGTTATCGATCGCCCGAAGCAGGCGGTGGGTGTTGAATCCTTTTTTAGACTGAAAGGAAACCGTATGCAACACCACTAGTTTGTTCAATTGTTTTGCCCAAGGAGAAAATTTCAAACGGTTGAGGTCTTCGGACTTAACTCCTAAAAATTCATGTTCCAGCAAAGTATCACCTTTAAAACCCGCAAAAGGATAGATGGTAAATGTATACGGAAGTGGTGCTGCTGTTGGGGGAATCTCCTCTTCCGAATGTAAAAAATGAGAGAGGTAGCGGTTGATATGATGAAATCCGCTGTTGTTTTGTGCCAATAAAATGAACTGCTGCCGGGCACTATTCCTGAAATCCACACCCAACACCACCCGCAGATCGTATTTGGGAGCCAGACGCAATACGTCCATACAAGCCGAAGTTGTATTGATATCGGTCAAAGCAAGGCTTGTAATGCCCAATTCTCTAGCCCGCTCGAGCAAATCTCTGGGCTTTATGGTGCCGTACCGAAGGCTGTAATATGTGTGCGAATTGATATACATATTGGATATATTCCAAAATTATGGAATATATCCAAGTTTTCAAAGAATTGTTGATAAAAAGAAGTGAGAAGTGAGAAGTGAGAAGTGAGAAGCTGGGGACTGGCCGGGGTTATTTTTTCTTCCGTGGGTTGGGAGGGAGGGACATTACGTATTCGTAGCTTTCGTTCAGGTATTTGGAAAGGAGTTTGGGGTTGTCCAGCATTTCTGAAGGAACCAATACATAATCCTTCATCACCGCGCCATACGATTTGTAAATGGTCGTATTGTATGTTGACTTGAATTTATCCTGGGATTCTTTGGACAGGCGAATGCCAAATTCACTGTCCTTATTCAGTAAGGAAAACATATGGGTATTGGCCGCGGTATACGGCATGGTTTTCCCCAAACGTTCAAACTTAGGGTTCAATGCGACCAGGGCATCGTACTTTTTTAATTGTTCCTCCCATTGGCTCATAGTGAGCTCAATTTATAAAATATCGGTTACTTTGAAAAATGAATGGGGCTCCATTATTGAATATAAATGAATAAATCGTACATCGTCTATCGTAATTCGAACATCAAAAAAAAGTAGCCGGCGGCAGGGGGAGATATCCTAACATAACACCCTGCTGCCGAATGACCGGAACCTTTTTTCGGTCATGGCTGCTACCGTTTCTTATGTATTAAAAGCCATTGGGAACTCCCAAGACTCTCAGAGCGCGACGCCTGGCGCCTCCCATAAGATAGTGTCCCCTCCAACGCAGCCAGAGCTGCAGACCCATGATCCAGGAACAGATTTGAATTGGAATCCCAAACGGGACACCCTAGCATACGCTGCTCCTGATTGGTAGCATTGGAACGAACAAAATGAATAGATAGCATCTCATTCATAGCATGAATTTCCATAAATCTACGGGGAAAGGAGTCTTTATTTATAAGCACGTACTCGTGTTTTATATATCTCGAGTGATGGTTTATAAATTTAGAGAAACATCCCCCTAACTCCCTTCAAAGGGGGAATGACGCTATCTTAAATAAGGACAGGAGCTTTTGAATAAGGAATATCGGGCCTTGAAGAACGGAGCCTCACAATACATCCCCCGTAGCCCCCTTCGAAAGGGATTTTGTGTTACGATTCAATTATTTATTGCCGGGCTATCCTCCTCTCAAAGGAAACTTTGTGTTACCCTTCTTTTTTTAAAGGCCCAACTATTCCCCCTTTTGAAGGGGGTTAGGGGGATGTAATGCCTAATGTGTTCAACGATCAGCAACCCCACTGCCTACTGCAACTGCCAAGTGCATACTTGAAATCTGACAGCCTGTCAGATAAAATCCCAATGGCACAATCCTTGACTTATGGATGTTGTCCACGATGGGAATCCTGGAAAAAACAAGTTTAAAAACGTAAAATAAAACATATGAGTAAGATTATTGGAATCGATTTAGGGACTACGAACTCTTGCGTTTCGGTAATGGAGGGTAGTGAACCAACCGTTATACCGAATGCGGAAGGGAAACGAACCACCCCTTCAGTCATCGCTTTTGTAGAAGATGGTGAAATTAAAGTAGGAGATCCTGCCAAAAGACAGGCAGTAACCAACCCTACCAAAACCATCGCTTCGATCAAGCGTTTTATGGGGAACAAATATTCGGAGTCAAAGAAAGAAGCCGATCGTGCCGCCTACAAAGTAGTAAAAGGAGACAATGACACCCCTCGTGTTGATATCGACGGGCGTTTGTACACCCCACAGGAATTGAGCGCGATGATCCTTCAGAAAATGAAGAAAACTGCCGAAGATTATCTTGGGCAGGAAGTAACACGTGCCGTGATCACGGTACCTGCGTATTTTAATGACAGTCAGAGACAAGCAACCAAAGAAGCCGGTGAGATCGCTGGTTTGACCGTGGAGCGTATTATCAACGAGCCTACCGCAGCCGCCCTGGCCTATGGAATGGACAAGAAGTCAACCGATCAAAAGATCGTAGTTTTTGACTTTGGTGGAGGAACACATGATGTGTCTATCCTTGAATTAGGTGACGGTGTATTTGAAGTATTGTCTACCGATGGGGATACCCACCTGGGTGGTGATGACGTAGATCAAAAAATTATCAATTGGTTGGCCGATGAGTTTGAAAGCACAGAGAAATTAGACCTTCGGAAGGACCCTATGGCCCTGCAACGTTTGAAAGAAGCTGCTGAAAAAGCGAAGATCGAATTGTCTGCTTCTTCACAAACGGAAATCAACTTACCTTATATCACCGCGACTGCCAGCGGACCCAAGCACTTGGTGAAAACCTTGAGCCGGGCTAAGTTTGAGCAATTGATCGACGACTTGATCAAAAGAACGATCAAGCCTTGTGAAACTGCCTTGAAAGCTGCAGGATTGAAGAAAAGCGATATCGATGAGATCATTCTTGTAGGTGGTTCAACTCGTATCCCTGCGGTACAGGAAGCGGTTGAGAAGTTCTTCGGAAAAGCGCCCAGCAAGGGTGTTAATCCCGATGAGGTAGTAGCCGTTGGTGCTGCGATCCAGGGTGGAGTTTTAACCGGAGACGTAAAAGACGTATTGTTACTGGATGTAACACCATTGTCTTTGGGTATCGAAACCATGGGAAGTGTGATGACCAAGTTGATCGACTCGAATACGACCATTCCTACAAAGAAGAGTCAGATATTCTCTACAGCGGCCGACAATCAGCCGAGTGTTGAGATCCACGTATTGCAAGGAGAGCGTCCTATGGCGGCCGACAACAAGACCATTGGTCGGTTTTTCCTAAGTGACATTCCACCTGCACGTAGAGGTATACCACAAATTGAGGTAACCTTCGATATCGATGCGAACGGAATCATTAAAGTAAGTGCCACCGATAAAGCTACCGGAAAATCACAGGACATTCGAATTGAAGCGTCCAGCGGATTGACAGAAGCCGAGATCGAAAAGATGAAAGCAGAAGCGGAAGCCAATGCTGATGCCGATAAAGCTGCCAAAGAAAAGGCAGACAAGATCAACGAAGCCGATGGAATGATCTTCCAGACTGAAAATCAGTTGAAGGAGTTTGGTGAGAAGCTAAGCGACGACAAGAAAAAGCCGATCGAAGAAGCTTTGGAAGAGTTGAAGAAAGCCTATGAGACCAAAGAGGTAGAAGCGATCACGCCAGCCTTGGAGAAGATCAATGAGGCCTGGAAAGTAGCTTCCGAAGAAATGTACAAAGCATCTCAGGAAGGACAAGACGGAGCTCCCGGACCCGATATGGGCGGAGATACGGCTTCACAAAACGGCGATGAGAATGCCGATGTGGAGGACGTGGACTTTGAGGAAGTGAAATAAAGTACGATTTACGAAGTACGATATAAAGAAGCCTGACAGAGATGTTAGGCTTTTTTTGGTTTTTACTGAAGGGCACGAGTGAGGACACTCGCCCCAGCGGAGGAAAAAATTGTTTTTAATTGTATTTTATTTCTTCACTACTTTTTGATTTCCAATGTTTCCATTCTCGTCCATTATTTTTATAAAATAGATGCCCTGAATTACACTTGAAATATCAATAGTATTTTCTGCCCGTCCGGCAGGCGGGTTATTCGAGTTTGATAAAACAAGCTGTCCTAATTGATTATAAATTTCTATTTGAGTAATGGTTGTATTTGATTGAATAGTTAGAATACCTGTAGTAGGGATTGGATAAACAGAAAAGCTTAGTAAGGTGTTTTGATCTACACCTAAAACTCCCAAATTTTCATACCAGGCAATTTTATCACCATCTCCAGAAAGCACATCCATTTCGCCATCGCCATCTATATCGGTAGCATAAACTGAATATGCTACCAATGCATTTGTTGTTATAATTTGTTGGACACCAAAACTCCCCTGTCCATCGGTATTTTCATACCAGGCTATTTTATCATCCCCGGAAGAGGCAGAAAGCACATCCATATCACCATCGCCATCTATATCGGTAGCATAAACAGAATATGCTACCAATGCATTTGTGGTAATAATTTGTTGGGCACCAAAACTCCCCTGTCCATTGGTATTTTCATACCAGGCTAATTTATCATCCCCGAAAGAGGCAGAAAGCACATCCATATCGCCATCGCCATCTATATCAGTAGCGTAAACTGACGCTGCTCCATCTGCATTTGTTGTAATAATTTGTTGGGCACCAAAATTCCCCTGTCCATCGGTATTTTCATACCAGGCTATTTTATCATCCCCGGAAGATGCAGAAAGCACATCCATATCGCCATCGCCATCTATATCGGTAGCATAAACTGAATATGCTACAAATGCAATTGTTGTAATAATTTGTTGGGCACCAAAACTCCCTTGTCCATCTGTATTTTCATACCAGGCTATTTTATCATCCAGTGAGGACGCAGAAAGCACATCCATATCGCCATCGCCATCTATATCGGTAGCATAAATTGAAAATGCTCCATCTGTATTTGTAGTAATAATTTGTTGGGCACCAAAACTCCCCTGTCCATCGGTATTTTCATACCAGGCTATTTTATCATCCAGCGAGGAGGCAGAAAGCACATCCATATCACCATCACCATCTATATCGGTAGCATAAACTGAGATTGCCCAATCTGTATTTGTAGTAATAATTTGTTGGGCACCAAAACTCCCCTGTCCATCGGTATTTTCATACCAGGCTATTTTATCATCCTGCGAGGACGCAGAAAGCACATCCATATCACCATCGCCATCTATATCGGTAGCATAAACTGAGATTGCTTCATCTACATTTGTTGTAATAATAAGTTCTTGAAAACCAATCTGAGAGTAGGTATTTACACACATGATACCTACAAGTACTAGTAGTATTTTTGTTTTCATAATAATGAGTTTTTAGAATTTGACTACAACTAATATGTACTAATATTTCATTAATTCGAAATCATAGGAATCTGATAAATTCGGACATGTTTAATACTGTCTAAATCAACGTAATAAGATAATCTTTTTTTGTTAACAATAATAAATATCAAGCAATCATTAATAATATGATAAGACTTCATTGATTAAGATTTTACAAGCTTGAAGATCGAGGAGGGAAGCGAGAAGCAAGAATCAAGAATCAAGACAAAACCCGGCGTAAGCTGGTTTTTTTGTTTGCAGTAAACCCTTGTCAATTCCCCGCCTGAACGCCAGCCCGACAGATCAGTTCTGGCAGGGGGCGGGCAGGGAGTTAATTTTAGTGACGACAGGAACTAATCCCGATAACGATCGGGAGTATCGAGAAGCGATAGACGAATTATTATAGAAAAGTAAAAGCCTGACAGCAATGTTGGGCTTTTTTTATTCTACTGAAGGGTAAGGTAGGTGTGAAAAGAACCAAGAACCAAGAACCAAGAGTCAAGAACCAAGAATCAGGATTCAAGAGCCAAGAGTAATAAATAAAGAACAAAGACGTATTTCTCAATAGTAAAAAATCAACAATCAATATAACGATTCAACAAATCAACGTTGCCACGATAAAACAACAAAAACAGGGCAATGATGGACTAAGTCTGAATTGTAAAAAAGTCACTCGTTATAAACGAGCGCCAGTAGCGCACCTGTAAGAACAATGTTACAATGCTTGCAGCATCGGTTACAATAGAAGTATCCCGCCTCCACTTTAATCATTATATTTGGGATACCCCACATGAGCCTGCATATGGCAAAACCATCAAAGATGTCTATTAACTTCACACAAACGTCATGAAACAGCTGTACCACATCATCATTCCGGTATTCTTACTAGTTACTTCTTCGCACGCACAGGTTTTGGAAAAGATCAGCAAGGTCAAAGACAAGATTACAAGCGTTACTATTGATAAACTCAGCAAGGAGCCTATTACCACTTCCTTTAGCGATGTGGATAAGACCAGGTATTTGGAGGATAGCTTCGGAAACGACCAAACCTTTGAGAGCCTGTTCGATCAACAGTATATCGAAGGAGAAGGTTTTCAACTACAACCGGGTTTTTATGAAGGAACTTTTCAAAGCTTTTGTATCAAAGTGGGAACCGTTATGCCGGGCAGAGGGAACGGTAGGTTCTATGCTCCCTTAAAAGGGCCCAAAGCCGACATAATCGAAACCATTATTCTGGCCTATGAGCAGGATGATCAACTAACGCAACAGGACATTCAATTGCTATTGTGGGCCATAATTGCCAAAACCGATTTTCATAAAATGAAAGGCCCGGTTAAGCTAACTGCCCTCAAACTTTTGTCCAAAGGTCAAATCGCGAGACTGAGCAAAGGGTCGCTGGATGCGCTTACACGCAGGCAATTAGGCAGGCTCGCTTATAAGTCGGAAACGATGCGCAATATATTACTAGCCGAAAATACAATGCGCGGAAAGTATTATCAGGGATATGGAGACTATAAGGAATTTGAGGACATCGCCATGGTGGCCGGGGTAGAACCCATTATTCAGGGATTTGACAGAGGACGTTGGACCAAGCATCCGGACGGGTTTTTTACACGTCATTATGCCGGGGGTTATCCAGAGACACGTACACAGATCTACATACCGGAACCCATGGGAAGAAGCAGTTATAACCCCACCAATGGCGTAGCAGTACCCGCCGGTTACGGGCAACGGTTGCTGCAAACGAGCTTACCAACCATAGACGGGGGACCGAACACCGGCGGAAACCCAGGAGGGGATACCACCACCGGAGGACCCGGGACCGACGATGATGGCTCTGATGATGGAACTGATGATTCAGATAATTCAGATGATACAGTAGTATTAAAACCCGCAGAAGATCCATTCTGTGTACCCATGACAAACCTTCTGGCCGATAAGGCCATAAAGACCCAGATGATCATGCAGAATATTCCCGGTCTGGCGGTAGCGGTCTTTCAAAACGGACAGATGATCCACTTAAAAGCGTATGGATACGAAGATGTATTTGCAAAGAAACCCATTAAACTAAATACGAAGGTGAACTGGGCGTCCATTTCGAAATCGGTAACTGGTGTTGCCGCAGCACAACTAGATCAAAGCAGCCCAAATTATAACATCAACGACAGAGTCACCAAGTATATAGACAACTGGAAAAATGTGCGATACATGGATGTGGACAACACCAAAGGAGGAGTGGACGGCCGTCCCGAACTCATTGAGATAAGACATTTACTAACAAACACTGGTGGAGTACAGCAATATCGCAAAGGAAGAGCCAAGACGAATTTTACGGTGCTCAACGGTAAATCGATCGAATTCATTGAAAAGTTTGAGAATTATGATAGTCCGCTGGGCGTCTTCGATGCTACAAAGGCTGTTTCGGTTTTTAATGAATCGGTGCTGGACTTTAGGCCGGGAATGGGTTACCTGTATTCGTCTTACGGATTTGTACTCGCCGGAGCGACTATCGATAAAGCATCTCCAAACGGTTACGTCGATTGGGTAGAGAAAAACATTGCTCACAAAGCGGGTTTGCGATCCTTTCAGGTACGTGATAAGACCCGCCCCGGGCATACGATGCGCAAAGATGGGATTTTGAAGGTTGGCGGTACTGGTAATGCCGAATACACCTTACCGGCGGGAGGCTGGGAATCGAATATTTGCGATCTTGCCAAATACGCTCGTGGATTGAGTACAGGCCTGTTCCTTGAAAAGAAAAAAGACCTGCTGTGGGTCAATTCTATTGCCGTATCGTTGCCAGGCGCGGGTAATAAGTACAGCTATGGTCTTAATTTTGCCGGCTCGGGTGCCACTAGAGAGGTATGGCATGGGGGTCATGGAGGAAACTCAAGATCGTATATGCACTTTTTCCCAGACAATCATACCGGGATCGTGATTTTGGCTCCGACGGTCTATTCCAATCTGCCGCACCTGGCGTTACAAATATACAAAGCATTGAATATAAAAACCAGAAATACCGTTGTAGATCATACACCGCTGGATACTTGTATAAAAGGAATGAATAGCGGCACTCACCGGTTCTTTGGGGTGTGGCGAAAAACCAACGAAGATGTGTTAATTCGTACCGGACTTCAAGGGGATACTTTCTTTGAAGAGTTGGACCGACTCAAAGCCAGCGGCTATCAGTGTGTAGATATAGAACCTTTCGTGCAGGACGAGACCGTTTATTGGGATGGGATATTTAAGAAAGGAGTGGCTGCGCCCAGAATCCTACGGGATCTTTCACAAACCGATTTTAGGAGCTCCTATTCCACCTGGAACTCTGAGGGTTGGACCCTGATCGATCTTGAAATATATACCGATGCAAACAACAAGAAAAAATATTCCGGATTGTTCAGGAGAAATGGAGGGAGTGGAGAGCTGGTTTTTGACACAAGCTCCGAAAACCTGAAACAAATGAATACCCAACATGGGAACAATGGCTTTAAATTGGTCGATATTGAAGTAGCTCCGAAAGGGAATGGCAATTCGCCCACGCTTAGCGGCGTTTGGGCAGTAGGAGATGCATCCCTGGTGGATACCAACCTAACGCAACCGCAGTTCAAAAGATTATTGGGTGAACGAAGGGATGCGGGATATAGGGTGCTGGATCTGGAATTCTATTGGATCGATAGTGAAAATTTAAGGATAGCCGCTGTTTGGGAAAAATCCACTGACGATGAACTGCTGACCGGTGACGGACTGGGAGTACAATTATATTGCGGGCATATGGATACTCATGAAAATAACAGCAAAAATGACTACGAATTGATCGACTGGGGCCGGATGACGGGGACTCAGGATTGATGGGTGTTTGTTAAATTAATATCAATTGTCACTTCCCCGCCTGAACGCCAGCCCGACAGATCAGTTCTGGCAGGGGGCGGGCAGGGAGTTAATTTTAGTGACGACAGGAACTAATCCCGATAACGATCGGGAGTATCGAGAAGCAGTGATCCATGGAAGCCTCAGCAGAGGTAGACTTTAAGGAAGTAAAATAGAGTACGATTGAGAAGCGTGGTTGAAAGACCGGGCTTTAGTTTGAGGGAAGCAGAAGATGCGTTGCCCTGAGTGAGCCTGTCCTGAGCTTGTCAAAGGGTCGAAGGGTCGAAGGGTTGGGCATTTTTTTTTGGGTTTAGGATAGGCACCAGTGAGGACATTAGCGCAAACGGGGGGTTAGTCTTGGTTTGGATGGTTATCTTTTTCATTCTTCGAGTTGGAAGCTCCAATAGCAACTCCTATGGCAACTCCCACTCCAATTCCTATAGCAATATTACCCATAGCCACACCCACAGCGACGCCAATTGTAATACCTATGACCAGCCATTTACCCATGTGTTTGTCTTTCATTTTCGTATCGTTTTGTTGTATCGTATTAGTGGGTAACGGGTCCGTTTTGTTACGGAAACTATGATGATACAGCGATCCGGCTTTGCTTAGGAGGGAAGAGAAATGAGATGTTTCTACTTTCGCTAAAGCTACTGTGGAAAATATAGGACTAGACTTCGAAGAAGTGAAATAAATTGTCATTCCGAAAGAGTGTAACGATTGAGGAATCTCTTCAGTCTCGATAACTATCGGGATCGCTGCGCCTGCCATTGGATGACAATTATCATTTTAATAAAACGATACTTAGCCTATCTTCAATGCTAATACAAGAACATAAAATCTTACAACTATGATGAAAAAAAGAGTCCTGATAATGGGAGCCGCGGGTCGTGATTTTCACAACTTTAATACCGTGTATCGTGATAATGAAACCTATGACGTGGTGGCTTTTACAGGGGCGCAAATCCCAAATATCGTCGACCGGAAATATCCTGCGGCACTTGCCGGAAAATTATATCCTGATGGCATACCCATCTACGATGAACTGGATCTTGAAACCTTACTATTTGAATTGAAGATCGATGATGTCGCATTCTCCTATTCCGATGTCTCCTATGACTACCTGATGCATAAAAGTGCGCTGGTCAACGCCGCCGGGGCGAATTTTGTCCTGCTTGGAACGAAAGACACTTCTATTAAAAGTGTAAAACCCCTTATAAGCGTTTGTGCTACCCGTACCGGCTGTGGTAAAAGTCAGACATCAAGGCGCTTGATCGAGATCCTGATCGAAAAAGGCCTGAAGGTGGTTGCCATAAGGCATCCGATGCCTTATGGAGACCTGGAGCGACAACGGGTGCAGCGTTTTGCACATGTTGATGACCTCAGAAAACACGACTGTACCATCGAGGAAATGGAAGAATACGAACCGCATATCGTTCGTGGAAATGTGATATACGCGGGCGTCGATTATGAAGCCATTCTTAGAGCGGCTGAAAACGATCCCAATGGCTGTGATATCATAGTCTGGGATGGCGGAAACAATGATTTTCCATTCTATACATCCGATCTGCATATTACCATAACTGATCCTCATCGCGCGGGTCATGGTATGCGCTATTATCCTGGGGAGGTGAATTTAAGAATGTCCGATGCTGTAATCATTAATAAGATCGACAGTGCGCAGCCGGAGGACGTGGCAAAGATCAGAGCGATGCTTGCCGAAGTTATTCCTGAAGCTATCGTGATTGAAGCTGCCAGTCCTGTCCGAGTTGCGGATCCATCCCTCATCCGTAACAAAAAAGTATTGGTGATAGAAGATGGCCCGACGCTCACTCATGGAGGAATGAAAATTGGAGCGGGTATCGTAGCAGCTCAAAAGTTTGGGGCTGCAGAGATCGGTAGATCCACGACCATTCCTGGTAGGAAAACTGAAGAACACCTTCCAGACATATCCCGATATCGGTACCTTATTACCGGCCATGGGGTATGATGAAGACCAGCTTCGCGATCTGGAGGCCACTATAAATGCCACCGATTGCGATTCCGTAGTAATTGGTACGCCCATTGATCTGAATAGAGTGATCGATATCAAAAAACCCAGTACCAGAGTATTTTATGATCTTCAATCCATTGGCGAGCCAAGCCTGGAAAACGTGGTCACTGAATTTTTAGTGAAGCGAGGGATCGGAAACACTATGGAAGAAATGGTGGGTTAGTTTGAAATCCAGTGTTTCAATAAATCTGCCCTTCCGGGTAGCAATATTGCTGAAAGGAAGGGCAGGTTTTCTTTTTCTGTTTGAGTAGAAACACTAAACGATCTTCAGATCATTCCAATACGTGGATGTTCTTCGCTTTACAGATCCGTTTCAATTCCTCAGGCCAGATGGTAACCGTAACTTCTCCAATGTGGGCGGTTCTTAAGAGATACATATAGGTTCGTGCCTGCCCGATGCCTCCACCAATGCTCAACGGAATTTCATCATTCAATATGGCCTGGTGATAAGGCAGTTCCAGAAAGTCCAGCTGATTGGATAGCTTCAGCTGTGCTTTCATGCTTTCCTTGGTAACCCGTACCCCCATAGAGGTTAGCTCATGCCTTCGTTGGGTGACGGGGTTCCAGACCAAAATATCACCATTCAAGCCATGCATTTGCTCGCCATTTTTCATGATGGTCGGGGTGATCCAATCATCGTAGTCGGCCGCGCGCATCTCGTGCGGATACCCATCTTTCAGCACCGAACCGATGCCAATGATAAATACGGCCGGATATTCTTTTATGAGCCGGGTTTCTCTTTCTTTCCTCGGAAGATCGGGATACATGGCCAGGATCTCTTCAGCATGAAAGAAGGTAAGCTCTTCCGGGAGTTCGGGATACCTTGGGTCGTCCAACTCGGGAAATTTTTCTTTTACCATCATCCCGGCACCCCTGATGACCTTCCAGATCTTTCGAACGGTGTCTTTTAAATACTCTAGATTTCTGTCCTCCGCTCGTATGGTCTTTTCCCAATCCCATTGATCCACGTAGGAAGAATGGTCATGATCCAGGAAATAATCTTTGCGTACGGCTCTCATGTCGGTGTTGATACCTTGACCCGCCTCACATTCGAATTGGGCCAAAGCCATTCTTTTCCATTTTGTTGCAGCCTGTACCACCTGTGCTTCTAAACGTTTGGGCAACCCCAGGCCTGCCTTAAAATCGATAGGCGTACGGGAACCATCGCGATCCAGGTAATCATTTACTCCGCTGTCTTTAGTAACAATGAGCGGTACCTGCACCATTTGCAGGTTCAATGCCTCGGCAAGTCCTTTTTCTATATATTCTTTGATCATATAGAGCGCTTCCATTCTTTTTAATGGAGGCAATAGCGCGTGATAATTGTCCGGAAGTATTTCGTTCACTTTTTCGTAAGTGCTGATTCCGGGCCCAGCTAAATCGGATTTTTTATCGTACATAGAATATTACTTTAGATACATAATAAACCGTAACGCATGGGTTCATTATCTATTGGTTTTGATTGAATTTTTTGTTTGTGTATCTTTTCAAACATTGACCTAGTCGAACCGTTCCAATGGGGGAAAACACCCTAAAAATCCACCTTATAAAACGAAAAATCTATGACAAAAATCATTAGTGTTTGGCGGACCAAAGTCAGGCTTACGCAAGTTATAGGGAGCAATGACTAGAGGTTTTTAGCGCATATCCTGAATTCTCCTTTAAACACGATCTGCATCTTGCTTTTTAGGGTCATTTTGGTGTCGTTTAACAGTTCCACTTCCATAAATCCAGCAAGTGTTGGATTTTTGGTGTGAGACTTCATTTTCATCAAAATTGGTACCTGATGCCAGACGCAAGAGGCATCCAATCAATATTTGAATATATGATATACAATAACAAGAAAGGCAGTGTGTGTGAATATAATACCTATCACCTTTCCGGTCATGTTTTTAATTGCAATTCCCAACAAAATGGTAGAAAACCCTGCAATCAAATTCAATGCTATGATTAAAAACTTTTTGTCATCTTTATATCATTTGTCCACGAAATTTTGTATTCCAATCTGAAAATTTCAGTGACAACAGAATCACCAGAAAGATTATAAAATGAGGACATCAGAAAAGCCGATTGTTACTGCCGACTTTAAGTTGTCTAATTCGAACAAAACCCTGCATTTTCTTCATTTTTAATCGAACATTTAGTACAATTCATGACCCATTGTTTAATATGAGACTTTATATGCGTTGTCAAATTTCTCAACTCCATTTTTTATTAGTAGAAACTGAGTGTAAAAGTAAAATGGGGAGCAGATTGTTAGCTTAAAGATAAGGAAAAAGTAGTAGCGGTTCTACTTATCATTTATTATTTAGATTCAATCGACACTTAAGCCTAAAATTAATAAACCGATAACAATACCTACTCCAAATCGAAGCTGGTTCTCCTTTCTGATTTTTTGCTTCGTGAAGTTTACTCTTGTTTTCAATTAAAATAGTTTTTACTTTTGTGTAAGCTTTTGCTGCTGGGGAATCCCCCTTCAGGATCATTTCAAGGCCCCATTTCAAAGTCTCATTGGTTTCTTCATTGCGAACCACAGACATCCTTGGCCACGATCAATGAGTCTATTCCCATTAAGATGGAAGAGATATTTTCAATCGCTCCAGGGTTTTTTTTTGAAGCCAACCGGTTGCAATGCGAGATTCAAGGTGTCCAAACTTCGCACCTCTCACTTTTTTTTTAGTGGATTCGAGTAAGGTTGCGCTTATATAACGTCTGAAGATCAATTCGTGATCCTGGGCCAATATTGTAATAATTCTGAATAAAATAAATGCGTTTGTCCAGGGTCATGCCACTGACTTTTCTGATAGCTGCAGGGCTCAAGTGATGGATATCGAAGCGAGGTTTGTGCACAGTAATCTATGTTGGTAAAATACCGGTAGATAGTGGCTCGTGAGACCTGCGTCCTTCGTGTGCCACCTCTTCCAATGATATCGGCTTATTTTGGACAATAAACTTTTTGGTGCATCTGAGATGTGGGGTTCGGGTCTTGAACTTCTGATTGATTCTGCCTTCTTGAGCGAGATTGTATTCATGAGACAAATATCTCATAAAATTTGGAAGTTTCAAAATATTATTGTGATATTTGTGAGACAATAATCTCATAAAACTTTCTATGTTGACACGATGGGTTCTCGGACATAAAATTACTCAAAGTTGTTCGGGTGATTTTGATATGGTAATTGGCGAAACTCCTGCTCTCACTCAGGGTCCTTCTTCTCTCCCGATTTCACAAAACGTATCACGAAATATTTGGAGTGATCGAAGGAGAGATGGCGTTGATGCTGGGATGCAAAATAATGGACCAAAGAGGGCCAGTCGATCAATCTCCAACTTAATTGTACATCCTTTCCGACACCAACCATCTGTGTAAATGGAAACGTAGATAGCCCCAAGGATTTCTATCCTTTTTTGAAAATCTGGGCATTCCAGACTCAGAAAAGATGCGGTAAAAAGATCGGTGGATGGAGCCACTTCAATAGGTGACGAAACGGCTTCTCAATACGATATGAATATCACGCTATAAATAGACCATAAAACAGTAATTATGAATAGAAATGACTTCATTAAAAATACGTAGCCATACGCCCCAATGGTTGTGATACCTATTGCGGTAGCCAAAACCAAAGGATAATTGGTGGTGTGACTAAAGATTGTAAGAAATACAAAAACGATCAATGTGATCGGGGATCTTCAAACCATAAAATTGACGGGTGCCGATACCAACGGGCTGTTTACCCTGATAGAGGAAGAGAAACTGTACCTTTATTTCCTTCACCAACATGAAAACGAAGACGAAGTGTTCAAGGTGCTGGAAGGCGAAATGGAATTAACGGTAGGGGATAAGACCACGATCTTAAAAGCAGGTGACCTGGCATTCTGTTGTGCCGGGATTCCGCATAGCTGGAAAAAATCGTTGGAACCGGAAAAGCAAAGGTAATTTTGTAGTGTTTTTCCCTCAGGAACTTTGAAGCCTATGTTCGAGAGGTCCGACAAGGCCCGCCGATCTTCCATTTTTTCTACCAGCACTCTGTGGCAGATATGGATGCGATTTATCCAGTAAGATCATTAAAGCTAGTCTGGCTGCTATACCCGAGTCGCCTTCAAGACGATCTTGCCTTGTTTTTAGGTCATTTTGTTGCTACACTTCACTTCACAATCGAGAGCGTTCGGAGCATTGGAACAGCATCGTTCCGTTTTGCGCAATTGCTCCAGAATTTCTCGGCAAGGAAGGTATGGGTGCCGCCGGCGGCATCTTCGTCGGTACTGTCGAGACCAGGGCCAGAAATATCGGGATTCAAAATCGTAGCCGGTTCTTTGAGAGACTGCGGTCACCAATACTCCATTGATGGAATCATGGGAACGTTGGAGGCGTTCAAAATCGGGAGTTAGATGTGCGAGCAGCTGGGAATCCTCGATCTCAAGAAGCAGGATTTCGGTTTCGGCATTGTACACACAGTTGATGATGGTTTGAAAGCACTCAGAATTCGACGGTTCGCTGGAGTCTATTATATACAGAGGAAATTCCATCATGATTTTGTCCCCCGTCCCGCTTAATTGCCAGATTCGAGCTGTTGTATATTTAAAAAATGAATTTCGTTTAGTTGCGAGCAATACAATGATTTTTTAAGGTAGAGGACAAAAAAAAAAA
>CAWECU010000023.1:0-106470 GCA_963807685.1 uncultured Flavobacteriaceae bacterium | reverse complement strand
TACCGCCACGGCGTTACCCCGATCCAAATATTCTCGGCGCAGTTCATGACTCCAGCCACCGGCAAACAACTCATGGCGCAGCCGGAACCGCTCCAAACGAAAAAAACCGTCGTAGACCGTGGTCTTCTCGATAATCTCGTATTTGTAATTCAAGATGGTACCTTTCTAGCGTTGCAGCGGTTTCGCCGCTGTTTCCCCGTGTCGCTCCGTCACCTTGGCCCGCTCCCAGAGCTCATCCAACTCGGCTAAAGTCGCCTGTTGCGGGGTTCGCCCCGCAACTCGCAACTCGGCTTCGATATAACGAAATCGCCGTTCGAACTTCTTATTCGCCAGGCGCAGCGCGGCTTCCGGATCCACATCCAAGTGCCGGGCCAAGTTAGCGCAGGCGAACAGTAGATCTCCCATTTCCTCGGCCAAGCGGTCTTTCTGCGCCGGCGGCACCAACTCCCCTTGGATTTCATCGAGTTCCTCTTTGATCTTTTCAATCACCGGCGCCGGTTCTGACCAATCGAATCCAACCCGAGCGGCCTTACGCTGCAATTTCAGCGCCCGGCTCAACCCCGGCAAGGCCAGCGGGACATGATCCAAAACACCGCCGGCAGAGTCGTTACGCTCCGCGTCCTTGATCTCTTCCCAGGCCTTTTTTTGCTCGATGATATTGGCGTATTCGGTATCACCAAACACATGAGGGTGGCGGCGAATCATCTTTTCGGTAATCTCGGCGGCGACATCGCTGAATTCGAAAGCGCCCTCTTCGCGCGCCAGCTGCGCGTAAAACACCACCTGAAACAACAGATCGCCGAGTTCACTTTTCAAATCGGCCAGATCGCCGCGGGCGATCGCATCCGCGACTTCGTAGGCTTCTTCGATGGATCAGGTGCAGCGTTTTGATGGCAAAAATGTGGAGACTTTTTTAAAAGGGGAACGAATGGAATCGCTGCTGGTAGACCGTGCGGGGAGAATTTGGGTTTCAACTCGGCAAGCAGTATTTCTATTTGACGAACAAGCGAATGATTTTGAAGAAATAACAAGTAATCGCCCTGACGATCTCAGAAAAGTTGTATTTGAAAATAAGGCGGGGCAGATATATTATATTTCTTCCTCCGGAATTTTCGAATGGAACGATTCCCTGCATACATTTCAATTTACCGATACTGATTCGGCACATATTAGGAAGGGGGCTTGGATACGATCTGAGTCATTTTCATACCGCGACCCTATTTTATATTATCCCGTAAAAGATACTGTTTGGCGTCACAATATGTCAACGGGTGAAAAACAATGGAAAGTATTTAGTGCTCTAAAAGATGTCAAAATTCTTGAAGAAAACGATGTGATCGTATGCAATTGGGAAAGCAAATGCTGGTATTATAATTTTCTAACTAAGGAGGAAAAACGGCTGACTCTACCTGGATCGGACAAATTTTTATTAGTGTTTGACGTGCTTCCTGTTGAGCCTGAGACAAACTATTTGGCAACATCAAGAGGATTATTGGTTTTTAATGCCATTACGAAGGACCTGCAAACCGTCAATCTGTCCTATGAAGGTAAACCCTATCTGGAGCAGCGTTATTTGGCATTGTACAGGGACAACGACCGTGAAATTTGGGCCTGCACCGAAAATAGCCTTATCAAATTCAATATTTTGGGTGAAACTATAAATTTCATTCAAAATGACGGCAGCGATCCTCAGCATCAATTTACGCGCGACGTGCGCAATTTTGTCGAAGTTGAAAACGGAGATTTATGGCTCGCTACCGTAAATGGACTTACCCGTTGGGATGTGATCAACAACAGTTTTTCTAAACTAATGCCTAGTGAAGACGCAGATGACAGACTCAATCATCCATCCATACGAGGGCTGGTTTATGATGGTGATAACCTTATTATTGGCCAGACCAACAAGGGAATTTGGATCTACAATGTAAAGGATAAAACGTTTAAAAGGCCGCTATTTTCTTCAGATGAAAAAGGTAGATTACTGAAGGAGAAAAGCGAGCAGGACTTTGTTAAGCAGATAAAAACGCTCAAAAACGGCAATCATATTGTGAGCGCGAGAGACGGGGCTTATGTTTTGGATGGAACTACTTATAAATTAACTGAACTGGATTTTCCGGGTGGCGAATCCAATGTATTGTTCTCCTACGAAACTAGCTCTGGTAAAGTTTTCATAGGCACCTTACACGGAGGTCTGTTTTGTCTCGATGCCGATTTAAATTTTCAATACCAGATTAAGGATCCGTTAGAAAACGTCCGCACTAATTGCATGCTGGAATCCGAAAGTGGCTATTATTTCGGGACGGTGCACGGAGTCTACTTCAGCTCTAAAAATGGTGAGGATTCCGTCATAAAAAAGATCATTCCTACCCTTAAGGATAAGGATATACGGACAATTTTTAAAGACAGTAACCATGTTATTTGGATTGTCTCGCAGAATGAATTACATCGTTATGAACCAGAGACAGAAAGTGAAATTTCCTTCGGCTATGCGGAAAATATAAGAGGGAGCTATTTCCATGCAAATAGTTTTATTAAAAGTAAAACAGGTCTTGTCTTCATTGGCGGTACCAATGGTGTGAATTATTTTTATCCTGAAAAGATTCAAACACATCCTGAAAAACTTCGGCCCTATATTAGAAAGATAGAAATTCCGGAAATAGCAACCGAATCGGCGATTTTATCGTCCAATTTGAAGCTTACACATCGTCAAAATAATATTGATATTCGCTTAGGCACACCGTATTTCGGAAATCCTGAAGATATAAAATACCGTTATCAGCTTACGGAAAATGGCAAATGGTACGAACATGGTACTAATTCGGCGGTGATGCTATGGGAACTGGCCCCGGGTGCCTATCAATTTCGTATAAGCGCTGCCTCATCGGATGGGATATGGCATTCGTCACAGGATGTTTTTAATTTCACGATTCGACCTCCTTTTTGGAAAACTACCTGGTTTATCCTGGCGCTTTCAACGATCATTGGAATCGCCTTATATCGAGGGATAATTTCCTTCAGAAGAAAACTAAAAAATGAAAAACTGCTTAACTCATTTGCAACTTCCTTATATGGACAAAATACCGTTGACGGAATTCTATGGGATACTGCCCGAAATTGTGTTCAAAAAATAGGATTTGTTGATTGCGTCATATACCTCGTTGATAAAAAAAGAGACTTGTTGGTTCAAAAAGCTGCCTTTGGAAGTAAGAACCCTTATGGCCAGGAAATCATCAATTTGATGGAAATACCTATGTCGGAAGGTATCGTAGGTAGTGTCGCGAAAAGTGGAAAATCCAAAATAACCAATAACACCAGCAATGATCCCAATTACATTTTGGATCATAAAAAGGCCTTATCGGAGATCACGGTACCTATATGGGTGGACGGAAAACTATTCGCTATAATCGATTCGGAACATCCTAACCAGAATTTTTATAAGAGGCACCATCTTCAATTTTTAGAAAAAATCGCAGGGATATGTGCCGTTCGAATTTCAAAATATTTATCTGAAGAACAACTCCGAAGTAAAATAGCCCGCGACCTTCATGATGATATGGGCTCTACCCTTACCAGTATACACATCATGAGCAAAATAGCCGGTCAGGATATAAAAGAAAATGAATCGGTCAAAAATCAGCTACACAAAATAAATGATCACGCTTCCGGAATGATGGAAAAAATGGGTGATATGGTTTGGGTGGTCAATCCTATAAATGACAGTCTCGATAAGCTTATGTATAGAATAAAAGAATATGCCGCCGATATATTGGAACCTTCTGAAATTGAACTTGCATTTCAGGAAATAGAAGATGGGAAAGAAGTGAAACTCAATCCGGAAGAACGCAAGAACATCTATTTGATCGCCAAAGAAGCTATAAACAACATTGTAAAATACAGTAAGGCGTCCTCGGTCGAAATTTCTAGTGATTTGAATGACGGGGTATTGAAATTAGTGATAAAGGACGATGGTATTGGCTATGAATCGGCAAAAATAAAAAGGGGGAACGGGATTAGAAATATGCATAGCAGGGCAGAAGAGATCCATGGTAATTTGCAAATTGAAACGGCAATGGGCCAGGGTGTGACGCTAGTACTCAAAGTAAAAATTAAGGAGATGTTGGTCCCCTCACATAAAACGATAGTACCATGAGTGTTGGAATATTAATATACGAGGACAACGAAGACTTGCGCGCAAGTTTGGTTGGTTTGTTGTCCAGGGAAAAAGAATTTGAAGTTGCAGGGGACTTTCCCACCTGTGAAGAAGTTGGTTATCACCTGGAAAAATATAAGCCCAACGTCGTCCTAATGGATATTGATCTTCCGGGAATGACTGGGATTGAAGGGGTAAGACAAATTAGAGCATTAAACACCGAAGTGCCCATATTGATGATTACAGTATTCGATGATACTACTTCCGTATTCGACGCTTTGTACGCCGGCGCGAATGGCTATCTGCTAAAAAAATATATTTCGGAACGATTGTCGGCTGCCATTCGGGATGTTCTTGACGGAGGGGCACCTATGAGTCCGGCCATAGCGCGATTGGTAGTTAACAATATCAAGAAAAAAGGCGTTCCGAAGACCATGGAAGACTACAAATTAACACCTAGAGAAATTGATGTACTTGTATCGCTGTCCAAAGGCAATAGTTATAAAATGGTTGCGGACGATCTTACCATAAGTATTGAAACCGTTAGATCTCATATAAAACATGTCTACGAGAAGCTGCATGTGCAATCACAGGGAGAAGCCATTGGTAAGGCGTTTAGAGAAGGATTAATTCATTAGTCGAGACGGTGCTGGGAAGGAGGATTACTTAGCTTTCATGATTTGCCTGTAAATCAAAAGCCACAACATCTTTGCAGTGGCTTTTATCTGACTTGCTTACTTGGCACGGTTCGCCCTAAATGATCATTGCCATTGGAAAATCTAATGCTGTTTAATACAGTCCTTGGTTAGGATTACGGTAAGTGCCATTGTTGAATGATTCAATATTCGCTTCCAGATTAGCTTGATTACTTCCCCATGTGAATCTTTCAGCGAATACTACCCAAAGTCTGGGCAGCACTAAATCGGCCCACAGGTCGTCATCCCTTAGCGCCAGCCTTTGTGCATCTGACAGGCTATCATAACTTCTCTGTGCCTGGGTCACCATTAAGGATCCAATAGGGATAGGTGCTCCTTCAATGATCCCGCTCACACTTGGTAGATTCCCTTTACGTAATTCATTGATGGTTCTAATAAACCTTACCAACGCGTTTGCCCAATTGGCGTTAAGTCCATGTTGGTGTCCACCAACACCTCGCCCAAAATCGGTTCCATAAACGATTCGATGAGCGTTAGTTCCGGCGGCGTTAAATAAAGCCCTGGAGAGTATTTGGCTAGCAGATTCAGCGGCTTGATTGTTCGTATTTGTTGTTTCCTCATTTTCCTCTCTTCGCTCAGAAACAACCTGAGGAATCCTTTGAATTTGATCCCATCCGTTTCCATCTTCCAATGGAACAAGCTCACTTTTACCTTGAATGACACTCCTTAGCCTTTCCAAACCTCTGGAATCAGCTTCAAGATACCTGTCAGGAAAGGTAAAATACATCCAGTATAGATCTTCCCATCGACGTGCTGTAACCAAAAACTCAATGGCGCCGTCGTATTCCTGTAGGATCAATCTTCTGGTTCGCCTGTTTCCAATAAAATCGTTAGAAAAGGCATCTCTTCTACCCACTGCATGTCTAGGATCATAAAAAGGAGTAAGGCTCTCACTTCGCCTAAAAGAATCAATATATAATACCATTAGATTTTCAGTTCGTAATTGTGTGATTCGCTCCCTTAACAACTCTGGATCAATCTGCCTTTGTATATTTTTGTTCCCACTTGCCCTTTGCTGAGCGACATGAGTTAACTCATGGGCGATTAGCCTTTGACCTTCATTGGAACCTGGATCATAGTTGCTGCTGTTAAAATGTATGTCATTTCCTTCCGTGAATGCCTTGGATCCTAATTCCTGGTTCATTTGAACAGATTTCTGCCCCGTGTGAATGTTTACATCCTTAAAAATTGTTTCAGGATTCTCCTCAGTGTTTAGTTCTTCAGCAACGTCTGCAGACACTCTGCTAGTGGCATTGACCACAGAGCCTCCTGGATTTGTAGCACCCGGCGTTTTTCTTGTTGAAGTATCTGATTTTTGATGTTCTGGTTTTAGCATTACCTTTTCTGCTATCGAGTTTGCCTGCTTTTCTTCCAGATTATTAGTCGATGTTACTTCCGGTTTATGTTGAATATCAGGAGCACTGGCATAGGAGCTGATTTCTTCCGATTTGGGAAAGAAGGGTGCCTTCTTCTTGTTCGAATCGACAAAATTTGATTTATGAGAGTTTTGAGGAATCTTATTTTTTGAAGACGACGTTTTCATAACCTCAGGTGTTTAATTAAAGATACATATTATCAACAAATAGTAAGTAAAAATGAATTAATCACTAGTACCCATCTCTAATGGCTGTCTTGGATAGAGACTTTATAGGATCAAAAAAAGTTAATGATTTAATTGATTTTCGACTTTGTGTTTTCAATTAACCATTGGTCCCTGTCCTTTTCATTTGAGGTCATAAAAACATTGCCGCGCACGAATTCCAGCATACCCGATTTCAGGGATCGGGCGGTGTGGCCACTCCAGTTTCCGGTATAAACAGAACCGTCCAGATTGGATTGCATCATGACCGTTCCACATATGGGAATGGTCCCTTCACTCCAATAGGACATGGCAATGACACCGCGGCTGGACCGCACTCCTTCCATAGGGTAAATAGTTTCTTCGGCCTCGCCAACAAAGCGTATCCTATTGTCTGTCGACCAACATTTCAAGGAGTCTTTCGACCATTTTACCTCCTTGTTATTTTCGAGGATTTGAGTCCAGGCGGCGTACCATACAATATTCTCCATTGCTTCTGAAAGCCTCGCATCGTGAAAATGATCCTGGAACAATTGTCGCCCTCGCAACGCCTCTTCCTGATCGGTGATCCGTTTCATATAAACATCAATAGGTCCGGCCCAGAGAATGTTTACCATATCATCGGTGATGGGGATTTCAGCTTTTTTGAATAATTCGCTTAACAATCCGATAATGGCTGAGGTGTCATTTCCTTTATAGGCGGATACATTTCGGTCAAAGAACTTCATCTGCGATCGGTTCATAAAATAGTATAGTGGGGTAGTTAATTTTTTTAACCCTCGTGAAAAGCCAGTTTCATAAGCGATCCAGCTTAGGTTATTGGATTCCGGAGTAATGATGGCGATGACTTCATCGATCTCGTCTAGTTTTTGATGCACGAGCTCTCTCCAATCCCCTAACTCAACCCCTCCCGAAGGCCTGGGGTCACTGGAATACCAGGCGTTGATCTCATTATTACTAATAGTCTCAATCAACCACTTGAAGGCATCGGCCAAATTGCGTTCTTCGTAGGTATGACTCAGAAAAAGTTTTAGATTTTTCATAGGGTATAATTTATTAAGATAGCGCTTGGCAATCTAAAGTGAATGACACAGAGTCACCCGAATCATAGTAAAAGTACAAATTTTCAGGTGTTTACGAATTGATCTGAACTATTTCTTGTAACGATTGGCCCCGGAAGATATTTGGAACCTTCATATAATTGGGCATCTTATTTGGATAAGCCATACGTTTTGTTTCACTTACTTCATGAATTCAGAAATGCGGCTGTTACTCCTATAAATTTTATTGATTATTGAGGTAGTCATCCAATCTGTCGAAGGTAGAACCCCAACCATTATAAAAGCCCATTTGCTCCTGTTGCTTGCAATAGGCTTCGGTAGGATGAATTACGTTAAAGGTAAAATGGGTTTGATTTCCTTCGGATTCTAACAGTACTTCGAGTTCTACTCCTTCGGTCATGGGCCTGAAATTGGCTGAGGTTACAATTTTTTCGAGCTCTATAATTTCAGAATAAACACCGGCTCCAATAAATTCGTTTCCGTCGGGCATTAACATGACGTACTTCCATTGGCCACCCACTCTAAAGTCGTGTTCGGCTATCTGGGTTTGCATCCCTTTGGGCCCCCACCATTGAGCGATATGTTCAGCTTGAGTCCAGGCTTGCCACACCAGGGCAATGGGCGCGTTAAAGGTTCGTTTGAGGGTGAGGGTGCGATTGTTTGTTTCGTAAGGGTTAGGCATCTTTTTTTGATTTTGACTGCGCCTTTGGCGAGTTAGTTTGTAGTTGGGTTAAGTAACTCTCGAAAGAGTCCAGTTTTTCTTCCCACAAATTGCGATATTGATCGATCCAAAGGAAGGCCGGGA
Organism: uncultured Flavobacteriaceae bacterium; assembly: GCA_963807685.1. Taxonomy (GTDB): domain Bacteria; phylum Bacteroidota; class Bacteroidia; order Flavobacteriales; family Flavobacteriaceae; genus Aureisphaera. The sequence goes on along the minus strand of CAWECU010000023.1, from coordinate 98,159 downwards.
TAAGGTTTTTGGGCTGAATTTGACAATAGCGTTCCCTACCTTCTTGCCGAATGGTTATGATCCCGCATTCTTTTAAAATTTTTAAATGCTTGGAAATCGCGGGGCGACTCACATCAAACTTTTCGGCAACCGAGTTGATACTGAGGGATTGCTCCGCTAAAAGACGAATAATGTCTCTGCGAACAGGATCTGCAATGGCTTGAAAAACATCTCTTCTCACGGGATTATGTAACTGTTTGGTTACAAAAATATAGGAAACCATTTGGTTACGCAATATTTTTAGTAAAAAACTTGAAACTAATTATTAGATATCTTCTTTCCGTGTAGTTTTAATCTTTCAATAATCAATAATCAATAATCAATAATCAATAATCAACAATCAACAATCTGCTACACCTGTATCACTCCCAAATTAAAAGCTTTTTCGATAGGAGCGTGGTTGGCAGCTTCGATTCCCATAGAGATCCAGGTACGGGTATCGAGCGGGTCAATCACGGCATCGGTCCAAATACGGGAAGCGGCGTAGTAAGGAGAAATTTGATCGTCGTAACGGGCTTTGATTCTATCGTAGAGTTCTTTCTCTTCTTCTTCGGAAATGACTTTGCCTTGTTTTTTTAAGGAGGCTGTTTCTATTTGCAGCAATACTTTGGCTGCGCTATTGCCACTCATTACCGCAAGCGCTGCACTAGGCCAGGCCACGATAAGTCTGGGGTCATATGCTTTTCCGCACATGGCGTAGTTTCCGGCACCATAGGAGTTGCCTATGACCACGGTAAACTTTGGAACCACACTATTACTCACGGCATTGACCATTTTGGCTCCGTCTTTAATGATTCCACCATGTTCGCTTTTACTGCCTACCATAAAACCGGTGACGTCCTGCAAAAATACCAGGGGGATTTTTTTCTGGTTGCAATTGGCGATAAAACGGGTGGCCTTATCGGCGCTGTCGCTATAGATCACTCCCCCGAACTGCATTTCGCCCTTTTTGGTCTTCACCAGCGTACGCTGGTTCGCAACGATCCCAACAGCCCAGCCATCGATTCTCGCATAACCAGTGAGGATGGTTTTTCCATAGCCGGCCTTGTATTCCTCGAAGTCCCCCAGATCCACCAGGCGCTTTATGATCTCCCGCATGTCGTATTGTTCGGCGCGGGATTTTGGCAGTATTCCGTAGATGTCTTCGGCTTTCTCTATGGGTGCTTCCGCTTTGATACGGTTGTAACCGGCAGGGGTATAATCTCCTATTTTTGACACAATGTTCTTGATGGTGTCCAGGGCATCTTTGTCGTCTTTGGCCTTGTAATCGGTTACCCCACTAATTTCACAATGCGTCTCGGCGCCCCCCAGCGTTTCATTATCTATACTTTCTCCTATGGCTGCTTTGACCAGATAACTTCCGGCAAGGAAAATACTACCCGTCTTGTCGACGATCAAGGCCTCATCGCTCATAATGGGAAGGTAGGCACCTCCTGCCACACAACTACCCATTACCGCGGCAATTTGAGTAATTCCCATACTGCTCATCACAGCATTATTCCTGAAAATACGTCCGAAATGCTCTTTGTCCGGAAAAATTTCATCCTGCATGGGCAGGTAAACCCCGGCACTGTCTACCAGATAGATAATGGGCAGTTTGTTTTCTATGGAAATTTCCTGAGCCCTAAGGTTTTTCTTTGCGGTGATGGGAAACCAGGCACCCGCTTTTACGGTAGCGTCATTGGCTACTACAATGCATTGTTTGTCCTGAACATAACCTATTTTCACAACCACCCCACCGCTGGGGCAGCCACCGTGTTCTGCATACATTCCGGTTCCGGCGAAGGCCGCTATCTCAATACATGGTTTTTTTTGGTCGAGCAAATAGTCGATACGCTCCCGGGCTGTCAATTTGCCCTTGGCATGATGTTTTTCGATCCGTTTTTCACCGCCACCTTCTTTTATTTTGGCGAATTTTTTTCGTAAATCGGAAACTAAGAGTTTATTATAATCTTCGTTTTTGTTGAAGTTGATATCCACGTAAGTCTTGTTTACGGCTAAAATACAAAATATCAATTTATGTAATGCTTTTCCTTAACCTAAAATAGTAAAATATTCCGTGGAAGTATATTCCTAGGAATATAAAATATTTTAATGTAACTTTGTACTTCGGTAGCATGTGTAAACTGCTTGGTAAAAATTAAGGTATGGGAGATATTTCCAAGGATATTAACAGCACCTTCAAAAACGACAAGGTAAAGGCGTTATTGAATATAATGTATACAGCCAACTGGATTCAGACCCGGCAAACGGCATTCTTCAAGCCTTTTGGTATTTCGTCCCAGCAGTACAATATCCTAAGGATTCTTAGAGGTGCGGGAAAAGCGATTCCGGTGCAAACCATTAAAGACAGGATGTTGGAGCGAGCTCCTAACGCCACCCGGTTGATGGATAAGTTGTGTACCAAGGAACTCATTACCCGGGTTCCTTGTCCGGGAGACCGAAGGGTGGTACACATTGAAATTCGGAAGCCGGGACTGGCTCTTTTGGAGCGAATTGACCGCAGCAACTGGCCAGATCCTTTGAAAAATTTGACGTTTAAGGAAGCAGCGGCATTAAGTGATTTGTTAGATAAAATAAGATAGTGATTAACAAAGGGTTTCAGAAACCCAAAATGAAAGGAATACAAAATGAAATTGAATAGTATAAAAAAAGTAGGAAGAAGTGATTTTGTGAACATGGGGCCTATTGAACTCAGGCAACCCATTCCCACTCAGGAAATTGATTTGATCGATCCCTTTGTCTTGTTACACCATTACGGACCCTATACCGATAAATGAGTAAAATAATCCCTTCGATCTGGGGCCCCATCCGCATCGTGGATTTGAACCCATTACCTTTTTGATTCAGGGCGAGCAATTACACCGAGACTCGCTGGGCAATGAAAGTGTTGTAAAAGCCGGGGATGTTCAATGGACAACTGCCGGAAGAGGAATCGTACATGCCGAAGGGCCTACCAAGGACTTTGTGAGAAAGGGAGGTGATACTTGGAAGGGATACAACTATGGCTTGAATCTACCGGCCGAAAGAAAATGATGCCGGCCAATTATCAGCACGTGAAAAATGAAGAATTTTTGATAGTTTCTTCGGAAGATGAGCAAAGTCAATACAATTGATTGCCGGAAAGTTGCATGGAACTAACGGAAGAATTGCCACTCAAACGTCGGTAAATGCATTTATGATCGATGTTGAGGCCGGAGGAACTTTCGACCTCGAAGTACCAATGAGCTCATCAATCGATGGTCTATTTGCTGGATGGGGAGGTGGTGATAAATGAATTCAGTGACTTTGAAGAAAAATGAAAACCAACTGGTTTGGTTCGAACAGGATGGCGACGGATTTTCGATAAAAGGAAAGGCGAAAAGCAAATTGTTATTCCTTTCGGGAACCCCTATTGAATGAAAAATTGCGAGCTACGGACCTTATGTGATGAACAATCAGACCGAAATAATGGAAGCGTTGCGTGATTATCAGCAGGGTAAAATGGGATTCCTTCCCGCCTAATAATTAAGCATCCTTTGGGGTGCTTTTTTTATATAAAAATGCGATATTTGCGATAGTCTTCTCAAGCCTGAGCTTTGGAGGACTTTGTTTTCTGAAGTTTGAATTGAGACTACTTTTTATATCTTTATTCGAAGTTTAAGGGAAATACAGCATCTAAAATGCGTTAGGGATTGAGGCATTGTTGGAGCTCTTTTCTAGCGAACCCTGAGCGCCCGCCAGAATGGAACGGGCAAGTTGTCGAAGGGTGCGATAAAAGAAGCGACTGCCGAAAGCCCGATCTCCATAATCGCCAAAGCGGAATGGAGCGGAACGCCAAAAAAGTTTAATATGGGAATGAATAAAAATACAGTGCTGGCCTGGGCCACTTTTATAATGATCGTTGTAGGAGTGGACTTATTCTTTTGGGGGCCTTTAAATACGATGAAATTGCCGGTTGGGGTTTTGCTCCGTTGGGATTGGCTTCTTTGCCATTGCATGGGTGTTTAACGCGCTTAAAGGAAGGGTTTAGGATTTCGGGTTTACGATCTATATGCTGATTTTATACTGAATAATAATTCGGATATAAGCTTTTCACGGTTCTAAATTTCTGAAGATCAATGCCACCCAAAATTCTTGACCAATCACTAATCACTAATCACTAACATCCTAATATCCCATACCTATGTCCGATGATAAAAAAGTAATTTTCTCCATGTCCGGGTTGACCAAGACGTTTCAGAGCGCGCAGACACCGGTGCTAAAAAATATTTATTTGAGCTTCTTTTACGGAGCCAAAATTGGAATTCTGGGGTTGAATGGAAGTGGTAAATCGACGCTACTTAAAATCATAGCCGGAGTTGAAAAAAACTATCAGGGGGATATCGTCTTTGCTCCGGGCTATACGGTTGGTTTTCTGGAGCAGGAACCACAATTGGACGATACAAAAACGGTATTGGAAATAGTTAGGGAAGGAGCGGCCGAAACGGTGGCCATTCTGGATGAATACAACAAGATCAACGATATGTTTGGCCTGGAGGAAGTATATAGCGATGCCGATAAGATGCAGAAATTGATGGATCGTCAAGCTGCGCTTCAGGATGAGATCGATGCCTCCAATGCCTGGGAACTGGAAACGAAGTTGGAGATTGCGATGGACGCTCTGCGCACCCCGGAACCCGATAAGAAGATAGGGGTACTTTCGGGAGGTGAACGCAGGCGTGTCGCTTTATGTCGCCTGCTGCTGCAAGAGCCGGATGTATTGCTTCTTGATGAGCCCACAAACCATCTGGATGCGGAAAGCGTACATTGGTTGGAGCATCATTTGGCACAGTATAAAGGAACTGTGATTGCGGTAACGCACGATAGATACTTTTTGGACAACGTAGCAGGATGGATTCTTGAATTGGACCGGGGGGAAGGAATTCCCTGGAAAGGCAATTATTCATCCTGGTTGGATCAAAAGTCGAAGCGTCTGGCGCAGGAAGGTAAAACAGCTTCCAAACGCCAAAAAACCCTCGAACGTGAACTGGAATGGGTGCGACAGGGGGCCAAGGGGCGCCAAGCCAAGCAAAAGGCACGTTTAAAGAATTACGACAAGCTGTTAAGTCAGGATCAGAAACAATTGGATGAGAAACTGGAGATCTACATTCCTAATGGTCCCCGATTGGGAACCAATGTCATTGAAGCAGTGGGAGTGAGTAAAGGCTATGAGGATAAATTATTATACGAAGACCTTAATTTTAACCTTCCACAAGCCGGAATTGTTGGAATTATTGGTCCGAACGGAGCAGGGAAGACGACGATCTTTAAAATGATCATGGGCGAGATCGAACCCGACAAAGGTGAATTTAAAATAGGGGACACCGCAAAAGTTGCCTATGTGGATCAGGCCCACTCGAATATCGATCCCGAGAAAACGATCTGGCAAAATTTTAGTGATGAGCAGGATCTGGTGATGATGGGTGGAAAGCAGGTAAATTCCAGGGCTTATTTAAGTCGATTCAATTTCAGCGGAAGTGAACAGAACAAAAAAGTAGCCTTGCTTTCGGGAGGAGAGCGCAACCGCCTTCATTTGGCCATGACCCTCAAGGAAGAAGGGAATGTATTGCTGCTCGATGAGCCTACCAACGACCTGGATGTGAACACGCTTCGGGCTTTGGAAGATGGTTTGGAGAATTTTGCGGGTTGTGCGGTGGTCATTAGTCACGACCGTTGGTTTCTCGATAGAGTTTGCACACATATTCTCGCCTTTGAAGGTGATAGCCAGGTGTATTTCTTTGAAGGAGGTTTCAGTGACTATGAAGAAAACAAAAAGCAGCGATTGGGTGGTGACCTCATTCCGAAACGAATTAAGTATAAGAAATTGATTCGCTAGGTATTTACTGAAATAGGCTAGAATTTATCTATATAATTGGTGAGATTATCACTTCGCTTCAATTTCAGTTTCTTCCGAAGCCTATAGCGACTTACTTTAACGCTCTCGGGCGAAATTCCCATAAGGTTTGCGATATCCTTCGAATTAAAATTCAGTTTTAGGAAGGAACATATTTTCAGATCGCTGGATGACAATGTTGGGTGCTCTTTTTTCAGGTTTTTGAAAAAATCGGTATTTACTTGCTCAAAGCGGCTTCTGAATTCTTCCCAGTTCTTCCGCGAATTGTTAGTAATTGAAGTCGCGAGTCGCTCTAGTTTGTTATGATGCGCCTGATCGATATTCTGTTTGAAACTATTGAGCTCTTTCTTAAAATGCTGCACCGTTTCTCCATTCTCGATAATTTGAAGTGCAGCGGACGTGAGTTCTTTTTTATTTATTTCCAGTACTTCCTGTGTTTTTTGAAGTTCCAGCTGAGTCAATTGTTGCAATTGCTTAAATTGTTCCTTTTCCTTTTTATGCTTGGCCCGAAGATTTTTGATATAAAAGACGGCAAAAATCACGGTGATGGCACCAAAAATAATATACAAGATTCGAAGTGTCCGATTGAATTTCTCATCTTTTGCCCGCAGTGCAATTTGCTGTGCTTCTTCCTGGGTACGGATATCTCTTTTTAATTTATAGAATGCCCACGTATTTCTGCTGTCGAAGATCTTGGCGTCGACCTCTCCTGCTTTTTTTAAATATTCCAGTGCTTTTTCTGCCTCATTGGCCTCCTCATAAAGGCTGGACGAAAGTAGAAATATTTCCTTTTGGGTAGCCAGGTCGGTGATATTATAAACAACCAAATCGGCTTTTTGAGCATAGAAGAGCGCTCTTTCATTATCCCCTTTTGCCTTATGAATTTCTCCCAAATAAAACAATCCCTTCGCTATGGCAAGAGAACTTGTTCCCGAAATCAATGTGACAATATTTTTGTTGGCCAATGTCAATGCACTGTCAATTCGTCCCAGCTTAAAATAGGCACGGGCTTTTTCATTGGTCGTAATGGCCAGCCTCAATTTTTTGAGATCTTCGGGAATTTCGGTGGAGTTTATGAGGTTTTTTTCCGCTTCAATAGCATAAAGGAGAGATTCTTCATGTTTTTCCTGACGTCCCTTTAGGATGGAAATATTCAGCAGTAGGAAATTATAAAAGTTGTACACATCTTTGTGCTGATTCATGTTGATGTATCTTTCGGCTTCAAGTAAATATTCCAATGCCTCGTCATATAAATTGAACCTCAGGTACAAAAGGCCGATATTGTTGTGTACATTGGCTAAAGTTGTTGTATTTTTAGAGGTGCTCAAATAGTTAAGTGCGTCGTAATGGTACTCCAGACTTTTGGTATAATCTGACTTTGCGGAATAAGCACGACCCAAACTAGTGAGCGCTTTAGCGGCACTTAAGGAATCTTGTGATTGTAAACTTTTATTTAGTAGCTCATTGAATATGGAGATGGCGTTGTTCGGTTCGTTTCTAATTTCGTCAATTCCGCGTTTTATGAGGGTATCTACGGGTATTTCGACACGTGAAGAATCTTGAGAAAAGCCTTTATTCATTAGGCTTAACGCCAGTACTAAGACCATCAAATACGTCGTTTTCTTAGCTTCAATATGAAGGGATAATAAGTTCACTTTTTTAAGCTTTGTATACTTTTTTTATTGATCTATTTGCTATATGTTCACTTTTTGTATACATAGTATTTAGTAAAAATAGGAAAAAATAACAGATATTTGTAGAGAATTGATTAATCAATACTCTTAAGTTGCTTATTCAATGAAATTAATATTAGTTAACACACTAATAAATTACTAAGTCACCTCCTTGAGGTGACTTTTTAATTTCAAAGCTATATATAGTAAAACACTGTATTTTTATATGTTTACAATTATTCACTAAATTCAACCTATACCTATGCCGCTTTCTAAAATAAAGGCCATTGCCTTCGACGCAGATGACACCTTATGGGTAAATGAGACCCTTTTCAGAGACGCCGAGCGGGAATTTTGTGTGCTAATGCAGGACTACCTACCAGAGGCAGAGTGCAATCAATTGCTTTTTGAAATGGAAATGAAAAACCTGCCTTTATATGGCTATGGAATCAAACCCTTTACGCTTTCCCTTATAGAATCCGCCATTAAACTTTCTAATGGCTCTATTCCGATCGCCACCATTCAAACACTCATTGGGCGTGCAAAGAAGATGCTGGAAGCACCGGTAGAACTCCTCGACGGAATTGAACAAACCCTGCAGGTGTTGTCCCAAAAATACCGACTGGTCATGGCAACCAAGGGAGATTTGCTGGATCAGGAACGCAAGCTTATTAAATCGGGACTTGAACCGTATTTTCACCACATTGAGATCGTTTCTGATAAGACCGAAAGACACTACCAAAAGTTGGTGAACCATCTGGATGTCAAGGCCGAGGAATTTTTAATGGTAGGTAATTCGGTAAAGAGCGATATTCTTCCCGTGTTGGCAATCGGTGGACATGCGTTCCATATTCCTTTCCACACGACCTGGGTTCACGAAACGGTGAAGGATCCGGTGGACCACGAAAATTTCAGATTACTCTCTTCGGCCAGTGAAATGCTGGAACTACTGTAATAACTCCTCAAATGGGGTGAAGAACTTAACGTGTTCTTTTCGGTTCCAAGGGTCGAGAAGGAGCTTGGTTTTCAATTCTCGATTGTTTTTACTGAATAATTAGCTTTTTTGCCACGGTTCCCGCCGCAGTTCTCACTTTTACAAAATAAATGCCTGCGGGGATGTGTTCCACCGAGAAGGTTTGGTTCTGAATTCCGCTTAAATCCCCTTCGAATATAGTTTTGATTCTTTTTCCGCTGAGATCTAATAGTTGTAGGGAACCTTCAGCCCTCAGATTATGACGAATGGTGACATGAGTGGTGGCCGGTACTGGATACAAGATCAGTTCGTTTTGCATTGCCGAAATGGTTTCCGAATTCAAAATAAGTGCGTTAAGATCAAAACTGTGCATCGAACGCCCATAAGTGCCGGCATAGAGAGTATTGGTAGGCTCGTGTATTTTGATATCCCGGGTGAGTGTTAACGGAAGATTGTCGCCTAAAATAGTCCAGCTCGCCCCGTCATTTTGGGAGTACCAAACATTGAGATCGGTGGCTACGATCAGTAGATCCTCATTAGGGTGGATTACAATGTCATTCACCGGAATGCTCGGCAAATTCGATGAAATATCCACCCAGTTTTGCCCGCCGTCGATAGTTTTATAGACATGGGGCGTGTAATCCACACTGTTATAACCGGACAGGGTAACATAAGCCACCGCATCATCTTCAGGAAATACGGCGAGGGAAGTGATGTAGCGTTTTGGCAGTCCATCACTCACATTTTCCCAAGTTATGCCTCCGTCAAAGGAGACATGGACGTTTCCATCATCGCTTCCCGTATAAATGGTAGTGGAATTCAAATGGGAAGGGCCAATGGCGGTAAGGGTGCCGTAACTTCCAGAGCCACTGGGGTGCTGTCCGTCGGTTAGATCAGGGCTAATGACGCTCCAGAATACCGCCCGGTTCGATTGATAAAGTCTGTTGGTGCCATAATACATGACCTCCGGATCGAAATGTGAGAGGGCAATTGGGGTATTCCAGTTGTTTCGGTCTCCTCCGCTAATGCCGTCTGTAGCTCCCTGAAATGTAAAGCCTCCATCGGTGGATCGCCTTAAATTACCATTTTGCGATTCGCCATAAACAAAACTGTTGTCACTGGGATCGACGAGTACATGAAAACCATCGCCGCCGATAATCGACTCCCAATCGCTTATACCTCCGGTGATGGTGCGTATCGTATTGTTGTCCTGAGTACCTCCGTACAATCGTTCGGGTTGCAGGTGGTCCACTTCAATATTATAGAACTGGGTGAGTGGGAGGTTGGTGAATTTATTCCAACTACTCCCCCCATTTTCAGAAATATAGATTCCTCCGTCGTTGCCGGCCAGCATAAAATCGTTATTATTTCTCGAATACTCCAGAGCGTGATGATCCACGTGCATTCCGCTGTTTCCGTTCCAGGTGGAGCCACTGTCAAAGGTGCGTTGCAGGGATTGACCTAAAACGTACACCTCGTTATCGTCTATGGGATTGATTCGAATATTTCCAAAATACCAACCGAAACTCGCATCCACGCCGCTTATTTCGTTCAGTGCGACCAGGGTCCAGTTATCACCGTTATCGCTCGATTTATACAGGCCGTTGAAGGTATTGGTGATTGGGTTGGTGGTATAGCGGGCATACACGGTAGACGGATTTGATTCTGAAATGGCGACGCTTAATCTCCCGGTCTGGGTGCTGGGTGCCGGTAATCCATTGGCAGCTCCCAATTCGGTCCAGGTATCGCCACCATCAAGGGAACGATGCAGGCCTGAAGTCACTCCGGCATAATTACGTCCCCAAGGTTTACGAGTACGTTCCCAAAGGGTCGCAAAAATAATATTGGGATCCTGGGTGTTCATTGCCAGGTCAACGGCCGCCGTCGAATCGGTTCGGGAGAGTACTTGTTCCCAGCTACTGCCGCCATTGGTGGTTCGATATACACCTCGTTCACTATTATAGCCATATAATCTTCCCGTGGCGGCGACAAAAACACGATCGGGATCGGTGGGATCCACCACTATCCGTCCTATATGGTGGGTATCATCCAGACCGACATGGTCCCAGGTAGCACCAGCATCGCTCGAGCGGTATACACCATCTCCAAAGAAAGCACCCGTATTGGCGCTGGCGTTTGCCTCACCGGTGCCGGCATAAATAATCTGTGCGTCCGAAGGCGCGATGGCCAGATCTCCAATGGAAGCCTTTGCCATTTCGTCGAAGACCGGGGTCCAGGAAGTGCCGCGGTCTTCGGTTTTAAAGATTCCACCGGAGCCTGTACCTATATAGAATACATCGTCGCTGTCTGGAGCAATAGCGATATCGGTAATGCGGCCTCCTGTGTTCAATGGACCGGAAAGCTCCCAGTTGCCGCCACTTTCATTTCGGTTTGCGAGAATTTCCATAGCCTGAATTTCGGCATTCTTTATGGCCGTTTCATTGATGTAATTATTGGGATAAGCGCGTTCGTTGTAAAACCATTCGCCCGGTTCACGTTGGTTGTGCTCCTTCAGGTTTTTTTCTGAAGTATTTTCAGAAATAACTATTTCTTCCGAAGAAAATAAAAGGCCGATTCCCATGATGAGAATACCGGTTCCTGTAATCACTTGCCATTTTTTCAGTAATCGCATTGCATTCGAATTTAGAACATAAAAATAAGATAATTCAAACGGAAGAATTGTTAAAGTGAGAAATCTATGGTATTTTTTAGATTTGAAACTGTATTAAATCCAGTACCTTTAGCCTTCTAAAATTTTTAAAATGAAACACCTCCTTTACATTTTAGTTTTCTTGTCGATCTCGGTTCAACTAAGGGCACAGGTACAATCTACCTTTAAAGACCTGGACGTTTTTGAATTGGAATATTCAGGAGACCCTCAAATTTCACCCAAGGGAGATTATGTGGTGTATCGCAGGACGGGATTCGATATCATGAAGGATCGATCGAAAGGAAATCTGTGGCTTCTAAGCATCGATGGAAAAATTCATCAAAAGTTAACATCCCGCGAGGTTAATGAGAGTCGCGCCCGCTGGTCTCCCGATGGAGACAGGATCGCCTTTGTGAGTACGGAGGGAGAAGGAAGCGAGATCTATGTATATTGGGTGTCCAGTGGTACAGTCGCCAAATTAACGCAATTGGAAAACAGCCCGTCCAACCTGGCATGGTCTGCAGATGGAAAGAACCTGGCTTTTAGCATGAAAGTCAACGAAAAACCCCCGGTAATCGCAAAAATGCCGTCCAAACCCAAAGGGGCTAAATGGGCAGAATCGCCCAGAATTACAGATCGGTTGAAGCACGAAGCCGATGGATCGGGCTATTTGAAACCAGGGTTCAATCATATTTTCGTGATCCCGGGAGAAGGAGGAACTCCCCGTCAATTGACATCAGGTCCCTTCAATCATGGCGGAAATTTGTCATGGGCACCTAATGGAACAAAAATATATTTTTCAGCGAATAGAAACCCCAATTGGGAGTATGAGTTTCGAAATAGTGAGGTGTATTCGATTCACCTGTTTTCCGGGTTGTATGAGACCCTAACCGATCGTGAGGGACCCGATAGTTCACCAAAAGTTTCTCCAGATGGGAAACACATTGCGTATATAGGTTATGAAGATAAGGTACAAACCTATCAAACGCGCAAATTGCAGCTCATGGACTTGAATGGAACTAACAAAAGAGTGATTTCCAAGGTCTTGGATCGCAGTATATCTTCAGCCATCTGGGCCAGTGATAGCAGGGGTTTGTACATACAATATAACGATTTGGGACTTACCAAACTTGCTTACCTCACTTTGGAGGGAAAAGTTACCGAGCTTGTCGACAATGTTGGCGGAACCACTTTAGGAAGGCCGTATGCCAGCGGAAGTTTTAGCGTGGCAAACAACGGGAAGATAGCCTATACGATTTCATTTCCGGATCGTCCGGCAGATGTCGCAATTTTCGATAAAAACAATAGATCCCCAAAGATTCTTACGGCACTAAATGAAGATCTGCTTGCGTTGAAATTACTGGCCGCTGTGGATGAGATCTGGTATAAATCTTCGGTCGATGGGCGCGACATTCAGGGGTGGATCGTTTATCCTCCCAATTTTGACAAGCGCAAGAAATATCCACTTATTGTGGAGAACCACGGCGGCCCCATTTTGAATTACGGCCCACATTTTTCAGCTGAGATTCAGCTATATGCTGCGGCAGGATATATGGTCTTTTACCCCAATCCAAGGGGAAGCACCAGTTATGGTGAGGAATTCGGGAATTTATTGTACAACAATTATCCGGGGCAGGATTACAATGATGTGATGGATGGGGTGGATGCGGTTCTGGACCGAGGAAAAACAGACCCGGATCGATTGTACGTCACTGGTGGAAGCGCCGGTGGTATCATGACCGCCTGGATCGTGGGGAAGACCAATCGCTTTAAAGCCTCGGTGGTGGCCAAACCCGTTATGAACTGGATAAGTAAGACCCTTGTGGCCGACAATTATTACGGCTATGCCAATTCGCGTTATCCGGGTCAGCCGTGGGAAAATTTTGAGAATTACTGGAAGTTTTCACCTATTTCTTTGGTGGGAAATATAGAAACTCCAACCATGGTAATGGTAGGAATGGACGATTTGCGGACTCCGCCCAGTGAGGCAAAGCAATTGTATCACGCCTTAAAACTTCGGAAAATAGAAACAGTGTTCGTGGAAATCCCCGAAGCTTCTCATGGGATCGCCAACCGCCCTAGTAATTTGATCACTAAGGTAGCCCATACATTGGCATGGTTTGAAAAGTATAAATAAATAGTTGTACGCCTTATTCGATCTCATCGCCCGGATACCAATCCAGTTCGATCACTTTGATATCGGCGCCAGCTTCCGATGTTTTCACCAACTCCTTAAATTTCCCAATGTCGCTCATCATATCTTTACCGCGGTAGTGATACGGATATACTGTGCTAGGTTGAAATTCGACCACGGCTTCCGCTGCCTTGATTTCGGTCATGGTGTAAGGTAGATTCATACACACAAAGGCCACATCAATATTTTCCAGTGCCCGCATTTCCGGGATATCTTCAGTATCTCCCGAGATATAAACCCGTTTGCCATCTTTTTCCATAACATAGCCGTTACCTCTCCCTTTGGTGTGAAATTGAAGTGCTTCCTTTCGCAGGTTATACATAGGAATAGCCTCGACCATAAGGCCAAATCGTTTTTTAAAAGCACCATTATTAAGAACGTCCAACTGCTCGTCAAACTTCGCAGGCAGCTTATCTGCCACGGCCAGAGGAACTATAATTTTGGACTGGTCGGTACTTACGGCCTCTAACGTTTCCACATTGAGATGATCTCCGTGAATATCGGTGATAAGAATAAGGTTGGGGGAAGGTTGTCCTTCAAAGGCTGCAGCACCTCCCACCGGATCTACATAGATCACGGTTCCATCCCATTGAATTACCATGGTCGCATGTGAAATAGGGGTCACTACAAAGTTATTGATGGTTGTGGGTAGCGCATCTGTGGGTTGTTTGTCTTCGGCTGCGGGATTTATTTCTACGGAAGTAAAATCGGTTTCGGTAGTTTCTTTTTGATCGTTTTTACAACCAATCAATGCGATTAAAATGATGGAGCTGAGGAAGATTTTTTTCATGGGTTGTTTTTTTTGAAATATACGAATTCGTTTTCCGAAGGACAAATTAGAGCGGGAAGGCCATTTTTATATTACTGCGATCATAAGGGCTATCGGCTTCTACGTGAATTTCGACAAAACCATATTTGCGATAGATGTAAATAGCATTTTCCAATAGCGTATTGGAATAAAGAAAGAGATTTTTAAAACGATGTTCTTTGGCAAAGTCGATACAATGCTGCATGAGTTGCTGACCTATTTTCTTGCCTCTTTGATCGGGTAGCACAGCCATTTTTGTAAGTTCGAAACTTCCTTCGGCATCCTTCATTAAAGCGACAGTACCCAATACCTCGTTATTTTGAATGGCAAAAAATATATGTCCACCAGGATCGAGAATGTATTTGTTGGGATTGCTCAACACCTCTCTGTCGAAATCTTCTACGTAAAAGTAAGTCTCCAGCCATTCCACATTGAGATCATAAAATACCGTGGCATATTTTATGTGAAACGGAACAATTTCAATAGACATTGCCTACATTTTACTATTCATATATGCTATGGTCTCCTGCTCAATTTTAATAGCCGACTGATAGATTTTTTCAGCTTTCTTCAGAATGTCATCCGCAAAGGTTCGGTCCTTGATATCCTTTGCGTTGATGCGCACATTGAAATAGGCTCCCAACACAGCCGTTCTTGCGCACAGTATTCCTACTGCGGCATCAGACAAGGAACTTGGCAATCCCTTGGAAATCATGGCCTGCGCTACTTCCATAGATTTATAAGCCGTATCCATTACCTGAAATGGAATTTCAGTAGCGTATTTTGTTGCTTCCTCGATGGCCTTATTTCTTGCTTCAATTTCGGTTTCGGTACCTTTGGGCATTCTGAACCCGTCAATGATCTTATTAAAAGCGTTGGTGTCTTCGTCCACCAAATACAATAACTTGTTCTTATAAGCCTGTCCCTTTTCCGCCCATTCTGAAAAAAATTCCCATTGATCGTCCCAACCTGCTTTGTGAGCCGATAAGTTGGCGACCATGGTTCCCAGAGCAACCCCTAAAGTTCCTACATAAGCGGCTATCGAACCTCCTCCCGGAGCCATAGATTCTCCTGCGGTTTCATCGGCGAAGTCGTTTAATTTCAAATCGACCAATTTTTCAGACTCACGGTTCAACAAATATTCAATGATTTTTTCCTGCGGATCGAAAGGTTTCAGATCATCCAGACCCAATGATTTAATAGCGATCTTTATTTTTTCGCTTTCAGAAACACCTAAAGAACGCTCTTGTTTTACCAAAAAATAATCGGCGGCATCAAGCATGGCCTGTAGCGGAACCAAACCGACCAATTCGGATCCGGTAACTCGCAATCCTCTTTTTTCAGCGGCTTTACAACTTTCATCAAAAGCTACATGCATTGATGTAATCGAAATATTGGTAAGGTTATACGAAATTTGTGCAATTCCATATTCTTCAATATACCATCCAATTCCTTTAACCGCTTTCAATTTTCCGGGTATTCGAACAGGTTCACCGTTTTTATCCAATATTTGCTTTCCTGTAATGGGATTTCCTTCTCGTTTAACACGTCCAGCTTCCCGAATATCAAAGGCAATGGCATTGGCTCTTCGCGTTGAAGTGGAGTTTAAATTCACATTGTAGGCAATTAAGAAATCCCGGGCCGAAATGGCCGTAACTCCTGTTTTTGCAACACTTTCGGTGAAATTTAGTCGGTCCAAAATCGGGTTTCCAGTCAGGATCTGCTAATTTTTTCGGCAATCCTTCATATTCACCCGCGCGACAATTCGCCAGATTCTTTCGTTTTTCTTCTTTAGCGGCAACTTCATAAAAATAACCGGGAATTCCTAATTCTTTTCCAACACGTTCGCCCAGTTTATGAGCGTATTTGGCGGTTTCTTCGATACTGATATTCGAAATTGGAACCAACGGACAAACATCGGTAGCGCCAAAACGAGGATGCGCTCCGCTGTGTTTGCTCATATCGATCAATTCGGCAGCCTTTTTAATGAGCAAGAATGCCGCTTCAATAACAGTTTCGGGCTTCACCTACGAAGGTGATGACGGTTCGGTTAGTAGCTTTTCCCGGATCTATATCCAGCAATTTTACACCTTCGACTGTTTCAACGATATGGGCTATTGCCTTGATCTTGGCAGTATCACGTCCTTCACTAATATTTGGAACACATTCTATAAGTTGTTTTTGCATTTTGACGGGGTAATTTAAATGGTCATAATTTCAAGAGCAAAAGTAAATTTTGTTTTTCAATACCGATTTGTTTTGGCAAAAAATAGGGGTGCTATGAAATTACGTTTCCATCAATGATAACGGTATCTATTAAATTACTCCCAAAAGCATAGGGCAAATACCCAAACGAAGGAATTTCCTTGGTGATAATCACATTTGCCTTTTTTCCGTTGGTAATACTGCCATGTGTTTCGCTCAATCCCATGGCATATGCCCCGTTAATGGTCGCGGCATTGATGGCTTCTTCGGGAGTGAGTTTCATTTTAATACAGGCTGTCGCAACTACAAAATTCATGTTTCCGCTTGGCGTGGAACCAGGATTAAAATCGGTTGCAAGCGCTAATGGTAGGCCTTCATCAATAAGTTGTCTCCCCGGAGTATAAGGAATTCCCAAAAAGTACGAGCAGGAGGGAAGTGCCACGGGCATTGTCTCACTATTTTTTAATGCTGAAATATCATCTTCTGTTACAACTTCCAAATGATCTACGCTGAACGCATCGTGTTTGACACCCAGCGACACCACCTAGAGCGTTAAACTGATTCACATGAATTTTTGGAATAAGACCAAAAGGTTTCGCTGCTTTGAGTAGTCGATGGGTGTCTTCGACGGTAAAATAGCCTTCTTCACAAAAGATATCTACATAGTCTGCCAGTTTTTCAGAAGCCACCTTCGGTAGCATTTCATTACAAATCAAATCCAGATATCCCTGCTTGTTATTTTTATATTCGGAAGGAACCGCATGTGCCCCTAAAAAGGTCATTTTGATGGTGATGGGATAATTTTCGGAAAGTTTTTTAGCCACGCGAAGCATTTTTAGTTCGGCTTCGGTGGTGAGTCCGTAGCCGCTTTTGATTTCGATCGCGCCGGTGCCAAGCAACATAACTTCCTCCAGGCGCAGGGCAGATTGAGCATACAACTCGGATTCAGAAGTATTCTGAAGTTTTTTTGCACTATTCAGAATACCGCCTCCTTTTTCCGCGATCTCCTGATAGCAAAGGCCCTTGATTCGATCTACGAATTCCTGTTCCCTATTTCCAGCATAGACCAAATGGGTATGTGAATCGCACCAGGCAGGCAACACCATTTTACCGGTACAATCGATGGTTTGATCTCCTCGAATATCCCCCAGGGCACCCATACTTCCGAAGTCTTTAATGAGATCATTTTCCAAGAGCAACCAGGCATTTTGCAAGGACGGCAGTTCGTTCATTGCACCGCCACTTAACTTTGCCGGTGGGTTGGGCCGAACTTGCAGGAGTTCCTTTATGTTGGTGAGTAGTATTTTCATTGCTTGAGCATTTTAATTGAAAACCAACCCAGCACCCCTATAATGAGTCCCATGATCACCCATAGCCAGATCTTATTTTTAAAAAGGGGCTCGCTGCTGGTGGTGGCGGCTTCGTCAATTTGTACTGTCGAAGATACACAAAAGATTCATTTTTTCTTCCTCGTGTTATGGGTAGTAATATCCGATTCCGAATTGATAATATGCATCATTCAAGAGCAGCAATCCGTTGTTGTCGATCGGGTGGAAAGGTGAACAATCGTTGACGTGTATTGATAATTGTTCGTAAAAGTTTCAAGGGTGAAATATAGCAAACCTAAAAAGGAATTAATACCTTAGAGGTTCAAAAATCAACTTGAAATGGAACCCAAAAACTTAGGAATCAATACGCTCTGCACTCATGCCGGTGCACTAAAGGATGAGCAGTTCAAAGGAGCAATTTCTCCCTTGTTTATGTCTAGCTCCTATGCATACGAAGATGTGGATGTAAAGCGGTATCCACGATATTTTAACACTCCCAACCAGGAGGCACTGGGTAAGAAAATTGCCGCTTTGGAAAAATGTGAAGCAGGTTTGATCTTCGGAAGTGGAATGGCCGCTGTGAGTCATTCGCTGTTTGCATTTCTTCAAAAAGGTGACCATGTGGTGCTGCCCAAAACATTATATGGCGGAACCTTTAATCTGGTCATGGAAGAGTTTCATAAATTCGGAATCGAACATACCTTTACCGAAGGTTTTTCTGAAGCCGATTTTACTTCCGCAGTACAGGAAAACACAAAAGTAATTTACGTTGAAACACCTTCCAATCCATTGATGCTGATCACGGATCTTGAAATGATTGGCCGCATCGCAAAGGAGCGGGGCATTATTACCATGATCGATAATACCTTTGCTTCGCCTGTGAATCAAAATCCGGCCGATTTTGGCATTGACATCATGATTCACAGTGCGACCAAGTATATGGGAGGGCATAGTGATATTTGTGCCGGAGCCGTGGCAGCTTCCCGGGAACATATCGCCCAAATCTGGAATCTGGCTAAGAATCTGGGTGGAAGTTTGAGCGATTATACGGTTTGGTTGCTGGAACGGAGTATCAAAACCATGGCACTTCGGGTAAAAGCTCAAAACCGAAATGCTAAGAAATTAGCCAAGTGGCTTGACAAACATGCACTGGTCGAACGGGTATATTATCCGGGTTTAAAAAGTCATCCAGATCACAAAATTGCGAAAAAGCAAATGAAAGGTTATACAGGGATGCTGTCTTTCGAATTGATCGCCGGGATTGACCCCAACGCCTTTATGAACGCTTTGCAAATGATCAAGCAGTCCATGAGTCTGGCTGGAATTGAATCTACCATTTTAACTCCCGTGAAGTCGTCACATGCCCTGCTATCGGCTGAGGAACGAAGACGCCAGGGCATTGCAGACGGATTGTTGCGATTCTCTGTAGGAATCGAGGAGAAGGAGGATCTCATAGCCGATTTGGAACAGGCTTTTAAAGCGGTAACTAAAAATCAATTACAACATTTATGAAATTAGATATTCTAGCCTTTGGCGCACACCCGGATGACGTTGAAATGAGTTGCGGCGCCACCATTGCCAAGGAAGTGAGCAAGGGTAAAAAAATTGGCATTGTAGATTTGACCCGAGGGGAATTGGGAACCCGTGGCACTGCCGAAATCAGAAAAGAAGAGGCTGTAGCAGCCGCGAAGATACTCGGCGTTGGGGTTCGGGAGAATATGGGTTTGGCCGACGGATTTTTTCAGAATAACCAATCGGCTCAACTGGAGGTGGTCAGGTTGCTCCGCAAATACCGCCCTGAAATTGTTTTTTGCAATGCGGTGGAGGATCGGCATATTGATCATGCTAAAGGTAGTTCTCTGGTAAGTGACGCCTGTTTTTTAAGTGGTCTGCGCCGTATTGAAACCGAAATGGACAATGCTCCACAAGAGGCTTGGCGCCCCAAGGTGGTGTATCATTATATACAATGGAAGGATCTGGAACCGGATATAGTGGTCGACGTTAGCGGATTTATGGAGAAGAAATTGGAAGCCGTGTATGCGTATAAGAGTCAGTTTTACGATGCCAACAGTGATGAACCTGAGACTCCTATTTCGTCCAAGAACACCATGGAAAGTCTTTCTTATCGAAATAAGAATTTAGGAAGATTGATAGGAACTGAAGCCGGGGAGGGGTTTATCGTGGAGCGATATCCGGCCGTAGATTCTATCTTCGATCTTATATAAAAATCTTCAGAAATTGTATTGTGCATAGTTTTGAAATGCATTATATTTGCGTCCTCCTAAGCGTTACTATATCATGCTTAGGCTGATGTAAACTTTTTAGAGTTCACATGGTGGTTGTAGCTTCCGCCTTCGCCGATTTCTTCGGCTTCGTCGGACAAGCAACTTCGCTACAGGAAATGTAGCAGATAATAAACATGGTGGTTGTAGCTCAGTTGGTTAGAGCACTGGTTTGTGGTACCAGGGGTCGCGGGTTCGAATCCCGTCTTCCACCCAATAAGAAGTCCTTGAGTGAAACTCAAGGACTTTTTTTATTCCCACAAATGAAGCTCGCTTCAAATTTGTGGGAATGAAAAAAGTACGCCGGGCGACAGCCCAAGGACTTCTTATTGGCAGGTTCCTCCTTTTCGGGATCAGCGCAGCTAATCCCACAAAATTTGTGGGAATAAAAAAAGTACGCCGGGCGACAGCCCAAGGACTTCTTATTGGCAGGTTCCTCCTTTTCGGGATCAGCGCAGCTAATCCCACAAAATTTGTGGGAATAAAAAAAGTACGCCGGGCGACAGCCCAAGGACTTCTTATTGGCAGGTTCCTCCTTTTCGGGATCAGCGCAGCTAATCCCGCAAAATTTGTGGGAATAAAAAAAGTACGCCGGGCGACAGCCCAAGGACTTCTTATTGGCAGGTTCCTCCTTTTCGGGATCAGCGCAGCTAATCCCGATACATTTGCTAAGGTAAAAGTACAGTGCTAAAAATTCGAAAACCATGCGTTTACCGCAACAGGGATAGTAACGGCATCCCCTCCTTATCCGCTACGGGCGGAGAAGGAGGGATACAGTGTATAGCCCGGCCGTTGCCCAAATAAGGCTGCTTCACATGGACAAAAACAATGGGGAATAAAAAAAAGCCTCTCATGTCGAGAGGCCTTTTTTTATTAAAGTGTTTTAAATTACGCTGCAGAGGCGGCTCTTTGCTGAATCGCCAGATTAAAGATCACAAGTCCGAAACCAATTTTGTTTATGGCATCGGCAATATTATAGAACACATCCATACTCAGACCTCCGAAGACGCCTTCATACCAACCCGGAGTTCCTGCCATATAACCGATGGGGTAGATGGCCCATCCCACCAATACAAACCAGCAAAGGATCCTGTGCGCGCTTTGAACCGATCCACCTGCCTGTTTGGCGAGCTTTGCAGCGCCTCCCAGCCAGATTTCGTACACAATGGCAAAGTAGGCAATACCGGAAACCAAGCCCCAAATCTGGGCGTTTTCGGGATCGACGCCTTCTCCGATGTACCCTGTGACCAGCATGATCACTGAATAGAAAATCAATTTCCACATGAGTGATTTCTTAGCGCCGGCTACTTTTAGGATGAGATAAAACTCAACGCACATAAGTGGTACGGTTAAGATCCAATCCACATAACGGAAGAATGTCGGTGATTCCATGTTTGTGGACCAATAATCACGCATGTACCAGTAATGTACCGCAGCAATAAAGGTAATTAATCCTGATACCAGGATAGAAGTCTTCCATTTTTTGTCAAAATCGTTCATCGAAAAAAAGAAAAAAGCCGATGCGGCCATCATGGCCATACAACCTACAAAAAAGGTGAATCCAACATAATCGTTGGGAGCGAGTTTGGGGACTAGCGAAATAACGTTTGATAATGTATCCATAGTTTTTGTTTAAGAAATATAGGGTAAAGATAAACAAAATATTGTTAAATGATTCTTAACGGGAATCATAAATATTAACTAACAAGATAATTTTACCCCATGAATTTCAAGAAAACCGCAATATTTGCAACACTTCTTAGCTTATGGCTCTCCAATTATTTTTCTGATCCTTCACAGCAGATCCTGGCCTTAAGTCTTATTTTTTCCGTAGGAATTTTACACGGCAGTAATGACCTGGCGATCATTCACAAAATGAACGCTTCCCGGGGCTTGAAAAATGGTCTGATACTCGTTGGGGGTTATATCCTCACCGTTTTCCTCGCGGCATTACTGTTTTATAAATTGCCAGGAGTTGCGTTGGTCCTGTTCATTTTATTTAGCGGATATCATTTTGGAGAGCAACACTGGAGTGATCGATTGCTAGAAAGATTCTTGCTTAAAAAAAGCATCTTTCTATTTTATGGTTTAACGCTGCTATTCATGTTATTCACCTTGAACGGGACAGAAACCTGTGAAATAATCACCTTACTTACCCACCACGCGATCCCTGTTTCCTGGTTTGAGTACGGTTTACTGGGATCGGGATTAATTTTTTCAGCCTTGGTAGGGTATTTGTTAGCTAGGGGGAAATTGGCAGTGAGTGATCTCTTATTTGAGATCTTCCTATTTCTAGTTTTCGCAATCGTATTCAAATTCGCAACGCTGCTTTGGGCCTTCGCGATCTATTTTATTTTCTGGCATAGCATTCCATCGATACTAGAACAACTTACCTATTTATACGGCAATAGAAGTTTCGGCTCGTTCAAACGCTATTTAAAATCCTCTTCTGTCATCTGGCTTATTTCGGTGACGGGCATCTTCACGTTGTTTTATCTCGTTCGGAACGATCCCCAATTTTTTATGCCACTATTCTTTGCGTTCCTGGGTGCCATCACTTTCGCACATTCATTTATTATCATGAAGATGTTTACTTCAGAAAAATAACGGCAGACCCATCCGGATTGACGAGACATGATAAACTTAAGGGAATTCGACTATAATTTATCGGCTGTAATTCTATTTTCCCGATTGGCAACCTCCCACGTTGTTTGAAAGATCAATTGAGCTCGTTTTGCCATAAGTTCATATTCAATCTTATCGGGGGTGTCGGTGATCTTGTGATAATCTTCATGGACTCCATTGAAATAAAAAATGATGGGAATGTTGTTTTTGGCGAAGTTGTAGTGGTCGCTTCGGTAGTAAAAGCGTTCCGGATCATTTTCGTCGTTGTATTTGTAATCCAGTTCCAGGGTACTGTATTCTTTGGCAACACTTTCGGATAGATCGTGCAATTCCTGACTCAATCTGTCGCTTCCAATCAAATAAACGTAGTTGGGATTATCTTTTTTGTTAGGGTCGATACGTCCTATCATATCTGTATTTAGATTACAAACTGTATTTGCCAATGGGAAGAGTGGGTTTTCAGTATAATATTTAGAGCCATACAGGCCAATCTCTTCTCCAGTTACATGTAGAAAGAGAATGGAGCGTTTAGGTCCCTGGCCATTTTTTACAGCTTTCTGAAAAGCTTGTGCAATTTCCAACATACTTACGGTTCCACTTCCATCGTCATCGGCACCATTGTAAATTTCTCCTTCATCATTCATACCTACGTGGTCATAATGTGCAGAAAGCACAATGATCTCTTCTGGTTTTTCACTTCCTTCGATAAATGCCACTACGTTTTCTGACGGTTTTGGATCACGCATTCTCTGAAAATAGTCATTCGGAATGTACTGGAAATAGTTGCCATCCTTACCGGGTGCAGGAATTCCTTGAGATATGTAAAAGTTTTTGAGGTATTCGGCTGCCATTTTTTGCCCGGGTTGACCTGTCATTCTACCTTGCATTTTATCATCTGCAAATTGATAGAGATGGGTGCTAAGGTCTTCGGCGGTGATGGTGTTCATATAGTCTACCCGTGACATTTTTTGTTGGACGGGGTTTTGGGCAGAATTGCACGAAAATATGAATAAGGCAAGGATAGTGAGCAGGAAATATTTCATAGAGTTCAGTTTACGGTCGTAAAGATACATATAGTTGGATTCGGGAGTCCAAAAAAAATGTGAAAATTGATCGGCCGCTGTCACCTTTAGTTTGCGATAATTTACCTGTGGAATCTGCAGCGATAGTACCCTTAAGCCTAAACAGCAATCTCTCGTAAAATTCAGAAGTTTTTCTAAGGATTTATAGTACTTCAATTGTTATAGTTTAAAGGTTTATCTATCCCGGGGATTGTTGAAATTGTTAACCGAATGTGCCGAGGTGTTTATGTGATTATTTTAAATTACATTTGGGTAAGCTATCTCTAGTTATGAAAAACATAGTAAAAAAAATTAAGAAAATACTCACTCCATTTTTTAATACCAAAGCCGCCGGACTTTATTTCATTCTATTTGCTACTGCCATTGGTGTAGCAACTTTTATCGAAAATGACTACGGAACAAGTGCCGCACAGAAGGTAATTTTCAAAGCGCGGTGGTTTGAATTATTGCTCATTCTCTTTGGAGTTACCATTTTGGTCAATATTATCAGATACAGAATGATACAACAGCGTAAATGGGCAGTTTTGTTATTTCATAGTGCCATTATCGTGATTATTTTGGGGGCAGGGGTGACCCGATATTTTGGGTTTGAAGGAGTGATGCACATTCGGGAAAATGGCAGTGCCGCCAGTTTTCTTTCTGCGGATACACATTTAAAATTTGATGTCACACATGAGGGAACCACCTATAACTTTGACGAACCTATCCTTTTTGCAAGTTTGGGCAACAACCACTGGGAAGAATCTTATCTCATAGCCGATAACCTCCTGGAGGTGAACGTAAAAAATTTTATTCCGAATCCCAAACGACTCATGGTTCCTGATGATAAACAGGGTAAGCCCATTCTGAAACTTGTAGTTTCCGGGGCGAATGGACGGGAAGAACATTTTATTGAACAAGGCCAAACCCAAAGGATACGAAATGTAATTTATAACTTCAAAGAGCCTTCCATTGTTGGAGCGGTCAATTTGAAATATGAAAATGACAGACTCACTTTCCGAACAAATCGAGTACTCACGCAAATGGTCATGGCCACTCAGCAGAAAGACACCATTTTTCCTACTGAAGATTACCATCCATTGGTCCTGAGGTCCCTATATTCAGTCGGTACCGACAACTTTGTTTTTGCCGACTTCAACTCAAGTGCCAGTGTGAATATACAATCTGATGATCCCAAGGTAAAAAGCGAAAGCACTGTCGCGGTTGTCATGGATATTACGGTAAATGGCGTCACACAGGAAACGTATGTGTATGGCAATAAGGGACTGCCGGGGAACCCTTCGACGCTATCCTTCGAAAATTTGAAAATTTCCACCTCCTATGGTGCAAAGGAAATTTACGTTCCATTTTCAATAAGGCTCAACAAGTTTATTCTGGAAAAATATCCCGGAACCAATAGCGCAGCTTCTTATGCCAGCGAAGTTACCCTGGTAGATCCAACTGAAAACGTAACCATGGACTATCGTATTTTTATGAACAACATTCTGGATTATGACGGTTATCGCTTTTTCCAGTCTTCATTTGACAGGGATGAAAAAGGAACCTATTTAAGTGTTAACAGTGATTCATGGGGAACTGCGATCTCCTATATTGGCTATGCACTTCTTACTTTGGGTATGATTCTTACGCTTTTCAGTAAAAAGACACGCTTTTATGATGTCCTTCAGAAAATTAAGAAACTAAGAGCCAAAAGCGGCACTTTCATTCTCCTTCTCTTTCTTTCCGTGTCGTTCTCTTCAAATGCGCAACAGGATATTCATATAAAAAATGCCGTGGACAAATCACATGCCGAAGCTTTTAGTGAGATTGTCGTGCAGGATTTTAAAGGGAGGATGAAACCCATGCACACCCTATCCAGAGAAATCCTGCGTAAAATAGCGCGTAAGGAAAGCTGGGAGGGTTTAAGCGCAGATCAGGTGCTGTTGGGTATGTTTGTGAATAAACAGGATTGGTATGGCGTAAAGATCATTAAACTAGGAAAACATAAAGATGTACAAAAATTGTTGAACGTCAGCGGGGATTATGCTTCCTATAAAGATTTCTTTTCTGAAACCGGGGAGTATAAATTGAACAGCGAAGTTCGTCGTGTATATGCGCTGGAACCCATTGATCGTGGTGTTTATGCGAAAGAGTTGCTCAAGATCGATGAGCGACTCAATGTACTAAGTATGGTCTTTTCGGGCAGCCTGTTAAAAATAGTCCCCAACCCCAATAGCCCCAACAATACATGGGAAGGCTTTAGCAGTCATTCCAGTAACGACGGACACAATCATAGTACCGTGGCTAATAATTTCTTTACTGCCTACGGTACTGCTCTAAAAGCTGCTACCGTAAATAAGGATTTCGAGCATGCCGGTCATCTATTGGAGGAATTAAAGACATTTCAAAATGCGAAAGGTGGGGCGGTCATGCCCTCGGCTTCCAAAATCAAGGCCGAAATTATGTTGAACAATATGAATGTGTTCACACGTTTGGCAGGATGGTATCTGGTACTCGGAATTGCCTTGTTGTTCTTTCTTTTTGTGTCTGTCTTTAAACCTAATTGGAAATTAAAAAAAGTATATCTGGTTTTGTTCGCCATGATCTTAGTTGGCTTTGTCTTGCACACCATTGGTTTGGGAATACGATG
This sequence comes from uncultured Flavobacteriaceae bacterium, assembly GCA_963807685.1. Lineage (GTDB taxonomy): Bacteria > Bacteroidota > Bacteroidia > Flavobacteriales > Flavobacteriaceae > Aureisphaera. Next base: position 71,796 of record CAWECU010000023.1, on the reverse strand, counting down.
GTATGTTTCGGGAAGAGCCCCCTGGAGTAATGGCTATGAATCGATGATCTATATTGCGTGGACCTCAACTTTGGCGGGTATATTATTTACAAGGAAATCATTTGGAGGATTGGCGGCGACCATGGTTTTGGCGGCCACTATCCTCCTGGTTTCTACCCTCAGTTTTCTGGATCCCGAAATTACACCATTGGTTCCTGTATTAAAATCTTATTGGTTGACCATTCATGTTTCTCTTGAGGCCGGAAGCTATGGGTTTCTTATGTTGGGGGCGATCATTGGATTGATCAACCTTATTTTGATGATCTTTATTTCAGAAGAAAACAAAACCCGCCTCAAACGAATTATTCAGGAAATGTCGTACATAAGCGAGCTAACCTTAATTGGAGGCTTGTTTATGGTAAGTGTAGGAACTTATTTGGGAGGGGTTTGGGCCAATGAATCATGGGGTAGGTACTGGGGCTGGGATGCCAAAGAAACCTGGGCACTGGTTACAATCCTGGTGTATGCGTTTATCCTGCACATGCGGTTGATACCAAAGTTAAGAGGTTTGTTCGCTTATAATTTAGCAACTATTTTTGGCCTGGCATCGGTAATAATGACCTACTACGGGGTAAACTATTATTTATCCGGACTACATTCGTATGCTACGGGAGATCCGGTTCCTATTCCAGGTTGGGTCTATATAGTGGTGAGTTGTATTATTTTGATCAGTATAGCGGCATTTATAAGGAAACGCAAGGTTAAGATCATTTCTTAGTACACGCTATTCGATAACTGTTCCATTTTCTAATATGAGATCATATCGATAACCTGCCCCAAAATCACGATTCAGGCTTACCAATGCTTGTATGGTGACTACTTTTCCTTCGGGTACAAAGGTATTGGAAGTCACAACAAGATCGTAATCATCCCGGCTGCCGTCCTGCAGATGGATCCAATTTCGTTGCATGATATTGGGATTGATCTTTACACATTTTCCGGTTATTTGCACCGTTTTACCCTCGTATTCTTTAGGATTCGCCACTATTTCCGCTATTTTAATGGAGCCAGCGTGCTGAATGATTTTTTCAGTGTGAGTAGGAATGACCTCTTTGGTAACCGCTTTAGAGCTTTCTTCAGAAAAATTTGTGTTGACGGTACCGGTATTTGTGCCGTGGCGTTCTTCCACCAAATTTGAGACCAGGAATATTCTTTCAAAAACCCGGTTATACTCCTTACTTTCATAATTGGTTTTCAGCAACCCATTCCGGTAATAATAGGTTCCCCCGGGAGTTATGTCTTGTTTCCTGGTTGCGATCCAAAATTGTTCTCCTTCTTCGGTCACATTTAAATATACGTATTTGGAGGTGGGTAAAATCTCCTTCACTACTACGGTATGCAGGTCCTCTGTAAAGGATCCGCCAGTAGGGGATAAAGTTTGGGTCGTCTCTTCTGTAAAAATTCCACTGCTTGGCTCAGCCAAATCGGTTGTGTACTGTGAGGTGATCACCTTGGGGTTATTATTGCAAGCCACAAATAAGCCGCAAAGAATCGCTATTACTATTGTTTTTTGAATATTCATCATTTATTTTTCTTTTTACTGTAAAATCGTTTGGTGAGGCGAGCATACAACCTAAAATTGCTCTCATCCTCAAACTGTGAAAGTTCTCCCGAAATATTAAACTGCCAGGTCCTTGAAATTCGATACGACAGTCCGCCGCCAATATAATTTTGCTGGTATTCCATGTCTCGGTTTTCGTACATATAATTGGCGAAGCGATAATACACTTCGGCATTCAATTGATTTTTTACCAGATCTCTGGAATATCGAGTGGACACGATGGTGCTCTTTAAATAGTTGGAGGCGTTTCGGTTACCGGAAACGTTCAAACGTCCGCCAATTTTAGGGACTTTAGTTAAGGTTATATAGCCGAAGATATTATCCGACTTGTTCTCGCTGTCATTCTGAAAACGACTGCTGTAACTAATCCCAACCCAAAGTATTTTAGCCGGTCTTAGGTTGAGACGCGCTCTAATTCCCTGCCTGGCCATATCATCATCCAGTAGCCGCTCGACCTCGGTCTGAAAGGTTTCATAATAGATGATCTGTTTTCGTGAATCGTATGAAACCATCAAATTTGCGGCACGACTGAACCGATAGCGTGCAGAGAGATACAGATTGGTCAATCGCGTCCCACCCCCATTATTGCTAAAAATATCCAGTTCCACTGAACTAAAGAGGTTGAGATTGGAAGCGATCGTACTGTTGTGCTGGAAATAAATATAACGTCTGTCGGTTGCGCCGGCATTGGTTTGCTGAATGGCTCCCAAAGTCGTCTGACTATAAAATTCTTTGGTAGCCGATTCAATTCCGAAGTATCCTCCATACTGCACCAAATCTGAATTAAATCCAAAATCTGAAAAATTAGGCCGGAATCCTCCTATAGCGCCAACATAGAAATTTCCGAAGTATTTTTCCACCTGTAATCCATCGACAGGGCCCACACTATATGCCTTGGGATTGACCGCTCTACCCCCTGTGACCGAAAGGGTGGGCGTGGCGTCAAATCGAACATTGAGATTATACAAACTGAAAATACTGGTTCGCCCACTGTAAGTGCTTTCGGGAGGTAGCGAAATACCGCGGTAAGCCAAGTAAGTTTGTATTGAAAATTTGGAATTGTCTATATGGTCTGCATCGATCGAAAAGGCGGTATAAAATCTATTTCGGTTCTCCCGTACTTCAGAAAAGGTATTGTAAGTGGCAGCTGAAATCCGTCCACGTATGGATTCGGTGTAAAGGCTTTCTTCAGTTTGGTATACGGGCTTGGGGTCTGTGATTTCAATTGGAACCACGTCTTCGACTATGGGATCCGTTTTTTCCTCTTTTTTAGTTTCTGAAATGAAGGTGAATGTTAATTTGTCACCGGTCTTCACTACACAATTATTGATAGTTGTACACAATACCGAGGAGGTGGATTTATCCGTCACCTGAAGACAATCTTCCCCGGAAAATTGTAGCTTCTCACCAATGGCGATGTCTTCGGTGGAATCGAACTTCACATAAATATTGTTGGCCGTAATAAAGGTAACAGTTCCCTCCAGCGTGCTTTCTTCCTGGGCCAAAAGAGTAGCAGCCAGGTTCATGAAAATTAATATGAAAAAAAATCGCTTCATGAGGCTTTAGTTTGATCCGTCTGGGTGGCATGCAAAACAAGCATTGCTTTCATATACATAACCCGAAACACCTTCATGATCGTCAATCATGTCTACCTTATCATGACAATTCAAACAGTCGAAAACCATAAAATTGTTTGGGTTCATGTGACAGTCTGTACATGAATTCCATTCACCCTCGTGTGAACCGCTATATATGGGGAAATATTGGCCATCATGATCAAAGGTAGACGGCATCCATCCCGGATTGGTGGTGTGACAAGACACACAATCGGTTGGGAAACCTGCCCCTATATGATTGGGGTTGGTGGCCTGATTGTAATCGTCCTTGTGACAGGCGAAGCAATCGGTGGGGGTGTTGGTGAAATTCCCATTCGCGTGGCATTGATTGCAATCCTGAATGTCATGGCCCAGTGTCAAGGGGAAAAAGTCGTGATCTACGAGTGCGGGCATCCAACCAGGATTGGTGGTATGGCAGGAAACACAATCTGTTGAGAAACCTGCATTGGTATGATTGGGATTGGTGGTTTGAGCGTAATCATCTGAATGACAGGCAAAACAATCTGCCGATATATCTGAAAAGTTGCTCACATTATGGCATTGGCTGCAATCCTGTATATCATGTCCCAATGTAAGGGGAAAGAAATCGTGAATTATATTTTGAGCGTCCCAGCCCGTACCCAAAGGATCGTGGCAGTCCAGGCAATCCATTGAAAATCCGGCACCCATATGATTTGGGTTTTGGGTAGCCATATAATCGTCTCGATGGCATTGAATACATTCATTGCCAATAGGGTTAAATACCAGCGTAGTGGCGCTGTTATGGCATTCGATGCAGCTTAAATTAGTATGGGCACCAATGAGAGGGAAACCATTCTCTTCGTGTATTTCAGGGATGGTAAAGACCAGCCAACTATCACTGTTATGGCAGCGTACGCAGTCGTTACCCACAGACTGCTGATGCACATCCAAATGACAGGAAACACAGTCCATAGGGACATCATTGAAGACCATCGACTGGTGACAGGCCATACAATCAGTCTGGTCATGGGCACCCTCCAATTCAAAATTGGTTGTACTGTGGTCAAATTTGAAAGTTTCATAATCGATCTCCCATCCATCCGGATTGTGGCATTGGGCACAATCAACCTTCAATTCGTTCCCGTGGGGAGATTGGGCCAGAAGGGAAAAGGAACCCAAAAGTAATATTATAAATGACAGTCGATACATTTCAGTTTGTTTAGTTTATAAACTACTATATCAGCTCCGATCTTATCATCAACGAGGTGGCATGCCTTACAACTTATTTCAGTATGGCGTCCGGTTAATGGAAAGGCCGTTTCACGATGATCGAACTTCTCGGGTATCCAGCTACTAGTGACATGACAACGGTTACAGTCCGTCACTCCGTTCTTGGTAAAATCATCCCCGTGCACATTGTCATGGCACGCAGCGCATTGCGTATTAAAGTTACGGAATTTTTGGCTGACCACATCACCTTTCTCGGAAATTTCAAAATGACAAAGACGGCAGTCCACCTCCCGGTGTTTACCAGTTAATGGCCATTTGGTACGGCTGTGGTCAAAATTTACCTGGGTCCAGGAATCGTTCACATGGCAGCTTGCACAGTTGTCCTGAGGATAGAAGGCTTCGCTAATAAATCCATCGTGGATATCGAGATGGCAATCGACACAACTGTTACCCAGATTTGAAAACGTCCATCGCTGGTCATCCTCGCTAATATGACAGGCAAAACAAGGAGTAGCAATGTGTGCCCCTTCAAGCGGGAAGTTAGATTCTTGGTGTTGTTCCAAAGAATACAGACTGAATTCAAATCCTTTTTCCAGGGAATGACATTCCTTACAATCGGGGTTGCTATTATTTTTAATAAAATCACCCTGATGGTAATCGACATGGCAACTACTACAGGCAGAGAAATCGATGGGTGTTGAAAATCTATCGGTGTGGCATTGCTTACAATCAACCTCCAGATGCTTGCCTTCAAGCGGGTAATCTGTAACTGTATGATCAAAGAAGTCCATATTGTTGAGTGTTAGGAAACTCGCTTCGTTATGGCATTTGGCACAATCCTGTCCAAACTTTCCTTCATGGGTATCTTCATGACAGGCTACACAATTAGTTGCAGCAATACCGCGTCTATCCTGGAAAACAGCTAATGGATTCGTCGAATTTTGATGACAGCTAAAGCAATCTATTTTGCCATGGGCACCGTTCAAAGGGAAGGGTGTTGTATTGTGATTAAAGCCACGCCTACCTGTAAAGTCTGAAAACGAAGACTCGGTATGACATTGCAGGCATTTACCGGGAAGTGAATTGTTATGCGGATCGGTGTGGCAGGACTTACAATCGGTAAAGGCCATGTTCCCGAATTCCTGAAACTTCTTGCCGTTGCGCGTGGTGATCTTATGGCACTCGACACAATCCAGTGGGGTGTGCTTTCCGGTAAGGGGATAATTGGTTTTATCGTGGTTGAATTTGGTCACAGGGATAAATCCGTCCATAGAATGGCAGGAGAGGCAATCGTTGGATAAGGTGTTTTGGTGAAAATCGTCATGACAGGAAAGGCATTTTTGCTCCAAGCCTAGAAATGTGTTGGAGCGTTTCCGAATATTGCTATCGGAAATATTGTCCGAAATATGACATTTCCTGCAATCTACAGTTTGGTGTTTTCCTTCGAGTCGATATCCCGTGAGCTTGTGATCGAAGTTATTTTGATCGAACCGAACCATATCAAACTTACGTCCGTGATGTTCGCTATGGCACTGAAAGCAATCCTGTTTCACTACGCCGGCGCTGGCATGATATCCTTGATTTTTGGAAATGAGGGATTTAATTTCCTTATGGCATTCCAAACATTTTGTATTAGACACCTTCTCGCCTATATCATGGCATTGGGTACAATTGCTCATACCTTCCAGATTGGCATGTGAAGTGGTGAGGTCGCCGGGAGATATTTGCGAATATCCTTCCGAAGCAACCATCAGCAACAGGCAAAGTCCGTATGTTCGAATTGATTTCAAAAGCTTTAATTGTGTTTTTTCATGATATATCCAAATCGTTTTGTGATCTGTACCCCCGCGCTTTCCAGAAATTTGGTAGGTAATATTCCACCCGCAAATATATAAACCAGATCATTTTTCAGTTGTTTGGACTCTCCGTTCTCTCCTATATTCACCAGACAATCTTCCGCATTGATAGCAACCAGACTCGAGCTAAAGATCACCTGCAATTGATTGGTCTCAATTGCGGCTGCGATTCTCTCACGATTCTTGGGTTTGGAACGGGTAAATGAATCGGAACGACAGAGCAAATGCACCTGATTTTCTTCCATCAAGAGCATTGCGGCTTCCATGGCCGAGTCACCACCGCCTACGACTATTACATTTTTGCCCGAGATATTTTCCGGTTCCAGCAAGCGATACGCCACTTTGGTAGATTCTTCGCCTGGGATATTCAATTTTCGAGGGCTGCCATTCCTTCCAATGGAAATAAGTACGTTGTGGCTAAAAAAGGTCTCTCCGTTGGTGGTTACCACCTTGAAGGTCTCATCATTTTGTGGAATGATGCTTTCTACTTTCGTGAGCTCCTTGATCTCGATATTGTGTTGGGCAATTACTTTTTGCCAAAGTTGAAGCAGTTCTTCTTTGGAGGTATCATATAACTTTACTTTTCCATACAGAGGTAGATCCATAGGAGACGTCATGACAATCTTAGATCGGGGAAAGGTGTACACCGTACCCCCCAGAGAGCCCTGTTCCAGAGTTAGACTTGACAATCCATGTTTCTTAGCAGCCAGGGTGGCAGAAATACCTGCAGGCCCGGCACCAATGATGATCACATCGCTGACATTCGGTTTGGCGGATTTTTTATTCTGAAGAATACTGTCTATGGCCTGTTGCCCTTGTTCCACGCTATTTTTTATAAGGCCCATGCCGCCCAACTCTCCTGCGATAAAAATGCCTCGGATATTGGTTTCGAAATTCTGGTTAATATGGGGTAGATCTACCCCCCGGGTTTCGGTCCCCATACGCAAGGTAATGGCTTCGACCGGACAAGCATGGAAGCAAGCTCCATGTCCTACACAGTTTGATGAATTTATCAGGGTCGCCTTCCCATCTACAATACCGATGATATCCTTTTCGGGGCATTCACTTACGCAGGCCGCACTACCTATACAGGTGTTGAGGTCTATGTAGGGGTGCAGGGATACCGGCTCAAATAATCCTTCCTCCTTGGCGATGATCACTTTCTTCTTGGTCTCTTTGGTAATGCCCTTTTTCTTCCGAAGGTAAAAGTAGACCACTGCCGCACACAAGAGGAACACGGTGCCATATACGATTAGTTGTTCTGTAAGTACCTCCATTAAAATATCCATTTATATCCAAAGGCTAGCGTCACGGCCACATGAATGATTACAATTACCAACATAATAAGTGCAAAGGGCAGGTGAATTACATGCCAATATCGAAAGAATTTTTGCATGGTTAGCAACCGTTTAATTTTCCGCGAAAGAGAACGTTCATTCTTGACCATCTTGAGGATGTTTTTTTGCTCCTCCCTAGGTAAATTCTTCTGTTTTAATTCTTTTTTCAGACGTAACACCGATACGGGCTTTTTAGTCTCATCATCTTCCTTTGTAAAACTAACAAACAACTGGATGGTGTTTTGGTCCAGATGAAATTTTTCATTCAGTACCTTGGAAAGGTCCATTTTCATTTCCTTCACTTCACCGAGGCTGAGCTCACGGCCTTCAATGGTTCTCGGGATCTGAATGTAGATAAATCGGCCAATAACCCCGCTCAGGACAACCGCCACCATACACCAAAACGCAACGGAAACAATTCCACCAAACTTAAACGCGGTATGAAAAAGAATAAGTATAGGACCCAAAACACATAAGAAAATATGAAATTCCAATAAGTACTTCAATCGGATGAATTTGGACAGGAAGTTATAACGTTTGCGGGCTATATAGATGGAAACTCCAAAAAGGATCATGAGTGTGCCCAGGATCCCGAGTCCATGCCCGAAGGCACCGCTAGGTTTGAACCAGGCATGTCTGGGATGATAGAATCGCTCTTCCAAAGCTGTTTGATAGTAGGAATAGCCTATGTAGATCAAATAGGCCGTGGTGATTACGATAATAATAACCATGACGCTTATGTAGATTGTATGTGTTGACTTTTTCAACTTCTGATGTATTTCGTTCTGTGGATCATCTCATAGAACTTGAATTCAAAGAATTAAGTAAGCAAACTACACTTGGCTTCTACAATTTACGCATTTTAATCTTAATCTGCTTTTATAATTTGAATTCCTATTGTACGAAATATCTCTTTTTCCCAGTATACTATACATAAAACAACCGGAAGCCCTAAAATCCTGAAACTATTTGTAGAAAACGGAGGGGATGGAACAAAAGTATCGATTGACTGAAAGAAAAGGCACAAACATTATTAGCTTCGATCCAGGTTTCGAGAATTTTATTTCCTAAAATATCATAGACCGAAACAAAGCGAAAAGCATTGTTTTAGCAAGGAAAATTGAATTAGTCTTTCAACTAAAAGCTGATATTTACAAATGGAATTACAGGGCTTGTGTAGACGCTTTCGTCCTCTTTATATAATACATTGTACTTTGCCCCAATGGAAATTTTGTCGGTAATATTGTATCCTGCTCCAAGAAATAATGCAGAGTCCCAATAGGTTTCGTTTATTTCTCCTTCTGTGGTATCTGTATTGGTTGATACATGTAACTCGGCAAATTCGATTAGGGTAGTTATTTGTTTGACCGGGCTGTAAAGGCCTAAAACATTTCCACCAATTGTGGTTGTATTTTGTAAATCTTTGATGGCCGAATAACTCCCCTGAATTCCAACACCGATGCCTACTTTATTGCTCACCTTATAGGTTATATTAGGAGCTAAACTAATATTGGTGCCCCCTATAAAATTAAGCCCGAACCCAACACCAAATTTCAATCTTTTTGGCTTTTGTGAGGTACTGTCTATGACTTTGATTTCGGTAGTTTGAGAAAACATGTTATCAGTACCTATCAAGATTCCTATAGCAATGCATAGGTTTAAAAATAGTGGGTTGGTTTTCATGATGATGATTTTGGTTTATGAGATTGTTTAGAGCGCTATTCCTTTGAGTGTTGTGTCGTTCAGTTTTGATTCCTCCTTTATAATCAATTTGGTAATGAAGTATCAGAAGGACCGTGTGACGGGGTATGGGTGTAAATTTAAGTATAATGTATTGATTATGGTAATTTTATGTTGCATCAGTGAAAATATCCCAATAAAATTCTTCTATATATTAGGAAACGCCAAGGAGATGGAATATGCAAACGCCAGCATCTCATCTCCTATGGAAAAAGAAACGCAATCTTTTCAGAAAAAAGGTAAAACAGTTTCTTATTTGTCGATTGATGGGAAGTTATCCGGCTATGATGTGATAGGTGATAAAATTGAGGAGGCTAACGCTAAGGCAATTACAGCCTTACAGGGTAAAGGAATTGATGTGATAATGCTCACCGGCGACAGCGGCGAAGCGGCTCAAGCCTTAGCATATGAAATTGATCTTGCCTATTTTAATGCAAGTATGTTACCGGAAAATAAACTTAGGGTAGTAGAGAAATTACTTGAAAAAGGTAAAATTGTGGCAATGGCGGGAGACGGATTATACGATGCTCCCGGCCTTGGCAATTTGTTTTAGTTCGGTATCTGTAATCGCAATGCCTTACGTTTTAGACGTATTAAAATATTGTAACTTAAAAATTATAGTTTCTAGTAATATTGAACCCTATTAATATATCCCCATCAAAGAAATCATTTTGATTGAACATATAATTCTTTTGAGGTACGATTCCATTGTAATTGGAGGCAAACACTTGGAAGGTGTGAGCTGAAGTAGAGAACTCAACCCCTATACTAACTCCAGGCTTGGGTGTATTTACCGAATAGGTCGTTATGGGTTGACTGTAGTCCACCGAAATACCAGTTTGCGGACTTACCTTAAAGCGTCCGCCAAGCGCCACTGCGAACAGATCATTCTCCATGGTCTTGTCCACCAGGTTATAATGCGATACACTTGGAGCGACTTGTAATGAAAAATTCTGACTAAATCGTTTAGCGATAATTATTTGATTAAAGAAAGAATAGCGATCTTGAATCACAATAAAGTTCTCTTTCCTACGAGCGTCAACAGTAAAATTTCCGTAATAAGATACGCTTACCGGCATTTTTTCGGAACGTGTCTGCCTCAGTATAGCTAGTTTCCAATTAAAATCTTGTAAGCGATTGAATTTTGTAGTACCAACTCCAACGGTCAATCTTTCATGGACAGCATACGAAACTCCTATTCTAATATTTGATGGAGCCCATATTCCAACCAAATCATTTTCTCCGCCGTCAATTAATCCAAACCTGTGAGACATAATAACTTCCAGGGTATTTCTATTGAATAGAACATTGGTTGGGTTATCAATTAAAGTAGCGCTTTCAAAGGCTGGTCTTTCCAGCTTCTCTATCGCTTTTTCATCTTCTTTTTTATCTTCATCCTGTGCGAACAGTATAAAAGGAACAAACAAGAGAACGAGAAGTAACTTTATATATTTTTTCATATCGATATAGTGAAGGTCAGTTATTTAAAGCACCTTGATTGATCCAGTCTTTTACAAGGTCAATTCTATTGTTCGGCCATATGGCACCGGGAGGCATTAAGGACACACCATCGATCCCTAATAAAGATTTATATAAAATACTTGCGTCAGCATCTCCCGGTACAACATAACCATTTAAGAGTTCATCATATGAAACATCATCCAATAAATTGGGTGGTTCATTACCGTTATGACAGCTCACACAATCGGCTGCCCAAAGAGGAGTGATATCGGTTTGGTATGAAACATCAGGATTACCATTATCGCCTGTGGTATCTTCATATACAGTATTGTAATAGCAGGAAGTCATCAATAAACTCAACCCTATGGTCATAATAAATTGAAATATGTTTTTCATTACTGATCTTTTTATTTAACAGAAATCTCTATTTTCATAAGTAATGAAAACTTATTGCAATGCTTCGACAGAGTTTCTAATGAGTGCTTTAGCATAGGGAGGATTATGAGCGCCCTCGCTACTGTCTTCCATCACAAATAGATAATTCCAGGCAGCCTGTGCTTCTATAAATGTAAACGTTCCTTCCTGAGGACTACCATCGAGTATAATTCCAACAACGGTACCATCTTGGCTCACTACATTTGCCAACAGTCCTTCAAGTGTAGCTAAATCTCCCGCTAATCCATCCACTTCGGTTGGAACACCGTTTGTGTGGCATACGATACATGCATTATTACCAACCGAAAATGTATGGCTTCCGTCAAATCCATCCGTAGTTTTTGCCATGTGACAGTTTACACAAGAAGATGCTGCTCTGTGGGCAGCAGATTTAGGAGCGGGATAGGCGGTAGAGCCCGAAATAGGAGATCCTTGTATGCCTTCCAGCATAGTGGATTGTGGTCCATGGTGGGGACCCCAACGGGTACTTGTAATTGTAAAAGTACCACTACCATCATCTTCCGGGTTTGATCTTCTGGGTTGGTGACATTGAACACATTGATTACTCGTACCAGCTATATCGATGAGATACGATTCATCAACAATGAGTTGAACAGGATCTATATTTCTCAACGCATAATCGGGTCCGTCATTTTCAAAATCAAACGTATTGTGATTGCTATGACATGAAGTACAGGTAATAGCAGTTGGGAGCGGTACGGTATCCTGTACAGCACCTGTTTCCATAAATTCGATGAAGCCTTCATTGGTATGACATCTGGCACATGAGGCTCGATTGGTATATTCCGCTAGAGTTTGCCCACCAATCATAGTCTGAATGGCATGCATAGATAAGGAATAGGCATCGGAAATGGAATCTCTATGTGATCTTGAGTGGCAGCCGATACAAGAAGCGGTACCATCCACTCCATCAGCCCCATCCGTTCCAGGTATACCGACTATAGGTTCATAATCACTTGTACAATGCACGAACAGCATGCTTGACGCGATGATCATCAAACATCTTAGTAATTTTTGGCTTTTCATAATGCTGACTTTTATGTTATAAATAGTTGATATTGAAGTTTGAAAATTATATTGCACTAAATTTATTAAGGGATAAGTCGAAAAAACATGATTTATATCATATTTTTTAACTTTACATTAACATGGACAATAGGGCAATTTACAAAATTTTTGGTCAGATAAGTTGTGTGTTTCCTTTTGCTGACTAAGAGTGATTATTTCCATGATCTCACGAAGAGAATCCAGGCAGCCTTTTAAAGGAATGCATGTGGAAACTCCTTAGCGCGTTTTTGGAAAGACAAAATGTTCGGATTTTGAATGTGGCCTTCTTTGATCTCTATGGCTTTAAATATAGTTTCATTCTTGGGCCAGGCTTCCGGGCCTTTCATTACCACTTCAAGAAAAGGGAGAAGGGCTTCAGAAATTTCAAAGGAGGCGGAATTCCAATAGTAACTCGGACTGTGATCCACCGAATAATAATACATGCCCTGTACTTCGAACATTGGGTCTTTAAAGGAAGTTGGACGCGCACACCAGAATCCCATACCTTCATCGCAGCTGATATCGACGATGAGGGTTCCCTTTTTCAGTTTATGAACATCTTGTTTCGGAACGAACATCATAGGTTTTAACGGATCTTGAAGAATACCGTTTACAATGACATCGGCTTCCTTGAGTGCGTCTGAAAAGGGTTGGGAAACACCTGCGTGGTTAACCGCCACTAAATTCCCCTGAGCATCATGCTCAAAGTGTTTATAGACTACCGTGGGTAGCTGATCGGCAACATTGGTAAAATCGCGGTGGGTATAGACGGTGACATCATGAAACCCCTGGCTCTGAAGTGCATACACAGCGCCGCGGCTCACTGAACCATAGCTTAATACCACTGCTTTCCCAGCTTTCCCGTAGTTGCCAGTAATGCCAATTAAACTTAGTGCATGGATGACTCCGGCATAGCCTGCGAGTTCGTTGTTCTTATAAAAAGTGTGGAGATTCTTTTTACCGTTACTCCAAAGAAACATTTCCTCCCATGCAATAAGAGTATGCCTGCGGTCTATGGCAATTTGAGTGAGCGCTTTCTGTTGTACACAGTGGGGCCAACCCCAAATGATCGACCCTGGATGTATTTGTTCCAGATCGGCAGCCAATGGTTTTGGAATTAGGACGATATCAAAATCAGTAAAGATCTCATCCCTTGAACCCACGCTTCCCGAACTCAGCTTAGCAAGCCTGGTATCATCCATCCCAAAACGTAAACCATACCCGGCTTCAAAAGTGATATTTTTTCGAATTTTTTGTGGAATACGCTCTAAATGATCGGGATGTATGGGGACGCGCTTTTCATTTTCTTTGAGGGATTTTCCGATGACGCCTATGGTTAAAAGTGGTTTCATATGATTGTTTTCTGTTTGGGAATAAATTTATTGTACCGTGAACTATTATGTAATGATATAGGTCATAAAAAACAAAAACGCAAAGCGATTGTGATCTCTGGTTTCTACCAATTGAAGGAGGGATTAACAAAAGTCGATCCCAAATTGGGAATCCAATACAAAGATAGAAACCCACGCCACATTGAAAAACAAAAACTCCACAACTCTCGTTTTGGGTTATCTTTTGCGGAGTAAGAAGTTTTCAAAAAGAAATGGTTAGAAAGAAGTAAAAAGCGGTATGCAGAACATTGAGAACAAAAAAATCTTGCCAATTACAAATTTAGAAACGAGGTTCATTGAGATTATAAAATAGAGTAATAAAATCTTCATGGCACATTATTTTAAGAGAAGAGTGCAACAGACTTACAGCGTACATATCTATTTGATAGCAATAGATACCGTTTCAATTAATTTTAACGTAATCAAGGCTAAAATCAGGCGAAAAATTGTTAAATTCATGCAAATTATTCAAGATGGCAACATATAAACTAAACATTAATGGCGAAGACCGAAGCGTAGAGGTAGATCCTACTACTCCCATTCTTTGGGTACTTCGGGATCATTTAAATCTTGTTGGGACGAAATTCGGATGTGGTATTGCCCAGTGCGGGACCTGTAATATCCATGTAAACGGAATAGCCACTCGGTCATGTCTTATCCCGGTTTCATCAATTGGAAACAGCAAGATTACCACTATTGAAGGACTCTCCAAAAATGGAGACCATCCTGTACAACAAGCATGGCTGGAACACGATGTACCCCAATGCGGGTATTGTCAGGCCGGACAAATCATGACTGCCTCGGCCTTGTTAAAATCGAACCCCAATCCTTCCGATGAGGATATTGAAGCCACCATGAGCGGGAATATTTGTCGCTGTGGTACGTATACCCGAATTAAAGCAGCCATCAAATCGGCTGCCAATTCAGGATCCCTTTCCTAATCCATCATCCCTTTAAAACCAAATAATTATGAGTATTGTAAAAACAACATTTGGAAGACGTTCCTTCATCAAAAGCATTGGCCTTGCCGGTGGCGGAATGATGATCGGTTTTAGTTGGCTCGCTTCCTGTAAGGATGCCACACCTGAAGTGGCAATGCAAATGCCCGAGGAATGGTTCGAGATCAACGGCTATTTAAAGATAGGCGATAATGGGGTGGTCACCATCATGTCCCCCAATCCCGAAATCGGTCAGAATATAAAAACCTCCATGCCCATGATCGTGGCCGAGGAATTGGATACCGATTGGGAAAATGTCATCGTAGAACAAGCTCCTCTGAATACTGAATTGTTTACGCGCCAATTGGCTGGGGGAAGCCAGTCTATCAGACAAGGTTGGGACGGACTCAGAATGGCAGGAGCTACGGCTCGTCACATGCTGAAGGAAGCTGCGGCTCAAGCCTGGCAGGTTCCGATCGGAGAGATTACTACTGCGGCCGGAATTATCAAACACGAAGCATCCGGAAATTCGGCTCACTATGGAGCGATGGCTTCTGCAGCGGCCCAGGTGAAAGTCCCTGAAGAAGTTGAGCTGAAAAATAAAAAGGATTTCAAAATTATCGGGACTTCCCGAAAAAATGTAGATGGGTTAAAAATAGTAACGGGACAGCCACTCTTCGGTTCAGATATTCAAAAAGAAGGAATGCTCATCGCGATGATAGTACATCCTCCCGCATTCGGAATGCAGTTTAAATCCATGGATGCTGAAAGCGTGAAAACCATGCCCGGCATCAAGGACATATTTACATTTGATACGTATACGGAAGGGACACGGAAAAGCTTCGCAGATATCGCCACCTTTAATAAAAAAATTGCCATTGTAGGAGAAACTACCTGGCAGGTAATGCAAGCCAAAAAGGCCCTTTCAGTAGCATGGGAAAATGCCCCTGACGAATCGTTCGATATTGATATGTTCGGTAACGTCATGACTACGGAATACCCTGGCGGATTGGAGGATACCCAAACCCACTTATTGAAAATGGCCGAAATGGCTGCAAAAAAAGGAAATGTGGTTCGTAAGGACGGTGATGTAGCAAAGGCTTTTGAAAAGGCCGAAAAGGAGATCGAACGCAGTTATTCCTGCCCATTCCTGCCCCATAATACCATGGAGCCCATGAATTTCTATGCCAATGTTACAACAGATCACGCCGAGTTGATCGGGCCCATCCAAACCCCAGAGTTTATGGAAAAAAGTGTTGCGGCCAGATTGGGCCTAACACTGGAACAGGTGGACATCCAAATGAGTCGTATGGGAGGTGGTTTCGGAAGAAGATTATATGGTCATTTCCTTACTGAAGCAGCTGTCATATCACAACAGATCAAAGCGCCTGTAAAATTGGTCTATTCACGAGAAGATGATATGACCTTTGGAAACTACCGTCCTGCCTATTACGTAACCTACAAGGCCGGATTGGATAAAGACAACAATTTAATTGCCTTTCATGTGCGTGCAGGAGGAATCCCTGAGAGCCCTTTATTTGCAAACCGCTTTCCCGCAGGTGCTGTAGACAATTACCTTGCTGAGGATTGGACGTTAAAATCCAATATAAGTGTAGGCGCCTGGCGTGCACCGCGTTCCAACTTCATAGCAGGGGCCGAACAATCCTTTTTGGATGAGGTAGCCGAATTGGCCGGAAAGGATCCTATAGACTTCCGGTTGGAATTATTCGATAAGGCCATCAAAAATCCGGTAGGTGAGACCAATGATTATGAGGCAGAACGGTATGCGGGTGTTTTAAAGCTCGTGAAAGAAAAATCCAAATGGGGGGAGTCCGATACAGGTACGTCCCGTGGAGTGGCCGCTTACTATTGTCATAATTCCTATGTGGCACAGGTTGTGGACCTGGTGATGGAAAAAGGAAGACCACGTGTAGAAAACGTGGTGAGTGCTGTCGACTGTGGAATTGTAGTAAATCCGGATGCTGCCACCAATATGATAGAAGGCGGCGTAGTGGATGGCATTGGCCACGCCATGTACAGTGCCATGACTATCAAAAATGGGGTGCCGCAGGCTAGTAATTTCGATAAATATCGATTGATCCGTTGTAATGAAGCCCCGAAAAAGCAGGAGGTATATTTTGTGAAAAATGATATTGATCCTACCGGGCTAGGGGAACCACCGCTACCACCTGTAATAGGAGCTCTGGCAAATGCGATGTATAAGGCAACGGACCGGCGATATTATCACCAACCCTTTATATCTAATAAACCTTTTTTAGGTTAGAATTGAGTTGATCCTAAAGCGGGATTCCAATACAAACAAAAACCCACAACGAGAGTTGTGGGTTTTCTTTTGCGGAGAAAGAGGGATGGTTTTTCCCTTAATCACCACACCTTACAATAAAGCTCGATATCGCTTAGGCGATATCTGGGGCTTTTCCTTTCTGCATTTTCTTATGAAAGCTAGGCTTTCAACACTCATACAAAAAAGAAAAGCCCGATTTCTATTCAGAAATCGAGCTTTGCTCTAAGCGGAGAAAGAGGGATTCGAACCCCCGGAGGTGTGACCCTCAACAGTTTTCAAGACTGCCGCATTCGACCACTCTGCCATTTCTCCAGTGGTATGCGTTTTCGGAGCTGACTTGCCGTATTCGACCCCCGATTACTATCGGATTGTCATTTCTCCATTCCATTCATCTCTAAAAGATCTCAGCGGGCTTGCCCGCCGAAGCAACCCTAGGTTGCGTAGGCGGGTGCAAATATATGATGCTTTTTTTATTCTTTAAAGTGTTTTCAACTTTAATTAGAACAATACTATTAATTAGAGTTTCAAATAGAATACTGCTTCGAAACTTGTACAAATTCTGGTCGATAGCCTTTCTATTTTTCAATTCCAACCATAGCAAACCTCCATCACACCACTTGGCTCGGTACTTCATTAGTATGCTTATTTTACGGCTAAGGGTCACAGACTATCTAGGGTCGGTACTTAAGTTTCCAAAACGCTTATAGCCTCCAGGTAGATCCGTGTTTCAGAAAAAGTAAGCACAACTATGTTAAATATGTTTAAACTAGTGCAATAAACACTAGACAATTTAGTATTTTCGCCTTATGTTAATGCTGAAAGTTATAGTGCCATGGTGCTATGAAACAGCTACTTAAAATGGAACAGATGTTTGGATTATTCAAAAAGAAATCGGAAAAAGAAAAATTACAGGAGCAATACGAAAAATTGCTGAAAGAAGCATATCAACTCTCAACGGTCGATCGCAAACAAAGCGACCAAAAGACATTTGAGGCTGAGCAGGTCATGCAACAACTAGAAAAACTTGCCTAATTAGTTCTTCTCGTATGTCCCACCCAAAAAAGCCCGACAACGTTGTTTTCAATACTGAAAGTGATACATATGATGCTGCTTTAAAACCATATGCTACAAATGTAGGTGCACCTGTTATCACGGCCACCGAAACAACGGCATGGAAAAATAAAAGCATTCGAAGGGTCAACCAAAAAGTGCAGGCAAAGTATTTGGAATTGAAAGCCGAATACGACAAAATGCTCGAAGATTATGAACTCAATACGCTCATTTATAACGCCAAATTCAATTTTGAGCCTATTATAGGCGAGCTATATCACCTGTACAAAAGAGAGAACGGAGAAGCCTTTCTTTCGATCATCTCCCCGGAACAGTGCAGTTTTGACTTCCTGGGAAGTTTTTATTTGAACACTAACCAGATCTGGGAAAAGCAATAAACCAATAATGAGGCAGGCGGAAACATTTACCGAAAGAGAGCTCGATCGCATTATCGAAATGGCCTGGGAAGACCGGACGCCATTTGAGGCTATCTTGTTCCAATTCGGGCTGCCTGAAAAAGAGGTCATCAAGATCATGCGCGCTCAGCTTAAAGAGAGCAGTTTTAAACGTTGGAGAAAACGAGTGAACAGCGGTGTGAGCCAGAAACACCTTAAAAAACGCAATCCGGAGATGAGCCGTTTTAAATGTTCTCGTCAAAGAGCCATCTCCGGAAATAAGATCAGTAAGCGATAATGTCATTACTTTTAGAGGAGCATCCCACCCTTTTCCCCACTTCATATGCTGAAATACAGCAGCGTATCCGAAAGATAGATCCTGTGAAATATGGCTCGACCCGAAACTTTATCAACGGCGCGGTAACCTATCTGTCTCCCTATATTTCACGTGGGGTGATTTCAACGCAACGAGTTTTTACTGAAATTTTAGAACGCGGGTATGATCCAACGAGAATTGAAAAATTCATTCAGGAGCTGGCCTGGCGGGACTACTGGCAGCAGATCTGGATCACCAAGGGGGATGCCATCAATTCTGATCTTAAAAACACTCAGACCCCTGTGGATAATTATTCCATTTCACGCGCCATTGTGAATGCGGAAACTGGTATCGAGGCCGTAGATTCAGCCATAACCGATTTTTACAAAACCGGCTACTTGCACAATCACGTTCGCATGTACATTGCAGCGATCGCCTGTAACGTGGCTCAAAGTCATTGGAAGACACCGGCCCGGTGGATGTACTATCATTTACTGGATGGCGATTGGGCAAGCAATGCTCTAAGCTGGCAATGGGTGGCAGGAGCCAATAGCCATAAAAAATATGTTGCCAATCAGGAGAACATTAACAATTACTGCCATACCCGGCAAAAAGGCACGTTTTTGGACGTAAGCTATGAGGCACTACAAGAGCTATCCATTCCCAGTCAACTTTTGGAGCAGGCCGACTTAAAACTGGAAACCCAGCTTCCCGATAAGCAAGCCGTTGTAGTGGACCCACAGCTTCCCACCTGTATCTATAACTTTTATAATTTGGATCCCGAGTGGAAGAAAGAGACTCCGGCAAATCGCATACTGCTCCTGGAACCATCCCATTTCAGACAGTATCCCATTTCTGAAAGATCTGTGGAATTTATGCTGGCGCTTTCAGAAAATATAGAACATATGCAAGTGTATGTAGGCGAATTCCATGAGCTTCAAGCTGAGTATAACTTCGGAACTATCTATTACAAAGAACATCCCTTTAATCGTCATTATGAAGGGGAAGAAGAATCCAGAGATTGGATGTTTGATGTTACGGGCTATTTCCCATCGTTTTTCGGCTATTGGAAGCAATGTAAAAAACAAATTCCGAAGTAATAGAACCCTTAAAAAGCTGCAGGATATACCAATCCATTGACTGATGAAAAAACAACACCTTCCTCAAAAAGTTTGTCAAGTCTGCCAGCGGCCTTTCCAATGGCGCAAGAAGTGGGAAAAAAACTGGGAGGAAGTACGGTATTGCAGCGAGCGTTGCCGAAAAAATAAGTAGAAAATGAAAGAGATCCACCTCGTATTTCCGCATCAACTGTTCCAATCGTCTCCGCTATTTGAGACGAAGGAACCGCTGTATCTGGTGGAGGAATACTTATTTTTTAAGCAGTATCCCTTTCACAAGCAGAAAATCGCCTTTCACAGAGCTACCATGAAGTTTTATGAGGCTTTTTTGAAGTCGGAAGGCTATGAGGTCATCTATATTGAAGCTAACCAAGCTATTTCAGATATCAGAAAGCTCATCCCCGAGTTGAAAGAAAGGGGCATTGAGCACATCAATTATATCGACCCGATCGACTATTGGCTTCAAAAGCGATTGGAAGCCACATGCGAAGATAATGGCATAAAGACCAAACAATTCGATTCGCCTTTATTTCTGAACAGACCCGGCGATCTTCAGCCATTTTTCCGAAGTGATAAGAAAAAATACCACCAAACAACCTTTTACACCCATGCCCGCAAGGAACGGAATATCCTGATGGACGCAGACGACAAACCCACCGGTGGGAAATGGACCTTCGATACCGAAAACCGAAAGAAATATCCGGCAAAGAAAACGCCGCCCTCCATTCAGTACCCCGATGTTGACGATTACTACAAAGAAGCAAAGGAATATGTGGAGGCTCACTTTGCGGACCATTTGGGAAGTCTTACGGAACAAGTGTTATATCCAACTAATTTCGAAGCAACGCAAGCATGGTTACAACAATTCTTCGAGCATCGTTTCAGGGAATTTGGAGCTTATGAAGATGCTTTGGTAACCCATCATTCTATTTTACACCACAGTGTATTAACCCCGATGCTGAATGTAGGCTTGATCACCCCCGGAAAGATACTGGAAGAAAGCCTCCAATATGCCGAAGAAAATGATATTCCCCTGAATTCCACCGAAGGATTTGTTCGGCAGATCATGGGTTGGCGCGAATTTATCCGTGGGATCTACGAGGCACGCGGCAGGGAGCAGCGCACCCTGAATTTCTGGGGGTTTACCAAAAAAATCCCCGCTTCGTTTTACGACGGCACCACGGGAATTGATCCGGTAGATCAAACCATCAAGCAAGTTCTGAAAACCGGTTATTGCCATCACATTGAACGCCTCATGGTGTTGGGGAACTTTATGTTGCTGTGTGAGTTTGATCCCGACGAAGTCTATCGATGGTTTATGGAACTTTTTATAGATGCCTACGACTGGGTAATGGTACCCAATGTCTATGGGATGAGTCAGTTTTCGGACGGTGGATTGATGGCGACCAAACCGTATATCAGCGGTAGTAATTATTTGATGAAGATGAGCAATTATCAAAAAGGGGAGTGGCAGGATACCTGGGACGGACTCTTTTGGAGATTTATGGATGTCCATCGCGATTTCTTTCAACAGAATCCGCGGTTGGGGATGCTGGTAGGGATGTTCGATAAAATGTCTGATGAAAAAAAAGAAACACATCGCACCAATGCCGCGGCTTTTTTGTCTCAGTTGGAAACCCATTAAATGGTGATCAATAACTAATAAATAAAGTAACAACCACACAAACCATGAAAAAATCAGATTATAAAATTCATATCATAGGTGCCGGTGTGAGTGGTCTGGTGGCTGCCAAAGTACTGGAAGACCACGGCTATCATCCTGTGATCCTGGAAGCCACCGACAGAGCGGGAGGGCGCGTCAAAACTGATAGTATCGATAATTACCAATTGGATCACGGCTTTCAGGTGCTGCTTACGGCCTATCCTGCGGCACAGAAATACCTGGATTATGACGCTTTGGACTTACAGAGGTTCCCGCCGGGAGCCGTCATTTTTTCGGATGGGAAGCAACAGGTACTGGGAGATCCACTGAGGGATGCGTCGTTTTTAATACCTGCCCTATTTTCGAGGATCGGAAGTCTAAGGGATAAGCTAAAAATTCTTCAGTTAAACAAAAAATTGAAACGCACCACCCTTTCAGAGATATTCTCTAAAAAGGAACAAACCACGAAGTTATACCTGGAAGATTTTGGATTTTCCCGCCTTATGATCGATCAGTTTTTCAAACCGTTTTTCAGCGGGATCTTTTTGGAATCGCAGCTCGAGACTTCCAGCAGGATGTTTGAGTTCGTCTACAAAATGTTTGGAGAGGGTTATGCGGCTGTACCGAAAGGCGGAATGGAAGCTATCCCCAGGCAATTGGTTCAAAAACTTAAAACTACTCAAATTCGTTACAACACGACCGTAACTGGTTTCACCAATGGGGAAATCCTTTGTTCAAATACGGAACCCATTTCAAGCGATTTTAAAATCATCGCAACCGAGGCTTCCAGTCTGTTGGGTAAGGATCAAATTGTAGCCACGTCTTGGAAATCCTGCGACACACTTTATTTTGAGACCGCTAAAAGAGCGATTTCTCGTCCGCTCATCGGTCTTATTTCCCATCCAGAGGCTTTGGTCAACAATATTTTCTACCATACTTCCCTAAAAACCGATTGTCAACCCCAAAAGGAACTGCTTTCTGTGACCGTGGTTAAAGATCATACCTTATCCCACGATGCACTCGTGGAGGGGGTTCAGCAAGAATTACGAACCTATTGTGGTATCGAGACAGAACGTTTTATAAAGTGGTATACAATTCCAATGGCATTGCCCGATTTACAGGATCTTCAGTATAAGAAACTCCCGGCCGAGACCCGTTTGACCGACAATATTTTTCTGGCCGGGGATGTGTGTTTGAACGGTTCACTCAATGCAGCTATGATCTCGGGAGAGCTTGCAGCAAAAGGAATTGTGGAGGCGATCGAAAATGGCGGAAACGTCTAGGTTCTTATAGGATATCGTAGTATTTACTACTTCCGAAGAAAAAAGCCGGGATCATCTTAAAGCAAAATTAATTGTTCTTCTCTCAAATATTGAAACTATTTTTGCCAAATGGAAGAATGGTATCACTACGCCCTTTTAATTGGAGTTGGATTCGCCGTTGGTTTTATTAATACCGTGGCGGGAGGTGGTTCACTTCTATCGCTACCGGTGCTTATCTTCCTGGGTCTTCCACCCAGCGTTGCCAATGGGACCAATCGAGTGGCCATTGTAATTCAAACCGCTACCGCTGTGGCCGGATTCAAAAGTAAAGGGGTTTCCACGTTTCCTTTCAACGCATATTTGGGAATCTCGGCGCTGTTGGGAGCGATTATCGGGGCCTGGATTGCCGTGGATATCAATGGAGCCTTATTCAACAGAATTCTGGCGATCATCATGATCACCGTGATCGTTATTATCATTTTCAAGCCTAAAACAAATATCCAGCACCTTCATGAACGGCTTACGGGAAAGCACTTGTGGATAGGGATCATCGCTTTCTTTTTCTTCGGAATTTACGGTGGGTTTATCAACGCAGGCCTCGGATTTATCATTATTTTATTTCTACATTTTGTGAACCACATGACGCTGGTTCGGGCGAATGCGACCAAAGTCGCCGTTGTTTTTACCTATATGCTATCCGCACTATTGGTCTTTGCGCTGAACGATAAAGTGGATTGGAAAATAGGATTCGTGCTGGCTCTTGGAAACGCTTCAGGGGCGTGGATCGCGAGTCGGTATTCGGTAAAAAAGGGAGATAAATTCATCAAAGCCTTTATTGTAGTGATGGTGGTCGTGATGGCGGTAAAACTGTGGTTCTTTTAGACTGAGGTAATGTCCTACCTCGCACGTCGTCCATCGTCCATCGTATATCATAGTAAATGGTTTTTCTGAAATAAAATATACTTATCACGAATGCGCCAAAATTGCACTTTCTATCTGTATTTTTGCAGGAAATAACGAGAGAATGAATTCAGAAATTATAGAAAAGCTCCGCTGGCGTTACGCGACCAAGAAATTTGATCCCTCCAAAATTCTTTCCGAAGAAAAACTGGCGATCCTCAAAGAGGCTTTTAATCTCACCGCCACTTCCTACGGCTTACAACCACTGAAAATGCTGGTGATAGGTAATGCTGAAATAAAAGAACAGCTGGTGCCTATTTCCATGGATCAGGAACAAGTTAAGGATGCTTCTCATGTGCTGGTTTTGTGTAAAGAAGCGAAAATGACTTCGGAATATATTGTGCAACATTTTGACAGGGTAGAGGCCACGAGAAGTACGCCGCGGGATATATTGGATCCCTTTCAGGACTTCCTGCTCACCTCTTTTGCCGAAAAACCGACAGAAGATATCTCCCTGTGGATGGAAAAACAAGCTTATCTGGCTATGGGAAACCTGTTGACCGTTTGTGCCCTTGAAAATATTGACGCCTGCCCCATGGAAGGTTTCGACCCTAAAAAGTATGACGAATTACTTCAGCTCGATGAAAAAGGATTATGCTCGGTATTAGTGCTTCCGGTAGGATATCGCGCTGATGATGATTTCTTTTCCGACTTGAAAAAGGTGCGTAGAGGCGTGAATGAGGTTGTGATCGAGTTGTAGGACGCTGTACCCAAAAGATATTTAGAGATCGTTTAAAATGGGTCGCGGATTTTCAATTGGTCTTTAAGTAGCTGTAGCTCTTCATGCAATCGATCCACTTTTTCGAGTAAATTGAAGATGACATCGATTCCTTCCGGGTTTATGTCAAGATCCCGATGCATACGTATCATTTTTTCAAAATTGTCAAGTGCTTTGTTATGAATGTGCGGATCCTTATTGATAGGGGTGAGCTCCAGCAATCCTATTTCATGCAAACGGGAGACAAAGGACACTTCAATCTCGTAAAGGGAACACAATTTTGTTACGGAAATGTATTGGGCCGTTTTCATATTATTTAAGTTTTGCTAATTCCTGAAAAAGTTGTTTTTCTTTGTCAGATAATGATGTTGGTATTTCAACTTGATAAGTGATGTACAGGTCACCAAAAGTGCCCTCTTTTTTGTACACCGGAAAGCCTTTCCCTTTCAGTTTTACCTTCATGCCGTTTTGTGCTCCGGGCTTTACGGTCAATTTTGCTTTACCGTCGAAGGTGGGTACCGTTACTATTCCTCCCAGTACCGCGGTATACAGATCTATCGGGACGGATGCGAAGAGATCGCTCTTGTTTCGTTTGAAGGAAGTGGTGTTTGAAATTAGAAATTTTAGCAACAAATCTCCTTTGGGCCCGCCGTTCATTCCTTCCCCACCATGACCCTTGATCTTAATTACCTGCTGGTCTGCTACCCCTGCGGGAATCGTAAGCCGAATCTGTTTGCCGTTGACGGTGAGCGTCTTTTTATGGGTGGTATAGGCTTCCCGGAGATCCAAATGCAATTCGGCTTGAAAATCCTGTCCTTTGTACTGTACTTGTCCGCCAAACCCACCACGAGGTGCACCACCCCCAAACATTGATTCGAAGAAATCGGAGAAACCATTGCCTTCAAAATCAGAGTGTGCATATGTTCGACGGCTTCCCTGTCGACTGCGCTGCTGCTTCGCACGCTCAATGTCTTCAGCATGCTTCCAATCTTTTCCGTGGGCATCGTACTTTTTCCGATTTTCGGGATGACTCAATACCTCATTGGCTTCGTTGATCTCTTTGAATTTTTTTTCAGCTTCATTATTATTTGGATTGACATCCGGATGGTACTTGCGGGCCAGTTTGCGATACGCCTTTTTAATATCGCCCGGTGTCGCCTTTTTGTCCAGGCCCAATATCTTATAGTAATCGATATATTCCATTTGTAGGTATTCTTAATGTGAGTTAGGTTCGCTCCTCATCGCCCCCTCTATCCGGGTCAAATTCTCTGCCAAAAAAATAAAACATGTAAATCTGAAATAATGTCATTAACTATCTCAATATAAGTGAAAAATTGTCATTTTCAGGAGAAATAATCTTCTAAAATATGTCAGATTGTGTCGAATTGAGGTTTGGCATTCATTTTGTCTTTCCGAAGTAGATAGTAGCAACGTTATTTGATTGCAAACAATTAAGTATAACCCTAAAAATTTTTGAATTATGACACTTATCAAACGCAACAACGGATTATTCCCATCCTTGTGGAATAACCTGAACGAAGATGATTGGTTCCGAATTCCGGATCGTTTCAATGCCGGTTCCGCACTTCCTGCCGTAAATATCCTGGAAACAGAAGATAATTTTGAAGTGGAAATGGCCGTCCCCGGAATGAAAAAAGAGGATTTCAACATCGATCTGGAACGCAATGTATTGACCATTTCGGCCGAGGACAAAGTGGAAAACGAGGAAAAAGAATTGGACGGACGCTATACTCGAAGAGAATTTAGCTACACCGCCTTTACACGATCCTTTACCCTTCCTGAAATTGTAATGGAAGAGAAAATTTCTGCGCACTACAAAGATGGTGTTCTGGGAATTACCATTCCGAAGAAAGAGGAAGCCAAACCCAAACCTCCAATGGCCATTAAGGTTAAGTAAAATCGAAAACCGCTGTAACCGCAGCGGTTTTTTTATACCTTATATTTTTGACTGGTAGGTATAGAGTTCGTAATAGCGCCCTTCTTTCGCGATCAGTTCGTCATGGGTACCTCGTTCCGCAATTCCCCCCGATTCGATCACCAAAATCTGATCTGCCTTTTTGATCGTACTCAATCGATGCGCGATCACAATAGTGGTGCGATCCTTGACCAGCCCGGTTAACGATTTTTGGATGAGGGACTCACTTTCCGTATCCAGATTGGAAGTTGCCTCATCCAGAATAATGATCCTGGGGTCTGCAAGTATGGCTCTGGCGATGGAAATGCGCTGTCGTTGGCCCCCCGATAGTTTCACACCGCGTTCCCCTATTAACGTATCCAGTCCGTCCTCGAATCGATCGGTAAATTCGTTTACATAGCCCGCTTGTACCGCATTGAGTAATCGTTCTTCGGAAGCATCTGGTCTTGGGAACAAAATGTTTTCCCGAATGGTCCCTTCAAATAAAAATTCATCCTGCAGGACCACCCCCAAATGTTGCCGGTAACTACTCAATTTCACCTTGGAAAGATCGTTTCCATCGATAAAGACAGTGCCCGATTTCGGATTTAAAAAAGAGGCGCTCAACCCGGCAATCGTCGATTTTCCGGAACCGGAACTCCCCACAAGAGCTATAATGGCTCCTGGTCTTACGTCAAAATTTATGTCGGTTAACACCTCATTGCCCTCCTCATAGGCGAAATGGACATTCTGAAAACGCAAATGCCCGCTTACTTTTTCCAGAGTGATAGTTCGGTCTTCCAGTTCTTCTTCCGGGGTCATGTTCATGAGTTCTTCGGTACGGTCGAGACCCGCCAACGCCTCGGTGAGCTGACTCCCAATATTACTCATCTGTACGATAGGTGCGATCATAAAACCCAGAAGTAAGGTGAAGAATAAAAATTCACCGATGGTCATGAGGCCTTCGATCATATAGTAACCACCTATGCCCATGATCCCTAAAGATGCCAGTCCCAGCAAAAAAGTAGAAGAACTTGTCATTGCCGCTGTGGCGGTTAGACTTTTTTTGACATTCTGAAACAATCGGTCAACACCTTCTTCAAAGATCTTATTTTCCTGCACTTCAGCATTAAACCCTTTGATTACCCGCACGCCAGCCAAAGTTTCAGTGAGTCTGCCTTGTACTTCGGCGTTTATTTTTCCACGATTACGAAATATTGGGCGGATGTATTTAAAGGCTCTCAAGGCTACATAACCAAAAATCCCAACGGGTAAAAACACAAAGAGCGTCATCCATGGATTGATATTAATTAGTAAAACAAGGGATACGACGGCGGTAATGGTTCCGCCTACCAGTTGAACCAGGCCCGTTCCAATAAGGTTGCGAACGCCTTCCACATCGGTCATGATCCTTGAAACAAGAGCGCCCGATTTTGTATTGTCAAAGAAACTAATGGGCAATGACAATACTTTTTTCTGAACTTGAGCACGTAACTCTGAAATAACATATTGCGCCTGAACGCTTAGAATTCTGGTAAGTAGAAAAGAAGTGATGGCCTGGACAAGCAGTGCAAATCCAACGAGCCATAACAGATCATAAAGAGCCGGGTAATCTTTATTGGGTACAATTTCGTCCAGCAACGCTTTGGATTTCCAAGGCAAAACCAAACTGGACAATCGGCTTATTACGATAAGTATCAGTCCAATAAAGACCAATTTGCGTCTTGGCCAGATGATGGTTTTGAAGGCAGTTGCCAGGGTAACCTTGGGTTTGCTCTTCTTTTGGGTGGAATCTTTCATAGAAGCGCAAAGATAACAAAGCCGGGTGTTAAATTTAGTGAATGGCAAAAGGGTTTATTGGGAATTATAATTATGCTTAAAGGCAATAGTTGCGGTGAACGCAAATTTTGATGCCAGCTAAAGCTATTGCACATAATACACGCAACCCTTATCTTTGCCCGGCGTCTAATAAAGGTATTAGACCTATTTAAACCTTACAAAGAATGCCAGGATTTGAAGTTTTTGGAGACGAAGAACGCAAACAAGTAAACGACGTATTGGAAAGCGGTGTGCTCATGCGCTATGGCTTTGACGGGATGCGAAACGGCCATTGGAAGGCCAAAGAATTTGAACTTGCCTTCGCCAAACGAATGGACAGCAAATACTGTCAATTGGTTTCCAGCGGAACCTCGGCCTTAACGATAGCTTTGGCAGCCGCCGGTATTGGAGCGGGAGATGAGGTGATCATGCCTACATTTACCTTTGTTGCCAGTTTTGAATCGATTATGATGTTGGGTGCGGTACCGGTACTCGTAGATATCGACGATACCTTAACATTGGACCCCGTTGCAGTGGAAGCTGCTATCACTTCACGTACCCGATGTATCATGCCAGTACATATGTGCGGTTCTATGGCCAATTTGAGCGCTTTAAAAGCGCTCTGCGATAAGCACAGCCTTCTATTACTCGAAGATGCCTGTCAGGCCATTGGAGGAACCTACGAAGGCAAACCTCTTGGTAGTTACGGGGATTTGGGTTGTTTTTCATTTGACTATGTAAAAACCATTACCTGTGGAGAAGGGGGTGGGATCATCACCAATAACAAAGAATACGCAGTACATGCCGATCAGTACCAGGATCACGGTCATGATCATGTAGGAAATGACCGCGGCGCAGAAACGCATCCCACGCTAGGATATAATTTCCGTATTTCTGAATTGAATGCGGCGGTAGGAATCGCGCAACTGGCCAAACTCGATAGCATTCTGGCACTTCAGAAAAGAAACTATACCGTTTTACGGAATGCCTTGACCCAGGTGGAAGGCATTACTTTTCGTCGTGTGCCGGAAGGAGGGGAGGAGAACTATTCATTTTTGAGTTTCTTTTTACCTTCGGAAGAATTGGCACAAAAAGCACATACGGCCTTATCGGAAGCTGGTGTAGATGCCTGCTTTTATTGGTACAGTAACAATTGGCACTATATCCACGGTTGGGAACATTTACGCGACTTAAAAAGTATGGGAAGGCTTCCTTCGGAAATTAAGACCCAAATTCAGAATTTGAACAAGGCAGATTTCTCGAAAAGCGACTCCTGGATGAGCCGTACCATTTCTTCTTTGATTAAAATAGGAGGCACCGAGTCTGAAATTTCAGCACGGGCGGCGAAAATGAAAGCCGTCCTTTCCGAAGTACTTAAAACGGTATATACGCTGTAATTTCAAGTCCGTAGCCTATCATACCTACGCGTTTGGTGGTTCGGCAGAATCCCAAGTAAATGAGCGCGGTGCTGCTATGCAATGGGTGATGGAGGCAGTAGTATCATAATTTGTGTAGGTTTAATTCAATTACGAATTAATTTCCTAATTTTAAGGATATCAAATATTCTCGATTGAATAAATACTTCTTTCTTCTCTTCCTTTGTTCTGCCTCTTTATTAGCACAGGATAAAACTGCTATAGATTCTTTGAAGCGAGTAACGAAAGAGGCGAAACTTCACGACAGTATTATCAGTAAAAGCTATGTTTCTTTAATAAAGCATTACAAAAGGTATGAACAAGATAGCTGCCTTGCGTACTTCCGCAGACTTAAAGAATATGCAGACAAAAATGAGTCCAACCTAGCGAATTACTATTTCTACAATTACAATGCAGGTTATTATGGGCTTTTCTTAGAGGAAGGTGAGGATTCATTTCAGTTTATTAGTTCGAACCTAAAAAAGGCTTTGGAATATGCGAAGGAATGTGAGGATTCAAAAATTCTTGCAAATGGATATTCAAGACTTTCACAAGAGTATTTTAGGTATGGGAAAAATGAAGAAGCACTCGATTATTCCAAAAAAGGTATTGCATATGCGAATGAAAGAGGTCTTTGGTTAGAAGTTGCTTATGGGTATGGTACGATGGGTGAAATATACCTCGAAGGCTATAAAATGACGGAGACTTCGTTACAATATCTTTTGAAATCTGATAGTATATATAAACAGCATCAGTATCAAGGTGATAAAAGCGGTTTTATAATGTCGACCATTGGGGATATTTACAAGGAATTGGATGATATAGCTGAAGCCGAATCCTATCAGACCAAAGCCTTAGCACTCTTTAAGGCAAACGATAATGAATACCAACAGAAATATATCATTGGAAAATTAGCATCTATTGAGCAAAAAAAGAAAAACTACCCGCAGGCCATTGCTTATTTGGAAGATTGTATTCGTTATTACCGAGACAATAAATACCATGTAAAAGAGGCTATGTTTCATATTGGGTTGAGTGATGTTTATTTTGAAAATAATCAAATTGAGAAAGCAATTGAAACAGCCCAAACTGCTATTACGCTAAGCAGTAACCTAAACAACGATTTTGGAGTGTTACTTGGGTTAATTTATAAGTCTAGATTTCTACTAGCCGATAATAACTATCAGGAAAGTTATAAGCTCGCTAAGGAAGCAAAGGAAATAGCAGACGCCATGGACAGCTATATCGATAAAAAAGATGCACTGGATTTACTGTCTAAGACAGCCGAAAAACTGGGACGGTTTGAAGAAGCTTATAATTTTTCAAAGGAACATAAAAGCGTTAGCGATACGCTAGTAAAACGGCAGAACCTACAACAGACCAAAACCTTGGAAGCTCAATACAAAAATGCCCAGCAGGAACAAGAGATCCAAGTGTTACAATCACAGAACGAACTCGTTGAGGAGCAAAAAAGGAATCAGCGAAATCTTCTTTTTTCCATTATAGGGTTCGTGTTCTTGGCAGGATTGGTGCTTTTCTTTCTCTTCAGGAACAGACAGAAAACAAATCAAAAACTGAAGGAGTTGGACACTATTAAATCTAACTTTTTCGCCAATATTTCCCACGAGTTTAGAACACCGTTAACCTTAATTTCAGGACCTATAGAGAAGCAATTGGAGAACACAAAGCTAGATAATTCGGACCGAAAGGATCTGGAAATGGTGCAGCGAAATTCCCAACGATTATTGGATTTGGTCGATCAATTGCTCGACCTGTCCAAATTAGAATCCGGTAACCTCAAGTTACAGGTAAAAGAAGGAAATGTAAGCTTGCTATTGAAGTCATTAACAGCTGCATTTCAGTACAAAGCGGAAAAGGGGAAACTTAATTACGTGGTGGATATTCAGGAAACTGAAAGTAGCTGGTTTGATGCTGATGCCATAGAAAAAATAGTAGTCAATTTATTGTCAAACGCTTTTAAATATGTTCCTAAACAAGGAATGATACGTTTTTCGTCTGCTGTGAGGAATGGATCGCTTGAGATGCAGATCGAAAATGATGGAGCCATTGGTGGCGCTAAAAATATGGACACTGTTTTCAATCGTTTTTATCAGGAAGATGATCATGCAGATGGGGTTGGTATTGGTTTGGCCTTAGTTAAGGAATTGGTCGCATTGTATAGAGGAACAGTCACTGTTGCAAATACGGCAAATAAGACCGTGCTGTTTACCATTAAAGTACCCGTGGTTGAATCGGAGTTTTCAAAAGACGAAAAGACCTACAGTGCTGTTGAAATTTCTTCCATCAAAGATTCGCAAACTGTTGAAAAAATACAACTGGAAGAGGAACGCATTTCAGAAATTAATGAGGATACCCCCATTCTTTTAGTGGTAGAGGACAATGAAGACATCAGGACGTTTGTTAAAACTGCTTTTGAAAGTGAGTATCACGTACTTGAAGCCGAAAATGGTGCTGAAGGAATTGAATTGGCAATAGCGATGATTCCGGATATTATTATTTCAGATATTATGATGCCGAACGTAGATGGCATGGAATTGTGTCAAACCCTCAAAACAGATGAGCGAACCAGCCATATTCCTATCATTCTTTTAACAGCAAAAATCGAAGAACAAGCCCAACATGAAGGCTTAGAATTAGGAGCAGACGATTATGTGCTTAAACCCTTTAAGACGAAATTTTTAGAAAGCCGCGTGAAGAATTTGGTGCTGACCAGAAAACAACTTCGTACCAGGTACAGCAAAGAAGTAGTATTAAAGCCGAAAGATATTGCCATTTCGAGAATCGATGAAAAATTTATTGGAAAAGTGCAGGCAATATTGGATGAACATCTCACCGACCCAGGGTTTAACACCCAAGATTTTAGCAAACTGCTTGTTATGAACAGAATGCAATTGCATCGAAAACTAAAAGCACTAACAGGATTAACCGCTTCAGAATTTGTGCGTTCCCAACGACTTCATTTGGCTGCTTCCTTACTTAAAAAGAGTGATGTAAATGTTTCTGAAGTTTGCTACCAGGTAGGCTTTAATAACCACTCTTACTTTACCAAATGTTTCAAAGATGCATTTGGGTGTCTGCCTTCAGACTATTCATAAAAATAACACGTATTTCTTTCCGAAAAGCCCATAAATAGTGGCTTGTTACATTTGTGTCAGGATTTGTTACGAGCCTATTAATACTTCTTCTTTATTGAATTTACCTTTAAACTAAAGGAAGTTTAGTCATTTTTATTAAAAAACTTTATTGAATAATCCCTAACGATTTATGAATAATAAATACGAAGGAATCTTAGATAAATTTATTTCTAAAGATATTTATTTGAATGTAAATCATTTGGAAGATGGGAGCTATATCCTTAGAATAATTCATAAGGATAAAGTGATAAATACGACACGTTTTAAGAAATAATAATTCAACCAATTTGTTATGAAAAATCTTGTATTACCTCTAGTATTTTTTCTTTTTTTGTCCCTCAATCTATTTGCTCAAGTGGGTATTGGAACTACAAGTCCCAATGCCCTACTTGATATTCGAATCTACTAATCAAGCGACGCCTGCCAATAATGATGGGATGCTAATTCCGAAAATAGACGAATTTCCTATAGCAAATCCAACAGCACTTCAAGATGGGATGATGGTATATGTTACTGGAGCTGGAGCTCCGGCTAAAGGATTTTACTATTGGGATCAGACTACGATTGGGTGGCTTAGCTTTAGTGGTGCAGAAAGGATTGATGATTTATCCGACGGCAAAGCCGACCCTTCTGGATCATCAGTTTTTCTCGGGATAGATGCTGGACTAAACGATTCTGGGGCTAATAATGCCAATGTTGGTTTAGGATTTGAGGCTTTAGAATCAAATACTAGCGGTTTACTCAACGTGGCTGTGGGTTACCAAAGCCTTCGAAATAATACAACCGGATATCAAAACATTGGAATTGGGTATCAAGCTATTTTAGATAACACTACGGGCTTTGAAAATGTAGGTATAGGGACCGTTAGTATGGAAAATAATACAATAGGTTACTCCAATGTTGCGATTGGAAGTCTTTCCCTTAATTCAAATACGGAAGGATTCAGCAATGTTGCAATTGGTCATGGTTCAATGTTATTGAACGCTACCGGAGATCATAATACTGCAGTCGGCTTTCAATCGCTTCAAAATAATACGGCAGATGGTAATACGGCATTTGGCAGTTTTACTGCAGCGAGTAATACGACGGGTTCAAGTAATACAGCTGTCGGCTTTAATGCGCTTAATGCCAACACCACAGGGAATTGGAATAGCGGTTTAGGGCATAATGCGCTTATCGCAAATACAACAGGAAATTCAAATACAGCAATTGGGTCTAGTGCTCTTCTGAATAATACCACAGGATCAGGAAATATCGCTACGGGTAGTAGAGCATTAAATGCAAATACAACAGGAGTTGAAAACGTGGCAATGGGTAGCGCGAGTATGCTGTTAAATACGACGGGTGAGTACAACACAGCTTATGGTGGGGGTTCGTTATTGAACAATACAACAGGAACTTATAACGTGGCTAATGGCTACCAATCACTCTATAATAATACAGTAGGGGCTAACAATGTGGCAATAGGACCTTTCGCTTTGTTCAGTAATTCTAGTGCATATTTTAATGTAGCAATCGGTCGATCTGCACTTCAGTCTAATACCACAGGAGAACGAAACACAGCTGTAGGTTACACTGCTCTTTATTCGAACGTAACAGGGATTAATAATACGGCGATGGGTCATGAATCACTTCAGCTAAATACAGGAAGTAATAATACAGCTGTGGGTAGTTTGTCGGCAGCAAACAATACCACTGGCGCAAGTAATACAGCTATTGGTTATAATACGCTTTTTGCAAATACATCAGGAAATTGGAATAGTGCTTTAGGGCATAATGCGCTTAACGCAAATACAACAGGTAATTCAAATACCGCAATAGGTTTTAATGCCTTGCAGAGTAACACAACAGGTGCTGGAAATATAGCTGTAGGTAACAGAGCCTTGAATGCAAATACAACAGGAGTTGAAAACGTTGCGATGGGTAGCGCTAGTATGCTTCTAAACACGACGGGTGAGTACAACGTAGCGTATGGTGGTGGTTCGTTATTGAACAATACAACAGGAACCTATAACGTGGCTAGCGGTTATCAGTCATTGTATAATAATACATTAGGGGGTAACAATGTGGCACTCGGACCTTTCAGCATGTTCGGCAATTCTACGGGCTCTTTTAATATTGCAATAGGGCGTTCTGCATTACAAACGAATACAACAGGATTTAGTAATAGTGGGGTTGGTTATCTAGCGTTGTTTCAAAATACAACAGGAGCTAACAATACAGCGCTTGGAAGTCGTGCCTTACAGTCTAATAGTACGGGTG
Source organism: uncultured Flavobacteriaceae bacterium (assembly GCA_963807685.1). Taxonomy (GTDB): domain Bacteria; phylum Bacteroidota; class Bacteroidia; order Flavobacteriales; family Flavobacteriaceae; genus Aureisphaera. Next base: position 36,811 of record CAWECU010000023.1, on the reverse strand, counting down.
CTTCAAATACTGGTGTTGGACGTAATGCATTACGATTTAATACAGCCGATGGAAATACGGCCGTAGGAGATAGCGCGCTTATAAATAATTCCACTGGGGAAGAAAATACTGCTGTTGGAACAGGAAGTCTCAATGACAATACCATTAGTTCAGCTAATACCGCCGTAGGATATTATTCTTTAGCATCTAACACTGATGGGACTCGGAACACTGCCCTAGGAGTTTGGTCAATGAACAGTACTACGACAGGATTTTCAAATACAGCCTTAGGTAGTTATGCAATGAGTGCTAACGAAGTTGGTATCGGGAATATCGCCATTGGGAGTAATGCATTGTTGGCAAATGTAAATGGCAACTCAAATGTAGCCATAGGATATGCTGCCTTAGGTAGTGCTACGTTAGGCGACAGTAGCATAGCTATTGGTTTTGAAGCATTGACTAGTAGTCTTAATGACAACAATGTAGCAATAGGAAGCGGCGCATTGCGAAACAATTCGGGAACTGGAAATACGGTTTTAGGAAACGGTGCGGGTTATGACAGTACCGGTGGGGCATCGGGTAATGTATTTATAGGGAACCAGGCCGGCTACAATGAAACAGGTTCGAATAAATTATACATCGCTAACTCAAATACGAATGCCAACAACTCCCTTATCTATGGAGAATTTGATAATCAGTTGGTACGATTCAATGGAAGAACAGAGATAACAGCTACTACAGATGCTACAGGAACTGCAGGATCAGGGGGATTGGAGATTGCCAATACGCTTAGAATCGATGGTAACGAAATTATAACCAATACAGGCAACGTTTTATTTATTCAATCTGATAATAACGGGGATGTAGAAATGGATGGGGGTACCTTTAGAATGGATGCGAGCACCAATAGAGTGGGAATAGGAGTAATAGCACCTAGCACCAAACTACACGTTGTAGGTGGCACAGATGCCTCTATAGGTGGCGGAGGTTACATCACCACTGGAAATCTTAATGGTCAAAACATTGTGATAGACGAAAACGAGATTATGGCTAGAAATAATGGTGGCGTATCAAATTTAAATCTTCAAGCAGAAGGCGGTAATGTTACCGTAGGTGGGGCTGTAGTTCATACCAGCGATAGACGATTGAAAAAGAATATTGAAGCTATTGGATATGGATTAAACGAAATAATGCAATTGACACCCAAAAAATACTTTTGGAAAAATAGAGCAGAGACTACGAATAAATCACTCGGACTTATTGCTCAAGAAGTAGCTGCAATAGTACCAGAATTGGTGGTAGGTTCTGAGACCGCAGATAGTTTTCTGGCAGTGAATTATACGGAATTAATTCCTATTTTAATTAAAGGAATGCAAGATCAGCAAGCGCTGATTATTAAATTGCAAGATGAACTAAAGGCTAAAGACAAAGCTTCATTTGAAGTTCAAAATAGACTAGATAGCTTAGAAGCATCTTTGGAAGCTTTGCTGAATGAATAGAAGCTTCAGAAATACAATTAAAACAGTATTAAAACAACAGTTTAAACTTTAGTATTCGCAATAGATTAAATACAATGAAAAAACTAACCTTTCTAATCGCCTCACTCATATGTTTCGGAAGCTTTACGCAAGCTCAGGAAAAAGTCTTTTATTCCTCTTTTCGGCCTCAAGGATGGGATATTTATGTATCCAATGACGAAGGCAAAAACTTCTCAAAATTCACGCAGCATGAAAGTTTGGATTATGATGCTAAAATATCACCTGATGGTAAATGGGTGGTTTTCACTTCAGAAAGAGACGGTAGACCACATTTATTTATAAAACATGTTGTTGGAGATTCTATTCCTAGACTGCTTGTAAAAAGCAATTCCATGCAAGACCAGGTTGACTTTTCACCAGACGGGAAATGGATCGCCTTTGTTTCAACCCATGGAGGAAACGCCGATATTTACAAGCTACCTTTTGCTCCTTCCGACACCTTAGATATCAACGACGCTGTAAATCTTACCAATGATGCGGGTGGAGATTTCAGACCTAAATTTTCGAATGACGGTAAGAGCATTGCTTTTTCGAGTGATCGCGCGCATCCTTCAGTGCCATTAGAGCGATTGGTTTTTGCTATGCAACGTACGGGTGATATTTATGTTATGAATTCAGATGGGAGTGAGCCCAAAAGATTAACAAGCTGCGAAAACTGGGAAGGCAGTCCGGTTTGGTCTAAGGACGATCAAGAAATTATATACTATGCTGGAAATAGAAATGAATCCTTCAAGCTTTATAAAATGTCAAAATCGGGCGAGCATGCCTTGCAACTATCTCCTGATACACATTCGTGCTTATCACCGCTTCTGAAACCGGATGGTGAAATTTTATTTACAAGTTTTGTCGATGGGCCTAACGGGTTTTCTATTCTTGCACTCAACCCAAAAACACAAGAAATCGACTCAACCCTGGTTAAACCCATGAATATGTTAAATGTTGACTACCACGATTCCGGGATAATGGTCTATCATGGAGGCGAAACACCTAAGTCAGAACCTACAAACTTAAATGATTTTTTTGGTGATATTTTGGTGAAAAATAGCCCGCAAGTAGTAGATGATCTACCCAATAAAACACTTTCATTTTATGGGGTAAGACGATCGTTTGCTGCACCGGCAACTCCGAATGGCAAGATTGTGTATGGTACGTCCTCAGTAAACAGTTTTCAGGAAGCCATCACTCCTTATGTATTTCCATTGATCTTACTTCCGGTTTTAGCGCTGTTTTGGTTCGTTCTTGGAATTTTCCGAAGCATCAAAAAAAGAAAAACCATTGCTTTTTGGAAGCACTTAATTTTTTCAGTGGTGGCAGTTGTATCCATAGCGTTTATAGCCAAGGAGACTGATAATAGGTTGTTTTACAACGTGTTGCCAATGAATGAAGTCAAACAGTTCTTGCTAATTGCCGCCTGTATTTTCTTAATGCTGGGCTTGTTGGCTTATCTGCTTCTTAGAAAAAGGAAAAAGGCCCAAAAACCCATAGCCGCCCTCTACAAGCTATATTCGTTCATGTTTATACCTTATGCGTTAATAGTACTCTATACCTGTCTATTTATTTCTTCCTTCTTCAGAACGAACAAGGATTTCTATGCGGTTGATTATACCAAAAACGAAATAAGTCATTTGTTCAACTTTCAGCCAGACGCCGACTTCAACCCGCAATTTTCGAATATTATAGACACTAAGGTCACCCCAGACGGGCAGTACTTGCAATTCTCTGTTGGAGGATTTAGAAGAAGTCCAAATGCCATAGGAAGTGTTTATCGCTATCATTTTGAAGATAAAACCATAGAACGAATGATAGATTTAAATAGCAACAATGGATTTGCCGACTTTTCCGAAGATAATAAGGTAATGGTTTTTAGAAGTGGTAGAACAGGTAATATGGATATTTATGTTCAGGAAAATGATTCGATCATAAATATTACCAATAGTCCTGACAAGGAAGCTTTCCCAGTGATATCGTATGATGGTAATAAAATTGCTTACTAGTTCAGATGTGAATGGTTTAGATAAAGACGGCGTCGTAAAAACCATGGACATCTACATTACGGAGCGAGAAAATGAATGGTTGGAGTGAACCAAAACAATTAACCACTTACTCTGGTCAGGAAGCGCATGCGCATTTTTCACCAGATGGAGAATGGTTGATTTATTCCTCGGAAGAGTTTGGGATTAATGATGAGCAACCCTTGGTGCAGCCATATATATTTAGTCCACAGATGTATGGTGAAATAACAGCCATACGGCTTGCGGATGGGGCTAAGTTTAGACTAACGCATAATAAGTGGGAAGACGGTGCTCCGCTTTGGCTAAAAGAAAATTAAGCTGTTGCCAAAGAAGCGTGCACGGAGCCGCTCATGATATAGTTGGGAGACTCCAAAAATTACTTAAAAAAACTAGAAGCCTTGCTTAAATAAATAATAATTAATAAAATAAAAATTATGAAAACATTCAACAGAATTTGCCTTATTTGCCTAGTACTACTAACATATAGCTGTAATAAAAGTGACGATGATTCCAGTAGTTCAATGCAAGCAACAACAGAGGAGTTATTAACTTCGGGTAAATGGTATTTTGAGTCTAAAACACCAGGAACGTATACATTATGTGAAAAAAGCGGCTATATTCAGTTTATGGCCAATGGCAACCTCATTTTAGAATCCTTTGATGAAAGTTCAGGAACTTGTGGATCCTTAGGTGCAGTTACAGCAACTTATGTCGTAACAAATAATATGAACCTCACAATTGAATTTGGCTCAGACTCACAATCTGCCGTCATAGTTTCAATTTCAGAAGAAGCACTTACCCTTGAAACCGATGGTGAAACTCTAGATTTTGATAAAACCGAAGGGTAAATAGGTACGCAATGAACCTAACAACTGGAAACGAAACTTCAATCGGTATTCAAAAAGAGACTTGAAAAAATAAGAAGTAATCCTTGACGAATAATCACTTTGTAACAGATTATTGGGAGGACGTTGAAGCACTTAACTTTATTACCTATTCCGACCAACGAGTCAAAAATCCCATTACTGAAATTCCATATGGATTGGAGACTATATCGAAGTATCACAAAAGGATAGGAAAAGATTAGATAGACTTGAGGCTTTGCTGATTGAAAGATGAATTGTCCTAATAGTTCACGTAATCAGTAATCTCCAAACCATAACCAATCATACCAACACGTTTGGCCGATTGATCACTGTTACTTAACAGTTTAATTTTGTGAATGCCAAGATCGTGAAGAATTTGCGCCCCAATCCCAAAATCCTTGTTATCCATTTCAATGCGAGGTGCTTTTGCGATCTCACCATCCTTTTGAGTTTCCCGAAGCTCCGTAAGACGCTTTAGTAGATTGAGCGACTGACTTTCCTGATTGATAAATACGATGGCACCCCGGCCTTCGGTATTGATCACGTTAAACATATCATCCAGTTTCTTTTCGGCATTATTGGTGAGGGTGCCCAGAATATCGTTATTGACCAAGGTAGAATTGACCCGCACCAAAACGGGCTCGTCCATGGACCATTTTCCCTTGGTAAGTGCGATATGTATTTGGTTGTTGGTGGTTTGCTTATAAGCCCGCAGTCGGAAGCTACCATACTTGGTATTGATGGTAAAGTCTTCTTCTTTTTCAATAAGGGAATCATGCTCCATGCGATAAGCCACCAAGTCTTCGATGGAGATAATTTTCAAATCGAATTTTTTTGCCACCTGCATCAATTGTGGGAGTCGTGCCATGGTCCCGTCTTCATTCAGAATTTCCACCAAAATACCAGCGGGCTCCAGACCCGCAAGTCGGGCGAGATCAATGGCGGCTTCGGTGTGACCCGTGCGGCGTAATACACCACCTTCCTTCGCTCTCAACGGGAAAATATGTCCGGGGCGTCCCAGATCACTTGGTTTGGTGTCTTCATTGACAAGTGCCTCAATGGTCTTCGCCCGGTCATGCACCGAAATTCCCGTGGTACAACCGTGCCCGATCAAATCCACCGACACCGTAAATTGGGTATGATGCAGCACTGTGTTGTTTTCGACCATCATGGTAAGATCCAAATCCTTACAACGCTCTTCGGTGAGCGGTGCGCAAATAAGTCCTCGGCCAAAGGTGGCCATGAAGTTGATCATTTCAGGGGTCACGCACTGGGCGGCCGCAATAAAATCGCCTTCATTTTCACGATTTTCATCATCGACTACGATAATGATCTTTCCATTCTTTACATCCTCAATCGCTTCTTCGATGGTGTTCAATCGTATCATGGTGCCGTTTTCGGTAGAAATCATAGCAAAAATTTAATTAGGTTACAAAGATAACGGAAAGTGTTTAATTGACTATCGTATCGTTTCTAATAGTTGTTTCATGCTTTTTTTAGCTCTTTTGTGAATAACAAAATAAATAAGCGGGCCTACGATCCTAACAAGCACTATTGATTCTGCCTGATCGGGCTTTTTTATCATGGTACAGAATTTTTTGTTGAAGTGCATGGCGCTAGTGACAAAATAGTAGAATAAAAGAAACGAGGCGATAGTTACTATGAATAGACCCATGACAAGAAATTCAATATGGCTAAAATAGATCTTGGCAATAATGAAAACAACAAGTAGCCCCATAGAACCCAGGGAAAAGATCACTCCCTTTTTTGAAAATTTTAAGAACGAATTATATGCTCTCACAGCTTCAGAATAAGTCGTGTTTTCAAAGTCCCCCGTCATTTTTAACTGAAGTTCACTGTATCCCTTTAAACTAAGCTCTCGCAAGGCCGCCCGACGCACATCGTCGGAATAATTATATTGCCTGTAATTTTTGAGAATATCTTTGAGTTGCAGGTCTGTCTTATTCAGTAACAGGGCTTTTTCGTGCTGAGTTAATATAATAGGGGCCTCAAAGTTAGTTTGTGATTCTTTTTCCTCTTTTACTTTAAAGAAATTAAGTCGCTGAATAAAAGCATCCATATCAAAGATGCCCTGATCTGTCGTTGCCCGATAGGTGAGCCATATGCCCAGAGGGAGCATAATAACCGTACTCAACCAGCTGGCAATGGCAGGATGCATGGTTCCGTCTTCGGCACTGTTTTTGGCGAAAATCCCAATAAAATGATAGGTAAGAAAGAGCAGGATGGCCACGACCATTGGCAATCCCATGCCTCCTTTTCGAATGATCGCTCCCAATGGGGCTCCTACGAAAAAGAGAATGATACAGGTAAACGCCAGTGCGAATTTCTCATGCAAGGCGATTTCGTGTTTATTGAGGCGTTTTGTTTTTATCTGAAATTCAATTTTTTTTGAATTCAGGGATTGCAGGGTTCCTTTCAAATTATTTAGCGCTGTCTGTAAAATTTCGGCTTGCTGTCTGGGTTCAAAGGCGTCCAGTACATCGGTATAGGTGGTGTCTTTTATGAATCTCAGTGGTGCTTTAGTGGTATCCCGAAATTTATTGGCTCCGGTGCGATAATACATATTCTCGGCATAGAGCACAATGTCTTTGGAGTAATTGTTGGACAGCGTATCGATCTCCGCGAAAAGTTCGTTCGCACTATACATATTGTGGTTGCTAAGCTCATTCACCTGATCGATATCGGTATCGTTGAGGGCGGTGAGGTCTATGTTCAGGATATATTCTTCAAAATAACTCTTAGCGAAGGGCATGCTCCGTCTTTTTGCGGCGTCGTTAAGCAGAATATCTTCATAGTAATGGCCGTTTTTTAGAATCAGAGAAAGGGTGTTGCTTCCTTCCGCGCTTACCAATTCACCCTCGGTCGCAAGAATAACGGTGGTATTCTTGTTAGGGCTTTTGGGATTTTTTTTATGAATGACGATACTATCAAGAAACTGACCGCGATCCCCGTACTTGTTGGCTACCTTTATGTTGAAATCTTCTCCAATACTACTGAACTGTCCTGCAACTATTGCCATTGACGGACTCACCTGTGCGATATTCCTGCGCAGGTTTTGCCATTTGTATTCGGAATAGGGAATTACATTGTTGGCAAAGAAGAAAGCCGTGATAGCCAGCAAGACAATAAAATACATGAGGCTGCGCATGGCCCTTTGAAGGGAGATCCCTGTGGATTTCATGGCGGCGAATTCATAATTTTCGGCTAAATTTCCGAAGACCATCAGGGAGGTTACCAAAATCGTAAGCGGCAGCACCAGGGGGATCAACTTGGGGGCGAAGAACCAAAGGAACTTTAAAATGATCCAGAAATCGATGTCCTTACCCGCCAGTTCAGAAATATAGAGCCACACCGTTTGCAGCACAAAAATGAACATTAAAATAATGAAGACGCTTAAAAACGTCTTCAAATAGGCAACTAATATGTATCGATCCAATATTTTCACGAAGCGCGCTTAGTCCAGCCGGTCAATGTAATACCCATCTTTCTTGTACCTGGCTTCGTCAAAGGTAAAAAGTGTTTTTGACAATGGCTGGTTGGTTTTAAAAGAATTAACAGTCAAGGTGTATTTGGTGCCATTAGCGTCGGTCTGGATCAATCGATAAATGTGCTTGGATTGCATATCAATTCCCAAAAGGATGTCCTTGATCTCCGCCTTGGAATCGATAGGGATTAATTTAACATACTGAACCTTGCGTCCTTTGACGTTTTGAGTGATATCCATTTTGTAGGTATATCCTTTTTCGTAAAAGGTGAGCAGCTTGGAAGGGGTGACCTCTTTGTCGTCCTCCGGGCTGTAATTCGAAATCGTAACCTCTTCGTCTTCGGGGTTGATGGTATAGATCTTTTTTCCGTCAAACATACGGGTCACCCCCAGCATATGTAACAGATAATTGTCGCCCTGAATGGAGACATCACCACGGGTGTCCTGATTTACATTTTCCTTGACGTTATTCAGGTTCCATTTAAAGTCGATTACGATGTTGTTGTAGCTTTTTACTTTGGTTGAAACTTCGTTCAACAAAGTCTTGGCGTCTTGAGCTGGTGCCAAGGAAATGCTACATACGGCCAGGATTAATAGTACTACTTTCTTCATCTTAAAAATCTTTATTTTCGTTGTCTAAAAGTTGGTTCAATGCGTCAATGCTCGAAACGAGTACTTGTCTTGCTTTGCTTCCTTCAAAAGGGCCAACGATTCCGGCGGCTTCCAATTGATCAATCAGTCGCCCTGCACGGTTGTAGCCTAGTTTCAGTTTTCGTTGCAATAAAGAAGCCGAACCTTGTTGTGCAATGACCAGGACTTCGGCAGCTTCCCGGAACAACTTATCTCGTTCTTCCACATTATTATCAAGAGTTGTGCCACCTTCTTCCCCCACGTACTCGGGAAGAAGATACGCATTGGGATAGGCTTTTTGGGAACCTATAAATTCGGTAATATCGGCCACTTCCGGGGTATCCACAAAAGCACATTGTATACGGGTAAGATCATTCCCCTGTGTATAGAGCATATCACCTCTCCCAATGAGCTGGTCGGCCCCGCTGTTGTCCAAAATTGTGCGCGAATCGATCTTGCTCGTTACCCGAAACGCAATACGTGCCGGGAAGTTGGCTTTGATGATCCCGGTGATGACATTGACCGACGGGCGTTGGGTAGCAATAATGAGGTGGATCCCAATTGCACGAGCCAGTTGTGCCAGCCTCGCGATAGGAGTTTCCACTTCTTTACCCGCTGTCATAATAAGATCGGCAAATTCGTCGATCACCAAAACGATATAGGGTAAAAAGTGATGTCCATCATTGGGATTCAACTTTCGCGTTTTAAACTTTACATTGTATTCTTTGATATTCCGGCACATCGCTTCCTTCAACAGGTCGTAGCGATTGTCCATCTCAATGCATAACGAGTTGAGGGTATGGATCACCTTGGTGGTATCGGTGATGATCGCTTCTTCGGTATCGGGTAATTTGGCTAGAAAATGCCGTTCGATTTTATTGAATAGCGTCAATTCCACTTTCTTTGGATCGACCAGTACAAATTTCACCTCCGCCGGGTGTTTTTTATAGAGTAGGGAGGCTAGTATCGCATTGAGCCCAACCGATTTACCCTGTCCGGTGGCTCCGGCCATTAGCAGGTGAGGCATTTTTACCAGATCCACCACAAAGGTCTCGTTGCTAATGGTCTTGCCCAAAGTTATTGGTAATTCCATCTCGGCTTTTTGAAACTTTGGAGAGGCGATGGCAGAACGCATGGATACAATCTGCGGATTCTTATTGGGAACCTCGATCCCAATAGTACCTCGGCCGGGGATAGGCGCGATAATCCGAATTCCCAGTGCGGCCAGTGACAAAGCGATATCGTCTTCAAGGTTTTTGATTTTGGAAATGCGAACACCCGCATCAGGTACAATCTCATACAAGGTAACCGTTGGCCCTACGGTGGCTTTTATATTTGAGATTCCAATTTTATAATTGCTGAGCGTTTCCACAATTCGGTCCTTATTGGCTTCAAGTTCTTCCTGATTGATCGTAATGCCTTGTCCGCCAGTATAATCCTTCAGCAGGTCGATATGTGGATATTTATAGGTTCCCAAATCGAGGGTAGGATCGTATTCACCAAAATCTTCTACCAATTTCTTTGAAAGGTTCTCGACCATTTCTTCTTCTTCGGCCGGCGCTTCCACTTCCATTGCGATCTGGACTTCAGGCGTTGCTTCCTTAGGCATCTTCTTCAAGACGGGTTCATCGATGATTTCTTCGGAATTACGGACGACATCCATTTTTAATTCTGAAGGATCGCTTACCAAAGTTTCAACAACATCTTTCTCGTAGTCACTTTGCTCAATTTCTTCCGAAGTACCCAAAGAAGGATCGGAAAAATCCCCGGCGATTTCACTTTTGGTTTTCTGAAAGCCGGCGATGACTTTTTCAGGAGTCAATTTTAAGCGAAGTACCAGATAGATCACGGCAAGGAAAGTCATTAATAATATGGTTCCAAGGAGGCCCATATAGCTTTGCAACAAGTCATTGATCTCATAACCCAGTACTCCGCTCAACAATGAGCTTTTAGCACTGAAGAATCCGAAAAAAACCGCCATCCAGATCATCACCAAAATTCCCCAGAACCAGAAATTAAGCAGCCGTTTTTTGGTGTAGTCGAAGAAGAAGTAAATACCCGTAAGGCAAACTAAAAAAGCGATGATAAAGGCCGAAACCCCCACACCGTTATAGATAAAGAAATCACCAAAGAAATTACCAACGACCGTAAGCCAATTGGTAGCTTCACCAGCAACATCACCCTGTCCAACAATGCTTTGGTCTGCACGCCAGGTAAAGAAGTAAGAAACGAAAGAGAAGAACAAGGCTAGCCCCAGAAGGATAAAACCACTGCCCCAGATAATTTTTTGTTGCCTGGAGGGCGCCAAGGATAATTTTTTACGTGGGGTTTTAGATTTCTTGGTTTTTGCGGTCTTTTTCTTCGCCATGTAGCGTTGGATTGTAGTTGGTAAAAATACAATTACTTAACGTTACAAACTACATAAAATTTTCCAGAATTCTTAATTCTTCAAAACCAAGTTTTACATGGTTAATACAGGTTTTAGACAGTAGATTGCATAGAATTAACACCCAAAATGAAGTCTCCCCAAAGAACTAACTTACCTACGCTTCGGTTTACGAAAGACAAAAAACTGTCAATTGCCCATTTGGGTGGTTTTTGGGAAAGGGATTTTAATAGTGTCTTTTGAACTTCCTTTGGAGCGGACGTGGTTTAAAACTTCGGAATGTAAATAATTCCCGAGATGACAACAGCGGCAATGGCGGCAAAGAACACAGCACCTGCGGCAACGTCTTTTATATACCCTATTTTGTCATGGAAATCGGGGTGGACGAAATCGGCGATCTCTTCGGCGGCGGTGTTGAGGCCTTCAATGCTCATGACAAGGCCAATGGCAAAGATTTGAAGCATCCACTCGGTAGCCGATATTTCATAATAAAAACCAGCGATGGTGATCCCAATGGCAATCACTACCTGAACCTGAATACTGGGTTCATTTTTAACGAGCATCCAGGCTCCTTTGGTGGCATAACCAAATCCTTTAAGCCGCTTTCCGAGAAAGGAATTCCACATTATAATGCTTTTAACGCAGCCTCGTAATTGGGTTCCTGTCCAATTTCCGGAACCTGTTCTGTATAAAGTACCTTGTTGTGCTCATCCAAAACGATTACCACCCTTGAGTGCAAACCGTTAAAGGCACTTTTGGTAATCTCCAGGCCATAGTCTTTTCCGAAGTTTCCTTCCTTAAAATCGCTGAGCATCTCTACATTCTCAATGCCTTCGGCAGCACAGAAGCTAGCTTGTGCGAAGGGTAGGTCTCTGGAAATACAAAGAACCTTTGTATTATCAAGTTTGGATGCTGCTTCATTAAATCTTCGGGCAGAAGCCGCACAAACACCGGTACCCACGCTGGGGAAAATGTTTAAAATTTTTCGCATGCCATCATAATCTTGCAATGTTTTGGAAGATAGATCGGTTGCGGTGAGGGTAAAATTTTTCGCCTTTTCGCCTTTGGCGGGTAGTGCGCCAATAGTTTCTGCGGGGTTTCCACCTAGTGTTATGGATGCCATTGTGAGGGTTTTTAAATTTAAGCTATAAAAATACACAATCCCTTTCAGTTAAAAACCAAAAGGATTCTTAATAGTAAAAGGATTTTTTGGTTCGTACGAAGAACAACTATATTGGCTATTCAGCCTTTACGGGATCGGGAGTACGGCCGGTCATCATTCTAATTTTTATTCTGAACGCAGCAAAAACAAGGGTCGTAAACGGGCTTAACCAGTTAAAGACGGCATAGATAAAGTATTCTCCCACGCCCACACCCAGTACACCGCTTTGGTAGGCACCACAGGTATTCCAGGGAATCAATACCGAAGTTACCGTACCACTGTCCTCTAAAGTTCTGGAAAGATTTTCAGGTGCCAGACCTCGATCATCAAAGGCCTTTTTGAACATTTTACCTGGAATGACGATGGCCAGATATTGATCAGATGCGATGGCATTCAATCCCAAACAGCTTATCACCGTACTGGCAAATAGTCCGAAGATGGTACTAGCCAGTTTAAGCAGTTCGCGAGTTACTCTCGCCAAGGCACCAATGGCGTCCATAATACCTCCAAAGACCATGGCACAAATAATAAGTAAGATGGTCCAGAGCATTCCATTCATTCCACCCGAGTTGAACAACGCCTTCAGCTTCTTTAGGGTAATTAACTTTTTTAGGTTATCGGCTTTCACGGAAGCTTCGGTAGCACCCAGATTTTCAAATTCAAAGAAGGCGAGTAATTCGGCATCGGTATAGTTACGCTCCAAATCATCATCGCTGAATAGTGTTTTTAAATTCTCGTCGGCTTTAAAGGCGTTCAATTCTGTTTCATTGAAGGCCTGAATGTAGGTGTCATCCGAAATATGAACACTCGTATCAGTAAGAATCGAGGTGACAATGGATTTGCCATTCGAAGAAGAAATCTTGCTTAATACATCCGGCTGAAATACAAAGGCGAATACGGCGGCCAATACCACTCCGGAAGTCAGGGCGACTAATGGTTTGGTTTTGAATAAGATAAGCACCACTACGCAGAGTGGGACAATAAATAAATAGGGAGTAATTGTAAAGTTACTCTGAATGGTTTCTAACAGGAAGGCAACGTCTGCATCACCGGTGGTATCGATATTTGCACTTATAATGGAGAAGACCACCAGGGCAATGAGAATGGTAGGAACGGTAGTAAAAGCCATATATCTAATATGGGTGAACAGATCGGTGCCAGCCATAGCGGGTGCGAGATTGGTGGTATCGCTTAATGGAGACATTTTATCCCCGAAATAGGCCCCCGAGATCACAGCTCCTGCGATCATCCCACCATTGATTCCCAATGCGGTTCCTATGCCAATTAAAGCAATTCCAACAGTCGCTGAAGTGGTCCAGGAACTACCTGTAGCGATTGATATTATTGCGGCGATAACGACCGATGCCGGTAAGAAAATTTCAGGATTTAACACTTGCAATCCATAATAGACCATGGCTGGAATAACACCACTCACCAGCCAGGTTCCCGCGAGTGCTCCTACCAATAACAAGATCATCACAGGGACAAAGACGCTTTTCAGGTTTTCCCATATTTCTGTAAGCATAGTGCCTACATCTACCTTATTAAAAAAACCAACAATGGCGGCGACCCCACCGCCCATTAAAAGGATATATTGATTGGTATAGGTGCCAAGCAATTCCTGTCCCTCAACAAAAAAGATATTATAGGCCAGTAACGTCATTAAGATAAGGACCGGAATCAAAGCTTCCCAAATATTCAGTTCTATATTTTCAATGATCTTTTGATCTTCAATTTCTATTTCTGAAAGGTTGTCGTGTTCCTGCATCGTTATTTTTTTGAAATGTAATGTTACGATTTTGTGGAAACCTGTGCAAGATAAATGCTTCTTGCAGGTTAATGGAAACTAGGATGAAGGAGCTTGATTGCCGATTGAAGATGTATTCAGAAATGACCTGAATAGTGAATAATCAGAATGCAACAACTTTGGTTTTTTCTGACTGAAGATGGAATCCCAAAAAGAGTAACGCGATTTTTAACTCCAACTTTCCTAAAAAGGTGATGGTGTTTGGTTATGTTCTTAATTATTCATCCCTTAGTTGACAGCAAAGGCCGGTTTGAGAACACCTACCTCAAGCATACACTCCTTCATCATTTCATAGGTACGTTCAATATCATTGTCCAACCCAATGGAGAAACGAATGAGTCCGTCGGTCAAGCCCATTTCCTGTTGCTCTTCTTCAGGAATTTCACTGGAAGTTGAACTTCCGGGAGCACTAAAGAGAGTTTTGTAAAATCCTAAACTTACCGCAAGATAACCCAGATTACGCTTCTGCATCAATTCCATGAGCTCGTTGGCCTTTTCGAGGCTTCCCACATCAATGGTCAACATGCCGCCAAAACCATACTCATCATTCATCATTCGCTTAAACAATTCGTGGCCGGGATGAGAGGCGAGTCCGGGATAGACGGTTCGTAAGCCAATTGACTCAAATTTTTGTGCCAGATATAAGGCGTTGTGGCTGTGTTGTTTGATGCGGATATGCAAGGTGCGCATATTCTTTAGGATGGACGCGGCCCGCATACTATCCATGGAAGCACCCAGTAGCATGCTGGCTCCGTCGTTCACATTACGCAGGGTGTCTATCAGTTCCTGACTCCCACAGGTAACTCCTCCCATGGTGTCGCTACTTCCGTTGATAAATTTTGTGAGGCTGTGTAGTACCACATCAGCTCCCAATTTGACCGGTGCAATGGTCAAGGGTGAGAAGGTATTATCCACCAATAATTTTAAACCGTGTTTCTTCGCCAACTTGGCCAATGCTTCAATATCGGCAATTTCTAAAAGAGGATTGCTTACACTTTCGCAAAAGATAATCTTGGTATTTGGGGTGATCACTGCTTCCACGGCTTCAATTTTCGTAATATCCACAAAAGATGTGTCCATGCCCAATCTGGGAGCAAAATTTTTCAGGAAGGCATAGGTTCCGCCATAAATGGTTCTACTAGAAATAATATGATCACCGGCCTGGCAAAATTGGAGGATCGTAGGAGTAATGGCACCCATTCCGCTGGCTGCCACGTTAGCTGTTTCGGTACCTTCCATGGCAGCCAGAGCCTCTCCCAAATATAAATTGGATGGGGTAGAGTGGCGGGCGTAGAGATAGCAGCCTTCTGCATTACCCTCGAAGGTATCAAACATGGTTTTGGCTGAAAGAAAGGTAAAAGTGGAGGAATCGGATATGGACGGATTTACCCCTCCAAACTCCCCAAAATATTGCAGATCCTGTATATTATTTGCCGGTTTAAACTTTTTCATGACTTATGCGTTTTTAAGGGCCAAAATCCAAATTTTTGGGCCATAACAAAGTTAAGGTATTTCGGAAATATAATCAATAGATTCCACCTAATTCAGTATATAAAACTAATAAAATTGATATTTTAAGATTATATTTCAGCAAAACGGTTCTAATTTATATCTTTGCAGGAAAAATATTCAGTATGCATTTGGACGATATCGATAGAAAGCTGCTCAATGACCTGCAGTTGGATTGCAAACAAACCCATAAGGAACTTTCGCTAAAACTGAATTTATCGGTGACCGCCGTTTATGAACGTATTAAAAAGCTGGAACGCGCAGGGGTGATACAGCGATATGTGGCTTTGGTGGATTCTAAAAAAGTTGATTTGGGGTTTGTGGTATTTTGTCATGTACGCCTCGAAAAACACGCCAAGGAGGCCATTACTCATTTTGAAGCTGAAGCAACCAAACTTTCCGAAGTTATTGAATGCTTCCACGTGAGTGGTGAATATGACTATTTACTGAAGGTGATCGTTAAGGACATGGATCATTTCCGGAGTTTTATGGTGCACAAATTAACCACATTGCAGTATATTGGCAGTACTCAAAGTTCTTTTACCATCAACGAAGTAAAAAACACGACGGCCATTTCATTATGATCAAAAGCACTCCTTATTTGCTCGCAGAACTTTTTCTGCTCTTTATAGTTTTACCCACTAGTTTTGCGCTCGATTATTCCATTTGGATTAAGGCACCATTGGCCCTGACCGGATTAGTCTATATTGTTTTTATTCTGAAAAGAGTAGAGCGTATTTCTTTTCGCCCCAAGCGGGCGATGGATTGGAAGGGATTTTGGAAACGCATACTGGTCACGGGAATCGTCGTTGTTATTGTGACCACGACCTATGTCTTACTGGAAGATGCCGCAGCCCTGTTCTTTGTTCTGATAAATAATCCGTTTTTGTTTATCACAATTCTCTTTGTGTACACTATTCTTTCGGTTTGGCCTCAGGAAGTGATCTATCGCACCTTCTTCTTCAGACGCTACGAGTCGCTTTTCCGATCTAAGTCGCTCTTTGTGTTTGTGAATGCGGTGGTGTTTTCCTTAGCACATATATTCTTTAAAAATACACTCGTAATTATTCTTACTTTTTTGGGAGGCTTACTGTTCGCGCTTACCTACCTCAAATTCCGAAGTACCACTTTAGTTAGCATTGAGCACGCCATTTACGGCAACTGGCTTTTTACCGTTGGAATGGGACAAATGCTGGGGTTTCCGGGGATGGAATTCCCGAATTAAACAGATCAACAACATTTCAGTATTGCTTATTGCCTATTGGAAGGGAGTATCGTAACTTTGCATTCGCACTTAAAATTTCAGATATGTCAAAATACGATGTTGCAATTATTGGTTCAGGCCCGGGGGGCTATGTAGCAGCGATTCGCTGTGCTCAATTAGGGATGAAAACCGCAATTATCGAAAAATATAACACCCTTGGCGGTACCTGCCTCAACGTGGGTTGTATCCCCAGCAAGGCCTTATTGGACTCCTCGCATCATTACGAAGATGCTGTAAAGCATTTTGAGGAGCATGGAATCGAGATTCCGGGAGAGATCAAAATCAATTTCAAGAAAATGATCGAGCGAAAGCAAGGCGTGGTGGACATGACCACCAAAGGGATCGATTTTCTGATGAACAAGAACAAGATCGATGTCTTTCACGGGATAGGTACATTTAAAGATGCTACGCATATTGATATTTCTTCGGAAGGCAAGACAGAGACCATTGAAGCTACCAATATTGTGATCGCCACGGGTAGCAAACCCGCATCACTTCCATTTATCACACTTGATAAAGAGCGAATAATCACTTCAACCGAAGCCTTGAGCCTTACTGAAATACCAAAACACATGATCGTGATTGGAGGAGGGGTTATTGGTTTGGAACTGGGACAGGTGTATCGTCGCCTGGGTGCCGAAGTATCGGTTGTGGAATATATGGATCGAATTATTCCTACCATGGATTCGGCCCAAAGCAAGGAATTGATGAAAGTTATGAAAAAGCAGGGGGTGAAATTCTTCCTTTCTCACAAGGTTTCTGCCGTTTCCAGAAAGAAGAATGAAGTGACGATCACTGCCACCGATAAAAAAGATCAGGAAATTACCTTTAAGGGCGACTATTGTTTGGTTTCCGTAGGACGACGGGCCTATACCGATGGTTTGAAAGCCGAAAATGCAGGGGTAAAGATTAGCGAACGCGGGCAAATAGAAGTGAACGACCACTTGCAGACCAACGTGTCCAATGTTTATGCCATAGGCGATGTTATACGTGGACCAATGCTCGCTCACAAGGCCGAAGAAGAAGGAGTGATGGTCGCCGAAGTATTGGCCGGACAAAAGCCTCATATCGATTACAACCTTATTCCCGGAGTAGTTTATACCTGGCCGGAAGTCGCTTCCGTTGGGAAAACCGAAGAGCAATTGAAAGAATCAGGTATTGACTACAAATCTGGACAATTTCCCATGCGTGCCTTGGGAAGAAGCAGAGCCAGCGGAGATACAGACGGTTTTGTAAAGATCTTATGCGACGCAAGTACCGATGAGGTGCTCGGGGTGCATATGGTAGGAGCAAGGGTAGCCGATCTCATTAGTGAAGCGGTTACCGCCATGGAATTCCGTGCCAGTGCCGAAGACATTGCCCGAATGAGCCATGCGCATCCAACTTATGCCGAGGCGGTGAAGGAGGCGGCATTGGCAGCTACAGACAACAGGCCTTTGCACATTTAAAAGTTTCTATAAGTAAGAATTAAAAAACCATCAACCTAAGGCTGATGGTTTTTTGCATCAATTAATTAGCGGGGGAATTGATATTGTTTTTATTTTATAACATTTACTTTCCAGTTTCTGACCACGGGATCTATACTTGAACTTCGGACGTTGGCCATTCGTACGGTCACCGTATTTGATGCGCTGACGAAGCAATTCCATGCGACTCCTGTTTCAATGACGCCATTTGGGCTACATGAGCAAGTGTCACCTAAAACAGCACCAGTTACCGTTACCGTTAGATCGGAAGAGCTACTAACAGCTATGGAAGGAAAATTCAAAGAAGCTGTATTTGTATATCCTGTCATCATCACCTGTCTGCTTGTTGTAGGTGTGAAATATAATTTGCTTCCATCGTATTCGATGGTTCCAGCCTCGGGAGTACTTAAGTTAGTACCCGAAGTCAATTTTATGGGAGCAGAGCCTGCGATAGCAGTTCCTGCTCTAAGGTGAAGTGTTGCTGTTGGATTTGCTTCACTCAACCCTACATTACCGGTACTTCTTACAATTATTCGTTGTTGTTGACCAGTTGAACCATTTGGAACTGTACTGATTACAAACTTAGACGGGACACTTCCAGGGGATGGAGCTCCATCCATGTAAAATCGAAAACCACCGTTTTCCCGAATAGCAATACCGTCGTGTGTTTTTATTACCAAAGCACCAATTTCCTGATTGGGTGCCAATGCGGTTGGCACCTCTATGGTACCTCCGGTATTATACAATATGAAATTAGGAGGATTTGTATTAGCACTGGTAATCTGAAAATCGTTGTCGCCCGGACCTCTGAATTCAAATCTTTCGACGGGATCGCTGGTCCCGATTCCAACACGCCCATCATGTGTAAGGACAATATCGGTGCCCGACTGTTTTGCTCGGGTTGCATAGATCAGGTCATCACCTCCTGCATTTACGCCTTTCTCCCATTCCTCAGTGCCGATTCCGACCCATCGTGTGTTTGGATGATCCCAATAATGGAATCCAACATCGTAGGTTCCTAAGTTAGTGGTTAAAAAAACGAGCATACCATTTTGATCAGCCCCTGGGTTTATTAAGGGAAATGCATCAATACGGGGAATTAACAAACCGTCGGTATTTAACGGAATCGCCTGATTGGTCGCCGGTATGTCTATTAAGCTTTTTGGGGTGGTAGTTCCAATACCAACCTGTGCGAACACAGAGGTGCCAAAACATAACAATAATGCAAAGATTACATAAGTAGGAATTTTCATTTTAATGATAATTTGGGGTTATCGGCTGCAATATTAGCTCATTAGTGGGTTACACTCCTAATTTCAGCCATTATAAGACAAAAGTATTCGTTAAAGTGTATGTTATATGGGTTAAAAGGTTTGAATTTTGTAAGAAAAACGATGAAAAAGCATCATTTTTTGTAGGAAAATACGGTTTAACCGTAATCAAATTTGTCAAAAAAGACGCATAGAATTTGATCGTAAGGACTTTTCCTTTACCCTATATATGACTATGTGCACACTACTATATCGACTGGTATGTAAGGAATAGTTTCTTCAGCATACTATTAAAAAAACCATCGTCCCCATTAACGATGGTTTTTAAAAATATATCGAATGTAATTTCTATTATTCGATAACCGTTACTTTCCAATTGATCATGGAAGGAATTACCGTACCGCTAGAGATATTGGTCAACCGTATGGTAGCTATATTGGCCGCACTTACATAACAACTCCAAGTCAAACCAGCCGGTTGGGCTCCCAGTGGAGTACAATTGCAGGAACTTCCTGTTGTTGCGTTCGCAACCGGCACGTTTCTTTCGATGGAAAGGCCGGCAAGCATTACCGGGAATACGGGCGCTGCAGTCCCGTTTAACCCCTTCATTAGGATCTTACGGTTGTTATTCGGTGTAAAATACAAATGCGAACCGTCGTACTCAAATGTCCCTTTTTCGGGAGTTGATAAGTTGGTCCCGGCATTCAATTTTATTGGAGCTGATTCGGGGCTTGTACCTCCAGCTTTTATATCAAGATAGGCCGTAGGGTCTTCCTTACCAATCCCGACATTTCCGGTTGCTTCAATGGTCATTTCAATACCATTATCGTCTTCACTGTCATCTCCCGGACCCGTAGTTGAAAAATTGTATTTGGTAGGCAGGTTTCCACTGCTGTGGTCTCCGTCGGCCAAACTTGTAATAGAAGCTAGAATATCAGATTCACCGCTACCTGACCAGCCCGTCACTGCCACGGAGCCGATGGGGTCATCATCATTCAAGAATTGACGCGATCCAAAAGTTCCGTTGTAAGTAACAAAGTGAAAGTTGGGGGCATTCGGTACATTGACACTTGTAATTTGAATATCATTATCGCCGGGCAATTTGATCTCGATGCTTTCATCGGGATTATCGGTTCCCATACCAAGACGGCCATTGTCCAGTATCACAACATCCTGTTGGTTCTCGGCAAAAGCCTGCTTTACATAGGTAAGTTTTTCGTTATCATCATTATAGCCATCCATCCATTCACCTCCAAAGGGAATCCACTTGGTTTGACTGTTATCCCAATAATGGTGTCTTTTCTTAAAATTTCCCTGTTGGGTGTTTAGGAAAACGATCATCCCATCCTGATCGATTCCCGGATTTATTGCCGGAAAGGCGTCGATGCGAGGAACTAACAAACCGTCGGTAATGGCGGGGGCGCTTGAGTTGGAGGCTGTTACATCAACAATGCTCTTAGGCGAATTGTTTTTGATTCCAACTTGTGCCACGACCGGGGTCGTCCATAACAAGGCGAAAATAAAGAGGGCAATTATGTATGTGACGTATTTCATAAATGGGGACTTAACTAATTCAATTGTTTTCAAAACGTTTTAATCAAACACTACTACTTTCCAATTCTTGGCAGCCGGATTAATGGCCACAAGTGAGATATTGGATACGCGAACTCTAACGGTATTGGCTGCACTTACATAACAGCTCCACTGTAAATTCGCCTCTATACTAGTATTCGGAGCACAGTTACAGGAGTTTCCAATTGCTGCCCCTGTCACAGTGACCGTTAGTTCGGCCGTGGTTCTGGAGGCTATGTTCGGAAAATCTAAATTTGGAGTGACCGAAAGTCCGTTTAAGAGAATCTTTCTTGTAGTTCCAGGGGTAAAATAAAGTACGTTATTGTCAAATTCTATCGCACCCGTTTCTGGAGTACTAAGTACATTTCCATCGGTTAATTTGATGGGTGCCGTTTCCGCAGTAGCTGTTCCCGCCTTGATCTCCAGGTAAGCACTGGGATCGTTGAGTCCAATGCCCACATTTCCTTTACTGCTAATGACCATTTCGGGATTGTTTGAGTCTATGCTTGTGTCTCCAGGTTCTGTAACCGCAAATTCGATCTTGGTGGGCAAATTACCGGCGGAGTGATTGCCATCTGCTTCCATCTGAATGTTGGCTACATCGGAGGACTTTCCTGAACCGGTCCATACCTTACTGGTAACATATCCAATATCGTCTTCATCGTTTAAAAAAGCGGGGGCTGCAAAAGTTCCTTGGGTAGTATAAAATACCAGCTGAGGCGCATCCGGGGGCGATGCACTGGTAATTTGTATGTCGTTGTCTCCTGTGAGTTTAACTTCAATGCTTTCTTCCAGGTTGTTGGTTCCCAACCCTAATTGGCCGGAGTCTAGAATTACAACATCCACACCTCCATCGGTGGATTGTTGCGCGTATATGATATCGTCGGAATAGTCGCCGCGAGACTGAGTAGCGGTTCCATCTTTCCATTCATCGTTATAAGCGATCCAGTCACCAATTGTATTGTCCCAAAAGTGAAAACCCTTACTGAAACCGCCCGAGGCTGTTGTTAAGAATACCAACATACCGTCCTGATCTGCACCAGGGTTGGTTGCGGGGAAAGCACTTATACGTGGAATCAAAATACCGTCGGTGGCCGCCGGTGTAGCTTCATTAGATGCGGGGATATCCAATAGACTTTTTGGGGAGGTGGTTCCAATACCTACCTGTGCATGTCCTATTGAAATTATGCTTAAAAGCAAGAAGCTCAAAATTGCATAAGTAGTTGTTTTCATGTTCGGGTGTTAATTTGGGTTAACGGTACAATTGTAGGAAGAAATTCTTACAAAGACTACACATAAGTGGATGATATTTAGATATATTCGTTATAAGTATTAAAATAATCGATGAAATGCATAATACTTTTATGTTTTAACCGTAATTCTGATGTTTTTTGTAGGAATTTATAACTTAAAACTTTGAATTAATATTAACTTTATCCTGTATTTTTGATAGAATTCAGTACAAAAATCAGCTCGGTTTTAAGGATACAATTAAGACATTTCAAAAAAATAACAGTTCCAAAATAGGAGGTATACTGTAATTACAGAGTATTATAGAATTAATTTCAGGGTGTGGCTCAATTATGGTAATTTTATCG
Source organism: uncultured Flavobacteriaceae bacterium (assembly GCA_963807685.1). Taxonomy (GTDB): domain Bacteria; phylum Bacteroidota; class Bacteroidia; order Flavobacteriales; family Flavobacteriaceae; genus Aureisphaera. The sequence continues at coordinate 14,246 of CAWECU010000023.1, read as the reverse complement.
CCATTAAAATAAGTGCCTCTTGAGATTTTCAAAAAAAATAGATATTCAGCTTACTCCACACCTTAAAAAGCAGGCCTTACAGTGGGCGCAGCAGTTTGATGAGGTGGTTTGGTTGGATTCTAACGCCTACCAGCAGGGTCATGCCAAATTTCAGGCTATTCTAGCCGTGGACGCTTTCACTGCACTCAAAACCGATTATCACGGGGCTTTCGAGCAATTGGAAGAATATCAGACGCTCACAGCAGATTGGATTTTTGGCTATCTCACTTACGATTTAAAGAACGATGTCGAACGGCTGGCATCCAATAACTATGATGGACTCGATTTTCCCGATCTATATTTTTTTCAGCCTAAAAAAGTGTTTCTTTTTTCTGAAAATCAAGTCGAATTACAATACCTCAATATGGTCGATGACGAATTGGATAGCGATTGGGCCCAACTCTTGCAAACCCAGCTACCCACCGAAACCCAATCACACCATCATCCTGTAAAAATCAAGCTCCGTACTTCCAAGGATTCGTATTTCAGGAAGATAGTTGAATTGTTACATCACATTGAACGAGGTGATATTTATGAAGCTAATTTTTGTCAGGAATTCTATTCCGAGCAAGTGACAATAGATGTTTTAAAGACCTATGAGCACTTGAACCATATTTCACGTCCACCCTTTGCAACCTTTTTGAAGTTGGATGCACATTATGCGCTTTCCGCATCGCCCGAACGTTATTTGAAGAAAGATGGTACGACCGTCATTTCGCAACCCATCAAGGGAACTGCGAGGCGAATCTTCAATGTTTTGGAAGATGAAAAAATGATCCACAAGCTGCAAAACGACCCCAAGGAACGCAGCGAAAACATCATGATAACAGACCTGGTTCGCAACGACCTTTCTCGTTTTGCCACCGAAGGTTCGGTCGTGGTGGAAGAACTTTGTAAGATTTATACCTTTGAGCAAGTTCATCAAATGATATCCACAGTCCGCTGCGAGGTTGCGGCCGATATCTCTTCCGTAGAAATTATAAAAAAAACCTTTCCTATGGGCAGCATGACGGGTGCTCCTAAGATTTCGGCCATGAAGATCATTGAAGCGCTGGAAGATGCCAAACGAGGCCTTTACAGTGGTACGGTAGGTTATTTTACACCCAATGGGGATTTCGATTTCAATGTGATCATTCGCAGTATCCTGTACAATGCCCGGAGCGGGTATGTGAGCTATTCGGTGGGAGGTGCGATCACGGCAAAATCGATTCCGGAGAATGAATACGAAGAATGCCTTATCAAGGCCAAAGCGATGCGCGAGGTGCTGGAAGGGAATGGGTTGGATTAATTGCTTCTTTATTATTGAACCTGAAACCTCGAACCCTGTTTATTAAATATTGTTCAATTGTAACATGTTTTTGGTATTTTCGCAAGCATATCCTGTCATGCACGATCACTTTCAAAAACATATCGACCAACAATTGTCCTTCCTCAAAGACAAAAAACTTTTAATCGCTTGTAGTGGCGGAGTTGATAGTGTGGTGTTAACCTATTTACTGAAGGATTTGAACTTCGATATCGCTTTGGCACATTGCAATTTTGCGCTTCGCGGAATGGAAAGTGATGGGGACGAAGATTTTGTAAATGAATTGGCCCAAAAGCTTGAAATCCCATTTTTCACCGAACGCTTTGACACCGAAACCTTCGCCTCCGAAAATAAGCTATCTACCCAGATGGCAGCTCGAACACTTCGTTACCAGTGGTTTGAGGAGATAATAAAGGACTTTAGCTTTGATTTTCTGCTCACGGCGCATCATGCGGACGACGATCTGGAAACCTTTTTGATCAACTTAGCACGAGGAACAGGCTTGAGAGGTCTTACGGGGATTCCCGAGGTAAATGGTAAAACAGTACGCCCATTACTTCCGTTTTCCAGGGAAACGATTCTGCAATATGCCAAATCCCGCGAATTGTACTGGCGTGAAGACAGCAGCAACGTCAAGACCGAGTATGTACGAAATAAATTGCGTCACGAAGTGGTCCCACCGTTTAAGGAAGCTTCAAAAAATGCCCTGCAAAACTTTGGTAAAACGGTGCGCCATTTACAAGGGAGTCAGGCTCTGGTCAATGATTATATGGTACTCATCCAAAATCTGGTAATGACCGAGGTAGCCGATGGCTATGAAATTGATATTCAGAAAATTTCCGAATTACCCCATACTACCACCTTATTATATGAACTATTACACCTGTTTGGGTTCACGGCATGGGAGGATATTTCAGGATTGTTAACGGGACAGACCGGGAAACAGGTTTTTTCTTCAACGCATAGCTTGTTAAAAAACAGGGAGGTGTTGTTATTGACACCGCTTCCAGCCGACTCATTGCGGGATGCCTTTTTAATTTCCGAAGGAACTTCAGAAATAATGGAACCTATTCAATTGCAATTTACACCTGCTCAGCGTTTTGAGATCACCAATGCCAATACTGCCTTTGTAGCGGCTGAATGCCTTGTCTATCCTTTGCAATTGCGACGATGGCGCGAAGGAGATGTTTTTCAGCCAATTGGGATGGAAGGAAAAAAGAAATTGAGTAAGTTTTTTAAAGATGAAAAGTTATCTTTGCACGCCAAACAAAACGTATGGGTACTTTGCAGTAACGATACCATTGTTTGGATCGTTGGGATGCGTTTGGATGAGCGTTTCAAGGTATCCAAAGACAGTGCGAATATGATACGAATAGATTACACCCCTGGTTAACCAATGAAACGAATTTTTAGTTTTTTAATAGTGCTGTTTGTTGCCAACACTGCCTTTTCACAAATACTGGATCCTGTGAAATGGAAGGTTTCCATTGAAAAAGAAACGGGGGATAGGTTTAAGGTATCGATGCAGGCAACCATAGACGATGGATGGCATTTCTATAGCCAACATCAATTTGGTGATGAAGATCTGGGCCCAATTCCTACTGAGTTCACATACAATAATTCGCCGGAAACCTACCAACTTATTGGCACTACTGTGGAACCCGAGAAGAAGCCTGAATTCGATCAGGTGTTCAATATGGACGTGGTTTATTTTGAAGGTGAGCCAAAGTTTTATCAGGAAATAGAGGTAATTAATCCGGAAGGTTTAAAGATTCAGGTTGAGATTTTATATTCTGTTTGTGACGATAAGCAGTGTCTCGCCCCTGAAACCAAGACCTTTGAGGTCGATTTAAATTCCGGGAAGGCAGCTACTGTTAATGCTGAGGTTTCCGAAGAAGATATTGCCAGGTCCAAGGCTTTGAGATTCGATTTGAAAGGAGCCGAGAAGTTTGAAACGCTCGAGAAGGATAAAAAAGGATTGCTGGCTATATTTTTATTAGGATTTTTGGGTGGGCTCATCGCTTTGTTAACGCCCTGTGTATTCCCAATGATCCCGTTGACCGTTAGCTTTTTTACCAAAAGTGCTCAGGATAAAAAGAAGGGGCTGCGTGATGCAATTATGTACGGATTCTTTATCTTTTTGATATACGTATTGCTTAGCATTCCCTTTCATGTACTGGATTCGGTTGATCCTGAGATTCTCAACAATATTTCAACCAATGTTGTTTTAAATATTATCTTTTTTGCGATATTCATTGCCTTTGCGTTCTCATTTTTTGGATATTTTGAGCTTACTTTACCCAGCTCCTGGAGCTCTAAAATGGATAAAAAAGCCAATACTTTGGGTGGGATATTAGGTATCTTTTTTATGGCAGTAACCCTTGCCATTGTTTCATTTTCGTGTACCGGGCCTATTTTGGGAACCCTTTTAGGAAGTTCCCTGACCAGCGATGGGGGTGCGATGCAATTAAGCATGGGAATGGGCGGCTTTGGTTTGGCACTTGCATTGCCGTTTGCCGTTTTTGCCATGTTCCCAAACTTATTGAATTCATTGCCCAAGAGTGGTGGATGGTTAAATACGGTAAAGGTTGTACTCGGTTTTATTGAAGTTGCTTTGGCCTTTAAATTCCTTTCGAACGCAGATCTTGTGGAACATTGGGGTTTGTTGAAGCGTGAGATTTTCTTCGGAATCTGGATTGCTTGTGCTTTGGGAATGGCTTTGTATTTGTTCGGGTTTATTCGTTTTCCACATGACGGTCCAAAAGGGAAAATTCCGAAGGGAAATATATTGGTGGGCATTCTTAGTATTGCGATACTGGCGTATTTGATACCAGGATTAACCAATACCAAACACGCCAATCTCAAATTATTAAGTGGTTTCCCACCTCCTTTGTTTTATAGTATTTACGATAAAGGAACCAGCGCACCTTTGGGATTGGAAGCTTACAAGGTATTTAATGAAGGAGTGGCTGCCGCAAAGGCTAAAGGCAAACCTATTATGTTGGATTTTACGGGCTGGGCCTGTGTCAACTGTAGAAAGATGGAAGAACAGGTATGGAGTGAGGAAGCTATTTTTAAGATTATCAATGAGGATTATGTGTTAATTTCACTGTATGTTGATGATAGAAAGGAACTTTCTGAAATTGAAAAATTCAATTATTTGAAACCAAATGGCGGTGTAAAGAAGATTGAGACTATTGGCGATAAGTGGGCCACCTTCCAAACGGTTAACTTTCAGAATAACTCCCAACCTTATTATATACTAATGGACAGTGATTTTAATTTATTGAATAAACCAATTGGTTATACGCCAGATTCGCAAGAGTATCTGCAATGGCTAACCGAAGGGGTCACTAACTTTAAGGCTGCCGGAGCGAAATAACCGAAGAATTCAAATTCAAATTGAATAACGGGTAAGGTATTTAATCGAATTTGAAAAAGGGTAAAAAATAAAGTGCTGCACGAATGCAGCACTTATAACAAACCTAACTTAGTAAATTTTAAATTGAGTATCAAAATACAATTTTTTATCCCCACAAAAAACTATCTCGATACCGATTCACTAAGTAACAAATATAGTCAAGAAGCGAATAAAATCTATACGTGCTAACACGTATTTTTATTCTTTTAACATCTGGGGAGGTCCGATTTCAATTGTGTAAAAAATTGGTCGAGGTAATGAGTAATCCACAACAATTTCAATATTTTGTTGACAAATTTTAACGATTAGTGCATTTATGAATTCACCTCAAATAGTTTTGCGGAACTTTTAAATTATCAAATAACACTAAAGCCTGCCATTTGAACCGGCAGCAACAAAAAATATGGGAAACAAAGGTTTTATATTTGACCTCGATGGGGTTATCGTCGATACGGCGAAGTATCATTATTTGGCTTGGAAGAAACTCGCCGAAGGGCTGGGTGTTTCTTTTTCCGAAGAACAGAACGAACAACTCAAAGGGGTGAGCCGGGTACGTTCTCTCGAGAAGATTCTGGAATGGGGAAATACGAAGATTTCTGAAAATGAGTTCAACGAATTAATGTGGTTTAAAAATGAGGATTACTTAAAGTATATCTCCAATATGTCCGAAAGTGAGATTCTACCCCATGTGGTTCGGGTGTTTACATTTCTGAAAGAGCACAAGCAGCCTATTGCTTTGGGCTCGGCAAGTAAAAATGCAAGGGAAATTCTGGCAAAGGTCAACTTATTGCAGTCTTTTGATACGATTGTCGATGGGAACGACGTGAGTAAGGCCAAACCAGACCCGGAAGTCTTTTTGATCGCGGCCCGTCAATTGGAAAGAGATCCAAAAAAATGTATAGTGTTTGAAGATGCCGTCGCCGGAGTCCAGGCCGCAAATATTGCCGGAATGATTAGTATTGGCATAGGAGATAATGAGGTGCTGCACGAAGCAGATTACGTTTTCAAGAATTTTTCTGAAATGTCCAACGAGTTTTTGCTCGAACTTATAACCCGATAAGGCAGAAGAGATCTGTAGATAACTCTGGTTAGAAACCATTGACCTATTTACTAACTCAATTACATGCGCACTATGAATCGAGAATATATCAAACCAGATCCCTGGAGCATCATTGAAGAAGGTTTTGAGCCTTCCCTGGTGAAATCGTCTGAAAGTCTGTTTAGTATGGGCAACGGGGCCATGGGCCAACGCGCCAATTTCGAAGAAGATTATAGCGGCTCCACCTTTCAGGGAAGCTATATCGCGGGGGTTTACTATCCCGACAAGACCCGCGTAGGCTGGTGGAAGAATGGCTATCCCGAATACTTTGCAAAAGTGTTGAACGCTCCCAATTGGATAGGGATACGAGTAAACATCAACGGAGAAAATCTGGACCTGTTCGCTTGTCCCGAGGTGAAGAACTTCCACCGGGAACTCAATATGAAAGAGGGCTGGTATCGCCGCTCCTTTAACGCGATCCTTCAGAATGGAACCGAAATTGAAGTAGAAAGTACCCGATTGCTTCATTTGGACCTGGACGAATTGGGCGCTATCAATTATCGGGTCAAGGCTGTAAACAAAGCGGCTGACATCATTTTCACCCCTTATTTGGATGCTGGAATTACCAACGAAGACAGTAACTGGGACGATATCTTTTGGGATATTTTGAGTATTTCTGAAGAAAAAGGTCAGGCCTTCATTCGAAGTCGTACCGCCAAAACCCAATTTGACGTCTGTACGTATATGCATTGCGAAGTATGGCTGAATGGCGAGAAAATATCCCTGCCCCATACTTCCGAAGAAAAACCAAAAAGCATTGCCATAAATTATGCAGTGGCTATTCAAAAAGGAGAAACTGCGACGCTTCAAAAATTCGCCGGATATACCGTTTCCCTGAATCATAAGCCGGACCACTTGATCGATGCAGCCAAAGAAACCTTAAAAGAAGGACTTTCTCTAGGCTTTGCGGGATTGAAGCAACAACAAGCCAACGCCTGGGCGAAGATCTGGGAAATGGCCGATATTTCCATTGAAGGCGATGTAAAAGCCCAGCAGGGAATCCGATTTAATATTTTTCAGTTAAATCAAACTTATTTGGGCAAGGATGCGCGTCTCAATATTGGCCCCAAAGGTTTTACCGGCGAAAAGTACGGCGGAAGTACCTATTGGGATACCGAGGCATACTGCATCCCTTTTTATATGGCTACTAAGGATTCCCAGGTGGCTCGCAGTCTCCTGGAGTATCGCTACCATCACCTGGAAAAAGCGATCGAGAATGCCGGGAAATTGGGATTCACAAATGGGGCTGCCCTGTATCCTATGGTGACCATGAATGGTGAAGAATGCCACAATGAATGGGAGATCACCTTTGAGGAGATTCATCGAAATGGTGCTATTGCCTTCGCCATATACAATTATATACGTTATACCGGAGATTTCAGCTATTTGTTGGACATGGGGCTGGAGGTATTGATTGGGATCGCGCGGTTTTGGTATCAGCGTGCGAACTTCAGCAAATCAAAAAATAAATTCGTAATCTTAGGCGTGACGGGTCCCAATGAGTATGAAAATAATGTGAACAATAACTTTTATACCAATTATTTGGCCCAATGGTGTCTGGAGTATACCGCAGAGCGGGTTCGGGAAGTAAGCAAAGATCATCCCAAAGCGTATGCACGAATTAATGACAAAACCGGTTTGACCCAAACCGAAGTGGACGACTGGCGTAAGGTCGCAACAAATATGTACTTTCCCTTCGATGAAAAGCTGGGAGTGTATCTGCAACAGGACGGTTTTCTGGACAAAGAACTGGTTCCCGTTTCCGAATTGGCGCCGGAGCACCGACCTATCAACCAAAAATGGTCCTGGGATCGCATTTTGCGCTCTCCTTATATCAAACAAGCCGATGTCCTTCAGGGATTTTATTTTTTTGAAGAAAATTTCAGTCTGAAACAACTGGAAGACCATTTTAATTTTTATGAACCCTTTACCGTTCATGAATCTTCGCTTTCGCCTTGCGTCCATAGCATTCAGGCGGCAAAACTGGGAAGGATGGAGCAGGCCTATGCATTTTATTTAAGGACTTCACGTCTCGATCTGGACGATTATAATAAAGAAGTGGAGGAGGGCTGTCACATCACGAGTATGGCCGGTACCTGGATGAGTATCGTCGAAGGATTTGGTGGCATGCGGGTACAAAATGATCGATTGTATTTTGAACCCAGAATTCCTGAACAGTGGCAGCGTTACACTTTTAAGGTGAACTTTAGAGGATGTATTTTAAAAGTGTCGGTAACCAAACACGACAATCAATTCTCTCTGGAAAGCGGAGATCAGCTATCCATAGTAGTGAACGACAAAACCCTTACGGTCTCGGCCTAAAATTTGAATCTATGAGCTTTACAAAATTTCTATTTCTCTTAACTACCCTGTTGTTTATAAACTGTGGTGATGCCAATAAAAAATTAAACGGAGCTGATCCCGAAGTGGCCATGGAACCATCCCACTTCACCTGGGAGGGTGCGAATATCTATTTTTTATTGACAGATCGCTTTAAAAACGGAGATCCTTCCAATGATGTCAATTTAGAGAGAACCAATGAAACAGCGGTTCTGAGAGGTTTCGAAGGTGGCGATATTAAAGGAGTGACCCAAAAGATCAGCGATGGATATTTTACCAAACTGGGTGTCAATGCCATTTGGCTGACTCCGGTTGTGGAACAAATTCACGCGGGAACAGATGAAGGTACGGGTTTTACCTATGGGTATCATGGCTACTGGGCCAAAGACTGGACCGCCATGGATCCCAATTTTGGCACTCGTGAAGATTTGCAGGAGCTGGTAACCACGGCGCATAACTACGGAATTAGAATTCTGCTGGATGCAGTGATCAACCATACAGGCCCCGCGACTTCACAAGACCCGGTATGGCCTGATGATTGGGTACGAACCGCTCCCCAGTGTGATTATTCTAATTATGAAAACACGACTTCCTGTACGTTGGTGGCCAATCTCCCTGATATTTTAACCGAAAGTAACGAAGCGGTGGAGCTACCTCCGCAGCTGGTTGAAAAATGGAAGGCTGAAGGTCGCTACGAAACCGAGCTGGCTGAGCTGGACGAATTTTTTGAACGAACCGGCCATCCCAGGGCACCTCGTTTCTATATCATGAAATGGCTGGCCGATTATATTTCCGATTTTGGGATAGACGGCTACCGGGTCGATACCGTAAAACATACCGAAGCATATGTCTGGGAAGAATTCAGGGAGGTTTGTGATGATACTTTTGATGTTTGGAAAAGTGAAAATCCCGACTTAGCCATGGACGACACCCCTTTCTATTTGGTAGGTGAGGTTTATTTTTACAATATCAATGCGGGGCAGATATATGATTTTGGCGACAAACAAGTGGATTATTTTGGGAAAAGTTTTGATGCTATGATCAATTTTGACCTGCGATCTACTGCCGATAAAAGTTATGAGGAGGTTTTCAGTAATTATTCTGAAATTTTAAACACCGAAATGGACGGCTTTGGTACCTTGAACTATATCTCTTCACATGACGATGGAGTACCCTATGACAAGGCTCGCGAAAAAACCTACGAATCTGCCATACGATTGCTTCTCGCCCCCGGCGCATCCCAAATCTATTACGGTGATGAAGTTGGTCGTTCGCTGCTCATTGATGGCACTAGCGGAGACGCTACGCTGCGTTCGGTAATGGATTGGGAGAACATCGAATCGAACGAAACCGCTCAAAAGTTACTTGTGCACTGGCAGAAATTAGGGCAATTCAGAAATAAACATATGGCTGTGGGGGCCGGAGTGCATCAAATGATCTCACAAAATCCCTATGTCTTTTCCAGGCTTTATTCGGAAGGCGATCATGAAGATAAAGTCCTTATTGTGCTCAATAGTACGGCGACACAAAAGGATATTTCGGTTGGAGGCGTTTTTGAAAATGGCACCAAACTAAGGGATGCCTATTCCGGGAATGAGGCAACTGTTCAGGAGGGAAGAATTAGCTTTGCCTCCCCCTTTGATATTCTTCTCTTTGAGGAGGTTCAGTAAGTAGGATCACCTTGGTGACATCGTCATAAATGGCACAATTTCAAAGGATATGAGTCTTTTCAAACTCATTTTTTCGTCTTTTTCATTAAATAGAATTTTCGAAAACGTTATCGTTTCATTTATCGTTTGTTATGTGAATTTATTGATATAATTTTACACCAATGAACGAAAAGATTAAAAGGATCGCGGTATTGACCAGCGGGGGAGATGCTCCCGGAATGAATGCTGCGATTCGCGCTGTTGTGAGGTCTTGTGCCTATCATAATTTGGAATGTGTTGGGGTCTTTAGAGGGCTTCAAGGGTTGATCGAAGGCGATTTTAAAGAGTTGGGTCCCCGTTCTGTTAAGAACCTTATTAATAGGGGCGGTACTTTCTTGAAATCGGCACGATCTGATGAATTCAGAACCAAAGCGGGCCGACAGGAAGCCTACGATAATTTGATTGAGGCGAAGATCGACGCTCTTGTTGCCATTGGTGGGGACGGAACTTTTACCGGTGTCAAGATTTTTAATGAAGAATTCGACTTTCCTATTGTGGGTATTCCGGGTACTATTGACAATGACATCAATGGAACCGATTATACCATAGGTTATGATACCGCATTGAATACGGTGGTGGAAGCCATTGATAAAATAAGGGATACGGCCAACTCGCACAATCGACTGTTTTTGGTGGAAGTGATGGGGCGCGATGCAGGGGATATCGCCCTGAACGCAGGTATAGGAGCCGGGGCAGAGGAAATATTGATCCCAGAACAGGATATGGGGAGAGATCGTTTGGTCGCCTCCTTAAAACGAAGTCGGAAGTCGGGGAAAACCTCCAGTATTGTTGTAGTATCCGAAGGAGACCAAATAGGTAAGAACATCATGGCACTGGCAGATTATATTGGGAAGAAATTAGATCAATACGAGATAAAAGTGACCGTTTTAGGACATATCCAACGCGGAGGTTCTCCCAGTTGTTATGACCGTGTGTTGGCCAGTAGATTGGGTGTAGGCGCGGTAGACGCATTAATTGCCGGAGAGCGCGACGTGATGATAGGTATTTCACATACCAAATTGGTTTCGGTACCATTTGAAGAGGCCATAAAGGGAGAAAACAATATTGATCTCGACCTCATACGAGTTGCCGATATCACGTCTTTATAACATTAAATAACGAAGCCTCAAATGGAGGAGCAAGGAAGGAATTTTACGCCTTGTGCTAAATAGTAATCATTAATACAGTCCGCACCATAGCGGGAAAAGAATATGACAAAAATTGGAATCAACGGCTTCGGTCGAATAGGAAGAATTGCCTTTAGAATAGCGGCACAGAATGATAATGTAGAAATAGTAGCTATTAATGATCTTTTGGATGTAGATCATTTGGCTTATATGCTGAAGTACGACTCGGTGCATGGAAAATTTAAGGGGACCATAGCGGTAAAGGATGGTCATCTGGTCGTTAATGGAAAGACGGTGCGGGTAACTGCTGAAAGAAACCCGGAAGACCTTAAATGGGATGCGGTAGGAGCAGAGATCGTTATCGATTGCACCGGAATCTTTACAAGTCTGGACACTGCCAATGCGCATATCAAGGCAGGAGCAAAAAAAGTTGTTATCTCAGCTCCTTCCAAGGATGCACCTATGTTCGTCATGGGAGTGAACCATATGGACGTGAGACCTGAAGACGTGATTGTTTCTAATGCCTCTTGTACTACTAATTGCCTGGCGCCAATGGCCAAGGTGATTGATGATAATTTGGGAATTGTTGAAGGATTAATGACCACCATTCATGCCGCAACAGCAACACAACATACCGTGGATAGCCCTTCTAGAAAGAACTATCGATTGGGCAGAAGTGCTATTATGAATATTATCCCAGCCACTACAGGTGCTGCAGTAGCGGTCACCAAGGTAATCCCTGCGTTGAAAGGAAAACTTACGGGAATGGCCTTTCGTGTGCCAACTGCCGATGTTTCGGTCGTAGATTTAACGGTTCGTACTGAGAAAAGTGCTACTTATGAAGAGGTCAAGGCATTGTTTAAAACAGCGGCGGCCGGAGCCTATGTTGGAGTGATCGATTATGTTGAGGATGACGTTGTGTCTCAGGACTTTGTGAGCGATCCCAACACCTGTAATTTTGACGCAAATGCCGGAATGGCGCTCAACGATAATTTTTTCAAATTGGTAGCCTGGTACGATAACGAATATGGATATTCGGCAAAACTGATTGATCTGGCAGTACACTTGGCAACTATTTAATCTATTCTATGACCTTAATTGCCGACGGTGGTTCAACCAAATGCGATTGGATTTTATTAGACCCGAAGGGAGAAGTAGTCTTAAAGACGCGATCTCTTGGACTCAATCCCGCTGTGATACCCGAAGAAGAGCTTTATTCCCGAATTCGGGAAAATGAAGACCTTAGCAAGATATTTGAAACTGCACAGGTAGTAGATTTCTATGGGGCCGGTTGTGGTACCGAAACGCCGAGGAAGCTATTTCAAGATGTGTTGAATAATCTTTTTGTAAACGCCAGGGTTAGTGTAAACGAGGATTTGTTAGCGGCGGTTTATGCAGCCACAACAGAACCCGGTATTGTTTGTATTCTGGGTACAGGATCCAACAGCTGTTATTTTGACGGTCATGACATTTACACAAGCGTACCTTCTCTGGGATATGTTTTAATGGACGAGGCCAGCGGTAATTACTTTGGTAAACGATTGATACGCGACTATTTCTATAAAAAGATGCCGAAGAAACTTCGAAAGCAATTTAAAGCGCGTTTCGATGTTGACCCCGATGTGATCAAGACCAATCTCTATAAACGGCCCAACCCCAATACATACCTGGCTTCCTTTGCCGAATTTATTTTCACCTATGACGAAGGGACTGCCAATTCGGAAAGGGTGAATGGTTATTTTTGGAAATTGATAAGTGAAGGAATGACAAATTTCATCGAAAATCGTGTCTTGTGTTATAAGGAAGCGCATCATGTTCCCATCCATTTTATTGGTTCCATCGCTCACTTTTCCGAAGAAATGATTCGGGATGCCATGGTACCTTATCACCTGAAATTGGGTAAAGTAATACGCAGGCCCATTGATGGTTTGATCGAATATTACAGAAAGAACAAACTGGGCACCGAAGTTTGAATGGAATTCGATTCAGACACTTCAGAAAAAGCAATTCGTATATCACAACTGGCCCATCAAACCTCCTAAATCGTATATTTAGACCATGTTTCCTAAAGTAAATCCTACACAAACCAAGGCCTGGAAAAAGTTACAAGCCCATTTTGAAACTGTTAAAGACAGTAAAATGCAAGAATTATTTGCTCAGGATCCTTCCCGTGCAAAACGTATGGCTTTTGACTGGGATGACTTTTATGTAGATTATTCAAAGAACAGGATTACCGATGAAACGTTGTCATTGTTGTTGGAGTTGGCGAGTGAAGTGAAGTTAAAAAGCGCTATCGAGGCTCAATTTTCAGAAGAACATATCAACGAAACTGAGGGACGTGCTGTAGGGCATGTGGCTTTACGCGATTTTGACAATATGAAACCTGAGGTGTTATCCGCACTTCAAAAAATGAAGAGATTTACCAATGAAGTGATCGAGGGATATTGGAAAGGATACAGTGGGAAACCCATTAGAACGATCGTTAACATAGGCATTGGCGGTAGTGATCTCGGTCCTGATATGGTTTGCAATGCACTGAAGTATTACCAGAACCATCTTGAGCTGCGTTTTATATCCAATATTGACGGAGACCACTTGATGGAAATCGTTAAAGACCTGGATCGTGAAACCACATTATTCATAATTGTATCCAGTATAATTGCTAGCACCTGGGCAATTTTCCCTCGATCGGTATGAATTATAATTTTTGTATTTGTATTCCTAACAATCTTGAACTCAATTTTTTTATTCAGCACTAACGGGTTAATAGAGTTTGCCACTTCTTCTAGTATCTCCTCAGCGAGTGTATTTTCCTCTTTTATATCCATTTTACCCGCTTCAATTTTCGATAGGTCGAGGATATCATTAATTAAGGTCATCAGTCTTCTACCGCTGCTAAGCACAACTTCCAGCCGCTCTTTATTCTTGCCGTTAAAATCGGCTTTTTCTAAAATTAGTTCTCGTAAGCCCAAGTATAGAGTTCATTGGTGTGCGCAGTTCGTGAGACATACTTGCAAGGAACCGTGATTTTACTTGTGTAGACTCTTCCGCTTTTTGCTTTTGTATTTCCAGTTCGGCGGCTTGTTCTTTAAGATCGCCGTGTAATTTAGAAAGAGAGTCGTGCTGTTTCTTTATCTGAATATTTTGTTTCTGGTATTCATCATTTAATTTTTTAAGCTCTGCAATAAAGTCCTCAAGCTGGGTT
>CAWECU010000022.1:0-12946 GCA_963807685.1 uncultured Flavobacteriaceae bacterium | reverse complement strand
CCACGTATTGCTGGGTCGTTCTTTTTAAAGGCGATAGCATGGTTATCACCGTGTTTGTTCTTTTCATTCATACGGTAAAACGTTTTCCCACCGTCTTCGGAAATTTGCAGGTTGTTATCCATTAAATACAATCGGTCAGGTTGGTGTGGAGACGCATACAATTCCTGATAATAATGGGGTCCGGTACCTCCGCTGATGGTATTCGAGAGTTTTTTCCAGGAGTTTCCACCGTCTTCAGAACGGAACAATCCGCCCGTTCTACGTTCGAGTTCGATGGCAGCATAGACGATATTCGGGTCGTGATAGGAAACGGCCAGGCCGGTTTTTCCTTTCCACTCTTTTGGGATGCCATTGGTAAGTTCGATCCAGGTTTCTCCGCCGTCATCACTTCGGAACAAACCAGTACCGGGGCCACCTCCCATATATGCGGCTATGGTGCGATGTCGTTGCCAGGTGGCCGCGAATAACCGATCCGGATTTGAGGGATCCATGACCACTTCGGTCACGCCTATCCATTCGCTATCTCCCAGGGTCTTCTTCCAGGTTTTACCACCATCGGTGGATTTATACAAACCTCTATCCCCACCTTTATTCCACAACGGTCCTTGCGCCGACACCCAAATTACATCACTGTTTTCGGGATGTACCAGGATTTTGGAAATATGTTGAGAATCTTTTAAACCCATATTTTTCCATGTTTTTCCGGCATCGATACTTTTATAAACTCCATCCCCATAGCCCACGTGGCGTCCTCCCACATCTTCTCCGGTGCCCACCCAAATGGTATTGGGATTGTTGGGGTCTATGGTAACGGTTCCAATGGAATAGGAAGTTTCCTTGTCGAAGATGGGAGTCCAGGTGGTACCCGCATTCTCAGTTATCCAAACGCCTCCCGAACCTACGGCTACGTACCAAATATGTTCGTTTTCAGGATGTATCGCGATATGTGCAATGCGCCCACTCATAAAAGCAGGCCCAATGGATCGTAGTTTTAGGCCTCCGTATAGCGAATCAGTGGCATTACTTTGTTTTTGGCCCAAGACCGAAGTGCTGATGAAAAGTAGAATGGCGAAGGTTAATAAATAAGATAATTTCATGGAATAGTGGATTAATTTTGATGATTATAACGCATGGCCCCATAAATTTTTATGGGACTTCAAGTTAATTAATTTTTTTTGGAATTGATTTAGATAATATCACCTAGTCGGAGCAGGCGAGTGGCGTCCATTTAAAGATAAGTGTATAAGTGTATTTGTCTAAGGGGTTGAATTGAGAACAATTCATTAACTTGTTGAAAAAACAGGATATGCCCATATACATGGATCGCCACGAAATTCCGCAGGATATTACCGCAGAGCATGTTGCATCCATGCATCAAGCCGACCTAAAGGTCCAGCATTTATATGGCTGTAAGGGCATGACCTATTGGTGTGATGAATCGAGGAGGACTGCCTTTTGCCTTATTGAAGCACCCAATGAAAAAGCCATTCAAGAGATGCACAATCACGCTCATGGAGACTTACCTCATAGTATTATTGAAGTTAACGAAAAAATAGTAGAGTCGTTTTTAGGTCGGATCGAGGATCCTGAAAAAGTTGAGAACGAACTTCATAGGGCCCTTAATGATCCTGCATTCAGGGTGATTATGGTGATTGAGATCAGTAATTTTCTCAATAGGGTAGAAGGCGATCAATTTACCATCTTTACACAAAAGTTCCACAATAGTGTTTCAAAGACCATTAAAACATTCAATGGCAGTGTGGTCAAAAAGGACAATAACACCTATCTGGTTTCCTTCCGTTCGGTTTCTGACGCGGTGCTTTGTGCTTTAGAAGTTCAGTTTAAGTTTAAATACGTAACTCCTAAGCATGATGCCTTCAATCGCCGTTTGAACATCGCCTTAAGCGGCGGTACTCCGGTACTCCCAAATAAAATCTTATTTGAAGATGGAATTGCGCTTGCAACCCGGATGTGTGAGATAGTCAAAGATCCCTTGGTCATTTCGACTGAAATTAATACGTTGTACGAAAGTGAGAATCAAAATGCCAGAATCGATAAGGATTTGATTCGCGCTTTAAAGCCTTCAGAAGAAAAATTCCTCACTCATCTTATGGATCATACTGAATCAAATTGGAATAAACCTACATTCAATGTCGATACCTTTAGTAAAGCATTGGGCTTGAGTAAATCGCAGTTGTATCGGAAACTAATGAAACTAACAGGGAAATCACCGAACAATTTCATTAGAGAATTCAGACTGCACAAAGCATTGCTATTATTGCATGAGCAGCAAGGTAATATTTCAGAAATTGCATATGAAACCGGGTTCAACAGCCCTACTTACTTCTCTAAATGCTTTATGGATGCCTATGGAATCCTTCCCTCCAAATACGTCCAGCAACATATTTACTAGCTCATCATTTCATGCGAACGGGCATGCTTCAAATTTGTGGTTTTTTGAACTGAATGTACTGCGTTGTCACTTTTAAACGCTCTAATTTTGGTGTAAATCAAACACATTCAACTAACTAAAACACACAAATTATGAACCAATTAATTAAAGATTTAGATCCTTCTGCCATTGAAGATTTCGGTGCTCAACTAAGAGGGGAGCTTGTGGCTCCCTCTCATTCCGGCTATGACGAAACGAGAAAAGTCTACAATGGAATGATCGATAAACGCCCGGGACTATTCGCCATGTGTGTGGATGTGGCCGATGTGATGGCCTCGGTAAATTTTGGAAGAGAGAATAATGTATTGATGGCAGTAAGAGGCGGTGGTCACAATGGTGGTGGATTGGGATTATGCAACGACGGACTCGTGATCGATCTCTCCGGACTCAAATCGGTTCGCGTTGATACTTCAAACAATACCGTACGGGTTGGAGGTGGTAACCTCTGGGGTGAAGTGGATCATGCGACGCATCCTTTTGGACTTGCTATTCCTGCAGGAATTATCTCCACCACTGGAGTAGGCGGTCTCACGCTCGGAGGAGGTGTTGGTCATCTTTCAAGAAAATATGGTTTGACCATCGACAATCTTTTAGAAGCAGATATGGTACTGGCCGATGGCTCTTTTGTTACAGTGAACAAAGACCAATATCCCGATTTGTTCTGGGCGATTCGCGGTGGTGGAGGAAACTTTGGAATTGTGACGTCTTTTAAATTTCAAGCGCATCCCGTCAAAACAGTTATAGGCGGCCCAACCTTATGGCCTATCGAAAAAACAGAAGAGATCATGGAATGGTATCATGATTTTCTTCTGAATGCACCCGACGAACTCAATGGGTTTATCGCTACGATGGTTATTCCCGGCCCACCGTTCCCCGACTTTTTACACAACAAGCAATTTTGTGGCATTGTTTGGTGTTATGCAGGTGATCCGGATAAATTTAAAGAGCTGTTCCAACCTGTATTGGATAAAGCACCTGTTTTTGAACATGTAGGTGAAATGCCGTATCCTTCCATACAGACCATGTTTGATGGATTAATGCCACATGGGTTGCAATGGTATTGGCGAGCCGATTTCTTCACTGAATTAGGTCCCGAAATTAGAGCACAGCATTTAAAGTTCGGGTCCAAGATTCCCACACCACTCTCACAAATGCATTTATATCCTATAAGTGGAGCTGCCAGTAGAGTGGGGGCCGAAGAGACTCCCTGGGCCTATCGGGATGCCAATTATGCTGGCGTTATCGTAGGAGTAGATCCCGATCCTTCGAATGCCGGGAAGATTACCGATTGGTGCAAAGCCTACTGGGAAGGATTACATCCATATTCTTCAGGTGGGGCCTATTCCAATTTTTTGATGGAGGAAGGACAGGAACGGGTTCAGGCCAGTTATAAACATAATTATGAAAGATTAGTTACAATTAAGCAGACCTATGACCCCAACAATGTATTCAGAGTAAATCAGAATATTAAGCCCTGAAATTAGGCTTACGAAGCTTTATGAATAGTAAGGAATGGCGCCATTTGGCGTCATTTTTTTTGTTCGGACGGCTGTTTGTCAATAAAGAAGAGACGGTGGTAAACCAGGAACAGGCGATTTATCAGGGTATCCAATACAATTTTCCTAAAATTAGATAATAAAAAATAATTACCTTTAAGCAAATTGCTGATACTGAGGCTTTAAATTACCCTTATGGCAAAAAGCGATGTCTTTATTGAAAAATTAAGAGCTATTACCTTATAGACCGCTCGTATAAGATCCAGATGGTCAAAGGAGATGATAAGAAAAATGTAGTTTTCCACATACGTGACTAGAACTGAGTTCGTATACCATTTTTAAAAACCTGTCCCATGAGGGCGGGTTTTTTTTATGGCGAGTATCGTAACGGTACAGCAAGGATGTAAGACTTGTTGCTCATACTATATTTGTTCGTACAAATGGTTTTAATTCTCTGAAAGCGTAAATAGGTTGACCGCCGTATTTTTTCCTTTTAACAGTAAATTTCCTATATGTTTTGAAGCATAGGCGTTGTTTGACTGAAGATCGTCCTTAAGTATTTCTGAAATTAAGATAGGAACATTATAATTATTGCATTCTGCCTGTATTCGGGCTGAGGTATTGATCACATCTCCATGAAAGGCCAACTCCTTCTTTACCACACCCACTTCGGCCACCATCAATTTTCCACCGTGCAGTCCGGCTTTAAACTCTGGAATCAATCCATATTTTGCTTTGTAATACGGGGCTTTTTTAGCTAGCAGGTTTTGGAATTCGAAAAACAAGGCCACGCAATTGTTATCCGCAAGGCCTTTGTGATACGGCCAGCTCAACACTGCTTCGTCTCCCACATATTGGTAAATTTCTGCGGAATGCTTCGGAACAATATCATTGAGGTCGTAAAAGCAATCCTGGATCAACTGACTGTATTTGAAATGTCCAAGGATTTCTGCAATGGTTGTAGAAGATCGCAGATCAAGAAACATAAAGATTCGTTTTTCTTCCTTGGGGTTTTTATAGCGGCCCATTAGCATTTTTAAGAAGATTCCTTTTCCAAATTTTTCATTGGCGATCTTAATAAATGAGAACACCACCGATATCAATAGGATATATACGATGACGGCTCTAAACATTTTATCCTCCCACCACCATCCCAGGTCATTGTTGATCTCCAAATCAAACCGGGACATCGCGAGTTCTTTGGTTGCCGTGGCAATAATAATTACGGTGAGTAGATAGAGACATGATTTAAAAAACACTCTAAGGCCCAGGGTTAATTTGTTGGACGAATACTTTTCAAAGAAGAATTCAATGTTTGCGAAAATGATTCCGACTAAAATTCCTGCGAAGGTGAAAAATCGAAGCAGAAAATTTATTTGCATTGCTTCTTGAAACTTGGCGTCAATATGGATGCCTTCCATATCGGCCAGCCCATAAAACCGAAGCAACCCCCATAAAAATAAGGCTAAGGTCCAAAAAATGACCGATTGCCACAGATTACGAAGATATCTTTTTAGCTCTTTGTGCATGTGGGTTATTAGTTCAGAAACTAAAATACAATAATAATGCGTATTGAGGATGTAGTGTCTGGCAGGGTTTTTCAATTGGGATTCAAATAGGTGGGAGTTTCTGAAATTGCCTAATTGGCCAACAATAATTTTCGCAAAACGAGCAATAACCACTTGCATTAAAAGGCAAGCTTAACGACTTTGAAAATTTTATAAATAATTGTATATTAGCTACTTAACGCCGCGAAGTATCTTCTCATAAGTTGCTGGCTAATTATTTTTGTGAATGTCGAACGCAACCAAAGCCAAAAAAATCATGGAGGATCACTTCCACTCGGGAGGAGTAGATTCTATGAGTACTGCCGATCTCATCCAAATTCGTGACGAATTAGCCGCTCTCTGGATTTTAATCGATGGAGTTGAAATTAGTTCGGGGATGTCTCAACATGCTGTTAAAGCCAGTTTAAGTGACCCCATAATTACAATGGATAATACTTGGTTGTATCCATCAACTTTTGAACAATATTACTACAGCATTAATTTTGATTCCGGTTTGGTTAAAGAAACAGATTTTGTAACCCTCAAAACGTCCTGATATGGCCTTTACCAACGAAGCAGCGTTTATTGACGGACTCAAAAGTACTCCAGATCAGAAAAAAGCAATTGAAGCCCTTTTCGAAGATCCTGATTTCAAAAAAATCTGGAACTATCTAAAGAACTGTGCCAAAGTGATTGAATTGAAATCCGTTCCTGGCCATAAGCCGGATGGGGTGGAACGATTTGGAAGTTATAGAAGCGGCAGGAAAGGAACTTTAACTATCAATCCTACCAAACAAGAACACATAGACAATCCAATGGAAATGGTGGATACCATCATCCACGAATGTATACATGCGGTTATCGATCTTCAGAAGGATTGCGGTGATACAAACTATCCCTTCGGAAAAGGAGTCACCGAAATTTATGAGGATTCCAATATAAAAGGAACCAAAACAAACAAAAAAAAACATGTAGACCCTCGTGATAAGGATTATATGGACAAACATTACGGGGACGGTGCCAGTAATCCAAACGAGGAATATATTGATATTAATGATGAAGCTCAACGACTTATTATCAAGATCATTGAAAGACTCATGAAAAAGACAGGAGTGGGCAAAAAGACGTTAACTTTTGAAAATGAAGAAAAAAGAAAACCTAAAAAACCGCCCGGTAAGGGATGTATGCTTATTTTAGTAAGTATTTCCTCTGTGTCCTTGCTGCTCTTTTACCTCTTCCTCGGTTAAGATTGTTAAAGGGTAAAAATCATAATTGTTTTGCAGAAGATATTTTGTCTATAAAGGATAGGCCACAATTTGCATCGAATGTTTTAGGTGGATTAAAGCATATGATTTTAGTCATTTTAATTTCTAGGGTTCTTGCCTAGATTTAAATCACTAAATACATACCGATGAAAACACTAGAACGAAATCTGGTAGCTGGCCGAGTGATGGTTTTATCTCTCTTGTTCATGATGGTCGCCACCTATGCAAATGCTCAGATATTTGATAAAAATCGAGCCGACCTCAATAAACCGGAAACCGAGATTCAGGCCGAAATAATTTGGAATGTCAAAGCCTATCATCCTGTGGTGCAGTTGATTAAGGTTAAGGCGATCGATAAGGATGGGAACATTCACGATGTCAAAGCCATTCAGGATTCTTACGACACCAGTATTTTAGACGTAAAAGCGTTGGTCAATGGAAAACGATTACCCGTAAAATTGATCATTAAAGAAAGCGACCTCTATTATCCGTTAAAGGCAATTGATGATGATGGCACCTTGATAGATATTAAGGCAATTACCGAGGATGGAAAAATATTAGATATAAAAGGCATAGGCAGGGCCGGTAATATTGTCCATGTAAGAGCGATCGCTGCGAACGCGACTTTTTATAACATCGTCGCTGTTTCTCCGGAAGGGAAGATGAACACAGTAAAAGGTGTGAAAATGATGACCGCCCGGGTGGAGACAGTGATTAATGGAGTTTCCATATTCGCGCATGTAAAGGCTTTGAAACAGGATTAGAGGGTATTGCTGTAATTAATTAAAACACTATCGTTTTGAACAACTTGCTATAAATCAAGAAGATTGGATCAATACATCGCCTTCAAAACTTTTTGCTCGCAAATTTCTGGATTGACGGCGTTTTTATGCTGAATAGTAACCAGCGCACAAGCGGAAGCGAAATCTACCGTGTCGTAAATATCCAGCCCCTTCGTTTCACCATAGATGAGTCCCGCCATAAAAGCGTCCCCGGCGCCAGTCGTATTCACAGGTGTAATAATTCGATTCTTGGAAATGAATATCTCTTCTTTGGTTCCAAAGGCAACGCCATCAGGCCCCAAAGTTATAAACACCTTTTTAACCCCTAAGTCCAAAAAATGTTTCACCAATTTTTCGTAATCACTTTCATATTCCGCTTTTATTCCGCTTAATAATTCTGCTTCAAGGATGTTACACTTCAATATGTACAGTCGATCAAGAATCGATTTTGCTTTAAGCGCTTTTTTACCCGAAACGGCTTCCAGGGCAAATTTTACATGAGGCAGTTTTTCGGTCGCCAATTTAAGGATGGAAGTAGGTAAATTTGTTTCGAGCACACAGTAGTCATTTTCACCAATAACGTCCAGGTTGTTGAGGATAAAAGAGTCGGGTAGTTCATCGTAAATATCCATCGCGGTAAGGGCTAATGCGAGATCATTATTATGATCCATGATCGCTATGAATAGAGAGGTCTTGCTATCTTTCAAGGTAAGACTATGCGCAATGGAAATACCGAGATCGGTACACGAATCTTTGATGGTCTTCGAAAACTCATCATCTGCAAAAACGCTCAAAAATTCAACATCAAAATCAAGTCGGTTTAGGTTTTCAGCAATGTTTCTGCCTACGCCGCCCAGAATTGTTTCCAATGAACCAATATTAGCATCTTTATAGATTAATTTGTCTTTTGAAAAACCAATCAAATCGATATTTGACGCGCCGATTACTGTTACTTTTGGGGTTGTATTCATCTATTTTTCTGAATTAAATATAAACTCTCTTAAATTTAGGTAATTTTACAGAACTGAGCCAGCACAAATGCAGAAATTTAGGTCTATTTTCAAAACATCTTTGCCCGTCATTGGGATGATACACTTACAATCCCTTCCCGGAACTCCGGGGAATGTCCTTAGTCCGTCCCAGATAATTGACAAGGCGTTAGCGGAGGCCGAAACCTTAAAGAGCGCGGGGATCGATTCCATCATGATCGAGAATATGCACGACGTTCCTTACCTTAATGGAAGCGTAGGCCATGAGATTAGCACATTAATGGCCATTATCGCCTATGAAATAAAGAAACTTACGCATTTGCCCGTTGGGATGCAAATACTGGCTGGCGCGAATAAAGAAGCTCTGGCCGCTTCTAAAGCAGCAGGTATCGATTTTATTCGTGTAGAAGGCTTTGTGTTTGCCCATGTGGCGGACGAAGGATTTATAAATGCCCAGGCGGGAGAATTACTGAGGTATCGAAAACAGATAGCAGCCGATCATATTGCGGTTTTTACCGACATCAAAAAGAAACACAGCTCTCATGCCATTACAGGGGATATTTCGTTAGTGGACACGGCAAAAGCGGCCCAATTTTTTCTGAGTGATGGAGTCGTGGTCACAGGACATCATACGGGATCACCGGCCTCCGTTGTAGATTTGAAGGCATTGAAAAGCGGATTAGATTTCCCGGTGATCGTTGGTTCGGGCCTTACATTGGAGAATGTGGCAAATTATGTATCGCTCTGCGATGCCATGATCGTAGGTTCCTATTTCAAAGATAAGGGCCATTGGGAAAATGATCTGAACTATGATCGAGTCTCCAAATTTATGGATCGGGTAAGAGAAGCTTTGATCTAAATAAAAATTCTACTCAAGGTATTAGAACAAAAATTGAAATTTGATGCCTCCAGGATGGATGACCCACCAGCAGGTGGAAGACCTCCAACAGCGAGAAGATCTGAAGTGCCGCCTCCGGGAAGAAGATATGGGAGGGGTAGTCCTTATACATATCTTTTAGAATTACGTAATTTGATAACTATCAAAACCAGATTTCATCCCTCTATTCAACATCCATGGGCCGCAGGCGTTCTAATTTTGTAACGTCCTCGGTCCGTTTGACTAAATCGATATGTTCCAACATGGATTGTTCATAGGGATCGCCTTCTTCCAAATTGTCCATTCCTTTTTTATACGCAACCAGCGCTTCTTCTTGCTTTCCTAATTTGAGTAGGGCATTACCTAATACCACGTAGGGTGTGGTGTTCCAACCTCTAATTTCGGTCGTTTGCTGCAAGCGTTTGACCACGAGTTCCCAGTCTGGATTTTCGGTCTCTTTGATATACTTTCTTACGGTATAGGTCATGGAATATGCCCAGGATACAGGATCTTCCATTTGCCCGTGCATAATCAAAATATTTCCAAATCGTTTTACTCGTTCGAGGGAATCAAGAACCTTGGGATCCCAGTTAGGCCAAGCCACAAGATCACTCACATTGATGATAAAATACCCCTTCATGATTCCTTCGAGGTTTTCGTCGTGGATGTCCCTGACACCTTCGATGATATTCATTTTATCAGACTTCCATTCTTCTTCCATATACCAAGCCCACAAATGAATATCTTCGGTTTCATCGATCTCTGGTTGATCAAAGAAGGCTTTGGTTTCATAATAACGTTGCCCTTGATAATGGCCTTCGTTCATGAAGTATTTATAAGCATTCGCTGTACCTCCCACAATTTCGTTGTGATACTCGAAAATCCGCTTTTCACCAAAGGTCATTACTGCCGTTAGGATAAACAAGAAAACTGGAATGACATAGGAAAGGTTAGGTCTCTTTTTAAAGGGTAACAATGTAATCGCACCGGCAAGAATACTCAACCCTGCTACCACTGGCAATGCATGGCGTATTCCTCCATAGGAAGTGCGTCCACTGGCAAGCGCCAGTAAATGGGCGACAAGGAATACAACCACGAATCCAATAGCTATCCACTGTAGCGTACTCAATTGGGAATTCAACTTTTTAAACCGCTTGGCAAGCTCGCCCCCCAAAACTCCCAAAGCGATAAGTGCCATAAGCAACAGCGCCAAAGGAATTTTTGTAACTATAACTGCCGGAAAGTAGAGTATTGGCGCCCTGCCGAGTCGTACTTCTCCAAAAAATAAATGTTCATCATCGCCACGCCCTTCAATACCAGCTCGTACCGTGTCGGCAAGTCCCCATATATAGGCTCTGGGAACAATCTTGGTTTGCTCCATTAACCCAATTAGACGCTTCCATGAAGGTGAGTTGAGATCCTCTATTTTCTCCGTTAGCGTTCTATTGAAGGCGTCCTTGTTATTATCTGAGCTGTGATTTTGAAAGCCATAGACCGCCCATAAGGTGGAGAGCGCCAATACCCCAACAATAGACAACTTTCCCATACGGCCAGCTGCCAGTCTAAAATTTTTCTGTAACACCGGACCTAAGGATAATAAGGCAGCTAACATTATAATAGCAGCCAATCCAGGAAGTGCCGAGTGTTTAACCGCTAGTGTCATACCTATGGAAATACCAAACACGATTAACCATTTCCATTTCCAAGTGCGACAAAATAGGCTCGCCGTCAAGGCGGTAATCAACAAACAATAAGACAAGGGGAGATCGGTCAGGACAAGAGGCTGATGTGCTGCTATCGAGGGTTCCAAGGCTAACCAGATGGAACTTACAACGGCCCAATGAAAATTGAAAATATGCCAAACTAATAGTACAATGAGCAATCCCAGTATAAAATGAAAACTATACATCGCCCAACGGGACTGCTGTTGTGAAAGTCGGTCATCGTTATCGAAATAGATAATTTCCTGCAGCCATTTACGTTCTTCGTATTTATCTTTCAAAGGCTCAAATGGACGTAGTTTCAAATTATCGCTGTTCCAAAGTCCCACCCATAGTTTGGATAAGGGAGGATGCTCGGGATTGAGCCGGAAATCTCCGGTTTGTACATAATAGGCTCCAGATACAATGTGATATGGTTCATCATTGGCTAGAGAATCCAGCTGAGTGCCATACCAGGATCTGACAATTACAAATAGTAGAATAGAAATAAGAATCGCAGTACGAATCCAGATTTTTTTATCTCGCATGAGGGCGTGCGCAGTTGGTTGTTCTCAATAAAGAT
Source organism: uncultured Flavobacteriaceae bacterium (assembly GCA_963807685.1). Taxonomy (GTDB): domain Bacteria; phylum Bacteroidota; class Bacteroidia; order Flavobacteriales; family Flavobacteriaceae; genus Aureisphaera. The sequence goes on along the minus strand of CAWECU010000022.1, from coordinate 1,255 downwards.
AATAAAACATTCTAAAACGCTTATGATGAGTACACTGTATAATGGAGTCTTGACTATCAGTTAATTTTTTTGTTAAATTATCTTAACAAAATTCACGCTTCATTGCTCTAATTTCTTCAACATTTCAACAGCATTTTGATTGTTGGGATTCAGCTCCAGCGACTTTTTGTAATTTTTTATGGCTTCTTTATTTTTTCCGGGAGCCATCAATGCCTCGGCATAACTGTCGTATGGATTGTCCTTATCAGGAAACACTTCAGTACTTAATTTAAAAGCCAACCTTGCTATCTGCTTTTTGCTGATACCTGCTTTATTATTGTCGGGAAAAACCCCCTGTTTACTCTTTTTTATTTCTTCGGATGAGGTAGATAATAAAAATGGTAGGAATCGCAATTCCAAGAAAAATTACTAACAGTAAGAGTAGTTGAAAAGGGCCAATTGCTAGGGTCATAATTGAATGTATATAGTTTGAGACCTATGATTTCATAAATATACACAGTTTTCTCTATATCGATATCCTCACATTAAGGGTATTCTTTAAAGTGATAGTAACCCTTTTCCTTTTTCAATTTTATATCAGCACATCTTCTATCATTTTGTTTGATTTTTCCCTCTCAATTTGTATTTTTATAAGAACAAAATATTGGAGCTATGAAGAACTTAACTAAAACCATTTGGATTTACTTTTTACTCGTACCCGCTTTATTCGTATCGGCGAGCAATATGCCTGATTCCGTTCCCGGCACTCCCGAGGTAGGGGATATTCTGGTGATCGATGCGCCCGAAGGCTCCAACTATTTTCATATTAATTTTCCGAAGCCAAATATCATTCTGAAACGATCCGGCGTCTACAAGATAGAGAGCGTACTTGGGGTAGCGGTAGAAATCATTGAAGTAAAAGAACAAAAAGATGGGAGCTTCCAGGTGCGACTACAGCCTGTGGACGGGAAGAAATTCTTCCGGCACTGGCGTTCGGTTACTGCCAACTATCAAAAGGCCCTGGAATTGGGGGAATTGAGAAAAAAAAGCGATTAGTAACTACCTCAAATTTTTAGCTCCGACGGGCCGCTGTATAAAATAGGGGCGAGGCCGTATTTTTCTTCTGGCCATATCTTTCCTTTATTGAGGTTAGCATACAGGTTTTTACTTTGTTTCAGAATAGAATAAAAATTGGACAAAGGATTTTCGTATTTTTATAGGAGACCAAAATTACAGCGATGAAGCAAGACCGAACCGTACTCGTTAGCAACATAAT
>CAWECU010000021.1:0-9337 GCA_963807685.1 uncultured Flavobacteriaceae bacterium | reverse complement strand
TATTTACTAACAAAGTGAACACAAAACGGAACACGTTTTGGAACACGATTACGTAAAAAAGTGCGCTGTGAGCCCAGTGTTTGTGTTGAAAAACACCTTCTTAAATAACTCATAACCCGAAGGTCACCGCTACAAACCCGCCTTGAGTGTAGCAGATCATTATCCATACGGTCTACATAGCACTTATAGTTAGAAGTTGATTATAACTATGCTATAATACATCTTTGTTTAATAGAAATTTTTCATCTCGATTCTTAAATAACCCCAGAGCTTTCTGTCCCTGCACAGGAGAAACTTCATTTCCATTAGAGAGAAATTTGTATATTTCGAATTGGCATAATAGCCGACAAGTGAAATAACGTTACCACAGCTACATTTTGCGTATCATTTAGCCTATGAGCCTAAAGAAGATTAAAATATTCCTGGCCTCCTCTTCCGAACTGGAAGAAGACAGACGGGAACTGGAAATAGCGATCAAAAGAAAAAATGATCAGCTTATAAAATCAAACATTTATGTGGAGCTCATCGTGTGGGAAGATTTTATCGATGTGGTTTCAGAATCTAGACTACAAAATGAATACAATAAGAGTATACTAGAATGTGATATTTTTGTTCTATTGTTCTTCACGAAGGTGGGAAAATTTACCTTTGAGGAGTTCACAGTAGCTCATAAACAATTTCTATCCAAAGGCTATCCTAAGATCATTACTTACTTTAAAAATGCACCAATACTTTCAGGTTCACTTAATCAGGTTGATGCAAATAGTTTGTTTCAATTCAAAGAGAAACTAAAGGAAATAGGACATTATGAAACCAGGTACGATACTGTTGGAGAATTAAAGTATCACTTAATTGAACAGCTTACCAAATTAGGGATTCATGAAAAGCATGTTCAGTCTAAGCCAGTACAGAAGTTTACAGAAGTAACGGCTAAAAGAACTAGCTCAAAAAAATATCTGGCATTCGGCCTGGGTATTATCACATTATGCCTTATTGCTTTTGCATCCTATAAATTTATTGGTAACACCAATGACACCCCTCTGGTAATATATGAGGACACACTTAAGGGATTGAATGCAAAAAATGATTCAATTTTGGAGGTTGTCGAATCAGAGATTACTACTTACGATGCATATGTGACCAAAGCGCTGTTAAAGCTTGATATGGCTCAATATGACGAGGCACAGCGATTATTGGAATTGGCAAAAAAAGAGCAAAACGACGTAGATAAGGCCAATATAGTGCTTACCTGGATCGACTATATCAAGAACTATGACAAATTGTATGCAACATTTCCCAAAAATCCCGATTCTGCCAAATTATACGCAAGATGCATTATTCCTGAAGAATTCGAAATGGCCAAAGATTCGAACGGAATTGAAACCAAATTAATTATAAAGGAAAAAAGAGTAACTAACTGGAGAGAGGTAATCTGTGATGGAACCCATGCAAAAAAATTAAATGAGGAAACAATTCGTACACTTCAAGATCGATTGAAAGAGAAAGGTTACTATTTTGGCGAAATAAATGGTAAAATGACCAAATTTCTATGGGCAAGTATGATCTTTTTTTATAACGGTTCCGGATGTATGTCCGCAGCCCCTGGAGATTGTGGATTTTACCCTGAAGAATATATAGCCGGTGACGTGATGAAGGCTTTGGGGATTCAAGTGAAAACAAATATCTAGTCAGTTCTCTAATATTTATAGTACATAAAGTGATTGTAGAAGTCTAGTTGTGAACGTTAGCACCCAACATAGCAAACTTGGCTGCATATCTACAGCATGTGAACTGGCAAACAAGTGAAGCCTACCATCCCAAACGAAGTAAAGAAAGCCTCCCACCACCACAACCCAACTACTACTCCATCTAATATTTTGAGGACATCGTTTTCGACGAAAAATACTACCTTCGACCCCAGCAATACAGTGTCTTATGGCGAGAGAGAAATCATGGATTCAGCTTATCAGGGAGTTGGTAGAGGCTATTTTTAAAGGCTCGCGAGGCCCCCAGGCCAGAACCTGGGACTAGCACGTAGTGCCTTATAAAGAAGGTTGGGCCGTACGTCGGGAGGGCAACAAACGCATCACCTCCAAACACAGAAAACAAAGCACAGCCTTACGGAAGGCCAAAAGTATAGCCAAAAAACGCAAGGCCGATGTGATCATACATCGCGCCGATGGTACGATTCGAGATCGGATTAGTTATGACTGAGGGCCGCTCTTGCGAACTGCCTGCTCGCTATAGAAAATGAAGCCCGCCCATAACCGTTAAGTAGACAGCCTCCCTTAAAAAAAGTGACCTTTTGCTTCCTGAAGTGTCTAAATAGGTATATCAACCATTTAAATACGGTCAAAATGAAAAAATGGATCCCACTCGCAGTGTTATGCATGGTCACCGTTGTTGCTATTCGGACAAAAGGTGCCGGAGAGCAGAACAAAAACTGCCGTTGCCAGTTATAACGGTAAGTTCGACAGGGGCTTATTTTTTTACCAATAACACCAACGAAGCCGAATTAAAATTCAAACATGTGGAGGCCAATGTACTTAAAAACGTACAACCTCAATGACGCATCGCTACTGGGGAAATACTTTAGAGTGACCTATCGTGATCGACTTTGTAAAAAATGAGGAAAAGAAGAACACCGGTAAGTTGGCTGCTACCCAGAGTGACTTTAAAAAACAGCTTACCATCATCGCACTGGAAGAACTTCCCGATTTCCAGGAAGAAGATGGGGATGACGACGGGAAGCGTAAGTAAGCATAAACGAAATTTGGGTGTCTCTTTATACGCCCAAATGGTTGGTTAGTTAGTTGGAGGTCGGAGCAAAAGCTCTGGCCTCTTTTTTTGTAAGGAAATGGATGCACCTCCAAAAAAAAGAGCTGCCTTCAAAATGAAGAACAGCTCCCAACATGAATTAGCCAACTATTATTATAACTTAAAGCCCAAATTGATCAAAGGCGCTTCAAGGGTCAATCGTGTTTATATGCTCGCATTTTTTTAGACACTTTATTCATAAAAAAGTCCCTTTAGCCCTCTTTTACTCGAATTGTTGATCGTTTATTCCTCTGTTCAGCTATCGATGGGGCCTTCCAAATTTTCTGCTATTTACTAAGGAACTGCGATCGAAATAACCAACAACCAAGCGGCTTATTTTTCGTATCTTTATGGGAAATAGGCCCTGTATTTGGAAGGGTCGCTAATTGCTAAGATAAAAGACCATGAAAAAACAATTTGTTCCTAAAGACAAGAAAAAACCCCTGAGCACACAAGGCCCGAGACCTGCCAAAAATAAAAAGCACATCGCGAATGAAAAGGCCGTTCCCCAAAAGAAAAAGAAATAAGGCCCTCTAATTTATTTACTCTTACCCCTACAACTTTAAAAACAAAACCATGCACAGCGTACAAACAGTTTGGAAAGACAATATGGCCTTCGAAAGCCACATAGACAAGCACACCCTTCGAATAGACACTACAGCACCCCTGGGAAATGACTCCGGGCCCAGTCCTAAAAAATTATTGCTGGCTTCCCTCGCAGGATGTACCGGTATGGATGTGGTATCCCTGCTGAAAAAAATGAGAGTGGAGTTCACCGGATTAGAAATGGACGTCGACGCCGATCTCACCGAGGAGCATCCTGTTGTGTATTCCGAAATACGGCTGGTATACCGTTTCTATGGAACCCACCTGGATAAGGCGAAAGTGGAAAAAGCGGTGCAACTTTCACAGGACCGATATTGCGGAGTGAGTGAAATGCTTCGGAAAAATAGCCCTATCGTGTATCGTATTGAATACGGGGAGGAAGGGCAGTAACTACGGGTGAATTCTAATCCCCTTCCGTGATCCACGAAATGGCGTCCATTCGTTTTTCAGTAGTGAAATTGCGAATAGTGGCACTTATGAATTTGTTGTTAATTGAAGTAAGCACATGAATCCATCTACGATCGGTAACAAATGCAACTTTGTTAAAACAGTCTTTGTGCTTGTGAGGAAATAAGGTAGTAATAAGGATCGAATTCAATGAAAATCGCTCTACCCCGGCATCCTCCAGATAAATATTGATCTTGTCATGCGCTTCCAGCTTTTCAAGAATTTCATCCCGCAGATAATGAATGGCCTCGGTATCCATCACACCATCAACAATATACCCAATGGAATCATTGGGAAAACTGAAATTTAAAAACATCTACGCAATTAGGTTTGTTAATCGAAAGATAGAAAAAACTATTGCTCTATGCTATTTGCAGAAAAGGCAACCAACTTATTTTCGACAAACTCCGTCTTTATTTCGATAGGATGACAACAAACCTCACAATCCTCTATATATGTGGTGCTTACAGAAGGATCTAAAAGCATAGAAATCTCCTGCCAGCAATAGGGACATTGAAAAAAATGAGGCTCCATTAGAAGTCGGTATTCAATAATTGTCCGGCCAATTGTAATAATTCCAGCTCTGCCAGCTTCGCCTCATACTTGGCCAGATTTTTATTGGTGCGCACGTTTAACAAATTGATCTGGGCCTGGCGAAGTTCGAGGGAAGTGATCTGCCCCAGCTTATAACGTTCGTTGGAGCGTTCATAATTATCGGTCGCGGTTCGTACGTTTTGTTCCTGAAGCCTGAAAACAGTAAGTCGGTTTTCATAAGTACCCCGGGCATTGGCAATATCTCTTTGTACTTCGGAAATCAATTGCTGGGTAAACAATTCCTGATTGGAAGATTGAATACGCGCATTCTTAACGGTCGTCACCCCTCTCCCCCCGTCGAACAAACTCCAGGTCAAACTCACTCCCGCCGAAAATCCGGTGGAGGTATTCGAGCTTAAAAAATTGGTAGCGGGAAAATTACCTTCATTCCATCCGTAAGCACCGGTCAGGCCAAGGGAAGGCAGATAAATGGATTTGCTCGCCTTATAGCTGTAATCGATAATACTTTGATTTCGCCCTGCCTGAAGCAACCGTACATTATTGGTGTCCGCCACGCGTAAAAATTCCTCCAGTACCAGTGGATTTGTAAATCCGACGACGGTATCCACCTCAAACTGCCGCTCCAGATTCGCTTCATTAGTGACGACGTTCAGATCGCGCTTGGCGTTGAGAAGCTGTTGTTTGGCATTCATTAAATTTATGCTGTCGGTGACAATATCCACTTCGGCATTGAGCACCTCCAATTTGTTGCTTTGTCCGTATTCAAACGCATACTGAGCCCGGGTAAGTCGGTTTTTTGTATTCTGAAATGTTTCCCGCAGTACCACCACATTTTCGGTAAGACGCGCTACTTCATAATACACCGAAAACAACTGAAGCATGGTGGTTTCAATGGTTTCCCGAGCCTGCAATTCGCTTAAATTGTACTCCTCCTTCAGCCGTTTGTAATCGTAATACCGTCCCAAACCGTCAAATAAGGTGTAATTCAGGTTTACGGAAGCGTTATAGCGAGTGGTTTCGGCTCCATCCACCGTTCGCGTCGCGCCATCCTGAAAAGTAGCCGTTTGATCATCGATACTGTAATTAGCCCCCGCATTTCCGGTAAGGGAAGGTAAATACCCCGAATTTAAGATCCCTTTGTTGTTTTCTGAAATGGATACATTATTCCTGGCAATTACAATTCCGAAGTTACGCTCCAAAGTCTCGGCAACTGCCTCCTTTTTGGTGAGTAACCGTGCTTCCTGTGCAACCATACTTCCTGTGAAAAGAAGTAAAATAACTGCTGTTTTAATGTGGTTCATGCTGTTCTTTTATGGCTCGTTCTACCTCTTCTTTGGTTACCTCTTTATCGGTGATCAACCACTTTATCGTAGTTTTAATTCGGTTGCTGAATGCCAGAAAGAGTGGCAAAAGAATCAAAGTCAAAACGGTGGCGTATCCTATCCCATAGGCGATGGAAATTGCCATGGGTTTTAAAAACTGAGCTTGCCGGCTCTTCTCCAGTAATAAGGGCGCCAATCCGGCAATGGTGGTCAACGATGTTAAAAATATAGCCCTGAAACGGGATTTACCGGCTTCAAAGATCGCATCGTCAAACTTCATTCCGCTCCTTAAATTGAAGTTGAATTTCCCAATGAGCACCAGGCCGTCATTCACCATGATCCCGATCAAAGCAATAATACCCAGCATCGATAAAATATTGATGGGAAAGTTGTGAATCCAATGCCCCCAGGCCACCGAGGTAAGACTGAATGGTATCAATAGGATTAACAGTAACGGCTGACTATAACTTCGGAAGGTAAAGGCGATCGTAACATAAATTAGTAACAAAACCGTGAGTCCCACCGGTCCTAAAGACCCCAGTAATTTTCCCGCTTCCCGGTTCTGACCTTCGTAGGATGGGCGTACTGTGGGGTATTTTGAGAGAATGTCGGGCATTACATTCGTCTTAATATCCTCTAAAACATCGGTGGCACTGGTTTCTTCCGCATTTTTCAGATCGGCCGAGATCTGTATCTCCCGTCTGCCGTCCAAATGGTTAACGGCAACATCACCTCTTTCAATGGTATAGGTGGCAATTTCTCCCAAAGGCACCCGGGCCCCGGAAGGAGTCACGATTCGCATGGCGTCCAGATCAATGATCGAAGATCGGTTGTCCCGGTCATAACGCACCCACACCCTGATTTCATCCTGGCCGCGTTGAAACCGCTGTGCCTGTGCCCCGAAAAATCCGGCCCGAACCTGAGACATGATCTCCCGCAGGCTCAATCCCAATAAATAGGCGTTTTCTTTCAGTTCCAGGCGTATTTCTTTGATACCGGCAGGATCGTTATCGGTGATATCTTTCAACAGGGCGTTGCTTTCCATGGCCAGTTTCAGTTCTTTTTTGGCCTCTTTTAATTCCGTAATATTATTACCTAACAAGGAAACCGAAACCGGACTGCCCCCAAAATTTCCACCCCCTCCAAAGACCAGACTTTCCGCACCAATGACGGGTCCCACTAGTTCCCGGAGACGGCTACTCACCACATCAGATGAAATAGCATCGGGACGTTCTTCGCCGGGCAATAAATTGATGGACAGGGAGGCTCTGGAAGCACCCGGACCCACGTTTTTGACGATATTTTCGAATAGGATCTTATCGGTGCCTGCTAAGTATTTTTCGGTCAATTCAGTATTTACAAGCCACGCTTTATCTTCGATGAACGAAATAATACTGTCGGTTACTTTTTCATTGGTTCCGTTCGGCATATTCAATGTTACCTGCACCCGATCGCTGGCAATTTGCGGAAAGAAGGTCTTGCGCACGATCCCTCCCTGGATACTACCCAGTGTGAGTATGAGACAAACGGTAAAAAAGGAAAAGGTCAAAAACTTGTACTCGAGGGCAAATCGCAGTACCGGACCATACAATTTATCCCGAAGCCAGGTCATGATGCGATCTCCGAAAGTATTGATATACCTCAATTTTGCAAAGAGTTTAGCAATTCCCTTTTTGGGACGGTTGTCCTGGGGTTGCAGTGCCTTGGAATGTGCAAGGTGAGCCGGGAGAATGATCAATGCTTCGATCAGCGAAACAGAAAGAGTTAAGATCACGATCACCGAAACTTCACCAAAAAATTCACCAATACGTCCATCGAGAAATAAGAAGATCCCAAAGGCGAGTATGGTTGTGATGATGGCCGAAACAATGGGAGGGAGTACTTCCATGGTACCATCGATAGCTGCCTGTATAGGTGGTTTTCCGCGTTCGTAATGTTGGTAGATATTTTCAGCAATTACAATTCCGTCGTCAACGAGTATCCCGATAACGATGATCATTCCGAATAAGGAAAGCACATTAATGGTAACATTGAAAAATCCTGCCAGCATAAACATTCCCAAAAACGCCACCGGCAATCCGAAGGCTACCCAAAAAGCGAGACGGGTATTTAAGAAAATGGATAGAAAGGCAAGTACCAGGATCATTCCAATAATGGCATTGTTACGAAGCAATTCGGTTCGTTGAACCAGGGTAACCGAACGGTCATTGATGACATTGAGCTGCACATTGTTGTACATCTCGTTGAAGGTGGTAATGTATTCTTTTACGCTGTCTGCGGAAGAAATAAGATCCTCGGTATTGGTGCTCGTGATCGAGATCTCCACCGAAAGGTTCCCATTGAAATAAGTAGCATTGGGCGTTTCTGAAAAACGGTCCCGGATCGTCGCCACATCTTTAAGCCGCACCGTACGCCCCGAAGGATCGGCTCTCACTACAACATTGGACAACTCATCTCCATAATAGGACCTGTTATTGGCCCGTATCAAATACTCTTCGGCTTCCGTTTTGATGGTTCCTCCGGTCACCAGAATATTGGCATTGGCGACTGCCTGTGCTACTTCAGTAAAACTCATGTTATAGGCCAGGAGACTACTTTCGTTAACGGCAATTTCAATTTCTTCTTCCGGGTAACCGCTAATGCTTATTTGTGATATCCCATCGATAGCTCTCAAATCGTTTTCAATTTGCCGTCCTATCTGCTTTAAAGTAACCAGGGAGATATTCTCGCCACTTATTCCAAAACTGATGGTCTCCCGAACAGGTTCCAGCTTTGCCACTACCAAAGGTTCCATTCCCACTGGAAATGAGGGAACCCGATCAACGGCATTTTTTACTTCCAGGAGCATGAAATCGACATTCTTGCCTTTTTCGATTTCGATATTGATGGTCCCGCTATTTTCCCGGGAAGTGGAAGTGACCCGGTCAATTCCGTCCAATCCCTTTAAATTATCTTCAATTTTAAGTACAATACCCTCTTCTACTTCCTGAGGTGAAGCCCCGGGATACGCAATGTTCACCGTAATATTTTTGGAATCGACCAAAGGGAAAAAAGAGGACTTCAAAAACCAGGCGCCGGCAAGACCAAATAATAGAAATGCAATGATAATCACATTTACGGCCACATGGTATTTTATAAAATAAGCTATGATTTTGCGCATCTCTATTCGGCTTTAGCTTTAGCATTTGTGGCCTCCTCCTGATACACCTTCACCAACATCCCCGCATAGGCTCCCGGGACGGGTCTTGAAAGTAACACAGTCCCATCGGGCACTCCTTTTACGATAACTGTTTTGGACGAAAAATGCACGGGCTGGATTTTTATCATATCCAGAATACTATCCCGCACAATAAAGACTTGCGATTCATCGACCAGCAGTTTACGGGAAATCTCTATGGCGTTGGACTCGTCCTTGGCTTTCAGCTGGGCTTCCAGATACATTCCTTCCTTTAATTGTTCGCCTTTTACTTCCACAAAAACCTTGATGGTCTGCGATGCCTGTTCTATTTTTCCGTTCACCCGGCTCACCGTTCCCGAATAGGTTTGATCTCCTTCCAGCGTTGTGAGCGTTACCTGCTCTCCCAATTTTA
>CAWECU010000020.1:0-75772 GCA_963807685.1 uncultured Flavobacteriaceae bacterium | reverse complement strand
TCAAGAATTATGCCTTGCGCGCGGGAGCGAAGAAGTAGTCGTTGCGGGCAATGAATCTTGGGAATAAGGCAGTACCAATCCGACCTCATAAAGTGACCAGTCTTATTTTATGGATTCTTAAATGACGAAGTGGGTTTCAGGGCATTTCTTTTAATTTTTTTCTCAAATTTACAATAAAATGAAATACGGAATTGAATTTAAAGTCACATGCCTACCGGAAACCTAGCTCTCAATACATCCTGTGCTGAATATTTTATCACTGTGTTGGTGGTTTTACCTGGCCTCTGACTATTTAAAGCAAAACTACACACACAAAAACAAAATGAATTACACCTACATATACACAATGCTAGAAACATTACATTTTACCCGATAACAATCGAATTGCAGGACATCTTATAGCCCCATTTCCAGTACATTCATGTGTGCTTCGATAGGTAACTCACAGAAGTCTGACTGTGCGTGAGGCAGTGGAGAACTCGAGTTTTCCAGGCCCCGTTAGCGAGGAATTCACATCGGACGAGGAAGGAATCTAGCGAGATCCACTCTTCTCCGTCATGGTGGCGGCGACCTCGAAATATAATTTATGGTAATAAGGTTACTTAAAATTATATTTAAGGTGTTTCTGCAGCTGGGGCTTGTTTAGAAAGGGTAACAAGGACCACCCACCCCTTTACTGTCCTTCCATGTTGGCGAAGGTCAAGATCCGATACACGGGCGCTGCACTGTTATCTAGCCGGTTTGGTAACCTATACGGTAAAAACATGAAGTGGGCTATTTCGGCTCTTTATCCCCTCTCCTCCCCACCCTTACCCCACCACAACTAATTTTGCGGATACCCCTTCCGAAATGAATCAGAACGCTCCTCTCCTGATAACATTGCATACCGATGAGGTGACTAATCTGTAATGACGACGGGGTCAGAAGAAAACGCCCGATGCGGCAAAACAAAGTGTCCCTCGCAAGTTGTTCTAGATCCGAAATGGGTATACAAGATAAGTTCTTATGACATTGACATATTTCCCTCTTACAATGCGTAGTAGTAAAGCAGCGTTGTAATCTGTGTGATTCAGTCTTTAGAATTATATTAAATAAAGTCACTGACACATGGGACACAGAGTACATTCCATCCAGTCATTCTCAACAGAAATCCTAAACGCTTTAAACTTTAAAAGATTTCGCAAAATCGGGCTACAAAGCTACAAATATAATACTAGCATAGCAATTTCATCTTACATGGGCCATTACTCTAACATCTAAGCCTTTAGAACATCATGATATATTGCCACTGCCAGGGGCGGATACAGGATTTCGGTTCGGGGGGGGGCTCGACCGTAGGTCGAGAGAAAATTTTGCGATTTTACCCCCCTTTTCCCGCATTTTACCTCTATTTTGTACTAAAAGGGCTCCTTTTTTACTATTTTTCATTTCATTTCGGGGGGCTTTCATTCCTGCTTCCTGAACTGATTAGGATCGCGATAAGCTCGGCATCGCTCAGGGCGATCTTACCTTTGGCGAGCAGTTTTTCGCGTGGGCGATCGTCCTCGTTCCAGGCTTTTATAGAAAAGGAGGTGTTTTCTTCCAATTTGTTCTTTAAGGTGCTTAAGATAAAAACGTATATTTAAAGGTAAAAAAAGTTACACCTTCTTGCTTGACAATTCGTGAATTACGAGTCGTCCTTCATGAATTGCAAGGTGATAGCTAAAATAATATACTATGAAATCACTTTTTGATGAGCCCACTCACGATGCTGTTTTACGTCGCATCAATGCTATTGAGGAAAAAACGATACCGCAATGGGGTAAAATGACAGCTGCCCAGATGTTCGCACACACCGTAATTCCAATAGAAGTTGTACTGGAAAAACGACCCCCGGTAGGCAAACCCAATTTCCTGATGAAATGGTTGTTCAAGAAAATGATGTACAATGACAGACTTTTCAAAAAGAATATGCCAACCCCCAGGGTTTTCCGCATAGAAGAGGATAAGGAGTATACAATTGAAAAGAATAATTTACTAGGGGCTGTAAACGATGCGTATGGCTTTCGAAACAAGAACACCTGGCCAAAGCATCCCATGTTTGGAGAATTTACGACCCAACAAACAGGACAGATGTTGTTTAAGCATCTCGACCATCACCTTCGGCAATTTGGGGTCTAACTAAAACGAACATCTAATATCGTAAATCTCAAATGGCCATATACCCACCCCCCCATCATCAAACACAAGACCTTCAGAAAATGATCGCCGTGATCAAGGCGTATCCGTTGGGAATGTTAGTTTCGGCTAAGGATGGAGTCCCTTTTGTGACGCACATTCCCATCATTTATAACGACGAAAGTGGGAAATTGGTTGCGCATATAGACAAGTTCAATCCACAGGTGGAAACTTTAGTTGACGGAGCCGAAGTTACCGCAGTCTTTAAAGGTCCCGATGCGTACATTTCACCAAGTGTTTATACCACCAAACACCTACCTACATGGAATTATTTGATCGTCCATGTTACGGGAACCCTGTCTTTGATCAACGATCCGGAAGCCGCCATAGATACCATGATCGCCATGACCGAATTCCTGGAACATCCCGATCATAAATTCAAGTTGGAAAAAGACAATCCGCGCATGAAGCATTCCATCAATTATATTCAGGCATTTGATATTACCATTACAAAATGGGACGGAAAATTCAAATTATCACAGGATAAAATAGCGCAAGATCATGAAAATGCGAAACAGGAACTACTGAAAAAATCCGACCCAAGGGAGGCCGGATTTATAGAAGATATGTATTCCTAAGTTACTGAATGGAATATGAAATTAACTGTTTTTCAAAAATGATACGCTCGATGACAACTCCGGAAATCGTTTGTCGTACCTCTCCTATCCCATCTGCATAGTACAAATTATCCCGACCGTTAAAACGGTTTCCATCAGGATCGATAGCATAACGCTCATTATTGAGTGCACTAAATTGGCCAGCGGGCACTGTGATCAACACCTCATTTTCCTTTAACACGCGATAGATATCGCCAAATTCTTGCTGTCGTACCAAATAATCTACAGTACTAATGCTTGAAAACTTAATTTCTCCACCAACCTCAACCAAATAACCCAAAGAATCTTTTACTTTAAGGGTCAACATGGGGTCATGATTGCAAACCGAACAACTGTTGTTTGGATCTGACGTGTTTATTTGAACCGTAAATATCGTCTCATTATTTTCAATCTCCTCCCGCGTGATCTCCACTTCTTCGACACCTCCCAGATTGGTCAATTCTCCGGTCTGAGTATTCCGTCTAAAATAATTATAGGTCCATGTATTCCCCACTTTTAAGGCGAAAAAACCAGAATCGGATTGTTGTTGCTCTTCAGGAGCTGTTTCGTCATCCTTGTTGCAGGAGGTGAATATAAAAGCGCCGGTCAGAAATAAAAAAACGAAGAATCTATACATTGCAGTTACTATTTGGTTATAAGATGAGTAGTCGTATAGAATAGGCTGGTGTGGTTAGTTGTCATAAAACGCCTGTCTTTTGAATTTAGTACATGATTCAAAGTTTTGGTTATAACTAATACTATAACAACTCACTCACCATTTTACCACCTCTTCCTCCTTTAGAAGCACCCCACTAAGTTACATAATTCTGTACCTCTTCAAAGTTCAATCCGCCGTAATTACCACTGCTCATCAACAATAAAGCGGTGTTTTTCAGGTCTTGTGTAAACAAATATTTTTTAAATTCAGCGGGGTCTGTATAAATGATGAGATCATCTCTTTGAAAGGCGGCCGCAATTTGTTCCGAAGAAATAGGCTTTAACTTTTTTATTTCCACTGCATGCGGAGAATAGAAGACCACAGCGGTATCTGCCGCCTCAAGTGCGCCCCGGTATTCGGTTAAAAACTCGGGTGTTAAACTGCTGTAGGTATGTAATTCCAGACAGGCTAGTACTTTTTTGTTTGGATATTGATCTTTCATTGCCTGAGTAGTCGCCTTTACCTTACTGGGAGAATGCGCATAATCTTTAAACGCCACCGAAGTTTCACTTTCCGCAATTTTCTCCAGACGCTTGCTAGCCCCCTTGAAGGTGGCAATGGCTTCATAGAAATCTTCGGCATCCACCCCCATCAATTGGCAGATCCATCGCGCTCCTTCCAGATTGTTAAGGTTATGTCTTCCAAAGATCTCAATAGGCATGGGACCCTCTGGAGTGTCTAAAAGGGTTTTTCCATTTTCAACGCTGTAGACCGGGGTTTTATATGGATATCGTTTGATCAAACTTGTGGAGGCCTCAACGACTTTCTTCACCTCGGGATCTTCTTCGTTATAAACGATCGCACCTCCATTGGTAATGAGCGCCATGAATGTTTCAAATTGTTCTACGTAGTTCTCATAGGTTGGAAACACATTGATATGGTCCCATGCGATTCCACTAAGCAAGGCAATATTGGGTTTGTACAAATGAAATTTGGGCCGCCTGTCGATAGGAGAAGACAGATATTCGTCACCTTCCAGGACAATAAAATCGTTTTGTTTTGTCAAGTGTACCATGGTGTCAAAGCCTTCCAACTGGGCGCCTACCATATAATCTACTTCGCGCTCGTGATAGTGCATGACATGCAGGATCATGGAGGTGATGGTTGTTTTTCCGTGGGAACCACCTATTACTACACGGGTTTTATCTTTGGACTGTTCGTAAAGAAATTCGGGATAGCTATAGATGGTAAGGTCAAGTTTTTTGGCTCGGAGCAATTCGGGATTGTCTGCTTTGGAATGCATCCCAAGAATAATAGCATCGATGGAGGATGTTATCTTTTCGGGAAACCAGCCGTAGGTTTCGGGGAGCAATCCTTTGGCCTCCAGCCTGCTTTTTGACGGGTTGAAAATTTCGTCATCACTTCCGGTTACGTGATCTCCTTTTTGATGTAATGCCAGGGCCAGATTGTGCATGGCACTGCCGCCAATGGCGATGAAATGTACTCTCATGAATTTAGTTAAGAGTTGATGGTTATCAATTGAAAACCGAAGGGAATATTTCCGGCTTTGTCTCGGTAAATATACGAGGAATTCGTTTGCTTTTATTCATTGACAATTCCCCAGATCGAGGCCTACTTTTTACAAAGCTAAAATGAGTTCCTTTTCCTGTTTGGCTTCCTTGAAACTCGGGCGATCGATAAGGGCTTTATCGATCCATTCGAGGGCAATATTCTTATTTCCCAAATTCTTGTAGATCTGGGCGAGCCGGTAATAGGCCCAGTCTTTTGGCACCCCATCCCTTACCGAATAATTGGCAATGTACTTTTGCAGGCAATTGATCCCCAGTTCGGCATCGAGGTTGTACTGTGCGGCGATCTTGCCAATTTGATAGTGCAGGGCATTGCGCTTGTGTACTTTCAGGCAGCTGGAAACGGTTTCAATGGCTTTGGCCGGCTGGTTGGTGTTTTCGTATAAATTGGATAATTTTTCATACGTATGTACCGAACCTCCAACCGCGATCGCTTTTTTGTAAAATTCTTCGGCATCTTTGGGTCGGTCGCTGTATTCGGCGATATACCCATTGGCCAAATGTCCGTCTACAGGGGAAATCTCGGCTAGTTGGTTGGCGTATTTGATGGCTTTCTTTTCACTTCCGCCAACGATTCCAGGTAATTGTATATAAAACTCGACCAGAGCCCATCGCACTTCGATATGGTTGGAGTCCAATCTTGCCGCCGTTTCAAAGTATTTTCGTATGTCTCCAATGTAACCTAAGGCGCGAATTCGGCTAATTTCCAATGCCTTCATTCCGAGGGCTCCTCCTGCTTTAAAGTGATAGTTGGCGTTGTCTTGCTCCACTTCGACCAAGGGTTCATAAAAATCAATGGCCGTGTCCCAATCTTTTTCATAGCCGGCTATATCTCCCAGGTATTCCCTGGTTTTCATATGCCCCGGATTTTCTTCCAGATAGGCTTCAAAAAGGGGTTTTGCTTTGCTGAACGACTCTTGTACGAAGTAGATTTCAGCCTCGTCGAAAGACGTTTGTGCCGATCCAACAAAAGGCAACATAAGTAGGAATAATATAGCGTGTTTCATAGTTTATCTTGGGGTTCAAATATAAAAAACTTATTATTTACACCATAAGAAACGTGCATCCACTCGTTTTATTTTTTCGGCGGAAATTTTCGCAAGGCCTTTTCAATCACTGAATAGAAGTAAGCCTCCCTTTGCTGTGGGCTTGCCTTTTCTTTCAATTCACCTTCAACGACGGCCTGCCAAACAAGGCTTTGCTCCTTTTTAGCATCCACAAAATCGAGGGTTAATTGCTGATTGATCATACGGCTGCCAATGGGAATTCCTCCGATTACCCCCACGCCTACGTTGCCGCCGCCGCCGCCAATGCCAACACCCAGTGTACTTTGGGAGTTGGAAAGACGTTCACTGGCATAAAAATTTATAAAAAATCGGTTGTCAGAAGTCTTTGAAAAGCCGCGTTGTTGTAATACCGAATCGATGGCGGCCATCACCCGTTTGTCGTCCAGGTCATTCATTCCCGAATCGATGTCTGGGTAGAATTGATAGGTAGTAAATTCGGAAAAATCCTGTTGTTTCTCGAAGTCGACATAGACGGTGGGGCCGCAGGAAAACAGCAGGATGGAGGCTGTCACAAGGAGCACTGATTTCATAACACAATTTTTACTAAAATAAGCAAAAAGTGAACCAAAGTAGGGTTTCCTTGCTATTGTTTAACAATTTTTCGGGTGCTGTTACCGCTATCGGTAGCCACTTCCACAAAATACATTCCTGAGGAGAAGTTTGAAAAATCCACCTTTTCTTCGGAAGTAATGGATAATTCCTCGCCCAAAACGGAATAGACCGTTGTTTTTTGCAGTACAATCCCTTCCGAAGTATGTATTTGAAGTATTTCTGAAACGGGATTGGGGTATAAAATAAGGGCTCTCTCCAAATCCACCTGGCCCGACGAAAGCAGACAGGAAGCCTCCACTTCCTCAATCGAACTGCATCCCAGAGCATTGTTTGTAAAGATCAACTCGATATTGGTATTTTCCAAATTATTACAGATCACATCGATGCCACAAAAGGACAATTGAGCGTTGTTTTGAAAGTTTATTTCCTCAGTAACCGTTTCCAAGGCTGAAAGTTCGATTATCGATGCCAGATCACCATTAAGGCGTAGGTTTAAAGATCCGTTGATCGTTTGCAGATTCTCAAGGCCTTCAAGAGTTCCAATCTGTGGATTGTTAAAAATGTAAAGCCTGTCTGCGGGTGAAAGACCCACTTCCATCAAACTTTCCAGACCAAGAAGATCGGTTAAGGAAGGAAGGCTCTTGATCTCAAGTGAACCACTAACTCTGGTAAGATTATTTAATCCTGAAAGGCTTTGTAAACTGGTATTCCCAGAAATATCAACGTCTCCAATGATCTCGGTTAATCCGGACAATCCTTCCAGAGATAAGAGATTCTCATTAATAATTATTCGAAGACCATTGCCCACATGTTTCAAGGATTGCAGGCCGTTTAAACTCTCAAGATCTGCATTGCCAAGAATACGTAAATGAAAAGAGATGATTGTGATATTATCCAGGCCGGATAGATCGGTTGCATTAGTAAAAAATATTCCCAGGCTGGATACCGTGTTTAATTGTGAAAGGCCATTCAGGTTGGTAATGGGCGTGACTTCATTATTGATCTCCAGAGAAAGTCCAGTTCCGTCACAATTGGGATAGTTTATGGCAAAATCATCAATCTCCTGCTGTGTTGTAAGGGTTAGCGAAGGAGGACATTGGGCTATCCCAATCGTTGTTGTAAGAACAATGGATACGAAGAGTAAAGTTTTTTTCATGATCACCAACATTAGCGTTAAAATAATATAAAGTGTTTAAATGTAAGCAATTATCTTTAAACACTTTATACTTTACAATCTCTTTAACAGAAAGTTATTTCCAGCTCCAATTTGCCTAGCCGGCTCTTAATTTATGGATTATTTGTGGTTTTTGATCGCTTTCTTGTTGACAATACCCCTGTCGGTTTCAACTGCTATAAAGTATATTCCAGTCGCCAATTTTGAAAAATCGATTATTGCTTCAGAGGAAACCGCCAATTCCTTTCCCAGCAAAGAATAGACCGAAGCTTTTTGAAGGACAATCCCTTCTGAAGTAGATCTTCGCCCTACTTTAGAACTCCGATTGGGAACTGCATCCATAAATAAATATTATATTTTGAACGGAATTGTCGCTATCGAACCAGTTCATTGTTCAACATTTCCCATAGCGTGTCCTTCAACTCCATCAATCCCTGTTGCGCCACCGCCGAGAAGAATAAATAAGGGATTCCTTTAAAATCCTTATCCAGTTCCACCTTCATTTCAGCCATCAACTCTTCGTCCAGCATATCACTTTTGGAAATCGCCACCAGCCGGTCCTTGTCCAGCATTTCAGGATTATAACGTCTCAATTCATCCAATAGGATATCGTACTGCTTCCGAATATCATCGGCATCGGCAGGAATCAGGAATAGTAAAGTAGAATTGCGTTCAATATGCCGTAAAAAGTAATGTCCCAGACCCTTTCCTTCCGCAGCTCCCTCAATGATCCCGGGGATATCGGCCATCACAAAGGTTTGGTGATCCCTGTAATCCACAATCCCTAAATTTGGTTTAAGGGTGGTAAATTCGTAATTCGCGATTTTGGGTTTGGCGGCAGTGATCACAGAGAGTAGCGTAGATTTTCCGGCATTGGGAAAGCCTACCAGACCTACATCGGCGAGCACTTTCATTTCCAGGGTGAAATTGCCTTCTTCCCCATCCATTCCTGGTTGGGCATACCGTGGCGTCTGATTGGTAGACGATTTAAAATGGCTGTTCCCTCGTCCGCCCTTGCCACCTTGTGCAATGATCAATTCGTCGCCGTGTTCCAGCAGTTCTTTCAAGACTTCTCCCGTATCGGTATTTTTTACAGTAGTCCCTAGTGGCACCGGGATATAGACATCTTCTCCGTCGGCACCGGTGCTGGTTGACTTACTCCCTGCTCCACCATGACCGGCTTTGTAATGACGCTTAAATTTAAGGTGGTAAAGCGTCCACATATTACTGTCGGCCCTTAAGATAATATGTCCGCCACGTCCACCATCACCACCATCAGGGCCTCCTTTGGGAATGTATTTTTCCCTGCGCAAGTGCGCACTCCCCTGTCCTCCTTTTCCGGAAGTTACATGTACTTTAACGTAGTCTACAAAATTGCCTTCAGTCATAGAAATGTTAAATGTAAAATGATAAAGGTTAAAGGTTAAAGTGGTAAACTGCCTACCTGAAACTTTTCACTTTTACATTTTTCGGTTTTATATTTTTCGGTTTTATATTTTTCGGTTTTATAAGGTATCGATCACGGCACTCAATCGCTCGGTGATCTCTTCAATACTTCCCACACCATCAACGCCAAAATATTTGTCTTGTTCCTGATAGAACGCCTTCAAAATATCGGTCTTTCGGTAATATTCGGCGATGCGTTCGCGGATCACTTCTTCGTTGGCATCGTCGGGCCGACCGCTGGATTTTCCACGTTCCAGAAGTCTTTTTACTAAAATCTCATTATCCACCTCCAGAGCTACCATCGCATTTACCTGACTATTTTTACCATCCAAAAAGACTCTTAAAACCTCAGCCTGATCTTCGGTGCGAGGATAGCCATCGAAAATGTATCCATTGACCTCACCTCGACGATCGACTTCTGCTTTGAGCATTTCGTTAGTCACCTCATCGGGTACCAAATGCCCTTTGTTCATGTAGCTTTTCGCCAATTTCCCCAGTTCCGTTTCGTTCTTTATATTGTAACGAAACATATCTCCTGTCGATAGGTGTACCAGTTTGTACTTTTCCTTTAAAACCTCAGCCTGCGTTCCTTTTCCGGCTCCCGGAGGGCCAAATAATACGATGTTTTTCATTCGCTTGTTTTTTTTCTGAAATAGTGATTTGATAAATTTCCACATATTGAGGGTGCAAAGATACCAATTTAGAACGCATTTTACCCTCAAATTCGATTGGAATGAGGACCCCGAAGCTACTGTTCGAAAGCAGACCGATTTTCAAAAACAGATTTCGTTCTTCCGAAAAAAAAGATGAAATGAATTCTGAAAGAAGATTGTACCTTTGTAGCATGGCAGATTATTTTTCTTCGAATTTCACCCTCGGAATTTTAGGCGGCGGACAGTTGGGCAAAATGATGCTGTACGAAACCCGAAAATTTGACATCACCACACACGTCCTTGACCCAAGCCCTGAAGCACCCTGCCGTATTGCCTGCGACCATTTTGAGACCGGCGATCTCATGGATTTTGAGACGGTTTATAACTTTGGAAAAGAGGTGGATCTGCTCACATTGGAGATTGAAGGAGTCAATATTGAAGCCCTCGAAAAGTTGGAATTGGAAGGAAAAAAAGTATATCCCTCTGCCAAGACATTGCGAAATATTCAGGATAAAGGAATTCAGAAACAATTTTACAAAACCCATCGAATCCCAACAGCGCCATTTATTGTTTTTCAGAATAAAAATGAATTGAACGAGGCCATCGTTCGCCAGGAATTGCATTATCCCTTTGTGTGGAAAAGCTGTACCGGTGGTTACGATGGAAAAGGGGTGAGCATAATTCGCGATGCCGAAGATATCATCCCACTCCCCGCAGGAAGTTGTATCGCCGAAAAGTTGATTCCCTTTAAAAATGAATTGGCCGTGATCGTCGCGCGAAATCCGTCGGGAGACGTACGAACTTATCCCGTTGTGGAAATGGAATTTCATCCGGAAGCCAACCAGGTGGAATACGTAATTTGCCCGGCGCGGATCGACCCCAAAGTGGCCGAAAAAGCCAGAGCTGTTGCTACGCGGGTTTCCGAAGCTTTTGAGCATGTGGGCTTGCTGGCCGTAGAATTATTTCAAACCTCGGAAGATGAGATATTAGTGAATGAAGTAGCTCCCAGGCCTCACAATAGCGGCCATTACAGCATTGAGGCCAGCTATACCAACCAATTTGAGCAGCAGCTGAGAGCCATCCTCGACCTTCCGCTCGGAGATACCAATAGCAAGGTAGGCGGTGTCATGGTGAACTTGACGGGTGCAGTGGGCCATACCGGCGCAGTGGTCTATCAGAATATAGAACAGATCCTTGCCATGGAGGGCGTGACGCCTCATATTTACGGTAAAAAACAAACCCGGCCGTTTCGAAAAATGGGGCATGTGACGATTGTGAATGCCGATTTGAACGTTGCAAGAAAAGTGGCGGAACAAGTGAAGAAGACCATTAAAGTGATAAGTAAATAATGAATTATGAGTAAAGTAGGAATTATTATGGGAAGCACCAGTGACCTGCCCGTGATGCAGGACGCTGTCGAGATTTTAAAAGGATTTGATATCGAAGTGGAAGTAGATATCGTATCGGCCCACCGCACTCCGGACAAACTATTCGACTACGGTAAAAATGCCCATAAACGGGGCTTTAGTGTGATTATCGCCGGCGCAGGAGGCGCGGCCCACCTGCCGGGAATGATCGCATCTTTGTCTCCGTTACCCGTGATTGGCGTCCCCGTGAAATCGAGCAATTCCATAGACGGATGGGACTCCATCCTTTCCATTTTGCAAATGCCCGGAGGCGTCCCAGTTGCCACCGTAGCACTAAACGGAGCAAAAAACGCAGGAATCCTTGCTGCTCAAATTATCGGCTCTGCAGATAAATGTGTCCTGGATAAGGTAATAGCGTATAAAGAAGGTCTGAAAATGAAGGTGGAAGAAGGGGCTAAAAAACTGAAAAATTAAAAAGACAAGGCATTGTCCGGTCGAACCTGCCTGTAGACAAAGGCAGACACAGTCGCTGTCCGGTCGAGAGCAGTCGCTGTCCGGTCGAGCGCAGTCGAGACCTACTTAATGACAGATAAACTAATATGAAATCTTACTTCATCTATATCTTAAAATGCTCAGACGGATTGCTCTACAAAGGTTTTACAAATAATATCTCGAGGAGATTCGATGAACATCAACTTGGAAGAAATAAGGCTAGTTTGACCTACAAAAGAAGACCGGTTGAATTGATTTTACATCAAGAATTTAACGAAGTTGAACAGGCCATATACTTTGAAAAAAAAATAAAACGATGGAGCGCTGCCAAGAAATTAGCATTGGCTCGTGAAGACTTTGAAATGCTACAGATATTATCTGAATGCAGAAATATGACTCATTCAAAATACAGACCGACACCTATGGAGGTCTCGACTGCGCTCGACCAGACATACAGCAATTAAAATGAAAAACCCCCTATTACAGCCCTTTGATACTGCTCCCTTTTCAACAATTAAAAACAAGCATTTCCTGCCCGGTATTACCAAACTCATTGAAGCAACGAAGTCAGAAATCAACGCTATTGTTGAGAATCCGGAAGAGCCCACCTTCGAAAATACCGTCGAAGCTCTTGAAAATACAGGTCAGCAACTGGATCGCGCGACCAGTATTTTTTTCAATCTGAATAGTGCAGAAACCAATGATGAAATTCAGAAGATCGCTCAGGAGGTCTCTCCACTGCTATCAAATTTTCAAAACGATCTATTGCTGAATGAATTGTTATTCACCAAAGTGAAGGCCGTTTATAAGACCCGACAAAACCTTTCACTCACTGCAGAACAGCAAATGCTCCTCGAAAAACAGTACAAAGGATTTTCGAGAAACGGCGCGAATCTTTCCGAAGAAAAAAAGGTTACCCTGCGAAAAATTGACGCGCAACTGGCCAAACTAACACTCACTTTTGGTGAAAACGTACTGGCCGAAACCAATACCTTCGAATTACTCCTCACCCAGGAAAAGGAACTTGCCGGACTTCCGGAAGGCGCCCGGGAAGCTGCGGCTCAAACTGCCAGGGAAAAAGGGAAAAAGGGTTGGATGTTTACATTGGATTATCCCAGTTATATTCCGTTTATGACCTATGTCGATGATCGCAAACTTCGGGAAAAGATGGCATTGGCATTTGGAGCGAGGGCTTTTCAGAAAAACAAAAACAACAACGAAGCAAACATATTGAGCATCGCCAATCTTCGCCATGAACGAGCGCAATTATTGGGCTATGAAAGCCACGCCCACTTTGTCTTGGAGGAGCGTATGGCCAAAACTCCTCAAAAAGTGGCCTCATTTCTAAACGAATTGTTGGAAAAAGCGAAGCCTGCTGCCCACCGGGAGTTTGACGAACTGGAGGCTTTTGCCAAGCAATTGGACACTATCGACCAACTGCAAAAATGGGACAGTGCCTATTATTCGGAAAAGCTGAAAAAAGAACGTTTCGATCTTGACGACGAACAACTCAAGCCTTATTTCAAACTGGAAAATGTAATAGCGGGCGTTTTTAAGGTGGCTGAAAAGTTATTCGGACTTCAATTTGAGGCAGATCCTGGGATTGAAACCTACCACGAAGATGTAAAAACATATCGCGTTACCGATGCCGAAGGTGCTCTGGTTGCAATTTTTTATGCCGATTTCCACCCGCGTCCCGGAAAACGCGGTGGGGCCTGGATGACCTCCTACAAGCCGCAACAAATAAAGAACGGGGTAAATGACCGGCCCCATGTTTCTATTGTATGTAATTTTACAAAGCCTACGAAAAGCAAACCCTCATTGCTAACGTTTAATGAGGTGACGACGCTATTCCATGAATTTGGCCATGCCTTACATGGTATGCTTGCAAATACTACCTATAAAGGCCTTTCGGGAACCAGTGTTTATTGGGATTTTGTGGAATTACCCAGCCAGGTGCTAGAAAATTGGTGCTATGAAAAGGAAACGCTGGCCTTGTTTGCAACCCATTACGAAACCGGCGAAGTTATTCCTATGGAATTAGTACGGAAGATCAAAGCGTCTGCCACCTTTCACGAGGGAATGCGAACGTTGCGTCAACTAAGTTTTGGACTACTGGACATGGCATGGCACGGGGCAGATCCTTCCGAAGTAACGCAGGTAAAAGAATTTGAAACGCAGGCATTTGGCACAACCCGCCTCTATCCTGAAGTACCATCCAACTGTATGAGTACTTCGTTCTCGCACATTTTTCAAGGTGGATACGCTGCCGGTTATTATAGCTACAAATGGGCCGAAGTTCTGGATGCTGATGCCTTCGCCTATTTCAAGCAAGAAGGGATTTTCAATAAAGTGGTGGCTACTAAATTCAAGGACCACGTGCTGTCGCAGGGAGGAACTCTGGATCCTATGGAATTGTATGTGAAGTTCAGAGGGAAAAAACCCAATCCGGAGGCTTTATTAAAACGGGCGGGACTTTTGTGAATTGATTATTGTATTCTGAATCTGATGTCATATTATAAATCGCAAATAGTAGCTATCCCTTCTTACCTCTAATTTCCTCACTTCAAGGAATATTGTCTCAAATAACCAAAGGTTGCATAAACTTTGTTATTTTTGAGGAAAACTATGACTAAGAGCACATGGCAGGCAATATCTTAAATCCTAATTTATGGGTGGATAAATATTCAGATTACCTGTATAATTATACCATCGTGCGAGTAAATAATCACGAGATCGCTCAGGATTTAATTAGTGAAACCTTTTTTGCGGGATTGAAATCGAAGGATAACTTTAAAGGAGAAGCAAGCGAGCGAACCTGGCTAATTTCTATTTTAAAGCGAAAGATCATCGATCACTACCGCAAAATTAATTCGAATAAAGGCAAAGCCGAGGTTAGGGTCTCTTATAACGATGGCGAAAACGAAGGAGATTGGTTGGAAGAACGAGTGAGCGACCCTTACGATAAAACCGCAGAGGACACTATGGAAAATGAAGAACTTGGATTGGCAATATTTGGTTGTTTGGATGGCTTGCCGGAAAAACAAGCGAGCATTTTCAGAATGAAAACAATTGATGGAATCGATACCGAAACCGTTTGTAATGAATTTAATATCACACCGTCTAATCTTTGGGTAATCATACATCGCGCCAGAAAAGCGATGGCCGATTGTCTGGAAAAAAGTTGGTTTTAGTTTGGATTATGAATTTTAAGATAGAGTGCCACGAGGCGAATCATCTTTGTGATAAAAATCAGTATAAAGAAGCTTCCTTTTGGGAAAAAGTAAGGCTGAATATACATTTGATTTATTGTCGGGCTTGTCGCAAATACACCATGCGCAACAACAAACTTAGCAAGATGGTTAAAAGTAAGGAAGTTCGGTCTGTAAGTCCGGCCGATAAAAATACCCTCAAAGAGAGGCTTCAGCAAGAGGTCTCAAAATAATTACAGAAAACAAAGAATACACATCCAAACGATCGGGATACTTTCGACCCAAAAAGAGGCAAAGTATCTCGCTTGTTTTTTACGGCTAACCAGAAGTAAGTTGAGCGTAAGGAAACCTATCAATAACAGCCCCAGCAAGTGATTGCTCCTCACTTCGATATGATTTGAAAAACCGCTGAAGTTCTTTACAAATTCAAGAAAAATAACCCCGGCTAAGAGCAATATCCCTATGATCTTTACTGTGGTGACTCCAAATAGCTGTGGCAAGGTTTTTAGTGCGGCGTCATCATATCCCATATCTCGAATCTCAAAGGAAAAGGTCCAAATTATGACCAACAGAAATCTTTGAAAAAAGGTCGCCCAATAATTGCTAACATCATAGATATTTGCCAACGATGCGCCGTCATGATACCAAACCAATGGAATGGAAACAGTGACCCCTGCCCAAACCAAAGCCACCACAAATATCTTCAGGCCCGATACGGTTCGCAGATTCTTTTTCTTCAGAAATGGAACCGTGTATAAAACAGTAAGCACTCCCAATACCGTGGTGACGCCGAGGATTCGCGCTGGAAGATTCAGTAAACAATAAAGGACCATTCCGAAGCACAAAAAGGAAAATATCTCGATAGATTTCAGGGAATTCGTAAGGCCTTTGTGATGCAAACCGGCAGAGTGCGCATACTTTACAAAATTGTAGCCTGTAATCGTTCCGAAGAAAACAAAGCCCAACAAATAAAAAGACAGATCAAATTGATATTCGAAAGCCGTGACCCACACCAAAGAAACCACCGCCAAAGCAACATGAATGCTGGCGTCTATATAGAAATCGAAAAGGATTCTTAAAAATTTCATTCCGTAAAATTGTATTCCGAATCGAAAGGCCTGTTTCGTTCAATTACCCGATGGATCACAAATGTACCCAAAGTGTTAGTAACTCGTCTTCATGGTTGAAAAATTATACCTTTTCGGACGACGAATCGGTATATTTTATGCTATAAAATTGTAATTTTGCTCGCAATCATGGAAGCATCCTTTTTGCGACCAACATATAAGTTGAATTTTAAAGATTCCCGCCAGAGCGGACATTGTTTATGAATACTTCTTCTTTTGCCCTCAGACATATTGGGCCCCGTAGCAGCGACCTCCCTCAAATGCTAAAAACTATAGGGGTGGATAGTATGGAACAACTTATTTCCGAAACCATTCCGAAGGATATCCGGCTGGACAAAGACATCCAATTGGATCCGGCCATGAGCGAGCAGGAATATCTCGAGCATATCAACGAGCTGGCAGCACAAAACAAGCTGTTCAAAAGCTATATCGGTCTGGGATACCATCGATCCAACACCCCCCCGGTCATCCAGCGAAATATTCTGGAAAATCCGGGTTGGTATACGGCCTACACCCCCTATCAGGCAGAGATCGCTCAAGGTCGTCTTGAGGCTCTACTGAACTATCAAACTATGATATGCGATCTTACCGGTATGGAATTGGCCAACGCCTCGCTCCTGGATGAGTCGACGGCCGCTGCAGAGGCCATGTCCTTATTATTCGCCATACGGGAACGAGAACAAAAGAAAAACGAAGTGGTGAAGTTTTTTGTTTCTGAAGAATTGTTTCCACAAACACTTTCTTTGCTGCAAACACGATCTACTCCATTAGGGATTGAACTGGTAGTTGGAAATCATGAAACCTTTGATTTTTCTTCAGAATTTTTTGGTGCTATCCTTCAATATCCCGGGAAAAGCGGAAAGGTATACGACTATGGATCTTTTGTCGCCAAGGCAAATGAAGCCCAGATAAAAATTGCTGTTGCCGCAGATATTTTAAGTTTGGTTAAACTAGAGGCCCCCGGAAATCTTGGAGTGGATGTGGTCGTAGGAACCACACAGCGTTTTGGAATACCTCTGGGATACGGTGGCCCGCATGCCGCGTATTTCGCGACCAAAGAAGAACACAAGCGACACATTCCAGGTCGTATTATAGGGGTCACCAAAGATACCGATGGTAACCGGGCGCTTCGAATGGCCTTGCAAACCAGGGAACAACACATCAAACGCGATAAAGCCACTTCCAATATTTGTACGGCTCAGGTACTGCTTGCGGTAATGGCCGGAATGTATGCAGTTTATCACGGCCCGGACGGGTTACGATACATCGCGAACCATGTACATCATGCCACTACCACCCTGGCCCGAGCTTTGGAACAATTGGGCCTTTCTCAGGAGAACGAGACTTATTTTGACACCATTGCCATTAAAACCAACACCGCAAAGGTAAAAGAGATCGCTGAAAGTAAGGAGGTCAATTTTTACTACCCCGATGCCAACACGGTTTCCATTTCTTTAAACGAAACTACCACCCTCAAAGATCTAAACCGTATCCTTGGCATCTTTGCGGCTGCGATCGGAAAAGAGGCTGCGGTCATTTCTGAAATTTTGAAAGGAAACGCGATCCCGAAGGGGGTTGAAAGAACTTCGCTCTTTTTGACCAATGAGATATTCAACAGTTACCATAGTGAAACCGAATTAATGCGTTATATCAAAAAACTGGAACGCAAAGATCTCGCTTTAAACCATTCTATGATCTCCCTGGGTTCCTGTACTATGAAATTAAATGCGGCGGCAGAAATGCTTCCGTTGAGCGATTCTCGATGGGGAAATATGCATCCGTTTGTTCCTGTTGATCAAGCTGAAGGCTATCAACTAATGCTGAAAAAACTGGAGGATCAACTCACCGAAATTACCGGTTTTGCCGGGACATCGCTACAGCCCAACTCGGGCGCTCAGGGAGAATATGCTGGTCTTATGGTGATTCGAGCCTATCATGAAGCTCGCAACGACCACCACCGGAATATTTGTCTGATTCCCTCTTCCGCTCATGGAACCAATCCCGCAAGTGCTGTAATGGCAGGGATGCAAGTGATCGTAACCAAAGCCGCCGAGGATGGTAATATTGATGTGGAAGACCTGCGCGCAAAGGCGATAGAACACAAGGACAATCTGGCAGCTTTGATGGTTACTTATCCATCGACCCATGGAGTGTATGAGTCGGCCATTAAGGAAATCACGGGTATTATTCATGAATATGGCGGACAAGTATATATGGATGGAGCCAACATGAATGCTCAGGTCGCTTTAACAAATCCCGGTGCTATTGGTGCGGATGTTTGTCATCTGAACCTGCACAAGACTTTTGCCATCCCTCACGGAGGTGGTGGTCCCGGGGTTGGTCCTATTTGTGTTGCCAAACAATTGGTTCCTTATTTACCCAATAACCCGGTGATACCCACAGGAGGCGAACAAGCCATTACTGCCATCTCAGCCGCTCCCTGGGGAAGTGCTTTGGCCTGTATCATTTCGTATGGCTATATCTGTATGCTGGGAGAAAGCGGACTGAAGAAATCCACCGAATATGCCATCTTAAACGCCAATTATATCAAAGAACGTTTGAAAGGATCTTTTGAAGTGCTGTATACGGGAGAACATGGGCGTGCTGCTCACGAGATGATCGTAGATTGCCGACCCTTTAAGGAGCATGGAATTGAAGTCACCGATATCGCCAAACGTCTTATGGACTATGGTTTCCACGCGCCAACCGTGTCATTCCCGGTAGCCGGAACCATGATGATAGAACCTACTGAAAGTGAAAGCAAGCAGGAGTTGGATCGCTTCTGTGATGCTATGATATCCATTCGAAAGGAAATCGATGCCGCCAGTAAAGATGATCCCAATAATGTATTGAAGAATGCCCCGCACACACAATTGCATGGTCACCAATGATGTCTGGGAATTTCCATACAGCCGAAAGGAAGCAGCCTTTCCTTTGGATTACGTAGCAGACAATAAATTTTGGCCTTCGGTTCGAAGAGTGGACGATGCTTACGGAGATCGCAATTTAGTCTGTACCTGTGAACCAATAGAGGCGTATATGGAAGCGTAAGGTTTTCAAGATGCCTAATGCATCAAATGTGCTCATAAAAATTATTAATTCTTCATCTATTAAGTGCTTATTTTGAGAATAATCCAAAACAAAGCTATTTGGGAGGATAATGTTCGGAAACTTACGGGCTTTTGGTTATTTTTGACAAATTTTCCGAAAAAATGAATAGCATCATCACAGGTATAGGGAGCTACATCCCCAGTCAGGTAGCACCTAATGAGGGTTTTGAAAATAATGAGTTCTACAATCAGGACGGATCGTCTTTCGGTCACGAAAATAAAGTGATCATCGAAAAGTTCAAAGCGATCACCGGCATAGCCGAAAGACGCTATATTAAGGACAATCAGGTGACTTCCGAAATTGCGCAAATTGCCGCTGAAAAAGCTATTGCGGATGCCAATATCGACAAAGAAACACTGGATTATATTATTGTGGCTCATAATTACGGGGATATAAGGCATGGAACCCTTCAAAGCGATACAGTGCCCAGTGTAGCTTCCCGCGTGAAACATTTATTGCGAATTAAAAATCCAAGATGCGTTGGCTATGATGTTCTTTTTGGCTGCCCCGGCTGGGTGGAAGGAATGATACAGGCCAATGCATTCATAAAAGCGGGAATGGCTAAAAAATGTCTGATCATTGGCGCGGAAGCACTGTCGAGAGTGATAGACCACCATGATCGCGATTCTATGATCTACAGCGATGGTGCCGGAGCCACGGTTTTGGAGGCTAATTCAGAAAACACAGATAGTGGCATACTGGGCCATATTAGTGCCACTCACACCTATGACGAAGCACATTTTATTTATTTTGGGGAATCGAACAATCAGGAATTGAACGACGCCCGCATGTATATTAAAATGTACGGCCGGAAAATCTACGAATTCGCGCTTATCAACGTTCCCGATGCGATGAAAGAATGTCTGGATAAAAGTGGCGTGTCCATCGATGACGTAAAAAAAGTATTTATACATCAGGCCAATGAGAAAATGGATGAGGCCATCGTAAATCGATTTTACAAACTCTACGAAAGCAAGCTCCCCATGATGTCATGCCCATGACGATCGATAAACTTGGAAATTCCAGTGTGGCGACGGTCCCTACGGTTTTCGATCTCGTGAGCCGTGGTAAACTGGGCGACCACCGTGTAAACAAAGGAGATATCGTTATCTTTGCGAGTGTTGGTGCAGGAATGAATATCAATGCCATTGTTTACAGAATATAAGTATGTACGAAGGAAAATACCCAAAAAAAAGATACAAGCGTACCCTCCAATTTGTAAAAGAAAATGTTTCAACCGAAGCATCCATTCTTGACCTGGGTGTTTCCAATCCTTTTTCTGAAATATTAAAATCCAAGGGGTACAAGATTTCCAACACCGATGGTGAGGATCTCGACTTAAATACTTCTGCCGTACAAACCGATCGTTACGATGTTGTAACCGCCTTCGAGATCTTCGAACATTTAGTCTCTCCTTTCAATGTTATTAACGATATAAAGGCCAAAAAACTGGTGGCATCGGTACCTTTGAAATTGTGGTTCGCCTCCGCCTATCGCAGTAAAACCGATGAGCGCGACCGTCACTACCACGAATTTGAAGATTGGCAATTCGATTGGTTGCTGGAAAAAGCCGGTTGGCGGATCAAAAAACGGGAAAAATTCACCAATCCAGTAAAAAAAGTGGGAATTAGGCCCATATTACGCCGCTTTACACCTCGATATTATTTGGTTTATGCAGAACGTCTGCGATGAATTGCTACATTGTCATACCCGCGCATAATGAAGAAGCGTATCTCTCACAAACGCTCCAATCCTTAACTGAACAAACACTACTCCCAAAAAGAATTGTTGTAGTGAATGATAATTCCACCGACCGAACTCAGGAAATCATCGACACATTTACCCAACGCTTTCCATTTATTACTTCGGTGATGAGTGCTTCGGAAGGGGAACATGCTCCCGGAAGTAAGGTGGTTCAAGCGTTTTATAAAGGCTTTGAAACTTTGGACTCCAACTTTGATGTGATCTGCAAATATGACGCAGACCTCATATTTCCTAAAGATTATTTACAAAAGATTTCGGAAGAATTTCTTCGGAATAAAAACTGCGGAATCGCCGGCGGATTCTGTTATATTCAAAAAAAAGGAAACTGGGTCCTGGAAGGTCTCACCAATAAAGATCATATTCGCGGAGCGCTAAAAGCCTACAAAAAAGAATGTTTTGTTCAAATTGGCCAACTCAAAAAATCGATGGGCTGGGACACGGTTGACGAACTTTTGGCCATGTACCATGGTTGGGACGTTTGTACCCTATCGTCATTGCAGGTAAAACATTTGAAACCCACCGGCGCAACCTACAGCACAGCCTCCGGTTTAAAGCAAGGGCAGGCCTTTAAAAAAATGCGTTACCAATTTACACTAACTCTCATCGCGTCTTTGAAATTGGGATGGAAGAAACGTAGTTTTCCATATTTTTGGAATTGCCTGCGCGGCTATTTCAGTTTAAAAAATGAATACATCGTAAGCCGGGATGAGGGAATATTTATTCGAAAACTGCGTTGGAAGAACATTAAGCGCAAGTTTTTCTGAATATTACCCTTCCAGTTAAGCCTGCGACCTACTTTCTCAGTATTTTAGTAATTGTTAATACCTTATTATGAAATCAATTTTCACCTTACTTTTTCTTTGTCTTACCTTTTTTTCGAATGCCCAGATCAATGAGAAGGCGCAAAAAAGTTCGAAAGTTAAAAAACCAAAAAACATCATCCTGCTCATCGCAGACGGCACTGGCCTGAGTCAGGTTTCGGCCAGCCTGTATTTCAATGAGGATCCTTCAAATTACGAACGCTTTCCGGTTGTTGGCTTGATAAAAACCTCGGCAGCCAACTCACTCATTACAGATTCGGGTGCGGCAGCCACGGCATTAGCAAGCGGGATCAAAACGTATAATGGAGCCATAGGGGTGGCTATGGATACCTCGAGCGTAGCAAACATAGTGGAGCATGTTTCACTTAAAGGAATGGCTACTGGAGTCATTGCTACCTCATCGATAACCCACGCAACACCTGCCTGTTTTTACGCCCATACCAAATCCCGGGCTTCTCATGAAGAAATTGCCCTGTCTTTGGTGGGATCGGAGATTGATTTTTTTGCGGGTGGAGGATTGGATTTTTTCAACAGGAGAAGTGACGGTAAGAATCTTATTTCAGAATTAAAAAAGAATGGATTTTATATAGATACTGTTTCTCTCAAAAACAGTATAGCTCCAAAACAGGCGTTTTTACTCGCGCATGATGCCATGCCTGAAAAACGAAATGGCCGCGGCGATTTTCTGCCACGTGCTACACATCTTGCCATGAATCGACTATCTCAAAATAAACGTGGTTTTTTCCTCATGGTAGAAGGCTCGCAGGTGGATTGGGGCGGTCATAGGAACGATACAGATTATTTGATTAGTGAACTCATCGATTTTGATCAAACGCTGGGCGTGGCTCTGGATTTTGCCAAGCGAAATGGGGAAACTCTGGTTATCGTTACTGCAGACCACGAGACCGGTGGTTTTACCCTGGGCTCGGATGGAAGCAATTATAATAAAATTAAACCTTCCTTTTCCACTGACGGGCACTCGGCGACGATGGTGCCTGTTTTTGCGTTCGGACCCGGATCTGAACTTTTTGGAGGAATCTATGAGAATACCGAGATCTATCATAAAATGATGCGTTTACTCTCTAACTAATTCTTGGTTGTGTTTATTCTGAAATTACAGTCCTTTAATTTTGTTACTTTAGCCTTAGAAAGAATTTCATGAAATACCTCGAAGATATTGGCTCCTATTTTTTGATGCTCAGGACTGTCTTTAGCCGTCCTACTAAAGGAGCTGTGCTAAGAGAGCTAATCTTCAAAGAAGTAGACGAATTGGTTATCAATTCCCTTGGGATCGTTGCCTTTATTTCCTTTTTTGTGGGTGGAGTGGTTGCCATACAAACTGCGCTCAATATCGACAACCCTTTGATCCCCGATTATTTGGTGGGATTTGCAACGCGCCAATCTATTATTCTGGAATTCGCACCCACCTTTATTTCCATTATCATGGCCGGTAAAATGGGCTCTTTTATTACATCGAGCATTGGATCGATGCGGGTGACCGAGCAAATCGATGCCCTGGAAGTTATGGGGATCAACTCGCTCAATTATTTGGTGTTTCCCAAAATTATTGCCCTGCTATTCTATCCCTTTGTAATTGCCATTGCCATGTTCCTGGGAATTATTGGCGGATGGGCAGCCGGTGTTTACGGCGATTACAGCACCTCCGAGGCATTTATACGGGGCCTTCAAAATGATTTTACCCCATTTCACGTGTTCTATGCCTTTATAAAAACTTTTGTGTTTGCTTTTATCCTGGCAACCGTCCCGTCGTGGCAGGGTTTTTATATGAAAGGAGGCGCGTTGGAAGTAGGAAAGGCTAGCACGAACTCCTTTGTCTGGACCAGTGTCCTTATTATTTTAACCAATTTCATCATCACATCCTTATTACTTGGCTAATGATTAGAGTTGAAGACATACATAAAAGTTTTGGAGCCGATGAGATCCTCAAAGGAATCACGACCACCTTTGATCAAGGAAAGACGAACTTGATCATTGGACAAAGTGGTAGTGGGAAAACGGTTTTTTTAAAATGCTTACTAGGACTCTTTGAGCCGGAACAGGGAAAGATCTTTTTTCGGGATACGGCCATTCAGGATATGGATGATGACCAAAAACGAGATTTACGCCAGGACATAGGCATGGTCTTTCAGGGCGGTGCACTATTTGATTCATTAACCGTGGAAGAAAATGTGATGTTCCCGCTTCGGATGTTCTCCGAAAAGAAAAAAGACGTCATGCTGGAACGAGTTAATGAGGTATTATCCCGTGTAAATCTAACCGAC
Organism: uncultured Flavobacteriaceae bacterium; assembly: GCA_963807685.1. Taxonomy (GTDB): domain Bacteria; phylum Bacteroidota; class Bacteroidia; order Flavobacteriales; family Flavobacteriaceae; genus Aureisphaera. The sequence goes on along the minus strand of CAWECU010000020.1, from coordinate 51,644 downwards.
GCCAACAAAAAATACCCATCAGAGATTTCCGGGGGAATGCAAAAACGGGTGGCCATTGCAAGAGCCATCGTAAATTACCCTAAATACTTATTTTGTGATGAACCCAATTCTGGTTTAGATCCCGGTACCGCTATAGTCATAGATAACCTGATCCAGGAAATCACCAAAGAATATGATATCACCACGGTTATCAATTCCCATGATATGAATTCAGTGATGGAAATAGGAGAGAAAATTGTCTTTCTCCAAAAAGGTACTTTGGCATGGGAAGGTGACAACAAGCAAATTTTCAAAACCGACAATAAGGCGGTAACCGACTTTGTATATTCGTCTGATTTGTTTAAAAAGATACGCGACCTTCAGATTAAGGAAAACTAATTATTGGATCACCAGCGTATCCACTTTCAGTTTAAATTTCAACCAATTATAAAGTCGTTTTTGTTCCTTTGCGATAATATCCACAGGGATGGTATCCACCCATTTCACGGTGAATAAACTAAGTGTATCGATCTTTTTAAAGTCAGAAACCAGAGTTTTAGAGTAACTCAAACTCACCAAATTATCATAGTTAATAATGGCTTCATCACAAAGGTCCTTGAAGGGAATCTGGTCTTTTTCCAAACGACTCAACTCGGCCACTTTTTGTTCGAGGAAAATGATCTTTTGATTTTTGGTTAACAGATCCACTGAGTCTCTGGAGCGCAATTCTTCCATAAACCGCACTTCATCCTGAAAACTATTGTCCGTCTTGCTTTGATTCAATCTAAGGCTGGTGTCGTGGAGGCCATTATACGCCTGTAGCCTTCCTCTGAGCAAATCCATGGTCGACTGGGCAATTTGATCTGCACCAAAGGAAGTTAGTTCAATGGTGGATATATTACCGGGCTTGAACTCATAAGTTGCATATTTTTTAATATAAGCTGCGTTAGGAAGTGTCTCCAATTCATTTTCTATAAAACGCTTCGCTGAGTTTTCAAACGTACTTTCCTGCAGTACCCTGTAAAACGTGAAGCCGGCAGGAATCATCACCAAAAGCGCTAAAAAGGAAGCTATCCGGGCAATATTCTTCCGACGCTTCGAATTGGCATATTTTATCATTGGAAATCGCAATAGCTTGAGCACTATAAAGGTGGCTAAAGCGATAAATATTGTATTGATAATAAATAGATACATGGCGCCCGAAGCAAATGACAGCCCCTTCGGATTATCCTTAATTGCCTCCGCAAGACCATATCCGACCGTACAAAGTGGAGGCATCAATGCCGTAGCGATAGCGACCCCGAAGATGACACTGGCGATGGTACCTTTTTTGGTCCGTGCAATGATCAAAGCCAATCCACCAAAGAACGCGATCAACACATCCCGAATGTCCGGCTGGGTACGACCGAGTAATTCAGATGTCTCATCACGCAAAGGAAAAATAAAGAAAAATAAGAAAGCAGTGATCACACTTAATAAGACCATTACGCCAAAATTGATCAATGACTTCCGCAGTACAAAAATATCGTTAATTGCAATGGAAAGCCCGATGCCCAAAATAGGTCCCATCAAGGGAGAAATCAACATCGCCCCTATCACTACCGCCGTTGAATTTGCATTCAATCCCACCGAGGCCACAAATATGGAACAGACGAGAATCCAGGCAGTGGCTCCCTTGAACGGAATATCGTTCTTGATGGCCTCCATGGTATTATCGCGATCGGTATCGGCACGGAAGTCCAACAACCCTATAAAAAAGGTTTTCAAACTCACCACAAGCCCCTTTGCGTCTTCTCTTACCGCCTGTTTGCTTTCTTCAATTTCTTTATCATTTTCCTCAATGGTGCTCATCTGGGTATATTTTGTTGCTCCTAAGCCAAAGCTTCAGGAGTATTTGGATCCAAATTTATTCGAAACATTCGCCAATAATGTTTTAATATCCTGTTCTTTTTCCTTCGGAAATATAAGTAAAACATTTTCTTTGTCCACAATGATATAGTCGTCAATTCCATCCACCACTACCAACTTTTCCGAAGATGAAAATATCATGTTGCCCGAAGCATCCTTTAAATATGGAAGTGCTCTCACCACGGCATTGCCCTGTTCATCTTTACGCAGTTTGTCGTGCAACGCGCCCCAGGTTCCCAGGTCGTTCCAATCGAAAGTAGCCTCTTTTACAAAAACATTATCCGCTTTTTCCAGGATTCCGAAGTCGATGGAGATGTTTTCGGCGGCCGCATAATTCTCGGTGATAAACGGTTTCTCTTCGGAAGTATTGAAGACCGGCAACCCTTCAGAAAATAGTACATACAGGCCAGGCATGTGTGCTTCAAAGGCCTTTAGTATGCTTTTGACGCTCCAAAGAAATATTCCGGCATTCCACAGAAAATTACCTGCTTCCAAAAACTTTTTAGCGGTTTCATAATTCGGTTTTTCCCGAAATTGTATCACCCCCTTTATTTCAGATACATCATTCTTATCACTTTCGATATATCCGTAACCCGTATTAGGAAAGCTGGGTTGGATTCCCAAGGTCACCAACTTATCCTGTGTTTTACACACATCAAAACAAGCTTCGACATCCTTTTGAAAAGCAGCCTCATCTTCAATCCAATGGTCACTGGGTGCCACCATCATAAGAGCCTCCGGGTTCTCCTTGTAAATTTTTAAGGCTGAGAGCAGGATACAGGGGGCGGTATTCCGCATCAAGGGTTCCAGTACTAGCTGGTTTTCGCTTATCTGCGGGAGTTGTTCCAGGCACAAATCCGAATAGCGTTCGTTGGTTAATATTTGAATGTTTTCAGCGGGTACAATCTGTTCGAGGCGCGCAAATGTTTTCTGAAGCAAGGTATCTCCCGTCCCAAGCATGTCATGGAACTGTTTGGGAAGCTGAGTCGTGCTTACAGGCCAAAATCGGGAACCAATTCCGCCTGCCATGATTACTGCGTGGTAGTTGCTGTTCATTTTTTTTCTTGCTTTTTGGCCTCGGCTTCCTATCTCTTCCGGAAATTGAGAAACCTATATGCACACTATCGTGGTTTTGGTATTATTTTAAAAATTCAACCTCCGCGTTGGGGTTGAACAAATAAATACGCCCCGTGGTTATTTCCTTACATTCATAGCGTTTTACTCTTTTGCTGCCTCTAACGAAGATCTTGCCATTGTACAATCTAAAGGAGCCGCCCATGGGTATTTCAAAGATATAGTTTTTATTATTGGGGGGGTCATATTGCTTTAAGGCCAGAGACAATTTGGCATCGGTATCGCTACTGGCTTTTGGATTCTTAAAATGCATAGCTAACAAGGGTAATAATTGATTCGGAAAAACTTCGGGCCTTAAAAAAGGGAGCATCAATTGCTGAAAGGTGAGCTTCCATTCCTTACCATGCGGTTTGATGACTCTTCCGTAGTGATTGAACGCTTCCAAATGGGCGATCTCATGCACTAATGTCACTAAAAACCGATACGGATTGAGGTTCGCATTTACGGTGATCTGGTGCTGCCCATTGGGCATTTTACGATAATCCCCATGACGGGTCACGCGCTCGTTTACGATTTTAAGATGGATATTATTCTCTTTAACGAGTTGAAACGCAGTTGCTACGGAAGCCTGTGGAAGATATTTTAAAAGTACTTCGTTCATTACTATTTACCTTTGACGGCTGAGATAACCCAATTCATTTAGGGAATAGAACTTGAGACTTCAAGCGTTTTTCCATTAAAATACTTACTTCCCGTCAATGAAAAATCCATGATATAGCTTGCCATCTCCCGTGCCGAAAGCGGCGCTATATAACCTGGAAAAGCCTCTTCAAGCATTTCGGTTTGGACGGCACCAAGCGCTAGAGCGTTAAAAGCCGGACCGGTATCTTTGTATTCTTCTGCTAAAACTTCAGTAAGGGTGATAATGGCTCCTTTACTACTGCTGTAAGCCGCCAATCCCGGAAACTTCAAACTTCCCTGAACTCCACCCATACTACTAATATTCACAACATGTCCGTTTTTACCCATAAAAGGTAAGACCGCCTGAGTGATGGCAGCAGCCCCGAATACATTCACCTCATACGAACTGAGAAAATCTTCCTTCTTTAATTTTGCAAAGGGCTTATTTACCAAACGGCCGGAATTATTGATCAACACATCCACATGTTTCCAGTGCTCTCTTAAAAAAACGGGGACTTTTTTTATATCGGAAGCGTCGGTGATATCGCAGGGGAAACAATGGCAATTGGAAACACCAAATCCGGAAACAGGTACTTCATTTCGGGATAGGGCGAGGACGTTATGCCCGGCGTTAGTGAAAAGTGCGACCAGCTCGTACCCAATGCCTCTGCTGGTTCCTGTAATGACGATGTTTTTCTTCATAATTGAAAGATACAAAATCCCGTTATTTTGATGATAAAAATAACGGGATTCACTATTAAATGGACATCCGGGATTAGACAAACATGGTCACCGGCTGCTCAATATAGTTTCTTAATGTTTGCAAAAAGGCGGCCCCCGTGGCACCGTCTACGGTTCTATGGTCGCAAGCCAGCGTTACGGTCATAGTATTACCTACAGCAATGGCTCCGTTCTTTACTACTGGCTTTTGGACGATGGCACCCACAGACAGTATGGCCGAATTGGGTTGATTGATGATGGAAGTAAATTCCTTAATTCCAAACATACCCAGGTTAGACACGGTAAACGTACTCCCCTGCATTTCCTCCGGACTTAATTTTTTATTTCGCGCCTTACCGGCCAATTCCTTGACATTCGCTCCAATTTGAGAAAAGGTCATTTGATCGGCAAATTTCAAAACTGGTACGAGCAATCCGTCGTCCACAGCCACGGCCACTCCTACATGAATATGCTTGGCCAACAGCGTCGTTTTATCTGTCCATTGGCTATTTACCCGGGGATGTTTGCGCAAAGCCATAGCACAGGCTTTTACGATCATATCATTGTACGAAATTTTCACATCAGGATCACCATTGATGGCTGCCCTTGAGGCGATGGCATGGTCCATATCCAATTCCACCGTCAAATAATAATGCGGGGCAGTAAACTTGGACTCGCCCAGACGTTTCGCAATGGTTTTACGCATTTGCGAATTATTAATTTCCTCGAAACTTTCTTCTCCCACTGGGGTATAGGCCGCTGCGGCACCTGCCGATGGTTGGAAATTTTCAATATCACGTTTGACAATTCGCCCATTTTCACCACTTCCCTGCACCAACGTTAAACTGATCCCTTTTTCTTCGGCAAGTTTTTTAGCCAGGGGAGAGACAAAGATGCGTCCGTTCTTTGTTGTTGCTGTTTGTGTAGTTTTCGTTGAAGCAGGTGCTGCCTTCGCGGTGGTTTGCTGAGATGCTTTCACTGGCTCCTTAACCGTTTCCACAGCAGCTGATTTGTTCTCCGAAGGTTTTGATTTTTTGGTTTCAGGACTAGCCGTAATTCGGGAAACATCGGTCCCGGCAGGACCTATGATGGCCAACAGGGTATCGACTTTAGCAGATTCACCTTCAGCAATACCAATTTTTAAAAGTGTTCCGTTGTAAAAAGATTCAAATTCCATGGTTGCTTTATCGGTTTCGATCTCGGCCAAAATATCACCTTCTTCTACGGTATCACCTTCTTTTTTTAGCCAGGTTGCTACCGTACCCTCTTTCATGGTATCACTCAAACGAGGCATATTGATCACTTCCACGCCTTCGGGAAGGGATCCGGTATTATTTTCGGCGGTGCTGGCTGTATTTTTTTCTTCGGAATGGTCTGCGGCAACCTCGCTTTTTGCTTCTTTGGACTTCTCCTTAGGTACTGCAGAGGCACTATTGCCTTTAAGCAATTCGGAAATATCCTCACCTTTTTCTCCTATAATCGCTAGCAAAACATCCACATTTGCCGTTTCACCTTCATGTAAACCCACATGTAAGTAAGGTACCTTCGTAAAAGGATTCAAATTCCATCGTAGCTTTGTCCGTTTCGATCTCGGCCAGGATATCTCCTTCGGTAACTGTATCTCCCACTTTTTTAAGCCAGGTAGCAACCGTTCCTTCTTCCATAGTATCGCTCAATCGCGGCATGTTGATTACTTCTGCCATATCAATTATAATTTATGAGGTAAAAATGGATAATCTTCTTGATCATAAACAACATCGTACATCACATTTTTATCGGGATACGGAGATTCATCAGCAAATTTTTCACATTCATTAACCAGGTCTTTTACACGTTTATCGATTACTTTTATATCTGCCTTGGTGGCGTATTTTTTCTTATAAATCGTATTCAGTACATAACTAATGGGATCTTCATCCTGCTTTTTCGCCACCTCTTCTTTAGTTCGATAATGTTGCGCATCACTCATAGAATGTCCTCTGTATCGATAGGTTCGTAATTCCAGGAAAGTAGGACCATCCTCCGCGACGTGCTCGCGAAATGGCTTCGTCCATTTCTTTGGCAACCACTTCAGGATTCATTCCATCGACAGGTCTTACAGGGCATTTCATAACCTAATCCTAGTTTATAGATGTCGGTGTGATTTGCAGTTCTTGCTACCGAAGTCCCCATGGCATATCCATTATTTTCACACAAAATACTACTGGAAGTTTCCAGAGCATCGCCAAGTTGAAGGTCTCATGCAGCGAGCCTTGACGAACGGCACCATCGCCCATAAAAGTTAGGGTGACCGCATCACGGCCTGGATATTTATCTCCAAAAGCCAGTCCGGCACCGAATGGAATTTGTCCGCCCACAATACCATGACCTCCATAAAAACGGTGTTCTTTAGAAAATATATGCATTGAGCCTCCTAATCCTTGTGAAGTCCCTGTTGCTTTTCCGTATAGTTCGGCCATTACTCTTTTAGGATCCACTCCCATGCCAATTGGCTGCACATGATTTCGATAGGCAGTGATCATTTTGTCCTTTGGTAAGATCCATCGCATGTAAAGCTCCGGCCAAAACCGCTTCCTGCCCATTGTATAAATGCAGAAATCCTCTTACTTTTTGATTGATATACACCTGCGCTAGTTTATCTTCAAACTTGCGCCAAAAGAGCATATCCTCATACCAATCTAGGTATGTCTTTTTAGTGATCTTTTTCATGAATTGAACTGTAATAGATTCGCTGAAGAAATTCGCATAAAATGCACGAAGAACAAAAATACTATATTCTGACCGATCTACAAAACCTGTAGGGTCTAAAATAAATACGAAAACGTTTCGCAACAAACCAAAGGGAGGCCGGGACGATCTCGAACTATTCCGAGAATAAAATAGGTGCTGTCAAAAATAAGTGGTAATAAGTCTTTTACCAATTCGCTTTTACCACTTTTCCGCTTTCTCCCATAAAATAGATCGACAATGGGTGATTTCTGTTTTACTTCATACTCGGCAAGTGACTGTCTACAAGCTCCACAAGGAGGAATGGGTGTCGTTACGTTTTGCTTTTAAGAACGCGGCAGTTAGTGCTAACAGTTGATCGATTCATCGGGATACATTGGCTCCTGCATGAAATACAGCGACTCGTTCGGCGCATAATCCAGAAGGAAATGCGGCATTTTCCTGATTATTCCCTGTCACTATTTCTCCTGAATCCAATCGAACCGCTGCACCAACCTTAAAAAGCGAATAAGGCGCATAAGCATTTTCACGTGCCTCTTGCGCCTTATTCATTACTTTTTTGAATCGTCTTTTGGAAGTTCCGAAATAGATTCAAAAACTTCTAAATGTGTTTCAATTGTTAGTTTTTTCAAAATTCTAGTATTCGTCGTACTCGTCTCCAAATCCAAATGTCAATCCAAAACGAAGACTTCCTTCCAATGGACTTACTACCTTTAGACGTTGAGAACAAGTAAGACACATCGAAGTTAATTGTGGTATATCTAAAACCTGCTCCTAAAGAAAGAAATTTTCTAGATCCTGTATCTTCACGACTCATTGAAATAACCTGCTCGGAAAGCAAAAGCATCCTGATACCAATATTCGGCTCCTAAAGCCCAAACATATTCTTTCAATTCATTATCACTATCACCAAAGACTTGAAACATCCCACTAAAGAAACTTTCATTATAATAGTCATCCTGACGATCGATCACATCATCTCCATTCGAATCACTTGGAGTGGGAACCAACAATTTATCTATTTCAAGAGAAACTCCTACTTTATTATATTCATCTAGTATAAAATCAAAACCACCTCCTAATGCCATATTTGTTGGTAAGCTATTTTCTGAACCTAGCATCATCGTATTTAATCTTCGGACCAATATTCGAGAAATTAAAACCTAGTCTCCATCGGCCATCAAAGTCGTTATAAGCAATCTCTTCACTTTGATAGTATCCGGCTACATCGACTGCAAATGAAGCTTGCAGCCTTTCCTTCGGTAAATCCGGTTCCAAGTTTTAAATCGGAATTAATAAATCGTACCGGCAATAGCCATAGAAAAGCGATCACTTAATCGAAGTGAATAAGAAACATCGAAGAGTAATTCATTTGGCTTTACGATAAGGGTTCTGTTCGGCAGTTTCTCTTAATTCAATCTCTCCTGCACTAAAATATCGAAAACTAGCACCAACTGCACTTCGCTCATTGATTCGGTTGTAATAGGTTAATATTTCCGAGAAAAATATCATTTACCAACTTGCTTAAATAAGGAGTATAGGTTACCCCTACTCCTTGTTTCTTAAGCGCGAAGGCATATTTTGCAGGATTCCATTGTTGTGAAAAGGCATCTGAAGAAGTAACAACTCCTATGTCGGCCAATCCAGCTGAACGAGCATCACCCGCAATTAACATAAATGGCACACCTGTAGTAATAACACCTTGATTGGATTCTTGTGGCAGTCGCTTTGCATCGATAACTAAGAGCTATTAAAATTGGAATAAAAACTTTCTTCATGAGGTTCAAATTTTGGACAAATATAATTTTAATTTTTAAAGGATAACGAGTTTTTCAAATTTTTCAACTCGTTTATTGGTTAACGTAGATTTAACAGTTAGCTTGTATACATACACGCCTTTTCCGATCTTTCGACCAAAATCATCCTTGCCATCCCAGATGATATCCCGCGATTGTAAGCCATCGGTTAAAATGGTTCTGTTTAGGGTCCAAACCACCTTTCCGGTCACGGTAAAAACCTGCACCTGAACTTCCAGCGGTTCATAGGGTCGATTGTGATTAAACCAAAATTCGGTATAATTCACAAAAGGATTGGGATAATTGAGAACTCGTTGGATCTCTAGCTTATCATTTCCAGCAACAATAAACTGAATTTCCTTGTGGAAGAATTATTGTACACATCCCAGGCTTTGACCGTTAAGGTATGTAATCCATCTTCAAGGTCTCGCAATTTATAATTTAATGTTCCCTTGGTAAAATCGTCCACATCTGCCTGATAGTATTCGTTGAGGACAAATGGATTGGCTTCATCACCATCCAGAATGGCTATCATGTCATGACCAATCCCACTAGCGGTATTCATACCATTTTCATCTTCCAGTTTGGCGATCAAAATCGGCGAATCATTGGTAATTCCTCCGGAAACAAAGCTTTCATCGTTCATAAACAGATCGAATGGTTGGCCCCATATTATCCTCAGGGGCATTTTCATTGAGCCCTCCAACAAGGATATCCAGATTAACGCCTGTTTGATCTTCCAATTCATTATTCTTTTCTGAATAAAGACTTACTTTACCATTGCCCACCGGAATTTGAATGTCTCTGGGGACGACAAATTCAAATTCAAATATTCCATTGGTCACCGAAGCCTGCCCATTGAATATCACTTCTCCCAGAGTTTTAAAATCGAGGATCAACAGTTGGCCGTTGTTATCACGAACTCCATCATTTCCCAGTGTTTGTCTTTGAACGTCTTTATCGTATACCTTGGGTGAGACAATACCATTGTAATTGGTCAATAAATTCCCAGCTTCATCAACCACTTCACCTCCAAATTTAACCATGCTCAAAGCTTTTAGGGTATCGGTAGCCTGGCCAATGGGGACATCGTTTAAGGTTGTTATTCGCACTCTTTGTTTTGGAAATGCCAACCGCATGGCAGGATCTCCCAAATAGAAAATCACTCTTCGGTTCTCAGTGGAAATTCGATTTTTCGCTAGTAGTAGTGCTTCGGCCGGAGGAACCGGAATATCAAGGCCAAAACCAAAAAGTTCTTCGGCCAAAATCTTGTTAAACGAAACCCCTAAAGTCACCGATACCGAACGCGTTGTTGAAATTAACGATACGGCACCTCCATCCCGATTCCAAAAGGTAAGTTCGCCCCCGGTAATTCGCTGGGGATTATCAAATTTTGTGAATTCACAGGTCACGGTTACAATACAGGGGTATCTGTTTGTATTCTGAAGGTTTTGGCCGGCCGTCTTTGGAAAAATAAACTCCTTTGCCAGTCCGTCTTCACCCCCGTGTCCAAAATAATTGAGGATCAAGGTTCCCACCTCTATGGAGTTAATAATAGCCTCTTCCACCTCAGGATAACGGTTCCCTCCCGCGGAAGTTTCCTGTTGAAAGGCATCGGCATGTATCTTTTTTACGTTGATATAAGGCTTTTCGGCCGTCACGCGATCTCCAATCGAATCTAAGGTAACTTCCAGTGCACGGTATTCGTATTCTTCATCTACATCGTCGGACACCAATACGAAGGTATTTCGCCAATTCCCATAGGAAACTTTGCTGGAATAATTGATAATTTTATCAACGATGCTATTGGCTAGTGACACTTCATCTGCCAAAACTCGCCCGACGGCTATATCCATCTTGGCATCGGTGTTTTCAAGGTCGCCTTCCAGCGGCTCCATACTTACAAAATAGTCATCACTCATAAAAGAGGAAAAGGTGCTAATACTTTCAACAGTATGGAAAGTGGGTACTATATTATTGTTATTCGTCAATCTATCTTTCATGTCAATGGAGGTATCTCCAAACAGACATAGATATTTAATTCGTTTGTTTTCTGATGAGGCGTTTTCGTAGATATAGCGAACAAAATTACGGATGGCTCCAATATCCTGCTTACCTGAACTAAATTCCTCATAAATTTTATCGGTGGTCACTACTTTTACATTCAGCCCGGAAAGGTTTTTATGATGATTTGCCAGTCGAAGTGCCGGTTGAATTAAAAAAGGTGCCGTGACGATCAAATAGTCGATATCCTGAAAATTTCCTGAGGCATCGTTAAAAATGGTTCCTTTTAAATCCTGATTGGGAATTTGTGTTACCGCAGCGGGAACCGGAGTAAAATAGTCGTTAGGATTTACAGCAACATACTCTCTCAGTTCCCCCATATTGGCCTTAAAACTTAGGGATCCACTTCCCTCATTCTGTTTTGAGGTGATAAAGGCGGTATTGGTGACATCCCATACCTGAGTAAATTGAGAAGCATTGCCAATTTCGTACTGTCCGATCCCCGAAATACCTTCAGCAGCAAAATATCGAAAGGAAAGTTGTCCATTCACTCCCAGGAGATTGCGAACTGCCTGAATATAGATATAGTCCAAATAACCCACACTGGAAGGGTTTCCGGAATTATTATATACCAAATCGACTGTAACCGTTTCTCCCGAAGCTACAATATCATTAACTGAAGTACGAACGCTAAGGAAAATAGGATCATTTACACCCGAAAAATTCAACGGGCTTACCGGAGTGGAATTGATGTCAACGGTCATACTTGTTCCGGTTTCCGAGGCAGCAGCGGCCCTTACTATTACCTGCATGGGTTGTCCGGAAGCGATATTGGGAAATGTAAACTCGTACATTTGTTCATTTTCGATGTCGAAGCGATTTCCAAACCAACGTCGTCCCACTTTTGCAGGACTAAATTCATCCTCCTCGTGATACTGAATATCGTCAAATCGATTGATGGTGATGTTGGCCGTGCCCGAAGGTTCCATCATGGGTTCGACTCTTTTACCCGGACTATCACCTACCGTCACATAATAATAAGACTCGTTTGAATAGGGATTTAGGAAAGAGCCATTTTCGTCAAACGCACCTCCCTCCTCGAAGAAGCCCTGGCCAGAGCCGCTATAGCCTGTCACGCCGCTCCCATAAAATAGAATAAAATCTCCATTATCGAAGCTGCCATCTTCCTCACCCACCACCTGAATCGAATTCTCGTAGGGGTCAAAAATAAGGTTGTCCTGATTCACTAATGGCAATGGTTTTCCGCCATTTCCGTAGATTTTGATGTTTCTGGGGTTAATTCCATCGGTATTCATCCCCAAATCATTCAAAAAATCTTTTGTGAGGCGATACACCCCAGTCTGCTCCACTTTGAACTTATACCAATTCCCGCTAGCCAGAACCGAACTAACAACCGGCATTTTACTGGACGTACCGATGCGGTTTTTGTAATCGTAATCTACTGAAAATGAGCGTATTTTTTGATATTGACCATTCACTCTCACCACAGGGGTAATGGCAACGGTAGTATAAATAATGTTACGCCCTTTGGTGCTGCTAATGCTATATTTTGGGGTATTGGGAACTAATTTTTTGTTGACTTTACGCAATTCTTCCGAAGTAAGATTTCCATACTTAATATTGGTAATACGAAGTGAATTTTCATTGGCAAAACCCTTGTCTTTCCATTGCTGACGGTAGATCAGACGATTGGGTTCCAATTGGAGATTAATCTTGGAAAGTATCCGCTCCAGCCTGGCATCTTCATTGTTTTTTTGAGCCGGAGCGACTGAGGATCTGGAAGTTGCATCAATATCCCAGTAAATGGTAACATTTCTATTTTGTGCGTAAGAACCGTAAGCCAGAATAAAGCCAATAAAAAAAAGAAGTAATTTTCTCATCATAACAAATAACGCTTCAAATATACGCTTAGTATAAGGTAACTTTTAAAGTTTTTAAACAAATCATTTATAGATATAATATTTCAGAAAGGCGTACGTTAGTATCTTGGTCGTTTAAAGAACACCTACCTTTACAGTGCATTATTATTAAAATAATCTTGCTCTTTTATCGTTAATTACTATATTGCGAACCCAATTTTTTCATATTTGAAACTATGAACTTTAGAAAAAACCTATTATTAAAGCTATTAATGGCAGTAGCTACAACCGCGTTATTGGTGAGTTGTAGTAAATCTAGAGACTACAAAAGTAGTTCCAGAGCTACTGGTTGGAAGATGAACGCCAAAGAGGGCGGCTTCCAGTACAATCCAAAAGCAAAAGAGCAAGAAACCGGCCCCGGTCTAGTGTTTATTGAAGGAGGTACCTTTACCATGGGTAGAGTTCAAGACGACCCTATGCACGATTGGAACAATGCCCCCAATCAACAACACGTTCAGTCCTTTTATATGGATGAAACCGAGGTAACGAATCTCATGTACCTGGAGTATCTTGATTGGATCAAGCAGGTATTCCCACCAAGTGATGATAACTATCGTCGTATCTATGAAGGTGCCGTACCGGATACTCTGGTATGGAGAAACCGTCTTGGCTACAACGAGGTAATGACAAACAACTACCTGCGTCATCCGGCCTATGCCAACTACCCTGTTGTAGGGGTTAGCTGGGTTCAAGCTGTTGAATTCAGTAACTGGCGTAGTGATCGTGTAAACGAATTAATTCTGGAAGAAGAGGGTATCACTACCCGAAATGCCCGATATGATGCAAGTCCGGGTGAGATTTTCAGTACAGAGACCTATTTAAACGCACCGACCATGGCTTATGGTGGAAACGATTCCATCACCCGTGGAGGTAAGCGTTCCGAATCTTTAATGAAAAGAAGCAAAGACAGCACCAATCTATACGTTCAACGTAAAGATGGATTGTTGTTACCATCCTACCGTCTTCCAACAGAGGCCGAATGGGAATACGCAGCACTTGGCTTGATTGGACTACGAAGTTATAACGTATATAGAGGTAGAAAGAAGTATCCATGGGATGGCAAATATACCCGTTCAGGGGCACGTAGATCACGTGGAGACCAATTGGCAAACTTCAAGCAAGGTGACGGTGATTACGGAGGAATAGCCGGATGGAGCGATGACGGTGCAGATATTACCGCCGAGATCAAATCCTATGAGCCTAATGACTATGGCCTGTACGATATGGCCGGTAACGTTGCCGAATGGGTAGCTGATGTATACAGACCTATAGTAGATGACGAATTCAACGATTTTAACTACTATCGAGGTAGCGTATATACCAAAAATGCTATTGGAGAGGACGGAAAGGTGAAAATAGTCACTGCCGACTCCATTGTTTACGACACCTTAAGTAACGGTAAAATAGTTGCAAGAAATCTACCCGGTGAAATTCTACAGGTACCGGTTGATGAAAAAGAAACTTATCTGAGAACAAATTTCTCTTCCAGTGACAATCGTGATTACAGGGACGGAGACAAACGTTCAACCCGTTACTTCCAATCCTTTGGAAGTGAAGATGAGGATGAAAAACTCGATGACAACAAGCGAATGTATAACTCGCCATCACACCGCGTTAGTGCCGTCGAAGATAGTTTGGGTACCAAATCAGGGTTATTGGATCGCCAATACGACAAATCATCGGGGAGAACGTCCCTTATTTCAAACGAGGTTCGAGTTTACAAAGGAGGTTCCTGGAGAGATCGCGATTATTGGTTAGATCCAGCGCAACGACGATACTTCCCACAAGATATGGCGACAGATTATATTGGATTCCGCTGTGCGATGTCTCGTGTTGGATCCAAATCCAAAAAAGGAAAACGTCCCAGAGATTAAGAATTATTTATAGTTTCAATATAAAATGAACCCTCCAAAGCTTTATGCCACGGAGGGTTTTTTGTACTTTTATTTTTTCTGAAAAATCTTCCACATTGAGCATAGAACAACTCTACCAGTATTTCCTTGAAAGCAACGGTATTTGTACAGATACCCGTAAAATCGCCAAAGGATGTCTTTTCTTCGCCCTTAAAGGAGATAACTTCAATGGCAACACCTTCACTCAGGAAGCTCTGGATAAGGGTGCCTATAAAGTGATCATTGACGACATTCGCTATCACCGCAACACCGGAGAAACCATTTTAAGCGCCAATGCGCTGCAATTATTGCAAAAGTTAGCATCCCACCATCGAAAACAACTTAAGGCTCCTATCATCGCCTTAACCGGCAGCAATGGTAAGACCACAACTAAGGAACTTATTCATACCGTACTTTCTCAAAAGTTCAATACTACAGCTACGGTTGGAAATTTAAACAATCACATAGGCGTTCCGCTTACCCTCCTTACCATGGATTTTCAAACAGAAATAGGTATCGTGGAAATTGGTGCCAATCATTTGAAAGAGGTGGCTATGCTTAGTGAAATTAGTGGGCCCGATTTCGGATATATCACCAACTTCGGAAAAGCCCATTTGGAAGGTTTTGGCAGTATTCAAGGGGTCATTCAAGGGAAAAGTGAACTCTATACCTATTTGAGTAAGCACGACAAAAGGGTTTTCGTCAATGCAAATGACGCTAAACAGATGGAACTAACGAAAAGTCTTCAGCGTATTACCTTCGGAAATGAAGAGCAAGATTATTACGTTCAATTGAAGCATGCGAACCCTACCGTATGGGTTCAATTTGACGGACTGGAAATAAAGAGTCAACTCATTGGCATTTACAATTTCCACAATATTGCTGCGGCCATTGCCATTGGCTCACACTTTAAGGTATCTTCAGAAAAAATAAAAGAAGCTATTGAAGCCTATGTTCCGCAAATGAATCGCTCACAGATTGTAGAGAAAAACGGTCACACCATAATATTAGACGCCTATAACGCCAATCCAAGCAGTATGATGGCTGCTTTGGAAAATTTTCAACAAATCGAAGGGAGAAACAAATGGATGATCCTGGGTGATATGTTCGAATTAGGTTCGGAGGCCGAAAAGGAACATCAGCAAATTGTCACATTTCTGGAGAAAAATGCCTTCGGAAAAGTACTTTTCGTGGGTAGTAATTTCTTTCAAACCAAAAGTACAAAACCACATATCACCAGGCTTGAGGATTTTGACGCCCTTATAAAATATCTTGAACTGCATCCACCTGTAAAGCAACATTTACTCATTAAGGGTTCCCGGGGAATGGCTCTGGAACGAGTGCTCAACTATTTATAAGTTACCTCCCATTTTATTTAAAATCTAATTAAGTTTACTACTTTTAGCAAGATCGCTTCAAGGTGAATATGGCAAAACATCTTTGATTTGATCGAACATTTCATCTTGAAGAGTATACACGTATCATGAAACACAGACGAAAAAAGGTAGGGCTTAGTCCGGGATCGGTAATATTTACTGGTAGTAAAAAGGTCGAGAAAGTATTCATTCATTATATGCAATATGATGAGCAGCATCTCGATGAAAAAAAGTTGGATAATCATGGGCAATTGACGCTCATCCCATCCCCCAAAGATAAAGTAGACTGGTATGACATTCGGGGGCTGCACGATACCCAATTGATAGAACGCTTCGGAGAACATTTCGGTATCCACCCACTCATCCTGGAGGGTGTTGTTGACACTCACCAACGGCCTAAATTTGAGGAATATGCCAATGGAATATTCGTAACGCTCCGTGCTCTGACTTTTGATAAAATAACCTTTGAGGTGCAAAAAGAGCACGTTGCCATTTATTTTAAGATTGGTTTCGTAGCCACTTTTCAGGAAACAGACAGTGACCTGTTTGTAGACGTTCGAAATCGCGTCAATATGAGCAAGGGACGCATTCGACAAAAAGGATCCGATTATCTAGTATATGCAATTATCGATGCTTTGGTCGATCATTATTATGTGGTGCTCGAGGATATGGAAGAAGTGATTGAGACCCTGGAAGAAAAAATGATGCTCGAACCCGAAGTCAATAGCAAAGGTGATATCCACCGGCTGAAAAAAGAGTTGCTTCAGCTTCGAAAATCCATAGCTCCCTTACGAGAGGCCGTCGCCCGATTTGCAAAGACAGAAAGTGAATTGGTACAGGATAGCAGTTATGTGTTTATTCGAGACCTCTACGAGCATACGGTACAAATAATGGATACCGTAGATAACTACCGAGATGTGCTCAACGGACTTCAGGATTTATACATTTCCGAAGTGAGTTTTAGGATGAACAAAGTGATGCAGTTGTTAACAATTATCTCGGTCATTTTTATACCACTCACCTTTTTAGCAGGTATCTACGGAATGAATTTCGAAAATATACCCGAACTACATTATGAGCATGGATATTTTGTATTATTGAGTGTAATGTTTGCCCTTTTTGTCATATTGCTCTTAATTTTTAAAAGGAAAAAGTGGCTGTAATTATGAGGGCATCGCTCTTTTTTTAATTTCATCAAAAAGTGTTTTTTTTAATCATTTTTAACCCAAAAAGTTCATTTTTTCGAACTTTTAGGCCTTTTTTTATCCTTTTTTGCGGTTTTGTGAACTTTTCCGTTTTGATCTGACCAGTTAATATTTTAAATGTTTTCTTCTTCTTTTAACATAAATTAACAGAAAGTCCGGACACGGGAGTTAAAGCCTGTTAAACCACTTGACAAATTTTGTTTTGACGCTATATTGATAGTGTTGTCATTCCAATATTGATAACATCATCACACACTATTAAATAACGCAACTCACAAATTATGCAATCAGAATTGACTACATCAACAGAAATAATAACGGAAAAACTCCAAAGCTGGTGGGAAATTTTTGTATCAAATATTCCCAATATGGCCATCGCACTTTTAGTTTTAATAACCGCTTACTTTATATCCAAGTTCGTTTATAAAGTAACTTTTAAACTCACAAAAAAACAATTATCTCAAACTTCCGTTGCCAAACTCATCGCTCGAGGAGCCTCCATTACCATTGTATTGGTGGGATTATTTTTGGCCCTTGGAGCTTTGAATCTCGGTAAAACCCTTACCACTTTAATTTCGGCCGCAGGTATCTCAGGGTTGGTTATCGGTCTTGCACTTCAGGGTACCTTAAGCAATACCTTTTCAGGAATCGTACTATCTTTCAGAAAAAATATAGCGTTAGGAAATTGGATTGAAACTACGGGATATGCCGGTGAAGTTGTAGATATTAACCTCAACTACTTCGTCCTAAAGGAAGCCGACAATAACCATGTCATCATCCCAAATAAGACCATCATAGAAAACCCCATAAAAAACTATTCTTTAACCACGAAATCTCGCTTAATGATCGAATGCGGAGTAGGTTACGAAAGTGACCTCGACCTAGTAGAAAAACTGGTAAAAGAAACTATATGTAACGCCTCTGACAAAATCCAGGATCCTTCCGAAGTTGAATTCTACTACCGCGAATTTGGTGGAAGCTCCATCAATTTCCTTTGCAGATTCTGGGTAGATAGCGAAAGTGGCATCGAAAAATTACGGGCCAAAAGCAGCGCAATGATTGAAATTAAGAAGGCTTTTGACCGTGAAGGAATCAATATACCATTCCCAATTAGGACGCTTCAATTTGAGAACCCCCTCACCGTTGCCAAAACGGCTACCGAGAACACCTACTCAGCAAATTAAACGCTAATACATAGAACTGTGCCACCCTGCTGGAAAAGCAGGGCATGGAAGAACACTTATACATTAACTAAAAACCGAAAATTATGTTACGTTGGACCATCACATTTATGATCATCGCTATCATTGCCGCCATCTTTGGCTTTGGTGGAATCGCAGCCGGAGCAGCCGGAATTGCAAAAATTTTATTCTACATATTTATCGTACTATTTGTACTCTCACTCTTCTCCAGGGTTATCCGGGGAAAATAACATTCAATTTTTCACATCACATTAATAGTAACCTTAAAATACACCACAATGAATAAAACAATTCTTTCTAGTCTCTTGATCCTATTCTTAACCATCTCCCTATCGAGTTGTAGAGAAAAAACAACCGGAGAAAAAGTAGAAGACGCCGTTGAAAGCGTAGCCGATGACGTTGAAGACGCCGTAGACTAAAGCTCAACAAGATTACCCGCTCACAATTGAGCCCTTAAAAAAGTTTAACCTTAAAATTCGAAAACCATGAAAATCTTTAAAACCATATGTACACTCATCGCACTAATAGCCGTTACCGGAATGAGTGCACAAAAAATAAACAAACAAGTCACCAAAGAAGTGATGATCAAAAACTTTACGGTGGATCAAGGAGATCGCACCATTGAATATACCCTGAAAATCGATAACAAAGAGACAGGATATGTGACGATGGAAAAAAGTGATCGCTCCAAAAAAGAACAGGACAGAATACCCAATCCGGTAAAGGTCACCAAAGTGATTAGTATCGATAACGACTTAGATCCAAATTACGACAATGTAATTGAGCTCACTTACCTGACCAAAGAGGATGAACATTTCACCATTGATCAGACCGAAGAAGGGTTTGTAATTAGTGTCGTTGGAAAACAACTCCGTTATAACTTCTTAAAAAGAGATTATAATGTCATTAAAAAAGACGCAGACACATTTGAAGTTGTGATGGTGAAGACCAAATAATTGGTCTCGCATATTTGTGAAAACCCTGGTGCCTTTGCATTGGGGTTTTTCTTTTTTATATCGAGTTAAGTATTTAAAGTTGGGCATTCCGGTCAAAACCCGAACCCTCAAGTATTAAATTTGATTGAAAAAATGCCCTCCTTCGCTTCTCGTATTCAAGAAGCTTCGGAGGGCGAAGGTGGGTCATACTGGATTCGAACCAGTGACTTCTACCCTGTCAAGGTAACACTCTGAACCAACTGAGTTAATGACCCTTTGAATCTGTACCAAAAGTAAAGAAAAATATAAAGTGTTAAACCAAAAAAGTCACCTTTATTAGGTGACTTTCGAAGTGGGCGCTGAGGGATTCGAACCCCCGACCCCTTGGGTGTAAACCAAGTGCTCTGAACCAACTGAGCTAAGCGCCCTAACAGTTAGCGGCTGCAAATATAAGGTAGTTTTTATTCCCCGCAAACAATTCATTCAAAAAAATCACAAAACCTCAGCCACTACAAAAGTACTTCCGCCCACGTAAATTAAATCGTTTATTTTGGCGCTTTTTAAGGCCTCTTTATAAGCAGTTTGGACCGTTTTGTAAGCACTACCATTTAGCTGATACTGCTTCGCATATTTGACAAGTTGCTCCACTTCCATTGCACGTGGGATTTGGGGTTCACAAAAATAATAAATAGCGTCTTTTGGGAATAAGGGTAATATGCTGTTCAGGTTTTTGTCACTTACAACTCCAAGCACCAGATGCAATTGGCCATAGATTTCCAACTGTAATTGTTGCATCACTATGGACAGGCCTTCCTTATTATGTGCCGTATCACAAATTACTTTGGGTGCTTCCCGGAGCACCTGCCAGCGTCCCAACAAGCCTGTATTGACAACTACTCGTAACAATCCCTTTTTAATATGTGTTTCTGAAATCTTCCAGCCTTTGTCCCCCAAAATCTCAAGCACTGAAAGTGCCGTTCGCTGATTCATTCTTTGATAACTGCCATTTAAGTCGGAAGGAAAAGAAACCGTTTTTTCGTTTTCGGCCCAAATCAAAGGAGCGCGATTCTTTTCAGCAATACGAACAAAAACCGATTTGGTTTCCGGTAGGGTCTCTCCAATCACTACTGGGACTCCAGGCTTTATTATTCCCGCCTTTTCGGCGGCGATTTCGGCCAGGGTGGTTCCGAGAAATTGTGTGTGATCCAACCCAATATTGGTGATCACCGAAACCTCCGGACTCACAATGTTCGTGCTATCCAAACGCCCCCCCATCCCTACTTCAATAATGGCAATGTCCACTTTTTCTCTTCGGAAGATATCGAAAGCCAAACCTACGGTCATTTCAAAAAAGGACAATTGATGGGCCTCAAAAAAAGGTCGGTGCCTGCTCACAAATTCCGAAACCGAACGTTTGGAAATCATCTTCCCGTTGATCTTGATCCGTTCCCGAAAATCCTTTAAATGGGGTGACGTGTACAGACCAACTTTATATCCAGCTTCTTGCAGCACAGAGGCTAACATATGACTGGTGGAACCCTTGCCATTGGTTCCGGCCACATGGACGCACTTAAACCCTCTTTCGGGATGGTCCAGATAAGCTACCAGTTTGTGGGTATTGGAAAGGTCTGCTTTGTAGGCGGCCTTCCCTACCCGTTGGTACATGGGTAACTGGGCGAACAACCAATCTAAGTTTTCAGAATAGGTGATGATTTCCTGGTATTAGATTATTTAATGATGAGTTTTTTGGTGGTGGCTGCTGTGCCGTTCGAAATTTTCAGATAATAGACTCCTGTGATGCGTGCCGATACATCTAAGCTTATATTATTTTCTTCGGAATATACCGTTTCAGAAACCATTCTTCCCATTGTATCAAAAAGGCCAATGGTCACCTTGTCATAATAGCTCCCAAGATCGATCATTACATGATCCGAAGCAGGATTGGGATACACTTTCACCTTTGAATCGAACACCACAGTCTCGGTACTCAAAGGATTACTGGAAAGATCGAGCTTATAGGCAGAACGCCCATAGGTGGACGCATATAGCAATTCGTCTCCTTCATGAATGTGCATATCTGTCACTACAACCGATGGCATATTATCGCCCAGAACCTGCCAATTTGTGCCAGCCGGCCTTTTGGCAAGCACCCCAATATCCGTGGCCAGGTATAGATTTCCGAATCGATCCATTACAATATCATTCACGGGAATGTCTGGTACATTTGCACTAATATCTTCCCAGCTGCTGCCTGCATTCTCACTTTTATACACATGGCCGTTGTCTTCCCCATATCGATACCCAGATAGGGTTATATACACCACATCGCTATCCACTGGGGACGCATAGATACTGGTCACCCATCGATCTGGCAATCCCGCTGAAATGGAATTCCAGGTAGTGCCTCCGTCTGGCGTTACCCAGGCGTTCCCATCGTCTGTTCCAACATATATTCTATTACTGTCAAAAGGCGAAATGCTCATCGTATAAATGGTTCCGAAAGTAAGGTTTCCTCCCCCCGGGCCATTAGTCAAATCGGGGCTAATAACGCTCCAATTCCCGGCCGCATTCACAGATTTATGTACGAGGTTCGAACCATAATATATCGTCTGCGAATCGTTTGGATCCAGAACTATGGGGGTATTCCAATTTCTTCGACCTCCCAGAGTACCTATATTGGCAAAAGATACTCCATCGTTTATTGACTTCCCTAAATTTCCATTTTGTGATAAGGCGTAGATCACATTTGTATTTCCATCTTCCACCAAAGGTTGAAACCCATCACCTCCAAAAATTGGATTCCAGTCATTCAAGCTTCCGGTAGTGGTTCGTATGGTATTATTGTCCTGGGTTCCCCCGTAGATCTTATCGCCATTTTGAGGATCTACATAAAAGCGATAAAACTGGGTGATGGGTAAGGTATTGTCTTTGACCGAGGATGCTCCGTCGTTGATACTTTTATAAAAACCGCCGTCATTCCCTAACAACACTTCCCCCGAAACACTTGCATTGAATGCCATAGCATGCTGATCAACATGGACACCTGGAAAAGCGGTAGACCAATTGTTGCCACCATCTGTTGACTTTTCTACTATAAAATCGACGTTGTAAATGGTGTTTTCATCTGTAGGATCCACATAAATTCCCCGAAACCACCAATGGAAGCCAACATTTGTCAATTGACTGGAGTTTACCTCCGTCCAGGAATCTCCTGCGTTTGTCGTGCGATATACCCCTTGAATACTACCATTGGCATCGGCATATCGCGCATACAATACGTTGGGATTGGATTGCGAAATATTGATACTAATTCTACCTTTTTCAGCACCGGCAGTGGGCAAACCAGCTGTCATTTCGGTCCAGGAGTCACCGCCGTCTGTCGAACGATATAATCCAGAAGTTGGACCTCCATATTGACGCATTTCCGGGCGTCGGATCCGTTCCCAGGCAGAGGCGTAAACGATATCGCCATTGGAAGGATGTATCGCCATATCGATCACTCCGGTAATAGCAGTCACAAACAACACCTGGCTCCAGGTATTGCCACCATCTGTGGTTCGGTACACGCCCCGATTGGTATCATCTCTGAAGAGCGGGCCCATCGCCCCCACAAAAACGGTATTTTCGTCATTGGGATCGATCAAAACTTTGCCTATACTACCCACGTCCGGTAACCCTTTGGTTTCCCAGGTAAGTCCTCCATCGTCACTACGGTAGATGCCATCTCCGTCATAGGCCAAAGAGCCGCCACCGGCGTTCACTTCTCCGGTTCCAACCCAAATAATATCGGTGTCGTTCTTTGAGATTTCCATGTCGCCAATGGATAGCATTTGCTGTTCGTCAAAAATTGGGGTCCAGTTAGCTCCCGCATCTGCTGTTTTAAAAATTCCTCCGGAGGCAGCACCTACGTAATAGGTCTGGGGTTGATCTACTGGTATTTCAATATCGGTAATACGTCCTCCAATATTGGTAGGCCCGGCAAATTCCCAGGGGGTCGCACTTGGATTTCGTTGTAATTGTTCTCTTTTCCATGCTGAAGCCAGCGCATAGGCATCGGTGCGGATCTCTCCCGTTGGATACGCCCGTTGCATGAACATAAAATCATGGGGTGTTTCATTGGGAACAGTTTCTGAATTTTTCTTATCTGAAGAATTTGTACAGCCAATTACAAAAAGGCTGAATATACAAAAGACCAATAACCGAATCATAGCTACTATTTTAATAGCTAAAGATACTCAAAAATCAACTAGTTGGAAGCTAGTTGGAAAGGGTAAAATTGTAGACAATCTTCCCAATCTGTTTGTCCGGAGCTTTTGAATCTGCGTTGAAACGAGTGGCCAATGCTGCCTTCTTCGCAGGTTCCAGCAGGCATTTCTCATTGTTGGTCGTTCCACGTACTCCAGGAGTCGCCTTGATCACTCGTCCGCTACGGTCCACTTCTATACTTACAACCACTTTCCCGGCTTCATTGCATTTTTGCTCTTCTTTGGCCTTATTTACAGCTTTCCGACCGCCTAGCATATAGTTCCCATCTCCGTCCAGGCCTATTCCATTTCCATAATAACTCTTTGCGTTGGGATCGCCATTGGGATCGCCTTTATCACCCATTTTGTCATCATCTCCTTCACTTCCCTCGGCCGTACCATCATTCTTGGGCCCGTTAATCAAACTCGAAAGGGCATCGGTGGTCGACTTATCGGGTTTAGGTTCTACTTTTTTGGGTGGTTCTTTTTTAGGCGGTACTTTTACAGTCTCCTTCACTTCCTTCACCTTTTCTTCTTTTTTTATGACGGGTGCCTCTTCACTATCCTGAGTCACTACTTCTTCTTGTATTTCGGTTTTTGTGACCGGAACCGGTTGGGAAGTGGTTTGCTTAGGTGCGGTTTTTATGGGCTCGTTGGGCTGGTCATCTCCCTTCCCGAAATCGGTAGTGCCAAAGTTCACGGCGATACCATTTTCCGGCGGTGGATCCAAATAGGTAAGTCCGAAAAAGAATAAGGACACCAATAAGAGCAACAGCAGTAC
Organism: uncultured Flavobacteriaceae bacterium; assembly: GCA_963807685.1. GTDB lineage: Bacteria > Bacteroidota > Bacteroidia > Flavobacteriales > Flavobacteriaceae > Aureisphaera. The sequence continues at coordinate 27,180 of CAWECU010000020.1, read as the reverse complement.
TACGGTAATTCGCATACTTTTCCGTTTATATTTGGTGTCTACGAGGCTCATTCTTTGTTAGATGTGAGATTTTAGATATTAGAGGTTAGCTATTTCTATAACGTCTCTTGTTTATGTTTTTATTGTGTTTCAATTTTTGTTCCAAAAGCCAAAATTGCGTTAGGGATTGAGGCTTTGTTGGAGCTCTCCCCCGTTGCTCGAAGCGATGGAGGAAGCGACTGCCGAAAGCCCGACCCGCCGAATCCGCCTCGGGCGGAGAAGGAGGGTAACGTCCTAATTAATTAGGTCTTACTGCCAATACCACTTTATAATTATTCTTATTCGCGATGTCCATCACAAACACAGCATCTTCGATGGGAACCCCTTCTTCCGCACGTAAAATGATTGTTGGTTCGTCCTGCCCTGCCAACGCAGCTTTTAGTTCCTTGGCAATGTTGAATTCACTCACCCGTTCCTTATTGACGTAATACGCTCCGTCCTTGGTAATGCTCACGGAGGCATTTTGCTGATTGGTCGATTTACCTTTGGCCTTGGGCAATATGAGGTCCAGTGCATCGGGTGTAATGGCCGGAGAGGTGAGCAGGAAAAAGACGAGTAGCAAAAAGACAATATCTGTCATCGAACTCATACTGAACTCAGGGCTCACTTTATTTCTTCCGCGTAAATTCATTAAGCCGGTTCGTTTAGCAGGTCCAAAAAGTCGACGGCAGTGGCTTCCATCTGGTGGACCACCTTATCGGTTCTTACCACCAGGTGATTGTAACCCATATAGGCAATAATTCCCACAATCAATCCGGCTACCGTAGTTGTCATGGCCGTATAGATACCCTCGGCAAGGGATCCCATTTCTGCTTGTCCGCTGCTGGTCGCCAGTTGATGGAAGGCCAGCACCATTCCTATAACAGTTCCCAGAAAGCCTATCATTGGTCCTGCCCCCGCGATGGTCGCGAATATGCTTACATTTTTCTCGAGTTTATATACTTCCAGGCGGCCTGCATTCTCAATGGCGGTGTTGATATCGTCCAGAGGGCTTCCAATACGCGAAATTCCTTTTTCGGTCAATCGGGAAACCGGGGTGTCTTGCTGGGCACAGAGCAATTTGGCCGCTGTGATATTACCCGATGTTACGTGATCCCTGATTTGGTTCATAAAATTGCGGTCCATCTTTGAGGCCGCTTTTATGGCAAAAAGCCGTTCAAAATAAATATAGACAGCCACGAACAGTAAAACAAAAAGCACGGCAATGATCACCTGTCCTCCCACTCCTCCGTTCATAAGAAGTTCCATAATGGAGATGGTCTTTTCGGTTGCTTCTGGTTCAATACCTTGCAAAGCGTCCTCGGTCCCATCTTGCAAAAAGATGTTGAGCATAAGAGTTTGTTATTTAGGTTAATTAACGGGTTAAGTTCTTAGAAATTGTAAGGAGCTATAAAACATAGGTTTTGAAAAGGATGAAAACTGCTGCACCTCCCAGAAAACCTATGAAGGCTAGCCATGCCACTTTTCTCAAATACCAAATAAAATCTATTTTCTCCATTCCCATGGCAGCTACTCCTGCAGCAGAGCCTATAATAAGCATGCTTCCACCGGTTCCCGCGGCATAGGCGATAAAATGCCATAAAGGAGAATCCATAGGGGCGTCATACATCCCAATAGAGGCAGCAACTAACGGAACATTATCAATGATCGCAGACAAAACGCCCAATAGAAGTACCACGATATCCTGATTGGGAATAGCGCTTTGCAATACTTCGGCTACATAGCGGAGGGTTCCCACGGGATCACCGTTTTCGGCAACTCCGTAAACCAGACTTTCCAGTCCGGCAACGGCCATTAAAATTCCGAGGAAAAAGAGAATACTGGAAATTTCAATACGCGATAATGCCTTATGCGCTGAATAGAGATGTCTTCGTTCTTTACTGAAGTCCTCCTCGGGATGAATGTATTCTGAAACGAGCCAGACCACACCCAATGCCAACATCATACCTATATAAGGAGGAAGATGAGTTATCGTCTTAAAAACAGGTACCGAAACGATCATTCCCAAGCCCAGAAAAAGCATGGTCTTACTGCTTAGCAGTTTGGCCGCATCTACATCCTCGGTCACATCCACTTCAATATTTCCTTTAAATGGTTTTAAGTAACTCGCCATAAAAAATGGAACTACAAAGCAAACTATGGAAGGTAAAACCACACATTCTATCAAGCCGAGCGCACTCACCTTGTTTGCAATCCATAACATAGTTGTAGTCACATCACCAATTGGCGACCAGGCCCCTCCAGCATTTGCAGCGATTACGACCATTGCCGCAAACCATAATCGTTCGTTTTTATTCTGAATAAGCTTACGTAATAAAGTCACCAAAACGATGGTCGCAGTCAAATTATCAATAATAGCCGACAGGACAAAGGCCAAAATTCCTATGATCCAAAGCAATCTTTTCTTGCTCTTTGTTTTCACCGCTCCTTTAAGCACTTCAAAACCTCGATGGAGATCGATGATCTCAACAATGGTCATGGCGCCAATAAGGAAGATAAGGATTTCCGCCGTCTTACCCAAATGATGTAACAAGGTGTTTTCGAAGCCATGCTCTGCCTCTTCTCCTCCGGTTAGAAAATTGAAAACACTTTCATGCGTATCGATCACATCGAACCAACCTGCATGAAATCCAATCGCCAGAACGGCCCAAATCAAGGCAGCCATAATAAGTGCCGGTACTGTTTTATCCAATTTTAAAGGATGTTCTAACGTAATTGACAAGTACCCTATAACAAAGATTAAAATGATAATAGATTCCATAAATTGAGGTGATTAGTGAGTTTTTAAAAATAGAATAATTAGCGCACATAACCATAAAAAATACTGCTATTGAGCGGTATTTGCAAAAAAGTGTTTGCCTGCAAGGCATTACATCGCTTACAGGCAAGACATTTTTCTTAGATTAACTGCTTCAGAGCAATTTCAAAAGCTGTTCTGCTAATATTGATTTTCGAGTTTCTACTATCGAATGTATTTTGAATCGCATTTCGAATTGTTTCTGAAGTATCACTAAATATCGCATCGTCTGTCATTTGCACCTTGCGCTCCATAAAATACGCGAAGACTCGGGCCATTCCACAATTGCTAGATAAAATCGGGAATCAAACTTACACGTTCATCAGTATATTCCATGATAGGTCCGAAAAATATTTCTTTATCCGCAAATGGTACATTGGCTCCACAGCTAATCACTTCCAGACCCGTATCGATCATCGATGTAATCTGTGTCTTCGTAATAAGCGCGATGCTGCACAAGGTGCAAATATTTCACATTTAAGGGTCCAGATTCGTTCGTTCATTTCCTCAAAGGGAATAAGATCCGTCTACCATAAATAGTGACCCTTTTTCTGAAGAAACATTTTCTTTATCTCCTCAAAGGTGAATCCTTCTTCATTAATAACTCCTCCTGTTCGATCGATAATTCCAACGATCTTTAGCCCCCATTTGAGCCAGGTAATAGGCGGCGAAGCCCCAACATTTCCAAATCCCTGCACAATGGCTCTTTTCCCTTTACATTTCCGCCGTAAATATCATAATAATGACGCACAGCTTCAGCCACTCCATAGCCGGTAATCATATCGGCCACGGTTATTTTCTCGTGAACATCGGCGAAAATGCCGTATTTTCCAATACCTTGATAACGCCCTGACGTAATTGTCCAATTCGATTTATCTTATCGGCTTCGGTTGGCGAGAAATGTCCATTAAAAACACCTTCCTGAGGATGCCATACACCACTTTGTTCGGTAATGGGGATCACTTCGTGAATCTCATCGACATTTAGATCACCTCCGGTACCATAATAGGCCTTTAACAAAGGTGAAACAGCTTTATACCAACGTTCCAAAACTCCTTTTTTACGAGGGTCGCGAGGATCGAAATTGATCCCCGATTTGGCGCCGCCAATCGCAGGGCCAGATACTGTAAACTTCACTTCCATGGTTTTGGCAAGAGACAAGACTTCATTTTTATCCAATCCCTGTCGCATTCGGGTACCTCCTCCGGCGGCTCCTCCTCGCAATGAATTGATTACCATCCAGCCTTCGGCTTCGGTTTCAGGATCGTTCCAGTGAAACACAATTTCGGGTGCTTTATTTTCGTACTTCGTAAAAGTTCCTTCATTTTCATACGCTTCCGTATTTATTGGTTTAGGTTAAGTTGTCCTCCGGAATAAAGCTCGGAGAAGACGTTGCAAATATAAAAAAGTTGGAGTTGGTGGGATGGCTTTTTAGTGATTTTTATGCAATTATTCAAAGTTATTACCCGCTATTCAGTAAATACAACTCCCCCGCAATGGTTCTTGTTGGCACCTGTCACGCTGGCCAGACAATTCACTTCACCACGTAATTTCAACACTCCCAATAAGCCAAATACCAGGGCTTCCTTGAACTCCAATAAGTTGCGTTGGGAATACTCAACATTTACCTCCGATAAAATGCCGCAATCGGCTCAACAAATAGTCATTATAAGCTCCTCCACCTGTCACCAAAACAGTGGACATCCATCCCGAAACTGCATCGCCAGTTGTTGCGCCACATGTTCAGTATAGGTATGCAGTATATTTTCTGACTGAACTATTCGAAGCCTGCAACAAAGGGAATATTTGCCGGTTACCCACTCCAGACCCAACGATTTGGGCGGAGGCTCTGAATAAAACGACAAGCCATTTAATGCATCGAGCAGATCTGAATCCAAAGCTCCCGAAGCAGCCATTTGCCCCCCCTTGTCATAAGGATGACCCAGCAATTCAGCATAATGATTCAATAACAATATTGACCGGACAAATATCATAGGCAATTCGCTTTTGCCCCTTTTTAAAAGAGCAGTTTGCAAATCCGCCCAGATTTAAACAATAGTCGTAATTACCAAATAGCAATCGATCCCCGACAGGAACCAACGGCGCACCTTGCCCTCCTAAAGCCACATCCTGAGTTCTAAAATCGCATACCACCGTCTGTCCCGTGATCTTGGCAATTTCAGCCAGATTTCCTATTTGCAAGGTCACGCCTTGATCGGGTCGATGTAAAATAGTATGTCCGTGACTGCAGACTGCATCGAGATCGACAATGGCGTGAGTTGCTATAAATGCAGCTGATCACCTCTCCCAAAATATTGGGTGTAACTCATCATTGAAGGTTTGCAATCTTCCTTCGGAAAAAGAAATGGCTTCCTGCAGCGTACTTTCCAATCTGAAGGATACGGAATGGTCTCGGCCACTCCAATCTCATAACCCCAACGCCCTTCTTCAGAATACCGAAAAAAAATTTCGGCCAGATCGATCCCATCCAGCGAAGTCCCGCTCATAACTCCCAACACTTGATAACTGCTTTTTTTCATTGGAGTAAAAGTAACAAACTTTGGAATACTTCGCTCCAATGTTGCCTATTGGGAGCGACCTAAACTGCAATCCCGTCGAATACAACTGAAAATTTCCATACGTTGATGCGGGTGGTTCGGACTCACATATTTTCCTTCCGAATTATAGAAAGCCATTTGACCATTCCTGCGAAAAGCATATCTTTGCTCACCTTATAAAAACGATTTATAAAAAGCACCAAACTATGGATTTTAGTCTTTCCGAAGAACATTTAATGATACGAGATGCAGCACGCGATTTTGCAAAAACCGAATTACTTCCCGGCGTCATTGAACGCGATAACAAGCAGGAATTTCCCACCGAGCAGGTAAAGAAAATGGGGGAACTTGGTTTTTTAGGAATGATGGTCGATCCGAAATACGGTGGAGGTGGAATGGATACCATTTCCTATGTGCTTGCCATGGAGGAATTGAGCAAAATCGACGCCTCGTGCTCGGTGATCGTATCTGTAAATAATTCATTGGTATGTTATGGCCTTGAAGCCTATGGGACTGAAGAACAAAAGCAGAAATACCTTACCAAACTAGCAACCGGAGAATCCATCGGTGCATTTTGTCTGAGCGAACCGGAAGCTGGCAGTGATGCTACTTCTCAAAAGACCACCGCCATCGACAAGGGCGATCACTATCTGCTAAATGGAACCAAAAACTGGATCACCAATGGAGGATCGGCAGACTACTATTTGGTGATCGCTCAAACCGACAGGGAGAAAAAACACAATGGGATCAATGCCTTTATCGTTGAAAAAAGCTGGGACGGCTTTGAAATCGGACCCAAAGAAGATAAACTGGGAATTCGTGGAAGCGATACCCATTCCCTCAATTTCAACGACGTAAAAGTTCCTAAGGAAAACCGAATCGGTGAAGATGGCTTCGGATTCAAATTCGCCATGAAAACTTTGGCCGGTGGACGTATTGGTATTGCAGCTCAGGCTCTGGGAATTGCTGCAGGAGCCTATGAATTGGCACGCGAATACTCCAAGATCCGAAAGTCTTTTGGAACCGAAATTTGTAAGCATCAGGCCATTGCCTTTAAACTGGCCGATATGCACACGAATATTGAAGCCGCCCGTCATCTGGTGATGAAAGCTGCCTGGGAAAAAGATCAGGGCAATAATTATGATATGAGTGGTGCAATGGCCAAATTGTACGCCAGTCAGGTAGCCATGGATACCACGGTCGAAGCCGTTCAGATTCACGGAGGAAATGGTTTTGTAAAAGAATACCACGTAGAACGGCTGATGCGTGATGCCAAGATCACTCAGATTTACGAAGGCACCAGTGAGATCCAAAAAATCGTGATTTCAAGAGGTCTATTGAGAGACTAATTACCACATCATATTCAAATATTCAATAACCCGGCTTTAGTTGGGTTATTTTTTGGGCGAGCCTACAAGGCCGCGCTATCCGCTCATACTCCACTTCGCCTATGGCGAATGCGGGGTAACCGCTGCTATCGCTCTCGCGAATCGCATCTACCCCAAAAATTCTTCGCAAAATAAAGAAAAAGCTAAGGTTCATGAGTGTGATAGCTTTAATACGGCCTATCGAAGGGCCACTCTGTAACAATTTCACCCCCATAGACTAATAAGTACTTTTCGAAAGCCGTTTAAATTCAGAAAATCGGTTTCCCAACTCGATTTTTTTGCCGAAATTGAAACTCCAATAATTAAATAGTTATTAACCATTAAAATAGACTCAAACTATGTCTGACGATTTTGATTTATTAGAAACCGAATCCTCCCGAAGAACAAGAAAAAGTAGAAGTAAATTGGGGTAAAACCGTCGACCAAATGAAATCCAAACTGGCGCAGGAAGAAGATCCCGAAGTACGACAAAAAATACTAAATGCCACCCTCGATGATGTAGTTGGAATGGCCGAAAAAGACCGGACTTCCCTACTCGACGCCATCAAAGACCTTACCGATTATCAGGATGAAGTTGGGATCATCTTTGAAAAGTTCTCCACCCTTAATGCGGCCGAACAAAAAGTGATTGATTCGGCTCAAAAAGCACTCGATCGGGCCAGAATGGAACTGGAAGATGCCGAAAAGGTCAAAGACAATTGGTGGAATAATCTCTGGGGACGAAAATCGAAGATCAAAAAGCGTCAGGCTGAGTTGGCAGCAGCTCAAAAAGTGCGCGACGGAGCAGATATGAAGGCAAAGGATATGTTTCAGGAACGTATTGAAACAGCCGATGTTCAAACTCTTTTGAACGAACTTTCCTATAAGAGTCAGGCCGCCGTGTCCCGCCTAAAGAACCGTGAAGTTGAAATCAAAGAAGTAGAAGACAAACTTCAGGTCGCCATCGTGGAGGCAAGTAAGAACCATACCAAAGCCCTGGAAAAGAAAAAAGAAACTGAAGATAAACTCGAAGAACAATACGCCATGCTCAAACAAGCCCGACAGGAGCTTGAAGAAATTTCCGATAAGCAGTCCACCGATTACAGTGAAGCTATTGGAAAAATTACCACCATCGAGCAAAAAGTGGAAGAGCTGGAAGGTCTTAAAAATGCCTACACCACACTTGCCGCCAGTAAGGATAGTTTTGTTCACAAACACAACCTAACCATCAAAGTATTAACTTCCTTACGCAGTAATTTGCAAACCCATCGCGCGAAACTTAAGAGTGACACCGATGAGCGCTTAAAATATTACGACGGTTATGTGGTTGCCCTAAAAGCCAGAACCGACCAGGAATTTGCCGCTATTTTGGAGCACCTGGGTGTGAAGACCGACGAGCATATTGGACAAACCTTAGCTTCCATGCACTCAGCCAGTGCGAAAGCCCGTCAGGAAATGATGGACAACATTCCGGTGCACGAAAAAGTGATGCAGGGCGTCTACAGCAGTTATGCCGAAGCCTTGCAGGAAATTCGGGAGAAGGATGGGGAGATTCAGAAGAACTTCGCCGATCGCTACGGAATTGATATGAAAGAGATATTTGAAGAGTTTTACGCAAGTGGTGGAAATGCACCCGCCGGGGAACCCTCAGAAACTCCGGAAAAGCCAGCGCCTTCGGGTGGTGGGGATGATGATTTGTTGGGGTAATAGCCTTGTCCGGTCGAGCGCAGTCGAGACCTAATATTGGAATTACAAATTCTAATAGATGATGAAAAGCTATTATGTCTATATTATTGAATGTTCCGATGGCTTGCTGTATACTGGCTTGACTAATGATATCGCACGAAGATTTCAGGAGCATCAAGATGGCAAGAACAGAAATGCATTCACTTTTAAGCGCAGGCCATTAAGACTGATATTCCACCAGGAATTTAATGATGTAAAACAAGCCATCTATTTTGAGAAGAGGATAAAGCGTTGGAGCGCAATTAAGAAGAGAGCTCTATCAAACAGCGATAATAGTATGTTACAGATTCTTGCTGAATGCAGAAATATGACACATTACAAATATCGTCCAACCGAAAAAGAGGTCTCGACTGCGCTCGACCAGACAAATCACGATTGATATATAAAATGAATAAAGTTTTCAAAATAATCTTCAGTAGTATTTAACAAGTACCTATGTCCATTAACCAAATAGTCACCCCTCTCGACAGTGCCGTTCTTGAAAATAAAGAACAGTATGCCGTGTATTTCAAAGTGGTGAACCATGCCTTTAGTGAAATGGTTGACGAACTGGTAGCCCATGACATCTGCAATCCGCTGGAGCTGTCATTTATGAAGCAATACTGTGAGCTCATCAGTTACTCGCTGGAGGCTTTCCGTGTCAAGTATTTGTACGATGAAGAGGAAAAAATGAAGGTGGATCTCACCGAGTCGGGCTTCCCAAATTATATGGAATTTCGGTATCTCATTAACGATCTTGCCTTGAAGAATGAGCATATTAGCAAGCTCCCAAAACCGGAGCTGTTGAAGGAAGAGTTTCTGGAAAGCCTGTTAAAACACAAAGAACCTGTTTCCAAACGAAAGTTGGCGCAGGCGGCCTCGATCGTATACTATACTTCCGTAGAGAAAAATCATATTTTCAAACGGTTTGTTCAAGGCAGGATCATCAAGATCGAAAACAATCCCGACGCCCCTTACCTTGTGAGTTGGTCCTTTTACGACGTAAGTTATAATCGTCCGTTTATTTGCTTTATGTACTTCGACCTTTATAAAACAACAGTAGAAGATTACACCAAAGAAATCTACGAGGTTTTGGAGCAATCGGCGGATCGGGACATGAGTCTGGATATGATGGCTTATGCCATTGATAAAAAACTTCCGAAAGTATTGCCCAAAAAACTTCGGAAAATAGACCTGGGGCCTTTGCACAATGTTTTTGCAAAGGATGAATTGGAAATTACTCATGTCCTCCTGGAGGGTATTGTTCAAAAAACCCTGGGACTTACGGCCTGCGCTGTGTCACTTTCCATCGAAGAGATTATCTCAACCGGGAAGTTCAACGAAGGGAATTTTTTTAACAAAAAGGAATTACAGATTTGGGAGGCCCAAAAGCCCGAAAAGTATCTGTTCACCTCCCATCGAGTCATGCAAATGCTGTATGATAAAATTCCGGAACGTATCAATAAATTAACTCAGGAGCCCATCGAAATATCCGCACTAAAACTATAATATGGAGCATAACACCACTTTTCCTATTAAGAATTCAGAACTCGCTGCCCTTCGCGATGAGGCAACATCCTACCTGAAAGGGGTACAATGGGATCAGGGCCTCAAGGCTAAAAATCGCGATAAAAACCAAAAGGACGATTCCATATTATTGTATCTGTCCAAGGCGAATGGGAATAATACATCTCAGGTTATTTCCGTATCCAAATCGGTGTTGGGCTTGAAAAAACGGTTGCTCCCCGATTCGGTGGCCATCCCCTTACATTTGAACGAAGCACTTTATGCGCTCCAGGAAGGGGTTACCATGGGAATCTGGCTGCGGGACAGCTATTATGACGGGTCGGGTCTCTCGGGCTTAAACGAACGAAAATCCACGCTTGACGGTGCTCAACGCCGCGAGTTCGATTCCAAGCAGCACACCGCTACTGCTTTTATGCTCTTCGGAATTGCCTGCCGCATCTTACATGAATTAAAACCCAAAGCCTCAGACGACCTTTCGGTGTTACAGAACAAGTTTGCCGGCATCCCTGAGCTTTCCTTAATGTCACCTTTGAAGGGTATTTCCTGTGTACTCTTCTATTATGACAAGTATCTCAATCACCCTGAGATCATCACCAAAGACAAGGATGTTCTGGACTTCACCGTGGTTTATTTTGAAGCCATTATCGCTGAAATACAATTGCGCCTGGGCTCTTTGGAATATACCGAGACTATTACCGACCGTACCTATAAGCTGGAAAAAAGCGAATTTGCCATTTCGGGATGGGTGAATGTGTTCGAAGGCACCGCCAAGAGTATCGAATTCAACAAAATACAGTTCGAAGAGATCGTTGGAAACCGGGATGCAAAACACTTTGCACGCCGGCTAACCGAACGCCTTATGAGTTACGACTTTACGGCAAAAAAGAATCCGTTTCAGGAATTGGGAGGTTTTATGCCGGTTTTTATGGGCTACGGAATACCGGGAACCGGAAAGAGTATGTTGATCGCAGCCATTGCTACCCGACTCAAAGCGCATTGCGACGAGCTGGAAATTCCCTTCTTATTTCATCCCATGCCCGATACCTTGATCTCCACCTTTCAGGGAGGTTCTGCCGAAAAAATGGTGCAGTGGATGAAACCCCTGCAGGATCCTTCAAAGTTGATCTTCGCCCCCATCGATGACGCAGAAAACAACCTGCAGGAGCGAACGGCACAGGGTGTTTCCGCCGGGGTGAAAGAAGTGATCGGGGTGTTTCTACGTTATACCGAAGGGGCCTACGCTGTAAACTATGGAAACAGTTCTATTGGCCTGTTCACCAACTTGCCTGAGATGCTCGACAAGGCCGTTATTTCACGAGTGCAGGCCCGCTTCAAGATTGACGGAGCTCGCAGCATTCCCGACTTTGTGGACCAGGATTATTTGTGGTGGAGCAAACTCGAGAAAACCATGCCCGGTTTCGTGAATATGAAAGACCCCAACGATTACAGCTATTTGAGTGCGCAGGGATTGGCGAAGAATTTGGGTGAGATCTTAAAACAGAGCGAAAAACCTTCCGAAGAAAAAGTATTGGAAATCTACGAGATTGCTGAATCCGAACATCGGGATACCGAACATCTTTTTTATGCCGAATTATATAAGCACATTCAAAAGGAATTCGCCTTTTTCTCTTCCCGGGACATTCGTAATATACAGAGTGCGGTGTCGCTCCGTCTCACCGATTTTAATCTTCCGGAAGATTGGTACGAAGATCCGCAGGTCTATTTCAGGAAAGACTATGAGACCAAATATGGGATGCTTCGGGAACTGATGAAGGAGAATATGAAGGGATTGGACTTCAGTGATATTCGAAGACAGGAAGTTGTGCGCTATCTCGATAATGTAGCCACGATCGCGGATACCGACTTCAAACGAAAAGTGGATCAGCGGGTTCATGATATGAACATTCAAATGGAGGCGAGAAAACAATTCGAAGAGGACGACTAGCAATGGAAAAACTTAAAGCATCGGGATTAATTGGAGGCGCGTTGGCACCGATTTCGGGCTCTTTGGCAGAGCGCTACAACGGTTGTCTGGCGATGTTGGGCGTAGCTCCTACAAAGCTTAAAAGTTTTGCTGTCGATGCCATGGGATGGAGCCCGGAGATTTCTGAAGAAAAAAAAGAACCCTACTATTTAAATATTGGCGAGGCTAATAGCAGCGCTATCATCGTCACGCCCGCTCAGAAAGACAAACCCGTACACATGCCGTTTCACAGTTTTGACCGGGATATTATGAGGGCGATTTTTGCGGCCTATGAGCGTGAGATCAGGGATATTACCAAAGATTCGGCACTTTGCGTACATCTGGACCAGAGCATTGATGCCTATTATGAACCGCTCGATCTGCTACGCTATAAAAAGCTGTCGGTGAGTTTCAAATTGCTGCATGACCTCGATACTAAACAACGGGCTCAACAGGAATTGGTCTCACTATTTGAGGAAGGCAATAATTTTATTGACCGGGACATACACAATAAATTATTGGAATCGGCCCGAAACTATGGAGATCTCCGACAACGAAAATTGGATCTCGAACCTATTGCCCTAACCATAAACTCATTTTACACCAAAGCCTTTGGAGGTATTTTTGTATTGCGCAACCCGGGCAACGATATTATGGTATTTGAAACGATGGAGGTATTTGACCAGGCTATCAATGATACCGTGCACAATGTTTCGTTGTACCATATAAGTCATCCCGAATTAATGGCAGCCCTTGTCAATAATGGGATTGCGATTTTCGATATCAAAAAAGCTGCCAAGACCAAGCGATACGCACGTATTAAAAAACAACTCTTCGTAACTCATTTAAAGGCGATTGCCCATCCGTTACACGAAGTATTGGACAGTCCATTCTTATTTAAAAAATACCTCAACGAACTCGATCTGGAAACCCGAAAGAAGATCATGAGCGTTGAATTATACAACCAACGTAAGATTGTAGAACGGGACTTGAATATTGAGGATGTGGTAGACCTGCAATACACAAAATCCCTGCTTGAGCCCAAACCCACTTTGGATGAGGAAGTACGCGAATTAATTTGGAAACTCTTAACCAAAATAGCTCCCCTTGACCCACTGCATTTGTATTGGTACGACAAAGAGCAATTTTATAAAGCCTACACCCAATGGGAACCTTCTTACCGGGAATGGGTAATAAATTGTATCTTGAAAAATAACGAAAATGAGTTATCATGACACTAGAAATTATTGTATTTATTGGCACTATTCTCTTCGGAATCGTTTTGTATGTGAGAGAATCGAAGAACAACAGGCTGTATCGCTTTTTTAATAAATTAATGCACGCCAAAGACCTTCAAATGGCACCGCACAATCCGAAAGGATTTGTATACCAGCAATCCTTTCTAATGCGCCTGGTGTGGGTGAGTTTACTTTTTTTACTCTCGGCCATCATTGTCGCATTTTTCACGCCTGTTGATGGATTTTATATTCAGTACTTCGCCTCGGCTATTGTCGGTACCCTCATTGGAACCTATGTCGCTTCGATGTTTTTCGCCACCTCCAAGGGATTGAAAAAGGAAAACCTGAAAAAAGCCATTGAAAAGGGCAAAGACTTTATCGAAGAACTCACCGAAGGCGACCAAAACACCATCGAGGTGGAAGCTACCGAGGTTCCCGAAAAATTGGAAGCCGAAACGAAAACGACGGAACCTCCCAAAAAAAGTGCCCGAGACCGATTGAAGGATAAAGGGATGATTAATTAGTGATTATTGAAGTAACAAATTGGAACTACCATGATAAAAAGATATTGGCAAAAAGGACGAAAACAAAAGGTTATTACCGTGATTACGGGTTTGATCCTTTTGATCCTGCTATTTGTGCTGCGCGATGATTATCAACCGGCTTTGTTGTTTCTTCGGAAGTTTATATTTATCATTTTAGTAGCGGCCTTATTTTTGGTTTTTACCTTGTCAAAATTCCGAAGGGCACCCAGCACAGGAAGGCGATTGTTGATCCTCGTTGGAATTATAGCCTTTTTTGTCACCGGTTGGTTTTTTGGAGCCAAGCTACAGCTCTATCAATTCATGCAGAGCTACAATATTTTCACCAACCTTAACCGCATTGAAATTCACGAATTACCCTTAACACAAAACGAACGCATCCAGCCCTTCAACAACATCCTTACTATGGCTTACGAATCCATTGGGGAAACTCAGGAAGTTACTTTACCGCAGTTGGTGCGTGTGGATTCGTCCAATCAATGGACCATGGCAGTACAGCCATCCAAAGAGTACTCGTGGCAACGATTGAATGACGATGTGGAAGAACTGTTTACCGTGGAAAGCACCTCTCCTTTTCCCCGATTTTCAGGAGACAATAGGATTCCGGTGGAATTTTCCATTGGCGAATCCCTGGCTTTCAGCAGGAACACTTATAACGCCGTGGTGCAACGCTTTAATCTCTTTCGTTTATTTACCCATGAACCCAGTGATGTTTTTTATATGAAAGACGATTCAGGCCGGTGGGTTCAGGTGGTGAGTTTGATCAAATGGAAAGGCTTTTTCTTCCCCTATCCCACCTACGGAGGAGTGATGATCATCGAGCCCGGGAAACACACTACCAAAGATTATTTTGAACGGATCCTCATTGGAAAAGGGACCTATGTGGCTCCTTCAGAAACACAAAATTACCCCTTTTTAACCCGGCAAAATACCCTGGCAGAAAAGGTGTCGCGCCTACAGGCACAATCCCTGCAATTCCTCGGCGGATTTACAGATCCTTTACCCTGGAACATGCAAACAGCCGTAAAGATCCCGAATTTGATCGACGATGAAAACCAGCAACCTTTTGTGACCGATTTCAACTTCGATACCATGAAAGAAGATGCCTATAGCGGTTTGTATCATTGGTTTGGCCTGGAACCTATTGGGGATGAACGCACCAGTTTGGCCTTTAGCGTGATGATCCCGGCCGATGGAACCGACAAATTATTTTATTACAACCACGCTGCGAAGAAAGAAGGTCTGGCGGGTGTTTCGGCCATGCCACTCAAAGTGGTGGAGTCGAGAAAAGAATACGACTGGAGCGTCAATAAACCGGTGGAATTCAGGCCATATGTTAGGGAAATTGCCGGTAGAAAACGACTGTTCGTACTAAGTACCGTTGCCGCCAAACGGGACGATAGCAAAAAATTTGACGGAGCGGCCACACCAGATCTGGCACTTATCGATTGCGAATACCGGGATGTGATCTGGATCGACGCCAAACATCCATCTCGATGGGAAACCACTATTTTAAATCAGATGGGAGAAACCTGGAAAGCGGAAGAAGGTCTAAAAGACGAAGATATCTGGCCCAATCGGGATGAAATTGATGTCCTGCCTGTGATCGAGAGGGACAGTATTCAAATTGATACGGTTGGTGAAAAAGTATTGGACACAGTTGGTGGTCGTTTGAATTAAATGGAGCGAACGACCCGGCACTTCGGTACGATTCGCGGAAGCGAATCACCCAGTGACCCCAGTTTTGTCTTTATAACACAACGGCAAAGGTGGTTGAGTCGTTTGGGTGTCTTGGCGGAGCTTAAGACAGCAAAATTGTATCGAAAGAAAGGGAACCGAATAAGCCTGTCTTTAAAAGAATAGCCTTGTCAAAAACTAAGCGCTTTTAATTCAAAAACCAACTATTTATGGAACAAAACAACACCAACTGTAAAAATTGCGAACAGGAATTGCAGGAAGGATTTGAGTTTTGTCCACATTGCGGCCAAAAGGCGAAGGATGACCTTACCATGGGGGTTTTGTTTTACAATACCATTAGCAATTACTTTTCATTTGATGCCCGATTTTTCAGAAGTTTCCTTCCGTTAATGTTTCGGCCGGGCTATCTGGCTAAAAAGTTTGTCGATGGGAAACGATTATTGTATTTGCATCCCGCACAGTACTATTTATTTGTTTCGGTGGTATTCTTTTTTATATTCTCTTTTCAGGCCAGAGAATATACGCAGAAAGTTGATTACGCCTTGAAAAAGGCCATTGAAAGTGATACGATCTCAGAGGCTGATACTATTCCTAAAGAAATGTTGGATTCTCTTACAATCAAAAAGATCACCCAGCCTATAAAAGACAACCAGATCATCAAAGGGGTCAATGAAGCCGAATTAAAAAAATTGGATTCCATTATAAAGGAAAGTACGAGTTCGGAAGGAGTGGCTAACGTAAATTTTGGCTATGATAAAAAGAAATTAGACTCTCTTATTGCCCTGGATGCTCCTTTGGCAGAACAATTAAAGGCCATGGGAATGGATGATGACGCGGGTTTTTTAAAACGGCGTATCTATACTCAGGTACTTAAATTTCAAAAAAATAGTGGCGGCGGGATTCTACAGGCTTTTTTTGATAGTATACCCATAGCCTTATTTGTATTACTTCCAATTTTCGCGTTTATTCTAAAGGTATTCTTCTGGAGGCGCGGCAGTTTTGCCCATCATTTGGTATTCGGATTTTATTTCTTCTCATTTCTGTTTGTGGTCCTGGGAATGATTCTGGTGGCCAATTATATTTGGGATGTTCCTTTTTGGATCGGTTCGCTCATCGCCTTATCGACCTACTTTTATCTGTTAATCGCCATAAGGCATTTCTATCGTCAAAACTATTTTCTCACTTTTATCAAAACAGGAATGGTGACTTTTATTTATTTGCTGTTTGTCATGCCAATTGCCCTGAGTATCATGGTGGCAACCTCATTCTTGTTCTATTAAAATTTCAGAATTGCTTGGGACCGCTGTATTTGAGAAATGGTCACTTGTAATTTTTATTTTTTCAAATCTAGCCTGGAAAAATCTCAAATATTCAGGCTCATAAATCATTTTCAATCCCTTGATAGCACTTCTTCTTTCGTACACTCTTCTTACGGAGTCTGCTATTACATCCATATGGGCCTGGGTATAAACTCTTCGTGGAATAGTCAGTCTTACCAGCTCTAATTTAGGATAATTATGCGCCCCGGTTTCTTTCAATCTTCCTGCCGATACAACGCCTCGTTCCATAGCTCTAACACCTGAGTCCAAATATATCTCGGCGGCGAGTGTTTGGGCGGGAAAATTATCCTGTGAAATATGAGGGAGGAATTTTTTTGCGTCAATAAACACTCCATGAGTTCCAATGGGTTGTACAATGGGAATTCCCATTTCAAGTAATTGCTCCCCAAGATAGAATACCTGTCCAACTCTGGCTCTCATATGATCATCCTGAACCGATTCTTTAATTCCAATCGCGAGAGCCTCCATATCTCTTCCGGCCATGCCTCCATAGGTATGCAGTCCTTCATAAACTACAACCAGATTTCGAGCCTTGTCATAAACATCGGGATCATTTACGGCCAGAAACCCTCCAATATTTACCATGGCATCTTTTTTGGCACTCATGGTAGCTCCATCGGTTAAAGAACATATTTCACGAACAATTTCCGCTACTGTTTTATGTTCATATCCTGCTTCTTTTTGCTGAATCATATAGGCGTTTTCCGCGACCCGGGTCATATCATGAATAATTTTTATACCATGTTGGTTGGTAAGTCTCCGGACGGCTCTAAGGTTGCTGAGGGAAATAGGTTGGCCTCCCGCCATATTAACGGTAGTAGCTATAGATACATACGGAATTTTATGAGCACCAACTTTATGAATAAGAGCCTCTAATTTGTTGAGGTCTACATCGCCTTTAAATTTATATAAACTATCCGGGTCATGTGCTTCATCCACAATGATATCAACAAACTTTCCTCCCGCAAGTTCCTGATGAAGTTTTGTTGTTGTGAAGTACATATTTCCGGGTACATAATCTCCTGGCTTAATTAAAATTTTTGATAATATGTGTTCCGCTCCTCGCCCTTGATGGGTGGGAACCATATACTTATAACCATACTGTTTTTGAACGGTTTCTTCCAAGTGATAGTAATTTCGGCTGCCGGCATATGCTTCATCTCCCATCATAAGCCCTGCCCATTGGCGGTCACTCATAGCGGAAGTGCCGCTATCGGTGAGCAAATCGATATAGACATCGGCCGATTTAAGCAGAAATGTGTTATATCCCGCTTCTTTCAAAGCTTTTCTTCTATGCGCTTTGGTAGACATATAAACGGGCTCCACCATCTTTATTTTATAAGGTTCGGCCCAAACACGTTTTGTTGGCATATGTTTAATTTTTACAAAGTTCACTAAGAGATTCGAAGGTGATACTATAAAAGAGAATAAAGAATGATGTTTATCATACCCTTTCTGTCAATAAGCCCAATTTTATGGAATCCCTGCTCTGTCCATGGTGTATTGATTTTACGTTCAGTAAAAGATAATGAACAAGAAAACGGCCTGAGTTTCGATCAAATTTCCAGCACGTCGATCTTTGCATCACCAAAATTTACTTCGCTTCTCGATATCGTCTTGAATTAGAAGGCTTTTCTAGAATCTTTACAAAAAGAAGTTCCAAACCAGGCCAAAACGGATCACCCCATCCCGGTACGGGTAGCCGGGTGCAGCAAAATGTGAATTGGTGCTGTTAAACAATTGATTGATGTGTTCGAATTTTACGAAAATTCGGGTTTGGCGTATTTTGGCGTTGAAGAACAGATCCACCATGGGAAACCCTCCCAATTCAGTATTGTTTTGTACGTATAATTCGGCCAGGACCGGATCATAGCCATTCATATTATAGGCAGTAAAATAGCTGATGTTCACACCAGTTTGCAAAAACATGGCTTTTTTAAACCATTCATCCTGATAGTACAACGATTGACGCGTCGTAATTTGTGGAACATTAAACACCTCTTCCCCACTTAAGGCTTGCTGAAACATCACGGTATTCATTAGTGCAAACTTACCATAGGTAAACTCGCGTTCTGCCTTTATCTTTAAATAATCCACACGTTCGGCGAACTGCTGTGGCGTTGGGGTGCTGTCATTGGCCTTAATAGCAAAATAGGCATAATCGTCCATTCCCGTATAGCTCACCGTGGCGTTGAGCAACCTTTTGGAAGTGATCTCAAACTTGAGCTCCTGAGTTTTTACGTTGTTAAAATTGGTTTGCCAATTGTAATTCACATAGTCGCTCTGATTCAATAGCAAATTGAAATTGGGAGCCACACTGTGAATTTTTGCCGTGGCCTTTACCGCATTGTTTTCATCAAACTGAAACGACGCCCCACCCAGAAGAAAATGAGCATCCAGATCTCCGGAAATATTAATCGCTCCTTTTCCGAAGAGTTCAAAACCGCGATACTTTTTTTGGTACGAAGCCCCGGCTTGCACCAAATTCCCCTTCAGGCGATTGGTGATCAACCCATCATCCAGCTGTAACACCGAGTTGTAGCCATAATTGTAATCGTTGTACCCTATCCAGGCGGAAACTTTCCCCAGCACCGAGTTGTCCAAAGTAGCACTTCCCTGTATTCGGAAATCTTCCATCTTTGTTGTTTTCTGAAGACTAGACGTCAAATACGATTCCCCAAGGCCTTCAAAAGGCTCGACTTGACGGTACTCATAAAATTTATCCTCATAGCTTATGGTGTTCCCCAAGGTGAGCACTGTGTACTCCAAACTGTCGCGTTTGCGTATGAGCTCGTATTCCTGTATTCCGAAGAAACGCAAGCCTTCCAACTTATTTTCAGCATTCTCAAAATTGACATCCAATCGTCCCCTATCGTCAAACTGGGGATCGTTCGACTCAAAAAGAGCGATGGAAGTTGCTGTAAGTCCGCCATTTTCCTGATTCAGCACATCCTGCGCCGTCAAATGTGTTCGAATGTTGTAGCGTTTGTTTCGGGTATGGTAGTTGGAACTAAATCGAAAGTTCCCGTTACTGGTGAGTCGATGCTGGTATTGTCCTAAAGAACGCACTCCCTTATACGCCACCGAAAAGTTGAATTGTTCACTCGTATTCACCGTAAAAAAAGCGTCTAATTGCTGCCCCTGATTAAATGCTGTTTTAAAATACAACTCTGTCAAAGGCGTGGGAACACTGTAATAATTGATATCGGCCGCATCCAGATAATTGATGTGGTGAGCTTGTGCCGCGAACTTAGGAAGCAAGTTGACATCATCAAAGGTATAGCCCAGCGAATTGTACACCTGCCCCACATTAGCGAAGGGCATTAATTCAAAATTATCCCGGCGCAGGTAATTGAACTTATATTCCTTTGCAATGCTGAGGGTGGTATCCAAATAGGTAGTATCCCGATCTATCGAGATGATCTTATACAGATCAATTGGGGGTTTCTTTGATTTTGCAATTGCCTTCTCTCTTGAATTGGAAGGATAGTTCTGCGAAAACACCAGTGCCGAAGTGCAAAAAAGTAGAAGTAGCAAAAGTGTTTTTTTCATTCTGAATAATTTGTTCAACAAATATATAGGATTGCTTTTAATTGTGAACAGGCTTTAACTAATGGGAAATAGATTTGAGACGTTAGACAAATAGAACATCACGAATTTGAATATCTAAAATCTAATATCTCAAATCTAATATCTAACTTAGTCCTCATGCTACAACTCAAAATCCATCACCATCTCGTTGAATGCGGAACCGACGAAGCAGGGCGCGGGTGTCTGGCCGGGCCCGTGACGGCAGCGGCAGTGATCCTTCCTCCCGACTTTAGCCACCCCTGGCTCACCGATTCCAAGCAACTCAGCCACAAAAAGAGAATGGAATTAAAACCCATTATCGAGGAGCAGGCGTTAGCCTTTGCCGTCTCCCATGTGATGATGGAGGAAATCGACCAGATCAATATTCTCAATGCTTCCATCCTGGGAATGCATCGTTCCATCGAGCAACTTTCGCCCCAACCCCAGTTTATTGCCATTGACGGCAACCGATTTAAACCCTTTCAAAAAATTCCTTACGAATGTGTGATCAAAGGCGACGGCAAATACCTGCACATCGCCGCGGCTTCTATTTTGGCCAAAACGTATCGCGATCTGTATATGCAGCAACTCCATGACGAATATCCGGCCTATAACTGGATGAAAAACAAAGGCTACCCAACCATGGAACACCGAGAGGCGATCAAAAACCACGGCCCTACCCCCTATCATCGGAAAAGTTTCCGACTGCTCCCCGATCAATTGAGGCTGGAGTTTTAGTTTTTTTAGATATTAGAAATTAGAAATTAGAAAGTTTGAAAAATTGAGCATACGAACAATCCAAAATACCAATAATCCAATAATCCAATAATCCAATAATCCAATAATCCAATACCAATAATCCAAATTACCAATAATGTTGAAAACCCGTCAATAAACATTTCCCGAAGCGCAATTATTCCCTTTAAACCTTGTTATTTTTGTATATGCGCATGTGGAATTTCTTTGTACTGCTTTTTTTGATCGCTTGCTGCCTTACGAGCTGCGACTCGCGGCAAAGGAGAACGGGTACTATGGCAGACTATATTCCCCAGAACACGGAGCGCGTTATCAAGATCGCCAATTTGGAAACCGCCCGGAACGACCTCGCGGGCAGCCATCTCTTTTCACAACTGAATGAGGCTGTATTGTACGATTTTTTGAAAAACGAAAACACTTTTATGGCCCACCTAAGACCCCGGGGTGAAAGTGTACTGTGCTTCCAAAAGCGCGAAGGAGACATCCGGCATTTCACCTTAATTACCCGCGCAGGATCTTCTGTATTTTTGGTGGATTCGATCGCCAACGCTGTTTCGACCCAACAGGATTACAAAGGATTTCGCATTGAGCAAACCATACGAGGCACCAAAAAAAATTACAGTGCCACGCTGGATAGTGTCTTTGTAACCTCATCTTCAGAAAAAATCATTAAAGAGATTATCGATAACAAAACCGAATCAGACCCGGTTTTTCAAAAGGCCTTTGCACTTAAAACCAAAGATGGTCTGGTCACCCTTACGCAGCCCGATTCGATAAAGATCAATGATTCATTGACCGTTAATTTAGCCTCTCGTGTTGCGCTGGAACTGAACATTTTCCCCGATGGGGTGAGTGCCAGTGGGGTTATTTTGGACCGCGACACTCTGCCGCAGCTACTTTCGGTCTTCCGAGGGTTACATCCCCAGCAAAATAATGCGGCGACCATCATCCCTGTGGATGCCATACAGGCCAGGGCGTTTACCTATGACGATGTGTATTTGTTGGAACAAAATCTTCAGAAATACCATCAAAATAATTTGAAGTTGCATCCCCTTTTTGGATCCATCAATGAGATCGTGGGTATGGAGCTGGCCGACGGAAAAGCCGTCGCTTTAAAGAGCATCGACCCTAACATCACCACCGACGAGTTTCGAAGATTTGTCACCGAAACCGATACTTTCAGGGAGGTAGTGCTTTTTAGTATTTCTGAAGAAACACCCCTCTTTGCCCCCTTCTATCCATTGCTGGAAATGCCTCAGTCGGTGCTGGCATTTCAGTTGGATGATTTTTTCGTTTTTGCCGAATCTGAAGCCATCGCCCAGCAGCTCATTACCGCTTATAGAAACGGTACGACCCTTGTTAATACGACTTATTACAAAAATACGACCTCCCAATTGAGCCAGGCGTCTTCATTTGCTATCTATAACCTGCACGGTAAAATCGACCCATGGATGGCGACGTTCTTAGATGCCATCCATGGGTCGATTTTACCGTGCAGGTTATAGATAGCAAATGAAGACGCCTGGCTCAATTGGGAGGTCGTATTTTAAGTCATATTAACAAGGGTCGTACCGTTTCTATAAGCGGTAATGAGCTGCTCGGCCATGGCTTCAGATTCGCGGGCAAAAACGAAAAAATCATCCAACTGAAATGCCAGCACCGACTGAGGCATTTCCAGCAATGGATAGAAGGGGCGAGGATGTTCTTCAGAAATACTAAAAAGCACTACCTCCTGAAAGTATCGGTTTCGGTGACAAATCTTCGAAACTCGTCGGTGGTGATGTTCAGGTTGATGCTCTTTAAAGCGACGGCTTTTCCGTCGGCCACTCCATACCCACGATCTCATCAATGATGCAAAAAGGGGATGCAACTTCAAATTATTTTGATGGTATTTGTAAGATTTTGTTCCAACAAATACACATCGTCATAGGTAAACGCCCTGGCCTGTATGGCATCCACAGGGATGATGGTCGCCGCATTATTTTGCTGGGGAATAATTCTCGGAAGACCGAAAGTAGCTGCACAGAGCAGCATCCAAAATAACCCCACCCCATCAGGGAAAATGTTCAGTTCCCCAGCGCAGGCTAAATTAACAAAATGAATCATTAATCTCTATCGAATCGGCGCTACGTAGTTAGCTACAGACCATCTTTGGTTTTAAGTGCAAAGGCCTTTTGAAAAACCGGGGTCTCATTCGGTTTTGTTATCGATAATCTCTTTAATGATTTTTTCTGAAGATGAGGTTTCGACATCCAGCGTGGCACTGTGACTTTTGGGTCCCTCGTATGGTTTGCTCAATGCGAAATCCTTTGTGATGCGTCTCATGACGTTGGTCATCGAATCCACCGAAAATACAGAAGATCCTGCGCATGAGGTGAAATGCCGGATGTCTCCTTCGCATTTTTGAAGCGCCGGTGACTTTCACCGGGGTCTTAGGTGGGCCATAAAAGTGTTTTCGTTTTTCGAAAATAATTACACGATACAGCCTCATTCAGTTGTGAAAAGAGATCGGCCCCTCGCCACCGGGCGGTTTCCAAATTGGCGATCTTGATAAACGCGCTCCGTGTTCTGGGGAATATAGTCTCCCATAGTACCCGTTCTCCTTTGCCGCGAGTCGCAGCTCGTAAGGCAGCAAGCGATCAAAAAAAGCAGTACAAAGAAATTCCACATGCGCGTATACAAAAATAACAAGGTTTAAAGGGAATAATTGCGCTTCCGGGAAATGTTTATTGACGGGTTTTCAACATTATTGGTAATTTGGATTATTGGTAATTTGGATTATTATTGGATTATTGGATTATTGGATTATTGGTATTTTGGATTGTTCGTATGCTCAATTTTTCCGAACTTTCTAATTTCTAATTTCTAATATCTAAAAAACTAAAACTCCAGCCTCAATTGATCGGGGAGCAGTCGGAAACTTTTCCGATGATAGGGGGTAGGGCCGTGGTTTTTGATCGCCTCTCGTGTCCATGGTTGGGTAGCCTTTGTTTTTCATCCAGTTATAGGCCGGATCTCGTCATGGAGTTGCTGCATATACAGATCGCGATACGCTTTTTGCACCAACCGCGGCGATGTGCATTGCCCGTCGCCTTTGATCACACATTCGTAAGGAATTTTTTGAAAGGATTTAAATCGGTTGCCGTCAATGGCAATAAACTGGGTTGGGGCAAAAGTACTCGAATAGATGGAACAATGCATTCCCAGGATGGAAGCATTGAGAATTGATCTGGTCGATTTCCTCCATCATCACATGGGAGACGGCAAAGGCTAACGCCTGCTCCTCGATAATGGGTTTTAAGAATAGTCTCTTTTTGTGGCTGAGTTGCTTGGAATCGGTGAGCCAGGGGTGGCTAAAGTGGGAGGAAGGATCACTGCCGCTGCCGTCACGGGCCCCGCCAGCGCCCGCGCCGTCTTGACCGAGTTCCGCATTCAACGAGATGGTGATGGATTTTGAGTTGTAGCATGAGGACTAGTTAGATATTAGATTTGAGATCTAATTTTAGATATTCAAATTCGTGATGTTCTATTTGTCTAACGTCTCAAATCTATTTCCCATTAGTTAAAGCCTGTTCACAATTAAAAGCAATCCTATATTCATTTGTTCGACGAATTTATTAAGAAAATGAAAAAAACACTTTTGCCTCTTCTACTTTTTTGGCTCGGCACTGGTGTTTTCGCAACTATCCTTCCAATTCAACAATCCAAAATCAAAGAAACCCCCAATTGATCTGTATAAGATCATCTCGATAGATCGGATACTACCTATTTGGATACCACCCTCAGCATTGCAAAGGAATATAAGTTCAATTACCTGCGCCGGGATAATTTAGAAATTAATGCCCTTCGTTAATGTGAGATATCTCATCAGTGGGTTATGCCTTTTTGATGATGTACCGTACTTGTTGAGTTCTTCACGGCACAGACTCACCACATCATCTGGATGCCGCCGATATCAATTATTACAGTGTTCCCACGCCTTTGACAGAGTTGTATTTTAAAACAGCATTTAATCAGGGGCAGCGATTAGACGCTTTTTTTACGGTGAATACGAGTGAACAAGTTTCGGTGGCGTATAAGGGGATGCGTTGCTTAGGACAATACCAGCATCGACTCACCAGTAACGGGAACTTTCGATTTAGTTCCAACTACCATACCCGAAACAAACGCTCAACATTCGAACACATTTGACGGCGCAGGATGTGTTCGAGATAATCGGAAAATGGCGGACTTACAGCAACTTCCATCGCTCTTTTGAGTCGAACGATCCCCAGTTGACGATAGGATACATTGGATGTCAATTTTGAGAATGCTGAAAATAAGTTGGAAGGCTTGCGTTTCTTCGGAATACAGGAATACGAGCTCATACGCAAACGCGACAGTTTGGAGTACACAGTGCTCACCTTGGGGAACACCATAAGCTATAGTGATAAATTTTATGAGTACCGTCAAGTCGAGCCTTTTGAAAGGCCTTGGGGAATCGTATTTGACGTCTAGTCTCAGAAAACAACAAAGATGGAAGATTTCCGAATACAGGGAAGTGCTACTTGGACGACTCGTGCTGTGGGAAAGTTTCCGCCTGGATGACAACGATTACAATTATGGCTACAACTCGGTGTTACAGCTGGATGATGGGTTGATCACCAATCGCCTGAAGGGGAATTTGGTGCAAGCCGGGGCTTCGTACCAAAAAAAGTATCGCCGTTACTTCTTCGGAAAAGAAGCATAATATTTCCGGAGATGGATGCTCATTTTCTTCTGGGTGGGGCGTCGTTTCAGTTTGATGAAAACAATGCGGTCATTAACACCCCCTCAGCAGAGTTCAGATGTCGCTCCCGATTTCAATTTGCTATTGAATCAAGCGACTATGTGAATTACAATTGGCAAACCAATTTTAACAACGTAAAAACTCAGGAGCTCAAGTTTGAGATCACTTCCAAAAGGTTGTTCAACGCCACGTGAGCTATACGGGAATGGACGATTATGCCTATTTTGTTATTAAGGCCAATGAGCGCGCCCCAAACGCCGCACAGTTCGCCGAACGTGTGGATTATTTAAAGATAAAGGCAGAACGCGAGTTTACCTATGGTAAGTTACAGTAATAAAAGATACCCGTGATGTTTCAGCAAGCCTTAAGTGGGGAAGAAGTGTGTAATCTTCCACGAATTTCAACGCGTCAAATCAGTTCTCCTATCAGGATCAATGGTTTAAAAAAGAGCCATGTTTAGTTGGTGTTGAACATCGCCGTTTACTGCCTATAATATGAATGGCTATGATCCGGGTCCTGGCCGAATTATACGTACAAAACAATACTAAAAAAATGGGAGGGTTTTCCCCATGGTCGTGGTGGCTTCAACGCCAAAATACGCCAAACCAAATTTTCGTAAAATTCGGACACCAATTGTTTAACAGCACCAATTCACATTTTGCTGCACCCGGTCTCCCGTACCCCGGGATGGGGTGATCCGTTTTTGGCCTCATTTCAAACTCTTTTTGTAAAGATTCTAGAAAAGCCTTCTAATTCAAGACGATATCGAGAAGCGAAGTAAATTTTGGTGATGCAAAGATCGACGTGCTGGAAATTTCAATCAAAACTCAGCCATTTTCTGTTCATTATCTTTTACTTAAATTGTAAAATAAATACACCATGGACAGAGCGGGATTCCATAAAATTGGGCTTAAAAGGGTATGATGAAACATCATTATTTATCTACTTTTTTAGTATCAGCATTAAATGTATTTTTCTTAGTGAAGCTTATTTTTGTAAAAATTAAACATATGCAAGCGAAACATGTTGGGCCCAACCTTATAAAATAAAGATGGTGGAGCCCGTTTATATGTCTACCCAAAGCGCATAGAAGAAAAGCTTTGAAAGAAGCGGGATATAACACATTTCTGTTAAATCAGCCGATGTCTATATCGATTTGCTCCACCGATAGCGGCAGCTTCCGCTATGAGTGACCGCCAATGGGCAGGGCTTATGATGGGAAATAAAACATATACCAGCAGCCGAAATTACTATCACTTGGAAGAAACCGTTCAAAAACAGTATGGTTATAA
>CAWECU010000019.1:0-156702 GCA_963807685.1 uncultured Flavobacteriaceae bacterium | reverse complement strand
CTCTTCGGTATTTGCTGTGCATATTATCCACCAGGTTTTGATCGTTGGTATACGCATGGATGGTTTCCAAATGCCCGTGTACAACCCCCAAACTATCACCAATCGCCTTTAATACCGGCGTAATGGCATTGGTGGTACAGGAAGCTGCCGAAAAGATGTCCAACTTATCTGGATCATGTTCTCTATGGTTTACACCGTGTACTATGTTTGGCACCCCTTTTCCGGGGGCTGTCAATAATACTTTGCTGGTTCCTTTGGCGAGCAGGTGTCGGCTCAAAGCCTCTTTATCACGGAAAGCTCCGGTGTTGTCTATAATTAAGGCATCTTCGATTCCGTAGTGGGTATAATCAATTTCTTCGGGAACATTGGCCGAAATGATATGTACCGTGGTTCCATTGATGATCAAGGCCTTATTTTCTAAATCAACGCTTACGGTTCCGGGGAAATCGCCATGCACCGAATCGTACTGCAATAATGAAGCTCTTTTCTCTAGCACCGTTTTATCCACTGTTCCCCGGGTTACAATCGCCCGTAGACGCATTTGATTGCCCATTCCCGTTCGTGACATCAATTCGCGTGCTAACAATCGGCCAATTCTTCCAAAGCCATATAGCACCACATCTTTGGGCGTGATGTTCTTTTGATCCTTTGCACCTTTCAACTTATCGCTTACAAAGGCAATGGCGTCCTGGTATTTGTTGTCCTCGAGGTGGTACTCATAGGTAAGTTTACCAATATCCAGTTTAGCGGGAGGTACGTTGAGGGTAATAATGGCCTGCGCGATCTCCACCGAATCAAAAATAGAAATAGGTTTTTGTACAAACTCACCAGCGTATTCATGTAGGTTTAAGATCTCACTCACATTGCGATCTATCAATTGGTTGCGGAAAAGCACCAGCTCAATGGATTTGTCGTACCAAAGGTCACTAACAATTTTAATAAATTCAACCGTGGCCTTTCGGCGATCGGTTTGAAAAGAAAGTTCTTTTTCATAAACTTCATCAAAGCTCATAATAGTGTGTTTAGAGGCTCCCATTTTTTACAGGGATCAAAGGGTTCAAAATTTTTGCAAAAATACACAACTAAAACGTTTTCGTAATAGTTATTCGGAAAAATAAATAGCCCGTCAAAAATAAATTTTAACGGGCTATTTCTTCAAAATAAACTACCTATTATTTGAAGATGAAAGAGTTTAATTCTCCACGTTGATTCATGAAGGTTAATTTGATGGCATCCTCATACGATCGTTGTGCCAGGATGCGTTTCAGGTCGTCTATATCGTGTACGTCTTGGTCGTTAAGCTTGATAATAATCGCTCCTTCAAGACCATATTGCCGCATGTCCCGATTGACCGCATCCGAAATGATTACTCCGTGTGACAGGCCAAAGGCTTTGAGTTGTTCTTTATTGGTATTTCGAACTTCAAGGCCCAGATCCTCGATTTTATAGGTCTCTATTTTTACCAAGGTCACAGGAATGACTTTTTGTTTCCCATTCCGAAGAACGGTGACGTCCACGATATCATTAGGTCTTTTGGAACCCAGATAGCCGGCAAGATCGGAGAATTTTGCAATCTTAAATCCGTCAATATTTTTAATAATGTCGCCTTCTTCCATACCTCCTTTATCCGCGCCACTTCCTTTTTCGATACCATTTACATAGACGCCTTCGGTTTCACTTACCCCGTAATACTCGGCACTGGCCGAATTCAAACTTCCCCCGGTAATGCCCAGGATGCCTCGTTGGACGCCTCCGTATTCCATGATGTCCTCGACGATCTTTCGGGCCGTATTGGAAGGTACCGCGAAAGAATACCCTACATAGGAGCCCGTTTCACTGGTGATAGCCGTATTGATTCCCACCAATTGACCCTCGGTATTTACCAAAGCTCCACCACTGTTTCCGCGATTTACAGCCGCATCTGTTTGAATAAAAGATTGTGAATTTCCATCAGTCTCGTCCAAGTCACGCGATTTGGCGCTTACGATTCCCGCCGTTACGGTGGAGGTTAATTTAAAGGGATTTCCCACGGCCAATACCCACTCTCCTATTTTAATCGTATTCGAATCGGCGAATGGAAGGAACGGTAGTTGTGCGTCAGGATCGATTTTGATAAGAGCAATGTCGGTTTTTGGGTCGGTCCCAATAAGCGTTGCCTCATAGGTTTTATTATTATTGAGTATGACCTCCAGTTGGGCGGCGTTGTCAATCACGTGATTATTGGTGATGATATATCCATCGGGGCTAATGATCACGCCACTTCCCGTACCTACCATAGTTCGGGGGTTATCTCTGAAAAAGTCACGCAAGTTGCCGGGTTGGTTGCTAATGGAGGTGTTTTGAACGTGCACAACGGCAGGAATAGTTTTTTCGGCGGCTTCGACGAAATCAAGGCCCCTACTGGCTGCTTCGAAGTTTACGAGATTCGTAGGAATAAAAGAAGGATTTTCTTCTTCTTGCACAATAGCTACAGGGGTCTTATTTTCAACAAATACTTTGTATCCCCCTAATGTGAGAGCGCCGGCTGCCAGCGCTACTGCAAATAAACGGACTGTTTGTCGCATACTTTAATGTTTTAGATTATAAAATAAACTCTTTAAGGACTGCCATATTGTGAAAAGGTTTCAGATTTAACGCGTATTTAACACATTTCATAAGCGCTTAAAAGTCCTTGGTTTTTATACCTTTGTGGTTCTATGCAAATTGAATTTTACAAATACCAGGGTACCGGAAACGATTTCATCTTGATGGACAATCGCAACCAATTATTCAGCAAAAATGATACCAATCTGGTAGCGGGAATGTGTGACCGAAAATTTGGCATAGGAGCCGATGGCCTCATCCTTCTTGAAGGGCATCCGTCGTTGGATTTTACAATGACCTATTACAATGCCGATGGCAATCTTAGTTCCATGTGTGGAAATGGAGGCAGATGCATTGTCCATTTTGCGAGGTTCTTAGGTATTATTTCTTCGGAAGCTACCTTTGAGGCGGTAGACGGGATACACGAAGCCCGAATCGAAGGTGATACCGTTTCTTTGAAAATGAATGATGTTTCAGAAGTAACGCTTCAGGAATCTGCGGTCTTTTTGGATACCGGATCCCCCCATCATGTGACCCTGGTGGATGATTTATCCAACTATGACGTATATTCCGAAGGAAAAAAAATAAGGAACACCTTATACGGAAAAGCCGGCGCCAACGTTAATTTTGTAGCGCAGGAGACTATCGATACTTTTTCGGTGCGCACTTACGAACGGGGTGTTGAAGATGAAACGCTTTCCTGCGGAACGGGTGTGACGGCGGTCGCCATTGGGATGCATGCGATGGGGAAGACTACTTCAGAAAACATTATTCTGAAAACCCCGGGCGGAACTCTGGAAGTGTCTTTTCAACACACCCAGGCGGATTATAAAAATGTACATCTAAAGGGACCTGCAGTACAAGTATTTAAAGGGTATTGGGCATGAACACACTACACGGACAGGATATTTATTTAAGGGCGCTCGAGCCAACCGATCTGGATTTCTTATACCAATTGGAGAATGATGAGGTTGTCTGGGAGATGAGCAATACAGTTTCGCCCTACTCCAAATATGTACTCAAACAATATCTGGAAAACGCCCATCGCGATATCTATGACGTAAAGCAACTGCGTTTGGTGATCTGTATTGCCGAAACCAATGTTGCCATAGGTTTTATCGACCTATTCGACTTTGAACCAAAGCATCATCGAGTAGGGGTAGGGATCATTATTTTTTCTGAAGATAACCGTCAAAAAGGCTATGCGTTACAATCGTTGGAATTGTTGACACACTATGTGTTCACGCATTTGGAGGTACATCAAGTATATGCCAATATCACCGAGGACAATCATTCGAGTATTCAATTATTTGAAAAATTCGGATTCAAAAAAGGAGGCGTAAAACGCGATTGGATCCACGCCGCCGGAGGTTATAAAAACGAATTATTCTATCAATATTTCCATGAAGAACATTAAAAAGATCCTGGTCATTATCGCCCTGGCCGGTGTACTGGTAATGGCGGGTTTCGCCTACTATGTGTACCAACATATTTTTGTGCCGAATACAGCTTTTAACAATGAAGAAGCCCATGTGTATTTTGGGGAAAATGCCACGTTCAACGAGGTCATAGAAGAATTGGAACCTCTTTTGAAGGATATGGAAACCTTTGAAACTGTGGCCAAGCGAAAAGGGTACGTTTCAAACATAAAATCGGGACATTTTGTGATCAAAAAGGGAATGAACAACAATGAGATCATAAACACGATCCGTCTCTATAATGTCCCTATCAAGATCAAGTTTAACAACCAGGAGCGTCTGGAGGATCTGGCGGGACAGGTGGCCAGGCAATTGGAAACCGACAGCCTTTCTCTTTTGAATGCTATGAGAGATTCCGCTTTTTTACGTACATCGGGATTTACACAAACAACGGCATTGGGGATGTACATTCCAAATACGTACGAAATCTACTGGAATACCTCTCCCAGAAAATTTCGTGAGAAGATGCTAAAAGAATACCAGACGTTTTGGACACCCGAACGGGATCAGAAAGCCAGGGACCTGGCGCTCAATCGAGATGAAGTAATCGCCCTGGCTGCCATCGTTCAGAAAGAAACCGCTAAGGTCAACGAGCGTCCCAGAGTAGCAGGACTCTACATCAATAGAATAAACAAAGAAATGCCATTGCAGGCGGATCCCACGGTCATCTATGCGAAAAAATTAACGGAAGGTGATTTTGATCAGATCATCAAACGCGTATTGTATCGGGATCTCGAAATTGATTCCGACTTTAATACTTACAAAAATCTGGGAGTGCCACCCGGGCCTATCACCATGCCCGATATTTCTTCGATCGACGCTGTATTGAATCCTGAAGACCACGACTACTTTTATATGGTAGCCAATGTAGAGAATTTTGGTTATCACAAATTCGCAAAGACACTATCACAACACAATCAAAACCGACAGGAGTATGTGCGGTGGATCAATGCACAGGGAGTGAACCGTTAGCTCCAAATACAATGGTTAGCTTCCTTACTTTTCAATTTTTTTTGTACCACTCAGGTACCCAATCTGCGCCGATTTTTCCAATTTTGACCCGGCGTCGTATTAATCTTACATTTTAAGAAGAATTTAACGCAGGCTAAAATTGGTTCATAACTTCTTGATTCTTTTTTAGTTAAACGTTCAAAACTAGTGATAATGCGGGGTATCTTGCATTCAAATTGAATTTGATATCCCCACAAACAGATAGCATGATTTGACATTAACAAATTTTAACAGCCATCATATCAAAATAGTAAAATAAGTCGTATTTTTGCACGCCAAAATAGAACATAAAAAATGTTCAAAATTTTGACACAAATGAAACGTAACTTTTTGCGAATCAATTTTATAATTCTGGTCGCTACGATAGTCTCGACCGGATTTTCTTCCAAAAATGGTGTGGATCTTTCACACTATATTTTTGACGATGAAGCAATATGCTATAACGTACCTAACGAAGGCGATGTAATAGCAATAGACAAACAACGACCGTTCCAATTATTCTTGGGCAAATCCTTTCTTGGATTTAAGGAAGCTCTTGGCTTTAAAGAGTCACAGGGGCGCTACGGAGTGATCAATGAATTCGGTTATATGGGAAAATACCAGTTTGGTAAATCCACCTTACATATGATTGGGATTTACGATACCGATTCATTTTTAAATGACACTCGCTTGCAAGAGGAAGCTTTTAGTGCGAATACCTCGCGAAACAAATGGATTTTACGTAAGGATATACGGCGTTATGTAGGCAGATATATGAATGGCGTAAAAGTAACCGAGTCCGGAATATTAGCCGCAGCACATTTAGCCGGTGCCGGCAATGTTAAAAAGTACCTTCGTAGCGGTGGCGCGGTTCAATTTGAAGATGCCTTCGGGACTTCCATTCGCTATTACTTAAAGAAATTTTCGGGATACGACACTTCTTTGGTCATCGCCAATAAAGCACCTAAGGTGCTCTAGATTCAGGGTCTCAGCGAATACATTCCGAGATGTAAAAGTCGGGTTGTGCGAAGCAGGCTTACTTCTGTATGATGAAAATTGCGGGTCGCTTGTTTAGATCCTCCCGGTTTTTTTTCCATTCTTCTGCAGTTTGAGTTTTGATGTATTCAGAGGGTAGGGTGATATCACAGGCCACACACAATTTAGTTTCCGAATGGAGGGTAGTCGTAAGGCTTTCCATCAATTGATTATTTCGGTAGGGTGTCTCAATGAATAACTGAGATTGATCCCGTTCCTGGGAGAGTCGCTCCAATCGCTTAATTTCGGCTTTTCGATCTTTTTTATCAATGGGTAAATAGCCGTTAAAAGCAAAATTCTGACCATTAAATCCACTGGCCATCATGGCTAGTATTATGGAAGAAGGCCCCACCAAAGGAACTACTTTGATTCCTTTTAAATGTGCCTGGGCTACGACGGCAGCACCGGGATCTGCAATTCCGGGGCAACCGGCATCGCTTATTACTCCCACATCGTATCCGTTAAAACAAGGGTTGAGCATTTCGGGAATCTCGGAGGGATCGGTATATTTATTAATGATGGAAAAATGAAGGTCGGGCTGTGATTTACGAGGAACGATATTCTTAATAAAACCGCGTGCGTTCTTTTCATGCTCTACGATATAGTGATCTATTTCTTCCACAGCCTTTTTAACCAACAAAGGAAGGACTTCCAGGGGTGCGGTCTCACCTAGTGTACATGGAATTAAATATAGATTACCTGTCGGGTTGTCCATAGGTTATTGTATTATCGATTTGGGCTTCAATCATCGTTTGAGAGCTCTAATGTAATAAAACAAATAGAGTTGCCCTATCTCAAAGGACTTGCCTGGTGAAAAATGAACAGCAAGGTTTTGAAAATAAGTTGTTTGTATTTTTATTATTCTACCACCAACTTTTTGACTGTGGTTCCGTTTTCTGAAGTAATCTTTAGCAGGTACATCCCTTGTGAAAGTATTTCGGTAGGTATCTCCATGGTGGAGGAGGGGATATTTTCTTCAGAATAAAGTATGCTGCCATTCAGGTCCATTAGAGAAATGTTGTCGATGTTGCCTTGATCTAGTTGAACGGTAACCTTGCCGTCTGCCGGATTGGGGAATATATGTGCCGTAAGGGTATCAAAAGTATCCACTGAAAGTGACTCACCTTTTATTTTCATAATTTCACCGCTATGGTCAACGATATATAACTCCCCGTTCATATCTTGTCCAAACGAGGACCAGTTGGCTCCAAATGTACCCAGATTATTCAGATTCCCGCCGGGATCCACAGTTAGAATGAGACCATTTCCAAAATCGGCGCAAAAATAATATCCGGCTATATCCGAATACACCGAACCCCGGTAAACATATCCGCCGGTAACGGCAAATCCAGTAGGATGTGGGTATTCGGCAACTGGGAAGGTAAGTTCACTTGGATCCGAACAACCAGTTTTATTATGTGGCAGCGATCCTTCGTAACATCGCCAGCCATAATTGAGCCCTGCCTCCAGACCTCCTGCCTTATTGATTTCCTCAGTTGTATTTCGACCCACATCGGCGATCCAAATATCTCCATTAACGGGGTCGAAGGAAAATTTCCAGGGGTTTCGTAATCCGTAGGCCCATATTTCTTGAGCATTGGTTGGATGTCCTTCAAAGGGATTGTCCAAAGGAATGCCATAGTTGTTACCACCTGCAGGATTATTCACATCGATTCGTAGCATTTTTCCATATAAGAGCTCCGTGTTTTGCGCTCTGTTTTGAGGGTCACCGCCAGCTCCACCATCTCCCGATGAAATATACAAGTAACCATCATTCGGTCCAAAATGAAGACAACCTCCGTTATGAGTTGCCGTGGGTTGAACGTAGGAAATAATTGTAAATTCTGAACCGGCATCAGCTATATCCGGATCTCCGCTACTTACCGAAAACCGTGAAACGTGAGTGTCGCCGCCACTATTGTCTGTATAGTTAACATAGAAATAGCCATTGTTGGCATAATCGGGATGAAATGCCAGGCCCAATAATCCTTGTTCGAAACCACCAGATACCATATGGGAAATATCCAGAAAAGGTATTACATTGGTTGTTCCGTTTGCGTTTAAGATTTTAATTAGTCCGTCTTGTTCGACCACAAATAAGCGTTCATCGCCCGAATTTCTTAGATCAACCGGATTGGAAAACCCCGTTGCAAAAGACTCAAGCGTTATGTTTTGTGAACATAAAGGAGCGCAACATATAACCGCGAACAGTATTTGGAAATATTTTTTACGGTTCAAGATCTTTAGGTAGTTATATTACATTAGGGGACTTCTCATTGTTATTCGGGCATAGAACTCGCAAACAAACTAAAAAGAATGTTTGTAAATTTCATTGTAAACCTTCCAAGACCTTTCTGTTAAATCAAAAGCAAAGTGTTTACTCACTTTTTTATTAATTTTTTTATAGTCGTGCTGTTTGCCGACCTGATGCTTACAAAATAAATTCCTTGAGACAGTGCCTCAATTTGGATCTCTTTGGAATTTACCTGAAGGTTCTCTTCAGAAAAAAGAACGCTACCCTTTAAATCAACTATGAAGATCGAATCCATATTTCCCTGACCCATTTGAACGGTCACACGATCATTGGCCGGGTTTGGAAATATACTCACATTCATAGTTTCAAAGTCGTCCGCTCCCAGAGTCTCCCCTTGAATTTTAGAAATCTGACCGTTGTAATTGGCAATGTACAATTCACCGTCGATATCTTCGCCAAAGGATGCCCAGTTGCCTCCAAAAGTCCCTAAATTGTTATAGTCGCCAGCGGGGCTTACCGTGACAATAAGTCCTGTCCCAAAATCGGCCGCGAAGTAATAACCTGCAATATTGCTGTATATTGAACCGCGGTAGACATAGCCACCCGTTATAGAAAATCCGGTTGGGTGGGGGTATTGAGCAATGGGAAAGGTTAATTCGCTGGGATCGGGGCAACCGGCGGTGTTAAACGGATTGGTACCTTCATAACAGCGCCATCCATAGTTGAGACCGGCTTCACTACCTCCCGCTTTGTTCATTTCTTCAATCGCACCCTGACCTACATCGGCTATCCAGACGTCTCCATTGTCCCTATCGAAAGTAAATTTCCAGGGATTTCTCAGTCCGTATGCCCAAATTTCTTCGGCATTTGGGGGATCACCGGCAAAAGGATTGTCGACCGGGATACCGTAATTGTTGCCTCCTCCGGGATTATCGACGTCGATGCGCAGTAATTTTCCTAACAGCAACTCTGTGTTTTGAGCGCGGTTTCCAGGGTCACCACCACTACCTCCATCTCCGGAACCAATATACAGGAAGCCATCAGGGCCAAAATTGATACTCCCTCCATTGTGATTTGAGAAGGGTTGGATGAAGTCAATAATAGGAAACTCGGAAGCGGGATCGGCAATGTCATCATTTCCGGCACTTACCGAAAATCTCGAAACCTGAGTATCGCCGCTATTGTCGGTGTAGTACACATAAAAATAGCCATTCGTACCGTAATCGGGGTGAAAGGCCAGACCTAACAGCCCTTGCTCGCTGCCACCCGATACCAGGCTGGAAATATTCAAAAAAGGAGTGGCGTTTGTTGTGCCATCCGCGTTTAATATTTTGATCCTTCCACCTTGTTCCACGACAAAGAGCCGATCGTCCCCTGCGTGTTTAATATCAACCGGATTCGAAAAACCACTGGCAAATAATTCCAGGGTAATGGTCTGAGAAGAGAGGGTAGTGATAAGGAATAATGCGAGTATCGAGGAAAGTAATTTTTTCATGACCTTGAGTTTTTTACTAAGGTAATAAAAACGCCCTAAATTTGTTGTTAAAGTCGTCTCACAATATTCTCACAGGCTTCTTCCAGCATTTGATATACCTTTTCAAAACCATGGTCACCTCCGTAATACGGATCGGGTACATCAACATTTTCATTGGGGAAGATCTCGTCCAATATAAGGCGGACTTTTCCTATTTCTGAATTTGAATTGGCCAGGGCAATTACATCCTGATAGTTCGAATTATCCATGACAAAAATATGGTCGTAGCTTTCAAAGTCGTAGGCCGAAAATTTCCGTCCCCGCTGGTTGGAAATGTCCAATCCGTGCTGGCGGGCAATCGCGATACTGCGCGGATCGGGAGGATCGCCTACATGCCAGCCACCGGTTCCAGCCGAATCCACCTGTACAATGGCAGAATCTATCTTAGATTTTAAAATTCCTTCCGCCAGGGGAGAACGGCAGATATTGCCCAGGCACACCATGAGTATTTTAACTTTCATTGTATTAGATTTTTAACCCAATGAGTTTGGGTAAGATTGAAAGTGATTTGTTGCTTTAGGGGAAAGATATAAAAAATACCGAAGCGAAGCCGGGAGGTTTTATAAGGTTAATTTTTTGTTGAGGTCTTCGACGTATTTCCGGAATTGCTTGTCGGTACTGGAAAGATTATCCACGGTCTTACAAGCGTGCAGCACGGTTGCATGATCGCGTTGCCCAATCTGGGACCCAATGGATGCCAGGGAGGCTTTGGTAAATTTTTTAGCAAAGAACATCGCCAATTGTCTGGCTTGTACGATATGCCGCTTTCGGGTTTTGGACTGCA
This sequence comes from uncultured Flavobacteriaceae bacterium, assembly GCA_963807685.1. Taxonomy (GTDB): domain Bacteria; phylum Bacteroidota; class Bacteroidia; order Flavobacteriales; family Flavobacteriaceae; genus Aureisphaera. The sequence goes on along the minus strand of CAWECU010000019.1, from coordinate 146,044 downwards.
GCGTTTCCACATCCATCTGGAAATATTCACTAACAACTTTCTGGATGTAGTCGATAGATACCTCACGCTTGGTGTGCTTTACGTAATTGTCAACGATCTTTTTGGCAAGCTCAATCGTAATTTCCCGTTTGTTAAATGAAGAATGCGCGATCAATGAGATGATGGCCCCTTCCAGTTCACGGATATTGGTTTTAATGTTATTGGCCAGGAATTCTATGATATCCTCGGGCATATCGACTCCGTCGCGATACAGCTTATTTTTTATGATCGCAACACGGGTGTCGTAATCCGGGTGGTTCAATTCAGCCGAAAGTCCCCATTTAAAACGAGATAATAACCGCTGCTCAATATCGATCATATCGACCGGAGCTTTGTCACTGGTTAAAATGACCTGCTTTCCATTTTGATGTAAATGATTGAAAATATGAAAGAATACGTCCTGAGTTCCAGCCTTTCCAGATAGCAATTGGATGTCATCGACGATCAATACATCAATGATCTGGTAGAAATGAATAAAATCGTTGCGGTTATTCTTTTTTACGCTTTCAATATATTGTTGGGTGAATTTTTCCGCAGAAATATACAAGACGGTCTTTTCGGGGTACTTTTCTTTGATGTCAACACCTATGGCATGCGCCAGATGCGTTTTTCCCAAACCTACACCTCCAAAGACCAACAAAGGATTGAAAGAGGTCCCTCCGGGCTTGTTGGCAACTGCCAATCCCGCCGAACGAGCCAATCTATTGGATTCGCCTTCCAGGAAATTGTCAAAACTGTAATTGGGATTGAGTTGAGATTCGATCTTTACGTTTCGGATTCCCGGAATCACAAAGGGATTTTTAAGCTCCGGACTTTTGTTCTTTAAGGGAACGTCTACTTCCTGGGATTTCACCTGACTGCGATTGGAACTTGGGATTCTTTCGGTAAAAGGCTGCTTGTTTCCGTAGGTGTTTTCCATTTTTATGATGTACACCAACTTTGCCGTAGCTCCCAACTCTTTGGTTAAGGCAACTTTCAGTAATTTTATATAGTGCTCTTCCAGCCATTCATAAAAAAACTTACTCGGCACTTGAATGCTTAATGCGGTATCGGTAAGTTTAGCTGCTTTGATAGGCTCGAACCATGTTTTGTAGGCCTGAGTGGAGATATTATCTTCAATAAAGGACAAACATTTGTTCCAAACCGATTCGGCAGTTTTACTCATAGTGGTTGTTAGAAGTTGCGTTAGCTAATTAGTTTTGTCAAAAAAGAGAGAAAATGGAAGTTTCTCTACGATTTCCTAACATTGCAAATATGTGAACAATTAAGTGAAAAAAAAAATTGTTTGCCATTGATTTTCTAGTTTTTTTTTCTCATTTTGTAGATGAATCCCACTTTATAAATAGTTCCCCTTTTTTATCCCATTTTTTTGTGAAAGAAAATACAACCAAATTGCGTGTTCGTTATGGTGAAACAGACCAAATGGGGGTGGTTTACTACGGAAATTACGCACAATTTTTGGAGCAAGGAAGAACCGAATGGCTCCGTGAATTGGGCTTTTCTTACAAATGGATGGAAGAAAACAACGTTCTGTTGCCTGTCACCCAATTGAATATCGATTTTAAACTACCGGCCCATTATGATGACGTAATTTCTATTACCACAAAACTAAAGAAAACTCCTACTTTCAAAATTGAATTCGATTATCAAATTCACAATGAAGAGGGTGCTCTTTTGGTAACAGCCTCAACCACATTGGTTTTCATAAATGCCACCACAAAAAAGTTAATGAGAGCTCCAGATTATCTTCTCGAACGCCTCACCTAATTCTTTTTAGCGCAAGGCCTTTTTTCTGAAATTATAATTTCTTAACTATCAACTTATAAGTTAAGTCAAAAATTCCGAATATACGCTCCGAATCGTTTTTTCTCACTGAAAGTTTGATTAGACAGTCCAATTCCATCTTCTGGTCGATGATCTTCAAGCCTTCCTCTTTAATGATACGCATCACCTTGTTCATTTCAGGATAATCGAATTTCAACTGTAGCTCGACGTCGATGGTTCTTTCGACAATAGTACTCGCTTCCAGTGACCATTGTGCCGCCGTTTTGTATGCCTGAATCAATCCGCCAACACCCAATTTCGTACCTCCAAAATAGCGAACCACCACTACCAGAACATTGGTGACCTCAAACGATTGCAATTGCCCGTAGATGGGAGCACCGGCACTGTTGGAAGGTTCCCCGTCGTCGTTATAGCGATAGGTCTCATATTGTTTTCCTAACTGCCAGGCGTAGCAACAGTGTCGGGCCGAATGATGTTGCTTCTTAAGCTGCTCCAAATGTTGTTTGATAGCTGCTTCGGAAGTCACCGGAAAGGCATACCCATAGAATTTGCTGCCTCGGTCCTTAAACAGGATCTCTTCCGAAGCCTTGGTGATGGTTTTATAAGTATCTTTTTCCGAAGTCATTACAGGTGCGCCAGCGCAAATAAAAATAAACTGAATATCGCCAGATCTATTCCCAACCAATTCTTGGGAAGCAACCGTTCTTTAAAAAGTATAATTCCTAATAGAGTGGAAAGCATTACTATAAGTACGTTGTTCACCGTGAAAATTCCCGAACTGTCCAAAAGACCACTGCGCAGTGCTTTTACCAAAAAGTAGATGGAGAAATAATTGGGGATTCCCAGGGCAATTCCACCCAAAATATTCTTCAATTCGAATTTAAATTTGCCTTGAAAAACCTGTAGGAGCAGTACCAAAATACCAATGCCCGCTGCCGCCGCAAAGATAACTGCTGAAAACACAGGCACTTCATTTTCTTTCACAAAGGCGTCTTCCAAAAATTTTATACTGGTATCAATGATCCCACTGCCCAAAAACACAAGTGCCGGAAAAACAAGCGCCCGTTTTTCTAATGAAATCCCTTGCTGCCGTTTTACGGAGGCCAGATAAACTGCAATTAGAGCGAGGAGTATTCCGAAGAATTTCAAAATTCCCAGCTGCTCCTTATAATATACCAGGCCAAAGATAATGGGGATGATCAAACTCATTTTTGTAGCAACCGAAACCACCGACAACCCACTTCTCTGGGTCGTCAAGGCCATAAGGTTAAATACAAGAATGAACAGGGTTCCCAAGCCCAGGGCATAGTAAAACCAGTCCAATTGGGGCAACTGCGAGATATTTACCCGGCCGTCAAAAGCGATCCATCCGCTTGCACAGGCTATGATGTAATTGACCACTATGGCGTGCATGATATTGATCTTAAATCTTCCAAATAATTTGAAGACCACGAAAATCATCGTTGAGGCTAAAATGCTACATAATAAATAGATCAACGGCTGGAGTTTTTAAAGTGTTTTAATACATCGGTTTCAATGGTTTTTTCTGAAAGGAGCCTGCCTTTTAGCTGCGGGGCTTTTACTCCCTTGCCGAAAGTTTTCTTTCCGGTAAAGACGAGTGCTTCATCCCAAAGGCCACTCTCAATAAAGGATTGCAATAAGCGGGTTCCCCCTTCCACTATCAAACTTTGAACCCCTTGTTTATAGAGTAGGTTGCAAATTTGAGGGATGATATTTTCTGAAAAGTCGATCTGTTCAAAACGCAAATTGGGTTGGTTATCCGCATTCTTTTCAGTGATAAAAAGCGTGGGTATGCTTTTGTCATATACCGAAGCTTCCTTCGGAATACGTAAGGTTCGATCCAGTAACACTCGCAGGGGGGAGCTGCCGTTCCAATCGCGGGTGGTTAAACTGGGATTATCAGCGATCACGGTATTTGTTCCCACTATAATTGCCTGTTCTTCGGCTCGCAGTTTATGTGTCAATTGCCTTGAATAGCCAGAGGTGATCCAAACAGGTTGTTGTTGGTCGCGTTGGGCAGGGGCTATAAATCCATCGGCGGTTTGCGCCCATTTCAAAAAAATATAAGGTCGTTGTTCGGTTTGAAAGGTGAAAAATCGCTTGTTGAGATCATGACATTCTTTTTCCAATACACCAACAACAACTTCACACCCTGCGTCCTTAAGTTTTTGAATGCCTTGACCGGCGACTTTGGGATTGGGATCCACACTGCCTATCACTACTTTTTTGATCCCTTTTTCGAGAATTAAATTCGCGCAGGGCGGTGTTCTTCCATGATGGCTGCAAGGTTCCAGATTGACGTAGAGGGTAGCTTCCTTTAATAGGGAAGTATCGGTTACCTGTGCAATCGCGTTCACCTCGGCATGGGGTTGTCCGGTCTTGTAGTGCCACCCTTCACCAATGATTCTGTCCATATAAACGATCACACTTCCCACCAGGGGATTTGGATAGGTGGTTCCCAGTCCGTTTTTTGCCAGTTGGGTGCAACGTAGCATGTATTTTTCATGTAAATTCACGCTGTAAATCTACGAGTATTTTGTAGGGAATAATAATTGGGAGGATAAAGAAACAAATACTGTAATTCAATTAAACAATGCGGTCAAGGTTATAATGAATCTTGTTTAAAGCAATTCAATTTAGCATCAAACCATGGAACCCATCATTCGCAGTATAGAACTAAAGGACAATTTCCAAATTGCCGAAATCATTCGATCGGTGCTGGTCGATTTTGGAGTGCCAAAGGTAGGCACCGCTTATGCCGATAAATCTTTGGACTGTATGTTCGAAACCTATCAAAAAAAAGGCGCCCGTTATTTTGTAGTTGAAGAGGAAGGCCGGGTGATTGGCGGCGGCGGCGTAGCACCGTTGGAAAATTATGATGGGACGGTTTGCGAACTTCAAAAAATGTACTTTCTGCCCATCGCCAGAGGGAGGGGGATTGGTACCCGAATGATCGACCGCTGCCTCGAAGCAGCCGCCGAACTGGGGTACACCCATTGTTACCTCGAAACCATGTCGTATATGGATGCTGCACAGAAATTGTATAAACGATACGGTTTTAACACCCTGAAAGCCCCGATGGGAGATACCGGCCATTATGCTTGCGGGGTACACATGTTGAAGGAACTTTAATGTAATGGTGAGTGGTGAGTGGTGAGTAGGTGTTAGGGATTAGGTTGGAGGTGGTGGATTGTAGGGAGTGTTTATATTTTATTTAGTTGTTTATTCGTGGGATTTCTAATTTTCATCAACAATCAACAATCAACAATCAACAATCAACAATCAACAATCAACAATCAACAATCAACAATCAACAATCAACAATCAACAATCAACTAAAAGTAGTTTAAACTTGAAATTAATAGACATTAAGTTAAAATTCGTTGCAGCACTTTCGGGAGTTTATCCTTCGGAAGAAGCGCTGTCCTTCTTTACAATTCTTTCTGAACATATACTGAAGTATTCACGTCTGGATGCGGCGCTAAACGCTCATGAGTCCATTTCCGAAGAAAACCAATTGAAATTTCAAAAGGCCCTGGCCCGATTGAAAAAACACGAACCCATACAATACATCACCGGCCACACCGAATTCTATGGTCTCCCGTTTAAGGTCAATGAACACACCCTCATCCCGAGACCTGAAACGGAAGCGTTGGTGGACTGGATCGTCTCTGAATTTTCCGAAGAGCCTTCGGAATTCAATATTTTGGATGTGGGAACGGGAACGGGCTGTATTGCGATCTCTCTGGCCAGCAGCTTGAAAAACGCAAAAGTTTCGGCCCTGGATGTTTCTTCAGAAGCCTTGGAAATAGCGCTTCAGAATTCAGAAATAAATAACACTACGGTAGATTTTTTTAGCCTGGATATCGTAACGGCTCAGAGCCTTCCGCAGACATACCAGGTGATTGTTTCGAATCCGCCCTACGTTCGTGAACTGGAAAAAAAGGCAATGCAATCCAACGTTTTGGACTACGAGCCACACACGGCCTTGTTTGTGACCAATGACGATCCGCTCCTTTTTTATCGAATGATCGCCGCGCTGGCCATTAGACATTTAACTCCCGGGGGCCAATTGTACTTCGAGATTAATGAGTACCTTAGTAAGGAACTTACCGATCTTTTAAAATCCCAAGGATTTTTGAATATCGAGGTTCTAAAAGACATTTTTGGCAAAGACCGGATGCTGAGGTGTTTCAAAACAAATAACAACTAGGTTTTCCATGAGCAAACTTACCAAAATATGTGTATTCTGCGGAAGTAGTGATGGTAATGATGGGCAGATTACCGAGGCTGCCATTGGTTTGGGAAGGCTGTTTGCAGCTAAAGGAATCACTTTGGTTTATGGGGCGGCTAAAATTGGCATCATGGGAACCATCGCCCAAACCATGCTCGATGCCAAGGGTGAGGTGATTGGTATTATTCCGCAATTTTTAAAGAAAAAAGAAGTCGTGCATTTAGGGCTCACCCAACTCATTACCACCGAGAATATGCACGAACGAAAACTTCAAATGCAGGAAATAAGTGATGGTTTTATAGCCCTTCCCGGTGGATTCGGAACGCTTGAGGAATTGTTTGAAATGATTACCTGGCTTCAGTTGGGGCTGCACTCCAAACCCATTGGCTTGCTGAATGTGAATGGTTTTTACGACCACTTGCTGAAACTGCTTGAAACCATGGTTCGTAAAGGTTTACTAAAAATGGAAAACTATGAGCTGCTGTTGGTGGATACTTCGATCGAAGGCCTGCTCAAGAAAATGGAAGACTTCAAGTCTCCTAAAATCCCAAAATGGTTAAGTCCCGAACGAAGCTAGTTTTCAGGTTATTAACTGTTTCTTTGCTTATTTTAATATTTTCTCCTTCCGTTTACTTAAAGAGTTAAATGGGCTCATTCATTTGGTGGCAATTCCAATCTCCGGAATCTCCGTTAATCCACATGTAGTCATTGGCAAGCCGTTTTTTAATGTAGAATGAAATTGATTCCGCTAGTTGTTTACGGTGGCTCCAATCCCAGGTAATTTATTTGCAGATCTTGTTTGAAAAGTATGTATCGAGGGCTCAAATATTGGATTAAAATATGCACAAAATTTACGGGTCAACCGTACATTTTGCATTTATTCTGGTTGTTTAACGAAAACGTTTTCGAAAGCTCTGAATATTTTCAAAAAAATTTGTAGTTTCAGCCACTATTATTAATAAAAACCATTTACAAATTCAATTACAACATTATGAAACAAACCTTCTTATCATTACTATTTTTACTTTCCGTAGGCACATTTACGGTAAGCGCGCAAGAAAATGTAGCGCAAAATGCAAATTATTATGGCACCGTTTCGTCTGTGGAATATGTTACTTCCATGGCTTCGAGGCCAAATGATTTAATTCCTTCCGACAATTCCCCTAAGGAAGCAAAAGACAAAAGGTCGCTGGGTAGCCAAATGGTTATTGGAGATGATCCACAAACCGAAGATGACTACCTGTTCCGAAACAGAAATGAAATGGAACAAAGCGTTAACAGGGCACCTGCCAGTCTGGTTTTTGATGCCTATTCTTCCGGTTCCCAGCCTACTGACCCTTCGCTGGCTGTTGGACCTAATCACGTGATGGTGGTCTTTAACACCGGATTTGCCATCTATGATAAATCGGGCAATCAACTACAGGGGCAAACATCGCCTAACCCTGCGATATTTCCCTCGGGAGGCTGTTGTGACCTAACAGCTTCTTACGATAGTACTGCAGACCGATGGGTACTTACCTTTTTGGGCAGTGGAGCTCAGGTAGCAATTTCTGACGGACCGAACCCTTTGACCGCGGGTTGGTTTGTTTATACCATTTCTGCTATTAACGATTATCAAAAACTATCAGTTTGGAGTGATGGATATTACATCACCGATAATACCAGTTCATCGAACAGAGTTTGGGCTTTAGAGCGCGATGCTATGTTGGTGGGTGACCCAGGTGCACAGATCATTGGATTCAACCTTCCCGGTATTGCAACCAGCGGATTTTACAGTCCGCAGGCATTTAATGTAACCAATAGCAATTTGCCGGCAGCTGGTGGAGCTCCTATTGTTTACTTACAGGACGATGCCTGGTCTGGAGTATCCAGCGACCATATTAAATTGTGGACTATTGATGTCAACTGGGCAAGCCCTGGTAGTTCAACTGTTTCCGCAGCCCAACAAATTGCCACGACTCCTTTCATTAGTGTTTTTGACGGTGGAAGTTTTTCAAATTTAAGTCAGCCTGGGGGAGGATCAGCAATCGATGCACTTCAGGCCACTATTATGAATCAGGCGCAGTTCAGAAAATTTGCCGGACACAATTCGGCGGTTTTTAACTTTGTTGTGGATGCCGATGCAAGTGGGGGAGAACTTGCAGCGGTTCGCTGGTACGAATTCCGTCAAAGCGGGGACAACCAGCCCTGGTCTTTATACCAGGAAGGTACCTATACAGCTCCCGATGGGAGACATGCCTGGAATGCCAGTTTGGCAATGGACGGACAAGGAAATATTGGTATGGGATATACTTCTATGTCGGGCCCGTCAACTCCTTCCACGGTTCGGGTAAGTTCCTATTTCACCGGGAGATTGAATGGGGATCCTTTAGGCTCAATGACTTCCGCAGAAGAAGTTATTGCCAACGGAAATGCTAATTTTTCAGGCACTCGATATGGGGATTACAGCAAGATCGATATTGACCCGAATGACGATGCAACTTTTTGGTTCATCAACGAGTATATGAATAGTGGAAGAAAAGGTGTGGTTGGAGTATTTCAAATTCAAGCGCCCGGTCCGCCGGATACCGAGGCACCCACCGATCCTACCAATTTGACAGCTAGTAATATTTCCGATACGGGAGCGACGCTTACCTGGACGGCCTCTACGGACAATGTTGGGGTTACTCAATACAATATTTCCATAGATGGAAATGTGGTGGGCACCTCTGGAACCACCTCGTTCAACGTTACAGGACTTTCTCCCTTAACCTTATACGGTGCTTCTGTGACCGCACAGGATGCTGCCGGGAATGTCTCAGGAAGTGCGAATACATCCTTTACGACGCTCGATGGTCCCGGTGCTACCTATTGTGATTCTGCAAGTACCAATATAAATGACGAGTACATTGGAAGAGTTCAATTGAATACGATAGACAATGCATCGGGAGGACAGTTCTATACCGATTTTACAGCTATTTCAACCAATTTGTCAGAAGGACAGGCGTATACGATTATCGTAACACCCACGTGGACAGGAACCATTTATCCTGAAGGGTATGCGGTTTGGATCGATTATAACGATGACAAGGATTTTGACGATGCAGGTGAATTGGTATGGTCTCAGGCAGCGAATACCAATACTCCCAACAGTGGTAATTTTTCGGTACCCAGTGGTACATCCCTTAATTCAGTACGGATGCGGGTTTCCATGAAATATAATGGAATACCAACTTCCTGCGAAACCTTTACGTATGGGGAAGTGGAAGACTATACTGTGAATTTGGAAGCTGGAGGAGGCGATACACAAGCTCCTACCGCGCCTACCAACTTGACGGCTTCGAATATAACAGATACTACGGTTGATCTTTCCTGGAATGCATCCACAGATAATGTGGGAGTAACCGGTTATGAGGTCTTTTTAGACGGAGGCAGTATAGGAACTGTTGTTGGAACTGCTGCAAACATTACAGGACTTACGGCAAATACTTCTTATGCATTTACCGTTCGCGCGTTTGATGCTGCTGGAAATAATTCAGCATTAAGCAATACAGCTAATGTTACAACCACCGGAGGCGGTGGTGGTGGACCTGGAGTGATCGCAGGATATTTCTTCGAAACCGGCTTGGAAGGTTGGATCGATGGTGGAAGCGATTGTGCTCGTTGGAATAATTCCTCACGGGCTTATGAAGGGAACTATTCCATAAGAATTCGGGATAATTCTTCTTCTTCGAATGCCGTATCTCCAACCCTGGACCTAAGTGGAAACACCCAGATATCGATCGAATTCCATACCTATGCGAGAAGCATGGAAGTGGGAGAAGATTTCTTTGTGGAATTCTGGAATGGCTCCAGTTATCAGGTGATAGGACAGTATGTAAGAGGAACTCATTTCAACAACAATTCTTTCTTTACTGATACCATTATTTTGGATTCCGGAACTTACAACTTCAACGCGAACAACAGGTTCCGTTTCCGTAATGATGCCAGTACCAATAATGACCAAATTTACTTTGATCAGGTGATCATCTCGGGTGATAACGTGAGTGCTGCGCCCATTGGGCCCAATGCGAACGATTCGGTTGGATCAAGAGTGATTTCGTTTTCACGAATTAGCGAGCAAAACATCAAGTTGTATCCAAACCCAACAAATTCAGTATTGAATATTGATATTTTGGAGGGTAGTTTCGATGAGATCATGATCTTCTCAACCACGGGAGCGATGGTTAAGAAAGTGGAACCCAATGGTACTAATTTAACCATAGATGTTTCTGAATTTGCCGCAGGAATGTATTTCGTACGATTTGTTTCGAATGGATTAGCGGTTACCAAGCGCTTTATTAAGGAGTAATTCCTAAATAGATTAGTGAGAAAGGCCTCCAATTTGGGGGCCTTTTTTTGTTGTTGATATTCTACTTCTGAATGTATTCGGAACTAAGAATCAATTTTTATATTTGTTTTATGAATTTTGAAGAAAAAATCAAGCAACTTCGCAACGAGCTTCGAGAACATAATTACAACTATTATGTGCTCGATAATCCCACGATTAGCGATTATGAATTTGATATAAAACTGAAGGAATTACAGGCCTTGGAAACCGCACATCCCGAGTTTTACGATGCCAATTCCCCGACGCTTCGGGTAGGGGGTGAGGTCACCAAGAATTTCGAAACAGTAGCGCATACCTACCGTATGTATTCTCTGGACAACTGCTACTCCAAAGAAGACCTCGAGGACTGGGAAAAACGAATTGATAAACTGGTCGATGGGAAGGTGGAATATACCTGCGAATTAAAATACGACGGTGCTTCCATGAGTCTTACCTACGAAAACGGAACCCTGGTACGAGCAGTTACCCGGGGCGACGGATTTCAAGGGGACAATGTGACCACCAATATAAAGACCATCAAATCGGTACCGCTTAAGTTGAAGGGCGATTATCCGCCTAAATTTGAGATTCGCGGGGAAATTGTATTGCCCTTTGAAGGTTTTAATAAAATGAATGAGGAGCGTATCGAAGCCGGAGAAGAGCCATATCGAAACCCTCGAAATACTGCCTCGGGAAGTTTGAAATTACAAGACAGTGCCGAAGTAGCTAAACGTCCGTTGGATTGCTTGCCGTACGGCATTGTGGGTGAACGGCTTGCGATCACTACTCAATTCGAAAATTTGGCAAAGGCCCGGGAATGGGGTTTTAAAGTTCCAATCGAGGCAAAATTGGTGCATAGTATCGATGAGGTACTGGAATATATAAATTATTGGGATGTGCATCGCCACGATCTGCCCTATGAGACCGATGGTGTGGTAGTTAAGGTCAATAACCTGCAGCAGCAGGAAGAACTGGGCTACACCGCCAAAGTCTCCTCGATGGGCGATGGCGTATAAGTTTAAAGCAGAGCAGGTATCCACCCTTTTGAATGAAATTACCTATCAGGTAGGACGTACGGGCGCAATCACACCCGTGGCAAATCTGGAACCCGTTGAATTGGCAGGTACCACTGTAAAAAGAGCTTCATTGCATAATGCAGATCAGATCGCCAAGCTGGATGTTCGGGAAGGGGATACGGTATATGTGGAAAAGGGAGGCGAAATTATTCCGAAGATCATGGGCGTGGATCTAAGCCAGCGCGGCAGTGATTCACAACCTACTAAATACATTACGCATTGCCCCGAATGTCATACTGAATTGACGCGGACCGAAGGGGAAGCACAGCATTATTGTCCGAATGATGAGGGTTGCCCTCCCCAGATCATTGGGCGGATTCAGCACTATATTTCCCGAAAAGCCATGGATATTGAAGGTCTGGGAGGCGAAACAGTGGCGTTGCTGGTGGAGAACGGACTCATAAAGAATTATGCCGATCTGTACCAACTTACGACGGCAGAGGTCATTCCTCTGGAACGCATGGCCGAGAAGAGTGCAGAGAATTTGGTCAATGGGATCGAGGCTTCGAAGCAGATTCCGTTTGAACGAGTGTTGTTTGGCTTGGGAATACGATATGTGGGAGAAACGGTTGCCAAGAAATTGGCAAAACACTTTAAAAGTATCGATGCGTTGATGACGGCTTCGGAAGAAGAACTGATCTTGGTCGATGAAATTGGAGATCGCATTGCTCAGAGTGTGGTAGCCTTTTTTACTTCGGAAGAAAACAGAATCACCATCGAACGACTCAAAGAATATGGGGTTCAGCTCCAAATTTCAGAAGAAGAACTGGCGAACCAGACCGATACTTTACAAGGCAAGACCTTTGTGGTTTCAGGAGTATTTGCAAAAGTGTCCCGCACCGAGCTGAAGAAACTAATCGAGGACAATGGCGGAAAAGTTTCCGGGAGTATCTCGAGCAAGACGGGTTTTGTAGTGGCCGGTGAGAATATGGGTCCGAGCAAGCGTACCAAGGCTGAAGATCTTGGCGTTCCCATTATTTCGGAGGAGGATTTTTTACAAATGATTTCCTAAATTTTCAGAAATAAAACACAGAAGATGTATTTTTGTTAAGCAGCTTATTACACTTATGTTTGAAAAGGTAAAACGAAGATCTTTACGTAAATTGACCGAGCGAAACCTGGAAAAACGCGATTTGTCCCAGGTGAATGCACCCATGAAGACCCTTGGTTTTTTAGTGGATGAAAGGCTGGTTCCGGATTTTGATCTGTTGTATGATTTTTCAATACCGCTTGATTTGATCCCAAAAGATGTCAAGGTGTTCTCCTTTATCGAGGTAAAGAAAAAATTGCCTTCGTTGCTTCAAAATCAGGTGCAGTGCAAAGATTTTAACTGGAAAGGGGAGATGCACAATCAAAATGCGAGCGAGTTTTTAGATAAGGATTTCGACGTCTTGGTGGGGTATTATCATGGCAAGCACGAGTTTTTGGACGCCATGATCTCACAGAGTAAGGCAAAGTTCAAAGTAGGATTTGCCGGAGCCGATGAACGTTTATTTGATTTGCTCATTGCGGTGAAACCCACAGAGACGGAGCTTTTTAAAACTGAATTGAAGAAGTACCTGGGGATATTAGGGAAGATGTGAGGAGTTAGATATGCGATTTTAGATATGAGATATGAGGGTTGGATAGTCTTGAAATAGATGAGATCGGGTATTATGTTGATCCGTTTAATCGTTTAGTCGTATAATTTTAATCAATAATCAATAATCAATAAACAATAATAAATTCAATGAACCAACTTACAGGCACCGGAGTAGCATTGATCACTCCCTTTAATTCAGACAATAAAGTAGATGTCGAGGGATTGAAACGCGTTGTAAATTTTCAAATTGACAACGGGATCGACTATCTGGTAGTGCTGGGTACCACCGGGGAAAGCGTGACGCTTACCAAGGCTGAAAAGCAACTGGTTATTGAGACTGTTATAGAGGCCAATGCACAGAAATTCCATTGGTCTTTGGCATTGGGGGTAATGATACGCAAGCGGTAATTGAAGAAATTGGCAGTCGGGATCTATCGGCTTTTTCGGCAATTCTTTCGGTTTCTCCGGCTTATAACAGACCCACTCAGGAAGGTATCTATCAGCATTTTGCAGCGATTGCGAATGTGGCGTCTATCCCAGTTATTCTGTACAATGTACCCGCAAGAACAGCAAGGAATATCTTGCCCGAAACTGTGATTCGATTGGCAAACGATTTTAAAAATATTATTGCGGTTAAAGAAGCTGCCGGCGATATCGTTCAGGCCATGCGATTGATCGACGGTACCCCTAAGGATTTTTTGGTGATTTGCGGGGATGATATGATCGCTTTACCCATGATCTTAGCAGGTGGTACAGGAGTAATTTCGGTCATTGGACAAGGTTTTCCGAAGGAATTTTCAGAAATGATACGTTTTGGGCTGGACAGAAAAGTAGACGAAGCTTATCAAATTCATTATAAAATCGCACCTGCTATCGATTATATTTTTGAAGAAGGAAATCCTGCGGGAATTAAAGCTGTTTTCAGCAAAATGGGGATCTGCGGTGATAAGGTACGCCTTCCGCTAGTGGGCGTAAGCGATGGCTTCGTGCCAAAATTGATGCCTTTGTGACTTCTTTTTAATTCTGAAAGTTCCGGATCGCGTTAAACTTTTCAAATTACAACAAAATCAGGCGGTAGTTGCAATAATTTAGCCTGATAATAAGTTTTTGTAATCACGCATAATTCACTACTTTTGCACGATGTTTTTTAAACTATGAGGACAAGTCTTTTATTTGTGTTTGCGGCTCTTTTGTTTAGCTCCTGCAGTGAGTATCAAAAGTTATTGCGGGGAAGATGCCCCGAAGAAATTTGCGTTGCCGATTCATTATACGATATCGGCAAATACAAAAAAGCCTTAAAACTAATGGAACAAATCGTCCCTGTGTATCGTGGGAAACCACAGGCTGAAAAACTCATGTTTATCTATGCCAATACTTTTTATAAGTTGGAAGATTTTTATCTGGCGGGTTATCAGTTTGAACGTTTTGAAACTTCCTATCCAAAAAGTGATAGCGTTGAAGTTGCGGCTTACCGATCGGCAAAAAGTTATTATCAATTATCACCACGTTTCTCTCTGGATCAAAAAGATACTGATAAAGCCCTTGAAAAGTTACAGGCTATATCAATAAATATCCAAATTCCGAATATCGACTGGAGGCCAATGATTTGGTGGCGGAATTACGTGGGAAACTCGAAAAGAAAGATATTAAGGTTGCACAACAATATCTTACGACAATCCGATTTTAAACCGGCTATCGAGGCCTTTGAAAATTTTATTTCAGATCATCCCGGTTCCGAATTCAGAAAAGACGCCTTTTACGGCAGATTGGAAGCAGGATATGGACTGGCGATTAACAGTGTTCCTCAAAGTGGAGGAGCGATTGGTAGAGGCAAAAGACTATTACAATAGTTTTATAAAATATTATAAGAATACCGAATTAATGGAAGATGCAGATGATATTCTGAATGATATTAAAAAACGCTGCCTCAAACATAGAAGAAACTTCAAGTTAATTAAAGATTATGACAGATATAAAAAATTCTGAAGCACCTATCAATACAATGACTATTGATAAAAATATAATTGATGCGCCTACTAACAATATTTATGAGGCCATTTCTATTATATCGAAAAGAGCAAATCAAATAAACGGCGATATCAAGAAAGAATTGCTTGAAAAGTTGGATGAATTTGCAACTTACAATGATAGCTTGGAAGAAATCTTTGAAAATAAGGAACAAATTGAAGTTTCTAAATTTTACGAAAAACTTCCAAAACCACATGCTTTGGCTGTTCAGGAGTGGATCGAAAATAAAATCTACTATCGTAACACTCAGGACGAAGAAATCGAAAAATAAACAATGTCTGTATTAAGCGGTAAAAACATAGTACTTGGCGTCACTGCCGGTATTGCCGCTTATAAATCTGCTTTTTTGGTTCGATTGCTCGTAAAAGTAGGTGCAAATCGTGAAGGTTGTAATGACGCCTTCAGCAAAAGAATTTGTAACTCCTTTAACGCTTTCTACCCTTTCCAAAAATGAAGTATTTTCCTCTTTTACCAATGAAGAAGATGATAATGCCCAATGGAATAACCATGTAGAGTTAGGCCTTTGGGCCGATTTATTTATAATCGCTCCTGCAACTGCGAATACACTTTCAAAAATGGCAAACGGTACCTGTGATAATCTGTTGGTTGCTACCTATCTTTCGGCCAAATGTCCTGTCTATTTTGCACCGGCAATGGATCTGGATATGTACAAACATCCTACTACCGTCGCGACTTTTAAAAAACTGGAATCCTTTAAGAATATTATAATTCCTGCCGCTCATGGTGAATTAGCAAGTGGTTTGATTGGCCAGGGTCGGATGGCGGAACCAGAAGACATCGTAGCTTTTGTAGAAAGGGATCTTTCAGCAAAACTTCCGCTACGGGGAAAACGAATTCTTATAACCGCGGGACCAACCTATGAGGCGATCGATCCGGTGCGGTTTATAGGTAATCATTCCAGCGGTAAAATGGGTTATGCCATCGCTCACGCGGCGGCAGATTTGGGCGCAGAGGTCACCTTGATTTCGGGGCCAACGAGCCTTCCCATGGAACAGTTTGGGGTGCGTTTGTGCCGGTTACCTCGGCCCAAGAAATGTATGTGGCGGTCCATGAAAGTTTTAAGGACAGTGATATCGCTATTCTCAGTGCCGCGGTAGCCGATTATCGACCGGCGCATGTGGCATCGCAAAAAATCAAGAAAAAGGAAGGGGAACTCATTCTTCAGCTGGAAAAAACGAAGGATATTCTCGCCTCTCTTGGTGAAATAAAGGAAGATCAATTTTTGGTAGGTTTTGCTCTGGAGACCGAAAACGAATTGGAAAATGCAAAAACAAAACTCAAGAAAAAGAATTTAGATTTAATTGTATTAAATTCGCTAAATGACAAAGGTGCCGGCTTTGGAACCGATACCAACAAAGTAACTTTTATTACGAAAGACAATAAAGTGATTCCTTTTCCAGTTAAGAGTAAGAAAGAAGTTGCAAACGATATTTTACAACACATTATAAAACACCTTGATGCGTAGAATTTTACTTTTAATGGCATTATTAGTTGCAACCATTACAGTTCAGTCACAAGAACTTAATGCCACTGTTACCATTGATGCCGAACAAACCGGACAGCCTAATTACCAGGTTTTTCGAACGCTCAAAACCGAATTGACCGAGTTTTTGAATAACACTTCCTGGACCAATAAAGAAATTAAAAATCAGGAACGGATCGATTGTAATTTTACATTGATCATTCAAAGTTTCGAGTCAACGGCTTTTACAGGAACCCTGCAGGTGCAGTCTTCCAGACCGGTATATGGTTCCATCTACGACTCACCCGTTTACAACTACAACGATCGGCAGTTTAGCTTCGATTATAGCGAATTCCAGCCTTTGGTCTTTAATATTAATAATTTTGACTCCAATTTGGTTTCGGTGCTGGCCTACCATGTGTACACGGTGATTGGGCTGGATGCAGACACTTTCGCCTTGAATGGAGGAACCGAATACTTTTCCATAGCCAAGCAGATTGTGAATACGGCCTCTTCCAGTAATTTTGCAGGTTGGAAACCTGCGGACGGAACCCAGTCACGGTATCGATTCAACGACGCATTATTAAGCAACGTCTACAAGGAATATCACGCCGCCATGTATACCTATCATCGACATGGTTTGGATAAAATGGACACCCCTACACAGGCACTTGCCAAGAACAATGTGATCCAGGCGATTGCAAATCTCAAAAATATCAATGACCGCCGACCCAACTCCTTTCTGTTGCGTACTTTTTTTGACGCTAAGAGCGATGAGATCGAACGTATCTTCAGCGGTGGCGCGAGGGTAGATATCAATACTCTGTTGGACAACCTCAATCGATTGGCACCCACCCGTCGCAGTAACTGGAGTAATATAAAATTATAGGCTGCTTTTTTGCAGAAATTGTAAAACTCCCTTACTTTAGAGGGAGTTTTTTTATCGAATAAAACCACCTAATTTTCGTTTAGTGATCACATCCCTTGCCATAAAAAACTATGCCCTCATTGAGGATATTCGAGTTGATTTTAACTCGGGACTTACTATCATTACCGGGGAAACCGGTGCGGGAAAATCCATTTTGCTGGGAGCGTTGGGATTGGTGTTGGGCAAGCGGGCCGATTTGAAAGTGATGAAGGACAATTTGCATAAGTGTGTGATCGAAGCCGAGTTTTCGGTAGGAAACTATCATTTGGAGCCTCTGTATGCTGAAAACGACCTGGATTACGAACCGCAGACCATTTTGCGGAGAGAGATCCTTCCCAGTGGAAAGTCGCGGGCCTTCGTCAATGACACTCCGGTGACCTTATTGCAATTGCAAACTCTGGGAGAACGATTGATCGATGTTCATAGCCAAAATGATACACAGACGCTTTCTACTGAAGGTTATCAAATGGAGGTCGTGGATGCCCTTGCTGGTAATGAACCTTTTTTAAAACGGTATGCTGAAAGTTTGGCGAGCTATAAAAATGGTTCTCTGCAGCTATCCCATCTAATTTCTGAAAAGGAACAAGCCGCTAAAGAGCTGGACTATCATACGTTTCTTTACAACGAATTGACCGTGGCAGAACTCAAAAATCTGGATCAACAGCAACTGGAAGAGACCTTTGAGAAGCTTAATAATACGGAAGAGATACAGGAATCCCTTGCACAAATCCACCAATTATTCGGGGAGGAGCGTTCGGGGGTTTTGGCTACTTCCTTTGAGGCGCGGGCACTATTGGGACGTATTCGGAATTTTTCTTCGGAATATGCCGCGCTATGGGAACGAGTGAACAGCGTTATTATTGAAATGGAGGATATTTCCGAAGAAATACAATCGGCCATAGAAAACCTTGAAGCAAACCCCAAATTGCTTAAGGAGGTAAACGAGAAGTTGCAGACATTGCATAATTTACAGCAAAAGCATACGGTTGCCACGGTGGACGAGCTACTGGCCATCGAGGAAGATCTTGCACTCAAAATTGATAGTTCTTCCACGATCGATGCCCGCATTGAGTCTCTGGAAACTGAGGTCAAAGCAGCCAAAGATAAGGCACTGGAACTCGCACTTCAGTTAAACAAAAACAGAGCGAAAGCCATTCCTGAATTGAAACGTAAATTGGAGAACTTCTTAGGGGAGTTGGGATTGCCAGATGCTCAATTTCAGTTTAAACTTCAAAACACCGAAGAGCTGCGAAGAAACGGGAATACGGTTCTGGAATTGTTCTTTACGGCCAATAAAGGCATGGCCCCGGGCCCACTTCACAAAGTCGCTTCGGGCGGAGAAATGAGCAGAATTATGCTTGCAGTAAAGGCTGTCTTGACGGGTTATAAAAAGTTGCCTACCCTTATTTTGGATGAAATTGATTCGGGGGTTTCGGGAGAAATCGCACATAAAATGGCGGGAATCATGGGGGAAATGAGCCATAATATGCAGGTGTTGAGCATTACGCACTTACCACAAATTGCCGCCAAAGGAGATTTCCATAAAAGAGTCTACAAAATTGTTGAAGATCAGGTCACAAAGACCCAGATCAAGGAATTGACGGAAGAAGAACGTATTATAGAAATCGCGCAAATGATCGGGGGTAGTTCGGTGAGTGATTCGGCCATCGCACACGCCAAACAATTATTGAATTAATGTATCTTTGCGCTACGGTCTGACGCTTCGGATAACTGGCAGAATTAAAAAAAATAACAACCAAAACCAAGTAATAACATGGCATATAATTTATTAAAAGGAAAACGCGGAATTATTTTTGGGGCCCTGGATGAACACTCCATCGCCTGGAAAACAGCTGAAAGAGTTCATGAAGAAGGTGGGAGTATCGTATTGACCAATGCACCTATCGCAATGCGTATGGGTGAGATCAATAAATTGGCAGAGAACATAGGCGCACAAATTGTACCCGCCGATGCAACGAGTGTCGAAGATCTTGAAAATTTGGTGGAAAAAGCCGTGGAAATCTTAGGCGGAAAACTCGACTTCGTATTACACTCTATTGGAATGTCTGTGAATGTGCGGAAGGGAAAAGCCTATACCGATCAAAAATACGAATGGACCGAAAAGGGCTGGGATGTTTCGGCCTTGTCGTTTCATAAGACCATGCAGGTTTTGTACCAAAAGGATGCGATGAATGAGTGGGGAAGCATTGTGGCGTTGACCTATATGGCGGCACAACGTGTATTTCCCGATTATAACGATATGGCCGACAATAAGGCTTATTTGGAATCGATTGCGCGTAGTTTCGGGTATTTCTTCGGAAAGGATAAAAAGGTGCGTGTCAACACTATTTCGCAATCGCCCACACCTACTACAGCGGGGCAAGGCGTCAAAGGTTTTGACGGATTTATCGCCTATGCCGAGAAAATGTCTCCTTTAGGAAATGCTACGGCATTGGATTGTGCCAATTACACGGTATCACTTTTTAGTGATCTTACGAAAAGAGTTACCCTTCAAAATTTGTATAATGACGGAGGATTTTCAAATATGGGAGTGAGCAATGAAGTGATGGACGCTTTCGTTAGAGAATAACTTATTTTTGTTTTTACAACATTATAACCTGCTGTAAAGCAGGTTTTTCTGTTTTTAAACGGTAAAAAAACGACGTTTATCGGTTAAATTTTCTTAAACGTAAAAAGCTTTGTAGTTCCCTTTTTTTTGGATAAATTTAGTAGGTATTAACTAATTTATTAATGGAAATTATGAGAAAAATTACTTTTTTGATCGCATTATTTGTTTGTTCGATTGGCTTGGGCCAAACGGCAGTTATTAGTGATCTGGGTGACAATAATCCTCTGAATTATGAAGAAACGGCTGCTGTTGAGCAGAATCCACTTCTTATTCAGCAAGAGATTGCTGCTTATGCTAATTACAGGGCGGTGCATCCAGAGAACAACGAAGAAACTTTACGGCCCACCGGAGCTCAAAATCGCTCAATGGCAGATATTATTCCCACTGCAGGTGCTACGGAAACCTTTACTCCCGCCGTGGGAGATAATTTCTTTGACCCTGGAGGACCAGGAGGAGGTAGCACAGGAGGAACCGCCGGGAACTATCCTAATTGTGGGTGTACCACTTTAACAACGCTTGACGGTGTTACTGAGGTTGAATTTTTATTTTTCAGTGTATTTGCAAACTTCGACTGGTTGCGTATTTATGATAGTGCCGATACCTCAGGTACTGTATTATTCGATAATAGCGCAGGTGGTGCAAACGACGGTGACATTACTTTGGCTGATATGATAGCTTCCAATGGATCTGGAACTTTTACAGGTACATCTGGAAGCCTTACTTTCGAATTCTTCGCCACAACAGTGGTGGACTATGGAGGTTGGGATGCTGAGATTATTGCAGTCGGCGGCGGCGGCGGCGGTGGCGGTGTACCTTGTTCCGAATCTGCGCCAAGTAATGGATTTGAGCAAGGATATATCAACGATCCCGGAAGTGGATTTATAACTGCAAACGACTATACCGTAGCTGCAGACGAGGACTTCGTATTAGAGCAAATGACTCTTAACTTGTTCCATGATGTTGGAGCTACTGTGGATATGATAAATATTACCTATCATGCTGATGCAGCTGGACTTCCAGGTGCTATGATAGGATCAGAATCCGTTGCACCTACAGGCCAGGTAGTGGTTGGTAATAACTTTGGTTTTGACGTAAGTGAAGTAGATATGGATGTAACTCCATTTGCTATGCCTGGTCAAGCCGGGACGACAACTACGTATTGGATTGCTACAACTGTGGTTACCAGTACTGCTGGATTGGCAGCATGGGAAGCTCAGAATCCGGTAATCAATGGATTTACTACGGCTTCCTTCGCAGGAGGTGCTTGGGGATCGGTTGTTGAAGATGGAGTATATATTTTCAATGGAACCTGTACACCAATTGGCGGTGGTGGAGGCTGTACTCCGGGAAGTTTAGGGACTCTATTTGCAGGTGGAAATGGTGGTAATCTTGGAGGTGCGGTCTATTTCGACATCACCGTTGGAACTGCTGATATCGATATTACTGACATCGAGGTGAATACCGCTGAGGCGGGACCTTTTACTCTTGATGTCTATACCTTAGTAGGTACTTATGTTGGTAACCAGGACAATCCTGGTGCTTGGGGAGCCATTGCTGAATCTGGAGCTGGTACGTCCGCTGGAGCAAACAACCCATCAACAGCAACATTAAATGCACCGCTCACATTAACAGCTGGGACTACTTATGGGATAGCTCTTGTATTAGATGCGACTCATGGTCATGATTATACTAATGGAGATGGTACCAATCAAAATTATTCTAATGCCGATATTACTTTGGATTTAGGTTCTGCATCTAATGTTCCTTTTACGGCGCCTATTTTCGATCCACGAGTTTTTAATGGCAATATAATATACTGTGTCGACGGCGGAGGAGGAGGAACTTGTGTTGATGTAACTTATGTTGCAGGAAATTTACCTGCAGATATCGATCCGGGAGCTACTAGTACTGGAGATTGTGCGAATGCTCCTAACGAATATCCGGTTACTGTGGATGGTGTTGGAATCATAGGAACCGATTCCAATATTGATAATGTAAATCTTACAATCCTTCATACATTTGATGGAGATCTGGACATTTGGTTAGTTTCTCCAGCAGGAACCGAGTTATTCCTATCCGACTCGAACGGTGGTGGAGGTAATGATTTTATAGATACCACATTTATGGACGGTGCCGGACCTCTTTCCGGAGGAGCGCCGCCTTATACAGGAACTTTCGAACCAGACGGTGGAACCTTTGCTGCTGCTTTTGCAGGGGAAGGTATTACCGGAGACTGGCTATTGAGAATCTGTGACAACTTTGGTGGAGACACCGGAACGGTTGAGATTTTCGACCTTACTATTTGTAGCCCACCACCACCAGACAACGACGTATGTGCAGATGCCTTCCCAATTGCTTGTGGAGATGTAGTGGTAAGTGAAACAATCACCAATACCGATACAGGTGGAAACCCTGCTCCCGATGAGTGGTACTCATTCACTGGAACAGGAACCCCTCAAGTAGTAACACTATCACTTTGTGATGGAGGAACTGATTACGATTCTTTCTTGAGAGTGTATGATGCTTGTGGTGGCACAGAGATCGCTGCCAATGATGACTCTTGTGGACTACAGTCTGAACTTTCATTCTTGTCTGATGGAACAACTACTTACTATATCATGGTAGAAGGATTTGCCTCTAACTCTGGTAACTTCTCCTTGGAAGTAACTTGTGTGGATCCACCACCAAACGACGAGTGTGCAGGTGCTATCTCTATGAGTTGTGGTGATACTGTTGTTGGTGAGACCGACACGGCTACCTTTGACGCTAGTGCTCCTGTTTGTGTAACAGGAATTACTGCGCCGGGAGTATGGTATGAATTTACCGACACTACCGGATTGGTAACCAACTATACGCTTTCAATGTGTGACGGTGGAACAGACTATGACAGTAAGATCACTGTATACTCTGGAGACTGTGGTGCTTTGGCTTGTGTAGTAGACAACGATGACACTTGTGGTCTTCAGTCTGAGGTTAGCTGGCAAGGTGATGGTCTAACGACTTATTACATCTTAGTACATGGATTTGGAGCCAATACCGGTAACTTCTCTATGGCACTTACGTGTGCTCCTGTACCTCCACCAAACGATATGATCGCAAACTCTATCGATGTGGATGAAATAGGATTCCCTTATACAGACCCAGCAGTGGCTATGCCAGCTGCAACGACCGAAGGAGGAAATCCGGTTGGATGTAATATCGACGGTGCCAATGGAGTATGGTACAACTTTGTTCCCGATGGAGATGGCTTTGCAACAGCAGAGATCATTACTCCCGGAGGAGCTAGTTCTGTAACTTTCTATACCGCTGACGATGAGAATGCAACAGAGACCGATCTTACTTTGGTTGACTTTAACGGTAACCAGTGTGTACCCGGAACCTCTGCGATCATTCCAACAGCTGCAGGACAGGCGTACTATGTGTTTGTGTTGAACAACGGTGCCATTACCGACATTGTGATCGACGGAAACAATTTGGGTACCAATGAGAATGCGATCCAAGGGTTTACTTACTATCCAAACCCAACCGCTGGGGTTCTTAATCTGAACTCTATCGATAGCATAGACAATGTAGCGATCTACAACATCCTGGGACAACAAGTGTTGAACGAGAATGTGGAAGCTACCAGTACTGCTTTGGATGTTTCTAAATTGGCCGTAGGTGCTTACATAATGAAAGTATCTGTCAACGGAGAGATAGGAACGTATAAGATTATCAAGAGATAATTTTTAGATAATTATTAGTTTATGGAACCATCCGCCTCTGGCGGATGGTTTTTTTGTGCCTTGCATTTTTTGGCAAAGAGGTATTTATTGAATAATCTAGGAAATATGATTCCATATTTTTGTAAAGTACAGTAAATCATCTAATTACAGAAAGATTTTGCAGATAGCTTGTTCGTTGCATTTAATCGGTATTAGCGGTGCTTTATCGGTTTGACAATCTTGTTCATAAAAAACTTTGCTAGTCCCCTTTTTTTTGGATATTTTTAAGACTTATTAACTAATCTATTTAAATAAATTATGAGAAAATTTACTTTATTGATTGCGCTTTTAGCGTGTTCGATTGGCTTTAGTCAGTCATCCGTAAGTTCTTATGCTGAACAAAACGGTACTGTTTACAGTCCGCAGCAGGGAGCTACTAATCAGAATGTCTCTTCAGATGGAACAGCTGCAACATTCGACGCAACTGCTACTGCCATTCAGGAGCAGAATCAGGTTTTAATTGTGAATTCGGGGACTCCCAACTATTACTTAACCGGCGTTTTTACGTATTCTGAATACGTGGAAGGTGGAAATACTCTTTCGGTTGCTAGTGATAGACCAACTGTTGTGGTAGAAGGAAATAGAAGTAGCGGTGTTGTAGATACCTATACAGACCTGGCAACGTTCCAGGCGAATGTTGGAGGTACCTTGGTATCCGAAGACTTTTCCGGTGGCCCGGGTGGTGTTACCACTTGTGGAATGACCATCAGTAGCGCAGGAGACGCTTGTTTCCCCGCTGGAGAAATTGAGGAAGGTTTTAATGTAATGGCTTCTAACGGAACAGACACTGTTCTTTTAGATATTGGAATTATTGGAAATACCATTTTTATGGTAGGTGCCAATACATTTGCAGAATACACCATTATTAACTTCACCGGGCCGGATCCGGTTTTTGAAGTAGGCCATGTTATTATTAACAATTTGGATCCCGACACTGATTATCGCATATTCGATACCGGTGGGGCATTGATCCAATCTTTTAACTTAAACAATGCTGTAGGAACTGAAAACTTCTTCGGAATTATTTCTCCTTTAGCAATTGGCTCTATTGAGATCGAAGGATTGAACGCCAGTGGCGAGTTATTTGGAAATCTTTTATTCACTGCCCCAGGTGGCGGTGGAGGTGGAGGTGTATGTCCGGCTCCTGTATTGGAGGTAAACCAGGATATCACAAATACTTGTATGGCCAATATTTCACAGACTGACCTTGCACAATCTTATATGGCCGTTGAGCCTATATCTGCAGGAGCAGGTGTAGAATTTCAGGGTTTATCAACTGGTTTAGATGTGACGTTATCGTTATGGGATGCGCTTCCAAATGCAGGTGGAACAATGCTTGCTAGTGGAACATCTCAAACAGACGGAGTTAACTTATTCACAGACGTATTTTGGGATCCGGTGGTAAATGTTACTCCTGGAGATACTTATTATATTGTTATTGATGGAGATCTTAGTTTACCATGTGTTTCAGGTAATACCGCTGACCCTTATCCCGGCGGAAACGTTTTCGCCAATGCAGGTTTTACCCCTTTCCCAACGTTTGACTATACCTTTAGAACGTATAGTTGTGCCGGTGGTGGAGGTGGAGGTGGTTGTACTGCTGGTGTTTATACCGACAGAGCTTCCTTTAACGCTGAATCTGGTGTGCTTACCCTTGAAGATTTTGACGGAGGACCCGGTGGAATTTCTATGTGTGGAGTTATTATAGATTCTACAGGTGATGGTACTTGTTATGCTCCGGGTGAGATTCAGCCAGGGATACAAATTACTTCAACTAATGGTGCCGGAGGACAAACTGTTTATGCCGAAGCCGGTAATTTCGGTCTTCCTAATGATGCCGTAGGATCCAATACCTTTACAGATTTTACCATAATTAATTTCCCAAATATGGATGTTAACAGTTTCGGTTTTGACCTATATGGGTTGATTGGAGGGGCTACTATGGATATTAGAATTTTCGGAGTTGGTGGTTTGATCGATACTCAAACAGTCACCGCGCTTGATCCAGCTGGGGTATTCTTTGGCTATATTGCTTCTGAAACTGTCGTAGGTCTGGAAATAGAAGACCTTAGTGGTGGAACCGCAGAACTTGTTGCTCAATTTGAATTTGGCGAGTGTACTACAAGTGCTGCTTGTATTGATGTAACTTATGTTGCAGGAAATTTACCTGCAGATATCGATCCGGGAGGAACCTCGACAGTTGATTGTGTTGGAGCTCCTAACTTGTATCCAGTTACCGTGAATGGTGTTGGAACTATAGGGACCGATTCAAACATAGACAATGTATCCCTAACTATTTTGCACACTTTTGATGGTGACCTTGATATTTCCTTGGTTGCACCATCAGGAACGGAACTTCTTCTTTCAGGAGGAAATGGTGGTGGTGGAAATGATTTCATCGATACGGTATTTATGGATGGTGCAGGGCCTCTTTCCGGAGGAGCACCTCCTTATACAGGAACCTTTGAGCCAGACGGTGGTACTTTTGCTGCTGCCTTTGCAGGGGAAGCAATTACAGGAGACTGGAATTTAAAGATCTGTGATAACTTTGGTGGAGATACGGGAACGGTAGAGATTTTCGACCTTACTATTTGTAGCCCACCACTTCCAGACAACGATTTGTGTGCTGATGCCTTCCCAATTGCTTGTGGAGATGTCGTGGTAAGTGAAACGACCACCAATACCGATACAGGTGGAAACCCTGCTCCCGATGAGTGGTACTCATTCACTGGAACAGGAACCCCTCAAGTCGTAACCTTATCACTTTGTGATGGTGGAACTGATTATGATTCTTTCTTGAGAGTGTATGATGCTTGTGGTGGCACAGAGATCGCTGCCAATGATGACTCTTGTGGACTACAGTCTGAACTTTCATTCTTGTCTGATGGAACAACTACTTACTATATCATGGTAGAAGGATTTGCCTCTAACTCTGGTAACTTCTCCTTGGAAGTAACTTGTGTGGATCCACCACCAAACGACGAGTGTGCAGGTGCTATCTCTATGAGTTGTGGTGATACTGTTGTTGGTGAGACCGACACGGCTACCTTTGACGCTAGTGCTCCTGTTTGTGTAACAGGAATTACTGCACCGGGAGTATGGTATGAATTTACCGACACTACCGGATTAGTAACCAACTATACGCTTTCAATGTGTGACGGTGGAACAGACTATGACAGTAAGATCACTGTATACTCTGGAGACTGTGGCGCTTTGGCTTGTGTAGTAGACAACGATGACACTTGTGGTCTTCAGTCTGAGGTTAGCTGGCAAGGTGATGGTCTAACGACTTATTACATCTTAGTACATGGATTTGGAGCCAATACCGGTAACTTCTCTATGGCACTTACGTGTGCTCCTGTACCTCCACCAAACGATATGATCGCAAACTCTATCGATGTGGATGAAATAGGATTCCCTTATACAGATCCTGCTGTGGCTATGCCAGCTGCAACGACCGAAGCTGGAACATCCGGTTGGATGTAATATCGACGGTGCAAATGGAGTATGGTACAACTTTGTTCCCGATGGAGATGGCTTTGCAACAGCAGAGATCATTACTCCCGGAGGAGCTAGTTCTGTAACTTTCTATACCGCTGACGATGAGAATGCAACAGAGACCGATCTTACTTTGGTTGACTTTAACGGTAACCAGTGTGTACCCGGAACCTCTGCGATCATTCCAACAGCTGCAGGACAGGCGTACTATGTGTTTGTGTTGAACAACGGTGCCATTACCGACATTGTGATCGACGGAAACAATTTGGGTACCAATGAGAATGCGATCCAAGGGTTTACTTACTATCCAAACCCAACCGCTGGGGTTCTTAATCTGAACTCTATCGATAGCATAGACAATGTAGCGATCTACAACATCCTGGGACAACAAGTGTTGAACGAGAATGTTGAAGCTACCAGTACTGCTTTGGATGTTTCTAAATTGGCCGTAGGTGCTTACATAATGAAAGTATCTGTCAACGGAGAGATAGGAACGTATAAGATTATCAAGAGATAATTTTTAGATAATTATTAGTTTATGGAACCATCCGCCTCTGGCGGATGGTTTTTTTTGTACCCTATCGCTTTAGTGAGGGCGGTATTAATTGCGTATTTTTGCGGCATGCAATTGGAATATTCTTTTATCATTCCTGTATACAACAGGCCTCAGGAAATCGATGAGCTTTTGAGGAGTTTTCTGGATGTTACCTTTCCGAATTCCTTCGAAATTGTCATTGTAGAAGACGGATCTACCGAAACGTCTGAGCAGGTTGTGAAGTCCTATTCCGCAGATTTAAATATTTCCTATTATTTTAAAAAAAATTCAGGACCCGGTGATTCTCGTAATTTCGGGATGCGCAACGCAACAGGTAATTACTTCATCATTCTGGATTCAGATTGTTTGATTCCTTCGCATTATCTGGAAACAGTGGATCGGTTTTTACAACATACGTATTTCGATTGTTACGGGGGAGCCGATGCAGCCCACACCAATTTTACGAGTTTGCAGAAAGCCATAAACTATGTTATGACCTCATTTTTTACCACCGGAGGTATTCGGGGAAGTGAAAAAAGCGTGAGCAAGTTTGAGCCCAGGAGCTTCAATATGGGTATTTCAAAGAAAGCGTTCGAAGCTACGGGGGGATACGCCAAAATTCACCCCGGCGAAGATCCTGATTTATCTCAACGTATATTGAAGGCTGGCCTTAAAACAACTTTTATTCCAAAGGCCGCGGTATTTCATAAAAGACGGATCTCATGGAAGAAATTTCACGCCCAGGTGAAAAAATTTGGAATGGTTCGTCCTATTTTAAGTAGCTGGCATCCCGATTCCTCTAAACTCACGTTCTGGTTTCCAAGCCTGTTCGTGTTTTTTTCCATAGCCTCTCTGTTGCTGGGCACCTTTTATAATGGGTGGATGTTACTACCTCTGGGAGCCTATTTGTTATTGATTTTCACGGATGCTTCTATTAAGAACCGAAGTATGTTTATTGGGGTTCTTTCAATCCTGGCGGTCTTTATTCAGTTCTTTGGGTATGGTTTGGCATTTCTGAAATCAACATTTTACATTCGACTTTTAAAGAAAGATCCTCAAAAGCAATTTCCACACTTATTTTTTGAGTAATTTTATTCCATGACGGGACGAAAACAAAAATACAGGGCCTCAAAAATAAAATCGTTTTTTTTCTTCCTTTTACTAGCTCTGGTCTTTTGGGTCCTGACTAAGTTTTCAGAAGAATCCACCGCCTTTGTAAATTCTAATCTGGCCTTTACTAATTTGCCCAATTCGGTTTCCATCGCGCCCGAAACATCCAGTGAGGTTGCTTTTACGATTGCGGCCAATGGGTTTCAGTTGTTGTCCTATAAACTCAAAGCACCTACTATAACAATCGACCTATCCAAATATTATAATGCAGGGGATACCCTTGTATCGATCTCAGATTCAGAATTAATCAAGATCATTTCCACCCAGATCGACAATAACAGCGGGGTGCGTAATTTGTCTGTCGACCGATTGAAAGTGTATTTGGATGTGATCGTCTCGAAAAAAGTACCCGTGAATCTGGTATCGGATATCACTTTCAAAGAGGGATATAAGTTGGTGGGAGCCATCATTTTGAAGCCTGATTCTATATTGGTCTCAGGGCCTTCCACTGCAGTGAGTGAAGTGAGTAGTATTACTTCGGAAATTTTTGTGCTGCGGAATATTTCAGAACCCACCGAAGCTAGTGTGGGACTTTTAATTCCGAAGAATTCCAATATCACGCTTTCCCAATCGATGGTGGAGCTCCAAGTAGAAGTAGCAGAATTCACTCAAAAGCGAATGACCATTCCTGTGGAGGTGATCAATGTGCCTGCCGATGTCACGCTGAAATTAATTCCTGAAA
The DNA here is from genome assembly GCA_963807685.1 of uncultured Flavobacteriaceae bacterium. Lineage (GTDB taxonomy): Bacteria > Bacteroidota > Bacteroidia > Flavobacteriales > Flavobacteriaceae > Aureisphaera. The sequence goes on along the minus strand of CAWECU010000019.1, from coordinate 116,242 downwards.
GCATTATTATTAGTTTTGATGTTTCGGTGAATGGGTTTAGTAACATATCGGAACGCGATTTCAGGATTGTATGCGATTTTGCGACCAGATCTATCGAAGAACCTATTATGGTCCCAAAATTGATACAGCAGCCTGATGGTTTGGAACATTTCGAGTGGAGTACCAAAAAAATTGAATATTTAATTTTTAAGTAATTGTATATTGTTGGGTTAACGGGTGGAATTGGAAGTGGGAAAACAACTGTAGCGGGTTTTTTTTCTGAACTGGGTATTCCCGTTTATATCGCCGATCGCGAAGCAAGAAAGCTTACCAATTCTTCGGTTTATATTCGTAAAAAATTAATAGCCCTTTTGGGAGAAGAAGCCTATACGGAGGCCGGCATTAACAAAAGTTATGTGGCAGATAAGATCTTTAATGATGCCCAACTCTTACAACAAGTAAATAAAGTTATCCATCCCAGGGTTGCACAACACTTCAAGCGTTGGTTGAAAAAACAAAACGCACCGTATTGTATTAAAGAAGCCGCCATCCTTTTCGAAAACGGGGGGTATAAAGATTGTGATCTTACGATTTTGGTCACCGCGCCCATCGAATTGAGGGTGCAACGGGTTCTGGATCGAGATGAAACCACAAAGCTCGCCATAGAAGATAGAATTTCGAATCAATGGGAAGATGAAAAGAAACTTCAATTGGCCAACATCCATATCGAAAACATTGATCTGGAGGATACGAAAATCCGCGTAAAGCAAGTGCACGAGCGTATTCTGAAGGAGGTATAATCGCTAAAAATCCTTTTGTTAACATTTGGTTAAACACCCCAAGGGCTAAATGTTAAAATCTTAATTTTGATTCATGAACAAAAAGTTGTTTGCCCTACTTATTGGATTGATGACGTTGTCCCTGCTAGGAATTATTTTTGTTCAAGGATACTGGATAAATAACGCATACCAGGCGAAGGAAGAACAATTTACCTTTAACGTTCGTCAGGTGCTGATTGAGGTTGCCAGAAAGATCCAATTGCGGGAAACCGAAGACTATTATCGGTTATACAGTGGATTGGTCGATAGCCTGGAGCAACCCAATGCGGTAAGTGTTAACGAACTTATTTATCGTATTGTAAATGAAGACAAGAATGAAACCGTTATATTTTCAGACGGGATCATAGAAGAAGACTATAAATTGTCCTCGGGTTTTTTTGATACACAGGTGGATAGCATTCAATTCAAAAAAATCACTAATAAAAAGCAAACAACTAAGATCATTGAAGGGTTGGATGGTATTGGATTTACCACCCAAAACAAGGTTGATTTTGTGAGATTACGCGATTATGAACGCAAGCAGTTTGAGAATATGTTTCAAGACATTTCTTCAGCCACGCCCATTCATAAAAGAGTATCCAATGAAGAGATCGTGGAATTGGTGACGAAAGAGTGTACCGAGAGAGATCTTAAATCAAAATTTGAATACGCAGTGTATAGCGATAAATTAGCAACAAAAATACGTTCGAATAACTTCGAACCGGATCCCTCGAATACCTATGGGGTTCCCTTGTTTGTTGGCGATAATTTAAAGACCAATTACACCCTGTATGTTAACTTTTCAGAAAAAGGGAGAGAAGTTCTGAATACCATCCTGGGAATGGCGATTCTCTCACTCGCATTTACTACCGTTATCATTTTGGCCTATTCCAATGCGTTAAGACAACTTTTCAAACAAAGGCAGATCTCACAGATAAAGACTGACTTTATCAATAATATGACGCATGAGTTCAAGACGCCTATCGCGACGATTAATTTAGCTTTGGATGCCCTAAAGAACCCAAAAGTGGCCGATGACAAGGAGTTCATAGCGCGTTATCTTCAAATGATCCGTGAAGAGAACAGACGCATGAATGCTCAGGTGGAAAATGTGCTGCGTATCTCTAAACTGGAAAAAAATGAACTGGACCTGCCGAAGGATCGCTTAAAGTTACATGAACTTGTGGAAGACGCTATCACGCACGTGAGTCTTATTGTAGAGGATCGGGGCGGGTATATCAACACTCATTTCAATGCGATGAAATCTTCGGTGTTGGGAAACGACTTACACCTTACCAATGTCATGGTAAATATTTTGGACAATGCGATAAAATATTCGGAAGAAGCACCCAAGATCGATATTTATACCGAGAATGTAAAAGATAGTATTATTCTGAAAATTCAGGATCATGGAATGGGAATGACCAAGGGCGTTCAGAAAAAAATATTTGAAAAATTTTATCGCGAACACACAGGCGATATACATAATGTGAAGGGTCACGGACTTGGACTTTCATACGTTAAGCGAATCTTGAGCGATCATAATGCCGAGATCTACGTGGAAAGTGAAAAAGGAAAGGGAAGTACCTTTATTATAAACATGCACTTAATATCATAAAATATGGAAACTGAAAACAAAAAAATCTTACTGGTCGAAGACGATCCTAATTTCGGGACCGTCCTCAAGGACTACCTTTCAATGAACGATTATAACGTGACCCATGCGAAAAATGGAATGGAAGGATTTGAAAAATTTAAGAAAGACGACTTCGATCTCTGTATTCTTGATGTAATGATGCCCTACAAGGACGGATTTACATTGGCAAAGGAAATACGTGAAAAGAATGAGGATGTACCTATCATTTTTCTTACGGCGAAAGCCATGAAGGAAGATGTATTGAAGGGATATAAAGTTGGTGCGGACGACTACTTGAATAAACCTTTTGATAGTGAAGTTCTTTTAATGAAGATCAAAGCGATCATTCAGCGAAAAGCAACAGATTCAATTGCCGACAGTAAACAATTTGAGTTTAACGTTGGAAATTTTCATTTGAACTCCAAGTTGCGTTTTCTTACCTATAAAAAAGAAGAACCCAATAAATTATCTCCTAAGGAGAACGACCTCCTGCGACTGCTCGCCTTACATAAGAACGATCTCATGCCTAGAGAATTGGCTCTTACCAAGATCTGGCGCGATGACAATTACTTTACCTCGCGAAGTATGGATGTGTATATCGCAAAGTTGCGGAAGTACCTCAGTAAGGACGATGGCGTAGAAATTATCAATATACATGGAGAAGGTTTCCGTTTGTTGGTGAAGGACGAAGTCGACCAATAAGCAAATTACATTTAAGTGCGAAAGCGTCCGTTATCGGGCGCTTTTTGTTTTTATGAGATCGATGATATCTTTGGAACCAGTTTCAATATCAAACCAATGAATGGCTTCGTTTTTCTTGAACCAGGTACCCTGTCTTTTGGCAAAGCGACGTGTATTTTTTTTAATTTCTGAAATAGCTTCATCCAAAGATATCTCCCCTTCTAAATAGGCAAATAGTTCCCGATACCCCACTGTTTGCAAGGCATTGAGATGCCTATTTGGAAACAGTTTTTTTGCTTCTTCCAGCAAACCCTGTTTCATCATAAAATCCACTCGCCGGTTGATGCGGTCATAGACGATTTCCCGGGAGGCGTTCAGACCAACAAAAAGGGTTTCAAAGGTTCTTTCTTCGGAAGTACGAGTCAAAAAAGATGAAAAAGGAAATCCCGTTCCCCTATATATTTCCAGAGCTCGAATAAGCCTGTGATGATTATGTGTATCAACTTTTTTGAAATATTCGGGATCTGCTTGTTGTAATTCTTTCTGTAATGCTTCGATTCCGTGGGATTCGAATTCCCGATTGAGATCCTCCCTTATATGTGAAGGAACCTTGGGAAAGCTATCCAATCCCTTCACCACGGCATCGACATAAAGTCCGGAGCCACCTACCATCACGACCACTGAATGATCTTTAAAAAGTTGATCCAGCTGGCTGAGAGCGTCTTTCTCAAAGTCACCCACGGAATAGGAGTCAAAAATACTTCGGTTTTGGATGAAATGATGCGGGACCTCCGCCAATTCTTCCGAAGAAGGAACCGCTGTTCCCAGATTCATTTCCTTAAAGAACTGTCGGGAATCGGCCGAAATAATTTCCGTAGAAAACGCCTTTGCAATTTTAATGGAAAGTGCTGTTTTTCCAATGGCAGTGGGGCCCACTATACAAATCAGCAATGGTTTTAACGATACCATTAGTCGTGATGTTCAGACACGTTAAATTTCTCACCACAGGCATGACAAAACTTCGCATTGTCCTTGTGGTGGGATTCATTGCAATTGGCACAACTTTGAGTGCTTGTATCAATGTGTCGGTCAGCTTTGGTGTATTCGGAAGTCACGATTCCAGTAGGCACTGCAATAATTCCATACCCCATAATCATGATCAAACTGGCGATGAATTGCCCCAGGGGGGTGGCTGGTGAGATATCACCATATCCTACGGTGGTTAGTGTGACAATACACCAATAAACACTATGTGGAATACTTGAAAATCCGTTTTCTTCACCCTCAACCAAATACATGACGGTTCCGGAGATGATAGCAATAATAAGTACGGCGAAGAGAAAAATTAATATTTTGGGGCGGCTGTAGAGCAGCGCCCTTTTTAATTTATCGGACTCACCTACGTAGCGGGTAATCTTTAAAATACGGAACACCCTCAATAACCGTAAGGCTCTTACAGTTAACAAATAGCTGCTTCCGGCCAATATAAAGGACAAATACAAAGGGATGGTGGATAAGAAATCGATGACCCCGTAAAAGCTAAAAATATATCTGAAAGGTTTTTTGACTGTAATAATTCGGGCGATATATTCAAGGCTGAAGAAAATAGTAATGACCCACTCACCAATGTATAAGAATTCGTGAAACTTAGCATCGACGGAGTTTACGCTCTCCATCATCACAAATAATACGCTTAACAGGATAAGAATTAACAGCACCACATCGAAAAGCTTTCCCATTGGAGTATCCGCCTCATAGATGATGTCATGAAGCTTGGTGCGCCAGTTATTTTGTGGAGTCGAATTCAAAAAGTATCGTTTATTAAATATAAAGGTAACTAAGTTTACTTATATCGCGGTTTGCTTAGGTAACTTAACGGTTTTAAGCACTTTGTTCTTGCGCAAATAGCCCTGTATAATGTGTTGTGCATCTCGGTTATTTTGCATAGGCGTGATAATGGATTTCAGGACCTCGGGATTATTAATTTGAAAATTGAGGTAGTAAAAGCCGAAGCCCATGTAGTGTCCGTTCTCGATTAAAACCACAGATCGTTCATCTACTTCCCGTCCTTTGTCAATGATCAACATATTGGTGTTTTCATAGCTATGGTTCCGCAGGAAATTCGTTACTTTTTCATTGTATTCCTCGGGCGATTCGCGCTCGATACAGGCCCCGGCACATTCTTTAATAGTGTAAGAAAAACAGTTGCCATTGGAGGTGTGCAGTCCCGTTAATTTTTGACACAGATTATGGGTTTCGGTAATTTTAAATAAAACACTCTTGGCCTGTTGGTAATTGGTAAAAGTAGTGATGGGCTTCTTGCGCCCATCCGCCTTTTCAATTTTTAAATTGAGATACCCTTTTTCATCCTCAAAATAATTTAATTGATAGTTGTAAAGTGTCTTTCGCAACGCCCTGTTATAAATAGGCTTGTTTTGCTTTATTTCTTCACTTTCTTTTAGGAGCGCTATAAGTTCGCTGCCAGTGGTTTCGAAAGTAACCGAGGTTACCGCCAATTGGATCTTTTTAGATTTTCTATTATCACTTGTAAAATGTTGGGTGAGCCGCTTTTTGATGTTCCTGCTTTTCCCAATATAAATAATAGTACCATCTTCCCTGTGCATATAATAAACCCCTGTGGTAGTGGGTGCTTCGGCAATTAGATCCAATAATTTAGGCTCCAAATGGCGCTTGGGATCTTTGCGAATACTTTCGGTGATAATTTCCTTACTACTATCCTTGGCAAGTAATAATTTGAATAATTCAATGGTTGCCATGGCATCTCCCTGAGCCCGGTGACGTCCGCTAATGGGTATTCCCAACGATCGAACCAATTTTCCAAGGCTATAAGAGGGCATATCGGGGATAAGTCTTTGAGCCAGTTCAACGGTACAAAGGGACTCTTTTTCGAAGGAGTAGCCCAAACGGTCGAACTCCGTACTTAGGATACGATTGTCAAATTGGGCATTATGGGCTACCAAAATGCAACCTTCCATAATTTCAATAATTCGTTTGGCTACATCATAGAATTTTGGCGCATTCCGAAGCATGTCACTGTTAATTCCCGTAAGGTTAACCACAAAGGGTTGAATGGAGCGCTCGGGATTGATCAAGCTTGCGAATTGATCTGTGATTCTCTGTCCGTCAAAACGGTAGATAGCGATTTCCGTAATTCCCTCTTCATTGTATTTCCCACCGGTGGTTTCGATATCTAAAATTGCGTACATTTAGTCTTGTGTTCTTCTTTACTACCTTAGGCAACTTGGTTCGCTACCTCCGGTATTCATTATATTTCATTCCTTTTTCAACTTCGCTGCACCTTGATTGGCTCCTGATGCTCAAACTTATGCTTCTATAAAGATATTACTATTAATTGCGAGAGCCAAAAATAGCACTCCCAACTCGTACCATATTGCTTCCATGGGCAATGGCTATGGGATAGTCACCACTCATACCCATGCTTAATATCTCGATTTCCGGATTGTCTTTCCTGAATTTTTCAAAAACCGATCGTAAAAAACCAAATTCGGTTGAGAGTTGGGCTTGATCGTCGGTAAAGGTCGCCATTCCCATCAATCCCACAATTTTTATATGGCGTAGTGTTTTCATTTCTTCGGAAGAAAATATGGCTACAGCCTCCGCTTCACTCATCCCAAACTTACTGTCTTCCTCAGCAATTTTGAGTTGCAGCAGGCAGGGAATCACTCGCTGGTACTTTTGGGCCTGCTTATCGATCTCCTTCAATAGTTTGAAGTTATCCACGGCATGGATCAAACTCACGAACTCCGCCATATATTTTACCTTATTGCGCTGTACATGGCCAATCATATGCCATTCGATGTCCTTCGGAAGTTCTTCCCATTTGGCCACCATTTCCTGGATTTTATTTTCGCCAAATATCCGCTGCCCGGCATCATAGGCCTCCATGATCTCGTTTACCGATTTAGTCTTCGACACGGCCACCAGCGAAACGGATTCAGGTAATGTCTTTGTTATTTTTTCTATGTTTTCTGAAATTTTCAACATCTATTCACTTAGGTAATTTCATTATGGGTTGTAAATGTATTGTTCAAATCGCTCCAGGTCTTGTTTAGAATAAAATATATTCTTCGGAATATATATAAACTGATTTTTGCTTATATACAGCATCCAATAAAGTTCTTTGGTTATAATTCTTGTGATTCTGGTGTAAGGAAACTCCCCGAAACTCCCGTCCGCTTCTTCAATTCGGATGGTGGATTCATTAAAAAAAAGCTGTTTTTCCGAAAGAAACTCAGCCTTATCCCCGGCGTAAGCGAAGCGGTACAAATAGCCGTAAACGAAAAGTAAATAGCCAAAGCCTAAAATGGCCCAAATGAGGTAGGAAGTATTATCTCTGCTGAGATACAAATACAGATTGATCGCACCTCCTAAAAGAAATAACCCATACATCCACCATCTCTTTTTTATGGCCGTATTTAAAATGATGGTGAAATACGTTTTCCTGCTTTGAGTAAATGCTTTGGTTTCTATCATACCGTTTAGGCCCGAAACATAGGTGCTACCTGCTCGGCCTTCCTGCTTTCAGAATAATCATAAAATCCTTCCCCGCTCTTGATGCCCAGTTTCCCCGCCATTACCATATTGACCAATAAGGGACAAGGTGCATATTTTGGATTTTTAAATCCGTCGAACATTACCTTAAGAATAGACAAACACACATCCAGGCCAATAAAATCGGCTAGTTGCAGCGGCCCCATGGGGTGTGCCATTCCCAATTTCATAACGGTGTCTATTTCGGCAACACCTGCCACGCCGTTATAACAACGTTTCCACGGCTTCATTGATCATAGGCATGAGGATTCGATTCGCGACAAAACCCGGGTAATCGTTCACAGCCACTGGCACCTTGTTTAGTTTTTTTGAAATTTCTTCGACGGTGGCGAATGTTTCAGGGCTGGTAGAATACCCTTTGATAATCTCCACCAGTTTCATTATGGGCACCGGATTCATAAAATGCATTCCAATGACCATCTCCGGGCGGGAGGTTACCGAGGCAATTTGCGTAATGGATATCGAAGACGTATTGCTCGCCAGTATGGTGTCATCTGGACAAAACTGATTCAGTTCTTTAAAGATCTTCAATTTGAGGTCTACATTTTCGGTAGCGGCTTCGATCACCAAACTGGCGTATTCCACACCTTCCTCCAACCTGGTATAGGTAGTGATGTTAGCAAGGGTGCGGTTCTTATCTTCTTCGGAAATACGTTCTTTGGAAATCATTCTGTCTAAATTCCCTGTAATGGTGGCCATCCCCTTATCCAGTGAGGCCTGGGAAATATCAATAAGTTGCACTTTATAGTCAAATTGAGCGAAGGTGTGAGCTATTCCATTGCCCATGGTCCCAGCTCCAATAACAGCTACGTTTTTCATAAATGGGTTTATTTTTGATTGTTCAGTTTCTTTCCATGCCATGGACAAAATTCCCAGTTTCCATTCAGCGCTTCTACCTCTTCCGGGCATATTTTTTTCATTACAAGGATTTGAAATTTTCGATAACCTGCATGGCTACTTTTAAAGCGTTGGTGCCTTGTTGAAGGGTGACAATTGGTGTTGTACCATTGTTTATGGCATCTGCAAAGGTTTCTAGTTCGTCGAGAATGGCGTTATTGTTATCAATTTTGGGATTGTCGAAATAAATTTGCTTTTTGACACCTTCCGCATTGGTAAGTATCATCGCAAAGTCGTCCGGTTTTTTGGGTGCATCCTTCATTTTCACTACCTCACAGTTCTTCTCCAGGAAATCGACCGAGATGTAGGCATCACGCTGAAAAAATCGTGCCTTTCGCATTTTTTTCATAGAGATGCGACTCGCCGTAAGGTTGGCGACGCAGCCGTTTTCAAACTCGATTCGGGCGTTGGCAATATCGGGGGTTTCGGAGATGACGGACACCCCGCTGGCAAAAACATTTTTTACTTCCGAATTAACCACGCTCAAAATGGCGTCAATATCATGGATCATTAGGTCCAGAACTACGGGGACATCGGTTCCCCTGGGATTGAATTCAGCCAGACGGTGGGCTTCGATGAACATCGGATTTTCGATTTTATCGCGAACCGCCATAAACGCAGGATTGAAGCGTTCCACATGTCCTACCTGCCCCTGTACCTTGTGTTTTGAGGCTAGCAATAAAAGTTTTTCTGCTTCTTCGACAGTTTGGGTGATGGGTTTTTCGATAAACAAATGCTTACCGGCCGTGATTACCTTTTTTGCACAGTCGAAGTGATAAATTGTTGGTGTGACCACATCGATCACATCGCAGGCATCGATCAATGCTTCCATTGTGGGAAAGCTTTTATAACCAAATTCATCAGTAATTTGTCGGGCCGCTTTTTTATTGGCGTCGTAAAAACCAACAAGTTGATATTTCTCAGATTGGTTGAGCAGTTTCAAATGAATTTTCCCCAGATGACCTGCACCTAGGACCCCAGCTTTTAGCATGCACTTTAGTTTTGAACAAAGATACTTTTTTTGAACGGAATTTTCGACGAATGGCCTGTTGTTGATTTGTATAATAACGTCTTCAATTTTTTTAAAGTGCTGTAAGCTTAGTATAAATTCATTTATTGATCCTAAGGATTGATTTTCGTTCGTGGATATTGGAAACTCTTTTCCTACCAATTTTTGTGCGTATTCCTATTAAATATTAAAATGAATTTGATTTTGAAGGTGACTCGCATTACTTTTACGGTATCTTGAAAACTGCTTGGCAACGCTAAAATTTGAACTATTGAAAGACACATTTACACATAAAGGCATGCGAAAAAAGTTGGTAGAGACCCTAATGAAAAAGGGAATCGTCGACAAAGAAGTTTTGGACGCGATCAATAGGGTCCCCAGACATTGGTTTATGGACAGTGGATTTGTAGATCACGCCTATGTCGATAAAGCTTTTCCTATTGGAGCAGATCAAACCATTTCACAACCCTATACTGTAGCGCGTCAAACCGAACTATTGGAGGTTTCAAAAGGAGATATCGTTTTAGAAATTGGAACGGGAAGTGGCTACCAAAGTGCAGTTTTGCTGGAAATGGGTGTTACGGTGTATACCATCGAACGTCAAAATGAGCTTTTTAAGAGGACCAGTCGGTTTCTTCCAAAAATAGGATATCGGCCCAAGAAAATGGTTTTTGGGGATGGTTATAAAGGCTTACCCGAATTCGCACCTTACGACGGAATAGTCGTCACCGCTGGAGCTCCCTTTGTTCCCGAACCTCTGTTGGCACAATTGAAAGTAGGAGGAAGGCTCGTCATTCCCGTGGGAAAAAAGGTACAGATCATGACGGTTTTTACACGGAAAAATGCAACCGATTTCGAGAAAAAGGAATATGGAGAGTTTCGGTTTGTTCCGTTATTGGAAGATAAAAATTAGGGTTTCAAACGCTTCACTTCCCCGAAAGTCCCTAAAGTGGCTCCAACTTGTGATAATGTTCATCGTCAGCGATCATCGGGTCAATTTACTTTTATTGATCTTTAGAAGGCCCATAAACGGCCACAGCGATTTTTGAGTCGGCGGTACCGTAATAGAGGTACCATTTTTCTTGAAACCAAACCAGACCCTCGACAAAGCAAACTTCATTGACTTCCCCAATTTTTTCATAATCCTTATCCGGATGAATAAAATACTGGTCTTTACGGTCGATCAATTTATAAGGAGCATCTTTATCAAATAAGGCTTGTCCGGCGGCATAGGTAAATTTTGGAAGGGAGGGGTCGTTAAAATTAGCTGCGTTGCTGGCGTTATAAATGAGTAAAATACCTTCCTCTTTCAATAGGGCGTAGGGTCCAGGTTCAACCAATCTACTATCAAAATAGCCCATCCGGGGATGCAAGACCGAAATCCGTTTTCCTGACTCTTCATTTTCGGCAACCTTCCAGTTAATAAGGTCTTTCGATGAGGCCAAAAAGAGGTTGGTATCGCCAAAATACATCCAGTATTCGCCTTGGATCTTCTTCGCCACCATCCGGTTTCCCTGTAATTCGCTCACAATGGCACCGGCCTTGGACCAGGTATCTTTGTACTTTTCGTCTTTAACGACCAACCCGTGTTTTACCCAGGTGGTAAGGTCTTTGGATGACGCGATGCTTAATCTGGCAATTTTTCCGTCGTAGGAGGTATAGGTCATGAAATATTCTCCTGTATCACTTTCCACGATTCTTGGATCCTCCACGCCATCGAAGTAACAGAAATAACAATCTTCCGAATTGGTTTGTTCGGCTTCACTTTTTTTATAGTTCCATTCGAAAACCTTCATCGAATCGTTATCCGGAAAAAAAACAGGGGCAGCGGCTTTTTCAAAATGAAGTCCGTCTGTGCTAATTGCCATTCCTATTCTTGAGGTTCCCAGGCTATCCTGGGCACGGTAAAAGAGATGTACTTTACCATCTTTTACAATGGCCGTTGGGTTGAGCACGTTTCGTTCTTCCCATTTCACTTTAGTGCCGGTAATTGGGTCTGTGAATTCCAGGGCAGGGGACGGACTTAAAATGGGATTGATGCTGTCCGCTTTTTCAAAATAGGGGAAGGCCCAGTCTGTCATAGTTGCCTCAGCCGATTGGTTTGCAGGATTTTTTTCCTGACAACCGAAACATAATAACACAAAAAATAGTAGGGAGTATAGTTTCATTTTGGTTTGATTTAGTGATTTCAATTCTTGTTGCTGTTAGCAGGGAATGCTAGTTCCATTGTATTTGAAGAATAACGACCCCAATCAGCATCTAAGTTGAAAGGTACGAACTTTAGTTCAGCAATGACCTAAACTTATTGTACATTGACTGGGAAAAGAAGAGTTTTTAAACAGGGTTAGGAAGTTTTTACTCCATCAAGACTTCTCAATACTCTTTATAGCTTTCCTGATTATCTTTTTTAGTTGCTTGTCTTCGGTATACATTAAAATACCGGAGCGCTTTGTTCCTGAGAGATTGAATCGATCGCTGGGGTGGTGCATATTGACATCGAGGCGGTCTATATTTTCGGAAGTAAGTTCATAGAGCAGGTCCTCCAAATCGGGATTTTTTTGCAGGTCCAGCTTAAGTCCCTTGCCTTTGGCGTATACAATTCCGAAGCGAATCGAACAGTCGGTAACACAGGGAATGTTTCCGAAAACCCGGCGGTCATCGAGATTGGCGATCTCTGGATGTTCCTGAAAATACTCGGTATCGGCAAGAATTTTATCTACAATGAGCCCGATCTTTTCGGTCATGTTCTCCGTTTTACTGAGATCGTAGAACCATTCTTTATTTTCAGACTGCAGGGTACAGAATCCACCTCCGGGATGCTGAGCAAAGCTCGTTCCGCAGATCAGAAAAAATACTATAAGAAGCGTTTTTGACATCCTGTATGGTTTCATACAAAAGCAGGGCGTTCAAACGGATCAAACGATTTGGGTAATACGAAGATATATAAATACGAGGGATAATTCTTTCAAACATTTGTAGGAATATACTGATATACAGGAATATATGAAAGATTTTTAATTCTTCCGAAGGAACCCATATGTGTCAAGAAACCTGGTTTTTTATTTAGAATTCTTCCTGTCATAATTAGAGAAATGCAAACGCATCAAGTCCGTTTGCATTTCCCTATAATTATTCACAAAATCAATGCCTACCTATTTCGTGGTATTGATGGGAATGCCCGGTAAGTTGAATGGCAAATTGATTCCAAAAGACCAATAGGGCGTATCCAGGGTTACGTTGTAGTTGATACCAACACTTAGAATATCCTTAAAAGCCGTAAACATAACGCCCGCCCCAAATTCGGGAGTGCCGTCTGTGTTAAAATCTGGAGTGGATACCGACACCCCAAGACCAAAATCGATGAATTCGTTGTACAATCTGGAATGTCTAGACCCGATCTTCAGCAATAAAGATGCTGCGGGGGCATATAAAAAACGCCTATCTCCAGCGGGTTTGAAGTTGTTTTCATTGTAGGAATCGGCCAGAATGATCCCGACAACAGTCTCTGAACGCAGTCCTATCAATTGCATGGTGACAATGCGAGTTTCGAGGGACTCATTGTCTTCTGAAGTGGTACTTCCGTCATTATCACTATCACCGCTCTCTTTTGTGGGTATTCGTATGATCAGGTCAATTTCAATTTTGTCGCCATTTTCTCTGGGTCCGGCGCCTTCCAATTTGATAAAACCCGTAGCAGGTAGATTTTCAATACCAAATTTTAGAACTTCCTTCTGGAGTTGCTTGGTACTATCGAATCTAATTTGCTGGTCTTTTAAAATTCCTGTAGCCGATGCCACGGCTATGGCTGAATTCTTAAGGCTTAGGTAACAGGCATTAAAACCGTCTGTCAGCGACGTAACCTCCGTTGTAAGTTTGCTAATAGCAACGGCGGCATTGTCAAAGACAACTTTCATACTTTCAACTACGGCAAGGAGGTTCTTAGCTTCCTCCAGTACCACAAAAGGTGTATCGATGGTCCAGCTGCTCAAGTCTTGTTTTATCTTTTTCAAAATAGTGATCATGCTGTCGTATCTGGCAATGACTGCTTCAATTTCAGCTCTTACCATATTTTTGACACTGTCTTTTATGCTAGAGTCATTCAATAAATCCTGCAATTTTGATTTTTGAATGATAATACAATCTACCTCCGGAAATTTTTGAAGGAGTTCTGTCTTGAAGTTATCAAAATAATTAGGTGCTTTAGTATTATAGTCATCGGCCATTTTTTTTAACTCTTCCAGTTTTTCAGTTTGTGGTTTAGATAATGTGGTTACCCATCGCGGCACGGAATAGTAGTCGCGATCCTTATACGTATCAAAATTTTTGATATGTACCCGATCGTCATCACTAAGTTTTGTTTTTATATAGGCGACCATACTAATATTGAAGGACTGTCCTTTAAGGCCGGAGAGCTCCTCTTTGGCCGATAATAAGTTCTTATTGAGGTTTGTTAACAGATAGTATTCGGGGCCTACAGTATTTGGATTGGTACTGCTGGCACCGTATTTAACTGCCCAATCAAGCACGAGCGCATTGGCTTCGGTTCTTAGATCGGGATCGGCCTTTACTGCTGCTATAAATGACAGAATTCCTGTATAAAAGGCTTCCTTGTCTGCTTTGTTCATGGCATTTTGTTCCAAAAGTTCAAGTAGCTTTGCCTGATCCACAAGTGCTTTTTCCAGCGCATTGATCTTACTTTGAAGATCTACCTTATTTGAAAACTGTGGGTAATCATTTCGGATGCGTTCAATGAGAGCGTCTTTGGAAATACTTACCTCTAAATTACCATTGATGTCCACGATCTGCGCGTCATTTATTGAAATATCAAGCTTCTTCCCCCGATTGTTTTCCACGATCGATAAAATTTGAGCTTGTGCGGTTATCACAGGCACCATGAGTAGTATAACGAGTAATTGGATGAGCTTTTTCATGGTTTATCTATTAATTGTTAGTTGCTTCCGTTTTCGACGATTCTGCCTCTAAATAAAGTTCCAGAATCGTGATAGGATCCAGGATCGCAATTTCATGAATTCTTGAAGGGGCCTTGCGAGGCTTTTTAGTAAGGCAAAAAGCCTTTATTTCTTCGTAAGGAGTATGTGTTTTTATGTGACCAGATGCATCCAGAATGGGCTCTAATTTCTCTTTCAGCGTCGTATGGTCTTTTATCCATAGAACCCATCTCTTAAAGCCACCGGGTGAGGCATTTGTTAATTGACTGGCCAGCCATACGGCTCCGGTATCTAATGCTGTTCCTTCTCCCTTTTTAAAAAGAGCTTCTGAATCTCCCAGGATCACCATGAGAATCTTATCGCTATCAATTAATTTTGAATATTCTGCCAAGTCGGCAGCACTGTTGTCCAGCGGGAATATAGTAGTGTTCGGTAAAGCCATAATTTGAAGTTTATTAGTTAATTAATATATAGGTTCGTTTTTTTAATACATGAGCTACAATGACTTTATCCTTCTAAAACAAATTAAAGGAAACAAAAAAGTATGTGTATAAAAATGCCGGGGAGAAAGATAAAGATAGTTAAAAAAGATGGGAGTCCGCTGAGAATGCCCTGAGGAATAGTGCCGATACCGACAAAAAATCCTATGATGGTCATTGCTAAAGATGTCCCCAATTTTTAACCCTGTCGCTGCTTATCCCATTGATGCGCCCTTACTTCCACCATATTTTGGTGACCATTTCGTCCTTTGTATCATGCACGGCCATAGCACTCTCTCCATGGTCGTTATCCCTGAATCTATAGTTTTGCCCAACTTTCCTAAACCCTACCATATGTCCAACATCACCTGTGCTCGATGTCATTCCTTTGTCTCGGTTATTATCTGTTACTGCTGAATGCCTGCTTTTTGCACCAAAAACGGCGGTTTGATAACCGAAATGCGCATACATTTGAGCCAAAATACCGTCATCACTGTACTGCCTCCACTTTGGGAACTGCACCCAAAGTATATTATGTAATTCTTCGACGGAAGAAGTACCCAGCACCGTACCTCCTTCAGCGAACATCAAGGCTGTGATAACACACGATTTCAATGAGTCAAAAGCCTTTGCGATATCAATAGGGTCTTCCGGTTCTACGGTGTTTAAGTGGGTATGCTGTATCTTTAATTTTACCTGAGTACGTACTTTAAGCCTATCGGCCTCTTCCAAAGCTATATATCCCTTAAGACTCAAAAGTTTTTGATTGAAATTACCGACATTGTTGACGTTTTGAATTAAATAGGGGAGGGAGCTGTAAGAGGCAACCAAACTCCTGATGTGCTCAAAATCTTCATCATATAGTTGAACGACATCCGCGCCCTTCAATTGGGCTACATCAATGGTTTCAGGATCCTTGGGCTCTTGCATCGTGGAATTCCGAGGATTAACCGACGCTGCATTGTCACTAGCCATTTCCTGAATTGCTCGTAAATGAACCACTCGCGAACTCCGGTTGGCGGTATCCTGCAACCTTCGTTGGATAAGGGCTTCCGGCCGGTTATCCTTGAGTTGAAATGGAATAACTTGAGTAGGTGATTCTTGAGAAACTGCCTGGGACGGAGCCACACTTTGCTCTTTGGCGACTGACTTTATGTTCTTTTGTTTTTTATCGACGAAGGTGTTCATAATCATTCTTTTTATGAACCAGTGCTATGAAAATAGGGTCGAAATGCCGGGGAGACAAGTAAATATAATCAAATATCAGCGATCGTCCTCCTGTGACAGTATTTTTTTCATAAGTACGATCTGCCCTAAATGGTAGTGGGTATGCTCAATAATTCCGTGGATAATTCGGTAGTAATTTCCGTAATTTTTAGTCGGCCAGATGTCCCCACCAACTGGCTTCGGGTAATTGATCGTACTTTCTGATTTTCAATCAACACTTATAGGAGGTCCAACGACTTTCATTTCGTGGTCTTCAAAGACTTTAGCAATTTCTTCCTTAGACGGTGGTGAACTCCATTGATCGGTTGTCTTAAAAAATTCCTCCATTTTGCCAGCTGGTAAATATGAGACGATCATCTTGCCTCTTTCAGTCAGCTGAACAAAAGCATGTTGAACATTTCTTGGAAGAAAAATTGTGTCTCCAGGGCTCATTTGATATTTGTCGTCACCAACTTGAAATAAATACGCTCCTTCAATAACATAAAACCATTCGTCTTGGAATGGATGAATATGCAAAGGTGGTCCACCGTTTGGCGTAAGTCCGGTTTGCTCAAACACTGCTAGATCATTTTCAGTGTCACTACCGGAAATTTTGATATCTAAAGTGTTTTGAGTAACACCTTTCATTTTGTAATGCATACCGAACCTGGCTTCACCTGCATTTACTTTAAATCCTTTTTTTGTCCTCATTGGAATTATTGATTTAATTTTAGCAAATAGAGGTGTAGAGACAATTACAAGTGATGATAATATAAAATTTCTTCTTTTCATTTCTGAATGGTTTTTATATCAATGGTAAATTAACTGAAGAGGTTATGTTTTCCCCAAAGATGACACACAACCGTTCAGCTCGGATTTCGGCCTGTAAGGGCGGAATCAAATTGTGTTTATGGCTACTATCTAAGGTAGGAAAATTTTTAAAGCGGATCTCAAAGCAGTGTTAAATTTATAACCAGTGTTAGCATTTCGTGGTTTATCTTCCAAATACTATTTTGGTTTCTTAAGCTTGCGCAAATTCCGATGTGTTTCTCTCTCATAGATACTCAGAATAAATCATTCTAAAAGTCTATTTGGCGTCTTTATCTTTTAACTCTTCTGACTCTTGTTTTCGTATAGTTCTCCAAATTGGACGAAGTAACAGCCGAGAAAACATATAGCAAACTAAACCAAGTGAATAGATCAAAGCAATATAATAGGGTCCGAATTCTCTCTTAAACACAATATTACTAGCGTTAAGAATATTTATTACAATAACTATAAAACCAACTATGAATAATACATAGATTAATATTTTATTGGAAGTTTTATAGGTCTTGAATTTCTTAAGCCGAATGGCAATGTCAATAGAGAAGTATGAGTAGATAATGCATGTCATAGCGCTACTTATTGCCCATACAGTTGAATCATTTACACCGAAACCAGCTATTAATAGAGGTAAAGTTGAATAAAAGGCGCTCATTAATCCTGTCTTTACAACTACGGCTAATCCAACTGCGTCTCCTCTCCTGATTCTTTCTCCTTCTTTAAACTGAAATGTTCCAATTATTCCAGCAAAACCTGCTACGGCGACAGCAACTTGTGTAAATGTGAGTAATTGATCTGCATTTTCCATATTTTTTTCTTACCTAATTTTGAATTCCAGAAGTGAGGTTTCCACAATTTTAGCACAGCAGTAGTGCAAATTGATTTGACCAATAAAACTGAAGTTCTAAATGGACTAGCTCTTTCTCCTTTTGGTAAATGGTACAATCATAGGCACCTTCTTTTGGTAATCTTCATATTCTTTACCAATACTATTTCGCAGGTCTTTTTCTTCAAGATACTTAACAGCAATAAGGATATATGCTAGCGTGACCAATGAGAAAAGTAAATGTCCGATCGTCATCAAGGGAGTGGCCCAAAATGCAATTATAAAGCCCAGCATAATGGGATGTCTTACAACTTTATATAACAAATTGGTTTGAAATTTTGGGCTTTGGGTTAGCTTATTTTTCAAATTATCAAATATTTGCTTAAGGCCAAAGAGTTCAAAATGATTGATCATGAATGTAGAAAGAAAAACAATGAGCCATCCGCAAAAAAACGTCCCGGTCAATAGCATCGCCAGGGTTTTATTTTCCACCTCCCAAACTAAAGTCGAGATAGGTTGCCACTGCCAATATATTAGCAGCAGGGCCAAACTTGAAAAAAGAACATAGGTACTCCGTTCAATTGCGGGACTTATAAATTGAATGATCCATTTTTTAAATGCCGGTCTGGCCATTACACTATGCTGTAGAGCAAAAACACTCAGCAAAAGCACATTGATCAAAATAGCCTGGATCAAAGAGGTTTCTGTTCCGGAATCGATCGATTTTGGGACCATAAAATTTCCGACAAAACCGATTGCATATAGAAAAGCAACAAGGAATATGAGATACGCGACTATACCATAAATTAAAGACAGTGATTTTTTCATGATTGCGGATGTTTATTGGTTCTGGTTTAATAGTTTTCTAAAGGGTTACACTTATGGTTATGGGAATGCCTTGTTTTAAAGTTTGATAAATGATACAACTCCGTTTTGTTGCTTCAATGACCTTTTGGAGTATTTTTTCATTCGAGTTAGGTGCAATCAAAACTACCTCCATATGCATAGATTGAAATCCAACGGGTACGGTGGTGTCAATCATTAAAGTTCCCAGCACGTTGACTTCGGCGGTTACTTTTATTTTTGTTTTGGTTACTGTTACTCCCAATCTATTGGTGATCAATCGCACGGTACTATCAAAACAGGCTGCCAGAGAAGCACATAAGAGGTCACCTGGATTTGGAAAGTCATGGTCTCCTCCAACTGCTTTATGTACCCCAATAGTAAATGGCACTTTCATGTGCTCATTAATGGATACGATAGTTCTAAATGGATCGTGGTGTTTAACGCCAATTACTTCAGATGCATCTGTAATTTGGGCAGATGCTGGATCACTTGCGTACTTCTGTGCAAGGGCCATTTGTCTTCCATAAACGACAGATTCGACTTTTTGGGATGTTCCTGCGTGTTGGGTTGAAATTCTTTGATTGTCCATATCAATAATCTTTTGATTACCGATTCAAAGATGGGGCTTAGAGAGAGGATTGTATTTGCTAAAACGTTCAAATAATGTGTTCCACAGTTCAAATAACATAAAGGTCTTATAAAAGATGAATTTATTGAAGCTAAAAGTTGGGCCTTGAACTTGTTAGGGGGTAAATCATATTTGCTTTTGAAAGCTCGAATAAAGTGGGAGGTATTTTTAAAACCACTTTGATAACAGATCTCGTTTATACTCAATTCCGTTCCTATTAAGAGAGTTTTTGCGTATTCGAGCCTCTTTTTCAGTAGCCATCTGGACGGTGTGGTTTTAAAATTATGTTTAAAGTCTCTATTGAATGCGGAAACACTTCTTCCGCATAACTTTGAAAAATCCTCAATTTTTAAATTGTGTTGAAAGTTTTTAGTCATCACGTGCTCAATATTTGATTTTGATTTTTGATTGATGGAATTAAAAAAATTGAGTAACTCATTGTTTTTTAAATTCAATACAATATTGAACAACAACTCTTTAAATTTAATTTCTATTAAATTTTGCGGGATTTTATCACCTTGTTTCAGATAATGAAAAATACTTTCGATCAACACTGTAAAAGAGCCATTTGTATTAATTTCAAAAATTTGATTGTGTTCGTCTATGGATTCTATTTTCCTTTTAAAAAGGTCATTTTCTAATATGAATTTTTTTATAAAATCATCGCTTATAAAAAATAACATGACACAATAATCTTCTTCAAGATGCTGTCTGGTTGTGTAAACTCCTTTACGCACAAAAATTGCATCACCTGAAGTCAGGTTATATGTTTTGTGCGCAGTTATCCAATCTTTTTTTCCATTTATGACATAGGTAATCAAGTGAGATTCCGTCCACAGTTGAAATTCTTCAATATTGATAGGACACTTATATTCAACAAATAGAAAATCGTTACCTACAAGTTTGTTATATCCCGGATGCTTTTTGAAATATTCATAAACGTCTATAATCATTTGGATGTTTTCTTTATTCGATTTTTTTAGTATGCATTAAGTTCAAATAGTGGAGCTAATACAAATCAACTATTTGTCTGACCACACTGCAAGTTCGTTTCCAGCCGGGTCAATGAAATGAAACCGATGTCCACCAGGAAAAGAAAAAATATCTTTTGAAATTTTCCCATTTGATTGGATAATTTTATTTTTTATCAAGTCAAGATTTTTATGATATAAAACAATTAATGCACCGTTTACAATTTTATTTTCAGTTTTTTCAAATCCTCCTTGAAGTCCACTTTCTGAAAAAGCGACATATGTTGGTCCATAATCTGTAAATGTCCATTCAAAAGATGCTGTATAAAATTTCTTTACTTTTTCAAGGTCCTTTGCTTTGAATTCAACATAATTGATATGATTGTCTGTAATTTTCATTTTTACTGATTTAATTTAATATCCCTTACAAATTGGCTACAACAGCTTAGTATAAAGTTTAGTAACGCCTGCCTCCCTAACGGTACGCGGGCAGGGTTTTGGCAGCGCGGTCCTGACGATTGCCGTTCCCCTGAGCCTGTCTGCCGACAGGCAGCTACAGCAGATAAATGGGAGTGAGATGAGGCTTTGCCGGGTTTTTCAGATAGAAAGATACTCAATTTTGTGTAGGAATTTCAATACCATTAACCATTTGAGTTATAAATTATTATACTTTGTTACCCAATGTTATTTGAAGATCTATCCATAGATAACAGTAATAAGCAGAAAGGATTATATAACTTATCAAAAAAGGAAACCAACCTATGATTACTGACATAGAAATAAACAAACCAGAGCCCATCGCGATTGGTACAAAACTAAAACCGTTTATACGAGGAACTGAAGTTGCGCCTACTATCGAGGCCTTAAAGCAGGGTAAGTATATATTAATTAAAGAGTTATACAGTGATGGAATAGCTCTGTTAAAGGATTTACACAGAAATCTAAAACTAACATTGCCCAATAAGTCTTTTCAGGAGCAGAAAAAGTATCGCTCAGAATATTATAGACTTTCAAATCTAGTTTTATTAGAAATTGTCGACCAAAAATTATGTGTAAAGAAATCTCCTAGTATTGGTTGGTTGGAAAAATTTTACCCAGAAAATAATCATTTCTATCTCACATTTCCTCAAATACAAGGATTGAATAGTGCCTGGCAATGGTACGAAAATGGGATTTCTATACCGGTACTACGCAATAAATTGCATCCTTATTACGGAACATACTTTCCTACACGTTTTGAACATTTAGTGCTTTTTGACAATTGGTTGAAGCACTACCAGGGACCAAAAAAGACAGCCATAGAAATAGGAATTGGGTGTGGTGTATTGTCCTTGCAAATGATACAGCATCATTTCCAAAAGGTCTATGCAACTGATATAAATCCAAATGCAATTGTTGGATTGATAGAATTTATGGGAACAACGAAGCTGTCTCGAAAGATTGAACTGGATTTTGGACACCTCTTTGGGAAGTGGGAAAAACAGACCGAATTAATTGTGTTTAATCCCCCATGGCTGCCAGAAACTCATGATCTTAGTAACATTGATGACGCTATTTATTACAATAAGACCTTATTTCCGGAATTTTTTGCTGAAGCTAAAAAAAGACTTTTACCTGAAGGAAAACTGGTGCTGATTTTCTCAAATTTAGCTCAAATAACCAATGTGACAACAGAACATCCTATAGAAACAGAATTAGCTGAAGGAAACAGGTTTCAATTAGAAAGATGTTTTAAAAAATCAGTAAAAGCTGCTTCTCCTAAAACAAAACGAGATCAACATTGGCGTTCTTCAGAAGAAGTAGAACTTTGGGTACTAACGAATATTTGAGTCTTCATATTGCTAAAAGAATTGTTGAATATTGGGGTAACTGCGGCTTTTATACGTTGTTGTGTTTTCGTACTTCTATTATTTATTGCTGCAATTTTACTTCAAATAAGAATTCAACATCCATAAAGTTTTTTCGGTTTGAGAAATGTAATCGCTCATCAAACTTACTGTCCCTTCATCGTCTGCATTTGAAGCAAGCGTTAGAATAATTCGTTCCTTTTCTATTAAAGTAGTAAAGTTCTTTACGATAATTTCAATTCCTTGCTTACCAACATTTATATTTTTTTCTTCTTTAATTTCGGCAGTTTGCAGATAATCAGAAAATGTATGTAATGGCTCTCCTTCAAGAGTTAAAATCCGTTCTGCGATTTCATCTACTTTAATTACAGCATCATCGTATAATTCTTCAAATTTCAGATGTAATTCAAAGAATTCTTTTCCTTTAATGTTCCAATGTAATCCGCGTAAGTTTTGGTAAAATAACTGGTAATTTGCTAATAAATCATTTAATTTAGTGTTCAATTTACCTGCTTTTTCTATGTCTATTCCAATTAAATTTTTCATATTTTCTTATTGTCGTATAAAGATAGATCTATTTTTATTCTTTGGATGTAACTTTGGTTACCTACGTATGAAACACAATGTGTTATATCAAAACTAACTATGCGAGTATCCCCTGTAAATTTTAGGATAACAGTATAAATAATAGTTGTTTAGTAGGGGAGACCCACAAAGATAACAGGAAAAGTCCAATAAACAAACGACAGGGCCCTAAGAAAAAAAGACAGAAAATTCGATTTTAGTCAAGCAAGTTCAAAAACTTTAGTCCAAACACAAAGGCAGCGTCGCCGCCCCCGTCATAGTAAGACTTCACATAATCCACCCGCAAAAATCGAAATTTCCCCCAGCCCAGATTATCAAGCCCAATGGAGAGTTCGCTATAGGGCTTTCGGGTTTCGGTACTTAGGAAATGCGCTCCGGCCACCAGGTTAAAATTTAATTGGTTAAGCCCGGGAATCCTGCTCATTAAGAATCCCTTAAAATTGTGCTCCACATGGCCTTCAAAATAACTTTTGTTGGTGCTAAAGGTGTAATAGGGCATTAAATTAAACACGTCGGTATAACGAAAAGAAGTCCCTACTCGAGTCTGATTTCCGTTAAAATGTTGATAATCGACATAAGAGATTTCATCCGCATCGAAAAAAGTGCCGCCTTTAAGATTGTAGGCAAACTCACCCACAGCACCCAAATTGATATTTTGCCGCAACCTTGCTCTTAGCTGCGTGAAATTATACCCGCTGTCACTTCGCGCGATACCGTTCTCAATCTCAAGGGACAGGCGCGGGTATTTGTTACTCCACAGATTGAACTTCCCATCCGGATAGGTCATGTATTTTTGTCCGAAGGTGATCTCTGTCCGCAACTCTGTTTTTACGATATCGTGTTCTTCGATAGCGGCAGTGGCAAAATCGGCGGGGTCCAACGGATTATTAGAGGTAAACGCCACATCGTCATTCGGAATAATCACTTGATCGGTAGTATTAAAAAGCGGTTTTCGGTTTTCATAGCCCAGGCTGGTAAAAATGCGAAGGCCGTTGAATAGTTCCTGGCTGTAACTCGCCCGAACGAAATTGAGCTCGTAGGCCTTCAGATAATTCCGTTCAAAAAAGAGGGTGGAAATACTGTTGATCAACGGCGAAATGGGCTGGGTAGCGTTGAATTGCGATACCGTACTTCCACCTGTTAGGGACAGTCGTAGTCGGTTCAACCGATTGAAATTTTTAGTGATCCCGCCCGTGAACCGAAGTCGGTCGTCCGCGACTCCGTAGGTAGCCTCCAGATTGGCCGCGATCCATTGGGTGCGGTTGTCATCATACCATTTAAAGAAGTTCAGTCCTGCGCCTCCATTCCAGCCCTGGACAGTATTAAAATTGATACCCGGTAGCGGAGCTTCATAAGTAAGGCGCCATTTTTGAAAGCTGTTTTGATAGGAATAACCAAACAGCGGGTCCATCAACCCTATTTTATTGGGCTCCGCGTCGGTCGAATCCAAATACACTTTCGACTTACGTAATTCTTGTATGCTGTCCTTCCGAAGATAATCATTCACCTCTTCCGCTGTAAGAGGGACCGGGCGTATTTTTTTCCAATAAAGACTGTCTTTTTTATTGGCCAACGGCTCAAAAAACAGCACTTCGTTACTGAAATCCTTCCGTTGAAATTCGGGTTGAAAATTATAATCGCTGTAATTGGCAATAAATCGTCCATCCCCGTTAAAACCAAAAAATCCAAAACTGAAATCAATGGTCTGCGAAATTTTGATCCATGCGTTTTCTTCGGAATCAAACGTAAAATTCTGTTTGAAAATAAGTTCCTTCACAAAAGGCACCTGAATGGCTTCCCCGTTGGTCTTTAGCTCGGCACCGTACAATTGCCAATCGTCTTCCACGATGTAGATCACGCCTTCCCAAACCCGGTCTTTGGCCCTTCGGGGGGTCACCACTATTTTATTGATGAGCTTGCTGCCTTCGTAAAATATTCCATCCAATTTATAACGATAATAGCTCAAAGCCAAGTTGGCAATGGGCGAAACAATGGCAGCGTTGAGGTCGATGCTGTTTTCGTAAAAGGAAAAATTGGCATCCTGGGCGCTGTTAAAACTAAAGCCGTTGTCGTTGCCGCTCACCTTGCTGGCAATGATCCGTTCTTTAAAATCGTCCGGTTTGCGATAGGAGATCTCGCTAATGGATTCAGATAAATAAATGATCCCGGTGCGCGTCGAGTCCAGGGCTCCGTCAAAATCGCCCACTTCTCGTCCCATGATTTTCTTCGGAACACTATCGACACGCCAAATTCCGCGGGAATAGAAGTTCGCCGTAAAGGCCGAAATGCGTTCGGCATTCTCTTTCCGCCGTTTGATCGTTTCCCGAATGATGCGATAGGCGGGATCTTCGGTCGCATCGATCACCACTTCCTGCAAACTCACCGTGGTCGCAGCCAGTTTTACATTTAACGTATAGGGAAATCGTTCGACCGTGATGGTTTCCTTGACCGTTTGATAACCCAAAAACTGAAAAATAATATGATATTCCCCGGTTTTTTTGAGATCCAGCGTGTAGGTTCCCTCTTCGTTACTGGTGGTTCCGGTGTAGGTGTTTTCCAGATAAATGTTGACGTAGGGAAGGGGTTCGCCCCGGGAATCGGTAACAGTCCCCATAATTTGAGCGGAAAGATGGGAGGTTAACAATAATAATACAAAACCTAATAATTGCTTCATAAATAGGGCATTTCTAGATAAACCATCACTGGATTTAAAAGGTCGTCTAAGGTATTGTGAAATCGAAAATAACCAAACTTAATTCTGAAATACTTAAAGAAATGTTAGTTGGGAAAATTTTAGAGGATGATCTGTCAGTTCGAGTGTTTTATTTCAAAACCACAAGATTTGAATTAAAATGGTTCGAGTTCACCTGTCAGTTCGAGTGTTTTCAATCCAACCCAAAGTTGGAATGAAAATGTATCGAGAACGGCTTCTTAGACCATAAGTTTTGAATAAAAATGTATCGAGAACAAAGCCGTGCATTCAATTAATAATCTGGATCCGTGATAAGAAATAAGTCAGGCCCAACGGTTCTCGATACAATCCCGATTCCCATCGGGATTACGCGAACTGACACTAGTTATTAAACCCCTTTTTGATCCGGCTTAGTTCACGCTTGTTATCGCGATCTTTTAGGGTTTCCCGCTTATCGAAATGTTTTTTACCGCGGGCGAGGGCGATCTTCAATTTGGCCAGGCCTTTATCATTGGTGAACAAAAGCAGGGGGACGATGGTAAGCCCGGTATTTTTCACTTCTTTTTCCAATTTCCGAAGTTCATTACGATTCAAGAGTAGTTTACGCTCACTCTTGGGCGCGTGATTGAAGTGCGTCGCATGCGAGTACTCTTGAATGGTCATGTTGATCACAAATAATTCCCCATTGGCAAATTCGCAAAAGCTTTCGGCTATGGACGCCTTACCTTCACGAATCGCTTTTATTTCGGTCCCTCGAAGTACAATACCTGCGGTAAACGTATCCAGGATCTCGTATTCAAATCGCGCCTTGCGGTTCTTTATTTTTATGTTTTTCTGTATGCCCATCACCTGGCAAAAATAATATATAATTTGTCAGTTCGAGTGTTTTTAATCAAAACCCAAAGGTTTTGATTAAAAATGTATCGAGAACCGCTTCTCAAAACCCTAAGTTGAAATAAAAGGCATCGAGAACCGATAAGTTACTTTTCAGGCATAGCAATCAAATCACCTTGCACCGGTGAATAATCGGTTTTGAGGGTTCCGTTGACCCGAAGGGATTCAAAAAAGCAGCGCGCGCCAATGTCGGCCATAGCATTGGGACCGTCCTGAATATGGAGGTGTAAATGCGGTTCGCTGGAATTTCCCGAATTCCCGCAGTCGCCCAAGTATTGCCCTTTTTGTACCACATCGCCTTCCTTTACTTTTAGCGATTCTTTCTGAAAGTGAGCATAAAAAATATATTCGTCATTGGCGGTTCTTAAAACGACATAATTCCCGAAAGCCTGAATGGGATTCATCTCCCCCGGGCGATTGTCTTCCACACCTGTACCCACTCGAATCACGACGGCTTCACAAACGGCATAGATGGGTTTTCCGAACGCATAATAATCCTCATTTCGGGTGCCGCTGCGTCGATAGGAGCTTCCATTTTTATCACGGACGATAAAATCGAAGGCTCCTTGCTGTGGCTTATAGTTTACGTGATAATTTTGTCGTTTGTTATCACCTCCCCAATAGGTAAACCATTCGCCCTTAAACGGAAGCTGCAGCTTTGTGAGATTACGATCCAGTTTTCCGACCCCCTCCTCATTAAAGGGTTTGAAGAGCAACCCGCTTAGTTTTTCTTCGGAATCTGCGACAATATGAATTTTCTGTTTCCCCTTCTCAAATTGGGCTAGAAAAACTTCCACCAGGCCTTCCCTGGCATCAAATTGATACGACTCCATGATTCCGAAGTTGGTATAATACGTAGCGAGAATCGCCGAAATCTTGGGTAATGAAATACTTTGCTGCATAAGGGGATTCATCATGTCAAATACCGCCTGGCCGTCCTCTGCGTTGTATTTTTCTTGAAAGCTACGCATGGTAGCATCGTATTGGGCCGTTTGTGCAAAAGAGGTCATAGCGAGGACCAAAGCGATCAAAAAAAGAAAAGGATGTTTCATTGCGAACAATTTACGTAAGGATTCCAGTCGATAAGTGACCTAATCCCTACATTTGTTACAATTGAAACGTATGAAGTCACTTCCTATTTTATTTCTTGCCCTGATCTTTGTTTCCTGTATGGAAAAAGAGACGCCACTCACCGCCCAGCAGATCGTAGATCGCGCCATTGAAACCTCCTGTGGCGGGCATTGCGATCATGCCACCATCGATTTTACCTTTCGGGACCGCTGCTATGTAAGCAAGCGAAATGAGGCGACCTTTAGCCTGGAACGTATCACAACAGATTCTTCCGGGGTGACCCACGATATCCTCTCCAACGACGGATTTCAACGATTTAAGAACGACACCCTGCTTTCGGTTGCCGATACCATGGTCACCAAGTATTCCAATAGTATCAATTCGGTTCATTATTTTGCGCAATTACCCTTTGGTCTGAATGATGGAGCGGTTAAAAAAGAATTGCTGGGAGAGGCAGTGATCAAAGGAGCACCTTATTTTGAAGTGGGTGTGACGTTTCAGCAAGAAGGCGGCGGCACCGATTTCCAGGATAAATTTGTCTATTGGATCCACAAAGAAAATTTCACCCTTGATTATATGGCTTACAGCTACGAAACCGATGGAGGAGGCATTCGCTTTCGGGAAGCGTATAACATCCGAACCGTAAACGGAATTCGATTCGCAGATTACTACAATTACAAACCCCAATCTTTGGAGGTGGCGCTAACCGATTTGGATGATCTCTTTGAAAAAGGAGGCTTGAAATTGCTTTCGAAGATCGAAACCGAAAGTGTAGGAGTGATGCTGCCTGAAAGGAAGTAATTTGGACGCGATTTCGCGGTATTCATGAACTTCTCTTAGACAGTTCGGAAAGGACTTATCGTATGAACCCGTATTTCCGAAAAGTTAGATTAAATCGCGGACGTTTGTATTCAGGATTTAAGGGCAAACTATGCTCATAGTGCTGTTGGCAATGTTCTCCCATGATGATCAGGCTACCATTCTCAAGTACAATTGTATGTTCTTTTTGAGTTTCAATTTCTTTTAATTGAAAAGCTCTTTCTTCGCCCAAACTGAGAGAGGGTATAAGGGATGTATCTCCAAATGCCACGAAATCTGAGTGATATCCTACCCCCGAATTTCCGTTCTCGTAATAGATGCAAACACAAACGTCAAATCGATGCCCGGTGAATTCCTCTATCTTATCTTTGATTCCTTGTAATTCTTTAGGCCAGATCATTGTTGGGCCCCAAACCGATTCGGAAAATTTATTTTCTTCGTATAACTCTTTGGTGAGAAACATCAGTTTGCCATTTTCCTGAGTGTAATTTTCGTCTCTCATTGTTTCGATCCTGTTTGGTGTGGTCAGCCTGTCCAATCGTATCAAATAATTGTACAGGCGACTCGACACGTTTTTCGATAAAAACGACTTGTGGTATTCGACACTACAATTTAAGGGTAATTTCATTTTTAACTTTCTCGATTTATTGCTAACCTTATTTTTCGAATTCCGTGGGCAGTGTCGTATTGTTTTGTTTCTTTAAATCCGAATTTCTCATACAGCAGTATGGCTGGATCATTGGCCGCGCCTGTTTCCACGTAAAAATCACCTGCGCTAAAATTGTCCAAGGCAAACCGCACAAGTTTACCGCCCAGACCCTGTCGAAAGAACTTGGGATCGACCACCAAACTTTGGATGAGGGTACTTTCCTTATCGGTCTTTATCTCGATCACGGCGGCCAGTTCGTCCTGTTGGTGAAGGCCATAAAATTGGGTTTGAGTAATCATAAATTCCGTAAGGGGACGCTTCAGTGGTGGAAAATATGTTGCCCCTATCAATTCCGCTTCCACTACATAAGATATCTGAAATACCAAACGGATCTTTTCCGCAACAGCAGGGTTCGTATGATCAAGTTTGACTATCATTTTTTCTGAAGAAGTGCCTCCTTAATACCTGCCTCTACCAGAGGTTCCATCACTGCATAACCAATGGCATTGGGATGTACTCCATCGTAGCTCAGCTCTTTTTTCAGACCCAGTTCGGCATTTACCATAGCGCTGTGTAGGTCTACATAGATACATTGGTTCGCCGTAATGTATTGCTTCAACATACCGTTCAATTCAACGACTTTTTCTCCGGGTTTCATCTTTGGTTTCCATGGAAAATAGGAGGCTGGAAGGACAGAGCAGAGCACTACTTCAATTTGGTTCGCTTTGGCCAGTTCGACCATGGAAATTATATTATCTTCAATGGAGGGAATACTCGCAGGGCCTGTGTTCCCGGCAATATCATTAATGCCAGCTAAAATGACCACGACAGTTGGTTTGAGATGTATTACATCCTGTCTGAATCGCAATAACATCTGGGGGGTCGTTTGTCCGCTAATGCCCCGGTTTATATATGATTTTCCAAAAAAGAACAGAGGCCGCTTTTGTAACCATCCTTCCGTAATGGAGTTTCCCATAAAGACCACGCGCTGTTCTCCTTTCTTCGGAATTGATATCTGGGCGTTTTCCTTTTGAAATCGCTTTAATTGAGGCCAATCCTGGGCCAAAACTCCCGTTGATACAAGGAATAGAATCAGAAGTCCCGTCAGACAATTTAATTTTTGCATAGCTGATGAATTAATGACTTTTACCATGGTGTTTCGCTGTCCTTAAGTCCCTCAATTCACCTTCAACACCTTTACCTTGGCCACCTCATTTTTGATCATCACCCGGTATAGGGTCGCATTGTCGTTATCGTCCATATCGGGATACTCTCCCCGTTTTAAAATGGCATTGACAAACTTAGGCGTTGTGTTGCTGTGTCCCACCACAAGCACGGTCTGTCCATGGGTGAGCGTTTGAAAATCTTCTGAATAGAGGTTGGATGCGTCATAACCCTCCACCATTAAATTTTGCTGGGAAGCCGTATAGGAAGCCGTCTGCTGGGTTCGTTTATAGTCGGTGGAAAATACCTGATCCAAAGGAATACTGTCAAAAAAAGCAGCCCAATTCCTCGCTCTGGCGATGCCTTCCTCAGTGAGGCCGGGGTTGGGGTTGGTGGTGTCACTACGATCTTTTTCCGCGTGGCGAATTAAGTAATAAGTGGTGAGTTTGCTTTCAGTGGGTGCCTTGCCTTGATTTTTTTTAGCGTTTTGCTGCCCGCAGGCCAGGATCGCTGTCGAAAGGACGAGAACTAGAAGTAGTTTTTTCAATGGAGTTGTATTTTATTCGGAAATAAAAATACAAAAAACCAAATTGTTTTAAACTACGTAAATAGAGGAGAACGGTTGTTTTGCTGTTTTTGTTTGGTTAGTTGATTACGCCCTCCATAGCCTTTGGCGACGGAGGGTGTTTTTATAAGTATTGAGTGAGTGTCAATGCCGTATAGGTAATCATTACTACTGCAATGGAAGCGATGTAAATTGCTAAGGCAGTATTTCTTTGATGTGCTGTTTGAGTTTTCATGGTGTTTTAGTTAATTGTTACATAAGATAGACGATGAACCTAATCATTTTGTTACAAAGAATTTTAAAAATATTTTGAATTAATTCTGAAAAAACGCTTACAACCCTTAGTTTATCAATCTTCTATGGTGTAGTTAAAAAACCCGATAAGCATCTCGTCGGTGCTTTGAATTCCGAAAGAAAGCTCCTGGGTGGGATCGGGATTCAACGGA
Organism: uncultured Flavobacteriaceae bacterium; assembly: GCA_963807685.1. Taxonomy (GTDB): domain Bacteria; phylum Bacteroidota; class Bacteroidia; order Flavobacteriales; family Flavobacteriaceae; genus Aureisphaera. The sequence continues at coordinate 85,167 of CAWECU010000019.1, read as the reverse complement.
TTTTGATACGTATTGTCATAAATTCCATCCACACGAATTCGGGAGCTTTTGGGCACAAAAACCGGCTCTTTTAATTTGTAAAGCCACTGCCAGTTGAAGTTATAATCGGCTACCGAGATTAGCGTTTTTTCGCTTCCATCTGGTAGTTCGACAATCATCTTGATGCTCTTTCCGCGGTAATGCATATGAGGAACCACATAGTGAATTTTAATATTGCGGTTGATCTCGTCGGCCACAGTGAGTGCAACGTTCTTTCCAAAGGCCGGAATCACAAAATCGACATTGGAAGGGGAGAGGGCGTAAAATTCTTTGGACGGGATGGAGTCGTGAAAGTAAAAACCAATTCGTGTTTGGTCTGTTTCTACCTTTCCGGTGGAGGTGTAATGCAATTGCATGGTGAGTGTAGTTCCCTTCGGAATAAAAACTCCGGTGTCTTCAGGAAAAAAAGTAGCTTGATCTGCCCCTCCGCCTAATGCAAGGTAATTATCGGTCCAGGGACGTGCTTTTCGGTTGGTGATGGGGCTTTGTTTGTTGGTTTCCGTATTGGTGAGCACTACATGATGCACCGTCTTGGGATTCCCCGGCTGGATCTCTACCCCTCGGAGCCACTTGTCTTCCGTTAGATTCAAAGAAACTTTTTGATAGCGATACGGGATCAATTTGGACGCCGGGATCGTTTCTTCATCGAGGGTAACCAGCAGATCGGGCTCGCCTTGCTGCCAGACGCGAACATAAGTTGGAAGCTGGGTAAGGGGATCCTCGCCCGTTCCCCGTTTTAGACCGCCGTCGATCCAGGAAATGATCTTTCGGGCATTACTGTCGCTCAACGCGAAGGAGTTTTCAAATTCACCCACCTCCGGATCGGCCTTCCATGGGGGCATACGTTTGCTGAGCAGCACTTCCTTCATCATGGCAGACCACCCCACAACTTTAGGGTAATCGGTCATGGCCCAGGGAGCAATACCGCCTACCCGGTGACACTGTACACAATTTTGAGTCAAAACAGGCGCGATATCGTCCACAAAAGTGAGGGTATCGTTCTTTTCAAGGAATGACTTTCGGGTAACTTTACAACCCTTGGACATTTTTTTCCGGTCCTTCGGATACGAGTCGGCCAGGATGTCGTCCAGTGCATTTTTTAAATAGGTCTCCCCGGGCTGATCCCGCTGAGCCTCGTAATCCAACCGATCATTGATGGGGCCGCGATATAAGATTTCACGAGTAGTGGGATGTAATACGATGGCTTCGGCGGTGAGGGTGATATTCAGCGCATCGGCAACCAATTGTGCCGAATCCACCAACACGGGAACTTCAAAATGGAAGTCGGTCGCTTCTTGAGCGATCTGCTCTCTGTTGTCTTGCAGATTACTATTAAGCATAAAAAAAACAACACCTTTGTCGGTGTATTCTGAAACTACCTCGTTAAAATCGGTCAGGGCATTGCGCACGATGGGGCAGCCGTTTCCCTGTACCCAAAGTACAATGGCTTTTTGGTCGTTGTAATACGATAGCCTGTGAAATTCGCCGTTTTGATCGTAGAGCGCATAATCGCTCGTTCTGCTGTCGGCAATGGGTTTGGGCTTATCACAGCCTAAAATAAAGCTCGTGATACAAAGGAGAATTGCTATTTTTTTCAGGGGTCGCATGAGCTACGAAAGTAATCATTTCTTCCTTCTTTCGCATAAAAAACCCGCCTGTAACTTTCATCACAGGCGGGTTTTCCAACTAACTAAACTAACACTACTTCAATCAACTACTCACTAAGTCACTCTGATTTCTAAAAACCAGTTTATCGTCAAAACTATCCAGCAAAATGACACTGTCAGTCGTTACTTTTCCCGAGAGAATCTCTTTGGAAAGCTGGTTCAACACATCTCGTTGAATCACTCGTTTCACAGGGCGCGCGCCATACTGAGGGTCGTATCCCTTTTCCGAAAGGTAGGCGATAGCCTCGGGAGTGGCGTCCATCGTAATGCCTTGATTCGCAAGCATCCTGGTCACTCCTTTTAACTGAAGCGCTACAATCTCGGTAATCGCAGCCTTATTCAGCGGACTGAACATAATAATGTCGTCAATCCTGTTGAGGAATTCGGGACGCACCGTCTGTTTCAATAGTCCAAGGACTTCCACTTTGGCAACTTCCATGGCTGTATCAAGATCTTTGATGTTTTCAAATTTCTCCTGAATGATATGGCTTCCCATATTACTGGTCATGATGATGATGGTGTTTTTGAAGTCGGCAACACGGCCTTTATTATCTGTCAATCGGCCCTCATCCAGGACTTGCAATAAGATATTGAAGGTATCGGGATGCGCTTTTTCGATTTCGTCCAGCAGCACTACCGAATAGGGCTTGCGTCGCACCGCTTCGGTCAATTGCCCACCTTCATCGTAACCTACGTAACCCGGAGGCGCTCCAATCAATCGGCTCACACTATGCCTTTCCTGATATTCACTCATGTCAATTCGGGTCATAGCGTTCTCATCGTCGAATAAATATTGTGCCAGGGTTTTGGCCAGTTCGGTCTTACCCACTCCGGTAGTCCCCAGGAACAGAAAAGAACCAAGGGGTTTTTTGGCATCCTGCAATCCGGCACGGCTGCGACGAATGGCATCGCTCACCGCGATAATAGCCTCGTCTTGCCCAACCACCCTTTTGTGCAATTCATCTTCCAGTTTTAATAGTTTCTCACGATCGCTTTGGAGCATTTTAGTCACAGGAATACCTGTCCATTTGGCGACAACCTCGGCGATATCTTCGTAGGTCACTTCCTCTTTGATAAGGGAAGTACCGCTTTCTTTTTCGGCCAGATTCTCCTCGAGTTCAGATAATTTTTCCTGAGCTTCTTTGATCTTTCCGTAGCGCAATTCGGCCACCTTTCCAAAATCACCTTCCCGTTCTGCGCGTTCGGCCTCCATTTTATATTCTTCGATGGACGTTTTGATATTCTGAATGTTATCAACCACTTCCTTTTCACTCTTCCATTTGGCATTGAGTTCGTTGCGTTCCTCTTTCAAATTTGCCAAATCGGATCGAAGCGTCTTTAACTTTGCTTCATCCTTTTCACGTTTGATAGCTTCGATCTCGATCTCCAATTGCATGATCTTACGGTCGAGTACGTCCAACTCTTCCGGTTTGGAATTGATTTCCATCCGCAATTTGGAAGCCGCTTCATCCATTAAGTCAATGGCCTTATCGGGCAAAAACCGGTTGGTAATATAGCGTTGCGATAATTCCACAGCTGCAATGATCGCTTCATCTTTAATACGTACTTTATGGTGTGTTTCGTATTTTTCCTTGATTCCACGGAGGATAGAAATGGCACTTTCGGTATCGGGTTCATTCACCATGACACGTTGAAAGCGTCGTTCCAAGGCCTTGTCTTTTTCGAAATACTTTTGATATTCATCCAGGGTAGTGGCTCCTATCGCTCGCAGTTCCCCACGCGCCAGGGCCGGCTTCAGAATATTTGCTGCATCCATCGCTCCTTGTCCGCCACCTGCGCCCACTAGTGTATGGATCTCATCAATGAACAGGACAATATCTCCATCACTGGAGACGACTTCTTTGATTACGGCTTTTAAGCGCTCCTCAAATTCTCCTTTGAACTTGGCTCCGGCGATCAGAGCTCCCATATCCAGGGAATAAACGACTTTCGATTTTAGGTTATCGGGAACGTCGCCGTCGACGATTCGATGCGCCAGTCCTTCAGCTATAGCGGTTTTACCCGTTCCGGGTTCACCAACGAGCATAGGGTTGTTCTTGGTACGCCGGGTTAATATTTGAAGAATCCTTCGAATCTCTTCATCCCGCCCAATGACCGGGTCCAGTTTACCACTTTTGGCCAATTCGTTGAGGTTGCGGGCGTATTTGTTCAGGGCATTGTAAGTTTCTTCAGCGCTTTGAGAGGTCACGCGGTCTCCTTTCCGTAGCTCCTCAATGGCACTTTTAAGTCCTTTTTCAGTAACACCCTGATCTTTGAGTGTTTGTGCAATATCACTTTTTGATTTGAAGATACCCAGAAGCAGGTGCTCGATACTTACGTATTCATCGTTCATCTTTTTGGCGATGATACTGGCCTCATTCATTGCTTTTCCGGCTTCACGGGATAACATAATATCTCCGCCCTGTACCTTCGGAAAACTCTCCAACTGTTTGTCCAGGATCTGCTTGAGCATTTCCAGATTCACGTTGAGCTTCTTCAATAGAAAGGGAGTCACATTTTCGTCGACTTCAAAAATAGCCTTTAAAATATGCTCGTTCTCAATTTGCTGGTGTTCCAAACTTTGGGCAAGCTGCTGTGCCTGCTGAATGGCTTCCTGCGATTTTATAGTATAATTGTTTAAATTCATAGGTTTCGATTTTTGTTGGGTCAATTTCAGTAGGCTCTATTCGGTTTCATCTCTTATGAACCGCCAAGCTTACTTCCTGGCCGGAATGCCTATTTCAATTAGTGAGCCAATTTTAAAACGAGCCATTTTGACCGATTACTGCCGATAGTATGCGTCATTTTGACTGTTTTGGAGGTATTTCGGTTTTTATTTCCGTAAGTAATTCTGAATTGCCCCGACACTATCGTATATATTTGTAAAAAAATCAACTATGGGCTTATCCAACCTATTCGGATCTAAGAAAAATTCCGAAGCAAAAGAAAAAAAAGAACTACCCTGGAAGCAACTGATTTCCATGGAGCAATTGGACGCTATCGTTGACGAGTCGAAAACCACACCCGTGGCGGTATTCAAACACTCAACCCGATGTGGAATTAGCCGGATGGTGCTTCGTCAATTTGAGAATACCTATAATGTAGATGCCAACCAGATGAACCTTTATTATCTCGACCTGCTCGCACATCGCAACCTTTCGGATGAGATAGGCATCCGATTTCAGGTATTTCACCAAAGTCCTCAATTGATCGTCATAAAAAACGGGGTGGCGGTTGCACATGCATCCCATCAAGGAATAAACGCTTCTGAATTACAGGAATATATATAAAAAAAGCTCCCAAACCGGGAGCTTTTTTTAGCGCAGTGAATTTTTCTTCAATATATCTTTTAAACGGGCTTTGATGTCTTCGCCAGCATCGAATACCATTTGTTCGTTGGAAGGGAATGGAACAAAATCGTTTTCCAAAAAATCCCGGTCTTCCTCGGTAAGTGCACGTTCATCCCCTCTGAACTTAGCGAATTCGTTCTCAAAAATAAATTCCGATCCTAAGGGATGACGATCGATGTTTCTGTTTCTTATCAGGTCTTTATACAACACATCTCCGGCTACCAGTACACTTTTGGTTTGTGTGGTATACATCACACGGGCGGTGACCACTTTATAGACATCTATTTTTATATCATTGCCCAAACTGTCTTTGACCACATTTCCATTTCGGTCTAGTTTGTATTCCCATCCGTCTTTGACGCGCTTTTTTCGAAGGTATTCTTTTTCTGAAATACGCTCGGGGGAAACGGCGATCTGCTTAAAATCCAGCGTGATCCCAAAATTATACTCGATCCCACTCTCACGGTTTACGTGATATTCGGTCCAGAAGTTGTCCAGACCATAGGTGTTAAAATCCAGTAGCTCCCGCTGTAATCGCCCGGGAATAATTTGTCCGCTGCGATTGTTGAGTTCCACTTTTACAAAGTCGGTTCCCTTATAACGTGCTTCTTTGAGCAGGTTATTGAGGTTATTATAATTTGATTTTACCCTGCGTAATTCCTCCAATCGCTCGTAGGCAATACGAGAATCCATAATTGTATTATAGCTCAGGTAATTGTTGGCTTCGGCAAAGAGGTCGTCTGCAAATTGTTTTTTGGCAGCGATCATTTCATCGCTGTAATCCTTCATTTTGAATTTCGCATTTCGTCCTAAGGCTTCACTGTAAAAGGGTAGTAACGGGCGCAATATGGCCTGTCTGTCCTGCAGGCCTTTATAAAGGTAATAGATCTCTCTGGAAGCTGTTGGATTTTGATCTTTCTTCAAAAAATTGATACGACGGCTATCCCGGTCAACTGCTTTTTTAAAGGCATCTTCCAGTAACAAGACATGTTCACCGCTTTTTTTGGAATTCCGATCCTTGGCAAGTTTTTTGACCGCAAGCTCGATCGCCTGATCGTAATTTCCGCTTGCCAGAAGTTTCTGGTTTCGTTTTACGCTATTACAACTTACGAGCAAAAGCGCCGTACAAAATAAAGTAATGGTTGCTCTCATAACGAATAGGTATGGGTTATGGGGATGTAATTACAATTGTAATGCCAAACTTATAACTTTCTGGCAGGCAGCACCTTACCGCTGCAGTCTCCAAAACCTATACGTATTTTGTCGTTTTCGCAATAACCCCTTAAAATAACGGTGTCATTGTCTTCTATGAATTTACGCTTGGTCCCGTCGCTTAGGGTAATAGGATTTTGACCGCGCCAGGTGAGTTCCAGCATGGAACCATAACTGTCTTTGGTTGGTCCTGAAATGGTTCCGCTTCCCATCATATCACCGCTGCGTACATTACAACCGTTGACGGTATGATGCGCTAGTTGTTGCGCCATCGACCAGTACATATATTTGAAATTTGATCTGCTAACCACATTTTCGTCACCATTTTCAGGTTTGATGATCGCCTCTAAGTGAATGTCATAATTTTTGGGTCCTTCCTGTTTTAAATAGGAAAGTGGTTCGGGATCCTGAGCGGGTCCTTCGGTACGAAAAGCTTCCAGTGCATCCAGCGTTACGATCCAGGGTGAAATGGTGGAGGCAAAGTTCTTGCCCAAAAAGGGCCCCAGGGGAACATATTCCCATGCCTGTATGTCGCGGGCACTCCAATCGTTAAAGAGTACCAGTCCGAAAATATATTCTGTGGCTTCTTCAACTTTAACGTTTTTGCCCAATTTGTTAGCCGCAGTGGTAATGAATGCCATTTCGAGCTCCATATCCAGCAATTTGGTAGGGCCAAATCCGGGAATTCCGTCTTCGCCCGGTTTTACCTGTCCATAAGGTCTTCGAACAGGAGTACCCGATGGAATAATAGAAGAGCTTCTTCCGTGATAACCAATGGGCATACGTAGCCAATTGGGGAGCAATGCGTTTTCGGGATCGCGGAATAACGAGCCAACATTGGTCGCATGTTCTTTGCTCGCATAGAAATCGGTGTAATCACCAACATCAACGGGTAGTTGCATTTCCACCTCTTCCATGGTAAAAAGTACTTTTTTTCGATGCTCCATATCATCCCGAAGTCCCGGGCTGGTCGACAGAAAAATGTCGGAAATACGATTGCGAACCAGGCGCCAGGTTTTCCTGCCATCGGCAATAAAGTCGTTCAATGTATCTTGTAGAAAAATATCATCGGTGAGATCGATTCCTTTGAAGTAACCCAATTGGTGCATCGCTCCAAGATCGATAGCGTAATTTCCAATACGGGTGCCAATAGTAATAATATCATCACGCGTTAAAAAAACTCCAAAAGGAATATTCTGAATTGGGAAATCACTATTCTTTGGTACATCCAACCAGGAGGTACGAGTAGTGTCATTCGCAGTTAAAGGCATAGCAATGTTTTATGTGTTGGTAAAATGTTAATCAAATATATAATTTCTGAAGGACTAACCACACGATTTTACTATTTTTGACGATTAATTAACGAGAAAAAAATGATTGCAAGAGACGAACAAATTTTTGAACTTATTGAAGCGGAAAAAGAACGTCAGCTTAATGGGCTCGAACTTATCGCTTCAGAGAATTTTGTAAGCGAACAGGTATTGGAGGCCACTGGTTCGGTTTTAACAAATAAATATGCCGAAGGTTACCCCGGAAAGCGCTATTACGGAGGTTGTGAAATTGTGGATGAGGTCGAGCAGATCGCTATCGACCGTGCCAAGACACTATTTGGAGCCGAGTATGCCAATGTGCAGCCACACAGTGGTTCTCAGGCCAATACTGCAGTCTTCGCAGCCTGTCTGCAACCAGGAGATACTTTTTTAGGTTTCGACCTTTCGCATGGCGGACATCTTACACATGGCTCGCCGGTCAATTTCTCCGGAAAATTATATAACCCTGTATTCTATGGTGTAGAGAAAGAAACGGGCATGCTGGATTACGATAAAATTGAAGCCATTGCCATCAAGGAGCAACCCAAGATGATCATTGCCGGAGCTTCGGCCTATTCTCGTGAGATCGATTACAAGCGTTTTAGAAAGATCGCCGATAAGGTGGGAGCACTATTGCTTGCAGATATCGCTCATCCTGCCGGGTTGATCGCCAAAGGCATTATTGCAGATCCTATCCCGCATTGTCACGTGGTAACTACGACCACACATAAAACCCTACGGGGCCCAAGGGGCGGACTCATTTTAATGGGTAAGGATTTTGATAACCCATTCGGTTTGAAATTGAAGAACGGGAGCTTGCGGAAAATGTCGGCTCTCCTGAATAGCGGTATTTTTCCTGGCAATCAGGGTGGCCCTCTGGAACATGTTATTGCCGCCAAGGCTATTGCTTTTGGAGAAGCCCTTACCGATGACTTCCTGCATTATATGATACAGGTGAAAAAGAACGCAGCTGTTATGGCCGAGGAATTTGTTCAGAAAGGCTACCATATTATTAGTGGAGGAACCGATAACCACATGATGCTGATCGATCTCCGGAACAAAAATATTTCGGGGAAAGAAGCCGAGGAAGCCCTTGAAAAGGCCGATATCACCGTAAATAAGAACATGGTTCCCTTCGATGACAAGTCTCCATTCGTCACCAGTGGCATCCGTATAGGAACCGCCGCTATTACCACCCGCGGTTTGAAAGAGGGAGAAATGGCTGCCATTGTCGATTTGATCGATGAAGCCATCAATAATTTTGAAGACGATACCGTACTGGAAGCCATCGCCCAAAAGGTGAATACACTGATGGCAGGGAGACCTTTATTTCAGAATTAAAAACACAACAGACGCATCTTTAAAAGCTTCAGTGAAAACTGAAGCTTTTTTTGTACATATATATGACTTACTAATCTGGAAATGAAATGAAACTGCTCCCTGTACTTCTCGAAGTGTGAGAAATTCTCAACTGTTTATATTTTTTTACCGAAATTGCCAAAAGGGATAATAATTTTAACCGGGGACTCATCCAAAACCCTGTTCTTAGTGTATCTATAATAAATGACACCATGAAAACGGTATTGATAATCCTAATTGCACTTATGATCACTTCGGAAGAATACAGCATTGATTTTGGAAAAAACACTGGGGGGTCCGATTGGACGGTTGTCAACGACGACGTCATGGGTGGCCGCTCGACTTCTCAGGCTATTATGGAAGACTCATACCTTCATTTTGAGGGCGTTGTATCATTGGAAAATAATGGCGGTTTTGCTTCCATTCGCGGGCCTTATGGCGCGGAAGATCTTTCAGCGTATGAAAATGTTGTGATACGTTTCAGAGGAACTGAACGGAAATTCGCCATTTCCCTGGATGTTTCCAGAGCCTGGTACCAACCCAATTATAAATATGAATTCACCCCTCAAGGATCCAATTGGCAGGAGATATCCATCCCGTTGAGTGACTTTAAAGAATCTGCTGTGGGTAGATTCACCGGGGAAACAATGTCCGAATCCCAGCAATCTAAAGTCATTAGAATGGGTTTGATTTTATATGATAAAAAGTCCGGCCCGTTCGAGTTGGATGTCGATTATATCAAGTTTTATTAATTCCCGCCCATTTTCTTTGTTCCTGACCAAATGAGTGGTTGTATTACAATAGAATCCTTCCCTTACGAACACATTATTTCCTATCTTTAGGTTTTAATTCACGGGAATGCAACTACTGGAAACCCAGCGACTTGAACTTCATAAAATAACGGTAGCCGATGCTCCTTTTTACGTCAGGCTATTCAATAGTGAGGGTTGGTTACAGTATATTGGAGATCGTAAGGTACGTTCCATAGCCGACGCCGAAACCTACATTAAAAACAACTATCTGCCTAGTTATGAAAAGTATGGCTATGGCTCCTATACAGTACGTCTGAGGGAGAATGGAATGACCATTGGAGCCTGTGGTTTGTACAAACGGGATGGCCTGGATCATCCCGATATTGGATTTGCCTTTTTAACCGAGTATACAGGAAAAGGTTATGGCTACGAATCTGCATCCGCAGTGATGGAATATGCCAAAAATACTTTGGGAATTCAGAAAGTTTTCGGGTTTACCACCCATTACAACACCGCATCGATAAGGCTTCTGGAAAAATTGGGACTGCAACCCTCTGGCACCTATATGTTTAAGGATGATGCTGAAGAATTATTGCTTTTTTCAAATTAAAATCTTAAAACGAAGTTGTTGGCTAAATTTAGACTATATTTGCCGCTTAATAATTTAATTTTTTACAATGAATAAAGGTACAGTAAAATTCTTCAATGATTCCAAAGGATTTGGTTTTATAACAGAAGAAGGAGCAGACAAAGATCACTTTGTACACATTTCCGGATTAATCGACGAAGTTCGTGAAGGTGATGAAGTAGAATTTGAGCTTAAAGAAGGAAACAAAGGTTTAAACGCAGTAAACGTAAGAGTACTGTAATATATACTTTAACTTTTTGAAACCAAAAGCCCAACATTGCGTTGGGCTTTTTTTTTGCTTTCTGATGTCCAAAGTCTACGGCTTCACTTGAATATTTCCACCTAATATTGGATTGAGCGCTATCCCGTAATCAAAACTACAATCTTCCAGATCGGGATTGACGAAAGCCAAAGTCAATCGGTCAGGATCAGCGTTGGCACCTTCTCCATTATCTTCTGCTTTGAACCAAATTTCCCATCCAACTCTGTCGGGAAATTCTTGATACCGGGTAACCACACCGGACATGATGGCCGTATTTCCAGTTATTGCGAGGCAATCAATGTCAAAATGAATTTTGAGTTCCCCAGCGGTATACGTAAGGACACCACTTCCTTGAATAGTTCCATTATTTTTTTCTCTGGCGTGAAATGAAAACCGCCTTGGAGTGTCGATACCAAAAATCAAAGACCCTTGCCCATTGGCAGAAGGCCCGCTGGCACGGGTTTGGGTTTCGGTAGTGACCGTTAAATTCTGATTTTCAGATGCCAGGGGTTCTTCTTGTTGGCACCCCGAAAAAAGGATCATCGCCCCGCCAGCCAGGAGCAGGCAGGTTAATCTTAAGCTTGAAAGTTTCATTATTGTTTTCATAATATATAGTTATTGGTTAATATGCTTATTGAGTTAATTACATAAAACTTCATATTAGTTAAATGCATTAGCTGGGGAAAATGGTAAAGAGGGGAGTAATAAATAAGTACTTAGAATAAGCTATATAAAGTGCTTATAATGAGCTGTATAAAAGTAACAAATACTATGGAAAAAAACGTAAGGAAACGACCGCTAATAATTTAAAGAAAAATCCTACGAATCAAATACATCACAAATGTCGTAAGCTCGTACACATGATTTTTTGTATAAGTTTGTTCAATTCACAGTTTAAAGGTTTTGAGATTGTCTTCGGGAAGAATAGCGGTTTAACCAATAATTAAAAATGATTTTGGGGAAGCTCACAAGATAAATTTCCACCCCAAAGGTTGCGCAATAAAATACCAAAGCTATTCCGAAGGATCTTTTTGAAACCAAAAGCCCAACATTACATTGGGCTTTTTTATTGGTTAATTTTGGCAAGACGCACTACTCTTTTACCTGTATATTGCCACCTTCGATATCATAAATATCGACTTCGAAATCGTTTACACAATCATAGGTTTCTGAATCTACACCCTGATAATACAATGACATTTGATCGGGGTCGGCATTATTCCCCTCACCATTGTCGTAAACCTCGAACCAACAAAGCAAGCCTACATTGTCCGGAAATTGATTGTCACGTGTGGTTACACCAGACATAATTGCATGGTTGCCATCGATACTTAGGCAGTTAATATCAAAACTTAGATTTCGCACCCCTCCTGTATACGTGAGTATACCACTACCTTGTACGTCACCATTCTTTTTTACTTTGGCATGAAATGTAAAGTGTCTAAACCCTTCCCCTTCAATAGGGATTCCCTCAAAAGTCAAGGTTCCATGACCATTGACAGAAGGCCCACTGGCTCGGGTTTGGGTTTCGGTAGTAACCGTTAAATTCTGATTTTCAGATTCCAAGGGTTCTTCTTGCTGGCAACCCGATAAAAGGATCATCGCACCACTTGCTACAACTAAACAGGCTGCTCTTAAACTTGAAAATTTCATTAATTTTTTCATAATATATGGTTTTGGTTAATATTCTTGTTGAGTTAATTACATAGAACTGTGAACTGGTTCGATGCATTAACCGGGGAGATTCGAAATGAAGGGAGCAACAAAAAAGTAATCGGTATAAGGATATTAAAGATAAGAAATAATACGGTAAAAACATAGTAAATCTATGGGTAAAAGGGTAAAGAAAACTCCTATGTCAATAACATATTTCTACAGTCCTCAGGTACCCCTAATTTTTTATGTATGTTTGTTCAATTCACATTTTAAAAGGTATGAGACTCTCTTTGGAAAGATTGTTGCTCGAACTCCTCTTTAAAGAGAATTTTAAGTCTAAATCCTTAAATCAAAACCAAATAACAATGATCTTAACAACTCCCAGGCTGGAATTAAATCCCTTACGCGCTTCCGACTTTAAAGAGATTCATGAGATGAATTCCTTTTCGCAGGTGGCTCGTTACAACACCTTGGGTGTTCCAGAACATATTTCTGACACGACGAAGCACTTGGAGAAGGTGATGCAGGATGCCCTTGCTTTGGTTTGGGTCATCAGGGAGTTGGGGACTGGCAAATTTATAGGTGAAATTGGGTCGAACCTTTCCTCGGAAAAATACAGGAAGGGTGAAATTTACTACAACCTTCATCCGGATAGCTGGGGCTTTGGCTATGCTACCGAAGCCGTGAAAACCGTTATTAACTATGGTTTTAGCGATTTGAACCTGCATCGCCTGGAAGCCGGTGTTGCCATCGAAAACACAAGATCCATTGGTTTGCTCGAACGGCTTGGCATGACTCGGGAAGGCCTTTGCAGAAAGATACTACCCCTACAAAGTGGCTGGACCGATAATTATATATATGCCCTGCTTCAGGAAGATCCAAGGGATTACTAGCCCAGAATACGCCATAGTACGTATTTCAGTTATTCAGTAAATGCCTATTTTTGAATGGGTTAATGACTCTGTATTTTGAATCGCCCGAACACTAGATTTTGAGACACAATCAAATCAAAAAGATCTCACAAACTGTGGGATCTTTTTTGTTTTGCTGAAAAAGAGATACCTTTAATTTCTTTACGCAATCCTATGAGTTTTCTAAAAGCCGAATGGCGAAAATTGGCATTATTCAATTATGAAATTGATCCTGCCTTATTGGAAATCCACGTCCCAAAAGGTACAGAACTAGACCTGTGGCAAGGGAAATGCTATGTGAGCGTTGTTGGGTTTCTATTTCAGAATGTAAGATTACTCGGATTAAGAATTCCTTTTCACGTAAACTTTGAAGAAGTGAATCTACGGTTTTACGTTAGACGCAAAGTAGACGGAGACTGGCGAAGGGGAGTGGTTTTTATTAAAGAGATCGTTCCCAAATGGGCGTTGAGTTTTGTTGCCAATACAGTTTATAAAGAACACTACCAAACCTTACCCATGACACATAGCTGGCAAAAAGAAAAGGGAGTTTTTAAAGTGCATTATCAATGGAAAATAGCCTCGGGTTGGCAGAGCATACGAATTGATGCTGAAGATAACTTACGTCCTATTCCGGAAAACAGCGAGGCCGAATTTATCACTGAACACTACTGGGGTTATGCGAAGGTTTCCGAAGATAAAACAAACGAATACGAAGTAACACATCCCAAATGGCTCCAATATCCGGTGATCGATTATGAGATAACGGTTGATTTTGAGCAGAACTACGGCTCCGAATTTTCATTCCTAGAGCAAGCTCAACCCACTTCGGTGCTTTTGGCCGAAGGATCACAAATTACGGTGGAATCTAAAAAACGACTGTATTGATCAACCTCCGCCTTCGTCCGGGAAGATGATACTTTCATAGGCGCCGGCATCGGGATTGGTCACATTCCGAACCACTCCATTGAGATCGATAGGAGGAGGGACGCCTGCTTTTCCCATAGCTTCAGCACCCGATTCGGTACGCTGGATGTTAAAGTTGTTCAGGTTTACATTCTGAAAGATGGGGTCTAGATTGAAACGGCAGTTCTCGTACAACGCCATATTGGCGAAATCGTAGTTGGCAAGCCCTTCAAAATCGTTGTTGGGATCTTCAAATTTTATGAGGCAATTCGTAAAATTAAAGTTGAACTGAAGCGAAGCATTCTCCGATTGCAAAAAGCCCAATTCCCGCTGTTCGTTTCCGTAGATGATACAATTGGTGAAATTGGCGGCAAGCAGATCGGCTTCGGCGAAGTCGGGGATAATGTTATCGATTTGAACCGCAGGAAATGATCTGAAACTATTGGTCCAGTAATTTCCGAAGGTACTGTGATTGAAATTATAGGTTCCGCCCAGAGAAAGTGCGAGTGATGATTGTCCACTGTTGTTAATCACCAGATTTTCGCCATACACATTCCCTGTTCGCGCCAGCAGTCCCACGTTCGAACTATTGTAAATCTGCACATCGCTGAGGGTTAGTGTCAAGTCGCCGTCGTTACTATCCATTAAAATCCCGGCGATTGCATTTTTGATGGTGGTATGGGTAAACAGGTGGTTTGTACTGCCTTGTGTGAGCCAGATGGTCGCCCACTGGCCAGGAATATCGGCAAAAGAGGGCTCCAGGCGATCGCCTTCAAAAATAACTTCATTTTCCAGAAGTATTGGATCAGTACTGGGCGCTCCATTCACCTGCACCGAGGCATTTTCGGCGGCGATAATACCACTATTGGCATGGAAATGCACACGGGCACCGGCATCAACGGTAAGCGTTTCGCCCGAGGGGACCACCGCATATCCATAGATCACGTAGGGTTTTTCATTGGTAAAGTTCAATTCGCTTTGATCCAGGACAAAACCTTCCACCAGAATGGGATTTCCTTCTTCATCCAGTCCGAGACTAATGGTGCCAACCATCCCTTCCGAATCGAGGTCAGGAAACAGGAAGATAGCATCTTGAACAAGCGTCACCAATTCTACATTTTGCTCGTTTCCACCGCTGTCAAATTGAATCTGATCGGTGTATAAAAAGCTCATATCGTTGGTCTGAGTGGCGATATCGACGGTGGTTTCTATAAATATGAAGATACTGTCATTGGCGAGGATTTCTACATTTTCAAAAACCTTACCCGCTATTCCATCCACATTGAGGCGATAGTTTGAATCTTCCCCATCTCCCAATCGAAGGGTTGGGATGTTGATGTCGTCTGAACTGCGGTTATATACTTTTAAGTTGTAGGTGCTGGAGCCAATATTGCTGAAGATGGTGTCTAAAAAGACGGTGTCTCTTGAAAATTCCAGGCTTCCCGTACTGGGAACCGTTTCAAAATCGTTTCGGCAGGAGCTCCATAAGATGACACAAGAGAGAATGGCTAAGGCGTATATATACTTCATTCAAGAAAATTTTCAGTAAAAATATAACTTTTTATGAAGCTTATTATTGTTGCCACGTGAAAGTTTGTGGCTTGTAAGGGCTTTTTAGTAGATTCCCAATCGTACCCCCCAGGGGCCGGAATTTGATCGGATTCATTAAACAAAGTGGGCAGTGGCGACGGCATGAGTTAAGTATCCCTCCAAATACGTATCAAATATAACCGAATGCCGTCACTAAATTCCCGGCAAAGGAACTGCCTACTTTTTCTTTTTAAGCTGTTTTTTAAGCTGTCTGGCGGCTTTGGCCTCCGCGATCTTTATCTTTTTCAAGGCTACCTCGTTGGCAGTTGCCTGCTTTCTTTTAGCGATTCGAGCTTCCCGTTCGGCGTTGTAGGCCGGCGGTTCGTAATTGAATGGGTTATTTACTGCGGATACTGGCCTTGCAATATATCCACCCAACACTATGACTTCACCCTGGAGATCCGCATCTAATGCTAGGTCGAGATCGATCTCGTTGGAAATGTTGGATGCCAGAATCTCTTTTGTTCGGTATCCCAGATATGAAAACACCAAGGTCTTATTGGGTTGAACGTCGATGCTATAGTTCCCATCAAAATCGGATTGTGTTCCGTTCGCAGTGCCTTTGACGATCACATTTACTCCGGGCAAAGGGAGTCTTTTTTCGTCTGTGACTGTTCCCGATATGGTAATGTGAGCAGCATCTTTCTTTTTTTCCTGTCCAATGGAATCGATCTGCTCTTGCACAACCACTTTACCCACCTTTCCACGCAGTGCTTTTACCACTTCGTTTTCCTTAGCATCATCCGTATCCTGAATTTCTATTTCCCCTTCAATGGTTTCTTCATCTATGGTTTCAATTGCATCAATGTCTATTACTTCTTCGCAGCTGGTCGTCTCCGTTGTTGTGATAATCATTCCGGCTACTGCTGTAACTATCTTTTTAACCGCTACTATTTTCATATCAACAACAGCATCTTTGGTTCCCAAAACGATACGGTCGCTGGTGAGATCTGCTTTTGTTGAAAAGATAGTTGATCCACTGGTGCACACTATTCTGTAGGTGCCATTGGGTTGGGTTCGGACACTTTTTCCGGTTTCCAAAACAAAGACTTCGGCATTGGAGATCGGGGTACCATTTTCGTCGGTGATCAATCCGGTGACGGTGACGAGCGATTTGATAGGGTTGCTTCCAATCCCCAGAGAATTGTAATTATTCTCGCTAATATTGGGACCCCCTTGTGCAATGACTTCCGAAGTACTTAAAATACTTAACGGAAGTAAAAGCGAAGCCGCATATGGCAGCAGGCTATTTCCCGATTTTCGTTCCAGTTTCACCTCTCTATCCAGCTGTGATTTATTGAATCTTCCGCACAGACTTTTACCCGCATCAAGTCTTTTTATGAGTTCCTCGTCATTGGATGTTGTAAAATCGAATACTTCCTTGGTACAAACGCCACAGAATTTCCCTTTTTCAGTAGGGGTCATTTTCGACCAATCTTCGTGACAAGGTTCCGGGATGGTGATGGTGATGGATTTTTTCATAAGTGAACTGGATGACTGTTAATTTCAAATCAAATCACTTAAAAATAGACGGTATTAACAAGCACCGTTGAGGGAACAGGTCGTTTTAATGAGGGAAGTGGGTATCGCTAACGGTTTTTCAGCAAACACAGCTGCCTACTGCTACTGCCAACTGATACACTACAGTTTTGGGACAATTTCAATTTTGAACAGCTTATCCCAGTTCTTACCTGTTACATATAAAATATTAGGTTCTCCTTTATAGGCGATTCCGTTGAGCACGTCCAGAGCTTCGTGCTGAGTGACCTTAGCTTGCAATCCCTTCATATCAATGACTCCTTCCACCGCTCCGTTCTGCGGATTCACAATGGCAATGGCATCTTTTTGCCAGACATTGGCGTAGATCTTACCTTCCACCCATTCGAGTTCGTTGACCTTCGGAATTTTACTGCTGTTCGTATATATTTCAATATGTCCTTCCTCGGCGAGCGTAGTTGGATTGAGGGACCAAATCTTTTCGGTACCATCACTTTTATAGATGGTAGCACCATCATTACATAAACCCCAGCCCTGTTTGCTTTCTCCATAGACAAAAGTGCCTGTTTTTTTAAAGCTGGCAAGGTCGTAGATAAACCCTGTATTTCGCTGCCAGGTGAGTTGAAAGATCTTATTGTTCAAAATGGTGATTCCCTCGGCGAAATACTGGTCCTCAAGCTGTATTTTTTTCAAAACCTCCCCGGTGATATAGTTGGTTTTGCGTAGGGTCGATTTTTTTCGTTGGCCCGTACTTTCATAGAGGGTATCATTTTCAAATTCCAATCCCTGGGTAAAGGCATTGATGTCATGAGGATAGGATTCCAGAATCTTATATGTATATAAAACCGGGGTTTGAGTGGCGGTGATCACTATTTCTTTGGAAACGGTATAGGATTCGCCATCGGCGGTAATTTCAGCATTGATGGAACGTTTCCCCATTTTTTCTTCGGTGAGTGCCAGGTTTTGTTCTGAATTACCTTCGGAAGAAACTATATTTTTCGCGTCAATGGAGTACGAGATGCGCTCGATCGTTTTATTTTTTTTATTCTGAATGGAAACCACCAGCACATCTGAAGTTTTATAAGCTTTCTTTCCATCCTTGACAATTATGGAAAATAAATCGTTGGGATTGACCGACTTATTACCGCAGCCCATAAAAAAAATCACTAAGAAGGTGAGAACGAATGGCATGATCTTTTGCATGATAAAAACAAATTTTTCGGCAAGATAACCAATAATAATTGAGAACTAAAATGCTTGTTCAAAGTTTAAAATGGGCGTATATTTGCATCGGCAAGTCCTACACAACTAGCTCCTATTGAATCCCCCAGGGCGGGAACGCAGCAAGGGTAGATGGTCGTAGCAGTGTGATGTAGGTAGCTTGCCATTTTTTGTGCCCTAAAGTCACTTCGACTTCGCTCAGTGACCAGCAACTTGCAACAACCAACAACGATCTTAGTTAACAGGTGTGTATTCGTTGAATCGTTTAGTCGAGTAGTATTCATACTCTCCTCTATATTCTAACAACTAACAACCCAACAACCAACATCCCACCTTGATAAATTTGGAAATCTAATCCCTTACCTGCATCTTTGCCTTTCACTAGTTTACTATGCCAAAAGTTGTATTGATCACAGGGGGTTCTTCGGGAATTGGGAAAGCCATTGGCGAATATCTCCACGCCAGGGATTACATGGTCTACGGAACCAGTAGGAATCCTTCACAATACGTGGATAGCGTACCTTTTTCATTATTGTCCCTGGACGTAACCCGTTTCGAAACGATCGAGTTGGCTATTTCAGAAATCATACAAAGAGAAGGTAAAATAGATGTGCTTGTAAATAATGCCGGAGTAGGAATCACCGGTCCCGTGGAAGAAACTCCTTCCGAGGAAATTCGAATCGCTTTTGAGATTAATTTTTATGGTCCGTTGCATATGATACGAGCGGTACTTCCTCATATGCGAAAGCAGGGGAGTGGTCACATTATCAACATCACCTCCATTGCTGGTTATATGGGCTTGCCCTATCGGGGAATCTACAGCGCAACCAAAGGAGCTCTTGAGATCATCACCGAAGCCTATCGCATGGAGACCATACAATTTGGGATACAAATGACCAATGTAGCGCCCGGCGATTTTGCCACCAACATCGCCGAAGGAAGATACCATGCGCCCATTTTGGAAAATTCTCCTTACGAACAAGCCTATGGTGACACTTTAAAAATGATGGATGCACATGTCGATGCCGGTAGTGATCCCACCCAAATGGCAAAAGTGGTTCACAAGATCATAGAAACTCCCAAACCCAAAATACATTATAGGGTAGGTGCCTGGCTGCAAAAATGCTCCATTGTCCTAAAACGAATTCTCCCGGACAAAGTGTACGAGCGCATGTTGATGAAGCATTATAAGTTGAAGTAGGTTTAGGATTTAGTTTGAACCAATATTTTTTGATTTAGCCTTTTCAGATTCAACGAAGTACGAATTCATTTTGCATTATCAACAAATTATTTGCTGCGATATATAAACGAAGATCCAATCCAGCCCACCGGTGTTTCAAATAACGTATATTTTTGAATAATTACCGTTATCTTGTCAATATGTCCATATCAATGATAAGATTTTGAATCACCTCTTATTTTCGCCTTATCATTCCACGGAGAAACGTTCAATTGAATGCTAAATGTCATGATATGAAACTCGCACGACTTGTTGTTTATTTGATCTTATCCCTATACTCAATTAGTTTGTTTGCTCAGGATAATAAGACAACGCAGCAACAATTAGATAGTCTCATGGCTCCTCATGAGACATACTTTACCGACCCACCCGAATATTGGCACGACCCATGGAAATATGGTGTTGATCCATCCCGGCTTAAAAAAATTCTTGAAGCCAATCCTAATCTTGTTGGATGGCATGTTTATTATTCTAGAATTGCTCATATAAAACTTCTCCAAGAAAATAAGGAACGTGACTCCGCTATTTATTATGCCCTTAAATCAATTAAGGCTTTTGAAAACCTGAAACGCACGAGAGAAGTTGATTGGAAGCAGGAAATGATGGTGTATTATCTAAAAGGTTCGGCAGAAAGAAATTATGGTAAAAATTATGAGGCCTCGTTAAAAAGCCTGCAGGAGGCAGTACGATTGGCGAAAGAAAATAATTTAAAGAATTGGGAGGGAATCTGTTATTACGGTATTGCTAGAAATCATTCTAATATGGGAAATGATAGCATTGCAATAAGTTATTTTTTAAAGACGGCTGCCGATTCTCTTCATATGACGAATCCCCGGGCATATATAGCTACTCATCTTGCTTTAAGTTCACTTTATAGAAATTCTAAGCAAAATGAGCTTGCCAAGAGTTATTGTCAAAAAGCAATCACGGTCTCACTAAACAGTGATTATAAATTTAACTTATATCCGTCATATACTATTATGGCCGATATATATATGAATGAAAAGAAAGAGGATTCCATGGCTTATTACTATAAAAAGGCAATCGATCGTTATGAAACGGTGGAGATCAACAACCCGAAGGCACTTAGCGGATGGAAGGATCGGGATATAATATATAAGGCATATTTTAAGATAAAGAGCGGAATGATCAACGAGGGTATTAAGGACCTAAATAGGATTATAAAGGTCATTACATCTAGAGATCAAATAAATATAAACGACAAAGAAATGGCTGCGATTGCTAGTATTCATTTGGCCAATGCCTATGAGAAGCAAGGCGAATCGAAAAAATACACCGAACTACTTGAAACAACAACCGCCTTTTTCGATAAATTTCAAAAACAAAAGTTGGAAGAAGGTCTGGAAAATTTGGAAATTCAATACCAAACCAGGGAAAAAGATCTTTCCATTACACAGTTGGAGCAGAGTAAAAAACAACAGCAAGCGATTATTTCACAACAACGCATTATTACTTACGGAATTGGGGGGTTATTTTTATTGCTTTCAGGGATTACTGTGTTGTTTTGGAGACAACGCAAACTCAAAAACCTCTATGAAAAAGAAAGTTTGGAACAACAGTTGTTACGTGCTCAAATGAATCCACATTTCACCTTTAACACGTTGTCGAAAATTCAAAACATGATTGACAAGAATCCAAAAGAAGCCAAAAACTATTTGATCCGGTTTTCCAAACTCTTGGTTTCCGTTTTTGAAAGCTCCACTTCCAATTATGTGTCCTTGGAGAAAGAATTAAAATCCCTTGCCGAATATATTGAGTTACAACGCATTCAATTTCCGGGTACTTTTGATTATTCGATAGAACTCAATGATATTGATGCTGAGATGATATTTGTTCCGGGGATGTTGCTCCAGCCTGTAGTTGAAAACAGTATAAAACATGGATTTGTAGGAATTGACCATCAGGGTAAGATCTCACTCGAATTTACGAAAGAGAAATCCTTTCTTTCATGTTCGATCGAAGACAACGGACGAGGGTTGAACACTAAGAATTTTTCAAAAGATGGTACGTCATCTACCCAACTAATTTCCAATTTTTTAAACAAAGTGACCAAAAGAAAGTACACCATTTTGGACAAAAAAGATACCTTTGGAGGGCGAACCGGAGTGATTGTTAATTTTTCTATCCCGTATAAATTAAGCATGAATGATTAGAGCCATAGTTGTAGATGATGAATCCTATATGCTCGAGGAAATTAAGTCTAAGTTAAAGCACTTTTTTCCTGAAGAAGTAGTGGTCATAGCCGAAGCTCAAAGTGTTGAGGAAGCTCTCATGGTCATAGAGGAATTTAAACCTGACTTACTCTTATTGGACGTTCATTTGCTAGACGGAACTGGTTTCGATCTTATTCAGCAAAGCAATTTTAAGGATTTCCAGGTAATTTTTATTACGGGATATGACACCAACGCCATCAAGGCTATCAAAGTGGGAGCCTTGGACTATATATTAAAGCCGGTTGATGATACCGAGTTTAAGGAGGCTATAAACAAAGCCATCGACCTTAAAGATAAAGATAAAGATAAAGATCTAGAGACTTTGGTTTCGGTCTCAAACGATCACTATCGAGGTTTTGATAGAAACAGAATCGTTTTAAAAACAACCAATAGTATCTATACCATCGAACAGGATGATATACTCTATTGCATGTCAGAAGGAAACTACACTACTGTTTATACGCAGGTCTACAATATCATGGTGTCCGGGCATATTAAAAAAATGGAAGAACTACTACCACCTACTACTTTTCTTCGGTGCCATCAATCCTATATTGTCAACAAAAACCATATTGTTAAGTACAATAAGCGAGGACATCTTCTGCTTAAAAACGACGTAAAAATACCCGTTTCTACTAGGCGCAAGGAGATGACCTTGCGTAGCATTTTCAAATAAGCCGATCTTTTTCTTAAACGAATTCCGAAGAAATCAGTACGAATATCAATTTGATGTAAGCGCTTCTTGATTTTTATTGGAATCCACTTCAATTCAGTCTACTTTTCTTTCATAGAGATCTAAATATTCGTAATGGACGGATATAGGGTCACAGTACGAACCTTAAATATTCAAATTATGAAAAATACAGTTTATAAATTATTATCATTCGCATTTCTGATAACCGTTTTCACTATTCAAAATACACAAGCGCAGTGGTTGGAAACCGATAAAGTGGTAGCTCCAGATCGCATGGAAAATGATTTCTTCGGATATGATGTCAAAACAAGTGCGGATTACGCAGTGATAGGTGCACCACAGCACAATGGTAATACCGGAAAAGCCTATGTTTATAAAAGGACTGCAGCCCCAGGGTCTTTATGGGAATTAGATGGAGAACTAATCGCTCCCCTAGGTGATGCGCACCCGCAGGATCGATTTGGGTATTCGGTTGCAATTACAGATAATGGGGATTTTATTGTTATTGGAGCACCGTTTCAGGACTTTGATCACCTTGGGAACAATGAAATACAGAACAGCGGTGCGGTCTATATTTTTGAACGAGATGTGGCGGGTGACTGGATTTTTACACAGAAGATTGTGGCTGCCGGTCCATTTGGAAACAACGATCGAGAAATAGGGGCGAATTTTGGATGGGATGTTGATATATCAGCAGGTAAAATTATTGTAGGCGCCTTTGGTAAAGACGCTTATTCCAGTCAAGATCCGCCTATGCTTTTACCGAATGCGGGATCGGCTTACATTTTCGAATATAGCACAGGTGGTGGATCATGGTATTGGTTAACAAAATTAACGGCATCTGACCGGGCTACAGGTGATAATTTTGGGTGGTCGGTAGCCATTTCTGAGCTGAAAGCAGTGATTGGAGCACCACGGAATAGGTTTGATAATGGTGGAGGAAATGAATTATTAGATTCAGGAGCGGCCTATGTTTTTGAAAATTTAGAAGGCACAAGTTGGGATGAAACCAAGATAACATCCACAGACAGAGGAGCCAATGAGCAGTTTGGTTTTGCTGTCGATATCGACGCGAATTCAAATCATATTATCGTAGGAGTTCCCTATGATGACGATGTAAATGATCCGACTGCGATTGATTCAGGATCGGCATTTACCTTTAGCAGAGATAATTTAACGGGAACATGGCCTATGCAAACAAAACTGCTTGCCAATGATCGAGCAGCCTATGATCATTTTGGTGCCGCTGTGGCTTGTGCAAAATTATCTGCGGTCGTTGGCGCTCCATTTAAAGATACGGAATCTAGTGAGGATCCACCTACCCCTTTACCACATGCTGGCGCCGCCTATATATTTGAATTTGGGTTTACATTTCCAACAGGCTATACTTGGAATCTTGACCAAAAAATTGTGCCATCAGATCGGGATTTGGGAGACAATTTTGGTAATTCGGTAAGTATTGATCCTAATTTTGGTGCACAATGTGTTGTGGGAGCAAGAGCCGAAGATCATGATGACAATAATCCACCCGGTAATATGTTGAGTAGTGCTGGTTCGGCGTATATCTTTGAACTCGATGCGCCAAAACCGTTTACGAAACTATTGGAAACTAACGAAGGTGAGTTTAACACGGCCAACCTGATTGTGTACTCAATTACAACGAAAGTCTATGAAGTGAATTATAGAACAACTCGCGACTTTGGGAAACTGTCTTATAGCGTTTTCAATGCTTTAGGGCAGGAGACAACCAATGGGACGATGGAAAACGATTCAGGCGGTTACCGAGTAACTTTGGACTTAAACACAGTTGCCAACGGCGTTTATTTTCTTGAGTTGTCCAACGAAAGCTACAAAATTACCAAGCGGTTTTTGGTTAAATAATAATTAATTTAAGAATTAATATAGAAGCCTCCCTAGTAGATATGGGAGGCTTTTGATTATAACGATCATTTTCCTTAACAACCATATATACATGAAACACCACAAATTACATTATAGGTTGAATGGGGTAATTTACTAGCCTTAAATGACCCTTTATATATCGTACATCGTCAATCGTACACCTTCCCAACTTTATTAACATTGCATTGTAAAAAATTTGGCCTCTGAATGGTTAGGTACGCTCTATGATTGTGTACTTTTGCAGCAATTAAAAAATTTAAACAATCATTTATGAAATTCTTCATCGATACTGCCAACCTTGATCAAATTCGTGAAGCCCAGGGTTTAGGGGTTCTTGACGGGGTTACTACCAATCCTTCTTTAATGGCGAAGGAAGGAATTACCGGACGAGATAACATCCTAAAACACTATGTGGCGATCTGCAATATTGTGGATGGTGATGTTTCTGCCGAAGTGATCGCCACCGATTTTGACGGTATGATAAAGGAAGGTGAAGAATTGGCATCACTTCACGATCAAATTGTGGTAAAAGTCCCAATGATCAAAGAAGGAGTAAAGGCGATCAAATATTTTGCCGACAAAGGTATCCGGACCAATTGTACCTTGGTATTTTCGGCCGGGCAGGCTTTATTGGCGGCAAAGGCCGGAGCGAGTTATGTGTCTCCGTTTATTGGCAGGTTGGATGATATTTCAACCGATGGTCTCAATCTCATTGCCGAGATTCGTCACATCTATGATAATTACGGTTTCGAAACTGAGATCCTTGCGGCTTCCATACGCCATACCATGCATGTGATCGACTGCGCTAAAATTGGTGCTGACGTGATGACAGGACCACTATCCTCGATTGAAGGACTCCTCAAACACCCATTGACCGATATTGGCCTGGCAAAATTCCTTGCCGATTATAAAAAGGGGAATTAAAGCTCGAAGCATAACCCCTGTTAAAAATCCAAATTCCCAGCCGGTATCGGTGGGAATTTGGATTTTTTTTAAACTTAAATGGAAAGACGCCAGCCATTAGTAGGAAGCCGGCGGAATAATGAGGTTATTTATTCAGAAAACCCAATAATTCTTCTTCGATGGTAACATCAAAAATATTAATGTTCCCGTCCAGTATTTTACCCTGTTTGTCCACGATCATCGCTTTATGTGAAGGATCGATGATGAGCTTCAATTCGGCTTCTTCAAAGTTCTCGAATTGGTATTCGGATCGTTCGTTATAGCCAGAGTTCTTGATGACCTTGAGCCACTTCTTAAAATGGGTGTCAATATTGATCCCTATGAAATCGTATTCAGGGTATTTCGTTCTTAATTCGCTGGCGCGAGTGTGAATATTCTTATAATGCATGATAGACTTACTCGACCAAAAATACACTACTGTAGGCCTGTTAAAAATACTGTGCAAGTCTTTGGCCGTATTGTCCGCAGTGAGCAACATAACATTGGGGATGGTATTTCCCGGCATTAATCGCATGGTGGCTGTCGCAAACTTTGTGATTTCCTCATGGTCTTCTGGGTTGGTATTGAGTGCAAGAAATTGATCCAGTATTTCCTGGGCGTTCTTTTTGTCCTTTGCCCGAAGAAAGTATTGATGAGCACTGGTACGGAGCAAGCTATTCTTCAGATATTCATTCGTAACCAAGCTGTCAATAAGTTTGCCTTTATGCAAATTGTGCACAAATGAATTTCGATCAAAGACTTCTTGTCCCTTATATTGCTCATAGGCCAGGTTATCCAGATAATATCTCAGGTATCGATAATACGGATAGTAACTGCGCAACTCGTCATTTCCGAAGTCAATATTTTTTCTGTAATTGTAAAACGCTTCCGGAATTTCTACATTTTCATTGTATATTTTTTTTCTGGCATTCGCCGAAATATATAGTTCTTTTTTGCAAAAGATGTCGTACTCAACGGCCGCATTGGCTACTACTTTAAAGCCTTCGGAAGGATTCTTTTTTGCAATTAAATCGTTGTATAATTTTTTACGATGACTTGAAAATGAATCCATTTTGATTTCAAATTCGGCAGGTGAACGTAAATAAAGGGCGGGCATGGATTCATTCTCTCGTTCATTGAGTAGAAACATATCCATCATGAAATTATTTCTGTCCGCACCCTTGCCGGTATACGATAGGGATTCGTCAAATTCCAGCGTATTCACCCGAAGCATAATACTATCTCCCGGCTCAATGTAAAGGGCCTGGTATTCATTATGGATAAAGTGGTAGATCCCTGCGCTCAAATCCTTCATTTGATACATAAAGAAGTTTTGATCGTTCAGATAAACCGTATCAATGATCTTTCGGCTCTGGGAAATGATCACAAAACCCTTTTTCGGGTTGACCACTTCACCGCCAATCCAGGCGTTACCACAGCTATCCTTGGTAGTTTGTTCACAGGATACACAGAGCAGGCAGCAGAAAGAAATTAAAAGTATTTGTTTTATCAGATGCAAAATTGTTAGATTCTCACACAAAAGTATAGGACTCCGCCCAGTCGTCCTGTTAATTACTAGTTAAAAGATAAAATATTGCCTTTCGATGTCAATTCTATTTCCTCAATCGCAGTTTATTAGCTACTTTTGCGCAAAATTTAAGAGCTATGCTTTCAGTATCCAATCTATCGGTTCAATTTGGGAAACGAATTTTATTCGATGAGGTCAACACACAATTTACGCAGGGCAACTGTTATGGTATCATTGGTGCCAATGGTGCCGGGAAATCCACACTTCTAAAAATTATTGCCGGAAAACAGGATCCTACTTCGGGTCATGTGCATTTGGAAACCGGAAAACGCATGTCTGTTTTGGAGCAAAACCACAACGCATGCGACGAATTTCCGGTGCTTGAGACCGTTGTTCGGGGGAATAAGGAGTTATTTGCCATTAAAACACAAATAGATGCCCTGTATGACGATTATACCGACGAAAACGCCGAAAAAATTGGAGAACTTCAGGTTCAGTTTGAAGAAATGAATGGCTGGAGTGCCGATAGCGACGCAGCTGCATTGCTGTCCAATTTGGGGATCTCAGAAAGTTATCATTATTCTTTGATGAGCGATCTGGACGGAAAGCAAAAAGTGCGGGTGTTACTCGCTCAGGCCTTGTTTGGAAACCCCGATGTTTTGATCATGGATGAGCCTACCAACGATCTGGATTATGAAACCATCTCATGGTTGGAAAATTTCCTGGCCAACTACGATAATTGCGTGATCGTGGTCTCTCACGACCGTCACTTTCTGGATGCGGTTTGTACCCATATTAGCGATATTGACTTCGGAAAAATACACCACTTCAGTGGAAACTACACCTTTTGGTACGAAAGTAGCCAGTTGGCCGCTCGTCAAAGAGCCCAGCAGAACAAAAAAGCGGAGGACAAGAAAAAAGAATTGGAAGAATTTATAAGACGATTTTCCGCAAATGTTGCCAAATCGAAGCAGGCGACCAGCCGAAAGAAAATGATCGAAAAGCTAAACGTTTCCGACATCAAACCTTCCAGCCGTCGTTATCCCGCGATTATCTTTGAAAGAGAGCGAAAGGCCGGAGATCAAATTTTAAACGTGGAAGGCCTGGCGGCCTATGCTGAAGGGGAAGCTCTATTCAGTAATATTGATATCAACTTGACCAAAGGAGATAAAGTGGTGTTGTTTTCCCGAAACTCCCGGGCTACCACTGCTTTTTATCAAATTGTCAATGATAATCTGAAAGCAGATGCCGGAGCCTATCAATGGGGTATTACCACCAACCAAAGTTATTTACCTTTGGATAATGAGCATTTCTTCGATAACAAAATGTCATTGGTGGACTGGTTACGACAATGGGCTAAAACCGAAGAAGAGCGTGAAGAGGTCTATCTGAGGGGTTTCCTTGGGAAGATGCTTTTTAGCGGCGAAGAGGCCTTAAAACAATCCAGTGTACTCTCCGGAGGGGAAAAGGTTCGGTGTATGTTGAGCAGAATGATGATGATGCGCGCCAATGTGCTCATGTTGGATGAACCAACCAACCACCTGGACCTGGAGTCGATCACGGCTTTTAACAATTCGCTTAAAAACTTCAAAGGGACCGTATTGCTTACCACGCACGATCATGAATTTGCCCAAACCGTTGGAAATCGAATTATCGAACTTACCCCCAATGGCGTTATCGACCGATATATGACCTTCGATGAATATATGAACGATAAAAAGATAAAGGAACTACGGGAGAAGATGTACTCGGTTGAAGTGTAGTGATTTAATTGACTATTGACTATTGACTATTGACTATTGTTTATTCGTTGAATTGTTGAATCGTTGAATCGTTGAATCGTTGAATTGGGTAGTTAGTTTATCTCACCACTTCATTTATCATAGTCAGACTCGAACTGACGTTTCTTACCTCGTAAATCGTATATCGTACATCGTCCTTCCTCTTCTCGATACTAATTTTTTCTCCTGCGTCGTAAAAATTCACTCGAAGTGACATATCGTACCTCGTCTATCGTAAATCCAATCTCCTCTATCCATTATAATACTTGCTATCCCAAATAGCGGTATTAAAATTCTTTCCCTTAGCGAAGCCGTAAAAAAGAACCGTACCACCAACCGCTTTGAACATAAACAGGAACATCAATAAATATTCCTGATTCCCAACATCTCCCTGGGTGAAAACCTGCATAGGTGTGATGGCTGTAAGCAGCATACTCACGATAAAGATAGTAAAAACAAGGTTTTCGAAGGTTTTATAAGGCCACATTAAGGCTTTCCGGAATGGATGCAGATCAGTGCCCCATTTGTGGATCAGATAATAATAATTGTTGCCCATGGAGGCAAAAAGCAAAGGATCGTCTGCGTTTTCGAGTTTCAGCAGTTTGGCCGGGGCCATGATCTTCAATCCCTGCAAGCTGCAGTCGTGATCTTTTTCCAGCCTTCGAATTTTGGAAATGGCCTCTTCGGGGAAATCGCCTTTGAAGTAGGGAGCATCCAGAAACCGCAATCGATAATCTACACATAGTTTTTTGATCTCATCGAGATGAAAGATATCTTCGGAAGCTAATAGTTCCAGATTGAAAGGAGTTGAGACTTCTTCCGAAGGTATTGAGAGTCGGGCTTTGATCTGGTCCCGGTCCTTTTGGTTTTCTGAAAAAATATAGTGCACCTCTTCCATAATAGATTTGGATGTAGTGCGTGCGATCCGCTTATTCCGAAGTTTTACAAGCCGTTCTTCAATATTGGTCTTTCCAAACATAGCGCAATTTTTGCCTAAAAATAAGCAGTAAAATTCAGGAATCCAATTTTTTAACAAGACCCTATGAAACTAGGGTTTTCGGGAGTATTGTTGAGAATAACTTACGTTTATTACTGTTAAATCATAGCTCGCACAAATCCCTCAGTCGCTTTTATGTACATGGATGGATACTTTTTCATAGACAGGGATCATTTTCATATGGCACCTACATTAGAAAGCCATTTTCGGCTTCTTCGGGTTTGGGGATATTCGCATCGTTGATCATTTCCCTCAGATCAATTTCGATACCCCTCGCAATGGAGGTAATAGGTACGTCGTTGTAGGATCCTTCAAAGGGGTTTTCAGAATAATCACCTATTTTTTCCATCAGAAAGAATATCCAGATAATGAGACCCGAAAGTAGTGGGCACAACCAAAATAAGCCATCACCGGCATCTTGAAAGACATTTAACAAACCGAAGGGTACGAAAAAGGAAAAAACCACGGTCATCCAAAGTGCGGTGGAAGCATATTGCCTGGGGAACGGAAAATTTTTAATGCGTTCCGATTTGCCCTGATCTTCATAAAAGGTGGTAATAAGTTTGTGAAATTCCATATGCCTGAAATCTTCAAACGCTTCTTCATCCCTTAAATCCTGAAGTCGTTGTGATTGTATTTTTAATATTTGAATCGCTT
This sequence comes from uncultured Flavobacteriaceae bacterium, assembly GCA_963807685.1. Lineage (GTDB taxonomy): Bacteria > Bacteroidota > Bacteroidia > Flavobacteriales > Flavobacteriaceae > Aureisphaera. Next base: position 54,835 of record CAWECU010000019.1, on the reverse strand, counting down.
TGTTCGATTTGTTTTCGAGGGCCTCTATTTCGTCCCGGGAAAGGTAGGCGTTTAGCTCTTCGTCCAATTTTGCGTTGGAATCCTCACTAATACTTGGCGATTTATACCCCTTCGCGCGCTCATTTACGTGTTCCCAGGGCCTGCTTACCCGCAATTGATGTCTCAGTATCGTGAGCCAGGCGACATGTCTGTACAGCAACTCTTTCTGAACCTTTGGTGCGTCTTCCATTTGAACAAAAGAAACGACGGCAGCTCCAAACGTCCGGCTGTTATTGACAATACTACCCCATATTTTTCGGGCTTCCCAGGTTCTGTCGTAACTGCTGTTGTTCTTAAAACCTAGGTAAAACGCGACCGCGATACCAATGATCGATATAGGACTCCATGGAATGGATAGATTGATTTCGAGAAAATAGGCGATCATACAAATGGCGAGGCCATATATAGTTCCGAAGATAAAGGGCCATTTTGACCAATTGAAGGTCATCCAAAATCCATAATTCCTTTTGACGTACATAATTGAGTTTCGATAAATTTAAAAGCAAATCGTATTTTCGAACAGAAAGATACTCAATTTTGTCACAGAAGTTAAATGGATATAATCGTCTTATTCTAAGTTTGCTATGCGGGAGTCTTGAGATATTAACAATCACTTTTGAGATAAAAACGGCCCATTTCTGTTAAGTAAGCACAATTGTAGTTCGCCATATTCAATCAATTCTGAAGTATACTTATTTCTCTTTGTAACCTATATCAACAAAAACGAATATGTTGAACTGGTCTCTATTGGCCGATTCAAAAAACTGGTTCATATAACCAGCTTCCAGCCTGACAGTATCATTGAGACGGTACCCCAAACCCCCGTATAACCTATTCCTATCGAAAACAGCCGATTCGGTACTTAAAAATATTTCGTTGTAGATCGAAAGATAAAAGTCGTTCTTTTCTTTGTGTAAAGGGACATTGAGTCCCAGGAAGTAACGCAATCGCATTTTGAAATCGCTTTCCACAAAGCGTTGTTCAAAACGGTAGCGATGACTTAGTTTTACGCGGCCTATGGATTGTTTGGATGTGAATTGCTGGAAAATTCGGTGTTCGTTAATCGAAACTTTATCGGTATTGTTTTCTATGTAGTTTTCAGATAAAATATAACCATAACCCAGTAAAAAGTTATTCTTGCTTTCATTAAAGCTATATCCCAAACCTGTTCGCAACAACAATTGTTCCAGATCTCCAAGGGCATCGTAATTTCGATACTGCACCTCGTGGTGTATGTTCCATGTCTGGTTTAGTTTTTTATTGCCAATATAGATCAGCCAATTACCAAAATTACTATCCTGGCTATGTGCAAAAATGGGCAGCATCAATGCGATGATCAATAGTACACTACTTATTTTTTGAATCATAGTTATATTTTTTCTTTAGTTTGACACAGGGATTATTCGTAAAAAGTTACGAAGATAATGAGCCATTTTGACCCATTGAAGGTCATTCAAAATCCATAATTCCTTTTGACGTACATAATTGAGTTTCGTTAAATTGAAAAGCAAATCGTATTTTCGAACAGAAAGATACTCAATTTTGTCACAGAAGTTAAATGGATATAATCGTCTTATTCTAAGTTTGCTATGCGGGAGTCTTGAGATATTAACAATCACTTTTGAGATTAAAACGGACCATCACTACCTGCAATTGCAATGAGATTTCCGCATTTTCTATCAATAAGTTACTATCTATTCGGCTTTTTCGTAGGCTTCTTTCAACCATGCTTTGAGTTGGCCATCAATATCATTCACTTCGAACAATTGTACCCGATGGGTGCACATGGCTCCGAAGGGACCCGAATTTTCAAGCCGCTCTGTTGTAGGGGTATCTTTAAGTTTCAATCCCAGATCAATTCGGGATTTGGTGGCGGGTTTTATTAATGCGAATTGTCTTTTCCGAATAATGCTTACACTCGATTTTTTAGGCGTAACCGTAACATCCGTCCCGAAATCTTTGACCATCGCTAACAGTTTTTTATAGAGAGGAAGCAGGCCTTCTTTTCCCTCATATTGGCTCTGAACCAGATCGATTGGATCCTGATTTTCTTCTTTGGACAGGGTCACAATGGTATTGGCAAATCCGTGGGTTACCTGGTGTTCTTTTTTAAGGAAGTTCACCGCTTCGGAATGCTTACCGAAATTCTTTGTTTTAAGCAGCGATTTCCATTCGCCCAGTGACTTTCCAGTTTTTTCGGGCATGTTATCAATCATGGTTTGAAGTGCTTTATCCATGTGTATCGTTGTTTTTTAGTTGTTTTCAAAAAGCCGTTAGGTATCCGGTTTTTCATTTTTTTCGCCAATCAAGTTAGTGAAAAAATATAAAAAATGGCGGGTTGGATTTACCATCCGAAACAAAATGAGACCCATTTAAGTTACGATACCTTGTTTGCGGCACCGAACGTTACCGTTAGGACTAATTGGCTACCTGGAGATCCTCAGCAACTGGGGAGGTATTTTCATAATTGATGGTGTCGAACATAAAGAAGAAGGACATTTTGTAAAATGTCAATTCAAAATCGGTCGCCGAAAATTCCGATAAAACACCCTTAGCTAAATTAGCTGGGGTCCATTCACCGAGACTCTGGGTAAAGACAACTGACTTTTCGAATTTTTCTCCCAACTTATATTGTTCGTTACACAACAGGGCTTTGGCTTCATTGGGCTCTTCAACCTTGTTGAAATATTCGTAAAACGGCTTTGAGGGACGAAAGGCGAGGGAATCGTTAGCCGCCATTTTTTCAAAGAGGGTGACATAGCTCTCTCCCGATATATTTTTGATGATTCCTTCTTCAATCAACAGGTCTTCATAGGTTTCTATGGCATTTTTTAACGCTGCACCCTCGTCATTATAAGCCCTGTTAAAGCAATTGGTATAGGCAATTGCAAGTTGTTGTTGTGGCGTATATTCCTTTTTTGAATTGCAGGCCGTAAAAAATAATACGGCAATGATAAGAACTGAGTTTTTTATCATTATTCTGAAGTTTAATGAAAGCATAAAATAGTGATTCATATCGTTTTGGTGGTTGTCTGCGTTCCTACTAAAAATATTGCTCACCGCCACAGAAATAAGGTGAAGACAGGAGGGAAGCACTTTATCGTAACTGTGCCCCAAATTCTTTTTCAAATCGCTGTTGCAACTTGTCCATGATCTTATCGATCTGCTTGTCGGTTAGGGTTTTACGCTCGTCCTGAAGTGTAAAACTCAAGGCGTAGCTCTTTTTTCCCTTCGGAAGATTCTTGCCGGTATATACATCGAAAAGTGATACTTCTTTCAGCAACTTCTTCTCGGTTTGTAGGGCTGCCATTTTCAAGGTGTCGAAGGTAACCGACTCATCCAATAAAAGGGCGAAGTCTCTTTTTACCTTCGGAAATTTGGATATGGGTTGTAAAATGAGACTTTCAGTTGGAATTTCAGCAAGAATTGCATCCCAATTGAAGTCGGCGAATAACACTTCCGTATCAATATCGAAATGTTTGGCGACCTTTTTAGACACAACGCCAAACTCACCAAGGGTCTGCTTGCCTTTGATTATTGCGATCCCTTCAGAAAATAAGTCATTTTGAAGACCCTCTTCCGAAGTGCCTAAAATACCCAATCGTTCCAGTAAAGCGTTTATCACTCCTTTTCCGAAGAAAAAATCACTCTTTTTCGAAGCTGTGGTCCAGCTATCATTGTTGCGATCCCCGGCGATGGTTAACGTAAGGTGCTTCTGTTCTTCATGTGAGTTCTTATAACTGTGATAGGTTTTTCCAAACTCAAACAATTTTACGTTGGGAATCCTACGGTTGTTATTGTAGGCTACCGCTTCCAGGGCACCAAAAAGCATGGACTGTCGCATCACCTCCAGATCTTTGCTCAACGGATTTAACATGCGCACGCTTTGATCTGGGTTGATAGTGTTTGAAAGTTCCACATAGGCCTCGTTGGTCAACGAATTACAAAGCATTTCGTGAAAACCCAGCGCCGTTAACTGATTCCCGGCAATATTTTGGATCAAGTAATCTTCGACCTTTTGGGTGGTTGCGATCGAAGCGTTTAATTTGGTTGTAAATTCGATGGTATTATACCCATACACTCGAAGTATTTCCTCAATGACGTCGGCTTCGCGGGTGACGTCGTTGCGATAGGCCGGGATGGTCATGCCTATACCTGTTTCCGTGACATTCTTAATTTTTATTTCCAGAGAGGTAAGAATCTGCTTAATAGTTTCCTTCGGAATTTCTTGTCCGATGAGCCGCGTTGCATTATCAAAATTTAAGACAACCTGGTGGTCTTCTATTTTATTCTTGATACACATCTACCACATCACTAGTAATTTCTCCACCCGCAATTTCAGTGATTAAGATCGCGGCACGCAGCAGGGCATATTCTGTAATATTAGGGTCAATTCCCCTTTCAAATCGGAAGGAGGCATCTGTATTGAGTCCATGACGTTTGGCCGTTTTTCGAACACTAATAGGATTAAAGTAAGCACTTTCAAGAAAAATGCTTGTAGTACTTTCGCTTACACCACTGTCGATACCACCAAAAACTCCGGCGATACACATGGGTTTTTCAGCATCACAGATCATCAGATCTTCAGCGTGTAATTCCCGTTTCACACCGTCCAGTGTAGTGAATTTTGTCCCTGTGGCAGCGTTTGTACGTTTACCACGTTCCCTGCGATTTTTGCAGCATCGAAGGCATGAAAGGGTTGTCCCAATTCGTGTAGTACATAATTGGTGATATCCACAACATTGTTGATAGGTGTTAGTCCAATAGATTTTAAGCGGTTTTGAAGCCAGTTGGGGGAGGGCTCAACTTTCAATCCACTAATGGTCACACCACAATAGCGAGGTGCCAACTCCGGATTTGCCACCGCAACATCTATTTTAAGCGTACGGTTCTCTACATGAAAGCTACTGGTGGAAGGAGTTATGAGTTCAATGGAAATTTCCTGTTGGAGCAAACCGGCGCGTAAATCCCGAGCAACACCCAAGTGACTCATGGCATCGGCACGATTAGGGGTGAGGCCAATTTCAAATACTTCATCGGTTTCAATATCAAATACTTTGGCCGCCGGTGTACCGGGCTTTAACGATTTGTTCAGAACCATAATACCGTCATGATCTTTTCCAAGGCCTAGTTCATCTTCGGCACAGATCATACCCATACTCACTTCTCCTCGTATCTTTCCTTTTTTGATCTGCCAGGGTTTGCCTTCCTCATCATACAGGGTAGTTCCAACTGTGGCAACAGCAACTTTTTGACCTTTTGCAACATTGGGTGCACCACAGACAATTTGAACGGGTTCGCCATCGCCCAGATCAACTTTGGTGATTTTCAGGCGATCCGCATTGGGATGCGCTTCACAAGTGATCACATGCCCTACAACCACGCCTTCCAGGCCACCCCTAATCGAAGTAAAATGGTTCGATACCTTCAATTTCAAGTCCCAGATCTGGTAATAATTCTGCCGGTCTTTTGAGCTTCCCAATCGAGTTGAACAAATTGTTTGAGCCAATTGTATGATATTTTCATCTACGGTCGTAAGTTAAGCGTACAAAGATAAAATAATGGCGCTAGGATTCAAATAACGGGTCATATTTCGTACATTTAAAATTCGTTGAACTTAAACCATCAAAAGATGAAAATAATAATGAAATTAACACTGGTGTTGTTTTTGATAGGATTTGTTTCCTGCCGGGATACCAAAGCCGAAGAGGAAGCAAATAAAGCGGCGATCGAAAAGATTGAAGCTGTAGAGAGTGAGGTCGAAGAAATCTCACAAAAGATTGAAACCGAAGCCAGGGAGGTAGAGGAATCATTAAAAGTATTGGATAGTATTTAAAAAACACCCTATTATGAAAAGTATGAAAAAGATCGTTTTATTAATAACATTGGCACTGTTTGCAGCCAATTTTAACACCTATGCACAAAAATTGAGTGACTCTAAAACAGGTGAAATTAAAACAGAGCAGCAAAAGCCAAAACTGGATAAGGAAAAGAAGAAGGAGCAGCAGGATCAAATGATTGAGAAAAAAGATCAAATGAAGGAGAAAAAGGATCAAATGAAAGACGATATGAAAGCGGCCAAAGATGATGCAAAGGACGACGCTGCAGCCTATTCCGATATGAATAAGGATAAACTAAAAGTTCTTGAGGAAAAATTGAAGCTAGCCAAAACCGAAAAAGAAAGAGCAGAAATCCGTAGAATGATAGAGACAGCAAAAAAGGGTGACAAAAATGATGCAGATGTGGCAAAGAATGATGGGGATGACGAAATGAACGATGAAGTGAAGAAGGATGAAGGTTCGGCCACCTCAGCCACATCGAAAAAAGGAAACGCTAAGGACAAGGACAAGAATAAAGATAAGGATAAGGATAAGGATAAGGGAAATGCCTATGGGAAGGATAAAGGCGAACTTAAAGGAAGAGATTTTGGTTTAGCCAGAGCAGAAGATGCTAAGGCAAAACTTGCCAAAAAAGAGGATGACCTCGCAAATAAAATGGAATTGGTTCGAAATGGCAGAGCAAGAATTGCCAGTGCCAAAGAGCGTTTAGCAGCTTCCATCGTTAAGGGAGAACTTACCGAAGATCAGATAGCCAAAAAACAAGCGATGATCGATAGAGCTGAGGCGGGAATTGATAAATTGGAAGCCTCTATAAGTGGTGGTAAGGCAGCTTATGCGAAGCAAAAGGCAACTTTGTCTAAAGTTTATGACGAAAACTAGGGTCTTTTAGAGCAACGGTTTAAAATAGGCGTTACCTTAGGTACGCCTATTTTCTTTTGTAATTCACTCGATTTCAATGCGATCATTTATCCTGAAAATCAAATTAATGAAAAAACTTATCTTCCTTTCCACTGTGGTAAGTATTATTTCGTGTAAGCCGGAAATCAAAACTCCACAGCCCGGAAAATGGCGTGCCACTTTAGAAGTACAGGATAACAAAGAACTTCCCTTCCTTTTCGAATGGAAACCCGATAATAGCCTCACTATTTATAATGCTGAAGAGCGCATTTCCGTTACCAATGTGACCATCAAAAGCGATTCCATTACAATTGAACATCCTGTATTCGAAGGTGTTTTTAAAGGCGTATTTACCGATAATTTTATTCATGGAGATTTTATAAAACCTAGCCTGGACCGGGTAGTGCCCTTTGAGATGCTTCGGGATCCCGACGGCAAGCGATTTGAAATTAACAATCCTTCCGAAGAAAATGTGACCGGCAGCTGGGAAATGGTGTTTAGTGCGCATTCAGAAGAAGACCGATACATCGCCAAGGGAATTTTTACCCAGGAAAATGACAGGGTAACGGGAACCATTCGAACCACAACGGGGGATTATCGCTATTTGGAAGGCGTAATGGATGGCAGGACCTTAAAATTATCTACGTTTGACGGCGCCCATGCGTTTCTTTTTGAAGCCGAAGTAAAGGATAGCCTTTTGTACGGTTTTTTCTACAGTGGCAACCACTGGAAGGAACCCTTCAGCGCCGTGCGCAATGAATCGTACGAATTGCCCGATGAAAACACGCTCACTTATTTGAAAGAAGGCTACGATCATTTCGATTTCTCGTTTCCCGATACTGAAGGGAGGCTTATTTCCCTTGGTGACGAGCGTTTTAAGGACAAGGTCGTAGTGGTGCAAATTATGGGAACCTGGTGTCCCAATTGCCTGGAGGAGACCCAATATTACACCGACTATTTAAAAAACAATCCGTCCCCCGATTTGGAATTTGTTTCTCTGGCTTTTGAATACGCCGGGACCGAGGAAAAAGCGATCCGGGGAATCCAAAAACTGAAACAGGCGGTGGGAGTGCCTTATCCCATTTTATTAGCACAATACGGCAGTAGCAGTAAAGCAAAGGCCAATAATAAGCTCCCCATGCTCAATCATGTGCTTAGTTATCCCACGACCCTATTTATCGATAAAAACGGAAAGGTGCGGAAGATCCACACTGGCTTTAACGGGAAGGCGACCGGGGAGAAGTACACTCAGTTTGTGGAGGAGTTTGAAGCGTTTCTGGCAGGCCTGCTTTCAGAATAAACCCTTCAGTTTTATCCCTTTGAAAATACAGAATTGTAACATAATTGTGGAAAGTAGTACCTACAAGCGAGCATACTTCTGAAAATATCTAAAATTGGAGTATCTTAGAGGTACGAATTCAATCCCCGTTATAAAGTATTCGAATCGAAGGTATTAACTTAAATTTATTTCACATGCTGTTATATGTTGTATTGGGCCTGGTCGTGATCCTGCTCTTGGTTTTTATCACGGTATTCAATCGTTTTGCAAAAAACCGAAATTTAGTCAAAGATGCCTGGAGTAATATTGACGTTGCTTTGAGACGTCGCTACGATCTAATTCCAAATCTGGTGGAGACCGTGAAGGGCTATGCGGCTCACGAAAAAACAACCTTAGAAGCGGTAATCAACGCGAGAAACCAGGCAATGCAGGTTCCTGCCGGAGATATCAATGCTCAAATCAAAGCTGAAAATCAATTTCAACAAACGTTGCGCAGTATTTTTGCCTTAGCAGAGGCTTATCCCGACCTGAAGGCCAACACCAATTTTCTTGACCTACAGAGTAAGCTGAATGAAATTGAAGAAAATCTGGAGCGAAGTCGCCGTTATTACAACGGTTCGGTACGTGAGAACAACACCTATGGCGAAAGTCTTCCGGGAGTTTTGTTTGCCGGGATGTTAAAATACCAGCATTTCGACTTTTTTGAAACCGATGAAGTCAGCCGCGAGAATGTCAAAGTGGATTTTTCCTGAAAAATTCAATTCAATTTCAATGAAACAAAGGGTGACAATACCCCCAAAATAGTAGTCCGGAATAAATAATGTTAACTCGGTAAGTAATGAGCAAATTTGTGTTGAGTTTTTTTGCATTCCTGATGCTATTCGCTGCGAAAGCACAGGATTTTGCGGTTCATAATTACAAGGTCGATATTTTCATACACCCCGACGGATATTTTGATGTGGTGGAGGAATACGATATATTCTTCAACGTACCGAAACACGGTATCTATCGTACTATACAAACAAACTACGACCTTATTACTTCGGAAGGGGAGCAGACCAAACGAAAAATTGTGGTCAGTAATATTGAGGTCCCCGGCCATAAATTCAAGACCCCCTTTAAGTTTGAACGAAAACTAAGTGATTTTTTGAATATAAGAATTGGAGATGCCGATCGAACCGTGATTGGATCTCAACATTATGAAATCAAATATCGGGTAGCGAATGCGTATTTATATGAAGATTCTCAAATTCAGTTCTACTGGAACATAAAACCGGACGGTTGGAACGCCAAATTTAGTGCCATCGACTTTGAAGTGCACCTTCCTGAAACGGTTTCGATCTATGAAGGGGATTTCTTTGTGTATAGCGGATCAACCGGAAACACAGCTACCAGTGATGAATTCGTAGTAACGATAGACGGTGGAAAGATTACCGGATCCAGTATCGATAACTTTGTCTCCAAACCCGGTGAGAGTGTTACGGTATTAATGCGTCTACCGGCAAATTCCATCGCAGCATATAAACCGTTTTGGCCTCCATGGACACAATATATTTGGGTCTTTATCATTGGCTTGGTTAGTTTCATTTTTTATATGGTTTGGAGGAAGTACGGAAAAGATGATCCTGCGGTACCCACCACAAGCTACTACCCTCCCGAAGGTATGGATCCGGCTATGGCAGGATTTTTAATCGATGATAAAGAAGATACGGCAGACCTCATTTCTTTACTCCCTTATTGGGGTAGACAGGGCCTTATAAAAATTCAGGAAATACCCAGAAAAAATATTCTTGTCAAGGGAGATACCAAAATAACGCGCCTCAAAGCTTTACCCGACAACGCAAAAAATTACGAAAAGGAGATTTTTAAAGGTATTTTTGGATCGGCAATCGGTGGATCTGAGCAGAGTGTTTTGGTGAGTAGTTTGAAGGACAAGTTCTATACCAACATGGCCAGTGCCAAGGCTAAATTGAAAAAAGAAGCGCAAATGTATTACCTGCCTAAATCAAAAAGGATTAAGACGCTTACCATTTTAATATTACTCGGTTTAATGTTAAGTCTTGGAATCGTTTTCCTTTTTATTTGGGGACCTTTAGCTGCTGTTGCCTGGGTGGTTAGCTGTGTTGTATTGCTTATTTTGAACACATACATGATAAAAAAGAATCCAAGGGGAAATGAGGCCTTATCTGAATTAAAAGGCTTTAAGAAATTCATCGCCGTCTCAGAGCAAGGGAAATTAAAGATGCTATTGAAGGACGATCCGGGTTATTTTGAAAGTACAATGAGTTACGCTCTGGCTTTCGGACTGTTCGCGAAATGGAGTCGGAAATTTGAGAAATTGAATACACCTCCGCCTAGCTGGTACTCATCCACCTCGAACAACGCGTTTAATATGCACAATTTCACCTCGTCATTCAACAATAGCATGTCAGCGACAAAGTCTACCATGGTAAGTTCACCTTCCAGCAGTTCTTCTGGAGGAGGAGGTTCCTCGGGAGGCGGCTTTGGCGGCGGCGGCGGCGGTAGCTGGTAACGGCTAAAATCTATAAGTAAAAGACAGTAAATACGTACGATTCCCTGAAGCCAGGCCCACATCGAAATTCTTTTTTGTATAGGGAAAAGTAAACAAATAAGTGGTCCCCACGCCCACGCTGGCACCGGCGATCACATCCCAGATATCGTGATATCCATCGGGTCCTTCCATTCGGCTGATCCCTACCACCGTCGCAAGTGTATAGGCAATCCAGCCATATTGCCAACCATATCGCTTTTGAATAAAAGACGCCCCGGAGAATGCAGATGCGGTATGTCCGCTGGGGAAAGAATCATACCGATCTCTGCCTTCGGGGCGCTGTTTGTTGATAAGGTATTTCAACGAGAAGGTAAACATCATAGCACTACCGTACGAATAGGCAAATTGCCTGGCACCCTCCATAATCGCCTTCAATGAACGTTGCAGTGAGGGCGGCTGCGGGTATTGCCAGTTGGAGCACATCTCCGGTGCTTTCCAGCGCATATTCCCAGGGCTCATGGCCTCCTTCTCCGTCTAATTGACAATTGCCCATAATTGGTACTAATAACATAAGCGCAACTAACCATAATTTGGAAGGTAAACGCCTGATAATAAGAATGATTTGATGTTTTGAGATGTTATAGTAGTAACGAAAAGGTGATCAAAAACGTATGTTTTCTAAAGATTTTTATGAGATGTAATTCCAGATATTCTTGTATTTGGCTAACTGGGCGTAGGTCGATTTAATAGGAAGGTTGTGTGGTTTTGCCAGGGCGGGGTCATTTTTAAGTACCTCTCTGGCGTAACTTCGGGCAATCTTTAGAATCTCGCTGTCCCTAACGATATCGGCAATGCGTAAATTAAGTACACCGCTTTGCTGGGTTCCCATGAGATCCCCTGGTCCGCGAAGCTTTAGATCCACTTCAGCTTATTTCAAACCCGTCACTGGTTCGTACCATGGTTTCTAAACGTGTCTTAGCATCGGCCGTAAGTTTATGACTCGTCATTAAAATACAATAACTCTGCTCGGCACCGCGTCCCACACGCCCCCGAAGTTGATGTAACTGTGACAGCCCGAAACGTTCGGCACTTTCAATCACCATCACCGCTGGCATTTGGAACATCAACTCCAACTTCGATCACCGTAGTCGCCACCATAATTTGAGTTTCTCCTTTTATAAAGCGATTCATTTCATAGTCTTTGTCGGCAGGTTTCATCTTTCCGTGGACGATGGAAACCTGATAGTTTGGCTTTGGAAATTCACGTACAATACTTTCATATCCATCCATCAAATCCTTGTAGTCTAAAGCCTCACTTTCCTGTATTAAAGGGTACACAATATAGACCTGTCTTCCCTTCGAAATTTCGTCCTTCAATAAACCTAAAAACCTTGAGTCGGTTTGCAGTCAAATCGATGTACCGTTTTGATGTCTTTTCTGCCTGGTGGTAATTCGTCAATAATACTAATATCCAGATCGCCATAAACGCTCATCGCAAGGGTGCGAGGAATAGGGGTGGCGGTCATCACTAAAACGTGTGGCGGAAGTTCATTTTTGTGCCATAATTTGCTTCGTTGTGCAACTCCAAAACGATGTTGTTCATCGATGATGGCAAGTCCCAAATTCTGAAATTTTACCTTATCTTCGAGTCAAGGCATGGGTGCCAATTAGGATGTTTAAAGAGCCATTTTCAAGATTTTCGTGAATTTCCCTTCTTTTTGAAGTTTTAGTTGAACCTGTTAATAGTGAAATACTGAGATTTAAGTTCTTTACATAATTCAGATAAACCGTTATAGTGCTGGACTGACAAAATTTCAGTCGGAGCCATTAAACAGGCTTGAAAACCGTTGTCAAGGGCTATTAACATTGACATGAAGGCTACTATGGTCTTTCCGCTTCCCACATCACCCTGAAGCAGTCGATTCATTTGTGCATTGCTGCCCAGATCGTTTCGAATTTCCTTCACTACTCGCTTCTGTGCATCCGTTAATTCGAAGGGTAAATGGTCGTTAAAAAAGCTGTTGAAATTATCCCCTATTTTACAAAAGGATAGCCTTTTATTTTAGATTTGTGAAGTATATTTTTCCGAATTAATTGTAGCTGAATGATAGAACAATTCTTCAAATTTTAAACGGTATTGAGCCCTTGCTAAAAGGTCGCCTGATTTTTTGGAAAATGTATGTTGAAAAGCGCTTCACTTTTTGGGCAGTAATTTTAGGGCTGTCCAAAAGGGGTTTTGAGAGGCTTTCCTGCGAAGCTCATTTTTGGCCTCTAAAAAGAGCTGTTGCATCAGGCCATTTATCACCCGATTTGTAATGCCGCTATTCGATAATTTTTCGGTGGAAGGATAGACAGGTTGCATGGCAGATCGCATACTTTTTTCATGATCGGATCGCAATTCCATTTCGGGATGAGGCATCGAAAAGAATTAGTTAAACCAATTTGTTTTTCCGAAGATAACATAAGGAACATTGATCTTTAAATTTTCCCGAATCCATTTATGTCCTCTAAACCAAACCAATTCCATTTTTCCGGTTTCGTCTGAAAAGTTGCCACCAAACGTTTTCCTCTTTTTTGCTCGACGGTCTTTAAATGGGTGATTTTTCCAATTATCTGTACTTCGGCATTGGTTTGTCTGTAATTGTGCCATTTTGTAATACTGAGTTCGATCGAGATAGCGATTGGGAAAAAGATTGATAAATCCTGAAAGGTATGAATGCCCAATTCCTTTTTGAGCAAATCGGCCCGGTTGGGGCCAACGCCTTTCAGATAATCGATAGGGGTTTGCAGGAAATTGGTATTCATAAAACGAATTTAGTGAATTCCGTGGAAGGCTCTGTTTCCTGAGACGAATTTCAAAATGAAGTTTCTATGGCAACATCGATCCAGAGGTCCGTCATAAATAGTGCCGTTTCAGGTGGAAAGATTCCTTCTTATTTCCTACTTTAGCTTGAACAAAACCAACCCGTTATGTTTAGAAATCACCGAAAAGTACAATTACTTCTCATCCTTTTAGTAACCTCGGTATTATTCAATCCTGAAATACGGGCAAATGAGCGCCATAGCCTTACCGCACCCGAGGTGACCACCCGATTGACAGAGGATTTTGATTTGGAAATGCCAACATTGAAGGCATATCCCATCTATGTGAATGCGACTGTGGAACTTCCCGACACGATACAGCAAGTGGATATAGAAATAGACGGCATCACCTATAACGCCGAAGAGGGAGACGGATTTTATTATTATTTATGGACTCCGGCTACTTACGGTAGCCATAGCATTGTAATAACGGCAAGGGCAACGAGTGGAGATGAAACCATCCTCACCCGAAACATAAATGTTACTGAGGCTGTCACTACACAGATGGTAGGTAGCTTGCAAGATGTAGTGATCGAATTTAACGGTACGAACAGTCGTTGGTTCTATGGTACCTACACCTTTCCTCAATTTGTAAATGCATATAGTAGTATTATGGCAGCGTTGGAAGTGGAATGTCCCAATGTGCCCGGGGGATGTGATGACTGGGATCGCTGGGCACATATTGATGTGAAAGCACCCGACGGGAATTGGATTCAATTGGTACGATACATAACTCCTTATGGTGTTGGGTGTAATCACGAACTGGATGTAACCGATTACAGGTCCCTGTTGCAGGGCGAAGTTGAGTTTAGAGTGTTCATTGATACGTGGGGGACCGGAGGATGGCAATTGACCCTTAATTTTGAATATATCGAGGGCGTACCTGAGTTTGCGTACAGCAATGTTGTGGAAGTTTGGGACGATGGGTATAATTTTGGGGATCTGGCGAATTTACAGCCCGTAGAAACGTTTACCATCGACATTCCTCAAGGTGTGCTATCCTCCCACCTAAATGTTTCAACTACAGGACATGGATGGGGACAAAATAACACCGCGAATGCGGCCGAGTTTTTTAATGGTTTTCAATATTTCGATATAGATGGTGACGAAACTTTTACGTATCATCTGTGGAATACTTGTAATCCGAATCCTGACGGTTGTACAGGCCAACAAGGCTCCTGGACGTTTGCCAGAGCCGGATGGTGTCCGGGGGCAATCTCTCCTCCCGAAGCATTCGATCTGAATCCTTATATTGGGAGCAGTTTTGATCTGGATTATCGTTTTCACCCAGGCTATGTGGACCAATGCCATCCCAATAACCCCAATTGCATATCGGGCACCACCTGCCCCGATTGCAATGACGGCTTTAACCCCATCTATTTTGTGGATACTCATGTGATTAACCAAAGTAACAATCCGCTTATATATTCCGATATTCTGGGGATTGGCCATGTCGACAATGTCTTGAATTACGAGGTACGAGTCTATCCCAATCCCTCAAACGGTTTGATGCTCATTCAGTCCAACTATCCCGACTCCCGAACCCGTTTGACCATACACACCATAGACGGCGCATTAGTGAAGGCCTTTTATTTTGACACCGTTGCCGAATTGAACAACCACAGCTTCGACCTCTCCCATCTTTCGAAAGGGGTTTATTTTATCAATTTGCAAAACGCCCATGGTACAGGAACAAAAAAACTGATCCTGGAATAGATCATAGCATTACGAATTAAAAAAGGTTATTTTTGAGTTATTCAGAAATAACCTTTTTTTACGTGCGTTTTTTTTATCTATGACTTATAAATTTAAACATAACATCGAATCCAAACTTTTTCGGGGGTTGCGGTTACTTTTGCTGTTTTCAATGAATTGTTTTAGCCAACAGACGGAAACTGTCGATTTTATTGGTATTGATGCTATTCTTGAGTTGGATAAACAAGAATCCTCCATCAAGGGAACGGTCAATTGCACCTTTCAGGTAATGCAAGCAACAGATAGGGTATATCTGGATGCAGTTGATATGGAAATTATGGTTCCACCCTCAAGTGATTTTGAAATTTATTCCGAAGAAAACAAAATCTTTATTAAAGGCAACTTTGTTCCGGGGAAAGAATATGAGTCCAGTTTTGGATACAAAGCATCTCCCAGGCAGGCGTTGTATTTTGTGGGTGACCAAATCTGGACCCAGGGACAAGGTAAATATACGTCGCACTGGCTTCCTAGCCTGGACGATATGAACGACAAAATAGAATTCGATCTAAGCTTTTTGATAGATAAAGGATCTACTGTTATTAGCAATGGCTCCGGAATTAGGGACAAAGACTTTGAAAACTATGAGGTTTGGAGGTATAATATGGATCATCCCATGTCCAGTTATCTCGCGGCCTTTATTGTGGGGGATTTCAACAAGAAAGAACTTACATCGACTTCGGGCGTTCCCATTGAGTTGTATTATCGCCCCGCAGATTCCTTAAAAGCCGAACCCACCTATCGCTACACCAAGGAGATCTTCGATTTTCTGGAAACCGAAATTGGAGTTGCCTATCCATGGCAAAACTACAAACAGGTTCCGGTGCGGGATTTTTTATACGCCGGAATGGAAAACACCACGGCCACCGTTTTTTCGGAAGCTTTTGTGGTCGATTCCATTGGCTTTAACGACCGTAATTATATAAACGTGAATGCTCACGAGCTCGCCCATCAATGGTTTGGGAATCTGGTCACCGAGACCGATGGTACGCATCATTGGCTGCACGAAGGTTTTGCAACCTATTATGCGCTGTTGGCAGAGAAAGAAATCTTTGGAACCGATTATTACTATTGGAAACTCCTGCAATCTGCCGAACAATTGGACGTATTGAGCGGGGAGGGTAAAGGTGAGTCTTTGTTAGACCCCAAGGCCAGTTCATTGACCTTTTACGAAAAAGGAGCCTGGGCCCTGCACTTGTTAAAGGAATTGATAGGCGAGGAAGCGTTTAAAGCAGCAGTAAAGAACTATTTGATCAATAATCAATTCGGGAATGTGACGACTTCCAATTTTTTAGATGAAGTGAGGGCTGCGACTGTGGTTGACATTTCGCTATGGGAGGCCGATTGGCTGCAACAAACGGCTTTTAAAACCAGGCAGGCCGTGGAATCATTGCGCAATAGTGAATTTATCAATGACTACTTCAAGGCCAGTGTCTTGCGGACTGTGCCCTTCGAGGATAAAAAGGATGCCTTGGCAAACTTACTTACCCTTCCAAATGATTATCTGGGGCAGGAAGTACTGTATCAATTGGCAGATGAGCCTATTGAGAAAACGATGGCACTTTACAAAAAAGCATTTGATAGTGGTAACCTTATGGTACGTCAGGCCATTGTTTTGTCCATACAGCAGATTCCTTCAGAATTGAAAACAGAATTCGAATCTTTATTGGAAGATCCGTCATATGAAACGCAACAGTATGCGCTGTCCGCACTTTGGGATACTTTTCCGGAGGAGCGATTGAAATATTTGGAACAGACCAAATATGTGGAGGGATTTCAGAATAAAAACATTAAGATATTATGGTTGGTGATGGCAATTTCTTCGGAAGTATATGGGGCTTCGGCGACTGAAATATTTACTTCAGAATTAAAAAATTACACCGCTCCTTTTTACAGTTTTGAAATACGCCAACAGGCTTTCGGTTATCTTTCTTTTGATTTGAAGCTCATGGACGATGCGGTACTTCAAAATTTGGTAAATGCTACAGTACATCACAATTGGCGTTTCAGGAACGATGCGCGACAAGTACTGGACCAATTACTGGAAATCGAGGCCTTTCGGGGTCGATTGGCGCGGTTATTGGAGCATATACCGCAGAAGGACGCGCGTTATTTGCGATCAAAAATATTGACAGAATGAGAGCATTGGTAATTTCAGGGGGAGGAAGTAAGGGGGCTTTTGCGGGAGGAGTCGCTCAATATCTCATGGAAGAGTTGTCGCATGATTACGATATTTTTGTGGGAACCTCGACGGGCAGTCTTCTTATTTCACATTTGGCATTGCATAAGATAGCAAAGATCAAAGAAGTGTACACTTCAGTTACACAAAAAAGTATTTTCAACATACGGCCGTTTCGCGCGAAGAAGACCAAATACGGAGGAACGGAGATCGTTATCGATCATTTTGCTGTGCTTCGCAACTTCTGGAGAGGAAGTAAGACGTTTGGGGAAAGCCAAAATCTTCGGAAATTGATAGCTGAAACCTTCACTGAAGCCGAATTTGATCAACTGAAGTCAGGCCCCAAAGAGGTGGTGGTTACGGTCTCCAACTTGTCTCTGAATCAAGTAGAATATAAATCGATTAAGGACTTCGATTACTCAAATTTTTGTGATTGGATATGGATTTCGTGCAATTATATACCCTTTATGACTTTGGCTAAAAAAGGAGGATGTGAATATGCGGACGGGGGTTTTGGCAGTATGGTTCCTATCGAAGAGGCTATTGAAAGGGGAGCCAAGATGGTGGATGTAATTGTTTTGGAAACCGAAGTTGCCTTTTACAACAAGCTGCCCTCACGAAACGTCTTTTCGCTATTAACCAATATGCATGGTTATATGCTGGATCGTGTGGAAAAACAGAATATTCGAATTGGAAAATTTGTGGCGAGCCATAACAACGTCATTATTAATTTGTACTATACTCCCACGGTCTTAACGACCAATTCTTTGATTTTTGATAAGATTAAGATGGCGCAGTGGTGGGAAAGTGGTTTTCAGCATGCCAAAGAAAAGAACATTGAATTGAATGAGATCAAGGCACATGATGCTTAGCGGCAGTAGGTGACAAGAGCCCTAAAATAATTCGCCAACTTCCTTTTTGATATATGCCAGCGCCTTTTGGGAAGGGGTGATTTCCTCCATAAAATTCCGGAGTAAATATTCGCGTACCGCATCGGCATTTCCCGATTTTTCATGCATGACCGCCTGCCGGATGATATGAATGGTCGCATTTTTTGCGGCATTGATCAAATTCCAGCATTCCGGGGTTACGTAGATCTGTTGGGTGATGTTGTGCTCAAATTCTTGCTCGATATTTTGAATGAGTAGTGCTTCGTACTTGTCAATCTCATCGGCGAATGGCTTCACCCGAATTAATAATTTGTTGGGGTCGATTCGTTCCAGAAGCAGAGAAAGGCGCTCGTAGGCCTGCAAACGCATAGGCAACACCTTGTTTTGTGCTTCTTTTTGCATTAAATAGCGTCTTCGGCCTTCTTCATTGGCAATGTGTCCCTTAAAAAAATAATAGGCGATAATTCCTACCACAATGGCCGGTAGTAGGTAGGCGGCATAGCTAAGAACTTGGGTGGCGTCTTCCATAAGTAGATTGAATTTGAACAAACATAGGGTGTTTTTGTAAACTTTACAAATAACGTTCGTTGGAGGAAAGTAGTATTTGGTTGTATGAAACCTGTGGTTTGGCAAACGGTAGCTTGTGCTGAATGGAATGCACCTTAGTTTTGGGAAGTATTCACCAATAAAGAAATAATTATGAAATCAAAATTACTTTTTCTAGTCTTAGGCTTATGGGTAACCTTTAGCGCTTATGCACAATTTCAGAAAACAATAGGAGTAGTCAATAAGCACTATCACGACCTGAATATGGAACCCACCAACGATGGTTCCAACGATTTTATCGTAGCCGGGAACCTGTTTGATGCACCCCTTCAAAATGAAGAACTCACCTTAAAAAGAGTGGATCAAAATGGAGTCGTGGTTTGGATCAAAAAATACACCAGCACTGGCCTTGTTCATGCAAGGGTCTTCGATATGGTGCTCACGGGTAGTTCCATCTATATTACCGGCTCTATTGACGTTTCCGGGATTCGGAAGGTATTTATTGCCGAAATACTAGCCGCTAATGGAAATTTTGTGAACGCCAATTATTACGATGTTATTAGCCCTAATTTCCATTCGAGAGGTTTAAAGATCATTCATACTACCAGTGATGCGAACAACAATGGGATCAACGATCCGGGCTTTGTGGTAGCAGGATTTTTTAGCGATTGCTACGCGGTCGACGTCAACTGTAATTTCAACAATATTGGAATGGTACTTCGAACCGATATCAATCTTAATCATATCTGGACCACGGAAATAGATACCAACAATCCCATTAATACCCTCGAATATGATTTCGCAAATGGTATTACTGAAACCAATGATGGCTTCTTTATTACAGGAAGTGCTACGGGAATTACGCCTACATCTACCGTGCAACAGGCAGTATTGGCTCATAAAATTGACTTTTTAGGGGTTATGATGTGGGATAGCAGCTATGTCTTCGGAAATAGCAGTGATGTGAGTACCGATGCTTATTACGACGTGGGCACCAATCAGATTTATGTACTGGTGAATTATTCAATTTCACACTATTTCGGGGTAACCGTCTTAAATAATATTGGAGGTGCCAGTACCCTCGCTTGGGTCGCTACCGGGAACGATCTTGATAAATATGGTTTCCGAATTATGGAGTCTGCCAATTCAGCCAATAATTTAGTGATAACGGGCTACGACAGGGATGAAAACTGGACCAACGCCACCGGAAGTTTCTTCGGGCAATCCACAGTATTCGTTCACGAATTCGCCAAAGCGACAGGAGCCCAAGTGGGACAGAGTTACCAATATTTGGTGCCACACATGGAACCCGCAGGAGACGAATTCAATTTCTGGTCGGGGCAATTACCGCTTATCTATTATCCCGATATAAGCCAATTATATGTAGATACGGCAGGAAACGCCAATTATTATCATGTAGGTTATCGAACCAATCCTTCGGCAGTCTTTACGGAGACAGAGTTGTACAAGACGCCTCTCAATTTTAGAAATGAATGTGATTATTTACCCCTTCAGCTCACGCCAAACACAGCAACGCTTACCCCCATTCCGGCAACATCGGGACAAGTACCTACCAGCACGGTACCCCTTACGTTCAACGACGCGGTTATCACCTTCCAAATAAGCATGTGTGACCCTACCCTTTCCATAGATGAAGAGTTCAAGGATCGAGGCAGTATCTATCCAAATCCGGCGAACGACATAGTTTACTTTACGGGTGACAGCGTTGTGACCTACACCGTCCTCGACGCTTCGGGAAGAACTGTGTTTTCAGGAACCTTAACGGAAGAAAAATCGATTTATGTAGGCGATCTCGCCCAAGGGATGTATTTTATTCAGGCGTTCGACCACAATCGTAATATGGATACATTTAAGCTAATTAAACGCTAATCGACGCATGGCTTAAAGTTTTTAACTAATTTTAGTGTGATCAATCCAGCACTTTTAAAGTGAATCTCCAGAATATGAACCATAAGAAATTCCATATCGTTGCAGCTCTTGTTATGATATGGAATTTGTCTTTGGCGCAACCGCATACCAATTACACCATTAGCGACGGCCTGCCCAGCAATCATGTCTATCGCGTTACTCAGGATGCCAAAGGGTTTATCTGGGTTTTAACCGATAAAGGGATCGCACGTTTTAATGGAGAAGAATTTACCGTCTTTACCACAAAAAATGGCCTGCCAACCAACGATATCTGGGATATACGGGAAGGTCCGGGGCATAAGATGTGGTACTTCTCAAAATCGTCTATCATTGGGTACATCCAAGACGGTCTGGTGTATAATTTTCCGGCCTGTACTGAAAACGATATTTTGTACCCGTCACAAGTGTTTCAATATGGAAATACCATTCTCTTCGGTAATAGTGATAAATGCTATGCCCTGGTGGATGATTGTTGGAAATACATCCCAAGGGCAAAGGCAGTGAAAACCACGACCTGGAATGAAAATATGGGGAATACTGCCATCATTGCAGGTCTGGCCTATTTTTATTACAACCATTCAGAACCCTTTGAAATGGAAAACCCTGAAATGTTTTCAGGGCAGCGGTATTTGGTTAGGGATTCGATCAATGGTATGTTGTATGACGAGGGCTATAAAATCTTCAATGTAAATACTCAAAAGGTTTACCACGGAGCGTTTCGTGACGGTTTATTGCCCAGACAACCCATGTTTACGCGTTTCCATTTTGTAAATGGTCAGATTCAACTATCGGGTTTTAATATGGTAGCCATCTTGGGAACAGATTATCAGCCGGAAAAGGTGATTCATATTTCCGAAGAAATAGAGCCACATTTCTCGATGATCGATAGATCCGGCAATGTTTGGAGCTGTACCTTCACTAACGGTATTTATATGCTTCCTCAGGTAAATCGGGAGGTTACCTACCACTTGCTGGATCACAAGGTCAACAGAATTGACAATTTAAACAATAAAATAGTCGCAAGCGTTCGGTCCAAAGGGTTTTATGAATACGATCAAGAACAAAGACAGTTTATTCCCTTGCTTCAAGATGATGGTTTTATGTATAGCGCATCCTACATTGAGCCATTGCAAAGTTCTTTTTATTTTTCTGAAACGAAAATCATTCAGCAAAACAAAGACGCACTTCCCAATCGAATGTCGAACGTTCGTCTGGGGGTACGAAAATTATTTTTTGTTAAAGACACCATGTTTACTATAACTTCAGGCGGGTTGCAGACAATGAATGTTTCCGATTTCTCCGTAATAAAATTATATCGGCAGTACGGAATCAACGACTTGATTTACTTTAAAGATCAAATTGTATTGGGTACTTCAAACGGATTGAAAACAAGGGTAAAGGACAGTATTTATGAACTCCTTATTCCGAATGCACCCTTACAGGAACCCATTCTCAATTTGACGGAGATTTCACCCAACCTTCTTCTCTTAGGAACCGACGGTTTCGGGGCGTACCTCACCAATTTGGAACAAATCACTCCACTGGCCGGATCAGAGTTTTTAAGTGTTGAAGACGCTTTTCGTACTGAAGATGGATTTTGGCTGGCTACAGAAATTGGAGCACTACAATACAAAAAAACTACAGACGGATATCGCCTGGTTAGAAAGTTAGACGAAAGCGATGGCCTGCCTTCACGTAAGATTAATTCGGTGGTCGAACTGGGTAGCGAAATAATGGTCGCAACCGATAATGGAATCGCAATATTTCCCAAAACTCTTGAAAAGTCCCCACAATTTTTGGATATCTATATCCAGCATGGAATGTACAATGAGAGCGACATCAACGAGGAGCAGGCTTCGTTTCAATTCACGAATGGGAACCATGTCAATTTTTCAATTGCCAGTATCGATTTTTCCGAGCGTATCGAGCCATTGGAGTATGAATACAAACTAATCCCCAGTCAATTGGATTGGGTCACCACTACTTCCGGAAGCTTGAGTTTTGCCGATTTACAACCGCATGACTACACGTTTCTCGTGAGAAGCCATGGCATCGAAAAATCGATCAATTTCTCAGTAAAACCTTTGTGGTGGCAAACCCAGTGGTTCCGAGCAACGACCATTTTGGCGTTCGTCATTTTATTGGGATCGAGTTTATTTTTTATTCTGAAAACTTATCAGAAAAAACACACCCGCAAGCTCATTCAGGAAAAGGAATTGGCCCAAATACAGCTGAAAGCCCTGCGCTCTCAAATGAATCCACATTTTGTTTTCAATTCGCTGGCTGCCATTCAGTATTATATAAACAACAACGATTTTGAAGCTTCCGAAACCTATTTGGTAAAATTCTCCAAGCTCATTCGCACCTTCTTCGAACTTTCCAAAGAAAGCGAGATTACGATCAAGGAAGAGATTAAGTTGCTTAAGAATTATTTGGATCTCGAGCAACTTCGGTTTCGCGATAAATTTGCCTACAAAATCAACGTCGACCCGAAATTGAACGGAAACGAGTCGAAGATTCCTGCGATGTTGTTGCAACCCATCGTCGAAAATGCGATCAATCATGGAATTTTTAATAAAGTAGATCACGGAAATGTCACCGTGGATTTTAAAATGTTAACCGACACCGAGTTGGAGGTTTCCATTATTGACGATGGAGTTGGCTTTAGGAATACCCGAAAAGAAGGACTTCGCAAGATAAAATCTTCCAATGTTTTAAAAGATCGATTGTATTATTTGAATCGAAGTTTGTACTGGAAGGTTGCATATAGCACGCGTGAGGCCTTTCCCCAGGCGATTGACAAAGGAAATATTTCCACCTTCACCATCATACGGAAACAATGAGCACAATGACTGCCATACTAGTAGATGACGAATTTTCCGCCTTGAACGGACTGCGGCAAAAACTGGAAAAGTTCTTTCCCGAACTCGAGATACTTCAGGCTTTTCAAAAGCCCGAAGAAGCCATTAAATTTCTGGAAAAACAACAACCCGATCTGGTATTTTTAGATATTGAAATGCCCCGTATGACTGGTTTTGAGCTCCTGGGGAAGCTTTCTAAGGTCAACTTCCAGGTGATTTTTGTAACAGCATACAGCGAGTACGCCCTGGATGCATTAAAAAAGAACGCAGTCGATTACGTAATGAAGCCGGTCGATAACGATGAACTTATTGCGGCGGTAGGCAAGGCAAAAACAATCCTTCTCGAAAAGAAAGAAATGGACGCCAATGAAAATCTGGTCAAATTATTGAGCGAGACCTTGAACAAGAACAACAAGCTTTTGGTGCCCACCTCCAAAGGAATGTCCTTTATTCCGCAGGAAGAGGTGTTGCACTTGGAAGGGCATGAGGGTTATACTAAGATCCACCTTTTGGATAAAACTGAAATTTTAAGTTCTTATAACCTGGGCAAGTTTGAAAAAATGCTCGAAAACAACTTTTTTAAGTGCCACAAATCCCACATCGTAAATATTTCCAGGGTCCGAAGTTTTGAGAATGAAGGTTATATCGTGTTGGAAAACGAGCATCGGGTACCCATTTCAAAGGCGAATCGAAAGGTGTTTCTGAATTTATTCAGCTAAAAAAATGAAACTGCCACTGCCAACTGAATACTGCAATTGCCTACTGAGTCTTCCCTCCCAAATACCTGCAATCTTTTAACTCCTGCATATTGGTAAAGGGAACGGGAGTTTTATCGTAGCGATACGTCTTATTAAGTTCTTTGCTCAAATGATGGTCATCCACGTTTACGTCGATATCACTCATTTTAAACTGACAAGGATGTTCATAACCGGCTGCATGAGTGATTTCCACGAATTCTTTTCTAAAAGTCTTAAAATACTGTGCGAGTCGCACGCTTTTCAATGGAACATCAATGCCATTTTGAAGCCATTTCTTCTGAGTTGCCACCCCACTCGGACAGCGATTGGTATGGCAGATCTGTGCCTGGATACAGCCTATGCTCATCATGGCTTCTCGCGCCACATTGATACACATCGGCTCCCATGGCAAATGCCATGGCCGCTTTAGCCGGAAAGCCCAGTTTGCCACTTCCTATAAAAACAATTCGTTCACAGAGACCTTTATTCTGAAATAATCGGTACAGATCACTAAATCCATAGACCCATGGTAAAGAGACATGGTCAGCAAAACTGGGTGGAGCTGCTCCCGTACCTCCTTCACCGCCATCAACCGTAATGAAATCGGGGCCTTTTCCCGTTTGCATCATGAGATCTGCCAATTCTTCCCACTGCTCCAGTTTTCCAATGGCTGCTTTGATCCCGACGGGCAAACCCGTTGCTTCTGCTATTTCCTCGATAAAGTCATCAGTTCGGGAACGTTGGAAAACGCTTTGTGATTGGGTGGGGAGAGGACGTCTTTTCCAACTTCCACCCCTCGTATTTCTGCAATTTCCCTCGTGATCTTAGCTCCCGGGAACACGCCTCCTTTACCGGGTTTGGCACCCTGGGATAGTTTTACTTCAATCGCTCTTATAAATGGATTTTCGGTAACAAGTGCAACCAACTTTTCCATAGAAAAGCCGCCATCGTCGGCCCGTACCCCAAAGTAGCCAGTTCCGAAGTGAAAAACCACATCGCCACCGTGACAATGGTAAGGAGATAATCCACCCTCACCTGTATTGTGATAGGCTCCAGCCATTTTCACCCCTTTGTTCAAAGATTCCACAGCCTTAGCCGAAAGTGAACCAAAACTCATAGCCGATACATTGATCACCGAGGCAGGGCGGTAAGGTTTTCTTCGTTTGTTGTAGGCGCCCATGACCTTGGCGCAGGGTAAAAAAGTTTTATCCATAGAATTGGGATGATCCTTGCCCATCTTATAGGGAATCATTGCATTATTGATGAAAATATGCTGATGTGCATAAATATCGCGATCTGTTCCAAAACCTTCGTAATTATTTTCCTTTTTAGCCGAAGCATAGATCCACCCGCGTTCAATACGGTTAAAGGGTAAGTTCTTCCCGGTTATTAGCCACAAAATATTGCCGCATTTCAGGTCCAATACTTTCAAACAAATAGCGAATATGTCCCACGATGGGAAAATTATGGCTTATGGTATGGTGCCGCTGAAATATATCCCTTATTGCTACAATGAATAAAACAATGAGAATCCAAGCCCACCAGGGGATGGTTGAGATAACATCAATAACAGTATTCATATTTATTTTAATTGAATCAATTTTAATAGTTCAACTGTAGACACACAAAAACTCATATTTTTTCTAACATCTTCTAATGCGCATTCAAATAATCCAGCGCGATCTGTGTCATCATTTTCACCCCCAAAAGCATCCCCGCATCGTCGATCTTGAAATCGGGTGTGTGGTGGGGAAAAGGCGTAGTATTTCCCGGAGTCATTCCGCCCAGGAAAAAATAAAATCCGGGTACTTGCTCCTGAAAATAGGAAAAATCCTCCCCGCCCGTGGTCGCCTTTCAAGTACGACATTTTCTTTTCCAGCCACGGCTTGCAAGGTGGGTACCATTTGAGCGGTCAAAGCAGGATCGTTATAGGTAACCACCGTATTATTTTGCCATTCGATGGTGGCACTCCCGCCATAGGCTTTAGCAATATCGGCTGCCATTTCGGTCATTCGGCGCATGATGAGTTCCCGCATTTTGGGATCGAGTGTTCTTACGGTTCCAATCAATTCGGCGCTTTCTGGGATGATATTGAATCGTACTCCACTGGTTATTTTTCCAACCGTGATAACCGCAGGCTCTTCTACCAGATTGGACTTCCCGGCTAATAATAGTTTGAAAGCCATCGATGATTTTAGCTGAAATTAAGATAGGATCCACTCCCGTCCAGGGTGCCGAACCATGAGTTTGCTTTCCCTTTTACATTAACCACAAATCGTTCTACAGCCGCCATAGTACCACCCTTTTATATTTTAAGTTCCTACCGGAGTACCCGAATTGATATGCAATCCAAAGATAGCATCCACATCGGGATTTTTTAGAACACCTTCTTTGATCATTAATTTCGCACCTCCTTCTTCACCGGGTGGCGGGCCTTCTTCTGCAGGTTGAAAAATAAATTTTACAGTGCCATTTATTAGATCTTTATGTTTTGATAGAACTTCGGCAACGCCCATTAAAATAGAAATATGAGTATCATGACCACAGGCATGCATCACACCGGTTTCGGTATTTAAAAAAGTTGTCGTTACCTCACTTTTGAAGGGTAGATCGTTTCGTTCGGTAACAGGAAGCGCGTCGATATCGGCTCGTAGTGCAACCACCTTTCCCGGGTTGATCACCTTTTAAAATACCCACAACTCCGGTAATGCCAACCTCCGTTTGAACTTCAATCCCAGAGACTTTAAATGTGTCGCAATCTTTTCGGCCGTTTTGAATTCGCGGTTCGATAGTTCGGGATTTTGATGAAAATAATGTCGCCAATCGATCACCTTGGCTTCAATGGTCTCAATATCGGTTAATAAAGTCTTGGTCCATTTGTGCAAAGAGCGAGTGGAGAATAATAGGAAGCAAAAGGAGGAAATTTGTAGTTTCATGCGGATTTGAATTTAAAATATTAGATTCTTCAGTACCTGGGACACTACTGTGTGAAGGCCCAAGTGCAGCTAAAGATATTAATTTTCAGCAATTCCAAGGAGACATCGCTGTTTATAAATTCTGAAAGTTCTGCTAGTCGATTCATGTGATTTTACTTATTTTCACACAATTAATCAGAATGGTCCTTCGGAATACGATTCAGAAAACACCAAATAAATTGCAAAATTACCTACAACAATTAAATGATGCTCAACGTGCACCCGTACTTGCAAAAAGACGGGGCAATGATCGTTATTGCCGGCGCAGGTTCGGGAAAAACACGTGTGCTTACCTATCGCATTGCTTATCTGATGTCACAAGGAGTTGACCCTTTTAATATTCTGGCGCTTACCTTTACCAACAAAGCCGCTCGTGAGATGAAAAAACGTATCGCCCAGATCGTGGGCAGCAGTGAGGCTAAAAATCTTTGGATGGGAACTTTCCACAGTGTCTTTGCAAAAATTCTTCGGTATGAAGCCGATAAATTGGGATATCCTTCAAATTTTACCATCTACGATACGCAGGATTCTCAAAGTGTGATTCGGGCTATCATCAAGGATATGCAGCTCGATAAGGACATCTATAAATACAAACAGGTCTATTCACGGATTTCTTCCTATAAAAATAGTCTTATCACCGTAAAGGCCTATTTCAATAATCCCGAATTGATGGAAGCCGATGCCATGGCAAAGATCCCTCGTTTGGGAGATGTGTATAAAGCATATGTCGATCGTTGCTTTAAGGCAGGTGCGATGGATTTTGATGATCTATTGCTAAAAACCAACGAACTGTTAACGCGCTTTCCGGAAGTGCTGGCCAAGTATCAGAATCGTTTTCGGTATATTTTAGTCGATGAGTATCAGGATACCAATCACAGTCAGTATTTGATCGTTAGAGCTCTTAAGCGATCGGTTTCAGAATATTTGTGTGGTAGGGGATGATGCCCAGAGCATTTATGCTTTCCGAGGTGCGAATATCAATAATATTCTAAATTTTCAGAAAGATTATGACGATGTAAAAGTCTATCGTTTGGAACAAAATTATCGCTCAACCAAGAACATTGTCAATGCAGCCAACAGTATTATCGAAAAGAATAAAACACGCCTCGAAAAAGTAGTTTGGACCGCCAATGATGAAGGAACATAAGATCAAGGTGAACCGAACCATGACCGATGGGGACGAAGGTCGTTTTGTAGCGAGTTCAATATCTTTGAAACGGAGATGAACAATCAGATTGGTTAATGGAGATTTTGCCATTTTATATCGTACCAATGCACAATCGAGAGCCATGGAAGATGCGCTTCGGAAGAAAGACATTCCGTATCGAATTTACGGCGGGCTGAGTTTCTATCAGCGCAAAGAAATAAAAGATGTACTTTCTTATTTACGACTCATTTTAAATCCGAAAGATGAAGAAGCGCTTAAAACGAATCATCAATTATCCGGCCAGAGGAATAGGGCAGACTACCATCGATAAAATTAATGGTGCGGCCAATCATTACAACCGGTCCATGTTTGAAGTGATGAAGAATATTGACAAGATCGATCTAAAGATCAATAGTGGTACCAGAACAAATGCTCAGAATTTTATCACGATGATCGAAAGTTTTCAGGTGATCAATGAAGGTTACTGATGCTTTTCAGATTGCTGAACACGTGACCAAAAAAACAGGATTGGTTCAGGAATTAAAAAAAGACGGAACGCCAGAAGGAATTGCCCGTATTGAGAATATTGAAGAACTACTTAATGGAATGCGCGATTTTGTCGAAGAACAAAAAGAATTGGCCGATACCACCGGTTCCTTGGCCGAATTTATGGAAGATGTTGCCTTGGCAACCGATCTGGATAACGACAATGGGGATGAAGATCGTGTTGCCTTAATGACGGTTCATTTGGCCAAGGGATTGGAATTTCCCTATGTATATGTTGTTGGAATGGAAGAAGATCTGTTCCCCAGCGGAATGAGTATGAGCACTCGCGCAGAGTTGGAGGAGGAACGAAGGTTGTTTTATGTGGCCATCACACGCGCCGAAAAACAAGCCTATCTTACCTATACTCAGAGCCGGTATCGTTGGGGAAAATTAATCGATGCTGAGCCTAGTCGGTTTATTGAAGAAATAGATCAGAATTATCTGGAATACTTAACCCCTATCACAGAACATCGCTATAAACCATTGATCGATGCCGATATTTTTGATGACAGTCGACAAAAGTAAATTGCGATTGCGGAAGCCCGTCTCGGGAACCCCTCCCAGGGGACCGAACGAGGATCAACTTCGGAAATTGCGGAGATTAAAACCGGTTAACAGCAGTGCAGATAAAAATTTTAACGCTGCTGATGCCAACCTGCAACTGGGTACCTTAGTGGAGCATGTTCGCTTCGGAAAGGGGAAGATCGTAAAAATTGAAGGTGCAGGGGCCGATACCAAAGCCGAGATAGACTTTGAAAATGGAGGTCTCAAAAAATTATTGCTCCGATTCGCGAAACTGAAGGTAATCGAATAAGCATGGGTTTTCCTTAATTTTCAGGCAAATAGGCATCGATGTATTCGCTGATCTGCGTTTGTAGATTCAGTAGGTCGGCGGCACTCCAGTCATCTCCATGGCCCCCTTCATAAACTGTGAAACTATGGCTAATTTGCCAGTTGTTTAGCGCTATTTCTAAAGAAGTGCCGTTGGAAAGCGGAACCAACGGGTCTTGATTTCCATAAAACATAAGGGCAGGACTTACCGATGCATTCATTTGATATAAGGGACTTACGGTCTCCGCATAGTTGGTCCCTACGGGATATTGACTCTCATCGACAAACAATTTCAAAGCTTGTTCAAAATTGGGATCGTTCGCATAGAAGGGATCGGTGAAATCGGTGGGGCCCACAATATCGGCCACAAATTTCACCTGGTCATCGATATCATAGACAAAATCGTACATCAACGATAGGTGAGCTCCAGCACTGGTGCCTATCATCCCAAATTCGGGAAGGATCTGTAAGTTTTCTTTTTCTGAAGTGAGTTGGTCGATCACCGCGACCAGATCTAAAAATTGATTGGGAAAGGCTGGTTTTACGGGTGGGGTGAGGCTCGCCAGTACATAATTTACATTGACAATAGCATGGTTGGGATGTTTTTGCTGGAGAAGGTCTACAAAATAGTTCATATCGGCCTTATCGCCCTGGGTCCAGCCCCCGCCATGGATCAGCAAAAGTACTTTGGTGTTTTCTGAAGTACGGCCTTCGGGTAAATAGAGGTCATACACCTGCTGCGAATCGCTTCCGTAGGAAACATTGAGAAACGTAACTGCGTCAACAGGCCTGTTATCATCGACCACCACTTTTTCTTCCGAAGTACAGGAAAATAGGCAACAGCCAATTCCGAAGAAAAGAATTACAATGGACAGGGCGTTTTTCATACGAAGTTGAATGTATAGATAACGGAAAAACCTGCCGCGTATTATGGTTATTGAAAAAAGCGAGGTATCTTTCCATATAGGATTACAGATTTGGAATGATGGATATATTTGGTTCGATTTGAGAGGATGATACATATTTGAAAGCATCTGGGATGTATCAACAATCAATTATACATTATCAATAAACAATACAAGAGTGGCAGAACTTCTTAAAATATACAATGAAAATCCCAGTCCGAAAGCGATCAATCGGGTAGTGGACGTATTGCGGCGCGGTGGTTTGGTGATCTATCCCAGTGATACCGTCTACGCCCTGGGCTGCGATATCATGCATAAAGGTGGGCTGGAGCGAATCGCACGGATCAAGGGAGTAAAGCTGGAGAAGGCTAATTTTTCCTTTATTTGTGAGGATCTCAGTAATTTGAGCGACTACGTGAAACAAATAGATAGCAGCACTTTTAAACTATTAAAGCGTGCCTTACCCGGACCTTACACTTTTATACTTCCTGGAAATAATAATTTGCCAACGGTTTTCAAGAAGAAGAAAGAAGTTGGAATTCGCGTGCCCGACCATCCAATTGCTCAGGCCATTGTTAGGGGATTGGGCAATCCTTTGATCTCTACTTCGATCAAGGATGAAGACGAAGTGATCGAGTACACTACAGACCCCGAGCTTATTTTGGAAAAGTGGGGTAAGCTGGTGGATATTGTAATCGATGGGGGCTATGGCGGAAATATTCCTTCCACGGTCATCGATCTTACCGGAGATGAACCCGAATTGATCCGGCAAGGGAAGGGGAGTTTAGAAATTTAATCAAACGCCAACAGGTCTGGTGCCAAAACTGGATTTTGAATTCAAATTAACTATAAATAAAAAACCCGACCACTGGGTCGGGTTTTTTGTGTCAAGCAATTGTTTTTACTAGTTTTTCACCTTGGAAAGTGTTTCGAGTTCGTCTTCGATCATGTTGTAGAACTGATCGATCTTCGGAAGTACCAATATTTTAGTTCTTCGATTCGTGGATCTGTTCTCCGCGGTGTCGTTCGAAACCAAAGGAATATAATCTGCTCTACCTGCAGCGATCAATTGCGCGGGATTTACACCCAATTCCTGTAATCTACGGACTACTGCAGTGGATCGTTTCACACTTAGATCCCAGTTGTCCAACAAAACTCCGCTCTTATAAGGAACGCTATCGGTATGGCCTTCGACCATTGCCTCAAAATCGGGTTTGCTATTAATAACTTTCGCTACTTTTCCAAGGATTTCATTGGCTCTTGAAGAGAGATCATACTGTCCGGACTTAAACAATACCTTATCCGAAAGCGATATAAACACCACTCCTTTTTCCACATTGATCTCGATGTCCGGATCGTTGAACCCCACCTCTCTTTTGAGGCTGGTCACCAAAGCGAGCGTCACACTGTCTTTCTTGTTCAAAGCATCTTGCAACCTGCTTATTTTGAGATCTTTTTCTTTTAAACTTTCCAAAGATTTTTCAAGATTGGTTGCTCCTTGACGAGTTAACATAGTCAACGATTTAGAGCTATCGATAAGATCTTTATTGGTATTTTTCAATTCACTGATTCGTTCTTCAAGTGAGGTAACGCGGGCATTAGCTGCAGCTCTGTCGGCTTCGCATGCGTTCAACTTCACAGTTGCTGTATTTAACAGATCTTGCGTTCTTTGTTGCTTCGCTTCCAGTTCGGCATACTGTTTTTTCGAAACACAGGAACCGAGTAGTAAACTGGTGGAAACAACTAAAATTAAAATTTTTTTCATCTTCATGTGGTTTATTAGGTTGTTCAAAATTATAAATTCAAAAGGTAGCTATCGACTACTTAACAATAATTTAGCTAAAGTTTATTACAGATTGTTAAATTTACGTTTTTTTACAATAAAATACTTCCAGACGATCGATTTTATTCTGAAATATTTTAGGCGAGAGGCCTCTTTTTTTCGCTTCCGAATAAAGCGTGGAAGCAACTTGTAAAAACTCATATGGGCCTTTAAAATCGCCAAAAAATGCGTTCCTTTTCCCTGAAGCAAAAATTGCATTCCCGCGAATCCATCAAGGACCAGGCGTTGAAAAATAATCCACCAAATTTTAAATCCCCGCACGTTCTTCACCAGGACTAATAGCGTATTTCTAAAATTATAAAAAGTTTTCCTGGAATTTCCGGAAGACAGCGTTGCCCCTCCTACATGATAGACGGTGGAGGTTCCAATATATTTGATGCGGCCTCCCGCAGCCAGCAGCCTCCAACAAAGATCGATCTCTTCCTGATGGGTGAAAAAGTCTTCGTCAAATCCGTTCACTCCCCAAAACGCTTCCCGTTTGACAAAAAGGCATGCCCCTGAGGCCCAGAATATATCCAGGGTATCGTTAAACTGACCTTCATCTTTTTCGATGCTGTTGAAAATACGACCCCGACAATAG
Source organism: uncultured Flavobacteriaceae bacterium (assembly GCA_963807685.1). Taxonomy (GTDB): domain Bacteria; phylum Bacteroidota; class Bacteroidia; order Flavobacteriales; family Flavobacteriaceae; genus Aureisphaera. The sequence continues at coordinate 21,685 of CAWECU010000019.1, read as the reverse complement.
GGATAGCCCAGTTTATCAATAAAGCCTCCGGCTGCTCCCGCATATTCGAAATAGTCCTTGTTATTGTAATCCAGGATTTTTGGCTGGGCTGCGACCAGGGAGGGATCGGCTTTGAATTCAGAAAGTACGGGTTCCAACCACCCCTTTGTGACTTCGACGTCACTATTTAAAAGCACGAATAATTCTTCGGAAAGTGAGGCGAGTGAAAGATTATATCCCCTGGCGTAGCCTCCGTTTTCCTTATTCTGAATGATCTTTACGGAAGGATAATTTTCAGAAACAAACAAAACACTGCTGTCTGTAGAAGCATTGTCTGCCACATAAATGGAAGCTCCCTCCGATGAGCGGATCACCGAAGGCAGGAACTGCTCCAGCAATTGTTTTCCATTCCAGTTAAGGATGATGATGGCGACATTCACAACTGCAAAGAAAAGAATTTTTGAGGAGCAATGATGCTACCAGTGCGCGTCATTTACAAAAGTATGGATTCGAGGTGCCCGGCCTATCAAGACGTAAGCCTGGTAATCATTTTCTTGAAATACGGAAAGTAAATGGCGCCCCACATGGGTTTTTTATCGAAGTAATAGGGTTCTTTCGAATTGGAGTCGACCACAACCGGTATTGCAAATCCCGCCCATTTCTTACCGGACATCAGTTTCCTGCAATAGACTTTGGCTTCAGCGGTAATAGTTGTGGAATACAAGATGGATATCACTCCCAACCCCGATTGCAATCCCCGGGGCCATCCTTTATAATGCTTTTTGGCAAAGTTGAACGATTGCGCTAAATGCTGCTCTAAAAGGTCGATATCGATCTCCTGATCTCCAAAATCTGATATCACAAAAAAAGTGTTGAGCTGTGTGGCCATCCAGCTCCATTTAAATTTTTTATCATAGCCAACGACAGCGGGATGGTCGAGGAAGGTAATTTCAGAATGGAAGATGTGTATCTCTTCCAGCTTTTGTTTTACAGTGGAGAGGTCCATGGCCTTTGTTTTAATTAAAGATAGTCATTTTTGCGGAAGATCCTCCAAAAATACGTAGCGCTCATTTTCGTAATCCATTCGGCAAAAATAATGTTCCAGGCCGTTGGTGACCATTAAATAGGTTGCCCGGGTGATCAAATTATAGCGCGCGATCTGATCAAATGTATCCTGGCCTATGGCAATCTTCGGGGATTTGCATTCTACGATCAAATAGATGCTGCCGTCGCTGTTGAAGCCCACAATATCATAGCGTTTTCTCGTGTTGTTCAAAAGTAGTTGCTTCTCTACATTCATAAGGGCAACGGGAAAATGTTTTTCAGAAATTAAAAAACGGACCGTATGTTGGCGTACCCATTCTTCCGGAGTAAGCACCACGAATTTTTTTCGGATGACATCGAAAATCAATCGTTTGTTTTCGCTATTTTTGAAACGGAAAGAATACTCTGGAAAGTTCAATTTCAGCATAAAACAAAGTAACACTTTTCGTTGTAGAATTCATAACGGTTCTACTATGAATATTACCCAAAAGCAGCGAAGAGGGTGACATAATTCTCTTCTAAAATTAATGATATAAACCGTATTTCCGTGGGCCTGGACGAAGTAAAACAAATTATCACCAACATTAAAAGTGGCACCATTGCACCCATCTATTTTTTAATGGGAGAGGAGGCCTATTACATCGACGGAATTACCAAGTATATTGAAAAAAATATGCTTAGTGAGGAAGAAAAGGGCTTCAACCAAATGGTATTTTACGGGCGTGACGTTTCCATTGAGGACGTTATTGGTGCCGCCAAACGCTATCCCATGATGGCCGAACGACAAGTGATTATTCTAAAGGAAGCACAGGACCTGTCTCGTACTATTGAAAACCTCGTTTCCTATGTTGAAAACCCACAACCTACGACCGTATTGGTTATTTGTTACAAATACAAAAAACTGGATGCCCGGAAAAAACTCACCAAGTTGTTACGACAAAACGCGGTGCTGTTCGAAAGTAAGAAATTGTATGAAAATCAAGTGCCGGATTGGATTCGGAGGGTCATGGCCGGAAAAGGCTATACTATCACCCCCAAGGCCGCACAAATGCTCACCGAATTTCTGGGGAATGACCTTAGCAAGGTGAATAATGAATTGGAAAAATTACAGCTCATTATGAAGCCGGGAGCACAGATCACACCACAGTTGGTTGAGGAAAATATTGGGATCAGCAAAGATTTCAACAACTTTGAATTACAAAATGCCATTGGGGCCAAGGATATAAAAAAAGCCTATGGGATTGTACATTATTTTGCTCAAAATCCAAAGAATCATCCATTGGTGATGACGATCGCGCTGTTATACAGTTTTTTTTCTAAGTTGCTTAAATACCATTCCCTCATCGATAAATCTATGGCACCAAAGGCCTTAGGTGTAAGTCCATATTTTGTAAAAGAATATCAAAACGCCGCCCGCAATTACCCCATGAAAAAAGTGAGTCGCATCATTTCCTCCATACGCGAGGTGGATATGAAAAGTAAGGGCGTGGGTGCAGCCAATCTTCCACAAGCAGATCTCTTAAAAGAACTGCTGTTCAACATATTTGATTAACAACACAATGGTAGATTCCAATCTTGAGTGATCTCTTTTCCATGGTATTGAACCGAATAAATCTATTTCCGGTCCATGGATATTTTTCCGGCACCCATTAAAGCGATGGCCAAAAATCCTATGAGATAGAGTAAGGCCATTTCTTTTCTTCCAAAAGAGTCTCCTGCGTGAACAACAAAAGCTGCTACACCCATGGCGATGACCACAGTAATCGCTGCCAAACGCGTTTTTAAACCAATGATAATGAGGATAGGTGCTACAAATTCAGCGAGAATTATCAGGATGGAAGAGATGAGACCTCCCAATTTAATAGGATCACCGGCTACAGCCATATCTCCGCCAATAAACGCCAAAAATTTAGGGATTCCGTGTGTAAGGATCATTACTGAGAGGCCTACGCGCAGGATGAGTAAGCCCAGGTCGATGTTTTTTTTCATTTTTTGATTGTTATTAGTATTTATGGGAACTAATGTACTTATTTTTTTGGTGTAATTCAGTTTTGCAACTAGGGGAACTAAGGGGTAAAAAGAGATCACTGCAATTTGAACTAAGTTGTTTTTTTGGAACTATCATTTCTTTTTTAGCTGTATTTTTGTGGGACAAATTTTTCTATGCAAAAATTAAAAGCCTGGATCGCCGCAGCACGCTTAAGAACACTCCCCTTATCCGTTTCCGGAATTATTGTAGGCGCTTCACTTGGGTTGATAAGAAGGCAATCTGACCTGCTGCTGGAGGCAGGAGATTCAGTGGTTACCTCAAAGACTTTCGATTTTGTTGCAATATGGGAAACCCCCATTTTCTGGTTGGCCATACTTACGACCATTGGTTTTCAGGTGCTCTCCAATTTTGCCAACGATTATGGTGACGGCGTCAAAGGAACCGATCTCCATCGAAAAGGCGAAAAACGAATGGTGGCTTCCGGACTTATTTCCCCAAAACAAATGAAATTGGGAATGACGATCACAGCGGTGATTACGCTGTTCATCGCCAGCCTTCTTATCTTCCTGGCATTTGGAAATGAACATTTTTTATTGGCTTTTGTGTTTTTTAATCTGGCCATTGCCTCTGTAATCGCTGCCATAAAATATACTGTTGGTAAAAGTGCGTATGGGTATTCGGGCTTTGGAGATCTTTTCGTATTTGTTTTCTTCGGAATGGTAAGTGTTTTGGGAAGCTATTTTCTGTTCACCAAAGCGTTGCTATGGGAAATGATACTCCCGGCGGTAAGTATTGGCTTGTTTAGTACCGCAGTATTGAATTTGAATAATATGCGGGATATTGAAAATGACACTACTGCAGGCAAGCTTACGTTAGTAGTAAAAATGGGGACTGCCAGGGCGAAAAAGTATCACTTCTTCCTGTTGATCTTCGGAATGGTATGCGCTTTGGGATATACGTTGCTGAATTACGACACACCCCAACAGTTTTTGTATGCGCTGGCGTTCGTTCCGTTTGCATTCAACATTTTTAAGGTAGCCCGTAATAGTGAACCGGCATTATTGGATTCAGAATTAAAAAAAGTAGCGCTAAGCACCTTTGCATTTGCCTTACTATTTGCCTGGTTGCATTAATTTAGCATACAATATCTCAGGAAATCTGCGTAAATTAGCCTAGCTTATTTCAGCCTTTAAAACTCAATTCATGAAAATAACTTTTTACGGCCAGAACAGCCTGCACATCAAAGTTTCAGGCAAACATATTATTGTAGATCCATTTATTACGGGTAATCCACTCTCCAAAGATAAAGTTGACATTCTTAGTTTGAAAGCAGATTATATCCTGCTCACACATGCGCATCAGGATCATGTATTGGATGCGGAAGCTATTGCCAATAACACAGGCGCAGTCATTGTTTCGAATTACGAGATCGCCACTCATTATCAGTCGAAAGGTCATAAGGTGCATCCCATGAATCACGGGGGAGCCTGGCAGTTCGATTTCGGAAAGGTAAAATATGTAAATGCGATTCACACTAGCTCCTTTGCCGATGGGACCGACGGGGGTATTCCAGGCGGATTTGTAATAGAAGGGGAGCACAAGAACATTTACATCGCCGGTGACACGGCGCTGACCATGGATATGAAACTCATTCCTATGCAGACCAAACTGGATCTGGCTATTCTTCCCATTGGCGATAATTTCACCATGGGCATTGAAGATGCGATCATTGCCAGCGATTTTGTGGATTGTGACAAGGTTTTAGGCGTGCATTATGATACCTTCGGATTTATTGAAATAGATCACGACGAGGCCAAAAAGAAATTTTATGATGCCGGAAAGGATCTAATGCTGTTGGAGATTGGGGAATCGATTGAATTATAGATGGGATAGATTATTGGATTATTGGATTTTTAGATTTTTAGACGAATGCACAGATTTAAGGACTTGGAAATATGGAAGCAACGTCGAATTTTCTGTAGGGAACTTTATGATGCTACAGCTAATTTCCCCGAAGCTGAAAAATTTGGTTTGACAAATCAACTTAGGCGGGCTGGCGTTTCAATACCTTCCAATATTGCCGAAGGCGCGTCACGAAAATCGAATAGAGATTTTTCAAGGTTTCTGGAAATTGCCATAGGCTCCTGTTATGAAATTGAAACCCAACTGTTAATCGCCGGCGATTTAGGTTTTCTAAAAAAGAATGAGATAGATGAATTGCTTAAAAAATTAGATACGATTATTAAGATGACTTCAAAATTCAGATCGACTTTAAAGAATGCCTAATCCAAAAATCCAACTATCCAAAAATCCAATGATCCAATGATCCAATGATCCAGCAATCCATGATCCAAGCTTCTTACAAAAAACACATCCTACTGTTCAAACAAGCAGCCGGAACCTCCCGAGGGGTTTTGAAGACCAAAGAAACGTGGTTCATAATTCTGGCTGAAAATGGCAAAACCGGCATTGGGGAATGCGGTATTTTACGGGGTCTTAGCATCGATGATCGTCCCGATTTTGAATTAAAACTTAAATGGTGTTGCGAAAACATTCAGCTAGGCTTAGAAACCCTTTACATTGCCCTGGTCGAATTTCCGTCCATCCAAATGGGTTTGGAAATAGCATTTAAATCCCTGAACTCCGAAGATCCGTTCCAAATTTTTCCGTCCGCTTTCTCTCGTGGGGAAGCCGGCATTCCTATCAACGGCCTCATTTGGATGGGAGATCAAGGGTTTATGAAGCGACAGATCAAGGAAAAATTGGAAGCAGGTTTTCGATGCATCAAAATGAAGATCGGAGCTATCGATTTTAATGCTGAACTAGAGCTTCTTCGGGCTATTCGGCATGAGTTTTCGGTGGGTGATCTGGAACTTCGGGTGGATGCCAACGGGGCTTTTTTACCCTTGGAAGCCCTGGAGAAGTTATCGGTACTTTCGGAGCTGCAATTGCATTCTATCGAACAGCCTATACGGGCGGGACAATGGGATGAAATGGCCCGTTTGTGCGAACTCACGCCATTGCCCATTGCGCTGGACGAAGAGTTGATAGGCGTATTTTCTTCCGAAGAAAAAACAACACTCATCCGAACCTTGAAACCTCACTATATTGTCTTAAAACCTAGTTTAATTGGTGGTTTTAAAGGAAGTGATTCGTGGATTTCCATAGCCGAGGAAGAAGGTGTGAAGTGGTGGATCACTTCGGCCCTGGAAAGTAATGTGGGATTAAACGCAATTTCACAATATACCTTCACAAAAAAGAGTAAATTGCCTCAAGGATTGGGGACCGGCGGCTTATATAACAATAACATTTTATCCCCGCTTAAAGTTCGTAACGGATCGATCGAATATGATACCAATCTTCCGTGGGATTTAGAATTTAGTAAAAGTTGAATCTGAAAGAATTAGATTGAAATGTTTATAAAACTTGCATACAATAGCAGGCACGATGCCTGGAGGTATTTGGTTGGATTCGTGGTTATTTTTATTGTCTGGCAATTGGGTTCACTTCCTTTTTTACTGGTGGCCGGGCTTGAGGCATATTCTCAAAATGGGGATTTAAGTTTTTTGGAAGATCCCGATGAAATAATGAGCATTCTGGATTCGAATCTCACCTTGTTTTTAATGCTGCTCTCTTTTGTCATTGGTCTCGCCGCACTTTATCTCTGGGTGAAGTACGTTCATAATCAGCCAATGCTGGAGCTAACCACCACTCGAAAAAAGATGGATTGGGGCCGATTTATGTTTGGTTTCGGATTGATAGCCATCGTAACTGTTGTACTTACTATTTTGGATTATTACGGGAATCCGGAAGATTATGAACTCCAATTTAAGATGGTTCCTTTTATCATTCTGGCGATTATCGCTGTTCTGTTTATACCCTTACAAACCAGTTTTGAAGAATATTTATTCCGGGGATATTTGATGCAGGGTATTGGGACCATGGCGAAAAATAAATGGGTGCCTTTGCTAATTACTTCTGTGTTCTTTGGAGGTTTGCACTTTTTTAATCCCGAAGTGGATAAGCTGGGTAATGTCATTATGATCTATTATATAGGCACGGGCTTATTCTTAGGGATCATAACACTTATGGATGAAGGATTGGAACTGGCCCTCGGTTTTCATGCCGGGAATAATCTGGTGGCGGCTTTGCTGGTGACGGCGGATTGGACTGCTTTTCAAACCAATTCGGTGTTAAAGGATATTTCGGAACCAACGGCGGGGGTGGATGTTTTAATTCCCATTCTCATCGTGTATCCCATATTTCTTGGGATCATGGCCTGGCGCTATAAATGGACCCATTGGAAGGACAAACTCTTCGGAAAGATTGAGCCACCGGTTGTGGTTTCTTCCGTTTCGGAGTAAATACAAGCTGAAATCTTGAAACCAACCTCACCTATTATCCATTCAAAGTTCCAGCTGAACGGACTCCCGTACGCTTCCGCAGAGGAATTACTCAATTTTGTAGATGGACTTACCGAGCAGGGTGACGCTTATGAGGTGAGCATGGCACGGTTTATCGAAGAGTGGTTGAGTTTTGATGATACAGTGGTCGTGAAAACTTCAGGAGCGACAGGTGCCTCCAAGGAGATCGTTCTGTCCAAACAACATATGATTCAAAGTGCAAAGGCCACGGGTGCGTATTTTAAGGCAGGCGAAGGTACCAAAGCACTGTTGTGCCTGTCGGCCGATTATATCGCGGGAAAAATGATGTTGGTGCGCGCTATGGTGCTGGGCTGGGACCTTCATGTGGTCGCGCCCGCTAAGGACGCCTTGACCGAATATGACAATCCGTACGACTTTGTCGCCATGGTTCCCTATCAGTTATTTCATTCCATAGATTCCTTGGATAAAGTGAAAAAGTTGATCGTTGGCGGAGGTTCTATTTCTTCGGAATTGGAAGCAGAATTGCAAAACAAAACTACCGAAGTATTCGCCACCTACGGCATGACCGAAACCATCACCCATGTGGCGGTACGGCGGGTGAATGGTTTTGCCAAATCGGAAGCCTTTTCGGCCATGCCCGATGTGAGATTTTCACTGGATGATAGAGGGTGTCTGGTGATTAATGCACCCAAAGTAAGCGACGAAACCGTGGTAACCAATGATCTGGTTTCCCTGCACTCTCCATTGTCCTTCACCTGGCTGGGACGTTACGATAATATTATTAATAGCGGAGGGATCAAGATAAAACCTGAAGAGATCGAGGCGAAGCTTTCAAAATTTATCAAACTACCTTTTATTATTGGTTCTGAAAAAGATGCAGCGTTGGGTGAACAGCTGATCCTTATCTTGGAAAGTCAGTCTCGCGATGCGCCTTCCGATTACTCCAATGCCTTATCGGCCCTGCTTCCGCATGAACGACCAAAAAAGATATATACACTTTCGGAATTTCCATATACAAGAACGGGAAAGATAAAGCGGGGTGATGTATTTCAGGTTTTGAAAAGGTACAAGCGGTGAAATATATAAATTCTAAGATCTTGCCCTCTTGAACTAGGATTATCAATTTCAATTAATTTACTTCCCTCATTGAGAAGCCCCCTTCACTCATTGGCTGTTTTATAGGAGTTTATAGTAGTCTAGTTTTACTTCAGAAACTATAATCCAAAACACTATGAAAGCAGTATTATTATTTTTAGGAGCAGCGTTTTGTTCGTTGCAATTAGTAGCTCAGGAAGTTCCGTTGATCAAAGTTGGCGAAACCGAACTGGGAGTGTCCAAACTCTACATTGACGTAGCCGTGGTTGGTAACCGAATGACCACTACCTACGATATGTATTTTTACAATCCCACTCAGGAAATACTCGAGGGCGAGCTCAGTTTTCCATTGGGGGAGAAGCAGGCTGTTTCCCGGTTTGCTCTCGAAGTGAACGGTAGTTTACGCGAAGCCGTCGCCGTGGAAAAAGAGCAGGGGAGAGTTGCATTTGAAGCTGTTGTACGACGGCGTATAGATCCTGCACTTCTGGAAAAAGGCACGGGAAATAACTACAAAGCCCGAATCTATCCCATCCCTGCCGAAGGATATAAAAGGGTCTTACTCGCTTATGACGAGGAATTGCCCATTGTGGAGCAACAACAACTCGTGAGAGTACCGCTCTCTTTTAAAAAGAAACTGAAAGAATTTGAACTTGCCGTTTCTATTGACAGTTCTGAAGAAATGCCTACTATCAGTTCAAGATCCCGGATCAAATCGAACTTCGAAAGCCGCGATGGGAAGTATATTTTGAATTTTAGCGCCGGGGAGTTTAAACCTTCTCAGGATTTCATGGCTGAAATTCCATTGGGCGAGACCATCACCGTTTCTTCCTATCAGGATTATACCTACGGGTATCGACCCATTGCCAATCCCAAGATCGCCCGTAAACAGGCCAAAAGCATGAAACTACTATGGGATGTATCCTATTCTATGAAAGATCGTACTATTGAAAAAGAATTTGCCTTTTTAGAAGCGTATTTCGCCGGGACTGAAATGATGGATGTACAGGTGGTCACCTTTAGTGATGCCATTATCAGAACCAAGAATTTCAAGGTCGAAAGTGGCGATTGGTTTAGAATTCGCCAGCTCTTGGAGGCTAGCGTTTATGACGGCGCCACTTCTTATAAAACCTTATTCAACAATAATAAAAGTCACGATGAGCTCCTGGTTTTTACCGATGGGATGAACACCTTGAGCGATTTTCCCGAGGCGAAGACTCAGCCACTTTTTGTTATAAACAGCAACACTAAGGGCAATCACAGTGCCAGCAGACTCTTTGGAGAGGCCAATGGAGGCGGCTATATTAATTTGGCAGATATCTCTATCGAAGATGCCATCTCAAAACTGCGCTACCTACCCTTGCAATTTCTGGGTGTAAAAACAAAGGTGAAGGGCACGGATTTCTACCCAAAAGAAGGTGCCACAGTATTTAACGACTTTTCGTTCGCTGCCAAAGGACTGTCACCTGGGCAGGAGGTGGAGCTTCAATTTGGTTATGAAGATGTTGTTACTTTAAAAGAAACCTTCGTCGTACCGGTCGCAAAAGGAACTGAACAAATTGCAAAGATCTGGGCACAGAAAAAGGTGGCTGAACTGGAAAAATTTGGCGAGGATCAGAAAACTTCGATCATCGCAATCGCCAAGGAATTTAATTTGGTTACTAATTTTACCTCACTCATTGTTCTGGAATCACTTGCAGACTATGAGCAGTATGCCATCACGCCACCACAAGAGTTGATGGATGATAAAAAGTTGTTGGAGCAGAAGAAATCGAGGCTTACAACTTCAGAAAACAAATCGGTAAATGATAAAAAGAACCGGGAAAATTCGTCTTTCGTTAAGTCGGTTGAAACAGACGACATCTCCCTGGACGAGGGCGCTATGGCTTCGGTAAATGGCCAGGTAACCGACCCCGATGGAAATGCTATGCTGGGCGTTAATGTGGTCGTTGATGGCAGCCCGAATGGGACGCAAACCGATTTTGACGGATATTATATTTTGGAAGTACCGGTGGGTAGCAACCTGGTGTTCACCTACGTTGGTTTTGATACGTTGGAAACAACAATACGAGGGAATGGCACCATAAACATTGGCATGCGCACAAGTGCCAATACGCTGGATACGGTTTTGATCACTGGTTACACCGGTAATACCAGAGATCAAAAAGTAATAGGGTATTCTGTTACCACGCTCGAGGCCGGAGATATCAATGATAAACCCGAAGCGGATGCCGTTCGTTCCCTGACCGGCAAAATCGCCGGAGCACAAATTGTAGGTGCCTCAGGCGCCACAGGTTCGGGAACCAATTTTATCATTAGGTCCAAGAGTTCGATCAACGGTAACAATCAGCCTTTATTCATTGTAGATGGGATTCCTTTTAACGCCAACACCAATGCCCAGGGGGGGTTGGGTGCCGGAAGCACAGTGACCAGCAGCCGGATTTTGGATATGGACCCCAATATGATACAAAGTGTTCAGGTGTTGAAAGGATTGAGTGCAGCGGTTCTTTATGGGCAGGAAGGAAGAAATGGGGTGGTGATTATCAAAACCAAAAATGATCCCTCAAGCGGCCTGGGTTCTTCCAATTATTATATCAACGCCGAAGCCGAACGGGAAGAACAGGCCAGGAAAAGGCGTGAATTAATGAAAGAAAAAACCATCAAAGAATTAGGTTTTAGTACGGTGTATCTTGAAGAATTACAGAGCGGGATTGGGGTAGAAGATATGTATGTATTGTATCTCAATCAGCGGGAGGCATACAGTAATCACCCTTCATATTTTATTGATGTATACGAATTTTTCAGAAATGCAAATGCGCAATTTGCCGATAGGATATTGTCCAATATCATTGAAATTGACAACGATAATTACGAACTATTGCGGGTATATGCCTACAAAATGGAGGAAAAAGGGGATTTCGAAACGGCTGCGTTCATTTATCGGCAAGTGCTAAAGCTTCGTTCCGAAGATGCCCAGTCGTATAGAGATCTGGCACTAGCGTTGGCTGAAATTGGGGAGCAAGACGAGGCGCTTTCACTGCTAACTCAAATCGTCAAACGCGATGTGCTTGGTGAATCCAAATTCAGGAATTATGAGGAGATAAAGTCGATAGTTGCCAACGAGATTGCGAATTTGATTCAGACTAAAAATCTATCAAAAACACCTCAGGACAACACATTAGATCTATCCACCAACGTTGAAATGGATATGCGAGTAGTGATCGACTGGAATCACAATGATACCGATATCGACCTGCATATTGTAGATCCAAACCTCGAAGAGTGCTTTTACGGAAACAATACCACCAAAATGGGCGGTCGGCTGTCAGAAGATATGACCGAAGGTTTTGGCCCGGAGGAATTCTCATTAGCAAATGCGGTTTCGGGTTCGTATTATATTAAGATCGACTATTTTTCAGACAACTATCAAAAGGTAGAAAATCCAACTTTTATGAAGGTTAGTATCTACGAAAACTACGGAACGAAAGAGCAGCAACGACGTATTAAGGTGATGCGACTCACGAAGGAGGGTGATGAAAAGTTGGTAGAGCGTATTGCCCTGTTATAAGGTAGCTATAGTGGCTAATCGCCAATGAATATCAAGTTATTGTTGATGTTTGGGGAAGGGAAGGGCTTAGGTCTTTCCTTTCTTTTTTTTCTGAAAGTAGCGGTTCAAACTCCAATCCTCGCCATGAACCGCCCTAATGTTTTCAAAATCAAATTAATTGTATATTTACGGAAGCTCCCCGTTATTTTTTAATTTAAAACTTAAATCATGCGCAATTGGTTGTCGAGACGGTCAAACGTCCTCATACTATTCTGGGTAGTTCTAACAGTTGTAATTCTTATTAATAACGGTCTCTTTTACATCGATGAGTATCTATCCCATCCCCAACATGGCTATTTCGACGACTTTAAAAAAGCCTCAGAGATCATAAAGGGTCAAGGCGCTGTTACGCCGTATCGATGGTATTTTTATCTGGATGCGCTTTGGGCCCTATCGCTGGTACTTATCATAGGAAACATCATCAAGAAAGACCTTCGAAAAGACCGCATATTCGGGATAGGACGACTGGAGGTTACGGTATTCAGTTTTTATGTGCTATTTATGTCTTTTGGGTATCTTTTTGATATTATTGAAGGGGTGCTTTATATTTTCTTTATCGAGGACGGTCTCGCCGGAATTGTCGAATTTAAGATCGCATTCTATGCGTTGGGTTTACTTTGTTTGGTCTATTGGGTATTGAAAAAATATATCATTCCCAATGTCCGGGATCTTTTCAGGTTTGTGGAAACCTCCTTTTTGAGCTTACTTTTTATCATCATTATCTATGGCCTGGTTACCTTGATGCCTCAGGGAGGAACGTTGGTGGTTGAGCTATTCTACGGGGGTAGCAACATTATTATCTTTTTCGCATTACTCACCTTTCTTACCATTATTGTATCACATTTCCCGGTATATGTGGATATTTGGCGATATGGCAATAATAAGTGTGTGAAATTAGAAATGCCAAAGCGCAAGTATCGTTTTTTTGGTTTTGATATTATCTATTACATCCCAATTTATACCGACAAAAATGAAATGGCTCGCTACAACCGTCCTTTGATCGCGAAAATGCGACGAAGCCTGGGGATATTGTTATTTGTGGCAATTTTCAATATTTTTATGGGAGTGGGCTTTCGCTTCTTTGAGGTGAATGCCAGTGCGTCTGGGCTTTCTCTGCTCATTTTAATTTTCACCCTCATTATCTACAATATTTACGGAAAGAAATACGACAAATGGAACGTCAATCTATATTCCGGAACGGCATCACAAAAAGAACAAACCGTCAAACAAATTGTTAGTTATGTTGGCTGGTTCCCTTATTATTTTTTGTTGTGTATCCTATTGGTTTTTATCACCTTTTGGATTGCCGTCCTAACCCAGTGGAACCGTGTTTCACTTATCCTTTTTCTGCTCACTTTGGGCTTTCAAATGTTTCTATATGTCTATTTTAAAATTGCGCGAAGCTATTTTAAATACGTTTTTTTTACACCAAAATTTGAAACAAATCGGCCTGACCTTTTCAATAAGGAAATATTAAACACCTTCAAAACCTACGCGAAAGAGAATCACAATAAAAAGAAAAATTTTCTACTTCGGTTTGTGGCGACATTAAGCGATAACATTCGGTACCTCCAGTTGATGAGATTTGCGGGTATGCTTTCGCTGCTTACTTTGATTGCGGCCAATTTTTCTTTTACGGTAGCAAGTTTCCTCAATCCTTTAAATGTTATCGTACTCTATATCATACTTTTTTATTCATTGCTAATCATCACTTTCAAGCATATTCTTTATTATCATCGCGTTCCTACTGCAGCAAAGGTTAAATACCGAAAAACGTTTAAATACGGACTCCCATCAATCCTCATCATTCTTTTCTGTGCGCTGATGTACCTTACGAGTTTGCCAAACGATTTGCATGAGCTGCAGCTAGTAAAAATGGAAAAACCACTCATGGATTATGAGGAATTTCTTGATGGAATGACTCAGGAATGGCCCGACAAAAAACAAAATTACTTCTTTGTAGGTTCGTATGGAGGAGGGCTTAAGGCCAATTTATGGAACCTACTTTTATTGAACGAACTCGAAAAAGAGTCGGATGAAGAATTCCTGGCAAGAACTATCGCTTTTTCAGGGGTTTCCGGCGGAGCAGTAGGCATTGGCAATTATACATCACTGTTGCGAAATTCAAAGGATAGCATTCAAATAGCAGAGCGTATTGATAGTATTGGGCGATCCAACGTACTTTCCAACGAGATCACCTATTTGATGGGAGCAGATTGGCTGCGGGAATCCATGCCATTTTTGAACCATCAAGGCCGGGATCGGTCTTATAAAAGTATGAAGAATCATGCAAAGCTTACGGGAATGGACCTTTCGACATACAACGAAATTGGCTTTTCAGATTTTTGGGATTCGGTCTACAGAAAACGTAATAAAAAGTTCCCGGCCTTGATCATCAATACTACTTCCGTAGAAGGGAGACAAGGGGTAGCCTCCACCGTAAAATTCCCGTCCAATGTGTTCCCGGGGGCACAGTTGATTAATTTGTTTGAAGAAAACTCAACCGGAGAAACGGAAACTGTGCGTTATAAGGATAGTACACTCGCCTATTTTGGTGCGGTATCAACCACCAATCGATTCCCTTTTTTCAGTCCTACCGCCAAGATTTTGAACAAAGGGAGTTTTTTGGATGGGGGTTATTTTGAAAACTCCGGAATGCTAAGTGCAGCCGAAGTCTATGACGCTGTTGATGGAGATTCAAACGGGAAGTATCGTGACAGGATCAATCCTGTTTTTGTGAATATTATTAATTCGGAAGATTATTATATACTTCAAAAGTTGTCCGATTGGGGATTTAAAGTTGTGAGAGCTAATGATGCGGGGGAAATAGCAGCCATTATAGGCACTTTGACCTCCATTGATAAGTTGACCGGCTATATGCATGGGAAAATGGAATCACGAAATTTTGTAGTGGAAAAGATTATGATGCCGCATAAAATAACCTACAAAAAGGTAAAAAATGTACTCAATGCCGATGTTGATAATCCAATCCGACTTATGGATTCGATAAAAAAGCATAATAGTATCATCGACATGAGCCTGTATAATAGCGAAACTTATGACTACGAAAAATGGGGTGTCATTGAACCGCCCATGGCCAGATTACTAGGAGAACCGGCTGTTGAATATCAAAAAGCAATGGTAACATGCCATCCTGATATTCAAAACGCGATAGACCGAATTATTCTCTATTATCTCGTTTCCGAAGAAGAGGTAACCAAGGATGCGAAAGAAGATCTCATGCAAATGCAGGTTACACAGAAGGACATAATTCAGTTGATCAATGAGGAAAAGCGACAAGTAACACCCGACAGTTTGAAACTGGAAAATTGAGGCGTTCATTGCGTCAATTTCCGAAGACCCAATAGGTGAATAGGTCACCTTGGCAGTTTTTCTGAAAGTTGTATTTTAGATAAAAAATACAAAGGCATGAAATATATCCTGATGGTTCTTACGTTTATTTCTTTTTCGGTATCGGCACAGATTCTTCCCGAACAAGATCGAGCAATGTTAAAAGATGAGATTCTGGCAGATCGTTTTAACAATCTGCTGCCGCAATTGATGGACGATACCAACATCGACATGTGGTTGGTCATATCCCGTGAGTACAATGAAGACCCGGTCATGCGCACCATGCTTCCGGCTACCTGGCTGAACGCCCGACGAAGAACCATACTCGTTTTTTACCGTAATAAAGCCAAGAATACCATCGAAAAATTGGCCGTGGCGCGTTACGATGTGGGCAAGAATATCAATTCGGCCTGGGAAAAGGAAAAACAACCACAGCAATGGGCGCGATTGGTAGAGATCATTGAGGAGCGAAATCCAGAAAAGATAGGGATCAATATTTCTGAGCACTTCGGAATTGCCGACGGACTGGTCTTAACAGATTATAACGAATTAAACGAAGCACTGCCTCTGCATCTTAAAGGTAAGCTCGTTTCAGCCGAAAAATTGGCGATTGCCTGGATCGAAACCCGAACCGAAAAAGAAATGGAATTGTATAATACCCTGGTTTCGGTTACTCATAAAATTGTGGACGAAGCTTTTTCCAGCAAGGTCATTACTCCCGGAAAGACAACTACAGACGATGTGGTTTGGTGGATGCGTCAGAAAGTAACAGACATGGGTTTAGAGACCTGGTTCCATCCCACGATCGATATTCAGCGCAGTGATGAGGCACTTAAAAGTCATATTTATTCTTTTACAAAAGGGGAGAAGGACAAGGTGATCCTTCCAGGGGATTTGTTGCATTGTGATTTTGGGATTACCTACATTGGGCTTAATACCGACTGTCAGGAACACGCCTACGTACTTCAGGAGGGAGAAACCCAAGTACCCGATTTTCTGCAAAAAGCGTTTGCCGACGGTAACCGGGTGCAGGATATTTTTACCGGCTTTTTTGAGGAAGGTAAAACCGGAAACGAGATCCTGGCAGCCTCTCTGGCCAAAGGGAAGGCCGAAGGATTGCGCCCGTCTATCTATACCCACCCCCTGGGCACATATGGCCACAGTTCGGGAACGACTTTGGGAATGTGGGATTCACAGGGCGGTGTTCCTGTGAATGGAGATTATCCCTTGCATTACAACACCGTGTATGCGATCGAATTGAATACGACCGTTACGCTAGTGGAATGGAATAAAGACATTCGTATCATGCTGGAGGAAGCCGGTTTTTTTGGTAAAGATGGCTTTCGTTATGTCAATGGAAGGCAGGAAGCCATTAAGGCGATATCCTGGTAATTGGTACGATCAAGTTTTTTATTCCGAATAGGATTTGCTGAATTACTGTTTCATTTTTAAATACTTATCCACCGAATGTTTCCCCGATCCGTAAAAAGCGAAGAATACACAAAGTAAGAGGGCTAGAATGGCTAAAATAAGATTCGTGCTGTTCATTTCTCCCGCAAAATTGATACTTACAGCACCAATTAAAATGGGAAGCTGTGCGATCACCGCCCAACGGGTTAACAGCCCGACTGCAATAAGGATACCACCAATAAAGTGAGCAGGAACCACATAATGGATGGCCATCATTTCGCCAACCATACTTCGCAAAGGTTGGATCAACTCCAAAAGTTCCAGGGTGTTTCCCATAAAGTTGAAGCCTTTGATAACGAGGAAAACTCCAAGGGCAACTCGTATCAGATCCAGGGGGTAATAGGTATGGGCATTGGCCCATTTGTTTAATGATTTGATAGTTCCCATGACGAAAAATGGTTTGATTATACGTGTTAAGATACTCATTTTTAACAAGATGGGAAAATTTAGGTTCTTTCGCATCTGTTATTCTGAACCTAAATTGCGATAATTTAAAAACGATTCGTGTTGCCTATCCGCAATTTGTGATTCTACCTTAACTTATTTTAGTTGACAGGGGTTTTTTTCACAGATGCGCAGAACCATATCTCTAGGGGAGTTCCTTCTTTAATAGGGCTTTAATCTCCTTTATTTCTTTTTGAAGCTTGTTCATTTCATTTTGCTGTTTATTGAACTGAAGTTTTAAAGCTTGATTTTCAATGGTTAATTCCGTCACTTTTTTATGAGTCTCGATCGAATAGAGATACAGCTCCTCAACTTTCTCAAGATTTGTACGTACCCCTTCGGTTATATTCCATCCATGTGCTAGCACATCGGCTCTACTTTGAACACCTGGCAGATGTTTATTTTTCTTTAGAAATGACTCTATTTCCTCCAAACCTTTAAGTTTATATTCGGAATTATATTCCGAAGTCCCGTCAAAGTAACTTTCAAAGACATAGTCTGGAAAACTATAGGCACCTCCTGCCTGGCGAATACTCCCGGAAGTATTGATATCACCTACCACGTCCAGGGCATACCCCGGACTGCTTGTACCTACACCAACCCTATTTGTGCTTGCATCCACAAACAATGAGTTAACGTCAACCGCTAAATCACCAAGAAAATACCCGGCAAAGCTGCCGGCCTTCTGTGCATCAGAATACACTCCATAATGTGTTCCTCCCGCCCCGCTATTTATTAGATTATAAGATCCGTATTTATCTCCGACTCCGGTTCCACTTAAAGTATTATTGACTCCATAATGGATGCCACCGCTCGAGTTGGTTATTTCATTAAATACCCCGTATTGTACGCCCGATCCCGTTCCTAAAAGGGTGGTGTACAACCCATAGTGAGTTCCACTTCCTGTATTGAACATTCTTTGACGAGAACCCACCTGGGTGCCGATCCCGGTTCCCAATAGGTCATTTCGAACTCCATAATGTGTATTCGTCCCATTTCCACTTAGCACATTATGAGACCCAACGCGGGTACCATTGCCATCACCGGTCAAATTATTCAGAGTTCCAGTATGCCAGCCATCACCAGTATTGGCATTGTTGGTGTACACTCCTCGATGGTCACCATCACCGCTTCCGCTAAATCCAGCTACAAACCCCCGTGTCTGGCCACTACCATTTCCGGTCATCGTTGCTTGATAACCCGTATGAGTACCAGACCCAGACCCGCTTAAAGTGCTTAAGGCCCCAATATGACCTCCATTGCCCGAATTATCTATCAAAGTGTTGATGCCATACTGAACCCCTGGCCCGGTTCCAGAAAGAACATTATAGGTGCCTGTGTGAATTCCGGTTCCTGTGTTTGTGATACCGTTTCGAGTTCCGTACTGAGCACCATTACCCGATCCCTGAACATCACTCCAAAGCCCGTAATGGTCGCCAGCACCATCTCCCTGTAACAGATTGTAAAGTCCCAGCTGCAAACCATCTCCATCACCCTGCAAATAATTAATACCACCATAGTGAATTCCATCTCCTGTATTGGCAATATTCACGAATGTTCCCCGCTGACTGCCAACTCCATTTCCTGAAATGGAGGCCACAAACCCTCGTGTTTGTCCGCTTCCGTCTCCAGACATAGTAATATAGGAGCCAGTATGAGTGCCCGTTCCCGATCCATCAACGATGCCCCATATCGCGCGATGATCTCCATTGCCGTTTCCCAGCAATCTGCTAAACACTCCTACATGGCTCCCGTTTCCTGAATTACTAAACTCAGATAGCAAACCGTAGGTAGTCACGTCTGTTGTTCCTGTCATGTGAATGTACGCCCCTCTTCCGCCAGCGCTTTCTTCGATATCCAGCTTATAATCGGCTGTGGTTTTACCTACACCCAGGTTCCCCAAAGTATACATATCGTCGTTAATGTCATTGGGAGCAGTTGTTGTTCCTTCTTCATAAAAATCTATATCATCTGCCCCAGAAATGGAAATCCAACTACTGGCGCTGTCATCCCAATAATAATATCCTTTGGAAATACTTCCCATCCCTGATGCATAGACCAAAAGGCCATCTTTTGCGGCCGTCGGATCGATCAGGGGAAATTCATCGATCTTAGGTATAAGGATTCCATCATTATTTGCGGGTGTTGCCTGGTTTGAAGATTTAATATCCAATAGCGCTTCCGGTACAATAGTTCCAATCCCAACCTGGGCATGGATCACAGTACTGGCGATAACACAGAAGAGAAAAATAAGTTGCTTTTTCATAATTACAATTTTTAAGCAAAGTAGGATCGCTTTTAGGAAAAGGGGCTTTCTCCGTTCAGGGGAAGTTTGGAATTTCAGCTATACAAAAGTGCGAAGTTAAGGTCACGCATACAATCCCATATATGTGTGATATACGATTTGATACCCTTTCGCCACCGTCGATAATCGCTTCCGGTATTTTAATCTTTATATAGCCTATTAATAATAGACCAACATATGAGCAACATCCTGACTATCGGGACCCGGGTAGTCTCCATAGGTTTTCCCATCTATATGATAATTCATCACTAATATTAGTCCGGGAGAATTACCTATGGCACAAGGGGGATGTGATCCAAACATAGTCATGAATCCTGACAACACGCTTACTTCGATTGCTGCTTCACCCGATTCAGAAGCTATCAAAATATTTGAACTCCCATCACCCAAAGCACCCATCCCGGAAATATCCTCAGAAAAATCTATACCTTCAGTCGGTTCAAGATGTTTATTAAGTATAGCATTCCATAGGGTGTAAACCCCGTTGGGAATAAGGTTAGTAAATTCCAAAGAATATATTGTGGTCCCACCGTCGCAGGAAACCGTTGCGCTACCTGTTGCGGTCCTCCATTCTGGTAAATTTACATGATGGCCATCCGGCGCAAGAATTGGGTTATTTGGCCCTGTTGGATCGGATACAGAAACAGGTGTATACAGGAGATCGTCACCCGTAGGATCACCTCCATCTGCATTTCTAACCTCCTTAAGCGGATCTTTTGGAGCGAGCACACAAAAAGCTGCATTCGGTTTAATACTAATAGCAAAATTCGCAGCAGTAGTTGCGGCATCTTGTATGCTCACCGATCTAGGGTTAGGATTTGTAACTTCACTTCCCAAAGGTACCGATATACTCAGATCATAGTTTCCCACTTCTACATCGTTCATCTGGTAAGTTCCAGCAGGATTTGTAAAAGCTGTTTCTACGGTCTGTCCTGCTTTTTTTAAACTTACTTCCACACTCTGATAGGGATTGCCGCTTTCGTCAAGAATGGTACCTGTTACATTCCCGAATAGATTTACAACAGGTTCGATTGGATCATTATCTGAACTGCTACATGCCATTAGTATCATTAATACTATACCAAACGTCAGTAGCCTTTGTGTTAGGTTGAAGCACATACTTTTAATTTTTTGTTTTGTTGTTTTCATAACTTTCTGTTTTTTATTGTACTACAAATGTCGCTAGGCAAAAGGATTTATACAATCCCATATATATGTGATATGCAATATGATACCCTTTCCCTACCTTTGATAATCGCTTGCGATATTTTAAACTTTATATGAACTTATTATTGCGCATATTTTGTTTGCTCTTGGTTTGGGGTGCATTTATATTCCCCTCATACGCCCAGTTGCCTGAATATCCCATTCAAAAATTCACACAAAATCAAGGACTTGAAACGCATCTTTTTAAAAGAGTGAGCAAGGACAAGGAAGGTTTTATTTGGGCCATGCCGTACAATCAGGTGCAGCGTTTTGATGGCAAAAATAATAACCGTGGTTGCATCAAACCCTTTTACGGTAGCCGCAATTTTTGATGAAAATTCAGAGGTATCAAAAGTGTCTATCAGCACAACACCGCTTTTACCAGCGACGATATTAGTCCACGTTTCTTTTAGATTAAGACCAACGGGTGAGACAATACCAAGCCCAGTGACGACAACGCGACGATTTGACAAATTTAGCCTCTTTAACTTTGACAGGAAGCCCGAACAAAAAGCAACCGGTTACTTTAGATATTTAAAAATTAAAAAACAACTTCACTAGTATGGAGTTGTTTACAAGAAATCACTGATCACGTCGATCGCCAGGCAACTCGTTAAGCGACATGATCAGCGATTTCTTGAGAGCGGTTTAGCTGGAGTGTGCGTTTACGTAATCAATTGCCTGTTGAATGGTGGTAATATTTTCTGCTTCCTCATCAGGAATTTCACACTCGAATTCTTCTTCTAACGCCATAACCAGCTCTACTGTATCGAGTGAGTCTGCACCTAAATCGTTTACAAATGATGCCTCAT
>CAWECU010000018.1:0-28912 GCA_963807685.1 uncultured Flavobacteriaceae bacterium | reverse complement strand
AAGCGCCAGGACGTAAACGATTATTACGATTTATTGCTGAATAACGAAACCAGCCGCTATGTATTCAGAATATTGGCATTTAAGGGTATTTTTCGAGTAATCCCTCAAAATACGGATTCAATTTCACTGAAAAAGACCTCTATAATGCGGTTCCCACATATAAAGTGATCGTGGATACTGCGGTAACCGATTTTCCGGCTTTTGCCAAAAAGTTTGAGATCAATTACAAGATCCTGAAAATTCACAATCCCTGGTTGCGGGACACGTATTTAAAGAATGGTTCCGGGAAGAATATATGATAGAAATTCCGAAAAAGGGATATTACAATTAAGCGAATCCAGGCTAGGTTCAGATATTCCCTCCCGATTCTAAGCTAGCCGATCGTTAATCTTTTCTTTCATCCTCGGTAGTGATGTTTTCGACCAGACCCCGCTGCAACAAAGAAACACCACTGGTGAAGCTCTGATAGTTCGAATTGTAGGAGCTGGTGTAGTTTTCCGAATAATGGTGTAAAAAATTTCGTCTAACGTCCAGAATCTGCTTGTCTTTATCGATGATAAAAGTTGTTGGGAAGCCCAAACTGTGCTTCATCGTTCGAATGGTAAAATCATTTCTGTTTTCTTTCTCGTCCACATAAAGTACCTTTACATTCCGACTGTATTTTCGCTTGATCTTCCGAATCTTCTTTGGATCCCCAAAATAGAACCACAAAATCCACTTCCTTGTGATATCGATCTGCCACGTCGTTAAAAGCCGGGACCTCACCAATTCCGGGAACACACCAGGAGGCGTAGGTAATTAGATAGATGGGTTTTTCAAAGGAGTACAGTTCCATTTTGCGGCCAGAGAACTTGCGAACCTTGAAATTGTCCAGATAGGTGCCGTTGACCACATTGGTTACCAGTGAATCGAATAAAAAATTGGCTCTTTCAAGATCTTTACTAGCGTAGGCCTTTTTGGCTTCTCCCCGGTATTTTCGAATATTTTTACCGATGGCCTGGGAAAATAGATCTTTGGGCTCACGTTCCTGGGAAAGAGCTGAAAGGGCGACCAAAAAAAGAATGCATAGTAGTTTTTTACCCATATATAGCTGCTACCCAGTAGCTTTCCAAACTAGTAAATGTTGTTAGTTGATAGTTATTTTTAGACGAAAGGTAATAAAACTTCGTTAAATCACAAGTTTTATCTAAAAATCAACTACTATTTCTTAACGTTTTGCTCGTCTGCTAGCACGTCCACCCGCAAACTGCTGTTTGGGCATTCCAGCTCGTTTCATTTGCTGTTTCATCATTTTAATTTGATCGTCCAGCATGTTGTGTTTGTCCATTTTTTTCGCCTCCACGAGTAACATTTCAGCCTCGCGTTTTCGGTTTTTGGTCATGGCGATCCCGGCCAGATTCAATTTTACCATGGCCATATCGGCCGACATGGAGAGCCCTAATTTTTCGGCTTTTTTGAAGTATTTTTCAGCCTCATTCATGTTGGTTTGCGAAACCATCAAGCCATTGAGATAATTATAATACCCCTGTTGTTTGGCTACCAGAGCACTTTCGGGGTTGGGGATTCGATCCAGCCATTTTTTTGCCCCCGGAAAATCCTGTTTCCGAAGGCGGAGGAACGCCAGAAGGATCAATTCATTTTTATAATAAAGAAAGACAAAAACAGACGCGAGCAAAAGAAGCATAATGCCATTTCCGATATTCACTTCCACGAACTGCCAAACTGCAGTTGCGACGATAAGTGCCGTGAGCACTAATTTTATATTTTTATTGAACATGATATATTCTTTTAAAGGTAATGATTGCCTTAATTTTTATTCACCTTTTTAGGCGGCTCAAAGGTAAGAAAAGTTGGACTACTAAATAAGTATGTCGTAGGGTAATTCCGGTAATTTTCTTCTGAAGAAACTGTTTAGTATCGTGAGTTAAGGCGGCTATGTTTCAGCTAACTTACAAAGCTGAAATATTTTCACTTCAGAACTTGTGAAAGTAAAAATTCATTGTATATTTGCACCCGACTTTCAGAAGAGGTCAAGACAGAAATAATAGTATTGAAAGTTTTAATATAGTTCACAATGAAAAGAACATTTCAGCCATCAAAAAGGAAAAGGAGAAATAAACACGGTTTTAGAGAGCGTATGGCTACTGTAAACGGACGTAAAGTAATAGCTGCCCGTAGAGCTAAAGGCAGAAAAAAACTTTCTGTATCTTCTGAAACCCGTCACAAAAAGTAATGTTGATAACTCATAAATAAAAGGTGTTGTTTTTTAAGCAACACCTTTTTTTATACCCTGTCGCGCCGTAATTTCACAACATCAAAAAAGTGCTGCTCCATGCCAAAGAATGACAACTTAAAATCTATTTTAATTATTGGCTCAGGCCCTATTATTATTGGACAGGCCTGTGAATTTGACTACTCTGGTTCGCAGGCGTTACGATCGCTGCGAGAAGATGGAATTGAGACCGTTTTGATCAATTCAAATCCGGCGACCATTATGACCGATCCTTCCATGGCCGATCATATTTACCTGCTGCCCCTCAATACAAAATCGATCGTTCAAATTCTTAAAGAACACCCACAAATTGATGCGGTCTTGCCTACCATGGGAGGGCAAACAGCTCTTAATTTATGTATTGAAGCAGACGAAAAAGGCATTTGGAGAGATTTTAATGTATCCATAATCGGGGTGGATATCGACGCCATTCATATTACCGAGGATCGCGACAAGTTCAAGAATTTAATGAAGAAAATTGGCATCCCTGTAGCACCGGCCAAAATTGCCAATTCCTATTTAAAAGGGAAAGAGATCGCTCAGGAATTCGGGTTTCCGCTGGTCATTAGACCTTCCTTTACATTAGGGGGTACGGGCGCTTCTTTTGTGCATACCGAAGATGAATTTGACGAATTACTTACCCGTGGGCTGGAAGCCTCGCCCATTCACGAGGTTTTAATCGACAAGGCGCTGTTGGGGTGGAAAGAATACGAATTGGAATTGTTGCGTGATAATAATGACAATGTGGTCATTATCTGTGCCATCGAAAACATGGACCCTATGGGGATTCACACCGGGGATTCCATTACTGTAGCTCCAGCTATGACGCTTAGCGATACCTGCTATCAGCATATGAGGGATCTGGCTATAAAAATGATGCGGAGTATCGGGGATTTTGCCGGGGGTTGCAATGTGCAGTTTGCCGTGAGTCCAGATGACAAGGAAGATATTATCGCCATTGAGATCAATCCACGGGTGTCCCGATCCTCAGCTTTAGCTTCCAAGGCGACCGGATATCCCATTGCAAAGATTGCTGCCAAGTTGGCCATTGGGTATCGATTGGACGAACTCGATAACCAAATTACAAAATCCACTTCGGCTTTATTTGAGCCTACTCTGGACTATGTAATCGTAAAAATACCGCGTTGGAACTTTGATAAGTTTGAAGGTGCCGAACGTACTTTAGGACTTCAAATGAAATCTGTAGGTGAGGTTATGGGGATAGGACGTTCGTTTCAGGAAGCATTGCACAAGGCAACGCAATCCCTTGAAATTAAACGTAATGGATTGGGTGCCGATGGGAAAAGTTATACTAACTACGAGCAGATCATTGAAAAATTGACCCATGCCAGCTGGGATCGTGTTTTTGTGATCTATGACGCCATACAAATGGGAATTCCGCTAAGCAGGATCCATGAGATCACCAGGATCGACATGTGGTTCCTGAAACAATACGAGGAATTGTATGTGCTGGAAAAGGAGATTTCAAAATATACATTGGAAACCTTACCGCGCGAATTACTTCTGGAAGGCAAGCAAAAGGGCTATGGAGATCGGCAGATCGCACATATGCTGAAGTGCCTGGAAAGTGAAGTGTATAACAAGCGGGTAGAACTAAATATCCAACGTGTTTACAAATTGGTCGATACGTGTGCTGCCGAATTTAAGGCCGAAACACCTTATTACTACTCCACTTTCGAGAATGATATGGTGACGGCCGATGGCAATGCGTATGCCGAAAATGATAGCATCGTGACCTCCAAAAAGAAGGTCATCGTCCTGGGCTCGGGTCCCAATCGAATTGGCCAGGGAATCGAATTTGATTATTGCTGTGTTCACGGGGTGTTAGCAGCTTCCGAATGCGGGTATGAAACCATCATGATCAATTGCAATCCGGAAACGGTTTCAACCGATTTCGACGTAGCCGATAAGCTGTATTTCGAACCTGTATTCTGGGAACATATTTACGATATCATTCGTCATGAAAAACCGGAAGGGGTCATTGTACAATTAGGCGGTCAGACCGCATTGAAATTGGCTGAGAAGCTGGATCGCTATGGCATCAAGATCATGGGGACCAGCTATAAGGCCCTGGATCTCGCTGAAGATCGCGGGAGCTTTTCTACTATTCTGAAAGAAAACAACATACCCTACCCAGAATTTGGTGTCGCCGAGACCACCGAGGAAGCACTTGCCCTGGCAGACAAACTCGATTTTCCATTGCTTATTCGCCCTTCCTATGTTTTGGGAGGTCAGGGGATGAAAATTGTGATCAACAAAAAGGAGTTGGAAGAACATGTGGTGGACTTGCTTCATAAAATTCCGAATAACAAATTGTTGCTGGATCATTATCTGGACGGCGCCATCGAAGCAGAAGCCGACGCGATATGCGATGGTGAAAATGTCTACATTATTGGTATCATGGAGCATATTGAGCCCTGTGGGGTGCATTCGGGTGATTCCAACGCCACCCTGCCGCCTTTTAACCTGGGGGAGTTTGTATTGCAGCAAATAAAGGATCATACCAAAAAAATTGCGCTGGAACTCAATACGGTTGGACTTATCAATGTTCAGTTTGCCATCAAGGACGATATGGTGTATATCATTGAAGCCAATCCCAGAGCATCGCGTACCGTACCTTTTATTTCCAAAGCCTATGGCGAACCTTATGTAAACTACGCCGCTAAGGTGATGCTGGGCGAAAAGAAGGTAACCGACTTCAAGTTCAACCCCAAGCTCAACGGATTTGCCATCAAACAGCCCGTCTTCAGTTTTAATAAATTCCCTAATGTGAACAAGCAACTGGGCCCTGAAATGAAAAGTACCGGAGAAAGCATCTTATTTATCGATAGTTTGAAAGACGATGAATTCTATGAATTATACTCCAGAAGAAAAATGTACTTGAGCAATTAAAAGCATCCCTAAGCGACCCTATTTGTATCCTCTTCAGCAAGTGAACCCTATTTTTACACTTCTGTCAGAGGATTTTTTTTTGTCATTAGGAAGGGTTTTTTAAAGTTGAGTTGTTATATATATAACGGTTCACATTGAATAACTTATTAACCCACCTAATCTCATCGCTATGTTATCACGTTTGGTTTTTTTAGTGAGTGCTGTATTTTTCTTTTACGGATGCACTTCAAACACCATCGATGATGTCATGGTACCTATCGAAAATGCGCCCCAACTAGTGACCTATCAGGATGTAAAGTTCGTATTTGAGAACATTTGCACCCAATGTCATTCCAACCCACCTCAAAACGGCGCCCCTATGCCTTTGGATAGCTATGTGAATGTTCGGAATGCTTTAATGAATAGACCCTTACTAGACCGAATAAGCAGGGAAGAAGGTGCTAGCGGAGCCATGCCTCTGGGCGGCCCAAGATTGCCGCAGGCTACTATTGACCTTATATTTCAATGGAACGAGGACGGGTTATTAGAAAATTAACGAAGTACACTATGAATTTTAAGTTTTATTCGACATTGCTGTTTTTGTTCTTCTTCGGAATTGTTTCCGCTCAAAATAAATACAGCACAAAAACCGGTACCATCGACTTTGAGGGTTCGGTGGTTTCGTTTGAGGAGGTGAAGGCCAGGAACGAAAATGTAAGTGCAATCCTGAATACTGAAACCGGAGAATTCGCTTCGCTGGCGTTGATCAAGGGATTCCGATTTAAAGTGGCACTGATGGAAGAACACTTTAATGAAAATTATATGGAATCTTCCGATTTTCCCAAAGCTGTATTTAAGGGCACATTGGATGGTTTCTCACTTTTGAGTGTATCAGAAATCCCTTCGGAAGAAATTCTAAAAGGTACCATTACCATTCACGGGGTCACACGCTCCCTTGAAATCCCTGTGATAATTAAAAAAGTTGGCGCCGCGATAGAATTTCAAACCGAATTTATTTTAAGACCGGATCAGTTCGACATTGTGATCCCTAAAATAGTTCGAAACAAAATAGCTGAAGAGATTATTGTACGGGCAATTTATTCATTGACACTATAGGCACTATGAAAAAAAAGATCGTCTTTCTAATTGTGATCGTGATACTCATGACGGGTGCTTTTGCGGGATATAAGTACCTGTATCAGGACCATCGAAGTATAGAAACCGAAGTCGCCGTGATGAACCTAAGCACGGCCCAATTACAAAGTCAATTTGTGGATAGTACAGAAGAATCTGTACTTAACAAAACCATTATTGTGACGGGCTTAATCACTAAAATTGATGACAGGGCAATCACTCTCGACGACAAAGTGCATTGTAGTTTTGCCGTGCTGCCAGAGGGCCTGGATGTGGCGGAAACGGTAAGCGTAAAAGGCCGGTGCATTGGGTATGATGATCTTTTTGAAATTGTAAAACTGGACCAATCAACGCTAACCAATCGATAATGAAAAACATCATTTATATAGTTCTGTTATTCCCACTGTTTCTTTTTTCTCAGGAAGATCTTCTGGATGAATTGGAAAGCGAAATGGTTGAGGACAAGACCGTTACAGCAGCTTTTAAAGGACTGAAAGTGGTCAATTTCGAATCTACCAAACTGGCCAGCAAAAAAGATTTCTATTTTATAGTTTCTCATAGATTTGGAACGGTTAAAAATGGTATCGACGACTTTTTCGGACTGGATAATGCCGTGACCCAGTTAAAATTTATCTATGGCCTAAATGATTGGCTTAATCTGGGAGTGGCTCGTAGCTCCCTTCAAAAAAAATATGGTATTCACGCCAAATATCGACTGTTACAACAGGAAGACGGTGGATTTCCTCTCACGATTGTTGGCTATAATTTGGTGACCGTGAATACCGCCCTGGATAAGGATCTGCTAACCAAATTGGAATTTAGCGATCGTTTGACTTATACAACACAGCTATTAATTTCGAGAAAAGTTTCAAAAAACCTATCTTTACTATTAGCACCAACCTACATTCACGAAAATCTGGCCACCCGAAGTACACGAACCGGAATGAACAATATGGTCTCGTTTTTTGATGAAGAGAATAACCAGTATGCACTGGGGGTAGGAGGAAGACTTAAATTGACGACACGTTGGAGTGTCAATGCCGATTATGGAATTCATTTAAATAGAAATAATAACTCAAATTTTAAAAATCCGTTGTCCATTGGTGTAGACCTGGAAACAGGAGGGCACGTTTTTCAAATGCATTTTACAAACGCCCAGGCGATGTTTGAAGAAGGGTATATTGTACAAGGCCAGGGTGATTGGGGAGACGGAGATTTTTTCTTTGGGTTTAACCTAAGCAGAGTATTTTAAAATCAACTAAATATTAACCTAAAAATTAGAATTATGAAAAAGATTACCTTTTTATTACTTACCCTGTTATCAACCGTGGCTATTAACGCCCAAACTACCTTCGATTTGGATTGGGAGCAAGGGGTTAATGGAGCGCTGGCAAGTTTTACCATTGAAGTTGGAGATGCGGTGCGTTGGACATGGGCCAACACTGTACCCCACAGTGTCACCAATAAAGCAGGAAGTACCGAAAATTTTGACAGTGGAATTTTGACGGGAATGGGAACACAGTATACATATACTTTTACGCTGGTAGGTGAAAACGAATATGATTGTGTTGTTCATCCTGCCTCTATGTTTGGTACGATTACGGTAGTACCTGTGCTTTCGGTTCAGGACAAATTTGAGCGCAATCTTCAATTCTATCCTAATCCGGTGAATGATGAATTGACCATTGCCTCCTTATATCAATTTGATAACTACGAGATATTCGATATCACCGGTAAGAAAGTAGGCCAGGGGCTTGGCGAAGGCACCTTTACCACCCTTAACGTTTCATATTTGACCACGGGAACCTACTTCATGAAAGTAACCGCCGGAGACCTGCAAACAACGATTAAGTTGGTGAAGCAGTAAAATTAAGTTTATGTTAGTAAAAACCGGCGGAG
This sequence comes from uncultured Flavobacteriaceae bacterium, assembly GCA_963807685.1. Taxonomy (GTDB): domain Bacteria; phylum Bacteroidota; class Bacteroidia; order Flavobacteriales; family Flavobacteriaceae; genus Aureisphaera. Next base: position 20,715 of record CAWECU010000018.1, on the reverse strand, counting down.
CCAATTGAAGGGCTGAGCCGGTTTTTTTTAAACCCACTAAAGCACGACTTGAAAATTTATTTAGCAATAACTTCTACGAAGAAGACCGCATTCTTATTAAGGTCGTAGAAGCCAAACTCGTTGGTTCCCCAATCCGTTTCCCGCTGAAATTTATCCATGGTAACGGTTCCTCTTTCCACCAATTCTTCGAATAAGGGCTCAATATGTTCCACAAAAACCTTGATCACAGAGCCACCCAACAAGGGATCGTCTGGGGTATCGGCATGCCATTGTAAGTGAATGTGAATGTTTTCACGGGCCAGCCCTGCATAGCCGTCGGCTTCAAAAGTAGTAGTAAAACCAGCCTTTTCCTCATACCATTTGAGGTCCCGATCGATATCGCCCGAGGGAATTACCGGGATGACACCAATGAATTTAGTCTTCGTCATCTTCTTCAGCGCGTTTCAGGAGTTTCTCATTCAGATATTTTTTCTGCTTGATTCCCAATTTTTTCAGGGTCTCTACCTTTTTTACCAGATTTCCTTGACCCGTCAACTTCTTCATGGTACCATCATAGCTTCCCTGCACCGTGTTTAATTGATTACCCACCTTGATGAGGTCTTCGGTAAGATTCACAAACTGGTCGTACAACCGCCCGGCCTGCGTAGCAATTTCCAGGGCATTTTGTTGTTGTTTTTCATTGTTCCACATCGAATCAATGGTACGCAGGGTTGCCAAGAGCGTGGTGGGAGTAACAATAACAATATTCTTCTCGAAAGCCTGATTGTATAAATTATTATCTTCATTAATTGCCACGGCAAAGGCAGGTTCGATAGGAACGAACAGCAATACAAAATCCGGACTTTCAATTTCATAGATGTCCTGATAATTTTTAGCACTCAATTGATCGATGTGCTTTTTCAGGGATGTGATATGCTCTTTTAAAAAGATGTCTTGCAATCCCTTATCGTCCTCGTTCACGAAACGCTCGTATGCTGTCAAAGACACTTTGGAGTCGATGATCATCTTTTTGTTGTCCGGAAGATGCAAAACCACATCAGGCAACACCCGATTACCATGTGCGTCCTTAAAACTGCTCTGCACAAAATACTCCCGGTCTTTTTCAAGTCCGCTCTTTTCCAGAACACGTTCGAGTACCAGTTCGCCCCAATTTCCCTGAGATTTACTATCTCCTTTGAGTGCTTTGGTTAAATTGGTAGCTTCTTTGCTCATTTGTTCATTGAGTTCTTTCAGGCCAATGATTTGTTGGCGAAGCATGGCATGGCGGTCGATACTTTCCTTATGGGTATCGTCCACCTTTCTCTCAAATTTTTCGATTTTTTCCTGAAGCGGTTTCAGGATAATATCCAGCTTTTCCGCATTTTGTTTGGTGAATTTTTCGCTCTTGTTGTCCAGGATCTTATTCGCCAGATTTTCAAACTCCTTGGTAAATTTTTCCTGAAGCTTTTCAAGATCGTCCTTTTGTTCTTCAAGCTTTTGCAACAGGTTTTTGTTTTCGGAATTGCGGCGCACCAACTCTTCATTGAGGAAGTCTTTATCTTTTCGAATATCCTCCCGCTCGATAAGGGTAGTTTCAAATCGCTCGGAGAGCTTTTCTTCCCGGTCTTGTAACTGACTGATACGCTCTTCCAGGGTTCCGGTTTCCGACTTATGTTTCAGGCGGGCGAATAGATTGCCCAAAAAGGCACCTGCGAGGGCGGAGATGGCTCCAATAAGAAATATTAGGAAAGGTTCACTCATATAAAATTCCGTAGCGGGGAGGTCGTTTTGATGATCAATTCAGTAAGAAGTAAAGATAATAACTAAAAGGGACTATCGATTGGAGATTGGAGATTTTTGGCTTGAGAATTTTTAAAAATTAATTACGAATCGTAAAACGGCCCGTTTTCGGATCAAAAAAAATGGCGTCTTTGGGGAAGAGACTGTCGAAATGCCCGTCATTGATCAATCCGGCCGGAGTATCGATGAGGGTCTCCCCTTCGGTCATAAGGATCATTGTATCTGAAAGTTGGATCGCCAGATCAATTTCATGGGTAGAAAAGAGGATGGTCTTGCGGGTTTCGCTCGCTAGTTTCTTCAGTAATTTAAGCACCGAAGCTCGGTGGTAGAGATCGAGATGGGTGGTAGGCTCGTCCAATAAGATAAGTGGCGTATCCTGAGCCAGGGCCCGCGCGATGGCTACCCGTTGCATTTGGCCGTCGCTCAGTTCGAAGCATTGCCGTTGTGTTAATTCTGAAATGTCTGTCTGTGTCAAGGCCCATTGTACTTTCTCTTTATCCTCTGGCCCCAAACTCCCCATCCAGTTAGTATGTGGCTGCCTTCCCAAAGAAACAAATTCCAATACCGAGAGATTTTTGGAAGTGGGAGCCTCTGTGAGTACCACACTCAACAACGCGGCCAATTGGATTGGGTGATAGGTGTTTACGCTTTTCTCACAAATGTGCACGGTTCCTTCCAGCGGTTTTTGTACACCCGAAAGCGTACGGAGCAGGGTGGATTTTCCAATGCCATTGGCGCCCACCAGGCTAATGAGGGTTCCTTCGGTAACATCAAAATTGATATTCCGGGCAACGACACGGGTATGTTTTTTACTGAAATATCCAATGGACAGTTCCAAAGCTCCCAACACCGTATGTTTCTTTTCCGAAGTCATTAAAAAAACAATTTTCGTTTTCGCACCAGCAACCAAATGACGACCGGAGCTCCTATCAGGGAGGTTATAGCATTAATAGGCAGCGTATATTCACTAAAGGGCAGTTGGGCAACCACATCGCAAATCAGCATGATGATACTTCCGAAAAGTAGCACCGCCGGAATAAGGATACGATGATTGGAGGTAGTGATCCACTGTCGGGTTATGTGCGGGACGGCCAAACCAATAAACGCGATGGGCCCCGCAAATGCGGTAATACTTCCGGCCAAAATGCTGGTCGCTATTATAATGACGAAAGTGGTTCTCTTGATCTGAACGCCCATACTTTTGGCATAATTCTCGCCTAAAAGCAGCGCATTGAGTGATTTACTTGCCAAAAAACTGATCGCGATTCCCGCCAGGGTACATACACTCAATATAAGCACGCCATTCCACGATTGATTGCCCAAACTTCCGAAGGACCAAAAGATGTATTGTTGTAGTTGTTCCGCATTGCTGAAATATGCGAGCACGGCTACCACGGCGGCGGTAACACTGCCAAACATCAAACCAATAATAAGAATGGCCATCGTATCCTTGATGCGAAGTGTCACTGCCAATACGGCAAGTAGCACCACAAAACTACCCAATGCCGAGGCGATCACTAGACTCCATTGACTCGATAGCAACCCGCCCAACAACCCACCAAAAGTTCCTGCCCCTAGAATGAGGATCGCCACTCCCAAACTTGCACCACTGCTCAAACCCAGAACAAAAGGCCCTGCCAGAGGATTCCGGAACAGCGTCTGCATCAATAAGCCCGATACTGCGAGACCACCTCCCACTAATACAGCGGTAATTGCCTTTGGCAGGCGATAATCGATGAGGATGTAATTCCAGCTCGATTTTGAAGCTTCACCACCGCTTAGGCTTGAAAAAATATCGTCCAGGGGAATCGCGACCGAACCCATACTGAGGTTTAGTAAAAAACAGGCAGCCATGATGATGACAAGCAGGGCGAACAAGCCTTTGTATGAGCGAGCGGTTTCCATTATTCCAGCAAACTGAAAAAATATAATTCATGTTCCGGCAACAATTGCGGATGGAGGATCTTTATGATATCCTTTAAAACAATATCGGGTCGATTGGGAGCTAGTTCGTAGTACAAAACACCACCCGTAGCGCCTTTATTATTGGTAAAGCTATATATTTTTTGTTGTTTAAAAGCCTCAAACTCTTCATACACCGAATGGGCTTCCCTCATTTGTTGCAGACCGGTAAACTGGCTGGGGCCTATCCAAAATTGAGCTTGCTTTCCCTTATCAAGTACGGTTTCCAAATTGAGTGATAGACTGCCGGTGCCTTCGCTGTCTTTCCAGAGGTATTCGCCATGTGCATCTGCAATGAACTGAGCCGCCCAACTATCGCCTTGAGGGAGGTACCAAATATCCTTATACATGGCACCGCTTAGAACAGTGGGTGCGGTGTTGGCTTGTGCCGCTAGCGCTTTGGCCGAATTATAATCACCTTCGATCTCTGAAAAAATTCGATCTGCTTCCGGTTCTTTGTCGAAAAGGGCCCCAAAGAATTTGATCCATTCCGCCTTCCCTAGGGGATGGATTTCAGTCCAGTCGCTGTTATAGATCACCGGAATACCCATTTGTTGGATGGTAGCAAGACTTTTATTGCCGCCTTCGACTGCGAAGGTAACGACTACCTTGGGAGAGAGATCGAGCAATACTTCGGTGTTTATGTCTTCGTTTTTTCCCAATTCATGAACGGAGCCGTTGTCAATTAATGTGCGGATTTTTGGGGATGAGATATAGCTCAAATTCGGGAAACCAACCAGGGTATTTTCTACTTCCAACATTTCCAGGGAGGGGATATGTGTCGTTGAAGTAACCACGATATTTGGAACCGGGATTTGAACTATGCCGTCGTAATTTTCTTCTCCTTCCACAGGGACGTCCTGTTTTTTAAGTAAATAGGTGTAGGTTTTATCGGCACCGGGCCACGGATTGGAAATGGTGAGCACTTTGTGTGTCTTAAAATCTTCAATATCGAAACCCTGGGCGTACTTGATGGAAGTTGAGGTATTCGCAGGAATTTCAGTAGTTTTTAGGTCATTCTTGCACGAAAAAAGTAAGAAAGCGACTAAAAGAATAGAAACGATTTTTTGCATGCTCAAAAATATGGATTTAATCCGTACACCAAAAATTTGGAAGTTATTAAAGCCAAATCCCATCATGGTTCTTTGTGAAATAACTGGAAGAGCACCGATCTCATCGAATGAGATCGGTGCTTTTTATTTTTTTAATCCCTAAGTTTATTGGTCTGCTACCATCACCTGATACGAGGGGGAAGTTGCTTTACTTTCAGAGAGAATTTCCATGGAAATAGCAGGAGTTCGCGTTCCCGGAACCGGAACACCCGTAATTTCCTGAATTGCGGCAGCCAATAAGGGTTCACCCGGATCACCGAGAACACCAAGATTGCTCAAATCCTCTTCCTGAAAGATATCCGGAATCAGACCCTCTTCAAAATCGGTAAAACCATCAGCATTCGCCGTCTGGAATACCAAAGGTAACATGGCGTAGGTATGGTTGGGATTCAGCTCTACGGTTTTTTGGAAAGTGGGGGAGTCATACAACAGGAAAGATGCCTGGTATTTGCCGGTGGTATTGTCTCCAATTTGTACCACATTGATATAAGGTGTAAGGCCATTGATGACCAATTCACTGGCGGAAGCCGTTCTTGAGGTTGTTAAGGCATATACCGTCGTTAAATTAAGGCTGTTAATGGCTTCTCCACCATTGACAAAGGTACTGGGGAACACGCCATCTTCAGCGAAATCGGCCTGGCGGTCTTCATTCCATTGTTCGGTATAAAACGTTTGTCCGGTAAATTGTCCGGTGATCATACTGGCCAGATACGTTGCCGTTCTCACTGAGCCACCACCATTATAGCGCAGGTCCACTACCAGCTCGGTAACCCCGTCAGCCAGGAAATCGGCAAAGGCTGCGTTGAGCTGTGAGTCGAATTCGTTGGTGAAGGCATTGTACATTAAATAGCCTATTTTTTGTCCGTTGATATCCAATGTATTATGAATAAACACTGGATTTTCAGTATAGGTTGCTTTGGTAAGCTCCACGCTTTCCCCTGTTGGAGTTATGGTATCTCCGGTAAGGGTGGCGAGTCCAATAGTATAGGTATCGGGTGAGAGCAGACTACTAAAATTCGTCTCGTTGATTTGCTGACCATCAATGGTGTTGAAGATAACTCCTCGCTGGAGTCCTTCGTTTTCAGCGTCGGTATTGGGAAGAATATATCGAATGTATCCAAAAACATTCCCACTGTTATCGGGATAAAGCACCAGGCCAAATTCCATTCCGTTTGATTGAGACGTCCCTGCCAGGGCGTCTTCCAATTCGTTATAATCGGAAACCAGAAGACTAAAACGATCGCGGGAGGATTTCAGAAAGTCAAAAAAGCTTTCCGGGGAATCGAAGCTACTCAAAAACGCAATGAATTCTTCTTCAGTCGCGAAGGCGTCATTGGCGAGTTCAGGAGTATCCCCTTTATAGAGATAGTAGAAATTAAGTCCGCGCCAAATAAAATCCTGAATCTCAACCGCCGAGGCCGGCTGTGCATTATCGTCTTTATCTTCAAAACAGGATACAAAGAGTGTAGAAATGGCAATTACGAGTAACAATAGGGTCTTTTTCACAGCAGTTTTATTAAGGATACTAAGTTAATAGGTTAATTGGGAATACTTAGTATTTCAATTATAAGTTGATTTGTCGAATCGTTCCATAGTTCATCATAGATCAATTCAGTCTACAAAACACCTAAAATAGGTACATTATTGCGAATTTAAAATATTATGTAACAAAAATTACCGTGGTTCGTCATAACTTAATAACGGCGCACTAAGCGCTAACCCAACTAACCATCAATCAATTAAGCGAACTCAATAATTTAATCCAAAAAACACAAAAGATGAAAAAATTAGCAATACTTGCAGCATTTATGATGGCTCCTATGTTGATATTGGCCCAAGGCGTGTTCGATTCCTATGAAGATGAAAACGAGGTAACCACGGTAGTAATAACAAAAAACATGTTCAAAATATTAGGACAGGTTGAGGTGGACAATAATGATCCCGAAGTAAAAGATTATTTAGAGATGGTCAACGGACTTGACAATATTAAAATATTCATTACTGAAAATGAAAACATTGGAGCCCGGATGAAAGCCGATGTTAAGAAATACGTCGCGTCATCTAAAGGCCTGGACGAGTTAATGCGGATTAAGAAAGATGAGGCGAATGTAAAATTTTATTCCAAACAAGGATCAGACGAGAGTCATATCACCGAGCTATTGATGTTTGTGCATGGTGAAATGGACGGAAAAAAAGGAACCGTTATAGCTAGCATTACCGGAGACATTGATTTAAAGCACCTGTCCAAGCTTACCAAAGATTTGGATCTTCCGGAATCAGATTTTGTAGTTTATCCTAATCCTGCAGCAGATCAAATCACGATCAATTCCAAGGATAAACCAATTTCGAGTATTATCATTTTTGATTCAAACGGGAAGAAGGTATTTTCCGAAGAAAACCTGAACATAGCTACCAAACAAGTCTCAATAGCATCTTTTTCAAAAGGAATGTATTTTGTTTCGGTGAACGACCAGATGACACAAAAAATAATCAAGAAATAGTTTAGTAAATTGGTACTTACTATAAAAGCCTTCTGAAATTTCGGAAGGCTTTTATAAATATGTATGTTATATTGCTCATACGATCAATTGATTAGAACCTTAGATGTGTTGCGATGTTGTGTATTTATTATTTATTGTAACAAAATTTAAGCTGATTCGTCATAACTTAAGAACGGCGTAATAGGCGTTAACCTAACCAAACATGAAACAACAAGAGTTTTTAGCTACCGTGCTTCCTTACAAGGATAAACTGTATCGACTGGCAAAACGACTTTTGGTTTCAAGTGAAGAGGCTGAAGATGCCGTTCAGGAAGTTTATTTGAAATTATGGAAGGGGAAAAGTAGCATAAAAAACTACAAAAATCCGGAAGCTTTTGCAGTGACGATGACCAAAAATTATTGTCTGGATCGCTTAAAATCGAAACAGGCATCCAATTTGAAAATCGTACACAGTAATTATAAAAACGGGGAGAACCTGCAACGCAAGATAGAAACCAACGACGCTGTGCAACTGGTTTTCAAGATCATGGAATCCTTACCTGAGAAGCAGCGCATGGTCATTCAATTACGGGATGTGGAGCAGCATAATTTTGATGAAATGTCCGAAATGCTTGAGATTAGCGAGGCAACGATACGGGTAATTTTGTCCCGCGCCCGAAAAGCGATAAGAGAACAATTAATAAAACAATACAACTATGGAGTTAGCTAATATGGAACAATTGCTGGAGGCCTATTTTGAAGGGAATACCACCCTGGCCCAGGAGCAGGAGCTTCGTACATTTTTCAACAGTGGTGAAGTTCCGCCACATTTGGATGTATATCGTTCGATGTTCACAGGTTTTGACCTGGCGAAGGAAGAATCTTTGGAACAAAGTATCACCCTCAAATCACCCAAAAGGAACTATCGATTTTGGAATTATAGCATAGCCGCTTCCCTGTTGATCGCGCTTGGAGTTACCGGTTATTTATTTACCAGTTCCGCTAATGGGTTAACCGCCGAAGAGCAAGAAGCTCTGGCCGCTTTTAAAAAGACCAAAGAAGTGATGTATTTGTTTTCTGAAAATTTAAACGAAGGAACCGCAAGTATCGCCCACTTGAATGAATTTTCAAATGGAATTGCAAATATGTCGGTACTCAATCAATTTAACGAATCGAAAAAATTAATTTTAAAATAACACTTAAAGAAGATAAAGATGAAAAAGTTAGCAATAGTAATCGCATTTATGATCACACCCATGTTGGTGTCCGCGCAGGGTAAGTTTGATTCTTACGAAAATGAAAAGGACGTTACCTCGGTCGTAGTCACTAAAAATATGTTCAAGCTTTTGGCTCAGATAGAGATCGAAAGTAACGATGCGGAAGTAAGGGATTATATGGCAATGGTCAATAGTCTGGAAAATATCAAGGTTTTTATTACTGAAAATAAAAGCGTTGGTGCACGAATGAAGGCCGATGTGGAAAAGTACGTTTCCTCCTCCAAAGGATTGGATGAACTTATGCGAGTGAAGGATGACGGTAAGAACGTAAAATTCTACTCCAAGCAAGGTTCCGATGAAAATCATGTGAGTGAACTATTGATGTTCCTGGATGGTAAGATGGACGGAAAAGAAGGAACTGTAATTATGAGTATTACCGGTAATATCGATCTAAAACAGATCTCCAAGCTCACCAAAGAACTGAACGTTCCCGGTAGCGACGAACTGAAGAATGTAAAAAAGAAAAACTAACGGTATGACACTTATAAAATATATTACAGCATTGATTATTGGGATGCTCACCTTAATGAGTTGTTCCAACGACAAATCCTTGCAACGCTACCTGGTAGATAAGCAAGACGATGATAGATACCTTAAAATCGACTTGGCAACAAGCCTTTTGCAAAGTGATGAAAGTAGTTTTACCGCAGACGAGCAGGAAATACTAAATACCGTAAAGAAGGTGAACATGGTCGCCTATCCGGTAAAAAATGGAAATGCGGCCGAGTATGCGAGTGAAATGGCAAAGGTCGATAAGATCATTGGACAAGAAAAGTATAAGACCCTTATGTCCACCAAGTCAAACGATATGAGTATCACCCTCAAATACCTGGGCGAAGAACAATCCATTGATGAAGTGATTGTTTTTGCCAGTAGCCCGGAAAAAGGCTTCGGGGTATTCCGGTTGTTGTGTGACGATATGAGACCCGATCAAATTTTAAAACTCAGCAACTCCATCAAAAAAGGAGATCTGGATGTCTCAAAGCTCTCCGGAATAGGAGATATCTTCGAGAATATGTAATATATTTTTTATCATAAGAGTTGAAAAAGCTTCGGAATTTCCGGAGCTTTTTCTTTAGTTCATGGTAAAATCGTAAAATCCCGTGTACATGAAGGAAATTTCTTTCATTTTGTCGAAAACCCTATTTTGAAAAAGCCTGCCGCCTCGCAATTTCATTACATTTGAGAAGTTATACGCGACAACTTTTTTTGCCCCAAAACAAAACAGTTATGATTTCCAGTCCAGAGACCCCTGCATTAAAAGGGATAGGTAGCGAAATATCAAAATAAGCTTCGGAAATTCCGGAGCTTTTTTTTATGTATGGGTTAAACGTACTTAATGAATGTGAATCAAGGAAATATAGGGTATTTCAGGAAGAAATCGCTCGTATCATGGTGTTTCTTCCAGCATTGCGCCTTATCTTAATACTAATCATTTAATGATTTGCTTATGATACCCCGCAATAAGTAAATCCAATTTCCCGGCCGGAGACCCCTACGCGAAAAGGGATAGGTAGTGAAATTTTAAGGCTTCGGAATTTCCGGAGCCTTTTTTGTTCCTTGATCATCTCAGTTGAAATTGGGTTACCCTTGATAGTACTATTTTCGGATTTTACCGAAAACCCTATGGGATCCTTGTTCATATTTGGGTTATGGTATATAGTTTGATTTACTGTTGTTGAGATTTAGTTAATAGCCCCGCAATTGATTAAATCCTATTTCCGGTCCAGAGACCCCTGAATATATTGGGATAGGTGGTGAAATATAAAGGCTCCGTATTTTTGGAGCCTTTTTTTATGTTTTTTTTTGAAAAGTAGGAAATTACAACAATCGTATATAGATTTTTTGTTGCGGTTTACCGAAAACCCTATTTTCGAGTTGCAATTATTTGTCGAAGACGACGTAACTTTATGTAATACTTATGGAGATTATTTCAATTACCCAAGGTTGAATAATCGAATTTCCGGTCCAGAGACCCCTCGGCAATAAGGGATAGGTGGTGAAATTCTAAGGCTCCGAGAAACTTCTTGGAGCCTTCTTTAATTCTTTATTTTTTCTTCGGAAATAATTGTACTAACCATCGTTCTCAGATACCGGTATAGTTCGATGGCGTAATGACCCGCATCTCTGCCTTGATCACTTCTGAAATGTCCAGAGATTCAATAAAATTTGCAATGGATTTTTGGGTGATGGCCTCGTTGGTACGGGTGAGTCCCAGCAGCGCCTCGTAAGGATTGGGGTGGCCCTCCCGTCGCAAAATTGTTTGCAGGGCCTCGGCAACAACGGCCCAATTATTTTCGAGGTCCTCTTCAAATTTGGCTTGGTTCAATAGCAGCTTGCTCAAGCCTTTCAAGGTGGATTGGAAACCAATGATCGTATGTCCAATGGGTACACCAATATTCCGAAGTACTGTACTATCGGTCAAATCCCGTTGCAGTCTGCTTACAGGTAACTTAGCCGAAAGATGTTCAAAAATTGCATTGGCGATTCCCAAATTCCCTTCGCTATTCTCAAAATCGATGGGATTGACCTTGTGTGGCATAGCACTGGAGCCAATTTCACCTTTTTTGATCTTTTGCTTGAAATACTCCATGGACACATAGGTCCAAATATCGCGATCCAGATCTATAAGGATGGTATTAATGCGTTTAAGGCAATCAAACAAAGCCGCCATATGGTCGTAGTGCTCAATCTGGGTGGTGGGGAAGGAGTGATGTAAAAATAATTTTTCCTGAACAAATCGTGACCCGAAGGCCCTCCAGTCAATATTTGGATACGCCACTTTATGGGCATTAAAGTTACCCGTGGCACCCCCAAATTTTGCCGCACTCTTGATATCGTTCAAGAGGTCAAACTGTTCTTCGATCCGAACCACAAACACCTCGATCTCCTTGCCCAAACGGGTAGGAGAAGCCGGTTGTCCATGGGTTCTGGCGAGCATGGGGATGTCTTTCCATTCTACCGCCATTTCTTTGAGCTTGTCCTTAAGTGCCAAAAGCTGCGGCACGTACACTGCATTCATGGCCTCTTTCAACGACAACGGAATGGCCGTATTATTGATATCCTGAGAGGTGAGTCCGAAATGGATAAATTCTTTGTGCTTTTGCAACCCCAGAGTGTCAAATTTAGATTTGATGAAGTATTCCACCGCTTTTACATCATGGTTGGTTACTTTCTCTGTTTTCTTAATGTGTTGTGCATCTTCCGAAGTAAAATCGGTATATAATTTTCGTAATTCAGGGAAGAGAGTTTTGTCAAAATCGCTCAATTGTGGCAGCGGTAATTCGACCAACGCGATGAAGTATTCTATTTCTACCTGCACTCGATATCTAATGAGCGCTTCTTCTGAAAAAAATGGAATGAGTTCCTTTGTTTTGGACGCATAACGACCGTCAATAGGTGATATAGCTTGCAGTGAGTGGGTAGACATAGTCTTGAATTTGAAAGACGCAAAGATACGATTTAATGCAAGAAGCCCGAAGTTTTTATCCTCCGAATTGTTGCCTGTTTTACTTTGTATCTGACTTAGATTTTAGGTTGAATTTCGCGATTAGCCTCTTAATGTGCCTTCCCCTTGCCTTATATCCAGCACTCCCGGAATTCATTTTTTGTCGCAAAATTTGTTCCAGTTCCACATGGATCCATTTAAATTCGGTACCCAGATAATACAAAGCGGTCATGGCACGAACCTGGCAGGCTACCTTTTGATCGGTGATCAGCCAATCGAAACAGCACTCGGTCATAACCGTCTTATGTTTCGACGTAAAAGCATCTCTCAAAATAGGATCTTGGTTTTTATAATAGGCGATGGCAACCAATTCACACATAAAAGATAAGGCTCGTAAAATAGGATGCGCACTCACTCCAGGCAGGTAGTGGAAGAAGGAATCCAGATGCGGATAGAACAACTCCAGTTTAAACCGGCCAACAAATTCAAGACCCCAGAGTGCCTGCATCGATTTTTCAAATTCCGGGTCGAAGCTATAGCGCACAAGTTCCGGCATGAACTCGGGATGATCGATCACCCAAAGCCCCACCCTTAAACGGTCTTTGCGATAAGGCTTCACATAATCCAGTTGTTCCAGCAAGGCGTTGGATGCCATATGATTAAAATCTTTGTAATTCTGAAATAACCTTAGGGATCCCCACCGTCGCATTTTCAGCGAAAACGGTGATTCGTTCCGAAGAAGAAATAGACGGTTTGGGATCCACAAAATAAATAGGCGAACGATCTGAAGCATATTGCATCAGTCCAGCCGCCGGGTAAACCTGCATTGAGGTTCCCACAATCATCAGTACATCCGCCAGCTGTACTTGTTCGATCGCCACTTCCATCATAGGGACCGCTTCCCCGAACCAGACAACATGCGGTCGCAATTGTGATTTGTGTTTACAGAGGTCTCCCAAAAGCAGATCCTCTCGCCAATCCATCACCAGGTTTTCGTCGTACATGCTTCTCACTTTTAGTAATTCGCCATGCAAATGAACAACCCGGGTGCTTCCGGCGCGTTCGTGCAGGTCGTCTACGTTTTGGGTGACAATAACTACCTCGTGATCCTGTTCGAGCGCTGCCAGGGCAGTGTGGCCGCTGTTCGGACTTACCTCCAGCAATTGCCGACGGCGTTCGTTATAAAAGTGCAACACCAATTCGGGATTATTGTGAAAGCCCTGCGGTGAAGCCACCTGCATTACATCATGTCCTTCCCATAGCCCGTTACTATCCCGAAAGGTCTTGAGTCCGCTTTCGGCACTCATTCCTGCGCCGGTAAGAATTGTAATTTTCATGATTTTTTAATCGATCCTATTTGAGAATGCAAGTTAATAAATAGCGATTAGATGGTTGGATTGTTGGATTGTTAGATGATTGGATTGTTGGATTGTTAGATGATTGGATTTTTGGATTTTTGGATTGTTTGAATTTTAAGGTGTTTCCGGACCAAAATCGTACATCGCACATCGTACATCGCACATCGTACATCGCACATCGTACATCGTACATCGCACATCGCACATCGTACATCGCACATCGAATAATGTAAATTCACTTTTCACTGTTGAACTTTAAATCTTGGTTCTTGGTTCTTGAGTCTTGTATCTTGAGTCTTGAATCTTGAATCTTACCTTTGGTTTCCACAAACATTTCTATCTTAGCGTAAACACTTGCCATTGGACTTAGCACTGCTCGAACATCTTAAATCCTTTCTCACCGAACACCGACGTGATATGTTTACACAGGTGCTTGCAGAACGTACGCGGCATTTTACGGTAGTAACCGAAGATGTATACCAATTACACAATACCAGTGCCGTTATGCGCAGTTGTGATGTTTTCGGGATACAGGACCTGCATGTCATCGAAGAGAAATTGGGCAAAAAACTGGATCGGGAGATTGCCATGGGAGCCCAGAAATGGGTTAAGGTGCAACGATATCAAAAGGTGGGCGATTGTATCGCGAAATTGAGAGCATCGGGGTACCAAATTATCGCAACGACCCCTCACGATAACACCCAATTGCTGGAGGATTTTGATATTACAAAAAAGGCCGCTTTTTTCTTCGGAAAAGAATCGGATGGGGTGAGTGAGACGGTGCTTCAGGAAGCCGACGGATTTCTAAAAATTCCGATGTACGGATTCACGGAAAGCTTGAATATTTCGGTATCGGCGGCTATTATTCTTCAACATGTCGTCTTCCGTTTAAAACATAGTAAGATTCTCTGGCAACTTTCCGAAGAGGAAAAACAAGTGCTCGAACTACAATGGGCAAAGCGCACCATAAAAAGTTCCGCAGAGATCATAGAGCGCTTTTATCAATCCAAAAGGTAGGCTGTTGAAATAGACCTAATTACTTTTTTATTAACTTTACAGGAACAACTAGAACCAAAACCAAAATGATGATCTTTCTCTACATTGTGGCCGTTATAATTGGAATACTTATCGTCCTGGCTATAGCAGCACCGAAGAAATACAACGTGAGCCGGAGTGTAACCATAAACAAACCAAAAGCCGAAGTTTTTGAATATTTGAAATACATTAAAAAGCAGGACGAATGGTCTCCCTGGCAAAAAAGAGATCCCAATATGAAACGAAAGTTTACGGGAGAAGATGGTGCCGTTGGATTTGTCTCCTGGTGGGATAGTGACCACAAACAAGTGGGGTCCGGCGAACAGGAAATCGTAATGCTCAAACCCAATGACAGGATAGAAAGTGCCCTTCGGTTTTTAAAACCCTGGAAAAGTGAGAGCATGGGTTATTTTGACCTGAGCGATGGTGCGAACGGTGCAACTCATGTCGCATGGGGCTTTTATGGCGAGAATAAGCCTCCCATGAATATTATGATGCTCTTCTTCAATATGGACAAGGCCGTGGGCAAGGATTTTGAAGAAGGTTTGGCCGAATTAAAACGCATACTCGAAAATTAAAAACTTGAATCATGAAAACTAATCCTGTAGTTTGGTTTGAAGTCCCGGTGGCCGATATGGCGCGGGCAAAGGCGTTTTACGAGAAAACGTTTGATATAGAAATTAAGGTGATGGATTTTGGAGAACTTAAAATGGGGTGGTTCCCCATAAACGAACAGGCACCCGGGGCATCGGGAAGTTTGGTGCAGCAGGACAGCTATGTCCCTAGTTATGAAGGGACCTTGGTTTATTTTGCTTCGGAAGATATTCAAACCGAATTAGACCGAATTGAAGACGCCGGTGGTAAGATTTTGAAGGAAAAGACCCAAATTTCCCCGGAATATGGCTGTATGGCGTTATTTGAAGATTCGGAAGGAAATAGAATAGCACTGCATTCCGACAGCTAGTCTATTTTCGAAAATCATTCCTCTCAAATTTTACCATGAAACTCGTCTTTGCCACTCACAATCAGAATAAATTAAAAGAAGTCAAGGCCCTCATGCCCTCGCAAATTGAATTGCTGAGTCTGACCGATATCAATTGCCACGAAGACATTCCTGAAATCGCAGAGACCATCGAAGGAAATGCGCGTTTAAAAGCCGATTATGTACGCGACAACTACGGTTTCAATTGCTTTGCCGATGATACAGGCTTGGAAGTGACAGCGCTTAATGGCGAGCCAGGCGTATTCAGTGCTCGTTATGCCGGACCTGAAAACAATGCCAACGCCAATATGAAAAAACTACTCACAGCACTTTCGGGAAAAGAAGACCGCAGTGCACGATTCAAAACAGTGATTGCCATATCCTGGAATTTGGAAAAGGCCTTTACCGGAATTTGTGAAGGAGAAATAATTCAGGAACCAAGAGGGGAGAAAGGTTTTGGTTACGATCCTATTTTTCAGCCCAAAGGCTATAACCAAACCTTTGCCGAGATTTCTTCCGAAGAAAAAGGAAGGATAAGCCACAGGGGGAAGGCAATGCGGCAATTGATAGATTATTTGGGGCGTCATTCATAGAGCAGTCTACAGTGGTTGTTTAGTCGTGGATGCGTGGATGCGTTGAATCGTTTAAGTGTTTCCAGCTAAAATCGTCAATCGTCTTCTCGATACAAATTTTATCTCCGGTGTCTCAACCCCGATAGCTATCGGGACACTCGAAGGGACATTTCGTACATCTCACCTCTCACATTTAAACAATAATCAATAAAAAACAGTCATTAATCAATAAAACACTACCTTTGCCGCAAATTCCTCAGGGTGAGGAAGTGTTGTAGTAAGACTGTTGGGTTTAATCGTCGTCGTCTTCTAAGCAGCACGTAAACGATTAAAAACATATAATGTCAAAATTTCAACAATTGGGCTTGGAAGATACTCTTCTGCAAGCCATTACCGACATGGGTTTCGAAACCCCTAGTGAGGTTCAAGAAAAAACAA
Organism: uncultured Flavobacteriaceae bacterium; assembly: GCA_963807685.1. Lineage (GTDB taxonomy): Bacteria > Bacteroidota > Bacteroidia > Flavobacteriales > Flavobacteriaceae > Aureisphaera. The sequence continues at coordinate 4,272 of CAWECU010000018.1, read as the reverse complement.
TTCCAATACTTTTAGAAAGAGATACCGATCTGGTCGCTCTGGCACAAACCGGGACCGGTAAAACCGCCGCCTTTGGGTTTCCAATGCTTCAGAAGATCAATGCTGAAAGCAGAACCACTCAGGGTTTGATCCTATCTCCAACGCGGGAACTGTGCATGCAGATCACCAATGAGATTAAGAACTACGGAAAATACGTCAAGGGTCTTAACGTGGTGGCCATTTATGGCGGCGCCAGTATTACAGATCAGGCGAGACAAATAAAAAAAGGAGCACAGATCATCGTGGCCACCCCGGGTCGTATGAAAGATATGATCGGTCGTAGGATGATCGATATTTCTAAAATTGATTATTGTGTACTCGATGAGGCCGATGAGATGCTCAATATGGGTTTCTATGAGGATATTACCGAAATACTCTCCTACTCTCCTCAGGAGAAAAGCACCTGGTTATTCAGTGCGACCATGCCAAAAGAAGTGTCGACCATCGCTCGAAAATTTATGCACGATCCCGTGGAAGTCACGGTGGGAGCCAGAAATACGAGTACAGATAGCGTCTCGCATGAGTACTATTTGGTCAACGCAAGAGATCGATATCAAACTTTAAAACGCCTCGCCGACACCAATCCCGATATCTTTTCGGTGGTGTTTTGCCGAACCAAAAGGGACACACAAAAAGTAGCCGAACAACTCATCGAAGATGGCTATAATGCCGGTGCCATACATGGCGATTTGAGTCAGAACCAGCGGGATATGGTGATGAAATCCTTCAGAACACGTCAAATTCAAATGCTGGTTGCAACCGATGTGGCCGCTCGAGGGATCGATGTGGAGGACATTACCCATGTGATCAACTACCAATTACCCGACGAAATAGAAACCTATACCCACCGTAGTGGTAGGACGGGAAGAGCCGGGAAGACAGGAGTTTCCATGGTGATTGTCTCTAAAAGCGAGGTACGAAAGATCCGGTCTATTGAGAAGAAAATTCAGCAGGAATTCATCAAAAAAGAAGTTCCCAGCGGAATGGAAATTTGTGAGATTCAATTGTTTCACCTGGCCAATAAAGTGAAGAACACCGATGTCAACCACGAGATCGATATCTATCTCCCCAAACTCAATGAAGTATTGGAAGAGTTTTCAAAAGAAGAGTTGATCAAAAAGGTATTCTCGGTAGAGTTTACCCGTTTCTATAATTATTACAACAAATCCAAAGACCTGAATATTGAAGCGGGAAGTAGTCTTTCCGACAAGGAATACTCCAAGAACAGTGTACGTTATTTCGTCAATATTGGGCGTAAGGACGACCTGGAATGGATGGATTTAAAGGATTTGGTGCGCAAACTTACCGACCTTGGAAAAGATGATGTTTTTCATGTGGACACCATGGATACCTTTTCTTTCTTTAATACTGATGAACAGCATAGCGAAAAAGTGCTTGCTGCTCTGAATGGTATCGAATTCAATGGTCGAAAGGTAGATATTGAAATATCCAAAGACCGCGGCAGAAAAGGTGGCGGAAGACGTCAATCCTCCGGTGGTGGTGGAAGAGATCGAGGTGCACGAAAAGGCGGCGATCGCAAGTTTGGTGGAGGAGATCGTAAATTTGGCGGTGGAGATCGTAAGTTTGGCGGTGGAGATCGTAAGTTTGGTGGTGGAGATCGCAAATTTAGTGATCGTAAATCTGGTGAAGGCGACTCTAAATTTAAAGGCAAAAGCCGAAGAAAATCCTCCGATTCGAATGAAAATAACAGTGGAGTCCCCGGCAAAAGAAGGTCTTCCGGGTATACCGCTCATAAACCAGCCGGAACCGGCGGAAGAAGACGCAGACAGGGGTAGTAAAGTCAAACTGTTAATAGAGTAGCGATGAACTCTTTGAAAATGGGCGATTCGTTCAATTCAGTGAGAAAAGCAAATGCCTTTTGCAATTCATTTGTAAATATTTTTTTTACCAGCTTAACGAAACTTTAGCAGGAATTTGGCGTCTATATAGTACCTTTGTTCTTAGATAAAGCTATGAAACGACTCTTTTTATTATTCATACTATGCAGTGCCCCATTATTTCTCTGGGCTCAGGAAGGAGAGATGATCCACGGGGTCGTGCTTAACGATGCCACAGACAAAACTCTCGAAAACGTAAATATTGTGAATCTGAATCAGGTGATCGGGACTTCCACGAGATCCGACGGTACCTTCGATTTACGCGCTGCCGTCAACGATACCTTGTATTTCTCGTATTTGGGATTCAAATCCATACGAGTGCGGGTGACCAATGACTGGATGAAATATGGGGAGGTAAAAGTGAAGATGACCGAGTTGGGTATTGCGCTCGAAGAGGTAGAATTAAAGCCCATTGAGCTCACCGGTTATGTGGAGGTGGATGCAAAAATTATTCCTATTTATGACAATTACCGGTACCGCATCGCAGGTTTTTCCGGGGGTTATGAAGGTGGAAAATCCCAGCCAGGAGCGGTTTCAAAGGTGCTCAGTTCCATTTTCAATCCGGCCGATTTCCTGTATAATGTCTTTGGAAAACGACCCAAACAGATGCGGAAATTGCGAAAAATGAAGGAAGATGATGAGATTCGGAATTTGTTACAATCCAAATTCGACCGGGAGACCCTCATGGCGGTCTTACAGCTGGAACGCGAGGATATTGGCGAAATTCTGAATAACTGCAGTTACTCTTCCGACTTTATAAAAACGGCCAATGACCTGCAGATTCTCGATGCTATTAGCGAGTGCTACGAGGAATATCGCGTGCTCAACCGAAGCAAGGAAAAAGGCAAGGGGTAACCTATGCTTCAACTTTTCATTCACTATTCTCTACATTTTCTATTCCCTTTTTTGATTGCATGGGTTTTTTACAGGGACCGATGGATCTTCGCTTCTTTTATCATGCTAGCCACCTTGCTCATTGATCTGGATCATTTACTCGCGACCCCTGTTTTTGATTCCAACCGTTGTAGTATTGGGTTTCATCCTCTTCATAGTTATCTGGCGACCGCCGTCTATTTTCTATTGTTGATCGACAAAAGAACCCGTCTTATTGGCATCGGATTAGTCTTGCATATTATTGCAGACTATCTGGATTGCCTGTGGATGAAATAATAGTTATACTGAATAATTTACGTCGATTTCCGTACCTTGTTGCTTGAAATCAAGACGGCCTCCATGCTTACCATTGTAACCCAACAACGTGCTTTTTTCAATACCCACGCCACCCGAAATTTAAACTTCCGCTTACAACAGTTAAAGAAGCTGAAAAAAGTACTGCAGGACAATGAAAACCTTTTGTATGAGGCCATCTATTCCGACTTTAAAAAATCTCAATTCGAAACTTATATCAGCGAATTGGCGTTGGTGTATAAAGATATTGACGAGGCCCGTAAAAGCCTGCGAAACTGGAGCCGAAGCAAACGGGTAAGCACCAATTTGATAAATTTTCCCGGGAAAAGCTATATCCAACCCGAACCCCTGGGCGTAAGTTTGGTGATAGGCGCCTGGAATTATCCGTATTTATTAACGCTGGCACCCCTGGTGGCAGCTATGGCGGCGGGTTGTACGGTGATTGTAAAGCCCAGTGAACTGACCCCTCATGCCAGTTCGGTGATAGCAAAGATGATTTCTGAAAGTTTTTCTGAAGCGTATATCGCGGTTGTCGAAGGAGGTGTTCCGGAAACTACCCAATTACTTCAGCAAAAATTCGACAAGATATTCTTTACCGGAAGCCCTAAAGTAGGCGGCATCGTTTATAAAGCGGCAGCCGAATATCTCACGCCTGTTACCCTCGAACTGGGTGGGAAAAGCCCGGCCTTTGTCACTTCAAATTGTAAACTGAAACTAACGGCAAAACGACTTGTTTGGGCGAAATTTCTCAATGCCGGACAAACCTGTATCGCTCCCGATTATGTGCTCGTGGACCGAAGCATTCATGACCAATTTCTGGCCCTGTGTAACGCTGAAATAGAAAAAGAACAATTCTCCTTTGATAATGGCAATTATACGCAAATCATAAATGATCGTAATCTGGAGCGTTTGCAACACCTGTTAGATCCTGCCAAAGTATATTGCGGAGGAAGGATCGATCCTGCCCAACGGTATATCGAGCCTACAATTATTAGGGATGTAACCTTCGATGATGCGGTCATGCAGGAGGAGATATTCGGACCCATCCTGCCGGTGATTGCCTATGACTCTTTGGAAGAGGCGATCACCCGGGTCAAGGAGTTGCCCAGGTCACTTTCCTGTTACGTTTTTACGAGCGACGCAACGT
>CAWECU010000017.1:0-457093 GCA_963807685.1 uncultured Flavobacteriaceae bacterium | reverse complement strand
AAAATAGGCGTAATCACAGTGGGTCCCGTCACAATTATCAATGCTGAAAACAAAAAAGATATATCCCAGCTGAGGCTAAATACATAATGAGCCGCAACGGCCGCTCCGAAAAAAGTGGTCATGGTTCCCAGCGTGATGAGCTTGGTGATCACCGGGCCTACATTTTTTATTTCTGAAAACTTGAGCGTCAATCCCCCTTCGAACAAAATGATACTAATGGCCAGGGACACGAAATAGAACAGGCTCTCACCAGCGAAAAGCCCATTTTCTCCATTCCAGACGGGTTCGATCCATTTTGATCCGTCCTCGGTTAAATACTCCGCAGCGAAAGGGCCAACCAGTAACCCAATTAAAATTAAGGGTAAAATAGCCGGTATTTTCAAGCGCCACGCCAACCATTGTGCCAATATTCCCAAAATGATAATTCCTGCTAGTTCGATCATAGCACCTGCTGCAAAATTTTAAGTTCTAAAAATACATGAAATGTATGAACATATCACTTTGAAGTTGTTTATAATTTCTAGCCATTCCCTTTATTGTCCTTAAAAAATTCCTATCTTTCAAAACGAACTACCGCCAATACACATGACGAAAAATCCCTTTAAAACCGTCGCCATTGGAGTGGCCTTTTCACCCAATTTGAAGGCCAACTTATACGAGTCGGCACGGCTTTCCCTTTTCTTCGGTTCGAAGCTGTTGTTAATTCACGTTGGAACAACGTCCCCAGAAAAAGAATCCAGCATTAAAGAGATTCTGTCCTCTTTCGTAGCAAAAGGTTTGAAATTAGAATTGGTTTTTCGGACGGGAGAACCGGTGGAAGTGATTCTGGAAACCGTTATAAAAAAACATGTGGATCTTCTCATTTTGGGAGCCGTACAACGTGAAAACTTCCTCAAATATTATGTGGGTTCTATCGCTCGCCAGATCACCCGAAAGGCTTTTTGTTCGGTGCTGTTGCTAATCAACCCTTCCGTGATACGAATTTCTTGTAAACATATTGTCGTCAACGGCCTTAGGGATGACCGAACTCAGCACGCTATCGAAGCCGCGTTTTTCTTAGGTCACGCCCTTAAAAGCGAGCAAATAACTATCGTCGAAGAGATATCCCATCATGAGATTGCTGTAAATGTTGATGATGATAAATCCTTGCGACTAGCGACCCTGATGAAGGAAAAATTGAGGCGCCGTGAAGATTCGAGGGTACAGACCATCATAGATGACATCCCTTCGGAATACAAAGAAGACATCACCGTTAAAACCCAGCCCATCTTCGGAAAAAGAGGGTACTCGATTGGTCATTATGCGCAAGTTATTAGAGCCGACCTGTTGGTTATGAATGCGCCTGGAAAAACAGGATTTTGGGACCGGCTATTTCCTCATGACATTGAACATATTTTAACCGAATTACCAACCGACGTACTAATTGTTCAGTGAGTAAAAATAAGAACAATATCACACTTTTTTTTAAGGCACTTCCCAAAAATATTTTTTCCGGATTTGTAGTGAGCCTTATCGCTCTACCACTTGGTTTGGGATTAGCGATGGCCAGTGATGCGCCACCCATCGCCGGAATTATATCGGCCGTGGTGGGAGGCATCCTGGTTTCGCTTATCGGTGGCAGCCATGTGACCATCACCGGTCCGGGTAATGGTTTGGTGGGTGTCTTGTTGGTAGCCATCACTACACTGGGGCTGGAGGCTACCTATGCTGCGATCATTTGTTCGGGAGGCTTGCTCATCGTGCTTGGTTTTCTTCGAATGGGAAAATTAGCCGATTTCTTTCCTTCATCTGCCATCCAGGGAATGCTGGCGGCTATTGGGCTCATCATTCTAGGGAAGCAATTTCACATTATGCTAGGCAATAAGCTACACTTGGCAGACAGCATCGATTACATCCTATTGATCCCAAAATCTATTTGGGGTGTCTTTTCTTACAAAGATCCCGGAGTAATCTATGCTGCGATTGCGGGAGTGACTTCGCTGGCAATTCTGTTGTTTTACGCCCGAATTCGAAACAAATATTTTCAGCTTATTCCAGCGCCCATGTGGATTGTATTAATCTCAATGGGAATAAGCTATTACTTCGAATTGATCCTACAACAGCCCAATCCTATTCATCCAGATTATATGTTGTCGAACATTCCGGCGATCGCTGAAATTGTGAATGAGATCCCTGTTCCGGATTTTGAATATATGGGTGGTTTGCCTTTTTGGACAAGTGTGATTGCCCTTACGCTTATTGCGAGTATTGAGTCATTGTTGAGCATCAAGGCGGTCGACAAGTTAGATCCTCAAAAAAGAAGGTCCAATGTGAATCGCGATCTCAAAGCATTGGGACTGGCTACTATTGGCAGTGGGTTCCTGGGTGGGTTAAATGTAGTCACCGTAATTGCCAGAAGCTCCGTGAATGTAAACCACAATGGAAGTAATCGTTCGGCCAATTTTGCACACGCCCTGTTTTTAGTCCTTTTTATCGTCCTTTTCGGAAGTCAATTATCTCGCATTCCGTTGCCCGCTCTTATGGCGATTCTTGTCTATACCGGATACAAGCTGGCTTCTCCGGCTCTGGTGAGGAAGATATTTTCGGTGGGAAAAGAACAACTTCTTATTTTTTTTACCACTCTTATCGTGACACTTCTGGTAGACATCATTACGGGCATCCTGGCCGGCGTAGTAATTACCTTTCTCATCCATTTATTTATGAATAAGAGCTTTGCTCTCTTCTTCAGAAATGTCCTGAAACCCAACGTACTCATGTTTCGGGAAAAGGAGCGTAATGGAAATTACTATGTGAGTGTAAAACACTTTTGCAGTTTCCTGAATTATTATAAACTGAAGTACAAACTTGACGCAATCCCTGAAGATCAGGACGTGGTGGTGGATTTTTCACTTTGTGAGTTTGTAGACCATACGGTGATGGAAAACCTGAACAACTACCGGGGTCTTTTTCACAAAAGAGGGGGTCATTTTGAAGTGATTGGATTGGATCTGCACGGTACCGATTCCAAACATCCCTTTGCCCTAAGAAGATTGATTCCGGGAATAGGGCTGCTGGAGAAAAACCTCACCAAGCGGCAATCTACCTTGCAGGAGATCGCAGATGATTATCAAATTCAGTATAAAGCAGAAAAAACAGAGAACACTCAATTTCTGGAGTCCTTTTTCTATTTCAAAACCAAAAAGATCGAAACGGTTTACAACTGCCTCTACGATTCCGAAAATACATTCCGCTTGTTTGACATCAATTATTCGGAAGGAGAATTTATCGCTAAAGAAAATGTGCGAACTACCATGCTCCACATAAAATTGGACCACGAGATCCCCGAATTTACCTTGGATAGAGAAGGCTTTCTGGAACGTATTTACGCCTTTGCCGGTTACAAGGACATTCCTATCGAAAATCATAGTGATTTTTCCAAGCGATTTTATCTCTTAGGTGAAAACGAAAAGGCAATTAAACAATTCTTCGATGATGACCTGGTCCACTTTTTTGAGAGTAATCCATATTATCACATCGAATCGAACGGTTCGGGCCTATTGGTGTTCAGTAAAGAACGATTGGCAGGTATCAAAGAAATAAAGGCTCTTCACGATTTTGGAAAACGACTCAGGGAGATTGTAAAATAGTATCTCCTCGCCTTTTTTCTTAATAATCCCTTAACGCCTTAAGCAAATCCCACCTCTTTTTGTATTTTGCGCCTCCAATGAATCTATATCCCATTGAAGCCGGTAATTTTAAGTTGGATGGTGGCGCCATGTTTGGCGTCGTTCCCAAGTCCCTTTGGTCACGAACCAATCCGGCAGACCCTAATAATATGATCGATATTGCCGCTCGATGTTTGTTGATCGAGGACGGGGATCGGCTTACCTTGATCGATACCGGAATGGGCGACAAGCAAAGCGATAAATTTTATGGATATTACTATCGATGGGGTGATTTCAATCTGGACGATTCTCTAAAACAACACGGTTTTCATCGTGATGATATCACCGATGTTTTTATGACCCATCTCCATTTCGACCACTGCGGTGGCAGCGTACAATGGAATCGGAACAGAACCGGCTATGAGCCTGCATTTAAGAATGCGACTTATTGGAGTAATGAACGTCACTGGCAATGGGCCACCCAACCCAATCGAAGGGAAAAAGCTTCGTTTTTAAAGGAAAACATTATCCCAATGCAGGAAAGCGGGCAATTAAAGTTTGTTGCAGATCCGGTTTCCGATTATACCGAAAACTCCCAGTTGGATTTCGGCATCTTCTTTGTAGATGGTCATACCGAAAAACAAATGCTTCCACAAATTAAATTCCTGGATAAAACCATTGTTTTTATGGCCGATCTCATTCCCACCGCCGGGCATTTACCGGTGCCTTTTGTGATGGGATACGATACCCGGCCATTATTGACGCTGCCCGAAAAAGAAAAATTTCTTAAACGGCGGCTGACGAAAAATATTACCTATTTTTGGAGCACGATGCTCACAACCAAATTATTACCGTAAAGCACACCGAAAAAGGCGTTCGTTTGAACGAAAGCTTTACTTTTAATGAACTTTTTAATTAAATACTAAACAATGAAAATAGTAAGATCTTCTCTTTTAGCGGTTGCCATTGCAACCGTATTATCAAGTTGTGGCGGCGGAGTAGCGCCAATTATTTCAACTCCTGTGGAAAATATTGATGCCCTTCCGCTAAAGGCGACTCCTTTAACCGAGGTGCAATACAAGTCGTGGGTTGCCGCAGATTTGTTGACAGATACCATTCCCGGAATGAGCGTTGATAAGGCCTATGCCGAACTTTTAAAAAGACGAAAAGGGAAAACAGTCATCGTGGGTGTCATCGACAGTGGTATCGATATCGAACACGAAGATTTGAAGGATGTGATCTGGACGAACAGAGATGAAATTGCCGGAAATGGTAAGGATGACGACAACAACGGTTATATTGATGATGTTCACGGCTGGAACTTCCTTGGGGACATCGTAGCCGAGAACATGGAATACGTTCGTTACATGAAAAAACTAGGGCCGAAATTTGAAGGTAAGAGTGAGTCTTCGATAAGTGCCGCAGACCGTGCCGATTTTGAGCTCTATAAAAAAGCCAAGAGCGAGTACGAGAAAGAAGTAGGAGAAGCGAGCGCGGTCGTAGCCCGATATGAGCAAATTCTTGGTCAGTTAAAGCCTGCCCACAACGCAATGTCTCAGAAATTGGGAAAAGAAGATTATTCCAAAGACGACTTAGCCGGGATCAAAGATCCAACGGCTTTGGAGCTTCAGCAAATAGGAATGTTATCACAAATGTTGAATTTTGGCGACAGCGTTGCCTCGGTTATCAAACAACTGAACGATGGAGTTGATTATTTCGAGGGGCGTTTAGACTCTCACTTCAATATGGAAAAGAACTTTAGAAGTGTCTTGAACGATAACCCGGACGATTTAACTACAAAATACTACGGAAATAACGATGTGGACGGTCCCGACCCAAAAAAGGAAGATGCCAAGCATGGAACCCACGTCGCGGGAATCATTGCTGCCAAGCGCAATAATGGTATAGGAATGAACGGAGTTGCCAAAACGTGGAAATCATGGTCGTTCGTGCCGTACCTGATGGCGATGAATACGACAAGGATATTGCCATGGCCATTCGATATGCTGTGGACAACGGGGCAAAAGTAATCAACACCAGCTTCGGAAAGTATTATTCTCCTCACCCGGAATGGGTTTGGGATGCGATCAAATATGCTGCAGACAATGATGTGTTGATTGTAAATGCAGCCGGAAACGAAGGATTTGACCTTGATGGCATTCAAGTGTATCCCAACGATCAAAAAGGAACCGGGGCGGAGATTGGTGATACTTTTATTACCATTGGCGCCCTTAATTATGACTACGGAAGTGAAATGGTCGCCAACTTTTCCAACTTCGGAAAATCGAACGTCGATGTATTCGCTCCCGGAGTTAAAATATGGTCTACCACCCCGCTAAATACCTACGAATATCTTCAGGGAACCTCCATGGCCGCCCCTGCGGTTGCGGGAGTCGCTGCGATGATCCGGTCCTATTATCCAGGCCTTTCAGCAAAACAGGTAAAACAAATTTTAATGAACAGCGGTTTGAATTCGAAAACTCCGGTCATTTTAGGTGGTGATGAGTCGAATAAAGACAATTTTTCGAATATTTCGAAATCGGGTAAAATGGTGAATTTGTACAATGCCTTAATTATGGCCGATAAAATGTCGAGATAAATGAAAGTTTTCGTTTCAAGTATTTTTGCCTTTTTTATCTTCGGAATAGCGGGCGCACAAAACAATACCACATATTGGCAGCAAAAGGTCGATTACAAGATGGAAATCGATATGAATGTCGACACCTGGCAATACAAGGGAAAGCAGGAGCTTATTTATACCAACAATTCACCCGATGTGCTTATCCGGGTGTTTTATCATTTGTATTTTAATGCGTTCCAGCCCGGAAGTGAGATGGACGTTCGTTCCCGAACAATCTCCGATCCGGATTCGCGGGTGGGTGATCGAATTTCAAAATTATCTCCTTCTGAAATTGGTTTTATCAAGCCGCTTTCACTAACGCAGGATGGCGTTGCGCTGAAATACGAGGTTGTCGGAACCATATTAGAGGTCGCCTTGGCCAAACCCATTCAACCCGGCAAAAGCACTACCTTTCTTATGGAATGGAATGCCCAGGTACCCATTCAAATTCGAAGAAGCGGACGCAACAATGCAGAGGGAGTTGCCCTTTCGATGACTCAATGGTTCCCAAAACTAGCTGAATACGATTTTCAGGGCTGGCATGCAGATCCTTATATTGCGCGTGAGTTTCACGGGGTTTGGGGTGATTTTGACGTCACTATTACAATCGATAAAGACTATATCATAGGCGGAACCGGCTACCTTCAGAAAGACCCTGAAAATAGAAAAGGAAAAAAGAGCTGGCATTTTGTAGCGCCCAATGTACATGACTTTAGCTGGGCCGCAGACAAGGATTATATCCACGATACCTACCCGGGGCCGAATGGTGTGACCCTTAATTTTTATTATAAGAACAACCCGGACATCATTGATAACTGGAAAAAATTGCAGCCTAAAACCGCCGAATTGCTTGCGTATTTCAATGAAAATATTGGCGCATATCCCTACGATCAATATTCGGTGATCCAGGGGGGAGACGGCGGGATGGAATATGCCATGAGTACCTTGATCACCGGTAATCGCAAGTTTGAAAGTCTTGTAGGGGTGACCGCACACGAACTGGCGCATTCCTGGTTCCAGTTTTTACTAGCCACCAACGAAGCGAAGCATGAATGGATGGACGAAGGGTTTACCTCTTATATTTCAGCGTTGGCCATGGACAAGGTGATGAACAAAAATTCTCCAAACCCAAATGCAAGCTCTTACCGTGGTTATAAATTTTTGGCTGCCAGTGGACAGATGGTGCCTGCAACCACCCATGCAGACCGTTATGAGAGCAATCGAGTGTATGGCACAACAGCCTACAGCAGAGGGTGTGTATTCCTGGCACAACTGGGCTATGTGATGGGTGCTGAAAATTTGAAAAAAACCATCAAAAGATACTTTCAGGAATGGGCCTTCAAACACCCAACCCCTAACGATTTTATTCGCGTGGCCGAAAAAGTTTCCGGAATGGAACTCGATTGGTATCTAACCGATTTTATAGAAACCACCAACACCATAGACTACGCCATAACCGGAGTAGTTTCGGAAAACGGGAAAACCACTGTAAGCCTTGAACGCAAAGGGTTAATGCCCATGCCAATAGATCTTTATGTGGTGTTTGAGGACGGAACCGAAGCGTCGTTTTACATTCCATTACAAATGATGCGGGGTGAAAAAACCAACCCCTCTCCCAATATCGATCGTGTGGTTTTAAGAGATTGGGCCTGGGCGTATCCAACCTACGATTTTGAGATTCCCGGAGGTAAAAAAGTAACACGAATGATGATCGACCCATCCCGATTGATGGCCGATATTGATGATGCCAATAATACCTTCGAAATGAAGTGATTTTTATTATGAAGATAAACAAAAGGCCTGTTTCCTGTGAGATGGGCCTTTATCTTTAGAATGCGCCCTTGCTATTTCTGTTTGTCGGAAACATCCAAATCCCCTACATTTACCCTTATGAGCTTTGCCTTTCCAAAACATGAAAAACTCAAAAGCCGCAAGGTGATCGCGCAATTATTTTCCGAAGGAAAATCGATTTCCAAATTTCCGGTAAAAATGCTCTATGTTCCATGCGATGAGGCGGCTTCTGAACGGGTTCAAAAGACACTGGTAAGCCAGGCCGCTTTTGCGGTACCAAAGCGCAATTTTAGGCTTGCCGTCACCCGAAACAGGATCAAAAGGCAGCTTCGAGAAGCCTTCAGACTTCATAAACATATGTTAAGCGAGGAAAATGGTAGGAAATTTGCGCTCTTATTTTTATATCTTGGTAAAGATATACCACAGTATGCTCAGCTAGAGTCCTCCATTTCTAAACTTCTGGAGGAAATGCAAAAAAAACTGCGCGTTAACATTTAAATCTTCAGTAATGAAAAAAAGAATCATTATCCCAATAGTGGCAGTGGCCCTCCTTATCACAACGGCCAGTTTTAAGAACGATTTTTTTGAGATCGCCAAGCAGATCGAAATTTTCACCACCTTATTTAAGGAGCTCAATATGAACTACGTAGATGAGAATACCCCCGCAACCTTAATGGATAAGGCCATTAAGGGGATGTTGGAGGATCTTGATCCGTACACCGTCTATTGGAACGAACAGGCTGTAGAAGATGCGCGCATTAAAAATTCCGGGACCTATACCGGCATTGGAGCGACGGTACGAACCCTGAATGAAAAAATAATTATCACCGAGCCTTTCAAGGATTATCCAGCAGACAAGGCAGGGTTAAAAGCCGGTGACGAGATCATAAAAGTGGGAACTATCGAATTGTCTTCCTTTGATGACGATGCCGGAGATCTTTTGAAAGGTGCTGCCGGAAGCTCGGTGGAACTCACCTTTAAGCGCCAGGGAAAAACCGAAACCACAACCTTGGTTCGGGAAAAAGTCGAAGTAAAGGCCGTGCCTTATTACAAATTGATCCACGGGGATATTGGGTATATCGTGTTGACCAAATTCAATAGTAAAACGACCATTGAAACCAAAGCTGCCCTTCAGGATCTCAAAACGCAGGGAGCCAAGAAAATTGTATTGGACTTACGCGGAAACCCCGGAGGATTACTCAATGAGGCAATTAGTATCGTAAATCTCTTTGTTCCGAAAGGAGAAGTGATCACAACGACGAAATCGGTTATCGAAAAGTACAATAAGATCTATAAAACCAGAAGCGAGCCAGTGGATACCGAGATTCCCCTCGTGGTCCTTGTCAATGGGCGGAGCGCATCGGCAAGTGAGATTGTTTCCGGTGGATTGCAAGACCTCGACCGCGCTGTGATTGTTGGGGCCAGAAGCTTTGGAAAAGGCCTCGTACAGCGCCCTAAAAAGCTAACCTACGGCACCCAATTGAAAGTAACCATCTCCCGATACTATACGCCTAGTGGCAGATGTATTCAGGCCCTGGACTACTGGAACAGAGACGAAAATGGGGATCCGGTGCGACTGGACCCCAAAGAGTACAACAAATTCAAGACCAAAGGAGGGCGCACCGTTTATGACGGTGGGGGAATTTTGCCGGATATCGAATTGGAAACTGCGAAATTCAGCCCTATCACTACGGCTTTGTTAAAAGACAATGCCATATTTGATTATGCTACGCAGTACTATTACAACAATGAAATGGCCGATTGGAAGAGTTTTGAGTTTTCTGAAACCGATTTTCAGGATTTCGTTGCGTTTCTGAAGCAAAACAATTTTGAATATAAGACCAAGACGGAAGAGGAGTTTTCCAACGCCCTGCGCCGAGCTGAAGATGATGACCTGAAAGATGAAATTGAAGCGAGTTACAATGCGCTAATGGCATCGATTGACCGCGCCAAAGAAAAAGACCTTTTGTCAAAAAAAGCGGAGATCAAATCTTTGCTAAGCGATGAAATCCTAAAGCGTTATTTCTATAAACAAGGGCTCTATGAATATCATGTTGAAAACAGCCCGGAAATACTAAAAGCTGTATCGGTTTTAAATGACCTTAAGAAATACGAGCGTATATTGAAATAGCTTCGCTGGAGGCCGACAGCCCAGATACATGAGAACAGTGTCAAAACCAGAGCGATCCAATGGATAATTTTTTAAACTTTTTCGAGACCATGCCTATCTGGATGAAGGCTGGTTGGATCTTCGTTTCTCTGGGGTTCTTTTGGATTCTTGAAGGCTATTACAGGCTGTACACCTTGCCGTATAAAAAATGGAAGCACGCCAGGGTTAATTTGATTCTTTTGGCATTTGTAATGGTTATTAACGCCGTTTTCGGCCTTGCAACCGCGGGGGTTTTTGTTTGGTTGCAGGAATCTCAATTCGGGTTATTGCATCTTTTTGAAGGTCCGGTTTGGGTGAAACTACTACTATCCATCCTTATCCTGGACTTGATCGCACAATATGGAGTTCACTATTTACTGCACAAGGTCCCGGCTATGTGGCGATTGCATATTGTACATCATAGCGACAAAAATGTAGATGTCACAACTGGAACACGCCACCATCCTATTGATTTTATAATTCGGGAAGGGTTTGCTCTCGTGGCGGTGATTATTACCGGTATGCCCATTTCTTTTTACTTTTTCTACCGAATTCTAAGCATTCTTTTCACCTACTGGACACACGCTAATATTTCCCTACCTATGTGGCTTGACAAAGGCTTGAGCTATATAATTGTGACTCCCAATATGCATAAATTCCACCATCACTTCGAGCTGCCGTGGACCGATAGCAATTATGGGAATATGTTTGCTATTTGGGACCGTATTTTTGGAACCTTTGTCTATGAAGATGTGTCAAAAATTAAATACGGAGTCGATCTGGCAGACCATACTAACGATGAAAGCATTGGAGTGCAACTGGGAATACCGTTTAACAGGTCGGTCAAGAGCAAACGCAGACACTGAATAAAGTTGTGTTAACAAAACTTTAATTGACTAACCCCTTTTTTTCCTGTATCTTATGAGCTATGATTAAAGTAGATAAGAAAGAAAATACTGAGGTAATTCGAGATTCTATTGCGCATTTGGAACGAAATGGTTTTGTAAATATCAAGGCTGATATTGAAGGTTATGAGCGTCCAAAATCCTATTTAAAAAAAGGAAGTGAAGTTTTTATCACTCCCGACATTGTCGCCGAAAGAGCGGGAATTAAGCACTATTTTGAAGTGAGCTTAAAGTCGGCCAGACCTGCTTTGTTAAAATCGAAGTGGCGATTCCTCGATGTTTTAACTCGTATGAAAAACCATCGTTTTAAGATCATCACGCGCCGGGGGCATTTTAAGTTTACCAATGATATGCTTCAGGACCTGAACTTGAAAAAGACCCCAATAAAGATCTAATTAAGAGGCTACCATAGCCACATGAGGAATTCCGTCTTCCAGATATTCCTCCCCTTTCTGTTTAAACCCATGAGATTCGTAAAATGCCACAAGGTACACTTGGGCAGATAATTTGATTTTCCTGGTGTGGAAATGCTCATGTATCGCTTCCATGGAAGCCTTCATCATCAAATGTCCATACCCAAATTTTCGTTGCTGCTTTTCTACCACGACCCTGCCTATGGCGGCCTCATCAAAATAGATCCCCGGTCCAAAGCAACGGGTATAGGCCACTACTTTTCCGTTTTTTGTTCCGAAGACATGAAGCGCTTTGACATCTTTTCCATCAATGTCCTGGTAGACACAGTCCTGCTCGACTACAAATACTTCCGATCTAAGCTGCAGGATATCGTGCAACTCACTAATATTTAGTTCTTTAAATTTTTTTACTGAAATTTCCATCATATTTCCCGGTATTTGGACATTTTTCTCAGGATCAATCCTGAACAATCACATCCTTTGGGTCGTCTTTTTTGAACTCCGGTTGGATATTTACGTGGTTTATTCCGAAGTCATGAAACAATACCGCTTCTACTTGATTCAAAATAACATCGAATCTTGAAAGGGAAATGTCCTCATAAAAATCGATGTGGGCCTCCATGTGGATTTCTTCTTCGTTGAGTTGCCAAATATGAATGTGATGTACGTTCTTAATTTCTGGATGTTTTGAAACAGCTGCGCGTAGTTTTTCTAGATTGATGTCTTCAGGTGTAAAAAGCATTAGCACCCGGAACGATTGTTTTAACAGGTCATACCCCATAAAAATAAGGTAAATCGCTATTAGGATGGTCAAGGCTGAATCTACCCAGAACCAGGCAAAATACTTCATCAATAAACCCCCAACCAATACGGCCACCGATGCCGCCATGTCTGTGAATAAATGTAAATAAGCCGAACGCATATTCATGTTCTCCCTTGCGTTTTTTCGAAGGATGATGACGCTCAAACCATTGGCGACTATCCCTAAAAGAGCCAGCCAGATTACGATGCTACTTTCAATTTCTTTTGGATTCAAAAAACGTATTATAGCTTCATAAACCAGATATAAGGCAACAATTAACAGGGTCGCGGCATTCACGAAGGCGGCGATGATCTCGGCCCTTTTATAGCCGAATGTTTTATCTAAGGAAGCATCCTTTTTCGCATATTTATTAGCGACATAGCTTATAATAAGTGATAAAACATCACTAAAGTTGTGTAGTGCGTCACTTAATAACGAAAGACTGCCGGAAATAATTCCGCCTAGCGCCTGCGCTGCGGTTATCAAAACATTTAAAAGGATGGCAATAAGCAAATTCCTTCCCTTCAAGTCCCGGTGTTTGTGGTGATGGGAATGAGAATGCGCCATAACAGAAATTTAAGTGCAGGCTATTTTATCTACACGGCCCTGATGGCGTCCTCCTTCAAAGGCGGTACTTAAAAATGTGTCCACCATAGCGACAGCCTGTGGCTCGCTTGTAAAACGGGCGGGAATGCTTATGATATTCGCATCGTTATGCTGGCGAGCCAAAGCGGTAATCTCTTTGGTCCAGCATAAAGCAGCGCGCACCTTCTGGTGTTTATTCGCGGTCATGGAAACCCCATTTCCACTTCCGCAGATCAAAATACCAAAATCAACATTTTCCTTAGAAACGGCTTCAGCAACCGGGTGTACAAAGTCTGGATAATCCACACTATCGTTGGTGTTGGTTCCAAAATTGGTTACCTGATGGCCCTGTGATTCCAAATACGATACAATCGCTTTTTTATACTCTGTTCCGGCATGATCATTGCCAATTGCTATTTTCATTGTAAAAAGTTTGTACAAATATAAGGCTTGCAAGCGTTACTGTATAATCACTCAACCCGAATTATTCACAACTTATTCGGGTTAATTTTCTAAGTAATTTATATTTGAATTAGTTAACAAGCTGTTGATATCTGTTGGTCGGAAAAAGATAGAAATGTTTGGTGGAATGCGAAAGAATTCGAATACGAAAATATAATTGGAACCCGCAAATTTTAAACCCATCAGTTATCGGTGTTTTCTCATCTAATATATGCCACTTAAGAACAAATTCAGAAAAAATACTTATTAAAAAATAGCTGTTAACAGTACTTATAGACAGCTGCTCTTTTTTAATAGAAAACCTTTATTTTAAGGGGTCTACTATACTTAAATACTGTTCATAACCCGTATGAAAAAAAGGATAAGTAAATTTCAAAATTATTCCTTGGAAAGTTATGTTACATATGAACAAGCTATCATCATCATCATTTTTAATTTAAATTTTATAAAAAAGAAATGATGTATATAGTATTTGTTGATAAGTAAAAAAAGGGGCTCAATTTTCACCTTTGATTTTAGCCTGGATATGAATGAAAATTATTGGAATGCAGTTTAAACGATTCTCAGCGGTGAACGATTATTTAAATTATTCAGGATCTCTGTGGCCTTAGTGATGTCTTCCATGTGTACCTTGAGTCGAATTCCTCCAATCGCATTGGAATGGAAGGGTAAAACACTGATCATAGTTTCATTTTCAAATATAAAACGAATATGATTGATCTCAAGCAAATGTTGTAACACTGTGTATTCACTTGGATAGGTAAAGATAGCTATGGTTTTATACTGTTCCATCTTTACTAAGTTACGAAAATTCTAGAAGCGCAGTACAAGAACGCATTAGTACAGTGCTGTTAAATCTTTATTTATTGTAGAAAGCGATTCGGTTAATAACCGTACTTTTGCAAATTATTAGAGATAACTATGTCGAAAAGGACGAAAAGAAGAAAACACAAAACAGGAGAAGGACTTACCCAAAAAATTATAGAAGTATTTAGAAAAGACAGAACTAAAAACTTCAACTACAAGCAAATTTCAGCAAAACTAGGACTTGACGACGCTAACAGCCGAAATCAAATTATAAAGGATTTAAAGAATTTACAAGGGAAGGGAACGCTTCAGGAAATTAACAGAGGCCAGTATATACTTACCCCTACAATGAATTATCACACGGGTATTCTCGATGTGAACACCCGTGGCCAAGGCTATGTAATGATTGAAGGAATGGAGGACGATGTATTCGTCAATAGAAAAAATCTAAACAAAGGACTCAAAGGAGATGTTGTTGAAGTTTACATTTTTAAGAGAAAACGCAGTGGAAAAAATGAAGGAGAAATTACCAAGATCCTGGAACGAAAGAGAACTGAGTTTGTAGGAGTTATTCAAATTTCTGAAAAATTCGCCTTCGTGGAATGTACCGGTTATGGTATGTATACCGATATTTTTGTCCCTAAAAGTCAGATCAACAAGGCTGAAAATGGAGACAAGGTTCTGGTTAAAATGGAAGGTTGGGAAGAACACAGCGACTCCCCTATTGGTAAGGTAATCAAAGTGCTTGGAAAACCCGGAGAGCATAATACCGAAATTCACTCCATCCTGGCGCAGTATGGATTACCGTATGAATTTCCACCGGAAGTTGAAACGTTTGCAAATCAATTGGATACATCTATTCAGGCTTCAGAAATAAAGAAAAGAAGGGATATGCGTGACGTTTTAACGTTTACGATCGATCCAAAGGATGCTAAAGATTTTGATGACGCGTTGTCGTTTCAAAAGCTTAAAAATGGAAACTACGAAATTGGAATTCATATAGCCGACGTATCTCATTATCTCCAACCAGGAACAGTATTGGACGATGAAGCTTACGAACGTGCAACTTCGGTGTATTTAGTGGACAGGGTCGTACCTATGCTTCCGGAGATGTTATCCAACAACGCCTGTTCGTTGCGCCCACACGAAGAAAAGTATACGTTTTCTGCTGTTTTTGAAATGAACTCAAAAACCGAGGTCATCCATAAATGGTTTGGAAGAACCGTAACTTATAGTGATGCCCGATTTGCTTATGAAGAAGCACAACATTTAATTGAAAATCCGGGGAGTGTTATGATTCCTTCAGAAATATCACTTAGTGGAAAAGAATATAAGGTTGAAAAGCCTATTGCTGAGGCGACTGTGGAAATGGACAGATTAGCCAAGATTCTTCGGAAAAAGAGAATGCAGCATGGAGCTATTTCCTTTGATAAAGTAGAAGTGAAGTTTATACTCGATGCGCAAAACATTCCAGAAGGTGTCTACTTTAAAGAAAGTAAGGATGCTAATAAAATGATTGAAGAATTTATGCTTCTGGCCAACCGAAGTGTAGCCGAGTTTATTGGAAAGCAAAACCCAAGAAAGACCTTTATTTATAGAGTTCATGACGAACCCGATGATGAAAAGATAGCAGCTCTGGAAAATATAATTAAACGCTTTGGATATAAGTTGAACACACAGGATCGCAGGACCACAGCTCAATCACTGAATAAACTCCTCAAAGATGTTCACGGTAAAAAGGAACAAAATTTGATCGATACGCTGGCGATACGAAGTATGAGTAAAGCGGTATATACGACCAATAATATTGGACATTATGGGTTCGCCTTTGATTATTATACACATTTTACCTCTCCTATTCGACGTTATCCCGATGTAATGGTGCATCGTTTATTACAACACTATCTGGACGGTGGAAAAACCGCTCAACAAGAAGAATACGAAGATAAATGTCAGCATTCCAGCGATATGGAAAATTTGGCGACCAACGCAGAGCGGGATAGCATTAAATATATGCAGGTTAAGTATATGATGGATCATCAGGATCAGGACTTCTTAGGTGTGATTTCAGGTGTTACCGAATGGGGAATTTATGTGGAGATCATATCTAATAAATGTGAGGGAATGGTACGTTTGGCCGATTTAAAAGACGATCATTATGTTTTTGACAGGGACGAATTCGCGGTAATCGGGGATCGGAAAAAGAATATGTACCGACTGGGAGATGAAGTGTATGTGAAGGTGAAAAATGCAGACCTGGTTAGGAAACACCTTGATTTTACCATGATTGGGAATAGGAGTGACGTGGAGGTGTAACATTTCGACTTCGTTGCGGTCTCTATAGAAATTAAACTCTTGTATTATGAAGAATTTTGCTATTATTTGCCTCACCTTTTGCTCCATGGCCACCTTTGCCCAAAGAACAATTACCAAGGATGTGGGGGATTTTTATGAATTGAAAGTGTATGATCTCATTGCGGTTAACCTAATCCAATCCAACGAAAACAAAGTAGTGATTAAAGGAGATCATACAGACGACGTTAGGATCATCAATCAAAACGGCAAATTAAAACTTCGTATGGAGGTGGATACTCGTTTTCAGGGAGAGGATACCTATATCGAAGTATATTTCAAAAGCATTGAAACCATCGACGCTAATGAAGGGTCTTATATTGTTGGAAGCGCGATGATCGAACAAGATGAGATTGAGCTCAAAGCACAGGAAGGCGGACATATAAAAGTGGGCCTGACCGTGGAATATGCAAAAATAAAGGCTGTGAGCGGTGGAATTGTAGAGGCTTCCGGCTTATCCACAAGACAGGAAATTCAATTAAATTCCGGTGGGATCTTTGAAGGTCGTGAGCTCCGTACCAAGAACACAAAAATTGGAATTACTGCGGCCGGAGAGGCTGAAGTAAATGCCAGTGAGAAGGTGGAAGTTCGGGTAACTGCCGGTGGCGATGTTACCATCTATGGAAATCCAAAGGAAGTTAATGAAAAGAAAATAGCCGGCGGACGCATCAAAATAATGAATTAATCTACCTGCTTAATATCTAAGGCAAACCCTCAAACAAGATTAAAGTAATTTGTACTTTTACAGTAATGTTTGAGGGTTTACCATATGCGGCATTTTACGGCTTCCTACTAGCTTTTGCAGTTGGACCTGTTTTCTTTACACTTATAGAGACTAGTATTACCAAGGGATTCAAAGCTGGGGTGTTTTTTGATCTGGGAGCTATGGCTGCGGATATCATCTTTATTTTAATCGCCTATTTTAGTACGAGTAAGATATTGGAGCGTGTTAAGGATGATCCGGGACTTCTTATTTTTGGCGGAGTGATTTTAATCGCTTATGGAATTATTTCGTACATCCGCACGGCAAAATCTTTGGTAAAAATAGTTAGGGAACATTATGCGGTGAAGGTGAAGAAGAATCTTGGAGGGTTATTTCTAAAAGGATTTCTACTGAATTTTGTAAATTTTGGTGTGTTAGCCGGTTGGATCGCAACCATTATTATGGCCAACGCCCTCACCAATTCAGAAAATGGAGTCTTCCTGTTTCTGACAACGGTACTCATCACCTTCTTTTTAACCGATTTGATAAAAATTACTTTGGCTAAGAAGTTAAAAAGTAAAATGACTCCACGATTTATTTTTAAGACAAAGAAGTGGGTAAGCCTTTTAATTATTGGTTTCGGAGTTATTTTATTAATTCAGGGCGTTTTCCCTAAACAGGTGCAAAGAGGGCTTGATAAAATTCCGAAGCAAGAATTTACCCCTTGAAATAAAATTTCCATCGATAGGACTTTTGTGCGTCATATATTGCCGCAATGTAAGCGTCAAAAAATAAAAACCCAACACTGAAAAGTATTGGGTTTTTTATGAGGCGTCTAGCGGATTCGAACCGCTGTACGAGCT
The DNA here is from genome assembly GCA_963807685.1 of uncultured Flavobacteriaceae bacterium. GTDB lineage: Bacteria > Bacteroidota > Bacteroidia > Flavobacteriales > Flavobacteriaceae > Aureisphaera. The sequence goes on along the minus strand of CAWECU010000017.1, from coordinate 438,997 downwards.
TTTGCAGAGCTCTGCCTAGCCACTCGGCCAAGACGCCAATATGAGAAAGCAAATATAAAAGATTAACTTTTAATAGCGGCACTAAATTTTTATAGTTTTTAATGAGGCAAGCTGCTCACAGGAGGAATATTACCGATTCGCCGAACTGGCTTAATGCCTTTTAGACTCCATGGTAACACTCACTTCTTCCACATCTCCTCCAATAGGAGGATTTAGTTTGGAAATGGATACTTTGACCTCATCAACCAGCGGGATTTCCAAAAATATGCGATTAATTATTCGTTGTCCCACATGCTCCAATAATTTGGATCGAACAGACATTTCATTTTTCACAATATGCTGAAGGTGCACATAATCCACCGTATCCTTTAAATTATCGGAAGCTGCTGCTTCCATTAAATTGGCATGTACCTTGAGATTTACGAGATAATCACTTCCTATTTTTTCCTCTTCTATGAGGCAGCCGTGATTGGTGAATATCCGAATGTTTTTTAGGCGTATGGTGCTCATTTAAATAGTTTTCACAAAGATAGTTTTTTCAAGTTATTGGTTAACTTTGCGCAAGCTTTTCAGGACCATTCGAGCGCAATCGAAAAGGTACTGAAAATTGTAGAGCTACGAATGAACCTCTCGGTTGCGCCCGAGTATTGATAAAACAATATGACAGAGTCAAAAGAGTCCCTCAATTTTATTGAGCAGATCATAGAGGAAGACATGGCCAACGGGTTGCCAAAATCCAAACTTAGGTTTCGGTTTCCCCCGGAGCCAAACGGCTATTTACATATTGGCCACACCAAGGCTATAGGAATTAGTTTTGGACTTGGGGAAAAGTACAGCGCGCCTGTTAACCTTCGGTTTGATGATACCAATCCCGCCAAAGAGGAGCAGGAATACGTTGACGCTATAAAAGAAGACGTTGCCTGGTTGGGTTACCAATGGGCGAACGAGCTGTATTCTTCCGATTATTTTCAAACCCTGTATGAGTGGGCTGTGCAGCTTATTAAGGAAGGAAAGGCCTATGTGGATTCGCAGTCTTCCGAAGCAATGAGAATACAAAAAGGGACTCCCACACAGGTTGGTACCAACAGCCCGTATCGTGAACGAAGTATCGAAGAGAACCTGGATCTGTTTGAACGAATGAAGCAAGGAGAGTTTGAGGAGGGCGTCCATGTGCTTCGAGCAAAAATCGACATGGAGGATCCCAATATGTTGATGCGCGACCCTATTATTTACAGGGTTCTTAAGAAGGCACACCATCGCACCGGAACCGATTGGGTTATTTATCCTATGTACGACTGGACACATGGCGAAAGCGACTATATCGAACAGATTTCACACTCCCTGTGCTCCCTTGAATTTAAACCGCACCGGAAGCTGTACAACTGGTTTCGTGACGAGGTGCATAAAAACAACAAATCCATACTACCCTTAGCGCCCATACAACGTGAGTTTGCCCGGCTGAACCTTAGCTATACCATTATGAGTAAGCGTAAATTGCTTCGCCTGGTGGAAGAAGGCGTGGTAACTGGTTGGGACGACCCACGCATGCCCACTATTTCAGGGCTTAGAAGAAGGGGGTATACTCCTACAGCCATTCGTAAGTTTATTGAAACCGTAGGTGTGGCCAAACGGGAAAATGTGATTGATGTGTCTTTGTTGGAATTCTGTATCCGTGAGGACTTGAATAAAACCACCAAACGCGTCATGGGGGTGCTGAATCCGGTTAAACTTGTGATCACCAACTATCCAGAAGACAAGGTAGAGTGGATTGAAACTGAAAACAATCCGGAAGATGAAGGTGCCGGAACCCGTAACATCCCGTTTTCAAGGGAATTGTACATAGAACGGGAAGATTTTCAGGAAGATGGAGGCACGAACTATTTTCGGCTAACGCTGGGCGGAGAAGTCCGTTTGAAGAGTGCCTATATAATCAAGGGGGAAGCTGTAGTGAGAGATGAAAACGGAGGTATACAGGAAATACACGGTAGTTATGATCCCGCTAGCTTGAGTGGCTCCGGGACCGAGGCGAGCCAAAGAAGGGTGAAAGGAACGCTTCATTGGGTCTCAGTACCGCACGCCATACCCGCAGAAGTTCGTGAGTACGACCGCCTTTTCATACACGAATCACCCGATGGCGACAAAGAGAAGGACTTTATGGATTTTTTGAATCCGAATTCGTTGAAAATCGTAAACGCTTTTCTGGAGCCAAGCCTTAAAGAGGCTCGGGTGGGAGAACGGTTTCAGTTTCAGCGGCTGGGTTATTTCAATGTGGATACTGACAGTAGTTCAGAAAAACTGGTATTCAACAAAACGGTAGGGTTGCGGGATACCTGGGCGAAAAAGAAGCCAAAACCTCAGAATCCTCAGAACGCGCCGAAACAACAACATACACGGCCGGCGATCGAAGAAATCAAACAGCTTGGAAAAAAGTATACCAACCTTCCGGAACAAAAGCAGGCCCTGGCAAAAGCGAAGATTCAGGAATTGGCTACTAAGGTTTCCTATGAAGATTTAGAACCGCTTTTTAACACCGCCGTAAAAAAGGTGGGCACGCGTATTGCCGTTGCAATCACCTTAGGCGTGCTGCTATCTAAAGGACAGAAACGAAACCAGGAAGTGAACGACTTTATTTCAAAGGCATTGGAGGATGCCAATGGATTGTTGGTACAGGAGGCAAAGGCCCTTTAAGCCTACAAATTGGTGCTAAAAAAACCCTTCAGATTCTGAAGGGTTTTTGTTTTAGTAATTAAGGTCTTCACCTTCCGCAAGCCTGTCTGGAGGGGGCTTGCGCTTCCTTTTATTGGTAATGCCCTTAGCGGCATTGGTCTTTTTCATCTCTTCCCCAATTTGATTACTGGCAACAAAAGAGGCAATCATGTCATTCAACATATTACTTCCGGCCTGTGGAGAATTAGGTAACAATATGAGGTTGGTGTTGGTTTCTTCCCCAATAGACTGTAAAGTGTCGTAGTGCTGCGTCACAACAATAAGAGCGGAGGCTTCCTGAGAGTTGATCCCCACGTTGTTTAACACATCCACAGACTCTTCCAATCCTCGTGCAATTTCACGTCGCTGATCGGCAATCCCCTGACCCTGTAAGCGCTTACTTTCAGCTTCGGCACGTGCTTTCGCTACTATTTTAATTCGCTCAGCTTCAGCCTCGTATTCTGCAGCCACTTTTTCACGCTCAGCGGCGTTGATACGGTTCATTGCTGCTTTCACCTGTATATCGGGGTCTATGTCGGTAACAAGGGTTTTAATGATGTCATACCCATAGTTTACCATAGCTTCGTTCAACTCTGTCTTTACCGCAATGGCAATATCATCTTTGCGCTCAAAAACATCATCCAGTTTCATTTTAGGAACCTCGGCGCGAACCACATCAAAAACATAGGAAGTGATTTGGTCGTGTGGGTTTTCCAGCTTGTAAAAAGCATCGTAAACTTTCTCTTTGATCACTTGAAATTGTACCGATATTTTCAGTCTTACAAAAACATCGTCCTTCGTTTTCGTTTCAACCATTACATCCAACTGCTGGATTTTCAGGTTGATACGCCCGGCAATACGATCAAATACGGGAATTTTAAATTGTAATCCCGAAGAGCGAATACTTAAAAACTTTCCGAAGCGTTCTATTACGGCTGCTGTTTGTTGCTTTACCGTAAAAATGAACGTTAAAAGAATAAAGAATGCAAATATTAAAATTGGTATTAAAAGATATCCGCCCATAGAAATAAAATTTAGTTAATTAAGAAGAATGAAGGTACAAAATTTAAGCTATTTTTGCGTCTTTGCACAAAGCTATTATATGAGTCTCATCAAAGTATTAATTGTTACCGCTTCCCTCCTGTTTTTTCAAATTGCCATCGCACAAAAAAACTACGAGCAGAACAACCATTTAGGCCTTATAGGGGGCATTGGGTTTTTTGATATCAATACCGAAAACTTTGAAACCGAACAGGGTACAGGGTATATTTTTGCCTTCACTACACGCGGTGCGTTTTACAATAACTTCGACCTTATCTATGGGGTGAGCTTTCTACAAAGTGAGGTGGGTGTTTTGGCGCGTAACTCAACCGACCCTGCTAATAATTTCCAATCTCAGTACGTTAATTATACCATTCAGGCGGCTCAAATAAATTTTCTGGGGAGCATGAACATAATTAGCAATCATTTGAGCCTCGAGGCAGGGCCCGTGCTAAATGTAAACGGTAAAATGAAAATTGATCAGGAGGAGTTTGAAAATTTTGTCGTTGAAGGATATGATACTTTGAAGGCAGGAGAAATTCAAAACGTTTCCCGTGTACATTTTCATCTCGCTGGCGGTATTACTGCCGGAATTGAAAATTTTCGCCTGGGCGCCATGTATCAATATGGGGTCACCAATTTTTTCAATCGCTTCAACGATAATCCTGATATTGAAAAACCTGAGGGCAAGTTTGAGGGCCACTCGTCCACCATACTATTGACTGCTACGCTATACCTTTAGGAAATTGATTGAATTGCATTTTCCAGACGTTTTACCGTCTCCTTTTTACCCAGTATAGCAGCAATCTCAAATACATCGGGGCCCTTCATTTCTCCCACGAGAGCCAAGCGTAAAGGCATCATTACTTTACCAAAGCCCATTTCCTGTGCTGTGACCCATCCTTTTATTTTTTCTGAAAGGTTTTCAGATGAAAAATCATCGGCTTCCATCAGGAGATCTGCTACCTGCCGAAGGATCTGTGGAGTATCTTCTTTAAAGGCCTTTTTAGCGGCTTTTTCATCGTAGCCCGATGGAGTTTCAAAAAAGAAATTTCCCTGCTCCCACAAGTCTGAAACGAAGGTAGCTCGCTCTTTAAGCAAGGAAACTATCTTTGTAAGGTCGAGCGCCGGCCCGAAAGATTCATTCTGGCGGGCAGTTGAGACTTCCTTTTGCTTTAGGAATTCTGAAAATGCCGCAACCAATTCCGAATTGGGCTGCTCTTGTAAATAGTGATGCTGAAACCATTTTGTTTTTTCAGGATCGAATTGGGCTCCTGCTTTATGAACACGATCCAGACTGAAAGCCTCCGTCAATTCTTTTAAGTTAAAGATCTCTTGTTCCGTTCCGGGGTTCCAACCTAAAAAGGCCAGCATATTCACAACGGCTTCCGGTAAATAGCCTTCTTCCCGGTATCCGGAAAAAGCATCGCCGTTGTGCTCTTTCCACTGCAAGGGAAAGACCGGAAAACCTCCGGCATCTCCATCTCGCTTACTTAATTTACCCTTTCCTGTTGGTTTCAGAATTAAGGATAAATGTGCAAATTTAGGAGCTTTCCAACCCAGAGAATCGTACAACTGTTGGTGTAGCGCAAGCGAAGGCAGCCACTCCTCACCCCGTATCACATGGGTGATCTCCATAAGGTGATCGTCCACAATATTGGCTAAATGGTAGGTAGGCATTCCATCGCTTTTGAAAAGTACTTTATCGTCCAGCACATTCGTATCAATTTGAATATCCCCACGGATCTCATCTTTCAGATGAAGGATTTCATTCTCGGGCGTCTTAAACCGAATCACGTATTTTACCCCTTGGCTTAACCGTGCCGCAACGTCTTCCGAAGAAAGGGAAAGTGAATTATTCAATTGCTGCCTGTTGTGCCAATTATAGATAAAGGTCCTTTTTTCGGCCTCGTATTGGGCTCTAAGCGCATTGAGTTCCTCCAGGGTGTCAAAGGAGTAGTAAGCATTCCCACTGGCAATCAATTGGTCGGCGTATTGTTTGTACAATTCTTTGCGTTCACTTTGTCGATACGGACCAAAACCACCGTCCTTTCCAGGGCCTTCGTCGTAAGGAAGCTTTAGCCAGTTGAGAGCTTCTATGATATAGTCTTCGGCCCCTTCTACGAAACGGGTTTGGTCGGTGTCTTCGATGCGAAGTACAAAATCACCTCCGTGTTTTTTAGCGAACAAATAGTTGAATAAAGCGGTTCGAACCCCACCAATATGAAGAGGTCCCGTTGGACTTGGTGCAAAGCGAACACGTACTTTTTGAGCCATAATTTCAGAATTGAATTAAGGGTGCAAAGATACAATTCTATGGCTTCATTTGCGCAGGAATCCGTTTATTCATGATAGAAAACCACAAAGGAGGAACCAAACTCAATACCATGGAAGTGGGATATCCATACGGCATTTGAGGGCTTATTTCATGATATTCGAGAAGTTGATATTTTTTATGGGCTTTGTAATGATGGTCGCTGTGCCGGGTAAGCTCATAGAGCATGATGCGTCCCAGCACGTGGTTGCTGTTCCAGGAATGGATTTCCTTAACCCGCTCATAACGGCCACTTTCGGCTTTTAGCCTTCTCAACCCATAATGTTCAATATAATTAATGGTCTCTAATAGCACCAAAGAAGAAATCGCGATCGACACAGCCACCAAAAGCACCAACGGCCCTAAAAAGAAATAAATAGCAAACAGATAAGCCGCCTGGAGGATCGTATACCACAACATATCGTTTGCGATACTGAAAAACCCTCGATGCTCTCTTCGCAGCAAGTCTTTTTCAATACGCCACGCTTTAGAATATTGCCCAAGTATGGAAGTAAACCAAAAGGAATACACTGACTGGTTGTAGCGGGCGCTTGCAGGATCTTCAGGAGTTGCGGCATGGAGATGGTGCCCAAAATTATGTTCGATATAGAAGTGCATATTCAGGGAAGGCAACAGCAGGATCTTACTCAAAGTTCGTTCCCAGCGCGTTGTCCTGTGGCCAAGCTCATGGGCGACATTGATGCCATTGGTACTTAGAGCGATACTTACCGAAAATGCCAGGCCGATCAATTCAGGTGTGGTGTAATTTGCCCACGAAATGCTCCAGAGAAACCAGCCTACAATTCCGAAGATAAGTGGAAGATTTAGATACAACAACAGATCAAACAAAATGTTGGCCTCTTTATTTTTTTGTTGTGCTTCTGAAAGATTTGTTGAATTCACAGGGAGGGCAGTTTCAATAATAGGAATCAACACAAACGCGAAAACGGGAGTAAAAAAGGACCAAAGGCCCCGGAGGCTTAAACTGAGGATCACGACCACCGGAATGGTATAGGCTACTAAATACTTTAAATCTTTCATAATTATACGTTTTGGATTGATTTTTGTGCTATTTTAGGAGTTCTGTTTTACAGTAAACCTTGCTATGAGCACATTTAGTATCATCCAGCGAAAGTTGGAACAATTTATAAAGAAATACTATACCAATGAACTAATTAAAGGAGTGATCCTTTTTTTTGCCATTGGTCTTTTGTGGTCTATCGTCACCCTGTTAGTGGAACACTTTCTGTGGCTGGAGCCTTTTGGACGAACGCTTTTGTTCTGGTCATTTGTTTTGGTGGAACTTGGGTTATTTATTCGGTTTATAGCATTTCCCTTAGCAAAGCTCTTCAAATTACAACAAGGGATAGGACATGAAGCCGCCTCCAGGATCATTGGAAACCACTTTCCGCAAGTTAGTGATAAACTGCTGAATGTCATACAGTTAAATCAAAATCAACGAGAATCTGAACTACTGGCCGCAAGTATCGACCAAAAGGCGGGCGAGATGCAACCTGTACCTTTTAAAAGAGCGATCAACTTTAGCAAGAATGCTAAATACTTAAAGTATGCGGCGATTCCTCTGGTGATCATTTTGCTGGTAAACCTACTGTGGGACGGAAATCTGTTTTCTGACAGTTACGAACGCGTTGTGAATTACGACGTAGCCTATGAGCCGCCGGCACCGTTTTCATTTGTAGTTTTGAATGAATCCCTCACTGCCATCGAAAACAAGAACTTTATCGTTCGTGCGATTACCGAAGGAGATGTCGTTCCGGAAAATGCGACCATCAGCTTTAATAAGGAAACCTATTACCTTGAACAAACGGCTCCCGGGAGGTTTGAATATACCTTTTCACAACCCGAAGACGCAGTTACTTTTCGACTGAATGCGAATAAGGTCACTTCAAAGGAATACACCCTTGATGTGGTAAAAACCCCGTCATTACTGGGTTTTGAAATGTATTTGGATTACCCCGGATATACAGGAAGAAAAGACGAACTTTTGAAAAGCACGGGCAACGCCACCGTTCCGGAAGGAACCAATGTCACCTGGAAGGTCGATACCAGAAATACCCAGGAAGTTCAGCTGAAAACAAAGGACACGACTTATGATTTTGCAGGAAAGGAGCAAGAATTTAGCCTCAACAAAGGGGTATATCGTAAGCTGGATTACGCGATCACCACATCCAATAAGGATCTCAAGGAGTATGAAAACCTGTCATTTACTTTAGGAGTTATTAAAGATGAATACCCCGAGATCAAAGTAGATTCCCGAAAGGATACCACAGATCAGCAAATCACATATTTTTTAGGACAGGTTTCCGACGATTATGGGCTAACCAAACTACAATTGGTCTATTATCCCATGGGGGAAGATACCGATAAGAGCGTTGTTGCCTTAAAGGTGGGCGCATCCAATGTGGATCAATTTGTATACGCCTTTCCTGGAAATATGGAATTGAAAGACGGGGTGTCGTACGAATATTATTTCGAGGTTTTCGATAATGATGCCATTCACAGATATAAGTCAGCAAAGAGTGGGTTTTACACCTTCAGAAAACTAACCCGGGAAGAACTCGAGGCCGAACAGCTCAAGAATCAGAAGGAGAATATGGACGATCTCAACAAATCTTTGAAAGATTTAAAGGATCAGGAAAAGAAACTGGAGGAGTTGAATAAACTTCAGAAGGAAAAAAGCGAGCTCAATTGGAATGATAAAAAGAAATTGGAGAATTTTATCAAACGCCAGCGTCAACAGGAGCAAATGATGAAGAATTTTTCCAAGGAAATGAAGGAGGATCTTGAAAAATTTCAGCCCGAAAATGAGGACACCGACCCCTTTAAAGAGCAGCTACAAGAGCGCTTAGAGGAGAATGAGGAACGTCTGGAGGAGAATGAAAAGCTGCTGGAGGAATTGGAGCGTTTACAGGAAAAGATAGACAAGGAAGAACTTTCAGAAAAACTGGAAAAACTGGCCAAACAGAACAAGAATCAGGAAAAAAACCTGGAGCAATTGGTTGAGCTTACCAAACGGTATTATGTGACGAAGAAAGCCGAGAAATTGGCGGAAGAACTTTTCAAACTTGGAGAAGAGCAGGAAAAACTGGCCGATGCTCCCGAGGAAGAAAACACTAAAGAACAGCAGGAAGAGCTCAATGAGAAATTTGAAGAATTTCAAAAAGAAATGGAAGAGTTGCAGAAGGAAAATGAAGGATTAAAGGAGCCTATGGACATCCCGCAAGATAAGCCAGGGGAGCAGGAGGTACAGGAGGAACAGGAGAAGGCGACCGATAAATTGGAGAAAGAAAACAAGGCAGGGGCCGCCCCGAATCAGAAAAAGGCAGGAAAGAAAATGAAGGAGATGGGGAAGATGATGGAGATGCAAATGCAGGCTGGGCAAATGGAGACACTGGAGGAGGATGTAGAGATGCTCCGACAAATCCTGGATAATTTGGTAGTGTTCTCTTTTGAACAGGAAGATTTAATGGAGGTATTTAAGGAGACAGACTACGGAAGTGCTGCTTTTGGGAAGAAATTAAATATTCAGAATGACTTAAAACTCAATTTCCAACACATTGACGATAGTTTGTTTGCATTATCGCTGCGCCAGCCCATGATAAGCGACGTCATCAATGAATCACTAACAGATGTTAGTTTCAACCTTGAGAAATCCCTTGAGCGTTTAGCAGAGAACAGGGTTCGAAATGGAATTGCGAGTCAGCAATATACGGTAACTGGAGCCAATGAATTGGCAATATTGTTAAGTGATCTACTGGGAAATATGCAAAACCAAATGCAGATGAGTTCACCCGGTAAAGGGAAAGGAATGGGAAAAGGACAAGGTCAGGGAGAAGGAGAGGGTTTTCAACTGCCCGATATTATCAAAAAGCAAAAGAGTCTTTCAGATAAAATGAAAGAAGGAATGGGTAAGGGAGAAGGTTCCAACGGCGAAGGTCAGGACGGCAAGGGAGGCGGTAGTGGTGACGGCAGCAATGATGAGAATAGCAAAGGCAAGGAGGATGGTGGCAAGGGCCAAACCGGCAAAGGCAAGGACGGAAAGGGAGGAAAGGATGGTAAAGAAGGAAAAGAGGGGGAGAACGGTGAAGAATATAATGAGGATTTAAACGGTGATCTGTACGAAATTTACAAACAGCAAGAGCAGCTGCGAAATCAGCTAAAGGATCGCCTGAGTAAAGAAGGACTGGACGGAAAGGGAGGCGACCTGCTTCGTGAAATGGAGGGCATAGAGCAGCAATTGCTGGACAAAGGTTTTAATCAAAGAACCCTGGAGCGGATGCTGAAATTGGAATACGAGTTACTCAAACTCGATGAAGCCGATTTTGAGCAGGGACAGGAGACGCGACGTGAATCAAGAACAAACCGACGTAATTACAATAATTCGTTGCGCCTTCAGCCGGAGGATATCAAGAAATACTTTAACACGACTGAGATCCTTAATAGAGAAGCCTTACCTTTGCGCCAGAATTATAAAACGGAGGTAAAAAAGTACTTCAACGGTAAAAATGATTGAATTTTTTTCTGAAAATGAATTCCGACTCAAGAACGAGAAGGGTCTAAAAGAATGGGTTTCGGCGGTTATTTCTTCAGAAGGATTTGAAGAAGGAGACATCACTTTTGTCTTTTGCAATGACGACTATTTAGTGAACATCAATCTCGAATTTCTAAAACACGATACGCTCACCGATATTATAAGCTTTGATTATTCCCTGAATAAACTTCTGGAAGGAGAAATTTATATATCTACGGAAAGAGTTGAAGAAAATGCTAAGGATCTGGGGATTTCTTTTACAAATGAACTCCGTCGGGTTGTGATTCACGGCATTTTGCACTTCTGTGGATATACTGATAAAACAATCGAAGAACAAAAGGCGATGCGAAGCAGGGAGAATCATTGGCTGGAAAAATGGAAAGTTATATAACAGATTGTAAAACAATGGTTTAGAGGTCTGATTGAGGTATTTTAGGATCATTTATTTTACCTTTGCGCCTTAATTTGAAAATAGTGTTCCACGTGGAACATTTTGAGATATGTTTGATAAAGAATATGATGTAATTGTTGTGGGAGGTGGTCATGCTGGTTCGGAGGCTGCTGCTGCTGCCGCGAATATGGGATCATCGACCCTATTAATAACCATGAATTTGCAGAACATTGCGCAAATGTCATGCAACCCGGCAATGGGAGGTATTGCGAAGGGACAGATTGTACGGGAAATTGATGCACTTGGAGGGTATAGCGGAGTTGTTTCAGATAAAACAGCGATTCAATTTAAGATGTTGAATAAATCTAAAGGCCCTGCAATGTGGAGTCCGAGGGTACAAAGTGATCGAATGCGATTTGCCGAAACCTGGAGATTAATGCTGGAAGCAACCCCGAACCTTGATTTCTATCAGGAGATGGTTTCCGGGATCGTGACAGAAAAGGATCATATCATTGGGGTGAAGACCTCACTCGGGTTACTCGTAAAAGGCAAATCGGTTGTTTTAACAAACGGCACTTTCTTAAATGGGTTAATTCATATTGGAGAAAAGCAATTGGGGGGAGGAAGAGCGGGCGAAAAAGCATCTACAGGAATTACAAAGGACTTAGTGGATTTAGGTTTTGAATCAGGGAGAATGAAAACCGGCACCCCTCCCAGAGTAGATGGTCGGTCCCTTGACTTTTCTAAAATGGTCGTACAACCAGGCGATGAAGATCCTCAGAAGTTTTCATATTCCAATGCTACGCAACCGTTGAAGCATCAACGTGATTGTCATATGAGTTACACCAGCGAACAGGTACATGAGCTGTTAAAGGAAGGTTTCGATCGATCGCCTATGTTTAATGGAGCCATCAAGAGTGTGGGTCCCAGATATTGCCCTTCCATTGAGGATAAAATTAATAGGTTTGCCGATAAAGACCGCCATCAACTATTTGTAGAGCCAGAGGGATGGGATACGGTAGAGTATTATATCAACGGGTTTTCAACTTCCTTACCTGAAGAAGTCCAGTTTAAGGCGCTACGAGCCTGCGCGGGATTTGAAAATGTAAAGTTTTTCAGACCCGGATATGCGATAGAATATGATTATTTTCCACCCACACAGCTGAAGCACACCCTTGAAACCAAGCTGGTTGCCGGTTTGTATTTTGCGGGACAGATCAATGGAACGACTGGTTATGAAGAAGCGGCATCACAAGGAATGATGGCCGGTATCAATGCGCATTTAAAGGTTCATGAAAAAGATCCGTTTATTTTGAATAGAGATGAAGCGTATATTGGAGTATTAATTGACGACCTAATTACCAAAGGAACTGAAGAGCCGTATCGAATGTTTACCTCAAGAGCAGAATATCGAACGCTGTTAAGACAGGATAATGCCGATTTCAGACTTACTCCTCGATCTTTTGAAATTGGATTGGCTGGAGAGGACCGACTTAAAATAATGGAGAAGAAGAAAATGGAGAGCGATGCGTTCGTACACTTTTTCAAAGCTACAAGCGTGGCTCCTGAAATTATGAATCCTATCTTAGAATCGAAAAACTCGGCGCCGGTGAGGCAAAGCGATAAAATGTTTAAATTATTTTCACGCCCAAACATTTCCATGGACGACATGAGAAAAGTGGACAGTGTGGAGGATTTTATTCAGGAGCACAAGTTAGATCGGGAGGTGCTGGAGCAAACGGAGATTCAGATTAAATATTCGGGGTATATCAGGAAGGAAAAGAATAACGCCGACAAGTTAAATCGCCTGGAAGGAGTTAAGATCCCTGAAAATTTTGACTATTCAAAACTGAAATCGCTATCCTATGAGGCTGTCGAAAAACTTACTTCGGTGCAGCCTGTCACTATCTCACAAGCCTCACGAATTAGCGGCGTGACTCCCAATGATATTTCGGTGTTACTGGTATATATGGGACGATAAGATATCAAAAAAGAAGTTTGGTTTTCTATACTTCCTTACAAAATAAAATATAATTGTTCCACGTGGAACACTTTCAAAAGAGTGCGTAAAAAACAAGAGCATATTCCCATAAAAGTAAAAGACTTCCTTGTCTCCGGCGAGGAATTTTCTTTGGTGCCTAATGCGCAGTTTGGTTTTTTGGAAACTCATCCACAACCACGGCCGGAAGATATTTCGTTCTATTATGAAAGTGAGGATTACATTTCACATACCGATGCAAGCAAAGGAGTACTGGCTTTTTTGTATCAATGGGTAAAAAAATATTCACTTCGGAAAAAAGTGAAACTTATTGATCAATTGAATTCCTCAAATAAAGGCAGCCTTTTGGATATTGGTGCCGGGACGGGAGAGTTTTTAAAAGTAGCTAGCGAAAAGGGATGGAACATTACTGGTGTGGAACCGAATAAAAAAGCCATAGCTTTTGCTCGCACCAAAAACATTGAACTTCAGGAATCGTTGGATGGGCTTGTCGGAAGAAAGTTTGATGTAGTGACCCTTTGGCATGTTTTAGAACATTTACCCGATTTGAAAAAGACCCTTCAAAAAATTGAGTCGTTCGTTAAGAAGGGCGGAAGTTTGGTGATCGCTGTTCCTAATTTTAATTCGCTGGATGCAAAACATTACCAAGAATTTTGGGCGGCCTACGATGTACCCAGACACCTCTGGCATTTTTCTCAAGAATCTATGCAGCTCATATTTTCTTCTGAAATGAAATTGGAGAAAACCAAACCTATGGTCTTTGACTCATTTTACGTGAGCCTCCTTTCAGAAAAATATAAAACAGGAAAAAAGTTTTCATTAAAGGCATTTGTTGTTGGTTTACGCTCCAATGTATCAGCATGGCGGTCAGGTGAGTATTCCTCGCTTATGTACTGCTTTAAAAATAGAAAATAGGCTATTTCAGGCCGTTTCTCTTCATTACTGCCACTATTCCTCCCATTGCACTGAAGTGAAGTAGAAATAGGCTTAAAAGGCCTGGTTTAGAGCCTGTTTTAATAAACAAACTTTATAGAAATATATTTTTAGATAAATTATTGCTATACCAGTTCTTTCTTGTGAATAAGTCGGGTGAGATGAATGGATAGGTCGGTAAAAATGACCTTGGCATTTCCATTGCGTTCAATGTGGTAAGCGGCCTCTTCCAATTCGGTTATGATTTGATAAATGTTGTTTTGATGTACAAAAGGGGCGAACTTCTCAATTGAAAATTTAGGATCGGTTGTTTCAAAATACAAAAGACGCTCTGCCTTATAGTTTTTTAGCAACGCCTGTCGAAAAAGTTCCATGCAATACACCAGAAAGTTTTTTTGCGTTTCCCGACCTTTTCCGGCCATCATATCACTCCAGTTGAGCAACTCTCTAATTGATGATTTATTCCCTTTGGCCCGGAATGCCGTGCGCACCCATAATACAAACCATTCCTCGAATAGGACGTCTTCATTGTCATTTTCCACAATATGGAGGGCCTTGTTAAAGTCCCCGTGCGCACGTCGGCTGGTTTTGATGGCAATATTTTCAGCCAAACCGTATTTTTTAATCAAAGTTTGGGCGATATCCTTTTCAGAGAGTAAAGGGACGTGAAGCGTTTGACAACGGGAACGGATGGTGCTAATAATTTGTTCTTCCTTTTCAGTAAGAAGTAAAAGTACCGTCTTGTCCGGTGGCTCTTCCACTAGTTTCAAAATTTTATTGGAGCACTCCAAATTCATTTTATCGGCCATCCAGATGATCATGATTTTGTAACCTCCTTCGTAGGACTTCAGGGAGAGTTTTTTGGAGATCTCTTCTGCCTCTTTTACACTAATATTCCCTTGTTTGTTTTCAATACCCAAAACCTGAAACCAATTGAACAAAGACCCGTAAGGGTTTTCAGAAATAAAACTCCTCCATTCTTCCGAAAACGCACTGGATACCGCATTCTTTTTGACAGCGTCCGTAGTATTGACCGGGTAAATAAAATGGAGATCGGGATGTGAAAAATTGGATACATTTTTGGCACAGCGCAGATAGGCGTCGGAGCCCGCTTCGTGCTTGCTGCAAAGCAATTCTTTGGCATAGGCCAGCGCCAGGGGAAGCAACCCACTGCCACTCAAACCGGTAAATAATTGGGCATGGGCGACCCGTCCGTTTTTAAGCGTGGTTTTGAGATGTGACTTGAGGTGTTCGTGACCAATGATCTCTGAAAAATCCATGCACAAAGCTACACAATTTCAGAGAATCAAAAAGGGATGAATTCCTCGGCACTATATGGGCTGTTTGCAGTATATTTGCGGTTCAAATGAATTTGCATGAGAACACTGAATGACTTCGATTTTAAGGGCAAAAAAGCACTCATAAGAGTAGACTTTAATGTCCCGCTCAATTCAGAATTACAGGTAACAGACGCCACCAGAATTGAAGCCGCAAAGCCTACGATCATTAAAATTCTGGAAGATGGAGGCAGCTGTATTTTAATGTCACATTTGGGACGACCCAAAGACCGTGAAGCTGAATTTTCGTTAAAAAACCTGGTCTCGACAGTTTCAGAAATAATGGGAGTTCAGGTCAAATTCGTAGATGATTGTGTGGGAAATGCCGTAGTCGAGGAAGTCAACCAATTGGAACCCGGAGAAATCCTGTTATTGGAGAACCTGCGGTATCATGCAGAAGAAGAGCAAGGAAATGTAGCTTTTGCGGAACAGCTCGCCGCCTTGGGCGATATCTATGTGAATGATGCCTTTGGAACTGCGCATCGAGCGCATGCTTCGACAGCCGTAATTGCCCAATTTTTTCCAGAGCAAAAGTGTTTCGGAAGTTTATTGGCTTCAGAAATAATCAACGTTAATAAGGTATTGCAAGACGGTCAACCGCCTATTACCGCCATTATTGGCGGGGCAAAAGTGTCTTCAAAGATCACCGTGATCGAAAATATTCTTGACAAGATCGACCACCTTATTATTGGCGGAGGTATGGCATTCACCTTCATAAAAGCAAAGGGTGGAAGCATTGGGAACTCCCTGGTAGAGGACGATAAGCAGGAACTCGCATTGGAAATTATCAAATTGGCAGCGCAAAAAAATGTGGCGCTTCACCTCCCTCTTGATACGATCATTGCCGACAAATTTGCCAAGGACGCCAACACTAAAATTTGTGATATTACCGCTATTCCCGACGGTTGGATGGGATTGGATGCCGGCCCGAAGACCCGGGCGCTTTTTTCCGAAGTAATAAGAGAATCCAAAACCATTTTATTTAATGGTCCCATTGGAGTTTTTGAAATGAAGCCTTTTGCTGCAGGAACGATCGCGCTGTGCGAAGCCATCGCAGAGGCTACCGAAAATGGAGCCTTTTCTTTGGTAGGAGGTGGCGATTCGGTTGCAGCGGTGAAGGAGTTCAACTTTGATGAAAAAATGAGCTATGTGTCCACAGGCGGTGGCGCGATGCTCGAAATGTTGGAAGGAAAAAGCCTGCCTGGGATTGAAGCCATAGGGACTTAATTGACGATAGAGCGCGTAAAATAGTTGTTGTACTTCCATAATTCCTTATTTTTAGCGAAATTTCGCAGCTACTGCGACGTTATTATACCTATGAATAGATTTTTTCTGTATGTTTTTGTTTTTCTGATGAGCGGACTGTTTTGGGCTCAAGAAATCACACTTCCACAAGGTGAAACGCTGGTGGAATCCGACTCTTTACCCACAAAGACCATTAGAACTGTTGATTCCATTGCTGTACAAAATTGGGATGGCGATCTTCCCACCACGATAATCACAACCCAAACCAAGGATTCGGTCGTATTTGACCTTACCGACAATGCCCTGGCGCGGCAAATAGACTCACTTTGGCTGGATACCCTCTACAAGAATGATCTTTTTGAGGAAATCTATGGCTCAATCACTCAAATGGACTACGAGCCGGTGGAATATGAAGAACTGTCCACAGAATTACTCAAAACACGCCTACAGGAACTAAATGCTCGCACCCCTTTTCACGTGGAATACAATTCTTCTCTGGAAAGTGTGATCAAAGGATATCTCAAAAACCGCAGGCGTACCATGGCAAGATTGATCGCGTTGAGCGACTATTATTTTCCCATGTTTGAAGAGGAGTTGGATAGACAAGGACTCCCTTTGGAGATGAAATATCTCGCCGTTGTCGAGTCTGCTTTGAACCCCAGGGCTACGTCCCGGGTTGGCGCGACGGGCTTGTGGCAATTTATGTTCACCACCGGAAAAATGTTTGGACTGGATGTGAATTCGTATGTGGACGAACGATCCGACCCGCTCATGGCAACCGAAGCTGCTGCTAAGTATTTGAGCAGCCTGTATGGAAGTTTGGGTGACTGGGATTTGGCGTTGGCCGCCTATAATAGTGGCCCGGGGAATGTGGCAAAAGCCATTAGGCGCTCCGGCGGACGAAAAAATTATTGGAACATACGTACTTATTTACCTCGGGAAACAGCTGGCTATGTACCGGCTTTTTTAGCTACCATGTATATTTTTGAATATGCTGAAGAACATGGCTTTAAAAGCAATGGGCCGCGTTATCCCTACATTGCAACAGATACTGTTCGGGTGAAGAAAATGATTTCTCTGGAACAGGTAGCGACGGTTGCAAATATGGATCTGGAGGAGTTGGAGTTTTTAAATCCATCCTACAAATTAGGAATCATTCCCGTGATCAAGGACGAAAATTACGTCCTGCGTTTGCCGGTAGAAGCTCTGGGTAAATTTTTGAGCAATGAGGAAGCCATTTACGCCTATGCAGCAGCCGAGTTTAACCTTCGGGAAAAGCCACTTCCCGAATTATCCGAACAAAAGGACAGGATTCGTTATAGAGTAAGAAGTGGAGATTATTTGGGAAAAATCGCCCAGAAATATGGAGTTTCGGTGAGTAAAATAAAACGCTGGAACGGCATGAAAACCAATCGTTTAAAAATAGGACAGCGGCTTACCATTTACCCCAGAAAACTGAGTACCAAGACTTCGACTAAAAGGAGTAGCTCCGTGGTTTCAACCGGGACAGATCGTACCTATACCGTCAAGAATGGAGATTCTTTGTGGAGCATATCTCAAAAGTTTCCCGGGATTACTGTGGAACAATTAAAAAAGTGGAACGATATTAGCAGTACAAAACTGAAACCGGGAATGACCCTTAAATTGAATAAGTAATATTCTCTTAAACTCTACTGAATGAAAACGTTTTTCTACGCGGCATTAGCCTGTTGTTTACTATTTGTTTCGTGCAATCAGAATGGCTCCAGGCAGAGCGTCAGATTCCTTCCGGAGTCTGTGGGAAGGATCAACAATTTGCAGGTAGTCATTTCCAATGATCTTTGGGAAGGCCCTGTGGGAGAGAAGGTTCGGGAGCATTTTGCTGCATTGGCCGACGGACTTCCGCAGCAGGAACCTATCTTTTCCATTAGCCAAATGAATCCTGAAGCGCATACAGGCTTCGCTCGCAGCTCCAGAACCTTTCTTATGGTAGGTTTGGGAACCGAGGACACTGTCAAGATCAAGAAAAACGCTTTTGCCAAGCCGCAAATTGGAGCCTTGATCACAGCCACTTCCGAAGAAAAACTCATCACACTTATCGAACAGGAGCAAGAACGAATTATTAGTGCGTTTAAGGCTTCAGAAATAAAAGAACGACAACGGCGTACCCGTATTTCCCTCTTAAAAGTAGACTCCTTGAAGGAGCGTTTTGGTGTATCACTGCACCTTCCTTCGGCCTATAGAGTTGCTTCGGCAAGCGACCAATTTTATTGGCTTCGTAAGGATTTGAAAGACGGGACCACCAATATTTTGATCTATGAGGTTCCGATGGCAACTATTGGAAAAGATAGCTCCATAATTGGGGATATTATTAAAATGAGAGACTCCATTGGTTCGCGATATTTGCCTGTGGAGGAAGAGGGTTTGTTTGTTACTGAAGAAGCGTATGCGCCCTATTTATTTACGTCACAGATCGATGGGAAGTTTGCCTACGAGACCAAGGGTACCTGGACGGTAAAAGATGAATGGATGGCCGGGCCTTTTTTAAATTACGCGGTGAGAGACGAACAGAATGACCGGTATCTTATCCTGGAGGGCTTTACGTACGCCCCTTCGGTAGAAAAAAGAGACCTGCAGTTTGAGCTGGAATCTATTCTGAAATCGGCTAAGATCGAATAAACGTAGCGCTTAAAACAAAAAAAGCCCGAAGCGATTAGTTGCTTCGGGCTTTTCATTTCAGAACACGCTCTGAAACTATTTTTTATCTTCGATTTTGTCGGCAGTATCATTGTCCTCTTTAGAAGCGTCCTTAAATTCTTTGATACCGCTTCCCAGACCACGCATCAATTCAGGAATTTTTCTTCCACCAAACAACAGCAAGACAACCAGCACAACCAATACGATTTGCCAGGGACCTATAGCTAAGGGTACTATCAATATATCCATTTTTAAGAAATTTATAATTCAAAGATAGCAAGAAATCCTTACATACTACGTTTTGAAACTAAGTTTCATGCCCTCCCGGGATTGTTTTAATAAGACCGAATTGAAATAGCTTCGAAACAATTGTGTTAACAACAATTTAATGGGCATGGCTCATTTGGGCTAAACCCGTACATTTGTGTTCAATTACCGTGATTCATGGCTAAAACAGAGAAAAGAGGAAAAAAAGATCAAGAAAAAGCTGCTGCATAAGTACCGTTTGGTGGTACTGAACGAGGCGACCTTCGAAGAGCGTTTTTCCTTCAAGCTAAGCCGCCTTAATGTTTTTGTGTTTAGCACCATCTTTGCGGTGTTTTTAATAGCAGTCACTACTATTTTGATTGCTTTTACCCCTCTTCGGGAATATATTCCCGGGTATTCTTCCACAAGCTTAAAGAAACAAGCGGTGAACCTTACTTTTAAAACAGATTCCCTGCAACAGGCACTCGATGTAAACGGACAATATATCGCATCCATTAGAAAAGTGCTTACGGGAGATGTGAAAACAGTCGATTTTAATCGCGATTCCATTCTTCAAGCTGCTCAAAATGACCCCGAAGGATTTAATTTCACACCTTCAAGACAAGATTCTCTGTTACGGGAAATAGTATCACAGGAAGATAAATACAACCCTCTGGTAGCCAATGAAGAGCTCAATTTTGTGCTTTTCCCACCGGTACAAGGCTCTATTTCGGAAAATTATAACCCCGAGAATAAACACTTTGCAGTCGATGTGGTTACTACAAAGAACAGCCCGGTGAAGGCTGCGGCAGACGGCACTGTTATCTTTGCCGGCTGGACCACAGATACTGGTCATGTGATCGTTTTAATACACCCCAACAACCTTATTTCGATCTACAAACACAATGCATCCTTGAACAAAGAGCAAGGAGATCTGGTCAAGGCTGGTGAAGTGATCGCGACGGTTGGAAATAGCGGAGAACTCACTACGGGCCCGCACTTACATTTTGAACTTTGGAGCGACGGCTACCCGATTGATCCAACCAATTTTATAGATTTCGATTAGGCATGTCAATAAAATCTATTGGAGCAAAAATATTTGCAAAAAAAATAGTTCGGCGCATTGAATCCTGGTCCTCCAGGCCCGTTGAAACCCAGCAAAAAGTCTTTCAGAAGCTTATTGCGGAGGCAAAAAACACTCAATTTGGCAAAGATCATGGTTTTACCGAAATACACTCTCATTCCGATTTTATCGCCAGGGTTCCCATACGGGATTACGAAGGCTTGAAAAACTATGTGGATAAGATGGTGTCCGGCGAAGCAGATGTGTTATGGCCCGGGAAACCACTATATTTTGCAAAAACTGCTGGAACTACTTCAGGGGCCAAGTATATTCCCCTTACAAAGGCATCGATGCCTACTCATATTGATGCCGCACGAAATGCGCTTCTTTGCTACATTCATGAGACCGGAAATGTAAAATTTGTGGATGGGAAAATGATCTTTTTACAGGGAAGTCCTGTGTTGACCAAAAAAAGCGGTATCCAATTGGGTCGACTTTCCGGGATCGTAGCCCACTATGTCCCCAATTACTTGCTCAAAAATCGAATGCCCAGCTGGGAAACCAATTGTATCGAGGACTGGGAAATCAAGGTCGATGCTATTGTGGAAGAAACCAAAAATGAACATATGACGGTCATTAGCGGAATTCCTTCCTGGGTACAAATGTACTTTGAACGCCTAGAGATCGCAACGGGAAAAAAGGTGGGAGATCTTTTCAAAGACTTCAACCTGTTTGTTTACGGAGGAGTAAACTACGAACCCTATCGCAATAAATTTGAGGGATTGATTGGCCGAAAAGTGGACAGCATCGAATTGTATCCGGCTTCGGAAGGATTTTTCGCTTTTCAGAATGAACAAAACGACAATGGATTGTTGCTGCAGCTTAATTCCGGTATTTTTTATGAGTTTGTGGAAGCCGATAACTTCTTTGTAGAAAACCCAAAGCGCATCACCATTGGGGAGGTTAGAAAAGGGGTTCAATACGTCATGATTATTTCTACCAATGCCGGGCTATGGGCTTATAATGTTGGAGATACGGTGATGTTCACTTCGGTGAAACCTTATAAATTAATCGTTAGCGGCCGTATCAAACACTTTATTTCTGCCTTTGGAGAACATGTGATCGGCAAGGAAGTCGAGCAGGCTATGAATGAAGCCATGCGCGAATTTAACTTCTCCATTACCGAGTTTACAGTGGCTCCATTTACCCAAACCAAAACCGGGGAACTTCCCTATCACGAATGGATGATCGAGTTCGACAAGGCTCCATCCAATTTGGAGGAGATCGCAGACTGCATTGACAATTCCATGCAACAACAAAACAGCTATTACCGCGATTTGATCAAGGGGAAGGTGCTTCAACGATTAAAAATTACTTCACTTAAACCGGAGAGCTTTACCCATTATATGAAATCTCAGGGAAAACTAGGAGGGCAGAATAAGATTCCACGCCTGTCCAATGATCGAAAAATTGCTGACCAATTGGGTAGTTTACAAGCCTAAAATAAGTGTTATCTTTGCATTTTAATGAGCATTATTAGAAAACACACCCGTACCCGGGCCCAAGAAAGCAGTGGAGCCATTGAGCGGCTTTATATCACTATGCGCCACCTCTTCAATCGTGGGTTTTACAAGCCCATGGGAGTTTCGGGAGAGACCTTACGCGAGTCTTTACTTATCCTAAGACCTGAAATTTACGGCTCCATAGCCGAAGAAAAGATAGAGCTCGAGGGCTTGATCTATGTCATTGACCGATTGCCTTATGGCATTGAAGAGTGCCGCTTTATCAATCTTACCAGCGATGAAGGCTACAAAAATTCACATTTTGAACCTATTATTCCTGCCAAAAGACGCCGCAATTGTTACCGGATTGACGAAGAACAAATGAACATTGAGGTGACACGCGGGCGAAGCGAAATCTACGATGTATTGA
Source organism: uncultured Flavobacteriaceae bacterium (assembly GCA_963807685.1). Classification (GTDB taxonomy): domain Bacteria; phylum Bacteroidota; class Bacteroidia; order Flavobacteriales; family Flavobacteriaceae; genus Aureisphaera. The sequence goes on along the minus strand of CAWECU010000017.1, from coordinate 416,562 downwards.
CCCATCTCACCTTTTTGTACATCGAATCACACAAGATCATGAAACAGGTCCTGGTGAGCGATGAAGGGGAATTGATCCGGGATTGGGAAAAGCTTGAGGAAGCCGTTCTTAAAAGAGGAAAACTCTCTCAAAAAGAAAAGGAGATTGCCCTGACCCATACCGCTAATTTTCTGGGCAGGACCTTTGAAGAGGTCAATGAGGTGTATGCCGATTTTGGTTGCCCTGAAGACGAACATCGATTCTTAAGTATTATCTATTATCTGGGAAAAGGCGCCATCGCCGAGACGCTTAATGATCAAAGACGTCTGATAACGTTTAGCCCGGTACTTCGGCAACGTCTGGGACATCATATTCATGGAGAACATTGGGCCCAAAGAATCAAGGAGGTTTTACATGATGCCAATTTAACCCATCGCCCTATTCACATAATTAGTGCCAATATGCACAGTGTGATGAATACTTTGTTTGCTGAAGCTGCTCTGGCTTCAGAATACCAAACAAAGTCCACTTTTGAATTGTTTGAAATGCTGAGCAATTCCGGGAACGAGAAATTGCGCCAGAAAGTAAGCAAGTTGGCTACCAAAAACGGGATGGTGTATCTTCAGGATGAAAGCGGAACCAATATCGATGTTCAGATCTTTGACACAGAACTCATGACGAATTCTGTTTTTGCAAATTCCTTGTCACAAACAGCCTCAATAGCGGAAGTGGGTGAAAATTCAGTAGAAGAGGCAAAGGAAAGTACTAAAAAGCCTGTGATCATCGTAATGGACTACGCTTTTGGAGAGCAGGCTTACGAAACGATGGATGAATTGTTAAAACCCTTCGAAGTGCATAAAGCACGTAAATTGCTGAACATCGAATCGGTTTCGATCATGGGAAAAGCAGGTATACTTGATGGTGGAAAAGGAGATATCATGATTCCCACCGCCCATATTTTTGAAGGAACCGCGGACAATTATCCCTTTAAGAACAAGTTAAGAAAGAGGGATTTTGTCGAGGATGGAGTTACAGTGTGCGAGGGCGCGATGATCACCGTACTGGGAACTTCGCTTCAGAACAGAGATATATTGAACTTTTTCCACAACTCCACCTGGAATGTGATTGGACTGGAAATGGAAGGTGCACATTATCAAAAAGCCATACAATCTGCCTCAAAAATAAGAGGCAGTATCAATCCCAGAGTCAAAGTGCGCTATGCGTACTATGCCAGTGATAATCCCCTGAAAACCGGAAGTACATTGGCTTCGGGAGGATTGGGAACAACTGGGGTAAAACCCACGTATTTAATTACTGAAAAAATTCTGCGCCAGATTTTGACGAATGCTTAGGCGGTGCCTTACAATAGTAGTAAAGAGGCGATAATTATAGGAAAAGGAGTGTTAATTTAGCTTTAGGCTAGACTAAAAATATATTTTGAAAAACAACAAAGTCTTAGTTACCGGCGGCGCAGGGTTCATTGGATCCAATTATGTGGCCTATATTCTTGAGGAATCAAAAGATGAGGTTTTTGTACTCGACAAGCTCACCTACGCCGGAAATTTAAAAAATTTGGAATCGGTAGCACACCTTCCCAACTATCATTTTGTACGTGGAGATATTTGTGATGAAGACTTTGTGACCGCGCTTTTTAACGAACATCAGTTCGAGAAGGTAGTGCATTTCGCCGCGGAGTCGCATGTAGATAATTCCATTTCCGGCCCCGGAGCTTTTATTGAAACCAATATTGTGGGCACTTTTAATTTGCTGCACGCGGCCTATAAAACATGGATGGCAGGCCCCAATAAACTTCTTGAGGCTTTTAAAAACGCACGATTCCTGCACATTTCCACCGACGAGGTCTACGGAACTCTGGGCGAAACCGGCTTGTTCACTGAAGAGACAGCCTATGCACCTAATAGTCCGTACAGCGCCTCCAAAGCCTCCTCCGATTTTATTGTCAGAAGCTATTTTCATACCTATGGGATGCCAGTGGTAACCACCAATTGCTCCAACAATTACGGACCCAATCAACACAAGGAAAAACTAATCCCCACCATTATCAGAAAGGCGATCGCCGGGGAGCCCATTCCCATCTATGGTGATGGGCAAAACATAAGGGACTGGCTCTATGTATGGGACCATTGCATTGGGATCAAGCTGGTATTGGATCAAGGTGAGTTGGGAGAAACCTACAATATTGGAGGCCGTAACGAGCGCAAAAACTTATATATTGCTCACACCATTTGTGAATTATTGGACACACTCAGGCCGGTAGAAGGTTCCTATAAAGAACAGATCACTTTTGTGGGAGATCGGCCGGGACACGACTTTAGGTATGCGATCGACGCCAATAAAATTGAAAAACAACTGGGATGGGCCGCGGTGGAAAATTTTGAGAGCGGGATATTAAAAACGGTCGAATGGTACCTTAACAACACAGACAGATTATAACTTATGAAAGGAATTATTTTAGCCGGAGGCTCCGGAACACGTCTGCATCCACTTACCCTGGCTGTAAGTAAACAGTTGATGCCTGTGTACGACAAACCTATGATCTACTATCCCTTGTCAACCTTGATATATAGTGGAATTAGGGAAATTTTAATCATTTCAACACCACAGGATCTACCCCTGTTTGAGAAATTATTGGGAGACGGCATGAAGTACGGCTGCAATTTTCAATATGCCGTTCAAGAACACCCCAATGGTTTGGCCGAAGCATTTATTATAGGGAAGGATTTCATTGGAAATGATAAAGTGGCACTTATATTGGGCGATAATATTTTCTACGGAAGTGGCCTTAAAAACCTATTACAAGCGAACAGCGACCCTGAAGGGGGCATTATTTACGCCTATCATGTTCTGGATCCTGAAAGATACGGAGTGGTGGAGTTTGATGCCGAAGGAAAAGCGCTTTCCATTGAAGAAAAACCCAAGCATCCCAAGTCGAATTATGCCGTTCCCGGAATTTATTTTTACGACAACAGTGTCGTGGATATTGCCAGTAACATTACACCCAGTGCCCGTGGCGAATTAGAAATCACCGATGTAAACAATGTCTACCTGCGCCAGGGCAAGCTCAATGTAAGTATCTTGGATAAAGGCACGGCCTGGTTGGATACGGGAACCTTTGCTTCCCTGATGCAAGCATCACAATTTGTGGAAGTCATCGAAGAGCGGCAGGGGTTGAAAATTGGCGCCATTGAAGAAGCAGCCTACGAAATGGGCTTTATCGATAAGAAACAACTTAGAAAATTAGCCAAACCTCTTTTAAAAAGTGGTTACGGTAAACATTTAATGCAACTGGAGTAATGTTGGAAATTGTAAACACCCCTCTCAAGGATTGTTTTATCGCCAAACCACGGGTTTTTAAGGACTCACGGGGACTTTTCTTTGAGACCTTCAATCAAAAAGCCTTTGTTGAAGCTACCGGCATTACGGCGCCTTTTGTTCAGGATAATCATTCGCGCTCTACTCGGGGAGTGGTTCGGGGGCTTCATTTTCAAACCGGCGAAATGGCACAGGCCAAGCTGGTGCGGGTCGCTAAGGGCAAGGTATTGGACGTGGTGGTGGATCTGCGAAAGGATTCGGAAAGTTTTGGAAAGTCATTTTCGGTGTTACTGGATGATGTCGAGCATTGGCAATTATATGTTCCAAGAGGCTTTGCCCATGGTTTTATTACCCTTTCGGAAGAGTCGATATTTTGTTATAAATGTGATAATTTTTATCACAAAGATTCGGAAAGCGGAATCATCTACAACGACGCAACCTTGTCTATTAACTGGCATCTTCCCGAGGAGGAATTTATTGTTTCAGAAAAAGACCTAGAACTTCCCACTTTTGAGGAAGCCATTCAATGAAAAAAATACTGGTTACAGGAGCTAAAGGGCAATTGGGGAAGTGCATCAAAGACGCAGCGCAACAATTTTCCGGACTCGATTTTTATTTTACAGAACGCGACCAATTGAATATTGACGAAGGCGCTTCAGTAAAACAATATTTTCAGAATAATCGATTTGACTACTGCATCAACGCAGCCGCTTACACCAATGTAGAGCAGGCCGAAAGCGATCAGGAAACCGCCTATATTACCAATGCGGAAGGCGTAAAACATCTGGCCGAAGCTTGCGCAAAGAGCGATACCATTCTTATTCATATTTCCACAGACTATGTTTTTGACGGGGAACAACAAATTCCGTACTCTGAAAAAGATACGACCCACCCCATTAGTGTTTATGGGGCTTCAAAGCTGAAGGGGGAGCAGTATATTCAGGAAATTTGTGAAAAATATTTCATTTTTCGAACTTCATGGCTGTATTCGCAGTACGGGCATAATTTTTTGAATTCCATGTTGCGTTACGCGGAAGAAAAAAGAGCCTTAACCATTACCACAGAGCAATTGGGAACCCCTACCAATGCTAACGATCTTGCCGACGTGCTGCTGTCAATTATCGACAGCGGAAGTGAAAAATACGGGCTGTATCATTTCAGCAACGAAGGAAGTGCTACCTGGTATGATTTTGCCAAGGCCATCTTTACCTATTCAGAACAAATAGAAAACGTAACACTTGGAAAAACCGAGCATTACCGTACTTTTGCACAACGTCCCGCTTACAGCGTTCTGAATAAAGAAAAATTTTTGGAAAATTTTCCAAATGCGTTGATCGATTGGGAGGTGAGTTTAAAACAACTAATAGAAAACCATAAGAACCATAAATAAATAACAATGGCACAAAACAATCAAGAAGAAATAGACTTGTTCTTAGTTTTAGACAAATTAAATAAGGCCTATCGCAGGCTGTTGGCAAGTTTTTATCAAGGATTCCGGTTTGTTATCAAGCATTGGATCGTTCTTTTAATTTTGATCGTGGGCGGATATTTTGGGGGTCAGTTTTGGCAGCGATCTATTACTCCGGTCAAGGAGACACAACTCATCGTACAGAACAATTTTGATAGTTCCAGCTATGTATACAACGCTGTTGATCTGCTCAACGTAAAATACAAACAAGGGGATAAGGCCTTCTTAAAAAAGTATGATTTTAACGTAGAGGAACCCGATTTGGAGGATGTCATTATTGAGCCTATCGTCAACATCATGGACCTGATGGCGAAGACGGAAACCAGTGACAGAAACCTTGATTCTTATATTGGCAAGGCAGATTTTGAAGAGGACCTGCTGCTTTCGGAAGTATTTTACCCTGAATACACCTATCATCGTATCACCGTGGCCACGAAGAAATCGGACCTGAAGATCGTAGATAAGATCATCAATTACCTCAACAGTAATGAAACCTATAATAAAACTAAGGACGTTGTCATTGCCGAAACACAATTGAGAATACAAAGAAACGACTTGAGCATCACCAATATAGACGCCATTTTTGACGAATATGCAGGTAAAAATGAATCGGATCCTAATCCGAGTCAGGTGTATTTTAAGTCCCAGCAAAATAATAACCTGCATCAATTACTCGATAAGAAAAAGGAGTTGATCGAGGAGAATGAAATGCTGAAGAGAGAGCTTATCAAGTACGATAACGTAGTGGCATTGGTGAACAAACCTAATTTTTACAGAACCTCAAAGCTCACCGATAAGAAGAAAACCTTGTTGCCTATCTTTTTGGTTTTTGTATACATTTCATTCTTTGTATTGAGAAACGTGTATCGAAAAGGAAAAATGTACTCGGAAGAATTATCTTAATTTCGAAGCTATTTCCGAAGAATTTTATACCACCGCAGCGCAACCCAATTCACGGTACAGACTCTGTATCATACGGCATAAAACCATGAGATGTTGTATGGATGTAAATCATTTTATGGCACGAAAGATTGCAAATGAAAGTCATTGAAAGCATACAAACCCTTCTGAAAAACCCACTGGTATTTAAGAGCATCAATGTGCTTCTTTTACGCGTGGCGGGAATGCTTTTGTTTTTTGGACTTACCTTGTTTCTCACCAACAATTTTGATGCCGGACTAGTAGGCCAATACGATTTTAGCCGGGCACTGCTTATCTTCCTGGGCGGGGCCTGTGTTTTTGGAATGCATCAATCGGTAATCTACTATTCGGGTTATCTCAAAGCGAACAATTCCCTGCCTTATTTGAAGAAAGTGTATAAAAAAATGGTGGTGATCGTCTTGTCCATCGCCGCTCTTTTTTTTTAGTGATCCTTTTTGTAAAGCCTCAATTTATTGACAGCTTATTCGACAAAGAAGTTTCCGATCTGGTAATCCGCTCTGTATTCGCACTATTCTTTTATGGAATCACCTTGCTTAACATCGATGTGTTTCGAGCGATCAATAAAATTTATATTTCAGAGTTTTACCGAAATATCCTGAGATACATACTTTTTTTCGGGGCCATATTGTGGTTGTATTATACAGACAATCCGCAGTTTTTGGTTGAGGTTTTCTTATTGAATTTTGTATTTCTGGGCGTTGTATCCACCCTGTACCTGTTCTACTACTTTTCCAAGACCGAAGCCGAAGATTCTTCAGTAAACATATCCTTTAAAAACATTGTAACCCGCTCCGGGCCTATGGCCATTAGCGCCATCACTTATTTGCTCATGCAAAGTGTGGACATTATTTTACTGAGTAAATACAGCAGTTTTGAGCGAGTGGCTTTTTATTCGGTGGCGATCAAATTAACTACGGTGCTATCACTTGTGCTTGCCTCGGTCAATACGGTCTACGCACCCACTTTTGCCGAATGGTATAGCCTGAAGGATTTCAAAAGTTTAAAAGAGGGTATCAAAAAATCTACCCGGCTCATATTTGTACTTACTTTCCCCGCAATTTTGATCGTTTTTCTATTTTCGAATACCATCTTAGGCTTGTTTGGAACCGATTATAAAGCGGCCCGCGATGCCCTTTTGGTATTACTCATTGGGCAGGCAGTGAATGCCCTGTGTGGCTCGGTAGGGGTGTATATGAACATGACGGGCAAACAAGTAGTGTTTCAACGAATTTTACTCATAGCCTTTGCCATCAATATAACACTCAACCTAATCCTCATACCGGTTTATGATATCCTGGGAGCGGCTATTGCCACTACTATTTCCACCATTTTTTGGAACATTGTCACTACCTGGTATATTTATAGGAAAGATAAGATTTCCACATTTTTAACTTTAAAATGAAAGCGATCACTGTAGATTTTTTTGTCATTGGAGTCGCCCGGGGAGGGACCACATCACTGTACAATTATTTGCAGCAACATCCCAATATCTTTCTGCCAAAAGTGAAGGAATGCAACTATTTCTCTACTGTTGAATCTATGGATAAGGAAGTGTATCTCCCGCCCGAACCTGGGAAGGAATATCACATGAAGATCATTAGCTCGAAGGAGGTGTACAGCCATTTATTTTCTGAAGCCAGGCCGAACCAGCTCAAAGGTGAGGTAAGCCCTTCTTATATGTGGGATACCCATGCCGCGAAAAGAATCTATGAGCACAACAAGAACGCGAAAGTGATCGTTAGCTTACGCAACCCTATGTTGCGGGCACATAGCCATTATTTAATGCATTATCACACAGGTTACGACAAGGCACCTTCTTTTGAAGAAGCCTTGAAAGCCAATAAAAACCCTATTTGGGGCGGCGGAAATTTCTATTTGGAAATGGGCTTGTATTACAATCAACTAAAACCCTACTACGATCTCTTTGACAAGAACAATATTAAAATTATTATTTCGGAAGACTGGACCCAACAAAATGGAGAAGCTTTGCAGGATATTTATGCCTTTTTAGGACTGCCCGCCTACGAGGAATATCAGGAGGAAGCCGCTTTTAATACCGCCAGACAACTAAAAAATAAAGGCTTGTTAGATTTTTTAAGATCGGATAGAATTAAAAGATCTCTCAAGTGGTTTCTTCCGGAGAAAACCAAAAACCGCATCAAAGAACAGCTATTTTACAAAGAAGCGGAGAAACAAGAACTGGATAAGAACACATTCGATACATTGAAAGCATATTTTAAGGAAGATATTAAAAAAACGGAAGCCTTGGTTGGCATCGATCTAAGCCGGAAATGGGATATGGAATAGCGCAGTTTTCCAGACCCTACACCTAACAGAAGAGCGCATAATGATTAGTCCAAAACACAAAAGCATTTTTATACACATCCCCAAAGTAGCGGGACAGAGTATTGAAACCTTATTTCTGGAAGATTTGGGACTTCCCTGGGAGGCAAGAAAGGAGCTTTTATTGCGAAAGAAGGGAAAGCACGAACCCGGGCCAGATCGATTGGCACACCTACGGGCGAAAGATTATGTGGCATTGGGCTATGTAAATACCACCGATTTTCAACACTATTTTAAGTTCTCCTTTGTGAGGAATCCCTACGACCGGGTGCTTTCATATTACCATTATTTGGGGTATTCCAGGATTATTTCAGTGGCGGCTTTTGTGAAAAAAGTCTTATCCAAGAAAGTAGCAGCCGACCATTTCTTTTTTCAGTCGCAATATGATTATCTCTATGATGATGCCGGGACCTTGTTGGTGGATTTTGTGGGTAAATTGGAGCACATTTCAAAAGATATCCAATATGTACTTGAAAGAACGGGGTTGAAGAACAAGGTGCTCCCGCATGTAAATAAGTCGGAGAAAGGCCTGAAAAGAGGTCTGGCGGCCTTGTTGAGAACCCCTTCCTTGTGGAAGTACTTTCAGGTGAGCCGGTTGTTTTCTGCGGAAAAGACCAAAGTGCTGACCGAAGCCGAAAAAGAAGGAATCTACCAACTCTATTCAAAAGACTTTGAATGTTTTGACTATGAACGATAAAAAGAACATCTTTTTTGTAAGCATATCCTGCGATATGTACGGATCTTCGAAGGTGTTGCTTTCGCTTGTGCTTCAGTTAAAAGAACAAAGTGACTCCTACCGGCCCATAGTTTGCATGCCTTATGGGGAGGGCCCCCTTAAGGATCGATTGAAAAAGGAGGGCATACGTATGATCGAAATGCCGGTGGTGAAATTGACGCGCTCCATGCTGAAGTCCCTTAACTTTATTGGGCTTTTTAAGGCGTATTTCCGGGCTAAGAAGATTTTTAAACGGGAGACTAAGGGAATGATAATAGACTGTATTCAGTCCAATACCTTGGCGACCTTATTTGGTGCTATGTATTGTTTTTTTAGAAAGCCCAAACACCTGGTTCACGTTCATGAAATTATGGATCGTCCCAGGATCGCGAGCTTCTTTTTTAAGAATGTACTTCGGTTTTTTAGTGATGCGGTGGTCTATAATTCCATTGCAACCGAGGAATTTTACAACGGGATTGCCGGATCTCTTCGGAAGAAATCCAGCACCATCTTAAACGGGGTTGATCGTACCGAAGCGGCTACTTCCGAAGAAAAAATAAAAAAAATCAGACAGCAGCATTTTCATGCAGACAGCTCCCATTTTCTTATCGGGCTCATTGGCCGTATCAACAGGCTGAAAGGCCATAGCCTGTTACTGGGGGCTTTCGAGGATATTTCAGAAAAACATCCCAATGCCCGATTGTGTTTTGTGGGATCAACACCTCCGGATCAAGAATTTTATTTGACTAACTTACAAAGCGAAGTACAAAACTCTAAAGTGGCCGGGAAAGTGCATTTTATAGACTTTCAGGATGAGATATTTTCCATTTTGGAGTCGTTGGACCTGGTCGTTGTGCCCTCGACCGAACCAGAGTCTTTCGGGCTTATTGTTGTGGAAGCGATGTTGGCCAAAAAGGCGGTAATTGGCTCAAATATTGGGGGGATTTCAACCATTATCGATCACAATGAAACAGGACTTTTATTTGAACCCAATAACAAAAAAGAACTGGCGGCTGCCATAATGAAAATGATGGAACACAGGGATACGAAGCAGGATTTAGAGTCAAAAGCCTATCACAAAGCGATTGAAGTCTATTCGACCAACGCCATGTATCAAAAGTTTAACCAGTTATACAACACGATCTTATAGATGGCACAGTGGTTCTATAAATTATGTCTGGTCGTGCTCATTTGGTCGTTGCAAAAGGCGAATGTGGAGCTTTCTTTTGTCGTTGCCGTTGCGGTGAGCATCTTATGTTTTAGAAAACGACTTTCGGGAGCGGCCGCTTTGTATGCGCTAATTTTATTTGCCTTGGTACTCCTGGGGAGCATCTCGGTTTTTTCTCCAGAGAATGACTACTATTTTTTTATAAAGGACCTTGGCTATTTCCTCAGGCCCATCTTTGTCGTGCTTGCGGGGTATTTCATAACCATGCGGCTCAATGACAAAAGGTCTTTTTTGAATATTATCGTCCTCATGGGCTTCTATTTTGCCGTCATGCACTTATTTAAGATGGCCGTTAATTTTACGATCATCCCTTCAGACACCACCCGTATTAGAACTTATTTTGGACGGTACAACCATGTAGAAACCATTGCATTGGTGATTCTTATATGTGTGAAGGAATTACCCATGAAACGAACCCGGTACAAATTTTTCTATCAAATACTCGTTGCTTGCCTGGTCTTGTCCTTCTTGCTTTATTTCTCGAGAACCATGTTCATGGTGGTTATCCTGATGGCCCTCGCTTACTACGGCTACCTGAAACTCAATCAGAAAAGTGCTATTGTGTTGGGGGGACTTCTTATAATAGGTTCTCTTTTTGCTGCCTATTTGAGTGCTTATCAGCCGGAAGTGGAGAATGGCGTGGTCGTCGACTCGTTTATGTCGAAGCTGAAGAATTCTTTTGACGAAAGTTTCAGTCTGAAGAATGTAGATATCAACAGTAAGGATCGAAGGATTTTATGGAAGCATTGGCGGGCCTATGAGGCACATATGGTATATGCTGAAGTCGCTAAAGATAATCTCTATTGGACGGGTCAGGGTTTCGGTTCCACGGTGGATATTGGTTTTGAAGCAAAGCTTGATGGAGAGATGACACAACACTTGTCACTCACCCACAACGGGTTTGCCTACCTGTATTTGAAAACGGGATTATTGGGGTTACTCATCTATATGTTCATGGCGCTTTACCTGTATTCTTTTGCGTATGCTCCAACGAAAAAGAGCCTACCCAACCTGGGCAATAAACTGCTTGTGGCCTGTACATTTTATATTTTAATCTCTAGTTTTGTCGTGACTGGGATTTTCAAACCGTACGATATGGCGACTCTGTTAATTGGAGGCGCTTTCGCATTTAAACAACTGAATAGCAGTGAAGATAGGAATCATAGGAACGAGGGGCATACCTAATTACCACGGAGGATTTGAACAATTCGCCGAATTTTTTTCAGTTTTTCTGAAGAAGAAAGGCCACGACGTATCCGTATATTGTTCTCACAATCATCCCTATCAGGAAGCCGAGTTTAACGGCGTGCAGCTAATTCACTGTAAGGATCCTGAGCGCAAAGTGGGAACCGTGGGTCAGTTCGTATACGATTATAACTGTATACGGGATTCCCGAAAAAGGAATTTTGACATATTACTTCAACTGGGATATACCAGTAATTCGGTCTGGCATCGATGGCTGCCCAAAAAATCGATTATTATCACCAATATGGATGGCCTGGAGTGGAAGCGAACCAAATACAGTAAAAAAGTGAGGCGTTTTTTAAAATATGCCGAATCCCTCGCGGTTAAAAGCAGTGATTACCTCATTGCAGATTCCCCCGGAATTCAGGAATATTTACAGCAAGAATATCAAGTCGATTCTACCTTTATCGCCTATGGGTCTTTTCTCTTTGAGAATGAAAATGTGGAGGTACTTTCTGAATATAACGTCCAACCCTATGAATACCATATGCTCATTGCCAGAATGGAACCCGAGAATAATATTGAAACTATCTTGGACGGCGTAGTGCAGTCCGGCACCCAAACGCCATTTTTGGTAGTTGGTAAGCACGACTCCAACAAATTTGGCGCATATCTTAAAGATAAGTACAAAGACGAAGCGCACATTCGGTTTTTGGGCGGGATCTACAACCAGGACCACCTCAACAACCTCAGGTATTTTTCCAAACTGTATTTTCATGGACATACCGTTGGTGGCACCAATCCCTCACTGCTGGAAGCCATGGCAAGTCATTCTCTGATCGTAGCTCATGACAATCAATTCAACAAGTATATCTTAAAGGACGAAGCATTTTATTTTCACGATGCCGAAGAAGTCGCGACCATATTAAAAAAAATAACAACAAAGCAAGACCATCAAACGTTTCTCAAGGACAACCTGGAAAAGATCAAAAACGTATATTCCTGGGATATTATCAATAATTCGTACCTGAAACTTATGGAGGCAACCTATGAACAAGGTAAATAAGATACTGGGATCTCAAAAAACCTTCGCGGTGCTCATCGCCTTATTTTTAGGCTTTTTACCGCTCCTTTATGGGATGAGTACCGGAATGCTTATCGCATTGCTGGCGATCTCTCTCGCCTCCCTTCGGTATCATAAACCCGAATTCAATAAAGCCCTGCTACTACCGGTGCTGTTCTATATTCTGATGGCCGCTTCGTTATTTTGGACTGATCATTTGAACGATTCCGCAAGAGGACTGGAGCGACAAATGGCCTTGGTTTTGATTCCGCTGGCCTTTGTATGCATGCCAACCCTCACCATGAAAACGCGGAATTTAATTCTATACTGGTTTTCAATAGCCATGATGGTTTTCGCCCTTTTGTTTATGGGTGCTGCCTTTGTCGATTTTCTTCAAAGCCGAAGTTTGGGGACCTTTTTTTATCACCGGTTGGTGGCTCCTTTGGATCTGAACGCCATTTATATATCGGTATTTGTTTCCCTCTGTATCCTGTTTTTACTTTTTACACAGAAAAAGACGCGCCTTTCCATAATCGCATTGGTGGTATTGTCTGTTTTCCTGTTATTGCTTGCCTCCAAGAGCATAATTGTCGCAACCGGCCTGCTGAGTGTATTTGGCATATTTCGATCCTTTAAACGGTCGACTATACTAAAGTTCCTTCCATTTCTCGCGCTGGGGCTGGCCTTGCTTATTTTCACTTCGAATCCTGTTCGGAAGCGATTCGAACGCGAAATTACCGTTTCAAATGTCAAAGAGGTATTCGAAAGTGAACGCTTCAATAAGGTGTATGATTGGACCGGAACTACCCTGCGTTTGTTTCAAGCACGGATCTTTACGGAAATGTTGGAAGAGGACGCTATTTTCCTCACTGGCTATGGCATCAATAATTCTAAAGAAAAGATTATTGAAAAACAAAAGCAATACAATTTATGGCAGGGGTATTACACCTATAATTTCCACAACCAATACATACAAGCCTTCGCCGAATTGGGAATCTTTGGCCTATTATGCGTATTTTTATTGCTGGGGGTGATTTTAAGGCAGTACATACGAGGCAAAGACCTGCTGTTCCTGTCTTTGTTTTTTATCATGTTTGTAGTTTTTATGACCGAATCTTACCTCTGGAGACAAAGGGGCCTATATCATTTTCTAATACTATATTGCCTGCTATTTAAGTCGATACCGTCGTTAAAAGCGAAAAAAACCAACGAAACCTAATACAGATCGAATGAGAATCCTCCTCGCTTCTATTTACCCATGGATCTATGTATTGTTGTTCCTAACAATACCCTTCGATAATTATGTTCGGGTCTTACCCAATATTTTAATGGGAATTCTTGTCGTGACATTCCCATTCATTGTTGAAAAGGCACATTTTAAGAAATTGATCAAGACCCCAACGCTTATATTTGCGGCCTTTTGTCTTTACCTGGCACTCAATGCAGTTCTGTTTGACCGTTTTGCCGGTGATTTTGTCCTCATTAAAAAGATAGTGCTGTCCTTTGGGTTTGTGTTGCTCTACATACCTATTCAGGATTCAAAAAAGATTCATCGAGCCATCGTTTTTTCTTCTCTGGCGGTTATCGTTTTTTCAGTAATTAATATTTTTGTGATTATCAATACTTCGGAAGATATTGTACTGGGATTCTCCAGGCAGGTCATCGAAGCCTTATTGATCGACCGTATCTATCTGGGCTTCATTGCCATTTTGAGTGTGTTGATCTCTTATCAATCCATTAACCCCAAATACCATCCTAACAATAAGTATTTACTGGTGAATATCATCATCAATGTGTTGTTTATCTTCTTGCTGGTTTCAAAAATTGCTATCATTATTTTAGGGCTATTACTCATCATCCGTCAATTATACGGTCCCAAAAAGTGGATTCGATTTCCGGTGGCATTGCTGGTGGTGGGTGGTCTTTCTGCCCTCATTCTTTCTTCCACCCAATTGGACGGTTCTAAGGAGCGGGATAAGTCGTTTTTTGAACGAACCTTAACCTGGGAATTGCGCAATGAAATTTGGAAATGCGCCAGGCAAATTAGTGCTTCAGAAGGTTGGATCGTAAACGGCTTTGGCTTTGAGGAAACCAAAAATAAATTGGTGGATTGTTATGAAGAAAGGATCGATGACGCTTATAAGCGGAAGGTATTTGTCAATGCGCGATACAACACGCACAATCAGTTTGTGGACATCTATTTTAACTGGGGGGTCGTCGCTATTGGGCTGTTTTTAGCCTTTTTGTTACTGGTGTTCTTTAAGAACAGAAAGCAATTCGCGCCCACCGCTTTCCTCATTGTGCTGGTGAGCTATTGTATGGTGGAAGATGTCTTTCACAGGCAAATAGGCGCTTATTACGTTGGTTTTGTATTGATTGTCATGTTAATTCAGGATCAATTACCGGAAAACAAAAAGGAAAAAGAAGCCTAAAACTTAGTGCAAATTGTATTTTTGCAGACTTTAGAAAGCCTGTTTTTTTAAACAGGAAGAATAAATAGAAATAAGAACTCAATAAAGAATGTATCAGGAAGGATGAAAATAGCAGTAATAGGAACAGGATATGTAGGATTGGTAACAGGAACCTGCCTGGCTGAAACGGGGAATGAAGTGATCTGTGTAGATATCGATGCCGAAAAAGTAGCAAAGATGCGAGACGGAGTTGTGCCTATATACGAGCCCCATCTCGACATGTTGTTTGAACGGAATATTAAGGCCAATCGCCTGCAGTTCACCACTTCTTTGGCGGAAGGACTGGAACACGGGGACATCATATTTTTGGCACTCCCAACCCCGGAAGATGACGATGGCTCGGCAGACCTTTCCTATGTTTTAAGTGTTTCCGAAGAAATAGGTAAGATCATCACCAGCTATAAAGTTATTGTCGATAAAAGTACCGTTCCGGTGGGAACCGCAGAGCGGGTGCGGGAGGTAATCGCTAAAAATGCATCCTGTGATTTTGACGTCGTCTCCAACCCCGAATTTTTAAGAGAAGGTTTTGCCGTGGACGATTTCCTGAAACCCGAGAGAATTGTAGTAGGATCGAGCAGTGAAAGAGCTACGGCTCTAATGCGAAAACTATACAACCCCTTTGTACGCTCAGGAAACCCTGTGATCATCATGGATGAAAAATCAGCCGAGTTGACCAAATACGCGGCCAATTCATTCCTGGCTACCAAGATCACCTTTATGAACGAAATTGCCAATTATTGCGAAAAAGTGGGTGCCGATGTCGACAAGGTTCGCGTAGGCATGGGAACCGACTCCCGCATTGGTAAGCGTTTCCTGTTCCCCGGAATTGGATATGGAGGCTCTTGTTTTCCAAAGGACGTAAAGGCCTTGAAAAAAGCTGGACAAGATGAGGATTACGACTTTAAGATCCTGGGCTCGGTCATTGATGTCAACCAAACGCAAAAGAGTATTTTAATTCCGAAGATGGACGCACATTTCAACCATGATCTGGAAGGAAAGAATATCGCTATCTGGGGACTGGCCTTCAAACCTGAAACCGATGATATACGGGAAGCACCATCCATCGATATGATGAATGCCTTGCTGGATAGAGGCGCCAATTTAAGGGTTTTTGATCCTGAAGCAATTCCGAATATTAAAAAGCGTTTTGGAGATACCCTAAGCTATGCGAACTCCATGTACGACGCTCTGGAAAACGCTGCCGCCCTGGTTATTTGTACCGAATGGAGCATCTTCAGATCTCCCAGCTTTACGCGGGTAAAAGAACTACTTTCGGCACCGATCATCTTTGACGGGCGAAACCTGTACCAGGTGGAGGATATGGAGAAGGAAGGGTTTACGTATATTTCAGTAGGACGAAAACGAGCAAACTAAAAAAAGCATGAACCAAACCAAAAAAAGAGTATTAGTAACAGGAGCAGCAGGCTTTTTAGGATCACACCTTTGCGACAAGTTCATTGCCGAAGACTATGACGTCGTGGGGATGGACAACCTCATTACCGGGGACCTGAAAAACATCCAGCACCTGTTCGAACTGGCCTCTTTTGATTTTTATCACCACGATGTAACCAAATTTGTGCATGTTCCGGGAAGGATCGATTATATTTTGCACTTCGCCTCTCCGGCCAGTCCTATTGACTATTTGAAAATACCCATTCAAACCCTCAAGGTGGGTTCTCTGGGAACACATAATCTATTGGGCTTGGCAAAGGAAAAGAACGCGCGTATTCTAATCGCCTCCACTTCCGAAGTGTATGGAGATCCGCTGGTAAATCCTCAAAATGAAGAGTACTATGGAAATGTAAACACCATTGGACCCCGAGGTGTCTATGACGAAGCGAAACGATTTCAGGAATCTATTACCATGGCCTACCATCGTTTTCATGGCTTGGAAACCCGAATTGTTCGAATTTTCAATACCTACGGACCGCGTATGCGATTGAACGACGGCCGGGTGATACCCGCATTTATGGGGCAGGCATTGCGAGGAGAAGATATAACGGTGTTTGGAGATGGCTTGCAAACAAGATCATTTTGTTATGTTGATGATCAAATAGAAGGAATTTACCGGGTGTTGTTGAGTGATTACAGCTTACCTATTAACATTGGAAACCCCGATGAAATTACGATTCTGGATTTTGCCGAAGAGATCATTAAACTCACCGGCACCCATCAAAAGATCGTATTTGAGCCTTTACCCGAAGACGACCCGATGCAAAGGCGGCCCGATATTACCAAGGCAAGAGAAATATTAGGATGGGAACCAAAGGTTTCAAGGGAGGAAGGCATGAAGACCACCTTTGAATATTTTAAGAATCTCACAAAAGAAGAGCTCTTCAAAAGTGAACATAAAGACTTTTCGAAGCACAACAGGCTTTAACAATGATCTATAAAACGGGAAGATATTCAGGGTTTTTAAGGCCTATTTCATATATCATCGATTTGGTGATCATCCACTTGCTGGCCTATCAATTTTTCGAATCAAAAATCCTGTTCCTCAACTATGTGATCTTTGTTTCTATTGCCTGGATCATTCTTTCCCTGAGATCCCGCTTTTATGAGATTTATCGCTTTACACGGCTCACCAAGATCATCTCCCTTACCGGGAAACAAGGGCTGTTGTTTTTCTTGTTGGTATTTGCTTTTTTTGGATTTTATAGCGAGTTGGCCATCGCGCCACTTGCCATCACAAAATATGTGTTGCTGGTCATACTCTATATCACTATTTTTAAAATAGCGATCTATTACCTGCTTAAAAAGTACCGTCTGTTATTAAAAGGAAACTTGAGAAGGGTCGTGATTCTGGGCTTGAATCAAAAAACAGATCAATTACGAAAGTTTTTCGATGACAATCCGGACTACGGATACGAATTGAAGCAAATTTTCGACCTCAGCGGCCCTAAAAAAACATCAATCGAAGAATGTCTGGAGTTCATTGACGCGAACAATATCGATGAGATCTATTCTTCCGTAGGTGAAATGAGCAACAGGAACCTCACCAAGCTTATTGATTACGCAGATAACAACTTAAAAATACTGAAATTCCTTCCCGATAATAAAGAGATTTACAGCAAAAAGCTCGACTTTACCTATTATGGCTATTTGCCCATCCTCTCCATGCGTAAGATCCCCATTGAAGAACCCTTCAATAAGTTTATAAAACGTGGGTTTGATATTCTGTTGTCACTGATCGTTATTGTTGGGATACTTTCCTGGCTTACCCCCTTATTGGGATTGGTCATTAAGTTGGAATCCAAAGGGCCTATTTTCTTCAAACAACGTAGAAATGGCCTGGATTACAAAGAATTTTACTGTTACAAATTCCGGTCTATGCGGCCCAATCCCATGGCCCACTTGCATCAGGTTCAAAAAAATGATCCGCGCATCACGGGAATTGGCCGGATCATTCGGAAAACCAGTATTGACGAATTACCGCAGTTCATCAATGTTCTCAAAGGGGAAATGAGTGTCGTAGGCCCACGGCCGCACATGGTGAGTCATACCCATATGTATGCTGAACGGGTCGATAAATTCATGGTACGTCATTTTATCAAGCCCGGAATTACCGGTTTGGCACAAGTGAGTGGCTATCGGGGAGAGGTTGAGGATGAAAATCACATCATTAACCGGGTTAAATACGATATTTTCTATCTCGAAAACTGGTCCTTGTTCCTGGACCTCAAGATTGTATTCACCACTATTTACAACGCATTGAAAGGTGAAGAAAGAGCCTACTAATATCCGCCCGAGAGTTACCATTATCACCCCCCTGTTTAATGCTGAAAAATTTATTGCCCAAACCCTACAGAGTGTTCAAAATCAAACCTATACCCATTGGGAACATCTTATTGTAGATGACGCCTCTCAGGACACTTCGGCGGAAATTGTGGAAGATCATCTAGCCAGGGACGCGCGCATACATTTGGTAAAACTCCCTGAAAATAAAGGCGCCGCCTACTGCCGAAATCACGCCACTCAACTGGCAAGGGGAAGCTATATTGCCTTTCTGGACAGCGATGACCTCTGGCATCCCGCAAAACTGGAACGTCAAATCGGGTTTATGCAGGCGAATGATTGCGTCGTTTCATACACGAGTTATGTACATATAGATGAAGCGGGTAAATCTCTGAATAAACGCATCAAGGCCCTGCCCGAACTTTCCTATCGAAAACAACATCGCAACAACTATATCGGAAACCTCACTGGGATGTACGAGGTTTCCCGGGTTGGCAAGATCCTGGCTCCCCATATCCGGAAACGACAAGATTGGGCGGTTTGGCTGCAAGCGATCAAAAAAAGCGGAAAACCGGCTTTGGGCATACCCGAGGACCTGGCTTTTTATCGTATTCGGGAAGGGTCCATAAGTTCAAATAAACTCAATTTGGTGAAATATAACTTTCAGTTTTATCGTTCGTATCTGGGGTATTCTTGGATAGCCTCAGTAGGTTATTTATTTCGGTTTTTTTGGGAGTATTTTCTGGTGCGGCCGAAACAAATTGAACGATTTTAGACCCTAAAGGTCTAGATACGTGAAATAAACTGCTTTAATTTACCACGCTTACTTCTATCCAAAACCTCCATGCGTTCAAACAGTAGGTTGAGGTCGTTCTCCAAATAGGTATAAAGGGCCTTTTTAATAGTTTCCGTCTCAGTTGGAGTGAGTTGTTTTTCCGAAGTATAAAAAATCTGAAACGTATCCAATGTCGTTTGCTCAATTATAAATTCCTTTACATTTCCATCGTCTTCAATAATGCTTTTGGTCACATAGTAAAAGGTAAGTCCGGGGACGGTTTTGCCGCCGGGTAGTTTGGCTACGTCATTAGTGCGACCAATAAGTTGTTGCAGTACTGGCTTTTTAAGAGTGCTTGCAGGAGACAGTATTCCCGTGTCACCAATATCGTATCGTATCATGGGGTGCGCCCGGTTGTAGAGGCCGGTGATCACAATTCGCCCGGAAGTCCCATTGGGGACGACCTTATCGTGTTCGTCTAAAATTTCTATAAAAAGCGTTTCGCTATTCAACACAAATTCATCATTCGCATTTGTAAAAGCAATGAGGTCCAATTCACTGGCTCCGTACTCATTCACTACAGGAACCCCAAAAACCTCTTTCATGAGTTGTTTGTCGCTTTCATAGAGCATTTCACTAGTCACGACGCAGTATTTTAGGGTCGGGCACACCTGGGTGAGGATTATTTTTTTCTTCTGAAGAAATTTTGCAAATAACACAATGGAACTGGTATAGCCGTTGATATAGTCAAACTTTTTTCTTCGGAATACCTTGAGGAATTGCTCCAATTTCTCGTCGGAAAGATCAAATATGGGAAATCGATGCCTACTGCTTAGCTGGTCTTTAAAACGTTCCTTTCGATAGCCGAAACCGTCTAGCGGAATTCCGTAAAACCGCGCCTGATACGACGAATGAAAATCCAACCCATACCACCCGAAACGATCCAGGATCTCGGCCCAGGTGAGCGCGTGGCAGAATTTATCCTTTGCAAATACGAACGGGTGTCCGCTCGAGCCAGATGTTTTATTGACGTACACTTTCTTTCTCGGAAAACCTCGTGAAAGGCGTTCTTCAAGGGGTTTTTGTAGATCTGATTTTTGCATCACGGGGATGTCCTCCCAGTAATCAACCGTTTTGTCCCCTACGAAATTTTGATAGAACGAATTCTCCCTGCAATGAAATTCGAACAATTCCTGCCTTGTTTTAGAGAGGTAAGCCGCATAGTCCACTTCCGGAATTGCCTGGATTTCCTTAAGCTTGGCCTTCGCCTCGGCAATCGGGAAACCATTCATTTTTAAGGTAAGTTCGAATACATTCAAGGCACAGCTGTTTGGGTTAAAGTTACAAATTTTAAGGAGACGGCATTTTTCAGAATTACCCAAAAAACAACGCTTTTTTATTCAACCTTCGGCTAAAAATAAAGTATTTTTGTACAGCAAATAAAACCATTTCTCATGAATATTCTCGTTTTAGGCTCCGGCGGTCGCGAACATACCTTTGCCTACAAGATCGCTGAAAGCCCACGTTGTGAACAGCTTTATGTAGCCCCTGGAAATGCGGGTACTGCCCAATTTGCTAAAAACCTTCCCCTATCGGTCAACGACTTTGAAGCCATTAAAGCAGCCGTACTTGAAAATCAAATCCAAATGGTGGTCGTAGGCCCCGAAGACCCGCTAGTAAATGGAATCTACGACTATTTTGCGGGAAGTAGTTCCCTGAAGAATGTGATGCTTATCGGGCCTTCCAAAAGGGGTGCCATGCTCGAAGGAAGTAAAGAACGGGCTAAGGAATTTATGATGGAACACCAAATTCCAACGGCCGCCTACCAGAGCTTTACGGCCGAAAGCCTGGAAGCCGGAAAGCAGTTTCTGGCAACCTTGCAGCCTCCCTACGTGCTCAAAGCCGATGGCCTTGCCGCGGGGAAAGGTGTTCTCATAATCGACGACCTTCAAGAGGCCAGAACCGAATTGGAGAATATGCTTTCCCATTCTAAGTTTGGGGCCGCTAGTGCTACCGTGGTTATAGAAGAATTCCTGGACGGAATTGAACTTAGTGTTTTTGTTTTGACCGATGGTGAGAACTATAAGATACTGCCAACGGCCAAAGATTACAAACGAATTGGCGAAGGAGATACCGGCCTCAACACTGGGGGTATGGGCGCGATCTCTCCTGTTCCCTTTGCAGACAAAGTACTGCTGCAAAAAATTGAAGAACGTATTGTAAAACCTACAGTAAATGGCTTGAAAAAAGAGGAGATTGTCTATAAGGGCTTCATTTTTATCGGGCTCATCGTGGTGAACAACGAACCACTGGTGATCGAATACAACGTGCGCATGGGAGACCCCGAGACGGAAGTAGTGCTCCCCCGGATTAAAAATGATCTGATCGATCTTTTCGAGGCGACTGCAACACAAAAATTGGAAACTATTACGCTGGATATTGACCCACAGGCCGCTGCGACGGTTATGCTGGTTTCCGGGGGTTATCCGGAGGACTATGACAAGGGAAAGCGGATCACGGGGATTGAACGCATAGGGGATTCTTTGGTTTTTCATGCCGGGACGACGATGAAGGAGGGTGATGTGGTGACCAACGGAGGACGGGTGATCGCAGTAACTTCGTTGGATTCAAATTTTAGAAAGGCGTTGAAGAAATCCTATCAAAATATTGAAAAAATATCCTTTGATAAGATGTATTATAGAAAAGACATTGGTTTTGATCTGTAAAAGACCCCGGCCAAAGTGTTCATTACGATTGAAAATATATGAAAAGGATGCGCTAAACGAAGTATTTAGTCTTCTCCCAAAAAGGAATGTGATACTTGGGTTCGGTCTTCTTCTCCGCTGGCATTGAACTTCGCTAATTGACCCATCCAATATAAAAAGGCGGCAAGCCCAATGACAAAAAGAATCCAGGACATGACATTCGCAGCCCACCAATTGTTCAATTCTAGAATTCGCAATTCGTTGAAAGGTACAAATAAGACGCCTTCAGCAAATTCCTGTATTCCTTCAAAAAAACCTTTCCAAGACATATTAAGTATATTTATACCGCAAAAATAGAAATAAAGTCCAATGCTTACAAGCTTTTTTGGTAAATCCACTCCTTTAAATTTTCTGGTTGTTAGTATTTACATTTTTGCGATGGGGTTGCTTGGCTATTTTTTGGATCCCGAGGCGGTTTTTGACCTGCAGCACAGTGCAGTATTTTTAGGGGTAACTGGGCTGCTTATCTTTTCGGTATTATTGCTGGACTTCACCATTCGAAAAAACGCCCTCACCCTTCTAAACACCCATGCGGTTCTAATTTTTTCGTGTTCGGTTGCCATGCTTCCGGGTTTGAGAAAGGAGCCCTTTTTGGTAATTTCAACCGTATTTTTATTGTTAGCATTGCGTCGTATGTTTAGTTTGCAGTCACCTAAAAACAGCGAACGAAAGATTCTGGATGCCTCCCTTTGGATTGCAATGGCTTCTGTGTTTTACTTTTGGAGCTTCCTGTTATTTATCGCATTGTACCTATGTATTACCCTGAAACCTAATAAAAAGGTACGCGAGTATTTAATTCCGGTGGTGGGTGTCACGGCCATATTCCTGATAGCATCTGCCTATCATTTTATAAAAGACGATTCGTTTGGCTGGTTCGTACGTTGGCTGGGGGATGTGTCCTTTGATTTTTCAGGATACGCCCAAACTCGTATGCTGGTGTTTATCACATTTATGGCGGCCATGTTAGTGTGGACCGTTATTTCGAAATTGGCGGCGATTTCTTCGGGATCAAGGAAGGA
Organism: uncultured Flavobacteriaceae bacterium; assembly: GCA_963807685.1. Lineage (GTDB taxonomy): Bacteria > Bacteroidota > Bacteroidia > Flavobacteriales > Flavobacteriaceae > Aureisphaera. Next base: position 393,541 of record CAWECU010000017.1, on the reverse strand, counting down.
GCGTCCCAATCAACTATTGGAATTATACGTTTTGGGGAGCTGCCTTTTTCTAGTGTTAATTTCTTCGGAAAAAACCGGAGCGGAGTTTCTGTTCCTACTCCCGGCTGCCGCGATCATTATTTCAGGATATATTGAAAAAAAGAATGAGATTTGGTTCAAGGAAATCCTCCTTTGGATCTTTGTGCTGCTTCCTCTTTTATTCGCCTTTCTGTAAAGAGGGCTAGCCTTCAAGAAGCTATTATGTGGTTGCTGCAAGTGCGTAAAATATGGTACCTTTGCCTCAGGAAATAAGTACCTGTTAAGGGGTTTAATTTCCAAACTATTTCAACAATAAATTTGCATTTCATGTTTACAGAAACAGCCAATCGCATATTCAAAGAGGTCATTGACGCTTACCATATCCTGGACGATCCCTATCAATCATTTACTAACGCCTATGACAAGGAGGATCATTTACTGGAGCACCTTTTATACCGAAAATCCTGGATCGATACCGTACAATGGCATTATGAAGACATTATCCGCGACCCCAACATCGATCCGGAAGCCGCTCTGATCCTGAAACGTAAGATCGACGCGTCCAATCAGGATAGAACCGACATGGTGGAGTATATCGACAGTTACTTTCTGGAAAAATATCAACATGTGACGGTTCCCGAAGGGGCGACGATCAATACTGAAAGCCCAGCCTGGGGAATAGACAGATTGTCTATTTTGGCCCTGAAAGTGTATCATATGAATGAAGAAGCTAAACGTGAAAATGCGTCAGCCTCGCATCGGGAAGCCTGCAAAAGGAAACTGAGAGTGTTGTTAGAACAACGAGTGGATTTAAGCACCGCCATTGAACAACTCCTGGACGATATCGCGAGCGGCCGAAAGTACATGAAAGTCTACAAGCAAATGAAGATGTATAACGATGAGGAACTCAATCCTGTGCTGAGAGGACAAAAATAATTTCACTAGCGGCCCGAGGGAAGCGATAAGCCGTGTTTGTCGAAGTCTGGAAGCCGTCCCGCAACGAAAATGCACAAACCTGCTCACATACTGGTTATACGCCTCTCAGCCATGGGAGACGTTGCCATGACCGTACCCGTGTTGAGAGTAGTTACCCAAACCTATCCTGAAATTAAGCTCACCGTGGTTTCCCGCAGACTTTTCGCTCCCTTATTTGCCGATATTCCCAACGTTCATTTCCTGGAAGCCGATATTTACGGAAAACACAAAGGGCTTTTTGGATTGCTGAAATTGACCAAAGAAGCGCGGGAACTGCACATCGACGCTGTAGCTGATCTCCACAATGTCATTCGCTCCAAGATCGTCACTCGCAATCTAAGCTTGAAAGGAACACAAACAGCCACCATCGATAAAGGACGAGCCGAAAAGAAAAAATTAACCAACGCCAAAGGGCTGGGACTGGTTTTATTAAAATCGACCCATCAGCGCTATGCCGATGTCTTCGAGCAACTGGGATTGCCGGTCGATCTGTCTACCCATCAATTTCCTGAGCGCAAACCCTTAACTTCCAGACTGCTTACCCTTATTGGGAAAGCGCCTAAAAAATGCATTGGGATTGCCCCCTTTGCCGCCTATACCAGTAAGACCTATCCCGCTGAGCTAATGAAGGAAGTGATCGCACATCTGGACAGTCTCAACAAATATCGCATCCTGCTTTTTGGGGGAGGTACCGAAGAAATGACGCAATTGACCGAATGGGCTGCACTCTTCCCTAATGCCACCAATGTTGCCGGTGCCCTTACCTTTGTGGAAGAACTCAACCTTATTTCCAACCTGGATGTCATGGTGTCCATGGATAGTGCCAACGGCCATCTCGCCGCCCTTTTTGGGATTCCTGTGATCACCCTTTGGGGGGTCACTCACCCCTATGCGGGATTCACTCCGTTTCAACAACCGGAAGAGAACCAACTTAAGGCAGATCGTAATCAATATCCTCTTATTCCTACCTCAGTCTATGGAAATAAATTCCCCGAGGGGTATGAGAATGTCATGGAAAGTATCGCGCCTTCCAAAGTTGTCGATAAGGTATTGGACCTTCTGTAAGGACAACCCCTTATCCCATATTAAACATCGTCATAATCGATCTCCAGTGTTGGAGTGGTGGGATGTGACTGGCAGGTGAGTACAAACCCTTCTTCCAGTTCAGCGTCGGTAAGGATCTGGTTTTTTCGCATTTCCACCTTTCCTTTTTTGACACGGGCAATACAGGTACTACAAATTCCACCCTGGCAGGAAAAGGGGGCGTCGAGTCCTTTATCCAAAGCGGCTTCCAAAACGCTTTGTTTTTGCGACATCACAAAGGTTTCGGTTTCATCGTCCAGAGTAATGGTAACGGTGGTGTTGCCTTCGTGCACTTCGGTGAGTTCACCTTCTTCCGAAGTAGTAAAGAGTTCAAAAAGGATATGTTCTTTGGAAATTCCTCTTCCCTGCAAGGTTTCGGATACTTCGTTGATCATCGACTCGGGGCCACAAAGATAATAGGTATCGAAGCTCGTTTCTCCGTATTTATTCTTAAGCAGGTAGTTGACCACAGAACGATCGATCCTGCCCTGTAGCGCATTTTTTTCCTCACTGCGGCTAAAGATATATTCTATTTTGAAACGATCGGTATAAATCGATTTTAGCGCTTCCAATTCAGCATAAAACATCGTATCAGGTAGGGACTGATTACCGTAAATTAGTACAAAGTTACTTTGAAGCTCTCGCTCCAACACATCTTTAATAATAGACAGGACGGGGGTTATCCCACTTCCTGCAGCGCAGGCGGCGTACGTTTTTTTATTTGAAACGTTTGGTTCAAAAACAAAATTTCCCTCGGGAGGCATCACCTCCATAGTATCCCCGGCCTTTAGCTCATTATTGGCGAAAACAGAAAAGGCACCTCCCTTCACTTTTTTTACACCCACTCGTAGTTGCCCACTTCCGGGACTACTGCACAGGGAATAAGATCGGCGTAATTCGATTCCTTCCACAACATGTTTGAAGGTAATATATTGACCAGCCTTAAAGGCAAATGTCTGGGTAAGTTGCTCCGGAATTTCCAGGCTAATGGAAACCGAATTTGGAGTTTCTTTTTTTACTTCGGAAATAACCAGGCTGTGAAACTGTGGCATAGAAAATTTTTTGGCAAAAGTACGAAGGAAAATTTGTCTGTGAACCCACCCTGAGCGGAAAGCTTTCCAAATTTTACGTCAAATCCCATGAGATATGAAAAAGAAACGTATTTTTACGGTTCCTTTGCTCGGTTTATATACTAAAAACAAAGGTTTTAAGTTACAGTATCATACAAACTGAAAGAATTTTGAAATACGCACAAAAAATTACGTTACTTATCTTAACTGTTTTCCTTTTGGCTGCCTGTTCGCGCAAGAAAAGCAGCTTTATGAGCCGAAACTTCCATGCCGTTACTGCTGAGTTCAACGCTATCTACAATGGTGATGTGGCGTTCACCGAAGGCAAGCAAGAATTGGCCTTATCTTATCGGGATAATTTTTGGGAGATTCTCCCCGTGGAGCGCATCGAGCTCAAGGAAGAATTGACCTTGCCGGGGAAGCCACCAATCCAAAATTCAATCGTGCGGAAGAAAAGGCTGCCAAAGCCATTCAAAAACACTCTATTTACATCAACGGAAAGGAATATAACCCTCAAATTGATGAGGCCTATATGTTGTTGGGTAAGGCGCGCTATTACGATGAGCGATTTGTCGCCTCCCAGGACGCCTTTAATTTTATTCTGAACAGATATCCCACGAGTAACAGCATCAACAGGGCTAAAATGTGGAAAGCGAAGACCAACATTCGCCTGAACAATGAAGAAGGGGCTTTGGACGAATTGTCTAAATTGCTGAAAGATGATAATCTTTCGGAAGAAGACAATGCAGACGCTTCGGCCATTATGGCCCAGGCATATGTGAATCTGGATTCTCTGGATGCCGCATTGCCTTATATAAAACTGGCCGCGGCATTCGTACAGGACAACGAGTTAAAAGGCCGGTATTCCTATATCAAAGGGCAACTCTACAACCATCTGGGATTTAAAGACAGTGCCAACATTGCGTTTCAGGAAGTCATTGACCTCAATCGGAAATCTCCACGCGTCTATATGATCAATGCCTATATCGCACAGGGGCGCAACTTCGATTACGAAAAGGAGGATAAAATTGCATTTTTGGAATTACTTCAGGAATTGGAGGAAAACCGAGAAAACCGCCCGTTTCTGGATATTATTTACAACCAGAAGGGAGAATACTACCGCAATACGGCCAATATTGACACTGCCGTGATCTATTACAATAAATCGATCAAGGCCTATAGCGAGAATCGAATTTTACAATCGGTGAATTATTCAACCCTGGCCGAGATCAACTTTGACGCCGCTGAATACAAAAAAGCAGGTGCTTACTACGACAGTACACTTACGTTTCTGGAAGAAAAAAGCCGTCCCTGGAGACGTGTTAAGAAGAAACGTGAAAATTTGGATGATGTGATCAAATATGAAGACATCGCAGCCAAAAATGATTCTATTTTGAGAATTGTCAATATGAGTGAGGCCCAGCAAATCGCTTTCTTTACGGAATATACCACCAAGCTGAAGGAAAAGGCAGTGCAAGATTCTATTGAAAGTATAAAAGCTAAGGAAGGAATTGCCAATAAGGAATTCTACAAAAAACAAGGGAACAAGGAAGGCAACAAAGGCGGGAAGTTCTATTTCTATAATAGTACCACCGTGGCCTTTGGTAAAGTGGAGTTTAAAAAAATATGGGGAGACCGGAAATTGGAGGATGACTGGAGGTTTTCTTCAAAACAGGTTACTTTGACCGACACCGAAGTCACCGAAGGAAAGGAAGAACCAATTTCCGAAAACGAGCGGTATAAGCCGGAAACCTATCTTTCAAAGATTCCAAAAGAGCAAAAAGTAATTGATAGTTTGACCGGAGATCGCAATTTTGCATATTATCAACTTGGGTTGATCTACAAGGAAAAGTTTAGGGAATACGGCCTGGCCACCGACCGCCTTGAAAAACTATTGTCATTTGATCCCGAAGAGCGATTGGTACTTCCTGCGAAATACAATTTGTATAAAATATACGCTCAGTTGGAGAATACCTCCCTCGCAGATCGATGGAAAAATGATATTTTGAACAATCATCCCAATTCTCGCTACGCAGAGATCTTGCGTAATCCGAATGTTCAATTAGCGACCGACGAGTCAAGTCCCGAGTTTAAATATAAGGCATTGTACAAGGCGTTCGAGAATGCCCGATACCAATACGTGATTGCTACTGCCGACGAATATATTATCCTCTACACCGGAAATGACATTGTTCCAAAATTGGAAATGCTTAAGGCCACGGCCCTGGCAAGGCAGGATGGATTTGAAGCTTATAAAAAGGCTTTGAACTTTGTAGCACTTAATTATCCGCAGTCTGAAGAAGGAAAACAGGCGCAGAATATTTATGCGACCGTTTTACCCAAGTTGGCAGTAAAGGAATTTGCCACGGCGAAAGAAGGCGACAGATGGAAGGTGGCATATCAATTTGATGTTTCTGAAAAGGAGGCGGCCGAAAAATTACTGGCAAAGCTCAAAGAAGCTATTGCTACTTTCAATTACACCAATATGTCTGCATCGATGGACTATTACGATCCCAACACCTATTTCGTGATCATCCATGGGCTGAACACCCAATTGGGAGGAAGAGGTTTTGCTGAAGTATTGCGAGAAAAGAAAGAATACAAAATCAAACGCCCCTATTTTGAAATATCGAGCCCCAATTATAAAGTGATTCAAATTCACAAAAATCTGGATGATTATTTGATGTCCGGTACTGCCCAAGAAGAAAACAATAATCCGCAAAAATAAATCCCCATGTTTTCAGAAAAAAAAGACAAAAAGATTATGGAACCATCAGCAAGCCAAAACAGAATTAATGAAGGAACTGAGTTAAAGGGAGACATTGTCTCTTCGGGTTTTTTCAGAATTGACGGAAAAGTAGAAGGATCTATTAGCAATCCTTCCAAAATAGTATTAGGTAAAACGGGAGTCATCATAGGTAAATTAACCTGTGAAAATGCCGATATTGAAGGAAAGTTTGAAGGCAACCTCGACGTGTCCGGAACGCTTACCTTAAAATCAAGTGCCCATATTGAGGGAGAAGTAGTGGTAGGAAAATTGGCGGTGGAACCCGGCGCAACCTTTAACGCTTCCTGTTTGATGAAGGGCTCGGAAAAAGGGAAAACGGCCTCTTTGGAAACTTCTCCGGCCAACGATCCAGACCTCACAAAATCGCAAAACCATCCTTTTGACAGATCCCAAAGAATCCAAAAATCGAAAACGGAGCAGCAGAATTAGCGGGTATGCCCGTTTTTCGGGAATCGCTTTTCAAATGGTTGTCATCATTGGATTGGGGACCTACGGTGGTTATAAACTCGATGAAGCCTACCCCAATGATTATTCAGCCTATACTCTTATTTGCAGTTTAAGTTCGGTGGCTATCGCCTTGTATCTTATGATCAAACAGGCTACTAATTTTTCAAGGAAGAAAGATGACTAAAAACTACCAGAATTTTGCACTTAAGTTGCTGGTTTTTGCAGGGTTACTCTTTGCGATACACTACTATATTTTTATCAATTTCTTTTCTGAAATTGACCTTTATTTTCCGCTTTGGACTATTTACGCCTTCAATGCTATATTGGTTTTTGTTGTTTACTCCTTTATAAGCCATAAAGTTTCGCGGGGAAGTGATAAGGCCCTTTCTAGTTTTTTGACCCTCACCCTGTTAAAGATGGTTCTGGCGATTATATTCTTGTTACCTTTATTCACCGGCAAAGCTGAACATATCAAAACAGAAGTTTTCAACTTTTTTATTCCGTATTTTTTGTTTTTGGGCTTTGAAATTTACTTGCTCAACAAATTTTTTAAAAACCAAGAAACAAAATAGTATTCGGTTTGTCAATTCATTTAAGGTTAGTATATTTGCACCAAATTTAAGGAACGCAAAAACACTACATTGGACACAACAAAATTCAACGTTATCAGGAGCCTCTTTTTAGGGGTGTTTTTTGTATTAGCAACTGTCGCATCGTATGCATCACCAAGCGACGCCTCAGAAGGTTCTGATCCCGATGAACCTTTCAATACCCAGGAATTAATATTTCATCATATTACAGACAGCCACAGTTTTCACGTAGCCGGGGATTTTGCAGTACCCTTGCCTGTATTTCTGTGGACCGATAATGGTTTTGTGAGTTTTATGTCCAGTGAGTTCCATCACGATATCGAGGGAAAGACCATCGTATCGAAAAAAGGAATGAACTTCGTCAATCTGCACGAAAAGATTTACCAACTAAATCCCGGGGAAGCCGCTGTTAAATTTGATGCTGAGCAGCACCCAACCAACGCCGAAAGACCTACCGATATCTCTATTACAAAGAATGTATTTTCCATGTTTTTATCGGTGATTATACTTTTTCTACTTTTTACTTCTGTAGCCCGGTCGTATCGCAAATCTGGAGCGAACCATATGCCCAGCGGTGTTGGTAAGTTTATAGAACCCATCATCGTATTTGTTAGAGATGAGATTGCCATACCCAATATTGGTGAAAAGGCACATAACAAGTATATGCCTTTTTTACTCACCTTATTTTTCTTTATCTGGGTGAACAACCTTATTGGTCTGGTTCCTTTTTTCCCTTTCAGCAGTAATTTAAGCGGGAATATCTCATTTACCCTGACCCTGGCATTGATCACATTTATTATTACGTTATTCAGCAGTAAAAAATATTATTGGAAACACATGTTATGGATGCCGGGATTACCCGTTCCCATGAAGCTGTTTTTAGCACCCATTGAATTGATGGGGATGTTTATAAAACCGATCGCACTCATGATTCGTTTGTTTGCTAACATTACAGCAGGTCACGTGATTGTATTGAGTTTAATATCCTTAATATTTATTTTGGATACCGTATGGGTGTCGCCACTATCGGTAATCTTCTCACTATTTATTAGTGTGATAGAAGTATTGGTGGTAGCAATACAGGCGTACATCTTTACCATGCTTGCCGCATTGTATTTTGGTCAGGCCTTAGAAGAAGAACATTAATTAATTTTTAAATATTTCAAACTATGAGTTTAGCATTATTACAAACCGCGACTGAGACACCTGCCGTAAGTTACGCAGCTTTTGCAGCCATTGGGGCTGGATTGGCCGCTATTGGTGGTGGAATTGGTATTGGTAAAATTGGTGGTGCCGCTATGGAAGCTATGGCGCGCCAACCAGAGATGCAAGGAAAACTACAGGGTTCTGCAATTGTATTGATTGCCTTTATTGAGGCAGTTGCACTTTTCGGGGTTGTGGTTTCACTTCTTGGAGTCTTAGGTTAAAATCTATTAAGGCACAACGGTTGGTTGTGCCTTAATTTTAAAAATTAAGTTAAATAAAAATCACATATGGAATTAATTTCACCAGAGTTCGGTCTTATATTTTGGACAGGTCTTTCCTTCTTGATCTTATTGTTTGTATTGAGGAAGTTTGCCTGGAAACCAATATTGAATTCAGTAAACACCCGGGAAAAATCTATTTTGGACGCTTTGGCCTCAGCCGAATCTGCTAAAAAAGAAATGGAAAATCTTACGGCAGATAATGAGAAGTTGCTGAAAGAAGCAAGAGCCGAGCGTGATGGGATGATGAAGGAAGCCCGTGAACTCAAAGCCAAAATGATTGCAGACGCTAAGGAAGATGCCAAGGGCGAAGCAGATAAGATGATTGCAAATGCACAGGCAGCCATTCAAAGTGAAAAGAAGGCGGCTATTGCAGAGATCAAAAACCAAGTAGCTTCATTATCCATTGAGATTGCAGAAAAAGTAGTGAAGGCGGAATTATCCCAAAACGACAAACAATTGAAATTGGTTAAGTCGATGTTGGATGATGCAACATTAAACTAGGAGTACATGAGCAGAGCAGCCATACGATATGCAAAAGCAGTTTTACAATTCGCCACTAAGGCCAACACTACAGAGGCAGTTTTTGACGATATGCAAACGGTTCACGACACTGTGATGGCGAGCAAAGAATTGCGGTTAATGCTGAAAAGCCCTGTGGTAAAGAACGAAGCTAAAAAGAAAGCCCTCTTGACCATTTTCAGTGGTGTTTCAGAAACTACCAAGAACCTTATCAGTTTGGTTGTGGACAATAAGCGGGCCAACATACTGGATGGGGTGGCCGCAAGTTTTATCGATTTGTACAATGAAGCCAATGGAGTGAAAGTAGCCTATGTAACCACAGCGGTTGCCTTGAGCCCCGAATTGAAACAGAATGTATTGGCCAAGGTTATGGAAATGACCGGTAGTGAAAGCGTTACCATTGAAAGTACTGTAGATGCGTCTATAATTGGCGGATTCATTCTTCGGGTAGGAGACCTTCAATACAACGCGAGCATCGCTAGAAAATTGGGAAATTTGAAAAGAGAGTTCAGCAAATCAGTATAGGCCGCTGCACAATGCTTTGGGCTACCAGTATAAAAGTAGAATTTAGTTAACTATTAAAATGTATGAAGTTTTGATTTTAGTCTAGTGTCTGAGATCAAACATCTTAAATCTAAATAAAAATGGCAGAAGTTAATCCAGCTGAAGTTTCAGAAATTTTAAAGAAACAACTTTCAGGTTTTGAAGCAAGTGCTTCCTTGGACGAAGTAGGAACCGTATTGACCGTAGGTGATGGTATTGCCCGTATATATGGGCTTTCGAATGTTCAATACGGGGAGCTAGTAGAATTTGAAACAGGCTTGGAAGCCATTGTTTTGAACCTCGAAGAAGATAATGTAGGAGTTGTACTTCTAGGCCCGTCCGTTGGGATTAGTGAAGGAACAACGGTAAAACGTACGCAACGTATTGCATCCTTGAAGGTAGGAGAAGGTATTTCCGGTCGTGTGGTAAACACTCTGGGACAACCTATCGATGGTAAGGGCGCGATCGAAGGCGTTACTTACGAAATGCCATTGGAGCGTAAGGCACCTGGTGTAATTTATCGTCAGCCGGTAACGGAGCCACTTCAAACGGGAATTAAATCGATCGATGCTATGATCCCGGTTGGGAGAGGGCAACGTGAGCTGGTTATTGGTGACCGTCAAACAGGTAAAACTACCGTTTGTATCGATACCATCTTGAACCAAAAGGAATTTTACGATGCTGGAGAACCTGTATATTGTATCTATGTTGCCATTGGCCAGAAAGCTTCTACCGTAGCAAATATCGCTAAGGTATTGGAAGACAAAGGAGCCATGGCTTACACTACTATTGTAGCTGCAAATGCGAGTGATCCTGCTCCTATGCAAGTGTATGCGCCTTTTGCCGGTGCTGCGATTGGGGAGTACTTCCGTGATACGGGCCGTCCGGCTTTGATCATTTTTGACGACCTTTCAAAACAAGCAGTTGCATATCGTGAGGTTTCCCTATTACTACGTCGTCCTCCAGGACGTGAAGCATATCCCGGGGATGTGTTCTACTTGCACTCCAGATTGTTGGAGCGTTCGGCGAAAATAATTGACGATGACGGGATTGCAGCCAAAATGAATGACCTGCCCGATACCTTTAAAACCTATGGTAAAAGGAGGAGGATCCCTCACGGCTTTGCCTATTATTGAAACACAGGCGGGTGACGTTTCAGCTTATATTCCAACCAACGTGATTTCTATCACCGACGGACAGATCTTCCTGGAATCCGACTTATTCAACGCGGGGGTTCGTCCTGCGATCAACGTGGGGATTTCGGTATCTCGTGTGGGAGGTAATGCTCAAATTAAATCGATGAAGAAGGTGGCCGGGACGTTAAAACTGGATCAGGCTCAGTACCGGGAATTGGAAGCTTTTGCCAAATTTGGTAGTGATCTCGATGCCGCAACTATGAACGTGATCGAAAAGGGGAAACGGAATGTAGAGATCTTAAAACAAGCCCAAAATGACCCTTATACGGTGGAAGATCAGATAGCGATCATCTATACAGGCTCAAAAAACTTATTGCGTAATGTACCGGTTGAGAAAGTGAAGGAATTTGAACGCGATTTTATCGAATTGTTGAATGCGAAGCACAGAGCCACCCTGGACACTTTGAAGGCCGGTAAGATAACCGACAATGTGATCAAGGTGTTGACTTCGGTTTGTAAGGATCTTTCGTCCAGATACAATTAATAAAACTCAGGCCTGTTCCCTCGTAAAAGAGGGAAGGGTCTGTTAAGCTAAACTCATATAAGGAGACTATGGCTAATCTTAAAGAAATACGAAACAGAATTTCCTCGGTTGGATCAACCATGCAGATTACCAGTGCTATGAAAATGGTATCTGCCGCAAAGTTGAAGAAGGCCCAGGACGCGATCACCGCAATGCGTCCGTACGCAAACGCGCTAACAACCTTGTTGCAGAACTTAAGCGCAACTTTGGATGGCGATAGTGGAAGCGTTTTTGCAGACGAAAGAGAAGTGAAAAAGGTTTTGGTCGTTGCGATAACTTCTAACCGTGGTTTGGCCGGAGCCTTTAACAGTAATATTGTTAAGGATGCCAGACGTTCTGTGGAAGAGATCTATGCGGGTAAACAAGTAGAATTCTTTACTATTGGGAAAAAAGGAAACGACCTGCTGCGCAAGACCGAAACTATCGTCGAAAATAATAACCTTATTTTCGACGAATTGAATTTTGAAAATACGGCTGTCATCGCACAAAAATTGATGGCCCTCTTTGCAGAAGGAGATTTCGATAAGATTGTGTTGGTATACAATAAGTTTAAGAATGCAGCCACGCAGATTGTGATGCACGAACAGTTTTTGCCCATAGTTTCTTCGGAAGCAGCCGGAACTACCGATATCTTGTCGAATACCGACTATATTTTTGAGCCTTCCAAAGAAAAGATCGTTTCCGAATTAATTCCGAAGAGTTTAAAAACACAATTATTCAAAGCGATTCGTGATAGTGTCGCCAGTGAACACGGCGCCCGTATGACCGCGATGCACAAAGCAACAGACAACGCCACCGAATTGCGCGATCAATTGAAGCTGCAATACAACAAAGCACGTCAGGCAGCCATTACCAACGAGATTCTGGAAATTGTTGGAGGCGCGGAGGCCTTGGCCGGTTAATACAGGCTTGGATGTCCGTGGCCAATCCAAGGACATATTACTAAAATTAAATACGGAGCCTTCCTTTCCCGGGGAGGCTTTTTTGTACCTTTATGGCAGGACTTTTGATTTTAGAAGTACCAAACCCCGAAGCCAGTCAAGGGGTCATTGAAAAACGCAAACAAACAACAAGCCGCAGCTGTTCCTGCTTACCATGGCAGATAGGAACGGTCCTGTAAAACAATGATAAACTTAAAAACCATAATGAAACTTTTTTCTCTCATCGCAATCGTATTCAGTGTGGCCAGTTGTGCCGGAGGAAAAGATACCGGGTATTCGTTCGATCAAGAACCGCCCTTTACTTTGGGAGCCGTTTTCTATCAGGATTGGGTAGCCGGAGTTCGGGAAGGAGGCTCCGGGACCAACGTCCATATCAATATTGAGAGTTATATGGAAGATGTGGTCATAATGGACGTATATTTCAGAAATAAAAAGGAAAAGGCCCAGAACTCATCCCGACACTTCGATCAATATGTGGGGTACTTTAAAAATAAAGCTCGCCCTGATATCATTATGGATATAGATCCCATTAAGGAGTCTCAAAACACTCCGCCCGAGCCCTTCCCATTTCAGTTGGAAGATGATGAAGCCGTACTCAGTTTTCGTCATAAGGATGAAGTGAAGTATGTTAAGATCTCCAATATGGAACGAAAACCCATGCTCGCCTATCCAAGCACGAATAATAAAGGAATTGATTGAGTCGATTATCAAATGATCCCGTCTAAGGAAAAATCACGACACGTTACCATGAATAAAACCGAAGTACCCCCCCAAGGAGTTGGCATTAAGATCATAAACAAATCTGGACATAAGATGCCCCATTACGAAACCAAAGCCTCTGCAGGAATGGACTTGCGAGCCCATTTAACGCATCCCATCACCCTAAAGCCCTTGGAGCGAACCATTGTGAAAACAGGTCTTTTTATCGAATTACCGATAGGCTACGAAGCACAAGTGCGTCCCCGAAGCGGGCTGGCCGCTAAAAAAGGAATTACCGTTTTAAATGCCCCGGGAACAGTAGATGCCGATTATCGAGGAGAGATTGGAGTGATTCTTGTCAATGTATCCAATGATGATTTTGTAATTGAAAATGGTGAGCGAGTGGCACAATTGGTCATTGCGAAACACGAGCGTGCCCGATGGCAGGAGGTAAGTTTTCTTTCGGAAACCGATCGTGGGGCAGGCGGATTTGGAAGTACCGGAACAAAATAATTCAGAAATCTAAAGTATCAATTGTAACCTATGAAAATAATTGTCCCAATGGCAGGCCGTGGCTCAAGACTACGTCCACATACCCTTACTGTACCTAAACCTTTGATCCCTGTAGCCGGGAAACCCATTGTGCATCGCCTTGTGGAAGACATCGCAGGCGTTTTGAATGAGAAGATCGAGGAAATTGCCTTTATTCTCGGCGATCCCGCTTTTTTCGGAGATGAGGTGGTTGAAAGTTTAGAACAATTGGCGCAAAGTCTGGGAGCTAAGGCTAGTATATATCGTCAACTGGATCCAAAAGGGACGGGACACGCCATTATGTGTGCGGAACCTTCTTTGAGCGGTCCGGCAGTGATCGCATATGCAGACACCTTGATTCGAGCCGATTTCAATCTCGATAAAGAAGCCGATAGTGTGATTTGGACCAAACAGGTGGATAATCCCTCCGCCTTTGGGGTGGTGAACTTGAATGATCGGGATGAGATTATCGAATTAGTTGAAAAACCTGAATCCTTTGTGAGCGATCAGGCCGTGATTGGAATTTATTATTTTAAAGATGTGGGATTACTCAAAAAGGAATTACAATATGTGTTGGACCACAACATCATCCATGGAGGTGAATACCAAATCAACGATGGAATTAAACGCATGATGGCAGCTGGAAAGATCTTCAAAACCGGCACCGTCGACGAGTGGATGGATTGTGGCAATAAAGCGGTTACCGTAGCTACCAATACCCGAATGCTGGGGTTTTTAGCCGAAAGTGGGGACACCCTTATATCCGAAGAGATCACGCTGGAAAATGCGAAGATCATCGAACCCTGCTTCATCGACTCAGGGGTGATTTTGAAAAATAGTAGTGTGGGACCCTACGTTTCGGTAGGAAAAGGCACAATAATTGAGAATAGTATCGTTAAGAATAGTATAATTCAAACCCATTCAGTAATAAAAAATGCTACTTTAGGCAATGCTATGATTGGTAATTACGCCATTTTTGACGCAAATTTTACCGATATAAGCCTTGGAGATTATAGTGAATTGAAATAATGAAGTACTCGTACAAACATATTTTCTTAGTTTTCTTCGGAATGATATTTCTTTCCGCAACCTCCTTTGGGCAAAAAATTGACATGAACCCCACCGACGATCTCGGTGATGTAAGTGACGCCTTTCAGGAGAACTTTTTTGAAGCCTTAAAGCAAAAAGGTATAGAGAACTACGAACTGGCCCTGGACGCGCTTAAACGAGCCGAAAAGGCCGCCAAGAAGAATCCCGACCATGAAGCCGTTGTGTTTTTTGAAACGGGTAAGAACCTTAAGTTTCTGAAGCGGTACCCCGAGGCTGAAGAAAACTTTCAAAAAGTCTTGCAATCCCAGGGAGAGCGTTTGGATGTGATGGAGGCACTTTACGACCTGTATTACCTGCAACGCAATTATACCGAAGCCATTCCACTGGTACAGAAGCTCATAGTCATAGACCCCGATTACAAGGAAGACCTTGCCAATTTATACAGCCGTACCAAGCAATATAACAAGGCCCTTGAGTTGTTGGACGAATTGGATGAGGTCTGGGGAGAAACCTCCTATCGCGATTCGTTAAGAAGAAGAATTTACGCTGTTACCGGAAATAGTGAAGGCGCCATTAAGAATCTGGAAACCAAGATTGACAACAACCCGAAAAAAGAAAAAGACTATCTCAATCTCATCTACCTCTATAGCGAGCAAGGCAATAGTGCGAAGGCTTTTGAAACGGCAAAGGAGCTTATTAAGAATCAGCCGCAGTCCCAATTGGCGCATCTGGCCTTGTATAAATTTTATCTGGAAGAGGGAAATACGGCCGAGGCCATCAAATCCATGAATGTTGTTTTCGGGTCTACAGTCATTGAAAACCACAGCAAATTTCAGGTTTTAAGTGATTATTTGAGCTTTCTGGCACGAAACCCTCAAATTGAAGCCGATCTGGAGCAGGTTATTGCTCAATTTTCAGAAGACGGAAACGGAGAGGTCTATGAGCAATTGGGAGATTATTACCTGGCCAAAGACGATAAAACCACTGCGCTTCGTTTTTATGAAAGAGGAGTTGCTTTAGACCCGGATGATTTCAGTCTTATAAAGAACACCCTGTTATTGCAGATAGATGAAGGAAATTTTGAGAAGGCAGAAATATTGAGCACCCATGCACTGGATACCTTCCCGGCGCAGTCATTGCTTTATTTACTCAACGGCGTCGCCAATAATAGATTGGGTCGTTCAAACAAGGCTGTCGAAATGCTGGAAACGGGGCTTGATTTTGTCCTCGAAGATCCAAAAATGGAGCGGGATTTTTACCGACAACTTCAGGAAGCATATACCCAAAAGGGAGATGCAAAACGAGCCGATGAGTTCGGCAAACGAGCTTCTCAAATAAATATACCTAATTAATGCGCTATCTAAAACATATCATATTACTATTGGGATTGCTACTGGTGTTCGGCGGATGCAGAGGTGGAAAGACCGTTGTGGGTGCGGCCAGTGCCAACAGTGCATTGACGATCGCTAATATTATTGCGACGCACAAAGCGGCCTCTCCCAATTTCAAAACGATGGCTTCCCGGGTGCAAGTGGTGTATCAGGACGACAAGAAGGAACAAAGTATTACCGTGAGCCTGCGAATGGAAAAGGATAAGACCATTTGGATCAAAGCTTCCATTCTTGGAATTACCCTGGCGAAAGCCATGATCACCCCAAACCAGGTGAGCTATTATGAGACGATTTCCAACACCTATTTTGACGGAGACTTTGCGCTTTTGAGTGATTGGTTGGGCACCGATCTGGACTTCGAAAAAACCCAGGCAATTTTGCTGGGACAGTCCATTTTTAGTTTGGATAAGGGCAGCTATGTTTCCCAGGTCTCCAATAATAAGTACCAGCTGGAGCCCCTTAGACAACCCCAGAACTTTATTCATTCGTTGCTTCTGAATCCCGATAATTTTAAGGTGTTTTCAGGATCGCTTTCACAACCCAATGAGGGCCGGGTATTATCCTTACGTTACGGCAGTTATCAAGAGTTGGACGGAAGTCAATATCCTTCAGAAATATTTATAAAATCTTCGGAAGGAAACCAGAATACTTTTATTGAGGTAAAATATAAAAAGATAGATCTCAACGTTTCGGTGAGTTTTACTTTCAGGATCCCGGACGGGTACGAAAAAATTCAATTTTCTAAATGAGAAGAATCACTCCATTTTTGGTTTTGCTCGTTTGTTTATTTGTCGCCTTTTCTGCATCGGCGCAGTCCAAAAAGCAACAGGAATTGGAAGCCAAAAGACAATCGCTCCTGGAGGAGATCAAGCAAATAAACAGCCTGCTCTTTCAAACTCGTGGAGAAAAAAAGAGTGTGTTGGCCGAAGTTGAAGATCTTGATCAACGCATTAGTTCACGGGAAAACCTGATTCGGGTGACCAATCAACAAGCCAATTTACTTACCCGGGAGATCAATGATAATCTCGTTTCCATAGATCAATTGCGAAGTGAATTGACAAGCCTTCGTGAGGACTATGCGGCTATGATCAATAAATCGTATAAAAGCAAAAGTGATCAAAGCAGGATCATGTTTTTATTTTCTTCGGAAAATTTCCTGCAGGCCTACAAGCGTATACAGTATATGAAACAGTATACCAAGCATCGCAAAAAGCAAGGCGAAAGTATCAAGGCCAAAACCGCCGAATTGCAGGTGCTGAATGAAAGTTTAATTCAACAAAAAAAGGACAAGAACAACCTCATTGCGGAGAATAAGGTCGCCAAGAATAAACTCAATGATGAAAAAAGGAATCAGGAGGCATTGGTGGCAAGTCTTAAAAAGGATGAAGGAAAGTTTGCCAAACAAATACGAAGCAAACAAAATGAAGCCAATAGAATAGATAAAGAGATCGATCGAATTATCAGAGAGGCCATTGCTGCTTCCAACAAGAATACGGCCAATACGGTTGCTTCCTCCTCGAAGGAGACCTTTGCCCTCACGGCCGAAGCCAAGGCTTTGGCTACCAGTTTCACCAACAATAAGGGAAAACTACCCTGGCCCGTCGAAAAAGGCGTTGTGGTAAAGCGCTTTGGAACTACGCGCCATCCTCAATTGCCCAATGTAACTACCTATTGCAGTGGTGTTGAAATCGCCACGGAACAAAATTCGGAGGCGCGGGTGGTATTCAATGGCGTAGTTTTGGAAATTCAGAAGATAAAGGGGGCCAACAATGCGGTGTACATTCAGCATGGAAACTATATCACGGTCTACCATAATGTAGTGAATCTTTTGGTTAAAAAAGGGGATAAGGTGACCACCAAACAAAAAATTGGCACCATTTTCACCAATTCGGGAACGGGAAAATCAATCCTGAAATTTCTGGTTTATCAAAACGATAAAAAAATGAACCCAGCAGACTGGGTGTATCGTATGTGATCGTTATACCACGGAGGAATCAATTCCACGATCCAATGGGATTTTTGTTTTCTTAATATGATCAAATCCACCTCCCACATCTATCAGGTTATGCATTCCACGGCTCTTTAAAATAGAAGCGGCAATAACACTCCGATAACCTCCCGCACAATGGATGTAAGAGGTTTTATCCTTCGGGAATTTTGCCAGGTGAACATTTAAATGGCTGAGCGGTATATTTTTGGCGTTCTTAATATGTGCTGCGGCAAATTCACTTTCCTTGCGAACGTCAAACACCATGGCGTTCTCGCCGTCCAAAACCGATTCAAAGGTATCTACTGAGATCGAGGTAAGGGTGTCTGTTTCTTTTCCAGCGTTTTTCCATGCCGGGAAGCCACCTTTTAAATACCCCAATGTTTTGTCGAAACCAACTCTGGAGAGTCTTGTTACGGCTTCTTCTTCCCGTCCGGGATCGGTGATGAGCAATATAGGTTGTTCCACATCTGCGATCAGGGCACCCACCCAGGGGGCAAAATCGCCATCCAGACCAATGAAAATGGATCTGGGGACATGTCCTGACACAAAATCTATTTGGTGTCTTACGTCAAGGATAATGGCACCGGTTTCGTTGGCAGCGACCTCAAAGGCATCTGCCGAAAGCGGGCGGGTTCCACGTTCGATAACTGTCTCTATGTCGTCGTATCCTTCTTTGTTCATTTTAACATTCAAAGGGAAATACAGGGGTGGCGGAAGGAGACCTTCAGTCACTTCTTTTACGAATTCGGCTTTGGTCATGTCTGCGCGCAGGGCGTAGTTCATCTTTTTTTGATTCCCCAGTTTGTCGACCGTTTCTTTCATCATATTCTTGCCACAGGCTGAACCCGCGCCGTGAGCCGGATATACCGTTACCTCATCTCCCAGCGGCATTATTTTATTCCGAAGAGAATCGAACAACAGTCCTGCCAGATCTTCCTGAGTCATATTGGCCGCTTTTTGGGCCAGATCGGGTCGGCCTACGTCGCCCAGAAAAAGCGTGTCCCCGGTAAAGATAGCGTGGTCCTTTCCAGATTCATCTTTTAGCAGGTAGGTGGTACTTTCCATGGTGTGGCCTGGAGTGTGAAGTGCGGTGATGGTAATGGCCCCCAATTGAAAAATCTGACCGTCTTTGGCGATGATGGCCTCAAAAGAGGGATTTGCATTGGGACCGTACACGATGGGCGCTCCGGTCGCCTTGGATAAGGTGACATGCCCGCTCACGAAATCGGCATGAAAATGGGTCTCAAAAATGAATTTAATTTGGGCTTTATGGGCTTCGGCTTTTGTGATATAGGGCTTCACCTCTCGCAGTGGATCGATGATGGCTACTTCGCCATTGCTTTCGATATAGTAAGCTCCTTGTGCCAGACAACCGGTATAAATTTGTTCGATGTACATGCTAATGCAATTTAAAATTCAGAATAGAAAAATCACATGATTCTAATCAGGCACAAAGGTATTAATAAAAAAGACCGCCCAAATAATTTTAGGCGGTCTATTCATTACAGTAATACCTTAACTTTTATTTCACCAACAACTTTTTGGTTGTGGATTGTGTCTGTGTTTGGATATTTATAAAGTAGATCCCCGTTGTCAAGTTTGAAACATCGACAGTCGTTTGTGTTGACGATGTGCTGAGTTGTTGAATGGTTTGACCAAGACTGTTGACGATTGCGATTTCAACATCCCCTTCAATCGAAGCACCCAGATTTACAGTAAACTCGTTGGATGCAGGGTTAGGATACAAGAGAACGCTATTGGTAATATCATTATCGTTTACACCTAATATAACACAGTCTAACAGACCTCCGGCATAGATTCGGGCTTCGGTTCGTTGGCCCACCCATCCTTCGGTATCGTTTCGAGGAGAAACAGCATACCATTGCTCCGCTTCATAATCATCGATAGGCAATGTTATCGTTGTTTCGGTCGTGTTACCAGCTACCTCCATGTACTTTTCACCCAATAACCAAACGTCATACGATTCGGCTTCTGCCATGGCAGCCCAGGTAAAAGTTGCGTCGTTTTCACACACTTGTATGATATTTGGCCCGGCAACTCTTGTGGCGGTGATCGTAAATGGATCATCACTTTCATCGGAATAGGATCCACTGGTCACTCGCACTTTTGCATTTCCGGTAAATTCAGCAGGAATGGTCAATTCGTACAGATACTCGTCTGCAGGAACAGAGCCGGCCGTGATCCAGGTACTTCCGTCCAGCGTATACTCCACATCGAAGGCCGCTGCGGTATTGATCGCATCCCAGTGGATGACCAAAGGAACACCCGCCAATGGGAACAATTGCTCTCCACCATTAGGGTAAGTTACCACGAGGTTTTCAGTAATTATCTCATATACGATCCAGTATTCCTGTGGCCCTGAGGGAACATTAAATCCTGTAACATCGATATCGTAAGTTCCTGCAGTCGGATTATTGAGTAACACCTGCTCTACATTGTTCAAGTGATCGGGTCCGGTAGTTGCCGGCAAGTCTAACAATAAAGGGTCCGGAGTGTGGTCAAGAATATAAGGCTCATGATCTGTAGCGCCGGGATCTGTTACGATCAAGTCAAGGTCGTTTACTAATGCAGGATTGGCTCCAATAGCTGCTTCAGGATCTCTCCAGTGCAGTAATACCCGTAATTGAGTGGTTCCTGATGGAACTGCAATACTATGAGTATTGGTATTACCCTGGCTTACATCATCACTCAGATAACGGCCATCTTCGATACATTTTCCGGCACGAAGTCCATTTACAATTCCAAAACCAAATTTAAAGTCGGGACCTACATTTCCGGCATCGTTCGCTGTGTTCAACAAGGCCGCTTTGATAAGTGCTCCCTTGGGCAACGTTCCACCATTGGCATCGGCATACACTTCAAATAATTGAGCGGAGACACCGGCGATTCCCGGAGATGCACCTGAAGTTCCACCAAAACCAAAGTAACCGTGATTAGGTCCTGTTGAGGTTTGTTGGCCATTTGCAGCAATATCGGGCTTAATTCTACCGTCATGAGCAGGGCCGCGGCTACTTGAATTTACCAATCCCCCATCATAAAATGTGTTCGCTGTTGCGATGACGTTCTTTCCTTGTTTGTGGCCGCCTGTAATATTTCCCCACTGAGTTCCTGCACCATAGCCACAGTTGTTGTTATTCGAATTCCCTGCAGAAAATACGTGTTGTGTACTTTCATACGTATTCATTTGCTCGTCTACAGTTCTCGTAGCTGCAGTATATCCGGCATTACAGCCATTACTGTAAGAAGAGTTGGTTATCTGGACCGTTCCGTCGGCCAAACGGCTTATAGTTGCACTATCCAAGAAACTGGAAACATAATTAATCACGTACAGTTCGGATCCAGCTGCCATCCCGCGTCGGGTTGGATTTTTATTTCCTGCTCCCGCCATAATTCCCGAAACACCATCTCCGTGAGTTCCATTATTCGCGCCGGTAACATTTGTGAGTCGTCCTGTAAAATCCACATGCGGACCTACGATACCATCATCTCTGCACAAAACCCCAACGCCGTCACCGGTGTAGTTTCTCCCTGCTGTAGTTTGTGTATCAAGACCGGAAGATCGGTGTAAGCTTTTTCCTCGGTCATCATCCTTAACATCGGGTGGATTGATGAGTTCTACCCACTTTACGTATGGCAAATTGACCAAATCACTAAGGCAGTTGTTCGGAATGGATAATTCCAGATAATTTGAATTTTCGTATTGACGTGTTACCGAAATTTGCTTGGCAGCCAATTGGTTGATCACAAAACCGGTGTTCACATTTTTATGATGAACCAGCGTTACCAAAATTTGGTCTCCGGCGATGGCCCAGTCTCCAATATTCCCATTTTTGAGGTCTTGAGACATTTTAAACCTTCCTTCTACGGGAACGATCGCCCGTACACCACTGTCTTTCAAATATTGAATTGAAGCCGTTTCCGGAAAATAGAACAAATAGGTTTGATGTGGAATATAGTCGATCAGTTGTAAGTTGTTAGCCTTGAAGGCATCCTGAATGTCTTGCGTGGGAGTTTCATAGAACTGAACCCATCCAAAGTATCCACTGGCCAGTCTGGAAGATGTTGGCATTTGACTCCATTCAAAAGTATCAATGTTGTCTTGGATTTCGAGTGTTTCATCTTGAAACTGAATTGCGTTCTGAGCATTGGAAAAACTAAAAAACAAAGTAAAAGCCAGTAAGCTCATTACCATGTTTTTCCAATTCGGAGAAATAGTAGTCTTTTTCATGTTGGTTTTAGTATAAAGGTGAATATAGATTTAACAAAAGTTAAATTTTTTTTAAAAGGATACCAAATATATCCATTTCGTCTCTAAAACCATAAAAAAATGGGAAAAACATGAGTTTTTAACAAAGCAAAACCCTAGTAATCAAGTAGGTTTCTGTGGACCTCGGCCTATTTTGGAAGTGGGGTTATTATAGGAAAAGCGCCTTTAATTCGGTTGCCTCTTCTGGTTTTATTTTGCCGGCCAGGAGGAGGCTTAGTTGTTTTCTTCTCAGCGCTGCATGAAAGCGTTCCTGCTCCAATTCAGTTTCAGGGAGAAGGGCGGGCACGGCCACTGGACGACCAGTTTCATCGACAGCCACAAACGTATAAATACCTTCGTTGGCTTTGCTTCTAAAGCCACTTTCACGGTCTTCGATCCACACATCCATAAACACTTCCATCGAACTTTTAAAGGCTCGGGAAACATGAGCTTCTACGGTTACCACGCTGCCCAGGGGGATCATTTTATTGAAGGCCACATGATTTACCGAAGCGGTGACTGTAATTCGGCGGCTGTGTCTGCGGGCTGCTATACTGGCCGCTCGATCCATGCGCGCCAATAATTCACCTCCAAACATATTCCCAATTGGATTGGTTTCACTAGGCAATACCAAATCGGTGATTACCGTTCTCGAATCTTTGGGTGTTTTCGTTTCCATACATTCAAAATTTTGGCAAAGGTAAGAAATCCACAAAGGCGAATCTGCCTTTGGAAATGATAGTAGTAAGAATAGATGAAATTAGTTACTGAAATCCTTGACAAGGAGCCAGGCATCCTTATTTTCGGTCCGCTTTACCGTCCGCAGATTGCTAAGTGCCTCGAGCCGGTTCTCATGTGAGCTGTAAACGACCAAGTGCAGCCCGTAGCGATTTTTGCCTACCATTTGCGCCGAGAATCCCTTTTCGCTTAGTTGCTGGATCTTTTTCTCTGCATTGGCCTCGATGCGGAACGCACCCGCGACAATATGGTACTTCCCTGTGTTTTTGACGATGCTAATGTTCAAGGTGGGTAAGGGATTGTCTATGATGAAGGTAGCTTGTTGAATTTCAGTATCGATCAAAGCCTTGGCCTTTTGCTGTTCGGCAAAATTATATTGCTCCACTTGACCTTCGTAGATCTTAAGACCGGTAAATCCACCCAGGGTGATAGCGATCAAACCTATGGCCGCATATCTCATAAACGGGTAGACTGTCTTTTTCTTTTCCCGATAGCCAACAACCGTTTCTTCTGTAACCATCGCGGCCACTGCTTCCCTTGAAATGGAAGGCGAAACAAACGAAGACAGTCCGAAAGACGCGGTGTTGAAGTTTTCTTTTTCTGAAGGGATAAACTGCACCGTGTTTTCTTCATTCAGAAAAAAGTCTCCAATATTTTTCAGGGTGATGGTTTTTCCTTCGGAAAGTTCCAGGGAAAGTTTCCCGGTAAAATTCCTAATTTTCTGAAGCGCGACCTCGTAATGACACTTTTCAATCGAAGCCAAATAATTGGCCAAAATACCGTCATTGGTCTGTAATTGACGATTGAAGGAAAGTACTTTTGAAGGAGGGTAAAAGGTGTGCGAAGCATCATCGATGCGTGCCGAACGATTTTGTGTCAAAAAGGCCCCGAAACCGGGAATGATCACACATTCGTAGCGATATAGCAGATCTTTTATGTAGGTTGCCAGCTGCATAGAAACAAACTTAGATTATTTTGGGCAGGCATTCAATTTTTGGCCTATAAATTTATCAACAAGCCAAAAAGTTGTAATTTTAGTCCAACTCCCCCATTAGTTTTCAATTATATGCTCTCGAACACCGAATTGCGCTACACGCTTGCACTACAGCGTGTTCCCAACCTGGGGGATACTTCAGCAAAAAAATTACTGCGGGCCGTGGGTTCTGCGGAAGGAATATTTCAGGAAAAAAAATCCAACCTACTTAAAATTGAAGGAATTGGCAATTTAAAGCTGAAAGAACTCGATAAACGTCACCTACTTCCGGAGGCGGAAGCAGAACTTCACTTTATACAGGAACACGGGATTGAGTATCGCTATTTTATGGACAACGATTATCCCGAACGCCTGAAACATTGTCTTGATGGCCCCATTTTATTTTTTCAGCGAGGAAATATTGATCTTCAGAATAAAAAAATAATAAGCATTGTAGGGACACGGAAAGCCACCACCCACGGAATCGCCTTTTGCCGAAAGTTATTGGAAGACCTGGCGCCACTCGACCCGGTCATAATCTCGGGCTTTGCCTATGGGGTGGATATCGAAGCTCAAAAGGCCGCCATGGATCAAGGCCTGCAAACAGTGGGTTGCCTGGCACATGGGCTCCATCAAATCTATCCCAGATCCCATAAAAAATACATGGCAAAGGTGGAGGAAAACGGAGGCTTTATTACCGAGTTTTGGAGTGATGACGCCTTTGACCGCAACAATTTTTTAAAGCGGAACAGAATCATTGCAGGCCTTAGTGAGGCGACAATCGTCATCGAATCTGCGGAAAAAGGAGGTAGTTTGGTCACGGCCGATATCGCCAATTCATACAACCGGGAGGTATTTGCAGTACCTGGCCGGACTAGCGATTCCCAGAGCAGGGGCTGTAATAATTTGATAAAATCACAACAGGCACATTTACTCACTTCGGCAGCAGATCTGGTCTATATGCTGGGCTGGGACTTGACCAAAACCGACCCAAAGCCCGTGCAAACCCAATTGTTCGTCGAACTTTCTGAAGAAGAAAAGAAAATTTGGCATTATCTCGAAGGCAAGGACCAGGAACTTCTGGATACCATTGCACTGGAATGTCGCTTACCCACCGCCAAAGTCGCCGCTTTGCTTCTGAATATGGAGTTGAACGGAGTGGTGCGGCCCTTGCCGGGGAAGTGGTTTCAGCGGGTTTGAGTACCTGCCTGAGATAAAAACAAACGGTCAATCAAATACCAATTCATCGTAGACAAATTTCTCCGAAATGGACGGGACGTTTCCCATGTATTCTTTACCGCGCAATCTATGTACGGTATAGGCCTCCAATTCATCTTCGGGATATTCTTTTATGAGTTCCTGAATCGCCTTTATGTCCAACTCATCCTCAATGGTTTGTAGCCATTTATCTTCCAATTCCTGCGGAAGGATCACCGGCATCCTGGGTTCTTTCAATTTTGGATTGTTGTGGATTTTAGCCATTTTTTTATTCCCTGTGGTGGTCACAATGGAAAATGTATTTATAATTCCACCGTTTTCAGGGTCTTTCCATTCACTCCAAAGGCCGGCCAAAGCCAGCGGTTTATTGTCCTTCTGAAAGATATAAAATGGATATGTTTTTCCGTCGAAATGATGGTGTTCGTAAAATCCGTCCACATAGACGATGCATCGATTGTTTTTTGCCGAATACCGGAACGAAGGTTTTTCAAAAATGGTTTCGCCTCGGGCATTGAGCGTATTGTTCCATTGCTTTTTGCGTTGCTCATTATCTTTTACCCAATGCGGAACGAGTCCCCAGGTTGCGACTTCCGGGAAATTTGGAGAACGATCGGTGTAAATTAAAAGTTCGGGATGACTGAATCCTGAGGCGTGATAAATGGGCAAATCGGTAAGCGGAGCCAATTTTTCAAGTATTTCTTCAATCGCCTGATAGTCATTTTCTCTTCGCGCTCTGTTCAATTGAGCTTCTAAACTAGCCTTGATATCGTAGCACATTGTCAGGGAGGATTACCGCATATACTTATATTCATTTCTCATAAGCCATTCGTCTGAATTTTGAAATTTGACTTCTTTTCTAATGATAAATTGGTTTGTTCCAATGATGTACACGTTTTTTATGAGGGCTTTCTTATTATCGTCCTTTCCAATATATTCAGTAGTTATTTGTACTTGTCCGTTCGGCAATATTTCTTTTGATTTCACATCTGTTTTATTCAATTGTGTGCCATTTTTGGAAATCTTAATCTTGTCCTTACTATTTGCGTTTGGTTCGTTGGGATAGTTGATCATCAATAAAAGCTGATTTTCGTTTTTTCCTTGACTTACGGTCAAATTGGCGGGCATTGTGAAGGGTGTATTGTCACTATAATTTATATAGGTAAGCGTTCCCGTCCATTCACCTAGCAGCGTGTTCAAATCGTCAGTTGTGATCTTATTCTGCGCATAATTCTGAAAGGAGAATAAAAAAGCAAATACAATAAAAAATTTAGTCAAATTAATTTTCATTTTGTTGGTTTTTAGAGCGAACAATGGTTTTGAACCCCCCTATTGCTTCCAGGTTGGGTGTCTTCGGGAAGACGAGACTTCCAATAGCTATGAGGTTATCAACAAGCCTCTTGATGTATTTTCGATCAATCTAAGATACTCTTTTTATAGGAATTCAAATTCAATTTAACCACTTCAGCATAAATTAGAGATACGACTCCAATTCTAATGAAAAGGAATGAAACCAGGGCTTCATGATTTTTCTCTTACTTGAGAAAGTATACAAAACACACTACTATTATAATGAATAAAAAGAGTTAGATTATTTTCTCTACGGAAAAACTCGTGGATATGGAAGGTCCTGTGGATCCTGTATTATTATACTTTAGTTTAGCGTTTTTCGTAACAGAGGTATTGTATGTTGGTAAAATTCTAAATCCATAGCTGTGCCCGCTTGTCAACTGTACGTAATTCGAAATCCCGTAACTTTCATTTCTACCCGAATAGCCAGTCAAATTTGAAGAGCGATGATTAAATGTTCTCCGAAGCACCCAATTATTGGTTGTGAAATCCCAGAGACCAATTAATATATCCAAATCCTGAGTGCTGTTGGTATAATCACCAATATCAAAATCCATTGATACCTTATAAAAAGAACTAACAAGTGGGACATAACGTCCTGTGGAAGGTGTATGTTCATTAAGAATATCAATAATTTCGTTCTGTAATTTAATTTCGAAAAAAGCACTGGCAGGCAATGCTAAATCGGCATTTAAATTACCAACGAAACGTACTCCGGGAGCGGAATTATCAGAAACCTGAGTTACCAGGGTTCCATCCGGTAGGGCTGCTACGCGCAATACTTTAGAATTTGAATTTGCTAAACCGCGAACTCGTGTATTACCGTTGACATCTAATGTTTGAGTTGGGGAAGTTGTGTTTACACCCACCTGGGCGAAAAGGGGAAGCGTTAGCAGACTTACCATTAATGTGGCACATAAATATTTCATAATAAGTAGATGAATTTGGGGTTCATATTTAGTAATAAAATGATGCCGCACACCGGCGTTTCATTACTAATTTGGGGGCAATATAGTGATTCACACAATAGATTAATGCTACCTAAGTAGCACCTTATGTATTTATTGAAGAATAGATAATAGATCGCAACAATTTGAAGAAACGTTCTAAAACTACTTATTGCTTTCCTCAATCTTTTTAACCAAGGCCTGAATGTTTTTTATGCGGGTGCTTCGAGGTTCTGTATCGATGATTCCGGCTTTCTTAAAATTCTGTATATGCCTGTTAATAACGGCACGGGTGGAACCCACTAAACTCGCGATCTCCTCGTTCGATAAATCGTTGATCAGCTGTAATTCTAGCGATGCCGCATCGATATTTTTTAAAATTAGTTTCGCCAACCTCGTTGGGATGTCAGAAAGCACATTATCGGTAAGATTAATCTCCAAAGACCGCATCCTTTTCCCAAGATATGGCAACAAGGTTTTGTTAATTTCAGGATTTTGTGCCACCCAGAGCCTTACCTTTTTCATGGGCGCAGTCAATACTTCTACCGGGTCGAGTGATTTAAAGTTTACGGTATGTTTTTTCCCATCCAACAGGGATATCACATCAAAAACATCATTTTTTGTGAGCAAAAAGAGGGTAAATTCTCGAGCCGATTGGGGGTTTATTTGATAGGTCTTAACACGCCCGTTCAGGATAACGTAAAACTTACGATGGGTATCGGAGTTGTCAATGAATTCCGTATTTTTCCCCCATCGTTCCAGGGTGAATACCTTCAATAAGGTTTCCAATGAAGCGTCGCTCAAGGCATTAAATATTGGATTGTCTTGAAGCTCAATAAAACTATAATCGAAATCTTTAGTTCCTTTTTCCATTTCAGATGAGTGTTTATTGACTCTTATTTACAGAAATTAACACATCCATATAACTTGAGCTATAATTTCTTTTTGTATTTGGCCGTTGCATTATTCGATTTCTATTAAGCTTTTTGTGTCTGGAATTGCACCATTTTCCAGAGCGCCTTCCAACTTACTCAAATATTCCTGGATAAATACGAGGTCATCGATTATCCATAGATACTTATCTTTTAATTCTTTGTTGATGGTATAAAATGTTTCATTATCCCAATCATTTGCTCGTAGGACAAAATCTATTGAACTGTTATAGTTGTCGATTAATTTAGAAAGACGAGTCAATGAGTTCGAGCCCAGACTTAGGTTTGAAATATACCTTGGATTAATATTCTCTAAATGACCATTTTCAAATGCCGATTTAAGAACAAGCATATTGTTCTCGAGGTCTATGGATTTCAAAGGTTTTATTTTAGGAATTTCTTTTTTATTCAAATCATTTTTGAATTTTTGCAAGTATTCGCTTATTTCATTTTTTGCATATGATATTTCCTTCAAATTAGATTGGAATTCATATAAAATAAGAGTGTAGTAATTTTTTTTAAGTTTATCTGATGCAACCCCTTCTTTATAATTACTTAGTTGAAAAGCAAGAAAAACACCAAGAAAAACAATAAATAATTCGAGTAGAAGATTTTTGCTTTTAGTCCAAATAGATTTCATAGGTCTTTTAGAATTTTAATGGGGGCTTAATACCCTACTTTTCTACGTACCCGTTGTAAAACGTCATGGGCCACCAATCGCGCTTTTTGAGCACCAATGGCGAGGGCCTTGTCGATCTCTCCCAGGTTGTCCATATAATAGTTATAGCGGGTTCGCTCTTCAGCAAAAAGCTCCAGAATAAGTTCGTAAAAAGCCTGTTTTGCATGACCGTACCCATAACCACCGGCTTTGTATTTTATCCGCATATCGGCAGTCTGTGCTTCGCTCGCCAGGAGCTTGTACAAGGCGAATAAGTTGCAGGTATCTGGATTTTTGGGTGCTTCCAGCGGAGTGCTGTCGGTCTGTATGCCCATCACCTGTTTCCGAAGTTTTTTATCGGGCAAAAAGATATCGATGATGTTATTTTTCGATTTGCTCATTTTACCACCGTCTGTTCCCGGGATCAACATGGTGTTTTCCTGTACCTTGCCTTCGGGCATGACGAAGGTATCACCTACTTTGGCATGAAACCGGGCGGCAACATCACGAGTCATTTCTATGTGTTGCATTTGATCTTTTCCCACCGGAACGATTTCAGCATCATAGAGTAAAATATCGGCGGCCATCAACATGGGATAGCTAAAGAGTCCGGCGTTCACATCCTCCAATCGGTCTGCCTTGTCCTTAAAACTATGAGCTAGTGTAAGACGTTGATAGGGAAAGAAACAGCTCAGGTACCACGATAGTTCGGTGACCTGCGGAATGTCACTTTGGCGGTAAAAATGGGTCTTTTCAATATCGAGTCCGCATGCGAGCCAGGCGGCGGCCGTACTATATGTGTTGTTTCGCAATATAGCGGCATCCTTTATCTGGGTGAGTGAATGCATATCTGCAATAAACAAAAATGACTCATTTTTCGAGTCGTTCGACATTTGAATGGCCGGCAGAATGGCTCCTAAAATGTTTCCCAGATGTGGGGTTCCTGTGCTTTGTATACCTGTTAAGATTCTTGCCATTAGGGTAAATTTGAAATGATGAAGGAGCGATCCCGTACTGAAAAATATGAAAAATAATACTTCCCGCGAATTTTAAACAACGAGGGCTTCACAAGTCGCACGCGATTGTCGTTTAAGTTGCTTTCATGAATGCGCGACTTTTGATACACCGATTGAACCTCTGTGGTTGCCACAGGCTTAAAATTTTCTTTATTAATGACCAGCGATGCCGATACGATTTCCAGCTCCTTCTCATTGAGGTAGATCGAATTGGTAGTTCCGTAATTGGGGGGGTTAGCGGCGATGTTATCTGCAATGATCGCGGTTAAAAAAACGGTTACCACAATAGCTGCTGCAAAGGGGTTTACTACTGAAGAGGCGCCTGCCGATCCGTTAACCATACCCGGGGTATTGTTTAGTTGATTTTCCATGCGGTGGCCCTCACTTGGAATTTCAAAGGCCCCCACCTTTATTCCATAGTTGTTACCATCGTCATAGACCGCAATGGCCGATTTGTTTTGATATAAATTCCGAAGAAAACGGACATTTTTTTTAATTTCATCGGTTTCGTCAACGCCGTATTTCGGAATGGTTTCTTTTTCCGGCGCACTGAAATCGCCATTGGTGAGTTCATCCAATCCATAGGTATTGAGCACTTCGGCTGTCTTGTAATCGACCACTTGAACGATCAATTGATCTTTGGTATGCACCAATTGAAAAAGCAGATCGTCCTTGAGATACGATCGGGATTGAATTTCTTTCCTGACACTGCGAGTTTTAGTAATTTTAGGAAAATCGATGGTATAAGCCTGTGCATTTTGAGCGATCAGATCCAGCACGATGATATCGGTGATGTGATCGGCACCCTTTTCATCTTCGTAATAATCGATGGTAATGGTAATTTTGTTTTCTGAAACGTAGAGCTTTTTCGGGTTGTAATTCAGCGTGAAAGATGCTTCCTCTTCCGTTTTAATGATATTGATAAGCGATTTTTTACTGAATAGTTTTTGCGAAAGATACTTTTCAGTAAAGCTTTCGTTATCGGAACTAAAATCGATGATTTCATACCCCTCCTTTTCAGAAAAAATATAAACGCCCAGGCTGGAATCTTCCCGAATGGTGACCGTGTAGAATTTGTTTTTTGTTCCGTAGTAACCAATCAATCGTTCCTTTTTTTGATATACGTTTTCCATGACCACTTCCCGGGTCTCGCCGGTTTCGAAATCAATGTCCATATATCCGACAGCGTCTTTTTTGGTAAAAAACAATCGGAGGGCTCCATTGATGTGAATGGCGTCTAAAAAGTTCCCCAGTTCCTTTGGAATATCGGTGATGAACTGAGCCGTCACCGCTCCCTTTTGATCGATTTGATAGGCCTGTAATTCGGTTTCATCCACCTTCAGAAACGAAATACCCCCGGTAACTTCATTGGAGATGGGAAGTATGGCGGTTTGCCCCGTAAATATTAGGGTTCCTTCCACGGGAATTTTTGTTTCAAACTGTTGCGCAAAACCAATCTTGGAGATTAACAGAAGAAACAGCAATGTATATCGCATAAAAAAGTTTTGGTAAAAGTATTGAAACACAATCGAAAAAAAAAGGAGTTAAAGCTCTACCGAAAAATGTATTTTTGAATCGAGATGAAAATCCTGAGAAACACATTCCATATTCTCTATCGTATTTGGTTTTACGTTTTATTGGCGTTGCCCATAGTCGTTCTATTTCCGATCCTCATTATTAGTATTTTAAAGGAAAGCTGGTATCCGTTTTTCTTTAAGCTGGCGCGTCTTTGGGCCGCGTTTATCCTCTTCGGAATGGGCTTTTATCCAGTAATTAAGAGAGATGCCGTTTTTAAAAAGGGAGAAAGCTATATGTACGTGGCCAATCATACCTCTATGACCGATATTATGTTGATGCTGTATGTGAGCCGTAATCCATTTGTGTTCGTGGGCAAGGCCGAATTGTCTAAAATTCCTCTTTTCGGGTTCTTCTACAAAAGGACCTGTATTTTGGTAGATCGCAGTAATGCCCGAAGCAGACACAATGTTTTTATCGAGGCACAACAGAAACTTAAACAGGGCCTGGGAGTGTGTATTTTCCCCGAAGGCGGTGTCCCCGAAGATGAAGGTCTGTTGTTGAACGAGTTTAAAGATGGCGCCTTCAGACTGGCGATCGAACACCGTATTCCCATTGCACCCATGAGTTTTCATGACAATAAAAAGCGATTTTCGTATACGTTTTTTAGCGGAGGGCCTGGAAAGATGCGCGTACGGGTGCATCCCATTATTCCAACGAGAATTTTAGAACTGGAAGACAAGCGAATGCTTAAGAATCAAACCTATCAAATTATCTTACGGGAACTGGAGCATCCCTCCGTATAGTGTCCACCCCGCATTTGACGCAACCCCATAAGCCCGAAACTTCACTTCATAGCACAAAAAAACCACCCTATGGCGAAGAGTGGTTTTTTCATAATCGTTCGGACTAATCCAAACCTAACCAACTAAAAACTAACCTAAAACCTAAAACTCAATCCACTGTAAACCCCAAAATAATAGGGCTTAAAGTCCACAGACGAATCTGAATACGGATTGAGCTGGTATTTAAACATAGGCTCAACATTAAACTTTAATCTTTTGCTAATTTTATAATCGAAGCCCAACCCGAAATTGGTGGAAAAACTCACCGAATTCAAATTATTAGCTTCGCCCAGCACGTCTCTAAAATCTCCATCCCGCACCGATATTTCATTATTCCCCAGAAAGAGAGTACTAAAGCCCCCAATCATATTCACGCCAAAACGCTTATTGAAAAGCGCATATTTCAATTCCATAGGAACTTCGTAGTAAGATAAATTCTGAATGAGCTCTGCATTGCCACTGGTCGACTTGGGGGTCAAACCGGCAAAAGGGTCATTCTCTCCCGAAGAAGGCGGTAAATTGGCGAGCGTCCCACTGTCAAAGGCACTCAATACAATACTACGTCCTCCGTAATCTACACTGCCCAGGGCAACTGCCACCGGTCCGGTAGCCAATTCTACACCACCCGTAGTATATCCCAGATCCACATTGCTCACTCCCGACCGCAGACTTAAACGATCATTAATAGCATAGCTTACCTGCACCCCATAGCTAAAGTTCACATCACCCGTTTGCGAATTGTCCGCAAAGGCGGGATCGATGGAGGAGCCTCCGCCCAGGCTATTATAGAACACAGGACCAAAATTGGGTGTTACTTCCCAGTTCTTAAGGTCTCGGTCTTCCACTTTAGTCACGGCAGCTTCTTTGTCTTCTTCTATGGCGTCGAAAATCGATTTTTTATTCTCTTCAGGATCAGTTTTAACTTCTTCTACTGCAGCCTCTTTCTTTTTATTTTCGATTTCAGCAACGGCATCTTTTGTTTTGTTTATTACTGAAATATCCTTTTGGATCAAGGGATTGTCATCGTTGATTGTTTTTTGGGTTGGATCATCAACATTGTTTTCGATTTTATCTTTCTGCCCTGTGGTTTTTGCAATTCCGGCGGTTACTTTTTTCGCGATTCCTTGGGAAGCATCCTTCTGGATCAAAGGATTGGTGTCTTTGATTTCCGGAGTGACTTTGGTCGTATTGGTTTTTTCTGAAGTATTGGCGACCGCCTCTTTTTCAGTGATGGCCTCTACCGAAGTATTTTTCTTAATAAGGTTACTTTTTTGAAGTGGAGCCACTTTCTTGGTGTTGTCTTCCGAAGTGATCGCTTTTTGATTGCCTTTCACATCATTGACCATTTGTTCTTTCAGCTTTTTCTCGCCTTCGGTTTCTATGGATGATTTTTCTATTTCAACATCGTTGGATTCCTTCCCGTCCGTTTCCGAAGTAATGGCATCGGTATCAAGTGTAGCATCTTCGATATCGGGAGTCGTGTGTTTCTCTTTTAGTTTGTTGGTGTCCTCTGTAACAATGACGGGTGTGTCCTTAGCGCCAAAGGGTTGGAATACAAAATTCAAGGCAAGCAACAGTACCAAAAGCGCGGCGACACCTCCCAGCTTCCACCAAATAGGTATGACCTTGCGATCCTCCTTTTCCTTTTTCATTTTGGCCTGGATAGCGTTCCAAACCTCGGGAGAAGGAGCGGCCTCAAAGTTTTGAAGTTGCTCTTTAAAAAGCTCGTCTATGTGCTTCTTTTTACTCATGTTCTACCCCTGTTTAGGGCACTTTAATTTTTATTGACGGCGGTGCCGTTTATTTATTTTTGGTTAATTTGTAATCAACCACTTTGGTTTTCAATATCATTCGGGCTCTCGCCAGGTTCGATTTAGACGTTCCGTCTGAGATTCCTAACATTTCGGCAATCTCTTTATGCGCGTATCCATCCAACACATACAGGTTGAAAACCAATCGATATCGATCGGGCAATTCCTGTATAATTTTCAGCAAAAAATCCAGTGGAACTTTGGTTTCTTCAACTTCAACTTCGACATCTTCAATTTGCTGTTCGTTTGAAATATCAAAAACCTTTTTCTTCCGGTATTTTTGCAGCGCCGTGTTCACGGTAATTCGCTTGATCCAACCTTCAAAAGAACCTTTTCCCTGGTATTGCTCAATTCTACTAAAAATAGTGATGAAAGCGTCCTGCAAATTATCTTCGGCTTCGGTTCGGTTTGGGGAGTATTTCAAACAAATCCCAAACAAAACACCCGAGTACTTTTTGTACAGCGCACCTTGTGCTTTTGCGTTTTGCCGCTTACATTCTTCTATGAGCTCTTGTAAAGTCAAATATGGTTGGCTTGTTTAATAATGAAACCACCTAAAAATAAGCGGGCAACCATATGACCCAAGTTTCTACATTCAGTAGATACAGGGGCGAAAAAATGGTTGCGTGCAGCCCTTAAATAATTTAAGAGGCTACTGCGGTAATTGCTTCTTTAATTTTTTGCTCCAGTTCTTCCATCAATTCAGGGTTATCCAAAAGTAAGCTTTTCACGCTATCCCTTCCTTGCCCCAGCTTGGTATCATCATAGCTAAACCAGGAACCGCTTTTTTTGATGATCTCGTAATCTACGCCTATATCGATGATCTCACCTACCTTGGAAATGCCCTCTCCGTACATAATATCAAACTCTGCGAGTCTAAAGGGAGGAGCTACTTTGTTCTTCACCACTTTTACCCTGGTTTTATTCCCCATAACACCGCCATCGGTGTTTTTTATCTGGGTAGAACGACGAATATCCAGACGAACAGACGCATAGAATTTTAAGGCGTTCCCACCGGTGGTAGTTTCTGGGTTGCCAAACATCACCCCTATCTTTTCACGCAACTGGTTGATGAAGAAAACGGTACATTGTGTTTTGCTGATGGAACCTGTTAATTTCCGTAAGGCTTGAGACATCAAACGGGCATGTAATCCCATTTTACTATCACCCATTTCCCCTTCGATTTCACTTTTTGGGGTCAACGCGGCAACCGAATCGATGACAATGATATCAATCGCTCCACTTCGAATAAGATTATCGGTGATTTCGAGCGCCTGTTCTCCATTATCGGGTTGGGAAATAATGAGGTTTTCAATATCCACCCCCAGGTTTTCGGCATAATTTCGATCGAAGGCATGCTCTGCGTCAATAAATGCGGCAATCCCTCCTTTTTTTTGTGCTTCTGCGATAGCGTGCAGCGTCAAGGTAGTTTTTCCTGAAGACTCTGGGCCATAGATCTCGATAACCCGTCCGCGAGGATATCCCCCTACACCCAGGGCGAGATCGAGTCCCAAAGAACCCGTGGGAATGGTATCTACTTCCATCACAACCTGGTCTCCCATTTTCATGACGGTTCCTTTTCCGTAGGTCTTGTCAAGTTTGTCTAACGTTAGCTTTAATGCTTTTAATTTTGCTTCTTTTTCGGTACTCATTGTGTAAATTTATTTAATGGGAGTCGGTGAGCTAAATTACTATTTCTTTGCCTTTACCCCAAGAGGAAAACTGAGAAACTTGAGTTTTTGTTAACAAGACAGAAAACCCTATTTTTGCAACACATTTTGAAACATATCTTTTTCATTTAAAAAAGTATAGCATGCAACTGTACAATACCTTAAGTGCAAAGGAAAGAGCTGCTTTACTGGAGCAGGCCGGGGAAGACCGGCTCACCCTTTCTTTTTATCAGTACGCCCATATTGGCAACCCCCAACTTTTTAGAAATCACCTGTTCCTCGCATGGGATGGAATGAGCGTTTTAGGGCGTATTTATGTGGCCTGCGAAGGGATCAATGCGCAACTATCTGTCCCGGCTGAAAAGTTTCAGGAATTTAAGGCTTTTCTCGACGGAATCTATTTTCTGAAAAACGTTCGGCTGAACATCGCAATCGAACACGACCTCAAATCTTTTTTAAAGCTGAAGGTCAAGGTGCGTAAGAAAATTGTAGCCGACGGCTTGAACGACGCGTCCTTTGATGTCACCAATAAAGGAGTGCATGTGGATGCCTCCCGGTTTAATCAATTGATTGACGACCCGAACACCCTTCTGGTCGATATGCGAAACCACTATGAAAGCGAAATAGGGCATTTTAAAGGAGCGATCACTCCCGATGTGGATACCTTTCGGGACTCCCTGGATATCATTGAAGAAGACTTAAAGGAACACAAGGAAGACAAGAATTTAGTCATGTATTGCACCGGGGGAATTCGCTGTGAGAAGGCCAGTGCCTACTATAAACACAAGGGGTTTAAGAATGTATTTCAGTTGGAAGGAGGCATTATCGAATATGCCCGCCAGGTGGATAAACAAGGGCTGGAAAACAAGTTTGTAGGGAAGAACTTTGTGTTCGATCATCGCCGGGGAGAGCGAATATCACAAGACATTATTGCCAGTTGCCATCAATGCGGGCAACCCTGTGATTCACACGTAAATTGTGCCAACGAAGCCTGCCATTTGTTATTCCTTCAATGTGAAGCATGTGGTGAGAAACTGGAATCCTGTTGCAGTGCAGAATGCATGGAGGTGATCCAACTTCCCTACGAGGAGCAAAAGAAGCTGCGAAGTGGGGCCCATAACAGCAATAAAATATTTAAAAAAGGGCGTTCAGAAAAACTGAGGTTCAAACGGTAAGTCTCAGAAAAAAGGTATCTTTACTTTTTTAAAGAAAATTAAGTTTCATCTCCGTCTCTTTTTCATACCACGCACTGCTTAAAACGTTGGTAGAAGGGTAATAAAAAGAGCTTTATATATAAAAATATGGGCTGTACAAGCTGTGCCACCGGCACCGATGGACAACCAAGAGGCTGCAAAAACAATGGAACTTGTGGCAGTGACGGTTGTAATAAACTAACGGTGTTCGATTGGCTTTCAAATATGTCACTTCCTGGAAATATGGAGCCCTTCAATGGAGTGGAGGTCCGTTTTAAAAACGGACGAAAACATTTCTATAAAAACCCGGAAAACCTTAGTTTGAGTATTGGAGATATTGTCGCTACCGAAGCTTCTCCGGGACACGATATTGGAATTGTAACCCTCACCGGCGAATTGGTACGGGTGCAAATGAAAAAGAAGAAATTACCTCCCAGTGTTGAGGAACTTTCGAAGGTGTACCGCAAAGCTTCTCAAAGAGATATTGATGTCTGGCAAAAAGTACGCGACCGTGAGAAAGATGTCCAAAAACGATCCCGGGAGATCGCTATTCGCCTGGGACTTCAAATGAAGATTAGCGACGTTGAATTTCAGGGAGATGCCTCCAAAGTTGTTTTTTATTATACTGCGGAAGAGCGCGTAGATTTTCGTGAACTTATCAAAGAATTTGCACGTACGTTCAGCACGCGTATTGAAATGAAACAAGTGGGCTTCCGGCAAGAAGCTGCCCGTTTGGGTGGTATTGGATCCTGCGGACGCGAACTTTGCTGTTCCACCTGGCTGACCGATTTTCGGTCGGTAAATACTGCGGCTGCCCGTTACCAGCAACTTTCTTTGAATCCGCAGAAGTTGGCCGGGCAATGTGGAAAATTAAAATGTTGCCTAAATTACGAACTGGACACCTACCTGGAAGCTCTGGAAGAATTTCCCAGATCTGATGTAAAACTGAATACTGAAAAAGGTCGGGCAGTATGTCAAAAAATTGATATTTTCAAGGGCCTCATGTGGTTCTCCTATGAAAATGAAGGCATGAACTGGCATGAGATGGAAGTGGCCAAAGTCAACGAGATTATCGCTTTGAACAAAAAAGGTAACAAGGCAACCAGCCTGGAAGAGTATATCGAAGATAAGATCATTCCGGATGCGGAACTATTTAATAATGTAGTAGGGCAGGACAGCTTAACTCGTTTCGATCAACCCAGGAGAAGAAGGAAGAAAAGAAGAACTAGTGGAGCCTCAAAGCGCCCGACCGCCGATAGCGGCAAGAGAGGCGGAACTGCAAAAAAAGGATCTGGAAGGAGCAACCGGAACCGAAACCGGAACCGAAATCAGGATAAGAATGCATAAATTGTTGGCAATACTGGCATTGCTTTTTATTTTCGTTTCATGTGATTCAAATATGGTGCTGGGAGAAATGCGCGATTTGCCCGGCTATTGGGATAAGAATGATGAGTTAACGTTTCAAATTCCGCAGTTGGATACATTAAAAAAATACGAACTGTTCATACATCTTCGCCATACCAACGACTATCCGTATAACAATATTTTCCTCATCGCATCTATGGAGTTCCCGCATGGCAAGACCCTGGTTGATACCCTGGAATATCGCATGGCAAATGCAGATGGTACCTGGTTGGGAACTGGTATTGGCACGGTAAAGGAGAGTAAACTAATGTACAAAGAGAATGTCACCTTTTTAGAAGAGGGTGTATACCGCCTTCACCTGTCTCAGGCTGTGCGCAATAACGGAGCGGTACATGGCGTTACCCAATTGGAAGGCATCACAGAAGTAGGATATAGCATCGAAGAAGCAAATCAATAATTATAGTTCCTCATGGCAAAGCAAACAAGGAAAAAAACAGCCCGCAAGACCTCGCAAGACCCTGTGAAACGTCATATCAAAACGTTTTGGATGATTTTTGGAAGCGGCGTTTTGTTGGTTTTACTACTTTTTCTATTGGCTTCCTGGGGTGTATTTGGAAGATTACCGGACATCTCAGAATACGAGAATCCGGAAAAGAATCTGGCAACACAGGTGATTTCAGAAGATGGAAAGGTTATAGGGAAGTTCTTCAAAGAAAACCGAACTCCGGTTGAGTTTGAGGACCTACCCGTTCATTTGGTAGATGCCTTAATTGCTACGGAAGATGTTCGTTTTTATGACCATGCCGGGATTGACGGGAAAGGTTCGGTTCGTGCTTTTGCATTTTTAGGCACCAAAGGTGGTGCGAGTACTATTTCACAGCAATTGGCAAAGCAATTTTTTACCGATGGAGTGTCGAGGAATAAACTTCAAAGAGCCACGCAAAAAATAAAGGAATGGGTAATCGCTACCAAACTGGAGAGTAGATACACCAAGGAAGAGATCATTACGATGTACTTCAACGTATACGATTTCCTGAATCTTGCCATCGGAATCGAATCGGCTTCCAATATCTACTTTAATAAGTCTCCACAGGAATTGTCCATTCATGAATCGGCCATGTTGGTTGGGATGTTTAAAAATTCGTCCCTGTACAACCCACTTCGCAACGAAGAAGGCGTCATGAACAGAAGAAATGTGGTCCTTGGACAAATGGCCAAGTACGACTATATCACAAAACAGGCGAAAGATTCCCTTCAGAAATTACCACTGGGAATCAATTATTCTCCTCAACAACATTACGAAGGAATTGGCACCTATGTCCGTGAGTATATCAGAGGGTATATGAAGCAATGGTCTAAGGACAATCCGAAACCGGACGGCACCTTTTACGATATTGACAGTGACGGATTGAAAGTGTATACCACCGTCAATTCGAAAATGCAGCAATATGCTGAAGAAGCCGTGGATGCTCATATGGCCAACTTACAAAAGGAATTTGATGTTCAGAGCAAAAAAAATAAAACGGCCCCGTTTCAGGATATCACCCAGGAGGAAATTAATACTATCTTAAATGCTGCCATGCGCCGAAGTGATCGCTGGCGGGAAATGAAAAAACAGGGCAAATCTGAAAATGAGATCATTGATAGTTTCAAAAAGAAAACGAAGATGAGTATTTTCTCATGGACCGCAAAGAACAACAGCATTGATACTATAATGACTCCTCTGGACTCTATTCGGTATTACAAATCTTTTTTCCGTGCTTCTATGATGTCGATGACTCCTCAAACCGGAGAGATCAAGGCTTGGGTGGGAGGCGTTAATTACAAGAACTTTAAGTACGATATGGTTAAAAAGGGAAAGCGTCAAATTGGCTCCACTTTCAAGCCCTTTGTCTACGCTACCGCCATTGACCAGATGCATATGTCTCCCTGTGACACGCTTCCCAATACTCCCTTCTGTATTGCTGAGGGAAAATACGGATTGCTCAAAGAATGGTGTCCCAAAAATTCCAGCGGAAATTATGGCGGCATGATAACACTTCGAGGGGCTTTGGCCCAGTCTATCAATACGGTTACGGCCAGATTGATCGACCGCGTAGGACCCAGACCCGTGATCGATCTTGTTGCGAAAATGGGAGTCGATACCAAGGAAATACCAGAGGTTCCATCTATTGCTCTGGGAACGGCAGATATATCCTTGTATGAAATGGTGGGTGCTTATAGTACATTTGCCAATGAAGGAGTCTACGTAATGCCAATCTTGGTACAGCGTATTGAAGATAAGAACGGAACCATATTATTTCAGAATGTACCCGAAACCAAAGATGTTATTAGCAACGAGACCGCTTATGTAACGGTGAGTTTATTACAAGGGGTTACTCAATCCGGTTCCGGATCTCGATTGCGCCACAAATGGAGGGGCGAAGATCCTGTCTATAGAAAAATAATCACCGGATATCCCTACGGATTTGAAAATCCCATCGCAGGAAAAACAGGAACTACGCAAAACAATAGTGATGGATGGTTTATGGGAATGGTTCCCAATTTGGCAACCGGTGTTTGGGTAGGAGGTGACGACCGGGCCACGCACTTTGCCACTACGGCTTATGGTCAAGGAGCGAGTATGGCATTACCCATTTGGGGACTCTTTATGAAAAAATGCTATGCGGATGAAACGCTGGATGTCTCGAAAAATAATTTTATTAAACCCGGCAAAATATCTATTGAAACCAATTGCGATGATTATAAGAAGCAGAATAAGGGCGACGGTAACCAGATCCCCGATGATGAGTTTGATTTCTAGTTTCTGCCTGAATCTTAACTATTGAAACCTGACGAATTTCAAAGGCCGTCAGGTTTTTTTTTGGCCTCAATTTTCAGTATTTTTATTGAAATTTTAAAACACATGATCACAAAAACTGTTGCAGATGTTCAAACCGCTTGTGAAGGCGTGAAAGACGATATGACCCTTATGCTTGGTGGCTTCGGTTTGAGCGGAATTCCGGAAAACTGCATCGCCCGATTGGTGGAACTCAACGTACATGGGCTAACATGCATTTCAAATAATGCAGGGGTAGATGATTTCGGATTGGGATTGTTACTACAGAAACACCAAATAAAAAAAATGATCTCATCTTATGTAGGTGAGAATGCCGAATTCGAACGTCAAATGCTTAGTGGAGAGCTCGAGGTTGATTTAATTCCGCAGGGTACTCTGGCGCAACGATGCCAGGCATCTCAAAGTGGAATCCCTGCATTTTATACACCCGCAGGCTACGGTACTGAAATAGCCGAAGGAAAGGAGTCGCGCGAATTCAACGGTAAAATGCATATCATGGAACATGCCTTTAAGGCCGATTTTGCCTTTATCAAAGCATGGAAAGGAGACACCGCAGGAAATCTTATATTCAAGGGAACGGCGCGTAATTTTAATCCCAATATGTGTGGAGCCGCTGCGATTACCGTTGCTGAGGTCGAACACTTGGTACCCGCCGGTGAGCTGGATCCCAATACTATACATGTGCCAGGGATCTTTGTACAACGTATTTTTGAAGGAAAGCACTACGAAAAACGAATTGAAAATTTAACCGTAAGAAAGAGAGACTAATGGCATTATCCAAAGAACAGATTGCGAAGCGCATCGCCAAAGAAGTGAAAGATGGCTATTATGTAAACCTGGGAATAGGCATCCCAACGCTGGTAGCCAATTTTGTGCGCAACGATATCAATGTGGAGTTTCAAAGTGAGAATGGCGTTTTGGGAATGGGACCTTTTCCGTTTGAAGGAGAAGAAGATCCCGATGTCATCAACGCCGGGAAACAGACCATTACTGCCTTACCGGGTGCCTCTTTTTTTGATTCGGCAACGAGTTTTGCGATGATCCGGGGACAACATGTGGACCTTACCATCCTGGGTGCCATGGAGGTGGCTCAAAATGGTGATATCGCCAATTGGAAGATCCCTGGGAAAATGGTGAAAGGTATGGGTGGAGCCATGGATCTAGTCGCATCTGCCGACAATATCATCGTTGCAATGATGCACACCAATAAAGCGGGTGAGTCCAAACTCCTCACAAAATGCTCGCTTCCCCTAACCGGGGTCAATTGTGTGAAAAAGGTAGTTACCAACCTCGCAGTATTGGAGATAGAAAACAATAGCTTTGTGCTATTGGAACGGGCTCCCGGAGTGAGCATTGAAGAAATAAAAACGGCCACCCAAGGGAGTCTAATCGTCAAAGGCGATGTCCCCGAAATGGAATTCTAGCACCCATGATGCGCTGTGAGCCCCAGATTTTTCTCTGAAATTCGTATGTTTTTT
Source organism: uncultured Flavobacteriaceae bacterium (assembly GCA_963807685.1). Classification (GTDB taxonomy): domain Bacteria; phylum Bacteroidota; class Bacteroidia; order Flavobacteriales; family Flavobacteriaceae; genus Aureisphaera. The sequence goes on along the minus strand of CAWECU010000017.1, from coordinate 350,888 downwards.
GTAAGAAATCAGCTCGGTTTTGTAGGAAATTATATAATAAATGTTAAAAAAAAGTGCATTACATCGAAAAATAACGTGTTTTATCGTCGAATACGAATTATTTCCACACTTTAGTACTCCCCAATTAGTTATTTGAACTTAACCGACTTATGAAAAATTTTAGTACCCACTTAAAGAGTACAATGAAACTCATTCGAAATTTATTTTACATAGCCAAGAAAGTTTTTTTGTTGATGTAATTTTTTATAATACTTTTTTTACCCCAAATCTGCAACGATTCAGATAAAGGTAGGCCCGTTCTTTGTGAGGTTAGAACGGGCTTTTTTTGTTTTAGATTCCCTTCGGAATGGCATCGATCAACTTTTTTGTGTAGGCTTTCGTAGGATTGGCGTAAATCTCATCGGCATCTCCCATTTCTTCAATCTTACCTTCCTTCATCACCAATAATTGATCGGCCATAAATTTTACAACCGCCAGATCGTGTGAAATGAATATATAAGTAAAGCCAAAGTCCTCTTTGAGCTCATTAAGGAGATTGAGCACCTGAGCCTGCACCGAAATATCCAGGGCAGAAACAGATTCATCGCAGATCACCAGTTTAGGTTCCATGGCAATCGTGCGTGCGATGCCCACCCGCTGTCGCTGTCCTCCGGAAAGTTCGTGTGGATAACGTGAAAAATAACTTTCATCCAGGCCAACACGATCCAGTAATTTCAAGGCTTTTTTGGTTCTTTCTTTTTTGGACGCTCCTATACCATGAACCTTCATAGGCTCGATCAAGGATTCGCCAATAGGTGATCTTGGGTTTAACGAGGAATAGGGATCCTGAAAAATAAGCTGAATCTCTTTCCGAAGTGTCCGAATTTCCGAAGTAGACAAACGGGTGAGATCCCTGCCTCGGTATAGAATTTTCCCGGCGGTCGCTTTTTCCAATTGTAATATGGTGGTGCCAAGCGTCGATTTGCCGCAACCAGACTCACCGACGAGTCCAACAGTTTCGCCTTCAAAAACCGAGAAACTTACATCCTTGACCGCTTCCACCACCCGCTTGGGTTTGAAAAGACCTGCATTGCTGTAATAGTATTTGGCGAGATTGTGAACTTCTAGCAAGGGTTTTTGCGTATATATTTTTTTATGCTGAAAGGCCCGTTGCTGAGCCGTAATTTCTTCATCTTTAAAACTCATATCCGCCAGAGATGCGATGGTGGGGAGAAACCGCAATCGTTTTCCCAAGGTAGGACGCGATGCCAAAAGAGCCTTTGTATAGGATGCCTTCGGGCTTTTGAAGATCGAAGTTACGCTTCCTTTTTCCACGATATCACCCTGGTACATTACGATCACCTCATCTGCGATTTCCGAAATCAAACTCAAGTCGTGTGAGATAAACAACAGGCTCATCCCCGTTTCTTTTTGGAGTTCCTGCAATAATTCTAAAATTTCCTTTTGCACCGTGACATCCAGTGCGGTAGTGGGTTCGTCTGCGATAAGTAGCTTTGGTTTGCACCCAATTGCCATGGCGATCATTACACGTTGCATTTGTCCCCCGCTTATTTGATGCGGATAACTGCCGTACATTGCCCGGGGGCGCGGCAGCTTTACCTTTTCAAATAAAGTGATGGTTTCCTTTTTTGCTTCGGAAGCCGATAGTTTGAGATGAAGTCGAAGTATTTCCGCCACTTGAGATCCGCAGCTAAGAGAAGGATTTAAGGCACTCATTGGTTCCTGAAAGATCATAGCGATCTCATTCCCACGAATACGGCGCAGGCTTTGCTCTTTCTCAGTTAGCAGGTCATGATGTTCAAACCAGATCTCTCCTGTGATGTGCGTGTGTTTCTTCGGAAGTAATCCCATGATGGCCAGAGATGTTACCGATTTCCCCGATCCCGATTCCCCAACAATTCCCACAATGCTATTGGGTGGAACCTCAAATGAAATATCGTGAATCACCCGAGTCAAAGCACCCTTTTTTCCGAAGGAAATAGAAAGATTATTTACAAAAAGGAGTGCGGACTTCGACATAAAATCAAAGATAGAATATTTAATCATTTCTGAACTAAGAAATTGGGAACGTTAGAAACTAAAGGATTATGCCCGTTGAAGGACCATTGTTAATAAAATCTCTTCATCGTTCATCTAATAATGTTGGGCTATTATCAATAAATTATTTACTTTAATAGGAGATTATCAATAAGACCAGCTAAAAACACATAAAAGTTTAACGCTTTAACCGTAAATCGGATTTATTCGAAAAAATATTGTGGAGGCATTTGGCTTTTTTAGGACTCTCCCCAGGTTGGTTTTGATTCGTTCAAATGGAAATAATTTTATATCTGAATATCATGTTGAAACATCAATTTTTTTAAAGAAGCCAAGAACACCCTTCTCAAGGTTTTATCACCGTAAGACAACCCTTTTTTGACAATCACTTAACTTTGATTTTCCTGGAAATAGTGATTCACATTGCCGTGATAACCACAATGAATGAATTACGTTATCAAACACCTAAACATAAATAATTATGAAAAAACTATACCTGGTAGCATGTCTACTACTATTTACTGGACAAACCTTATTCGCTCAGCAGCAGATGGATGCTGTTGTACAATCTTACTTCAATATAATAGGGGGAGAATCCAATTTTAAACAAGCCGATCTTTCCCAGTGGAAAGTGACCAACGTGGTTCCTTCCATTAACCCGGAGATACAGCACGTCTATGTGCAACAGTATCACAATAACATCCCTATTCAGTACGCCACTTATAAATTGACTGTAAAGAATGGTAAAGTAACCTGGCAGATCAATCAATTCGTGGCCAACGTGGCCTCAAAAATTGCCACTACAAATGCTTCCATCACTCCCGAACGAGCGATACTAAAAACCGTAAATACTCATGGCCTGACCCGCCCAATTTTAAACGGAAACAGAAACGCCGATGGCAGTTATGTATATGAAAATTCGGGGATTAGTCTGGAGCCGATTTCAGTAAAACCATTGTACCAACTTCACAATGGACAATTACGCCTGGTTTGGAATGTTAGCTTATACCAAAAAGACGGGCAACATTGGTGGAACGAAAATATTGATGCCACCACAGGACAAGTGCTGCGTACCGAAGATTGGGTGATCACCTGTAACTGGGATGCCCCACACGACGAACATGGGCACGACGCAAGCAAGATCATAAAAGAAACAACTCCAGTTGTAGAAGGCCCCATAAATTTTATGGCCGGAGAAAGCTACAACGTATACGCAATGCCCTTGGGAAGTCCACTGGACGGAGCCCGTTCTATTGTTTCAGATCCACAAAATTTAATAGCTTCCCCTTTTGGGTGGCATGACACCAACGGAAGTAACGGAGCCGAATATACCATTACCCGTGGAAATAACGTTTGGGCCATGGAAGATGCGAATGGAAACAACGGTACAGGATATTCTCCCGATGCCGGAGCAGGATTGGATTTTAATTTTCCGATTAATCTCAATAACCAACCAAACACCTACCGCGATGCTGCCATCACCAATTTATTTTATTGGAATAATATCATGCACGATGTTTGGTATCAATACGGTTTCAACGAAGCCAGCGGGAATTTTCAGGAAAATAATTATGGCAATGGAGGCGCCGGAAGTGACTCCGTAAATGCAGATGCTCAAGACGGCAGCGGAACCAACAATGCCAATTTTTCAACCCCGGGAGACGGATCGAACCCCAGAATGCAAATGTTCTTATGGTCCGGGAACCCGCAGATCGATGGAGATCTGGACAATCTTATTATTGCCCACGAATACGGTCACGGAATTTCCATTCGTTTGGTAGGAGGGCCCGCATCTAATGGTTTGGGTGGCTCAGAACAAATGGGTGAAGGCTGGAGCGATTGGTTTGGCCTTATGCTTACAATGAATGCCGGTGATACAGGAGGAGACTCACGAGCTGTTGGGAATTATGCCCTGGGACAGGGATCCAATGGTGGCGGAATTAGACCCACACCTTATTCGACAAATACAGCCATAAATGGAACTACTTACGATGATATTGGTAGTCTTGCCGTTCCTCATGGAGTGGGATATGCCTGGGCGACTATTATTTGGGACCTTAGCTGGGCACTCATCGACGATCAAGGGTTTGATAGTAATTTCTACAGTGGAACCGGAGGGAATAATATTGCCATGGCGCTTATCATAGAAGGTTTAAAGAATACAGCCAACAATCCCGGATTTGTTTCGGGGCGAGATGGTATTTTACAAGCTGACCAGGATCTGTATGGTGGACTATACAATTGTATTATATGGGATGTCTTTTCCGCCAGAGGAGTTGGCGTTGGGGCTAACGAAAATACGAATGGAGGTACCAATAGCAATAATGACCAAACTACTTCCTACGTAAGTGGTTGTGGTGGTGGAGGGAACGATCCATGTTCTACCACTATTGCCGTCTTCCCGGATAGCGAAAGCTTCGAAACTTCCCTGGGTGACTGGACGCAATCTACCAATGATGATATTGATTGGACGCGGGATTCTAGTGGAACACCTTCTTCCAATACCGGGCCGTCAAATGCTGCAGATGGAACTACCTATATCTATGTAGAGGCCTCTGGAAATGGAACGGGTTATCCGAATAAACGAGCTATTTTGAATTCTCCTTGTTATGACCTTAGCGCGGAAACCTCGGCAACTTTTGACTTTAGCTATCATATGTTTGGAGCGACTGATATGGGCAGCATAGACCTGGAAGTTAGTACAGACGATGGCACAACCTGGAGTTCTATCTGGAATCAAACTGGAAATCAAGGAAATCAATGGAATGCCGAAAGCATCTCTATGACTCCTTATGCAGGAGAGAGTAATGTAAGATTGCGTTTCAATCGTGTAACCGGATCTACCTGGCAGGCAGATATTGCGCTGGACCAATTCGAGTTTTCAGGTTCGGGAGCGGGACCAGATACCGAGGCGCCTACGGTGCCTACCAATTTGACCGCCTCGAACATCACCGATACCACTGTTGATCTTTCATGGAATGCCTCAACCGATAATGTTGGCGTGACAGGATACGATGTATACGAAGGTGCGACCCTACTGGGTAATGTAGCTGCAACCACTACACAAGTGACTGGCTTAACAGCTGCAACCGCCTATTCGTTTACCGTGAGAGCGAGAGACGCGGCTGGCAACGTATCAGCTGCGAGTAATGCAGCGGCCGTTACTACCACAGGTGGTGGCGGAGGATGTACGGGAGGAATTGGTATTCCGTATGCCGAAAGTTTTGAAAGTTCGTTTGGCGTTTGGACACAGTCCACGGCAGACGATATCAACTGGACCCGTGACTCGGGAGGAACTCCTTCGTCTAATACAGGGCCATCATCAGGCTCAAGTGGTGCCTTCTATATTTACGTGGAGGCTTCAGGAAATGGTACGGGATATCCTAACAAGCAGGCTATTTTGAATTCGCCATGTATCGATCTTAGTGGTGAGACCGAAGCTAGTTTTAACTTCGATTATCATATGTTTGGTGCGACCAATATGGGAAGTATTGCCTTGGAAGCAAGCACCGATGGAAACACCTGGACAAGTCTATGGAGTCAAACCGGAAATCAGGGCAACCAATGGAATGCGCAAAGTGTCGATCTTGCTGCGTATGTAGGGGGAACGGTTGAATTGCGTTTTAATCGTATCACCGGAAACACCTGGCAGGCGGATATTGCCTTGGATAATATTAGTTTGACCGCAGGCGGGGATCCGAATCCTCCAACAGGTTATTGCGCATCTAATGGTAATAATACCAGCGACGAATACATTCAACGCGTGCAGATAGGAAGTATTGATAATGTAACGGGTGCTTCGGCCGGAGGATATGGTGATTATACCAATCTGTCAACCAACTTGAACACTAGCAACACCATTACCATTACTCCACTCTGGACCGGAACTGTTTATGCTGAAGGATACGCCGTTTGGGTGGACTGGAACCGTGATGGCGATTTTGCCGATGCAGGTGAATTGGCCTATTCCCGATCAGCTACGACAGCAACTCCTATTAGCGGGGCAGTCAATGTACCCGGAGGAGCTTCGGCAGGACCAACGCGTATGCGGGTTTCCATGAAGTATAATGGAATTCCAACGAGCTGCGAAAGCTTCCAATGGGGTGAGGTTGAAGATTATATCGTGGTGATCCCCACTTCATTTCAAGGCTTCACAGGCGCAGGAGATGGCAATACTACGGAACTTGGAACCGGAATTTTCCTTTATCCTAATCCTGTAAACAGAGGCACCTTGAATGTGGACTTATTGGATGATAGTGGTATTGATTATATCGTTTATAATATGGTAGGTCAAATAGTTGGGCAGGATGTATTTACCCAATCTATAGATGTTTCGTTACTACAAAGCGGAATGTATATGATTCAGGTGAATTCGGAAACCAATAAATATATCGAACGTTTTATAATTGAGTAATTGTTTTGATTAAGTTGAAAAAAAGCCCGTCTCCTGTTGAGGCGGGCTTTTTTATTTAAATGAGGCTAGACTGATAGGATTTCATCTGCTTCCAATAAATCTTCATTCCGAAATTTCAGAAGAATCTGAGCGACGGTTATGGTGTCTTTTTCACAATAGACGATGATTCGATCGATGTCATTTTCCTCGTAATACACATCCCGCACCTCACTGCCGTCGATATCGTCCTTGGGAGAGGGAATGCCCAGTACATGCGCCATTAATTTCAGGGAAGTAAAGGTTTTATAATCCCCGAACTTCCAAAGTTCCATCGTATCCAAATGCGGAACTTCCCAGGGTTTTTTTCCGAAGAGATTCAGTTTGAAAGGGATGTCAATGCTATGGATGATCATTCTTCGGGCGAGATAGGGAAAATCGAACTCCTTTCCGTTATGCGCACATAATACGTGATGTGGACGATTAAAATGGGTTTCCAGTAAGGATTTAAATTCTTTCAGAATATCCCTTTCTTCCCCATGAAAAGAAGTCACCCGAAAATTACGAACGTCTCCTTTCAGTTTAAAATACCCAACACTTATACAGATGATCTTCCCAAATTCGGCCCAAATCCCGGCTCGATCGTAAAATTCCTCAGCTGTAAATTCGTCTTTACGCTGGTATTTTGTTTTTTGTTCCCAAAGCAATTTTGAAGCCTCGTCCAGTTGGGAGAATTCACGGTGTAATGGAACCGTCTCAATATCCAAAAACAGGATATGTTCCAGATTGATGCGTTTCAACATAGTTTGTAATTGTTACGGGAAGTAGTATTTAAAGATACAAAGTTTTTACAAACCGGCATTTAGCATTTCATAGACCTCCTCCACATACACATAAAAATCGTCGGAGAAAGGTTGTCCATTTTTTTTGCCCCGTTGGTGACCCAGCCGAACGATAATTAGGTCATCTTCCGGGATGGTGATGACATATTGACCCAGAATTCCGCGCATCACGAAGATCTTTTTATTGAGATGGTCGCTCAACCAAAAGCCATAACCATATTCGGGACTTTCGGGGAAGCGGGGAACAATGGATTTTGCGACAAAAGAAGAATCCAGCAGTTGCTCACCGTTCCATGTTCCGTAGTCTTTGTATAATTTTCCAAAGCGTGCGAAGTCCCGGGCATTGCTGGCAATACAACAAAAGGTCTTGGCGAGTTTGTGCTCGTCGTCATCCACTTGCCAAAGCGCGGGTTGCTCCGCTCCCAAAGGCTGCCAAAAGCTTTCAGTAAGGTAGTTGGCCAATTTTCCCCCCGTGGCTTTTTCCAATACCATGCCCAGCAATTGTGAGTTCCCGCTGAGGTATTTGAATCGTTCTCCGGGTGCTTCCACGACTTTTTGATTCAGGATGGTTTCGGCCAGATCGTCATCGTAGTACGAACGTGCCGTAACGCTAAACGGACTCGTATACGACTCCACCCAATCCAATCCTGAAGCCATGGAAGATAGATCCCCTACGGTAGTCTTATCGTTGCGATATTGTTCAAAGAAGTCGCCAATGGGTTGATCCAGGCTACTTATATAGCCGTCCTTGATCGCTTTCCCAAGTAAGGCAGATGTGATACTTTTGGCCATGGAAAAGGAGTTGGTTTGGGAGGTGGTGCCGTATTCTTCGGCATAATTTTCGTACCAAAGACTATCGTTTTTAATCACCAAAAAAGCGACGGTCCCCAGTCTGTTATTTATTTCTGAAAGGATTGGCGTATGCCGAAACGCGGTTATAATTGCTTATGCATGGGCCAGGGTTGGGGTTGGATTGCCCACTGCAATATCCATATTTTCGAAATTGGGGTAGTCATCGATATAGGCAGTAGTATGGCCTGTTAAATATACGACGCGAACTCCCTTCAGAATATAATCGTAATCGGTTATATAAAGCAACCCCACGCAAAGCAGTAGGACAATAATAAGCCCTACAAAGAATCGTTTCAATAATTTCAATAGTCGTTTCATAGCTATGATTTAAAATAACACTTGCTGGCGAACCGGACTTTCGTGTTCCAACAACCATTTTTTTCGATGCAAACCTCCGGCATATCCCGTAAGCGAGCCGTCTGAGCCGATCACCCGATGGCAGGGAATTATAATAGCGATGGGGTTCTTTCCATTGGCAGACGCCGCCGCCCGGATCACTTTCGGTTCTCCCAGTTGATTCGCCATTTTTTGATAAGAAGTAGTTTTTCCGAAGGGAATGGTCTCCAATTGCTCCCATACTTTTTTCTGAAAAAGAGTTCCCTCCGGATGTAAGAGCAGCTGAAAAAGAGTTCGGGTTTTGTTGAAATATTCCTTCAATTGGGTCACGGCCGGAAGAAGCACTTCAGGAATAGCCTGGGAAGGAGCCACTTCAGCATCCATAAATTGCACCGAAGCCAAGCCCTCAGCATCGCCTTTGATCTCCAGGGCTCCAATGGGTGTATGTATATAGACCGTTTCCATTACAACTCGTCGTTTTCTTCTGGAGGTCGTAAATCAATTCCCATGCGCTTGGCACGTAACTCCCAATTCTTTCTAGCGGCAAGTTGCATGTCCTCGATAGCATCACTTTCGTCCATGATTTCCTGGCCCAGCAGCGTTTCAATAATATCTTCCATGGTAACAATGCCAATGGTATTTCCGAATTGATCCACCACCAGGGCGATATGACCACGTTGTTTAATAAATACGTCAAATAACTCTGGGATGGGTTTTTCGGCATCCACTATGAAGATGTCACGTTTGATGTCACTCAGTAATTTACTCCCATACTCCTCCACGATTTGTTCGAGAATATCATCTTTCAAAACAAAACCGGTAATATTGTGAGTTCGCTCTTTGAAGACAAGAATTCGGGAAAACCTCAAGTTCTTATGTTGTTCGTGAAAGTCCTGAAGGGTGGTCGATTCATCTTCCATAACCACCACCGGAAACGGAGTCATCACATCCTGGGCCTTTACCCATTTAAAAGCCAATAGGTTTTTAATGAGCTCACTTTCATTTTGTGCGAACAGGCCTTCCTGTTCGGCAGTATCTGTAATGGCCATAAACTCTTCCCTGCTTATGGAGCTCACATGAGCGGACTTCCCAATAAGTTTGGTCGTTAACGTAAGTAACCAAAGAATACCGGTATACTTCAAAGGGAAAATAATGATATCGAGCATGATTGCAGTAAATCGGCCCAGGCTTTTCCAATAGGTGGCACCAATGGTCTTCGGGATTATTTCAGAAACAATCAAAATAAGAAGCGTCATGAGGGCCGAGACGATCCCAACAATATTGACGCCCAGCACATCCACTTTATAAGGCAGTTTTTCGGCCTGAACTCCCACCAGAATGGCTCCCACCGTATGCGCAATGGTGTTAACGGTGAGGATGGCGATCAAGGGTTCATCTATGTTCTTTTTATAACGGGTGAGCGTTTGGGCAAATCGCTGGCCCCCCTGTTTTTTTATTTTTAAATAGGTGGGGGTGAAACTAAGCAATGCTGCCTCCAAAATGGAACATAAGAACGAAAAGAAAATAGACACAACAGCATAAATTATTAAAAGCGTCATCCGGAAATTTTTACGCTTAAAATTACGCTTTTATTCTGTACTTGAAAACTGGACATCGAGTCGATTGTCTCTTGTGACACAATCCAGGACGTTACCCTATTTTAATTCGATTTTTGACAGCTACAATTCCCGCCGCACTTATGGCCATGGTAGCATTTAAAAAAAAGGAAGGGCGACCTGCGCTGGCCGCCCTCTACTATCAAACGAGTAGCAAATTCTTTTTAATGGTGCTTTCCCATTTCTGAACCTCGTGCAAACAAACTTCGGCGTCCATCACGATACTCTCATCTTGATCCTCGTAAAATAAAATCTCCTTTTTGAGTTCGGGGCCAATTAGCTCTAGCTCGACCGTATCCAGCGTTTTATTTTTGACGCGGATTGTTTTCACTGTGCAGGACGTAAGAGACCAAACCGGCACAACTTGAAAGGTTTCTTTAGGTTTTTTAATATTGGAAAGTACAAGATTGTGATGACTTTCGTCCATTCCAATAATCGTATTACCAATAACTTCAATGTTTTTCACTGACAAATTTTGATCCTTTCCTAAGGAGATAATTAACTTTTTTATTCTTTTTTCTGTACCCGTGCTTTTAAAAATAATATAGATCACAGGTAATAAAAAAAGCATTAAAAACAGGAGGCCAAGCTCCATTGATATTGTTTCCATTGTAAATATTTTTGAATTGAATAGTAGTTTCGCAGGGACGAAACATGAGAAAAGCCGAACTTTTTAAAAACCTCGACCAGATATTAATTGGATGGAAACAGAATTACCAGAAAAAATGATAGGGAAAAATAACAGCTGCGATTAATTTTCTTTTATCCTGAAGACTAAAAGAGTATTCAAATTTGTAGTAAACTCGGGTGTTTGAAAAACCGGGATTAGTGTTTGAAAAACCTGTTCCTAAGCTATAAAGCTTATTTTCAAAGGTAGGCTGACATTCAACTGAGATGGATACTTCTTCAAAAAACAGGACTCCTTTTTCAGAAGAATTGATACCGACATCAACCCCTTGAATTTGAGTGGAAGTCGTTACCGTTGTATTTGCGATTACAGGAGTTCCTCCGGCGGAGTAAACGACCAGTAAGAAGGATAAAATTTTTATGTAGTTCCAATTTTTCACTAGATCAAATGTAGAAGAAAAATTGATTAGGCAATGATAATTTTTTACTAAATTATTTAGCCTCTAATCACCATCCCACATATTTTGGTGGCTCCACTCCTTTTAAATTGAGATAGACAATAAGCTGTCCCCGGTGGTGGGTCACATGATCTTGTAAGAGGTTCAAAATTTGGATTTTGCTTTTGGGGCCGCTAAAAAATTGCACGGTTTCTTTAAAGGATTCTTCGGAAGTGGCGGCGATCTTTTCTGAGGTTTCATCAAAGGCGTTTCGGAGCACTTCGATCGTTTCTTCCTTGGTTTCGGCTGTCGGTTTTTCCCCTTTCTCAAATTCCGAAGTAGAAAAATAGGAGGTACTCAACCAATCCATATTTCCTTTGATATGGAGCAATTGTTCCTTAAAACTACGTTGGCGCTCGGTAGGTTTAAAATCATAATGCTCCTCCGGCATGCGTTGCGCCATTTCAAGCAGGTAGTTTTTAGAATTTTCCCATTTTTCGAGGAAGGCGTCTTTGATCGTCGCTTGTTGGGCAATAGCTGGGATGGATAGCAGCAGGATAAACAGGATTACGATATTTTTCATTTTCCGAAGTTAAGAAATCAATTTCACTACATCCTTTGCAAAGTAGGTGGCAATGATATGCGCCCCGGCTCGTTTGATAGCCGTGATCTGCTCCATCATAATAGCGTCATGGTCTAACCATCCTTTTTCAGCGGCGGCTTTCAGCATAGCGTATTCACCACTTACCTGATAAACGGCAATTGGCACTTCCACTTCATTTCGTATTTCCCGAACAATGTCCAGATAACAGAGTCCGGGTTTGATCATCACAATATCGGCTCCTTCATCTATGTCCATTTCTACTTCCCGAAGGGCTTCATCGCGGTTGGCGAAGTCCATTTGATAGGTTTTTTTATCCTTCGGAATATTTCGTAGATCCACCGGAGCCGAGTCCAAAGCATCCCGAAACGGGCCGTAAAATGCGGAGGCGTATTTGACACTGTAGCTCATGATGCCGGTATCGATAAACCCCTCATCCTCCAAAGCCTCCCGAATGCTAAGGATACGACCATCCATCATATCACTGGGCGCAACGAAGTCGGCTCCAGCTTGAGCATGGGACAGGGACATTTCTGCCAGGATCTCCACGGTATCGTCATTGGCTATTTTTCCGTCCTGAACAATTCCGTCATGGCCGTATATGGAATAGGGATCGAGGGCGACATCGGTCATGACCAGCATTTCCGGGACCGCCGCTTTCACAACTTTGATGGCGCGTTGCATCAAACCGTCGGGATTGAGTGCTTCGGTACCCTTATTGTCCTTCAACCCATCGGGCACTTTTACGAATAACAATACACTTTTGAGTCCGAGGCTCCACAATTCCTTTACTTCATGAGCAAGCAAATCCAGACTATATCGGTAATAATTGGGCATGGAGGCAATTTCATCTTTCACGCCTTTTCCTTCCACCACGAACAGCGGAACCAAAAAATCGTTGGGGGAAATGACCGTTTCACGAACGAGGCTTCGAATGGTCTCTGAGGTGCGTAATCTTCTATTTCTTCTTATGGGATACATCGTCTGATTTTTATTTTATTTCAAGCGCAATGGTCTAATCGATCCAGTTCCTGGGATTTTCCAATACGTTTACTAAGATTTCTTCTTCACTCCCCACTTCCGGATGATGGTCGTAATGCCATTGTACTTTGGGAGGCAAACTCATTAAAATACTCTCGATACGGCCGTTGGTTTTCAAGCCAAAAAGGGTGCCTTTATCGTGAACTAAATTAAATTCCACATAGCGTCCGCGACGAATTTCCTGCCAGGTTCGGTTGGCTTCGGAATAGGGCAGGTCTTTCCGTTGTTCCACTATGGGAAGATAAGCCTCGAGAAAACTATCACCTACTTCAGTCACAAAGTCATACCACTGCTGCATGGACCAGGTTTCGTTTTTTTTCAGATAATCAAAGAACAATCCTCCAATCCCTCGCGCTTCCTGACGATGAGTATTGTAAAAATAGTCGTCACAGCGTTTTTTGTAGATGGGATAAAAGGAAGCATCGTGAGCATCACAGGCCCTTTTACAGATGCTATGAAAATGTCGGGCATCTTCTTCAAATAAATAATAGGGTGTAAGGTCCTGCCCGCCACCAAACCATTGGTCGACTATGTTCCCTTTGGTATTGTACAGTTCAAAATAACGCCAATTGGCATGCACCGTAGGCACCATAGGATTGACGGGATGTAACACCAGGCTTAGGCCGCAGGCAAAGAAATGAGCGTCTTTTACGCCAAAGTACTGCTGCATGCTTTCGGGCAACTCCCCGTGTACTTCACTAATATTGACACCTCCTTTTTCGAAGACGTTTCCGTTTTCGATCACGCGGGTACGTCCGCCGCCCCCTTCAGCCCGTTCCCATAGATCTTCCCGAAACCTGCTCTTTCCGTCAATGGCTTCCAGGCTGGAAGTGATGGTGTTTTGAAGGTTTCGGATATAGGAAACAAATTGTTCTTTCATGGAAATATGCTTTGGGCTTAGGCATCTATTTTTTTGGTTGAGCGCTCTACAGACTTCAAGCGTCCTGTTTGCTGAAGTAACTTAACCGTTTCGGTCGTGGAGGCGGTTACCGAAAGGGGAAGTACCAAAATAATTCCGACCAAAGGAATAAAAAGCATGGCCATAAAAACAATGCCGTTACCCATTGCAATTCCGCTATGGTTTCTAACAAATTTGAGGCTCTCCCCGTATTTGAAATGCCGTTCCAGAGTATAGTCCATATTTCCGAAGCCGGCGTAATACGACTGCACCAAAAACAAGAAAACCGTTGATATAATTCCTATAACCGGAATAAACCTAACCAACAGGATGGGGATAGTAAAAAAGAGTTCCATCAAGAGATTTCGAACGTTGATTCGTATGCCCCGCCAAAGTTGAGCCATAAAGGAAGTGTCTCGATGCTGAGTGTTTTACGCCCAGGATATGTGCTTCGATCCTTTCGGAAACGGGACTCATAAAAGGAGCACTCAATGCCATTACAATATGTTTATACAATATAAAGCCTATGGCCACCACCAGAATACCACCAATGATATCACTTATGGTTCTAAACGTTTGAGATCCCCATTCCCAAATCCAGACTTTCGAAATTAGACCGCCAATATTGTCGCTAAAACCATAGGCGGAGAATCCCACCAGCGTAAATGTCAAAATACTTATGAGTATTGGAATCCCAAAATATTTCCACAGTCCTAATTTGCTAATAAGTGTAAAGTACCTCCGTAAGCACGTATTCCTTTAAATATATTTTTAAACATAACCGTAATTATTCTGAAATATATACCAACTCATTCGTATAATTTTCTATTTCTTCAATTTCCTTTAATTTTTTGGCATTTTGAAGCCTTTTTTGAATGAAAACGACCATTTCTACCTCATTTTGGTCCAAAATCTCTAAAAACTGTACGATCTCCCACCGCATTATTATGCAAATCCATGGCGGTATCCAAAATTTCGTTTTTTGTCAACTTTTCGTGCAAATGCGTCACTTTTTGCGCCCAAAACGCACTTTTATCTTTGTTTTTTGTGATTTTCAGCGTTTTTTGACAAATGAGTACATTCCACAACGCATGCCTAAAGGCATTCGCTTTTCCGTTTTTATGATGGGCCTTACCGTATATAGAATCACAAATCTCTAAAGTTTGTTTTGTAGCTTTCCAGGTAGGGTACACCAGTAGAGGTCGGCGCAACAACATAAGGCCCAAACGAAATAAATGCCTGACGCTCAATTGCTGTATGCGCTTCCAAAGTTTCACTCTTCCGCTTTATATTCTTTAACCGCTTCGATAAATGCTCCGGCATTTTCCACTGGGATATTGGGTAAAATTCCGTGGCCTAAATTGACAATATAACGGTCCTTTCCAAAATCATTAATCATTTGGGTCACCATTCTTTTTATTTCTGAAGGAGGACTGAACAAACGAGTGGGGTCAAAATTACCTTGTAAAGTAATCTTTCCACCCGCTAAGATACCGCGCATTTCTTGCCGAACAGGTCCAATCTACTCCCAGGGCGGCGGCACCGCTTTTTGACATGGTGTCCAAAGCAAACCAACATCCTTTCCCGAAAGCGATCACAGGTGTCTCGTCTTTTAACGCATCGATGATCTGCTGAATGTACTGCCAGCTGAATTCCTGATAATCTGTGGGAGATAACATCCCTCCCCAACTGTCAAATACCTGCACAGCATTGACACCGGCCTTTACCTTTTCTTTCAAATACGCAATGGTGGTATCTGTAATTTTCTGAAGCAATTCATGTGCCGCCACGGGTTGTGTAAAACAAAATTCCTTTGCCTTGTCAAAGTTTTTACTTCCCTGCCCTTGTACACAGTAGCACAAGATAGTCCAGGGACTTCCGGCGAACCCTATCAATGGAATTTCATCATTTAGCTTTTCCTTCGTCATTTTTATCGCCTCCATAACATAGCCTAGCGCCTCGGTAACATCGGGCACGATCACGCGATCCAGATCTTTGTGCGATCGAATGGGATCGGGCAACCAGGGTCCCACGTTGGGTTTCATCTCTACAGCAATGTTCATTGCCTGTGGAATCACCAGAATATCACTGAATAAGATCGCGGCATCCATACCGTATCGACGGATGGGTTGCACGGTAATTTCACTGGCCAACTCCGGGGTTTGACAACGGGTAAAGAAATCGTATTTCGCTTTGATTTCCATGAATTCAGGCAAATAGCGTCCTGCCTGACGCATCATCCAAACAGGGGGTCGATCCACGGTTTCGCCTTGTAAAGCTCGAAGAAATAAGTCGTTTTTAATTTTTGTCATTATGTTCGTTTAAAATCTGGCAGAGTTCAAACTGCTCCGGCCGTGTCCTGGCCTTTTAATACTTTTATTGCTTTGTCAATTACACTTTCCACGGAAGTCAGGTCTGCGACCATCACTTTGCCGGCATGTTTCCTGGCTTCGGCAGCGGTTGTTTCTCCTATACAAAAAGCGATGGCTGCTCCCATTGTATTTTCAATTAGAAAACTTTCAATGCCACTCGGACTAAAAAACAGGATTCCGGCCCATTTTTGGTCAAAATTCTCCGATTTTAGGCTTGTTTCATATGTTTTTACCACAAAAAGATCAATTTTTGCACTTTTTAAAATATTGGGTAACTCATCCCTTCTCTTATTTCCGCAAAAATAGCAAAACGCACTATTTTTGTCGTTTTTGGCGATAAAATGTGCCAATTTGGAGGCATTTTCTGCTATTTTGGCTATTTTTTGTCCATTTTCTGCCAAAAGCGCTGCAGTTTTTTCACCTACACAAAAACAGTTTTTTATACGGTTTGTAGGCGACTTACCTTCCAGAAAGGAGTTTACTCCATTCTGACTTGTAAAAATTGCGTTTTCAATGTCTTCAGGGGCCTTGAAAGTCTAGCGACTCAATGGCAATAGCGTCGTAAGTTACGAGGTCAAAACCTGCCTTTAAAAGAAGCGCTGCTTGTGCAGGTGACAATTGTTTGGTCGAGAGGAGTTTGGTTTTCCTCATAGGTTGGCTTTTTTAATCTCTTTCATCATTGATCTGCCTCCGTCCTTTAGTAACTCCAATGCACAATTTTTTCCGAAGTTTCTATAATCCGTCCGGTCAATGGATCGCTCTTTCACTTCCAATTTCTGTTGCCCGTCCAGGGACAACAACGAGCCTTTAAAGTGAATGCTCATCCTCTGTCAAAGCTGCAAGAGCGCCAATAGGTGCCGTACAACCTCCTTCTAAAACCCGTAAAAAATCACGTTCTATATGGTACATATTTCTGAAATTCGTAACATTGAACTTGAAGTGGCTTCTTTGCAAAAGGAATCGTTTTCCAAAGCGACCACGACCATTGCCCCTTGTGCCGGTGCCGGGATCATCCAATCCAGATCGATGTAATTTTCAGGTAAAACTGCAATTCGCTCCAACCCTGCCTTCGCAAAAATAGCACCCTGCCAATCACTATTCTCCAGCTTTTGCAATCGGGTGTTCACATTACCGCGTAAGCCCACCACCTGGTGTGTAGGATATCGATGCAGCCATTGTGCCTTTCTTCGCAGGCTTCCGGTGGCGATCACACAGGCTTCATCGAAATTTGGAGTTCCTTTGGCAACCAAAATATCCTGAGAGGAGGCCCGTTCCAAAACCGCCGTCTGTACAATGCCCTTTGGGAGTAGCGTAGGGACATCTTTCATACTGTGAACCGCAATATCCACCAAACCATTGAGCATAGCTACATCCAGGGTCTTGGTAAAAATTCCGGTAATGCCCATTTCGTATAATGGCTTGTCAAGGACCAGATCCCCGGTCGATTTTACCGAAACCAATTGCGCTTGATACCCTAATGATTCCAATTGAGTCTTGACCGCATGGGCTTGCCAAAGGGCAAGTTCACTATCCCGCGTACCAATGCGAATTACCCTGTTCATTGATCCTTAGTTGGGAGTTGGAAGATGCTGCGAATCAATTCGGCGCTTTCATGGGCCGAGCCGTTTTCATTCTTTAAATGATTCGCAAAGTGTGTAGTAATTTTCTGAATAATGCGCGTGCTTATAATTTCTGCCTGCTCTTCATTGAAATTGGAGATCTTACTGCGCTGATTGTCTATTTCACCCTCCTTTATTTTCGAAAGTTTGGTCTTCAGAGCTTTGATCGTAGGCGCGAATTTTCGATTTTGCGCCCAAAGATTGAATTCGGTGTTGATTTCTGAAATGATAGCTTCGGCTTGTGGGATCTGCGATTGGCGATGTACCAGCGTCTTATCGGTGACCTGCGAGAGTTCATCGAGATGGATCAAAGTAACCCATTCGTTCTCCGTGACATCGGTGGCCACATTCTTCGGAATGGAAAGATCCAGAATCAACAGTGGTTTTTTTAGGTACAGCAACTCTTTGCTAATGGTAGGGTTTTGGGCTCCGGTGGCGACAATAAGAATGTCACTTTGTGCGATCTCGCTTTGAATATTCGCATAATCTTTCACGATCAAATTGAATTTGCCAGCTATTTCTTCGGCCTTTACCTTGGTACGGTTGATGAGTGTGATGTGTTCGTTTCGGGTATGTTTGATTAGATTTTCGCAAGTGTTTCTCCCTATTTTACCTATTCCGAAGAGGGTAATATTTTTTTCTGAAATATTGGGAACACGGGCCATGATGTACTGCACAGAGGCAAAACTTACCGAGGTGACTCCGGTCGAAATTTCGGTCTCGTTTTTTATGCGTCTACTGGCCTGGATCACAGCATTTCCCAGGCGTTCCATATATGCGTTGAGCAGCCCTGTTTTCTTGGAACGCTTCAAGCCGTTTCGCAACTGACTGATAATCTCAAAATCTCCCAATATCTGACTGTCCAAACCTGAGGCTACTTTGAAAAGATGAGCCACGGCAGCATTATTTTTATGAACATAGGCCACCTTTTCAAATTCTTCCACAGTCCCCCGAGTGTGTTCGCAAAGTAATTTTATAAGCTGGAAAGGATGCTGGGCAAAGCCGTACAACTCGGTACGGTTGCAGGTGGAAATAACGCAAAGGGAAGCGATGCCGTCTTCTTTCGCCTGCGATAAAATGGTAGCCTGATTCTGTTGGGAAATACTGAAATGTCCACGAATCTCCGCATCGGCCTTTTTGTAATTAAGTCCTATGGCGTAAAAGCTACCTTCCGGCGCGTAGCTGGTGGTATTTGAGGCTGTCGAAAAATGTCGCTGACCGTTATTTTTCATCATAAACACAGCAAAAGTACCCGCTTGATATTTTATAAAGTAACGCTAGCGGGATCATTTATATCGATGGATGTTAAATTTGTGCTATAAATACGGTTTCATGGAAGAAAACCACTAATTTAGTATCATTCTAAACAACAATTCCTCATATTTATACCATGATCTCAGAAAAAAGTATCGCTGGCGGTATCTACGAAGAAACTTTGATTGAAGAAGGGTTTTTTATCCTGAAATTTCGTAATGAAACCAATACAAAACAGCTATTTAAGCGGGAGGTAAGTGCTAATTTTATCCAATTTCACTTTTGCGTCAAGGGAAGTGGATCCTTCAATTTTAATAGTGGGAATTATCAACTTCCTATTCGGGAGGACCGATCTTTGCTGCTGTACAATCCGCAATTGGACCTTCCCATTGAGGTTTCCGTGGAGCCACAGTCCTGGATCCTCTCGGTGTTGTTGCCTATCATGAAATTTCATCGTTTGTTTTCAACTGAGGCAAATTATATCACTTTTTTAAGTGAAGAGAACCGGGACCGTAAATATTACAAAGAGGCCGGCATTTCTCCTTCCATAGCCATTGTTTTAAATCAATTGATGAATTACAATTTACACCCATCGGTCAAGCCACTTTATTTCAAGGGAAAGGCCTACGAATTGTTAAGCCTGTATTTCAATCGTCCGGCCAATGTCGATGTGGAGCAATGTCCCTTTTTAGTAGATGAGGACAATGTTGCCAAGATCAAAAAGGCAAAGGAGATCATTATTTCCAGAATGGCAGAACCACCTACTCTGCGAGAACTTTCAGAAGAAATACAACTGCCACTCAACAAATTGAAAGAGGGTTTTAAACAGATCTATGGCGATCCGGTCTTTACTTTTTTGTACGATTACAAAATGGAAGTCTCCCGACAGTTATTGGCTACAGGCTCTTATAATGTGAATGAAGTGGGCCTAAAAGTAGGCTATAGTACTGCAAGTCATTTTATTGCTGCATTTAAAAAGAAATTCGGGACGACGCCCAAGAAGTTTGTCATGGCCTTATCGAGTTAAAATGGGCGCAAACCGTAGTTTTCAAATGCCTTACGAACCCCCTTTCGTTAGTTGCCATAAAACATAATAGCATCCCCTTAACTTTACCAATGTTTTAAGAATCTTTTGCATCACTCTTCCTATTTTTGTGTTTACAAATAATCACTATGAAGAAAGGAGTTCTCCTTGTCAATTTGGGCTCGCCCGATAGCACCAACCCGAAAGATGTAAAAAAGTACCTGGATGAGTTTTTGATGGATCCACGTGTGATCGACGTTCCCCGATGGGCAAGAATATTGTTGGTTCGCGGGATCATCCTCAACACTCGACCCAAAAAATCGGCCGAAGCCTATGCTAAAATTTGGTGGGAAGAGGGGTCTCCTTTGATCGTGCTTTCAGAAAGGCTTCAGAAAAAAGTGAATGAAAAAGTGAACATTCCGGTGGCTTTAGCCATGCGCTATGGAAGCATGACCCTTCAAAATGGCCTTCAGGAATTGGTGGATCAAGGGGTCGGGGAGGTGTTGACCATTCCGTTGTACCCTCAATTTGCCATGGCCACTACCGAAACTATCGATGTGCGTGTGGCTGAGCTTCAAAAAGAATTCTTTCCGCAGTTAAAGATCAGCTCGCTTCCTTCATTTTCAAAACGGCCCGATTATATAAAAGTACTTTCCAAAAGTATTGCTGAGCACCTCGATGGCCTGGATTACGAACATTTGTTGTTCAGCTATCACGGAGTGCCCGAGCGGCACATTCGGAAAAGTGACATCACAAAGTCCCACTGTCAAATTGATGATATTTGTTGCAATACCCCTAGCGAAGCGCATCAGTTTTGTTATCGACACCAATGCTACGATACTACAAAACGAGTGGCCAAAGCACTTGGATTGACTGAAGGAACCTACTCTACCTCGTTTCAATCCCGACTGGGTTTTGACCCATGGCTACAACCGTATACCGACCGAACCATAGAGCGTATGGGGAAGGCCGGGATCAAGAAAATGGCCATTGTGACGCCGGCTTTTGTAAGTGATTGCCTGGAAACCCTCGAGGAGATCGCGATGGAAGGAGAAGAGATCTTTCACGAGGTAGGCGGCAAAGAGTTTACCACCATCCCCTGCCTGAACGATCGCGACGATTTTGCACAGTTGTTGGCCAATTGGATCGAAGAATGGCGCATTGTTGAAATTGAAACAGCAATTGCTTAGCGGGTGAAAAGAAATTCGGACGCATTAGGGATCGATTCCATAAGCAGCCTGCTTATAAAGCAGGCGGTTCCTGCCTCTATTGGTATTTTGGTGATGTCCTTGAACATGATCGTCGATACCATCTTCGTTGGCAGATGGATAGGCCCTAAGGCGATCTCTGCCATTACCGTGGTCATTCCCGTCACCTTTTTCATCGGTGCCATTGGATTGGCGGTTGGGATTGGGGGAAGTTCGGTGCTTTCGCGGGCTTTGGGTGCCGGAAACAACGAAAAAGCGTTGCGCGTCTTCGGAAACCAGACAACCATTACATTTTTTACCGCCGGAATCCTGGCGGTTTTAGGACTTGTTTTTCAGAATTACCTCATCGAATTCTTCGGAGCGGACGAGTCATTTAAAGATTTGGCACTTACGTACTACCGCATTGTCATGTACGGGATCGTCATGCTTGCTATGTGCATGATGGGCAATAATGTGATTCGCGCCGAAGGAAAGCCCAAATTCGCTATGTATGCCATGATGTTGCCGGCCATTGGCAATATATTCATGGATTATATCCTAATCAAAGTATTTGATATGGGGATGGCAGGGGCGGCATGGGCGACCTTTATTAGTTATTTTATCTGCTTCGCCTTTATCCTTTGGTTTTTCGTGTTTAAGAGTGAATTGCGCTTGAAGTGGGGATCATTTTATCTGAAACGAGCTATCGTGAACGAGATCAACGCCCTTAGTATTGTTACGTTGGCACGTCAGGGGACCATTGCAATACTCGTTATCTTGCTCAACAATGTTTTGATCACGCAAGGGGACGCGCTCGATGTGGCTACCTACGGAATTATAAGCCGAATGCTCATGTTCGCGCTTTTCCCGGTGATTGGGGTGAACCAGGGATTTTTGCCCATTGCCGGATTTAATTACGGCGCGAAAAGGTATGACAGGGTTCGGGAATCGATCAACACTTCCATTAAATATTCGGGGATATTGGCGTTGGGGATCTTTGTGATCATCATGGTATTTCCTTCTGAAATTGTCTCCATATTCCTTAGTAATTCCGAAGGTCTCGATGCTGCCATCCTGGCCGACAACCAGGAGATATTACGAAGAACGCCTTCTGCCCTGCGTTGGGTGTTTGCCGCAACCCCGGTGATCGTCGTACAGTTGATTGGCGCGTCCTATTTTCAGGCGATCGGGAAAGCGGTTCCGGCCTTGCTTTTGAGTCTTACAAAACAAGGATTCTTCCTCATCCCTCTATTGTTGATCCTTCCCCCTTTTATGGGCGTACTGGGCGTTTGGATTTCCTTTCCTATTGCAGACGTACTTTCGACGCTGGTAACCGGTTATTTTCTGAATAAGGCGGTCAAAAGAGACCTGAAACTCTCCTGATCATTAACTTTTTTGTACGCTTGTTTTAAATTTTCAGAATTAAAATCAATGATTTTGCTCATATTTTATTCTGAAGAGTATACTGACCTTTATTGTTTATACTCAAAATATGCTGGATATAACCGATTTTGAAAAAGCAAAGACAAAAGAAGAATTTATTGAAACACTCAAAGTAAAAGTTTCAGAGGACCGTGCGAGCGAGATCCTCAGAAATATGGAATATGAAGAGGAACTGCTCAAATTGCAAGCTGAATTGGTGGATTTGCAGCAGTGGGTCGCGAAGCATAACAAACGCGTTTGTATCCTTTTCGAAGGCAGAGATGCGGCAGGAAAAGGGGGGTGTATACGTAGATTTACCGAACATTTGAATCCGCGCTCTATGCGCATCGTCGCCTTGACCAAACCAACGGTGGTAGAAAAGGGGCAATGGTATTTTAGGCGCTATATCAAACATCTTCCCAATCCCGGTGAGATCGTTTTTTTCGATAGGAGCTGGTATAATCGGGCGGTTGTTGAACCGGTCATGGGGTTTTGTACCCTGGATGAATATCAAAAATTTATTGGGCAGGTGACCGAGTTTGAGCATATGTTATACGAGGACGGGGTGCATTTGATCAAGTTTTGGTTTTCAATTACCAAAGACGAACAAGTGGCTCGTTTTAATTCACGACTCAAAAACCCCCTGAAGCGTTGGAAGTTTAGTCCGGTGGACCGAAAGGGTCAGAAAAAATGGGATGACTATACCCGCTATAAAGAGCAAATGTTCAGTAAAACCCATACCACCTTCAGTCCCTGGATTGTGATTAAAAGCAATGACAAAAAGGAAGCCCGGCTGGAGAGTATTCGGTACGTTTTGTCCGAATTTGAATACGAAGGCAAAGGAAATTCAGGAACCACAATTTTACCCGACCCCAACGTTGTACAACGTTACCATCGGTTGGTGCGACAAATGGATTAAATTATGAGTAGAAAATTAAAACCTAAGGAGCTGGAAATACTTAATTCTAAAAAAGGAATTAAGCAGTACTTATCACAGGATGAAGATTCTGTCACTAAAGTGATTCGATTTGTAAAATATGAAGCACGTCTCAAAGCACTGCAGGTTGAATTGATCAAGCTTCAGAATTGGGTGACTAAAAACGAAGAAAAGGTGGTCGTTATCTTCGAGGGAAGGGATGCCGCAGGAAAAGGTGGCGCGATACGCCGAATCACCCAACACCTGAATCCCCGGGAATTTAGTGTGGTGGCCTTGCCGAAACCCTCCGAGGAGGAAAAGGGACAGTGGTATTTTCAGCGGTATATCAATGAATTACCGCAAAAAGGGCGTATTGTTTTTTTCGATAGGAGCTGGTACAATCGGGCGGTAGTGGAACCGGTTAACGGATTTTGCACACAGGAGGAATACGAGATTTTCATGAACCAGGTCAACGATTTTGAGCGTATGATCGTTACTTCGGGTACCCGCCTTATAAAATTTTATTTTTCAATCACCAAGGATGAACAGGAGAAGCGATTTGAAGAAATTAAATCGACTCCTATAAAGAAATGGAAATACAGTGCGGTAGACCAGAGGGCACTGGCTTTGTGGGATGAATATACCAAATACAAAACCCGAATGTTCGAGCTAACCAATACCGAAATAGCCCCATGGATCGTCATTAAGGCAAACCGAAAGACCGAGGCTCGCATTGAGGCCATCGAATACCTGCTCAATATTATTCCTTATAAGCCTAAAAACGAAGCTGTCGCGGCACATGTTAAGGTCGTTGATGAATTGGGGGAATAGCCGGCACCGGTTTTTTCAGAATAAATTCGGCTAACGGTTTTGCTGGTCTTTGAGTTCAGCCTGGTAGACCGAATCCAGGAACTTCTTCTGCTTTTCCAATTCCTTTTTCTCGTTATCAATACGCTGCAGATCAATTCCATCTTTTTGGAATTTTTCATTCAATTGAACGATCAGGTTTTTCACCGCGTCGTTGGTCTCGGCGATGTGGATCTCCACCTTTTCCGAATTCACCATGCCCCTATTTACCTCTTGTTTCAGCAACCGTATGCGGGTTTGCAGGATGATCAATCGGGAGTATATTGCGGGGGTGAACAAAGTATCCGGGATCTTTTTTGAAAGCGAATCGGTATGCCGTAAAAGGCGGTTGGTCTTCGTACGCAGGTTTTCCAGGTTGAGATCGTTAAGCGTGGACGCTTCGGCGTAGAAATCGTCGTACACCGACCAATTTTCGATCTCTACCCGGGCGTTTTGAGATAACTTCGGAAACGATTCGTACTGCTTCCCATAGCGCATGGTATCCTGAACCGCGATTTGTGGCGCGACATCCTCTGTGGAAGTGTCCCCACAAGAAGCCCATACAATGGGAAATAGTAATAAGAACCAAAAGTGCTTCATGATCGCCTGAAAGTGTCAAAGATAAAGGTTCTCCATCCAATGGGAAAGTTAATTTTGAGGTAACGCAATGACTCTACTGCCCTACAACCCTTTTAAAAAATCAAAAAGAACAAGGAATAACTCTTATATTTACGGCATCCCGTTTTTGGGTAAGAATACAGCAATTCGCTATGAAGAAAAGAATACTAATCATTGGTGCCTGCGGGCAAATAGGCACAGAGCTCACTGCCCGACTGCGACAACTATACCAACCACATAAGGTAATTGCCAGCGACATTCGGGAAGGTGATGCGGCTTTGATGGCCGGCGGACCTTTTGAAATCCTGGATGCCACAAATTACAGCGCTATCGAAGACATAGTGATTCGCTACGAGATCACCGACGTTTATTTGATGGCCGCGATGCTATCAGCCACGGCCGAAAAATTCCCCATGAAAGGCTGGAACCTGAACATGGATTCCCTTTTCAATGTACTCAATCTCGCCAAGGACAAAAAGATCGAAAAACTGTTCTGGCCATCGAGTATCGCTGTTTTCGGGCCCAATACGCCCAAACAGAACGCCCCTCAGCATACCATCATGGAACCTTCCACGGTCTACGGAATCAGCAAACAAACCGGGGAACGCTGGTGCGAATACTATTTCAATCGGTATGGCGTGGATGTACGTAGTATTCGTTATCCGGGCTTGATAAGCCACAGTACGTTACCGGGCGGCGGAACCACAGACTATGCCATCGATATTTTTCATAAGGCTTTAAAGCATAAGAAGTACATCAGCTTTTTAAATGCTGAAACGACCTTGCCCATGATGTTTATGGACGATGCCATCAAGGCAACCATACAGATCATGAAAGTCCCTTCCGAATCCATCAAAATTCGAAGTGCCTATAATCTTGCTGCCGTAAGTTTTAATCCTGAAGAACTCACCGCGAGCATCCAAAAACACATCCCGGATTTTAAAATTGACTACGCCCCCGATTTCCGCCAGGCCATCGCCGATTCCTGGCCACAAAGCATCGATGACCGCGAAGCCCGTGCCGATTGGGGCTGGAAGCATAAGTACGATCTGGAAGATATGACGCGGATTATGCTGGAGAATTTGCAGCAAGATCACAAACAATAGGCTACTTTGATTGAAACGAACGTTCTATGGCTCAATTTATTCTGAAACGATTATTCCAACTTCTCCAGTAACTCTTTCGCCTGGGCATAGTGATACTATCATAAATTCAGAAGGGGTGCATTTAGATGCAGCCCTTTTTTCGTTTGGGAACCGGGAATAAATACGCATTTCTACGCAACTACCATTAGATGGTGGATGCGTATCTTCAAAGAACAAGATCATAGCCTTATAATGGGCGTGATTAGAATTTCACTTATTTTTCGTATTAAACTTTAAACCGCCAACTGACATTCATCATAGTGTGAAATAGGGTGATACTTACCTTTATGGCAAATTTGGATTATGAATCTTCCTTACGCAGAACCCTATAAGACAAAAATGGTGGAGTACATCAAACCGTCCACCGTCGAAGAACGCAAAAAATGGATTAAAGAAGCCAACTACAATCTATTCAATTTAACTTCGGAAAAGGTATTCATTGACCTTTTAACCGATTCGGGCACTGGAGCCATGAGTGACAAACAATGGGCTGAAATGATGCTTGGAGATGAAAGTTATGCAGGGTCTCAGTCGTTTTTAAAGCTAAGGGATACCGTGCAACGAATAACGGGTTTTCCTTATTTTTTGCCTACCCATCAGGGAAGAGCAGCCGAGAATGTACTATTTTCAGTATTGGTGAAGGAGGGAAATATTATCCCCGGAAACGCTCATTTCGACACCACAAAAGGTCATATTGAATTTAGAAAAGCAACTGCTTTGGATTGTACCATCGACGAGGCATTTGACACCAAAATTTATCATCCTTTCAAAGGGAATATCAACATTGAAAAATTGGAACATGCCTTAAAAAATGCAGCTAAAGGGAAAATTCCATTTGTAATTCTAACGGTTACCTGCAACTCGGCGGGAGGACAACCCGTTTCCATGGATAATATAAAGAAGGTGTCTGGAGTCTGTAAAAAGTATGATACTCCCCTGTATATTGATGCTGCCCGTTTTGCTGAAAATGCATATTTCATCAAGATCAGAGAAGCGGGATATGAGGAGAAATCGATCAAAGCGATCGCCAGGGAAATGTTCTCTTATGCCGATGGGATGACCATGAGCGCTAAAAAAGATGGCTTGGTAAATATGGGAGGTTTTATTGCTCTTCGGGACGAGGAAGTATATAAAAAGGCCACGGTGTTCAATATCATGTTCGAGGGATTCCTGACCTACGGCGGGATGAACGGACGGGACATGGGGGCTCTTGCCGTGGGATTGGATGAAGCAACCGAATTCGATTATCTGGAAACAAGAGTGGAGCAGGTTGCTTTTTTAGGAAACAGCTTAGTAGAATATGGGATACCAGTTCTCCAACCCTTTGGGGGACATGCCATTTTTTTGGATGCCAACAAGTTTGTGCCAACCATCCCTCGTGATGAGTACAGGGCTCAGGCTTTGGCCATCGAACTTTACATTGAAGGAGGGATTCGAAGCGTTGAAATTGGAACTATTCTGGCAGATAGAGATCCATTCACCCACAAAAACCGTTACCCCGAATTAGAAATGGTACGTCTTGCTATTCCTCGCAGAACATATTCCCTGAATCATATGAGATATATAGCTGCGGTTCTTAAAAAGATCTACGATTCCAGAGCAAAAGCAAAAAGGGGCTACCGAATTGCGGACGAGGCTCCTATCATGAGGCACTTTACAGTGAAATTGGATAAAATAACGAATTAAAGTAGGGGTTTATAGCTGTTAAGGCCAAAGCTTTAGATGAATTAAATTTACAGCTAAGGTCTGGGAAACTATTGTTCCTGGCTATTGTGATCTCACCAGGAATCGAACCTGGATCTAGAGTTTAGGAAACTCCTATTCTATCCATTGAACTATGAGACCTTTTTTAAAGTGGTAGGCGAATGTCTTGAGAATTTTGGGGTCGAGGGACAAAGATAAATGTAAAAACAATTTTTGGAGGAAAAAATTTACTGGGAATCGTGTTGGGGTTTAAAGGTGCTACTATGAAAAGTGTTTTCCGTTACCATTTAATACTACCCAAACCAGCAGTATCGGTAGGATATAAAATTCCTTTAGTAAGGGTAAAAAGACCTTTAAAAGGATCGTTAATTATATCGAGATGTCCGTCTAGATCCGCATAGTGAATGTTAGGTCTTGATAAGGCAAAATGTAGGCCGGCTGAGATACCAAGGCTACATTCATCAATACAACCCACCATGGCTTCCAGGTTGGCAGATTTCGCTACAGAATTGATATGCATTCCTTCAAATATACCACCAACTTTCATCAATTTAATATTGACCATATCTATATGCTCATTTTGAGCCAACCTAAAGGTATCTTTCAACGTTTTTAAACTTTCATCTGCCATTACAGGAATATTGACTTTTTGTGTTACCAAACCTAGTTTTGTTTCATTGCTTATTTTAGTAGGTTGTTCAAAAATTTCTATCTCAATATCATTTGTTGCTTTTTCAAAAGCAATGGCATCTTCGACTGAATATCCCTGATTACCATCAAAGCGTAATCTTACTTCCGGAAATTTTTCTCGAATGAGCACCATCTTTTCTATGTCTTCTTCTAAGTTAAGACCCCCCTTAATTTTTAATATAAAAAACCCTTGCTTGATATATTCACCGGCTTGGATGATTGTTTCGTGAATAGGTATAATACCGATGGTAATACTTGTTGGGATACTATTTCGATAACCACCTAAAAACTTGTATAATGGTACTTCCGCTTTTCGGGAAATCAAATCAAACAATGCGATATCGACCATTGCCAAAGTAGAAGACTTTTTGTCTAATAATAATTTGAGATCTCCTAATATCCTGGCATAAGTAAACGGATCTTTGCCCAATAGGTAAGGTATGACTGTTTGGGTTATAGATGCTTCCACTTCTTCAGGGCGTTCTTCTGTGACTTCAATATCGGGTGCTGCACAGCCGTAACCTATAAAACCTGCATCGGTTTCTATTTTAAGAATAAAATTGGTAGTCTCGGTGATGGTTTCGTAAGCAATGGTATAGGGCTCTGATAACTTGAGTTCAAGTCGGTCGAATGAGACTTTTGTTATTTTCATTAATAACGCTTTTGATATAGATCTTCCAAAGGCGTGTTTTTTATAGATTCCACTAAGCCAACCATGTGATGGATCATCAATTCCCACATTTTCTTTCCTTTTTCTGCCGTTGCTTTGGTAGCATCACCCATGATACCACTTTTAGAAATTTTATGGGTATGAACATACCAATTTACACTTCGTTCATTATCAAAATCAAGAAACTTGCTGCCAAATTCCATGGTTTCATTCTTGGCTTTATCCATTTGTACCATATCGGGTCGGATTGCAAGTGTCGTACTAGTTTCAATTTCTCCGGCATGAATATCATTAGGCGTGTCAATGAGTTTATATAAATCAACATCGCTGGTTTCACCTGTATCAACACATACAAAAATTTTAGCATCACGGTTGATCATTTGAGCGGCATAGCTTAGCGTAGGCGCATTGTCTCCATGTCCATTGAGAATGATAATTTTTTTAACACCGTTTTTTGCCAGGCTCATCCCTAGGTCATATACAAATTTAGATAAGGCATCATTGGTAACACTTAAAGTACCCTTAAAGTCATCATGATGGTACGATACTCCAAACGGAATTGGTGGTAAGACCAAAGGTTTTGGCTCAGGGCAAGCTTCGGCTACTTTGTATGCCATATATTTTGCATCAAAATAATCTATATCTACAGGTAAATGTGGCCCGTGTTGTTCGATAGCACCACAGGGCAAGATAACGGTATCTACCGTTTTTAAATAAGCTTCAATTTCTGGCCAAGTTAAGTTTTCCCATAGGAAACTGGTCTTTTTATGCGATCTGTTCATCTGTTTTGTTTAAAAAATATGGAACTTCAAAATTTCCCTTTTTCAATATAAATGTATGCCATTTTCTGCCTTGCATTTGCATAGCTCCATCACAATATTTTATTAAAATCTTAAATAAGGGTTTTCTTATATGTTTGGGTAAGTCGGAAAGCATACTGCGCTCATTATCGAAACGTAATCCAACAATTTCAGGATGCTCCTTAGCTAGATGTTCAGTATGCTCATTTTTGGCTATGAGGTTTTTAGTTACCAATAAATAATAAAGATGAGCAGCATCACTCCCAATTTGTTTTACGCTACTTTTTGATAGTGCATCCAATCCTTTTTCTATTTGAACAGCAGTATAACCACATCTTTTTGGATCTTCATCCAATGCTTTGAGCATTCCTACAATTCTTCGGCATTTTTCACAGTTCCCACAAGGAAGCATTTTTCCATTTTGTTCGTGTGCCGCATGACAGGATACTTGATGTTTTTGAAGGTCAGGATACCGTTTTACCAGAATTTTCAAGATCAGTAATTCTGAAATGCTTCGTAAAATGGAGTATTGATAGATGTTCCATCCTTTTTTTTTATAATATCTGGTAAGTGCGTTATCAAAATATTTACTCTGGTCATAGAGTGCGTTATAGTGCGAAATTCCTTCGTGATTTCCTTTTACAGTAGTGTCATATTCATTCCCGATTAAGATATTACCAAGCCCACGTTTGCGAACTATAGGCAACGCTCCAAAAAGGAATACAGCAACCGTCCACAATCGAATGGGATAAATATCTGAGCGAATATGCTGAAAATTTTCCTTTATAAAAGGCATTTGTTTTACCATCCAGTTAAAAATTCGATCGCTATTACACCACGGCTTTGCCGTATTGGGTTCAATTTCTTTAAAATACTTGTGTGCATTTACGGCGGTAAACCAGTGTCTGCCTGATTCGTTGATGAAAATAGGATGTGCTTCACCCAATTCTTTGGCAATTCCATACGAGAGTAAACTGTCTTTTCCACCACTGCTTAGTATTGCATATTCATTTTTATCGGTTACTGCATTCTGTTTTTCCAGCTTCAAATGACTGAACTGACTATTGATAAACACCACAACCGACGCTGTATATTTATTTAATTTTTCACATTGAATCGAATCAAATGGAGGCTTTAGAAATTCATTTTTACTCATGAATTTGTTTACTAGAATTTCCCTTGACGTATTTTCCATCATATCCAACAAAAAACGCTTGTCAGTTTCATCAAATAATCCGTCGAATTCTATAGTTCTGAAAAACAATCCGTAATTAAGGGCGACTTGCGCCAACATCATGGATGCCAGATTTACATCGGTTGCTACTGTTTTGTTGAAATATATACTGTCATAGGTATAAATCAACTCATTACTAGCTTCAGAACCATCATTCTTAAAAATAGTATACGTCGCCTTTACCCGCTTAGGCTCAACGATTAGCTGGTGTACTTTGAGTTTTGAAAAAACGACTAAATCAACGATTTTGGTCATTTAATTTTCTTTATCAGAATTGAAATTAATTTCTCAGCACCATGAGCCAATACGTCAAAAGCCGGCAAACCTGTTTCTTTGGTAATAGCTTTACAGGCAGGAATAATATCGGCTTCTTTCATCTCTTCATGATTCACCGTAATTGCAATCACTTTTTTTCCTGAAATCACTTCAATAGCATTAATTTGCTCTTGAAGTGAATGTAACTTATAGCCCGGAAAGCCATCATATTCTAAACGTTTTGGTGCGTGTTGCAAAATCACATAATCTGGCCGGCCTGCTGCAAGAATCTCGAAACCACCTGGATAGGCAGGATTCATCAAGCTGCCTTGTCCCTCTATGACAATAACATCAGGTTTTTCATTTTTATAAGCACTTACTACTGCATGTTCAATTTCACCTGAGACAAAGTCGTTGATACAACTATCCATAATCATGCTGTATTTAGCGCCTTGCATCCAAGCGGTTTGCCCGGTACCAACCATCTCCGATTTGAATCCTGCTTTTCGGAATCCGTGTACCAGTAGCCAGGCGGTAGTCCGCTTTCCTATGGCAGAATCTGTTCCGAGTACGGCAATTTTCAGGCAATCAACCTTTTCAATATCCCCTGTAAAAAAATGCAGCTGGTCTCTGTCGGGAGTTTTGCGTACATCACGGATTAGGCATTTATTTTCTTTAGCCAATTTTACCAATACTTTATCATTGGTCAAAAAATCATGTAAACCGCTATCTACATTCCAACCCATTTCCAGGGCTTTTTTAATTGTGCTTCTTGCCTCAGACGGAAGTCTTCCTCCATCAGGAGCAAGACCTATAACTATTGACTTTGGTATATTGCCTTCTTCCGTAAGTTGTTTTACAGCTGTTCCGATGGATTTGAAAATAGGAATACCACTTGCTTTACTATCAAGAACAGTACCTGCATCTTGCCCGGCATATCGACTGTCAATTACTCCAACAACTTGATATCGCTCGGTAAATCGCACCAATCCATGAGCTGTTTTACCGTTAGGAGTGTTAAAAGCGCCTTCACAATATACTATGGCTTTTCCGTCAATTGATTTTATCATAATAAATTAATATTTGGCTGTTAATACCGCTACATATCGGTCTGGTTCAAAATTTAATTTTTCATCCATCTCTAACAGAGCTATAAGTCCTGCTGTAGAAGCAGGAAGGATTCGAAACCCTTCTTTTTTTAGTAAAAACGAACTCATCTCTTTCATTTTCTTATCACTAATGTTATACGCATCTCCTTGAGATTGAAGGATTGCATAAAGTGCCTCTTCTCCATCAAAGCTATGCCAGTTTATCAAAGGTTCATTGTATTTAGTTTCTTTAATAATCTCGGGGCTCAAATCTTTGCAATAATCCAATCCTTGTTTAAATGACTGAATAATTGGGTTCTTGCGTGTGGATGAAGCTGCTATCATTTTTGGAATCCGCGAAATCTTCCCTCTTTTATATAAACTTACAAAACCTCTGTAAATACCAGCAAGCAGCGTTCCGTTTGATACAGGAACTGCACAATATTTAGGGGCATCACCAAGTTCGTCATAAATTTCTTCTGCGATTTGCGAATATGCTGAAATTTGTAAAGCGGTGTTTGCTCCACCTGGGTTTGCATCGTACCATTTATTTTCTTCAGCGAGCTCACTGCTTTTGGCTACTACATCCTCATAACTACCTGGCAATCGTATGATTTCAGCACCAAGGATTTCCATTTCATTGCTACGTTCGGTATGGTAGGATTCGGGAATAAAAATTTTACAACTAACACCGGCGAGTTTAGCGGCAAGTGCTACTGCAACACCATAATTCCCGCAAGTAGCCAGCGAAACTACTTTAAACTTCCGGCGCAAAGCGTCATAAACTTGTGCGAAAGCGATGCGGTCCTTTTGAGTTCCTGTGGGGTTCTCTCCTTCGTATTTAATATACAATTGACGAATATCAAGTTCTCTTTCCAATGCTTTTGCACGATTCAACCCGGTATCACCTACTTCTAGATTTATAATATCTTCATAGCTTTCCAATCTGTCAACAAGTTTTTTAGTTTTATCCTTAACAAACTCGCTCAACTTTTGTGTTTCTAATGACACTTTATTTTCAGCCGTTTTTACTCCGTCTTTTAGATCCATTTAATCGTGATTATTATCTAATGTAAGCTATTGTGTTCTATTTTACTATGGCCAATAATCATTTTTATTCTGCCGACAAATTTGTTTAAGATATTATTTATGAGCTCGCGCTAATTTTAAACGATTTGAATGCATGTTTAGTGAAACGGTCATACAGGACAATGCCGAGATATGCCATAAAGAAATGCTATAGCATACTTTTTATGGAGAGGAAAAGGGAACTATAGCACCTTGTGTTAGTTTCGTAGCGAACCGCCTTCCTCTCATTAGTGGAAAGCCAATTATAATTATGACTCTTTCTGGAGTGTAGGTCGTCAAACTTAAGAGTACAAAGCGAGCTCGAAGTCTAGTTATAATTTGATTCTACCAATGTAATCCAGACAGTAACTTTTGTCGAATGAGTAAAAAATCTGAATTTATGGAAGGCTTATTACCCCTTCTTTTTAACCTGAAACCAATAACTAATACCAGCAGACCAATAGAATACACTTTCTAAATCTTCTTTAATGACCGCATCTTCAGTGGTAATGGTAGCATTGCTTTGAGGAAAGGCCAAGACCGGAGTAAAAGAGAAAATAAATGATTTGTAATAATACTGAATGGGAGAACTTAGCTCAACATTTAAAATATTGAATTGGGTAGCTTCATTAATGACGATTGAATTTGAAGATGATTGATGTTGCCCAACTGGCTTCGTTCCTTTCCTATTGCCAAGACGGCTGGATTGATAATAGGTTTCATAAAAGTTTTGTGTTCCGAAGCCTACAGAAAATGTGGGTTTTATCAAAAATCTATCGTTATCTGCCTTAAAGGTTCGGCCCAGCTGTAATTCACTAAAAACGTCTGTCGAACCACCTGTATTAAAATAGCTACTTGCCGAAAGAGCAACTTCAAAAACCTTGAAATCATAACTGAGCAGACCATTGATATTGGCAGTCATTTCCGACTGAACACTATAACTATCTTCATTAAAAAAATATCCGGTTGCGGAAAGTCCACCACTCCATTTTTTTGAACCAAATAAATAACCTGCGCTAACCAAGAATAGATCTATTCTGCTTTCAGTCGAGCTGGTGAGATACGAAGCAGAAACATCAATAAAAAGACCAGATTTATCATAGTAACCAATAGATGGGAACAGGTAGGGTGCGGCGATAGAATCGCGTCTGCCCATAAATACGGCGTCGCTTATATAACTCACATCTGTTAATATATAGGATACTTCCTTTTCGGCCATCTCTTTAACAGAGTTTTCATTGTTTTGAGCACTTACCTCAATAAATAAAAGCGCCACTACTACTATGCTGAATATGTATTTAGCTTTCATTGTAAAATACTATTAACTAAAGTAAAGTAGAGCGTTGTCGTTAAGAAAACAAAGCTCTACTTTATCAAATCAACCTATTTTTTTCTTTTTCTGAATTTTAGGTTTTGTTTGCATTTTATTTTTCATCATATTCTTCTGCAATATCATTTTTCTATGTTGATATGTATTTTTGAACATCTCACCGTCCATATTCAAACATTCCCCATCTAAAAGACGTAATTGTTTACGATCTTTTGTTTGATACATTCCATTGGAATTAATATACGCTCCGTCGGCAAGTTCCAGTCGATTTTGTAAACGATTTTGAGACTTAGTTCTCACTTGCATAACTTCTCCATCAACCAACATATAGTGAACTCTGTTCTGATTCCGTTCCTGAATTTGGGGTTGAGTTAATCCTTTGTTTTCTTGTTGAATTTTGTAACGGTATTGATATTCATTGCGATACTTAATACCATCCATATCCAGACATTCGCCGTCTTTTAATCGCAGCCGGTTACCATTTTTAGTTAAAAATGAACCATTTGGACTCACCACAGTACCATCATTTAAGGTTTGCTTATCCTGCAGTCTAATTTGAGCACGTTCTCTAACTTCTAACATGGCCCCATCGATCATGACCAATTTAGTTCGATCCTGGTCCTGAATCCTATCTTGATCTCTTTCTTGAGCTAGTAGTGGACTACTTCCGATCACTACAAAAGCTACTAATAAAAATAAATTTTTCATTTTTTAAATGGTTTAAATTAATACTGCGGTAAAAATATCATAAGCGGATTTCCTAATCAATGATATTCATCATAAACCCCTATAAATAAAGGGGTTGTGTAACATTTGTTACATAAAAAGGCATTCTTTAAATTAAGAATGCCTTTTCCTATTAGCCCATCAAAACCTTTTTTTTAAACAACTCAATTTTCGAATACCACACGATCACCCGGCAACCACTCTTACCATTTTATAGTTTATAATTTTATTGACTTTACCTTCTTGATAATTGTCTATTAACTGCCTGCAAGTGATACTGTGAAGCTCGGATCCCCCTATTAGTTCATGGTCGAACCTGCTTTTATGAGTCTTTTCCTATACGTACAACTTCAACTAATAAAGGGAGTCATTTTAAGTAGACTTTATACATTAAAAATTAGCATCTTTTATTTTTTGTAATTTTACTGAACATCAAAATAAATTACCTATGAAAAAGCTTCAACAAATAACTCAAAAACTTCTTGTGTTTTTAATGACCGTAGCTTTGGTCTTAGTTTCCGCCTGTAGAGAAACCACGAAGACTGAAGAAGTGACTAAAGAGTCTATTCCAACAACGACAACAGTAACTAAAAATACGATAACACCAGACTCAACAGGTACCATCGCTAAAAATCCGGCACATGGTCAGGTTGGTCACAGGTGTGATATTCCTGTTGGTGCTCCATTGGATGCTCCTAAAAAAAATACGACTCAAAG
Source organism: uncultured Flavobacteriaceae bacterium (assembly GCA_963807685.1). GTDB lineage: Bacteria > Bacteroidota > Bacteroidia > Flavobacteriales > Flavobacteriaceae > Aureisphaera. The sequence goes on along the minus strand of CAWECU010000017.1, from coordinate 314,526 downwards.
TGGTTCTCCCATACTTAATAACGGAACAGCAACGCCAAAAGTAAATCCGGCTCACGGTCAACCTGGTCATCGTTGCGATATACCTGTAGGCGCTGCGCTTGAGTAATTTTTCTAGTGAACGAAGGATATAAACAAATAGTAGCATAAAAAAATCCCCGGCAATTCACTGGGGATTTCTGCTCCTCTTCTTAGTTCAATATCGAACTGTAATTCTATATAGTTTAGTGGATTAACTAAATTTTACACCCCCTGCTTGGACTCGAACCACTTCTATATTTGTAGGGTTTTTCGAATTGCTGTTGAATATATTATGTATCATTTTATCTGATATATAGAACCCCTAATTTGACCCATTACCAAATCAATACGCCCTCAATTTATTGATAGAGTTTATTCCCTGCTCTATATTTTCCTTTTGTACAAGGACAGTCACTCAATGCTTGTAGTAGATCAAGCCCAACAGTAATTGCATGCGTTCCGGTATTATACCCTGTTAAATCGTTCAGCGTTATTTGGTAAGCATAGGAGATATAGAATATGGATTTTTTAAGACCTGCCATGGGACCAATATTTAAAGGTGTCATGATCTGGTCATTCAAAAAACGAACGGAGGCTCCTACCCAATAGAAATCATCATTTCCATTGTATTTTCTATACTTAAAGTTTAAATCAGTACTTGATCTTCCATCACTTGCAAATAACTGGAAATAAGCAGAGGGTTCAATTTCAGAATGGTTGGAACCTTTTATAAGGTAACCCGAATATAACTGAAAGTTCAGAAGTGATTTGGGTTCTCCACCCGTAAATGGATCTGTATCTTTTTGTAAAATATTATTTGCATTGGCGCTAAACCAAAAATCTTCCAATTCTATAAAGGGCCCCTACGTCGAAATTGTGATTTGTTACCGAGCGGTCATCGGTAACAAATGGATCGATATTTGGGTTTTCATAGGTTGTATTAAAATCTTCAATAGCAATCCTAAAACTATTGATGTTATAAGACAAACCAAAAGATAAATACTGTTGTGTCGTTAAATCTAAAATAAGGTGATGCGCAAAAGAAAATTTTATTCCTTGTTGTCGCGTATTCCCATTTCTATCACCGTAGGCAGATATTCCAGCACCAGAACGATTTCCCAATCTAATATCGGCATACACCGCCAGATTTTCCGGTGCGTTTTTTATCCCCACCCATTGTGTGAGCCCATTCGCTCTAACCCTGAAATTATCGCCAATTCCAGCGAAAGTGGGAGATATAACAAAATCATTGTCTGCTAAGTATTGTGTAAACACTGGCAAGTTAAGTTCTTGACCGTAGCTCTGGGCTACTAGTATTATGAGTAGGAATCGTAATATTTTTTTCATAGGACTAAGTTTAGGGTGTCGTTTATGTTCATAAAGGCTTTATTATCTGTACAGCGTAAAATGGCCTACAAAATCACGTATCTCCCCGCTTCTATCGGTTTCAACAATAAACCAATAATCTCCGGAAGGAAGCTCAGCGTTATTATAAGTTCCATCCCATTTCTCACCGGCGGGTAAGGTGGCAATTTTACGACCATAGCGATCATAAATGGAAAATACAAGATTCGGATAATTTGGAGCACATCCTATGGTCCAACCATCTTTCACGCCATCACCGTTGGGTGTAAAATAATTGGGAATACATATATCGATAAAATCTTTTGTCAATTATGGCAATAGCCATACAACCAGTACTATCAGTTACTGTAACTTCAAAGGTTCCAGATTCGGTGATAGTAAATATATTTGTACTGCCAAAATCAACACCATTCATAGTGTAAACATAATCTCCCGTACCGCCATATGCATAAGGCTACAATTTCATTTAGATTACCTTCGACTAAAGTTAGCTCCACAGGAGCAATTTCTTCAATATCAAAAAACTCCGTAATTTTAAACAGCCATTTGTGTGCCTTACCGTGATATAATTATCTGTACTTGGAGGTAAGTTTGTAAACACATTACTGGTTTGGTAAGGCACCATCATTTAATGAATAATCCAATTGTGAGGTGTCAACAAGGGTTTCATCTACAGTTACGGTAACTGACATTAGTTGATACATTATCAACACATAAGATTTCTAAATCGGCAATTGGATCTATAAATACGGAATCTGGAAATGTAATGTTCCATTCAGACTCACATCCCAGACTATCACGAATGTAGACAATATGATCTCCACCACCTAAGTTGTCAAAATCAAAAATAGTTTGGTCTGACTCTCCGGTAATATAATGCTCCATTATAATCATCTAAACTCACACTATATGGAAGGGTTCCTCCTTCAATGTCTATACTGAAAAAACCATCTTGATCTCCTTCACAAATTTCAGGAATAGTGGAATCAGGCACAATAGAAATTAAAACCTGGAAGTGGTTCTACAATTTCAAAATTGAACGTTAGAAAACAGCCCAGCTGATCTTGTACTATTACATCATAAACACCAGGAGCAAGATTTTCGAAGACATTAGTTTCAAAAAACTGATCCAAATTTGGTGAAATGGCATACTTGAATAATACCCGATCCTCCATTTGCAAGAATTTCTAATCTTCCATTATTTTCACCTGGCAACGAACATCAGTAACCTACAAAAGTTGACATCTAAAGCAGTTTCGGGTTCTGTAATAGTTATTTCGTCTGAAGTAGCTAAACAATCACCACTTTCAACATAGACTACATAACTACCTACTGTTAATCCTGTAAATATTCCAGGACTGTTTTGATCGGCAGGAATTGTGTTTCCAGATGTATCTTGTAATAGTATAGACATAGTTGCCAAGTCCGCCTTGGCAGTTGCCTCTATAACTCCCGTATTGTCACCGGCACAGTTTATTTCTGGATTGGTAGATACTAAAATTACCTCTAAATCGGGAAGAGGGTCTATAGTAATTTCATTTGAAACATTAGCAATACAATCCATTAACATCCCTTACATAATAATTATAGGTTCCTTCGAAGAACAGTAAATGTTACTGAAGTCGTAAATGTTCCTAAAATACGTTATGAAATCTATAGTGTCACTATACTCGTAAGTCCCAGTTCCACCTATTGCACTCAACGTAAGTTCTGCTTCAATTAAACAAGTTGGAGTAGTGGAGCCACCAAACTTGAAACTATTGGTTCTGGTTCGTTAATTGTAACGGGTAATGAAGTAAATATACAATCAAACCATCTGTAATAGTTACAGAGTATATTCCTGCACCTAATCCTTCAAATACATTTGAAGTTTGAGGTCCAGAGGTTGATTGGTCTCGGTAAAATTGTGTTTAACGTATAGATATAATTACCTGTTTGACCACCTGTTACATTTTCAACCGTAAGTATTGCATCTCTGATCGTTAAAACAAGATAACAGGGTTGTATTTGGAACAAAATCAGCATTGATTAGGTCTGGCTCCATCAGAGTAATAGTTTCTGTCTCTATACATCCATTGTGCGTCTCTTGCATTTACTGTATAGGTTCCTGCACTTAGGTCCGTAAATATATTATTTGGACGAATATGGAACGGTTGCATCACCTGTTAGTTCATATTCATAAGGACTCGTTCCTCCACTTGCCATTGCTGTAATTACACCTTGATTATTGTCGCAGGTTACGTTGGATGTTTCTGAAATCTCCAATAGTAATTCGCTGGGGGAGTTCCACGGTAACAACATTTGTAGTTGTAGTACAAAATGGTGTTTCAAGTTTCAACGATTTCCACGGAATAACTACCCGAAGGTAATCCAGGTAATTATCTGAGGATTTGTTGATGTATTGGCGGCAACCGGACCTCCAATAGGTGCACCTGATTCCATCCAACAGTTGGTATGTATATGCGCCACTATATCCGGTAATTGTTAGTGCTAATTCGCCATTGGAGTCTCCAAAACAGTCGTTTTGCTTCGGTTACGGTTAATATTGCATCAATTTCATCAAAAGGTGGAACTATAAATGGATCGGTTAAAAAATAACAATTCGGTATCCAAATCATTTACTTGATAATAGTAGGTGCCTGGTCCTGGTATATCAAAAATATTGGAAGTCTGTGGTATACCATCTGGTAGCAATTGGTACTGCGAAATTACCTGAGCCACCGATAACGTTTATGGAGACAGATCCCGTTTGGTTACAATCTATAGGTGTAACAATGGTAACTGCAGCAGCGGTAATGGTGAGCAATGGATCTATTGTTACGGTATTTGTTGCGATACAATTATTTGCATCTTTAACATATACTGTAATAAGTTGAGTTACTCCTGTGTCAAGAACTTCAAACACATTTGTATTAAAATAGTTGGTTCCATCGATACTATAAGAATATGGCGGCTGTACCTCCCAATTCAGTAATAGTTATTATAGATGTTGTCGTGGTATTATTGGCCGTACAGGCAAAAAGTGTCGCGGTTCCGTTCACTTCTAATAGTGGCGGTTCATTAATGGGAACATCTGCAGTGGCAATACAACCTCTTCCTGAAGTTACCTGCACCGTATAGGTTGCTGCGGCCAATCCTGTAAAAATATTACTGGTTTGTGGCGGCACTATAATTGGGGCAATAATTTCGTAAGTATAAATTGGATTGTCATTGCCAGGAAGCAATTCAACAATTATTTGACCATCACTTCCGGCCTGACAATTTACGTCTGTCACTTCAGTAGTAAAAGTAACTGGTATGGCATTATCCAATGTTACAGAGATGTCTTCAGTACAGAATGTAACGGTATCGGTAACCGTCACGATATAGGTTCCGGACGGAACCCCGGAAAATACATTTCCTGTCAATACGATGGTTGGTGGATTTGGATTAATTGTATATGCGTAGTTGCCAGTACCTCCAGTTGCCGTTACGGTAATTTCGCCATCATCATCGTCACAACTCGGTAACGTTGTTACGGATGGAGTTAATCCTAATGGTGGATTCGATATCAACGGTTACTAGATTTCCACATCCGTAGGCATCATTCACTTCTATGGTATGTGTTCCTGACGATAAATCTGATATCGTAAACGGGAAGGTTTGGTTCTGAAAACTACCACCATCAATACTAACACTATAGGGAGGTGTCCCAGCAGTTATTAACGTAACGTCTATCTCAAATTGACCCTGAGCAGTCGAGCATTGATTTGTTGTTGCCGCATCAATTACGGGTTCAGGATCCATACCTACCACCTGTGCAGGACTCGTAATAATGCATTCATACGCATCCATTACATGAACATAATAGGTACCAGCATCAACATTGAATGTACTGGTAGTTGCCCAGAAAGGATCTGTTGGTAGCAGGTGCCGCTGGGGTTGTTGTTAGTTGATATAAATAGGGCGCTGTTCCATTTTGCGCTACGGCACTAATTACTCCAGAATTTGCATTACAATTTGCATTTTGGTCTACTGAAGTAGTTAAACTTAATAAAATGGCAGATTCAGTAATAGTAAATGGTGCTGTCACCACTCCACAACCGGTATTAGGGCCTGAAGTTTCTTCTATTAATACGAAATAGTTGCCGAAAGGTAACGGACCCAAATCTGATACCGTCAATGAACCTCCAGCAGGGACTATGCCTGTTCCTGAGATACCAGTTGTTATTAAAGATAAGGAGTCAAAAATTTCATAGTTTACGTCTACCGGTACAGCATATATGCTATTTACCGTGAAATGACACATCTCCATCTGCACTACCGGTACAGGTAATATTATCTGAACTAACGGCCGTCAGACTTAGCGTTGAATTGGTTGGGATAGCCGTTGTGGCAGGTTCATAATAACTACAGTTAGTAGATTCATCATACACTATAAAAGTATAGGTGACGCCTGGTGTTAAGCCAGTAAAATTAGCAAACATACTTCCAGGGAAATCTTCAGGTATCCAGGCTCCAACAGGGTTAGGGTATGCCGTACCGGGACCTTGATAGATCGCAAACTGAAACGGTCCAGTGCTACCTAATAATGAACTTACGGTTACAACTGCTTGGCCGCCCGTCGTACAATCGACTGTGCTGTAACAGTCAATATCTAGATCGTCTGGGGGAGAAGCAATCAAGTACATCCTGAAAAAGTACAGAACATCCATTTGAGTCGACCACATTGATTTCATATAGATCCAAAGTCAACTATATCAAAAGTAATCGGAACTGTTCCCGTTGCATTTAATTCGGAATTTGAATATCCATTAGAACTTGTTACGAAATAATCGTAAGGGGCTACTCCTCCTATAACACTAGTAATGGTAATTGATCCTAATTCGAAGTACCACTGGGTCCACAGGTAATATCAACGGTAGAGAAATCCACAACAATAGGATCTGGTTCACTATTATAATAGTCTCCGTTCTGAACATGAATTGGCGTCTGTAACGGTTATAGTATACACGCCAGCTGGCAATCCCGTAGTCTGGGTTCCGTAATCTAGTACCAGTAGTATCGTTATAAACATTAATTAGAAATGGTGGGGTACCGACCGTAGGATCAATAGTAATATCGATAGCTCCATTTTCATCACCATTACACAAAATAGGTTGGGTAATTGTGTAATAAGATCCAATAGTGGTGGTGAAATGGGATTGACAGTGAGAATAGGTGAAGTCGCTATACATCCACTTGCATCGGTTATTTCAAATTGATAGGTTCCAGCTGTTGCGGTGGTGTAAGTGAATGGTGAGCCTGTTGTACCCAATGGATTAAAGAGCTCCGCCATTAAAAGATACTGCGTTGCTATATGGGGCTGTGCCTCCTGCTATGGTTCCAGTGATTTCAGCGTCTGGTGAGGATGTACAATCTATGCCGTCGGTTACGATGGCATCCACCAATAATTGTGGGGCAATAATTTCTGCAGGCAATATGGTTTCACAACCAAAAGCGTCCCTCACCGTGATGATGTAAGTGCCTGGTCCTAAGTTTGAAAATACATTACTCGACTGAAAATGGGCCTCCGTTAATACTGAATTCGAAGGGTGCTTCACCAGAAGTGACATCAACATGATCGTTGCATTATTACCTGTGTCATAGCAAATATCGGATGTTGTACTAATAGTTGCCACAGGCGGATTGGGAATCGTGAGCGTAAATGTATCAGTAACCATACAGCCGTTAGCGTCCTCTACGGAAATTGAATAGCTTCCAGATTGAGTTAAATTTATAAATGTATTAGTGGATTGTGTGGGTAAGATTGTTGAATCTGGTAATGTAAGTGTATAAGTGTACCCTCCCCAGCCACCTGAGGCATTAATAATTGCACTACCACTAGTAATACAGGTAATTGGCGATGTCTCTACTGTAATTACTAAGGGGTTTGCTGGCTCATTCACTATAGCAGTAGCAGTAGCCTCACAATCTGTTATTAGGTCCCTCACAACTATAGTATAACTGCCAGCAGGAAGTCCTGTTAAAATGATTGGTGAAACTCCGGGTGTTAAAATACCCCCGTTGATTTGATATTCAAAAGATGTTGTTCCTGAAACGGTAAATTGAACAGCTCCATCTGCTCCTCCAACACAACTAACATCATTTAAAGTCTCCTCAAAAATAGTCGATGGTTGGGAGTGGTTCTATTGCATAGGATTCGCTATAAGTACAGTCATTAGCGTCCTTCACTTGAAACGTATAGACATCTGGAGCTAAGTCCAGGAAATATATTTGACGTTTGATAAGGGGTAACCGCCGATGCTGGCGCAATAATTTGATATTCTAATGGGGCCACTCCTCCGGTTGTTCCAGTAATGGTTACTGTCGTAAGATTGGTTGGGCAAGTCAAGGGAGAATTACTAAACATTAAATCGGTAGGTGGATCTAATGGTGGGATTGTAATTTCATTGGTAATAAAAGTACAATCATTGGCGTCTCTAATGGTCACGGTATAAGTGCCAGGCGTTAAGTCAGTAAAAACAGAACTCGTCTGAAAATTCACACCGTCAATACTATACATGTAAGGAGGAGTACCTCCTGTAACATTTGTCACCGTAATAGTACCATTTGAAGTACAAGTATATGGTGCCGTTAATTCGGCAATACCAGAAATAGCTGTATTCGTATTTATGGCAACCGTTTGTGGTTGCGTCAAACATACAGAAGGACCAAAGGTATATTCTACTACGACATCGTAGAGACCCGCAGCAAGTCCTGTAAACACATTTGAGCTAGTGAACGTAGCCCCTCCGTCAATACTATATTGTAGACTATTTCCATTCGGATTGGTTACGTCAATAGTTATAACACCCGTATCGCCAGCGTCGGCACATAAAATATCTTCGGTTACTACATTGAATTCAGGAGGAGGAATTCCTTCAATGATAATCGAGGTTTCCGCACTACAATTATTGGAATCAACAACTAATATGTCGTAAATACCAGGTATGGTGACTACGATCTCGGGCACAGTTTGAAAAACAGTTGTACTGTTTACAAAATAAAAATAGGGAGGTGTACCTCCTACTGGATATACTGTAATTTCACCATCGGTACACGTCAATGGAATCGTGATGGCTGAGGTAGCTGTGAGTAAGTCTGGCTCAATAAGCGTAATGTTTTCAGAATCGAGTACAACCGTCTTCTGTTTCTACGACTGCCTCATAGGTGCCGGGATTCAGGTTTTCAAAACTGTAATTATTCTCAGGAATGGGACCTACACTATTCACCAATATCCCGCCAGAATACAGTGAAAAGAAATACTGTGGTTCGGCATCATTAGCAGCCAAATAGATACTTCCCTTGTCGCCATTACAAAGTGGTTGTTCAATAATGGATGAAACTGTAAAGTCACGCTCTCTCACCAAGACGTCAGGAACAGTAAATTCACAAGCATTTGACCCAACGCCTAACTGCCGTACGTAAACCGTGTATAAACCAGGTGTGGTAACTGAAAAAACATTACTGCTTTGATAGTTGATTCCATCAAGACTAAATTCATAACTACTTGGGACATTACCCACAGTGATTGATCCAGGTGTGGTACATATAATATCGGTTGCAGTAACTGTCGGGTCGAGCAGGTTTTGATAGACATTAAAATAAAATTGGTTGAAGCAGCCACCATTATAGTTAATGGTTAACCTAAATTGACCTGATATGTTTGCTGTGTAATTGGGACCAGTACCCACTTGATCCCATGTACATGCACTGTTTTCATTTGCACAATCATTATTTCCTACAGGAGGACAGCTAGATTCATTTAATTTTTCCCAAATAATTGTAACCGCGCCTGCAATGTTTATTGTTATCTCTCGGAAATCGTCTTCACCACATAAAAATATATTTGGTAATTCCTTACCGTCATTAGGACAGATAACAACTTCATCTGCAAATGGTATTACAGGGTTTGTAATATTACTTCCATAAAGTGTCACATCATATTCTTGAACGATGGACCGGCAAGGCGCAATTGCAGTGTTAAATGAATAATAAATTCCTGTTTGCGTAACTGTTATCGTTTGCCCTGTCCCTATGACTGGAGTTCCCGTCGGACTTGTAGACCAAGAGTACGAAGCATATCCATCGGCGGCTGTCAACACAATACTTTCACCACAAAGAATCTCATTTTGGGTAAATACACAATCGTCTAGGTCGGCCAAAATATTAGTAGCCTGAGGGGTTATCAAGCATCCAGTGTTCGAACTGACACTGGGGTCATCTGTGATAATAAAAGTAGGATTAAGCGTTCCTTGGTAGGTGGCAAATGCCTGGTTGCTAATAATGTCTGAACAGGCAGGAGTTAATTGCTGGCAGGTTTCTACAACCTGAACCTGAATTCTAATTTCGCTGACGGGGTCATTTTCTTCAACCAAATAATCCTCAATATCAAAAACTATTTCTCGAGTAGCAGGATCATAGCTAGCTACCGTTACACCGGCTGGTAATGTTAAGTCAGCGGGGTAATCAAAAATAATATTAATGGGTAAAATATCTCGTATTGTAAAATTAGTGGCATTATCGTTTCCAGTATTTTGAAAACCTATCACATAATTTAATTCCTGCCCAAGGTTGACAATTTGCCCTCCAATATTGTTACCAAATTCATCTTCTACAATTTTTGTGAGGACAATATTGGGTTCAATTATTTCTACGGCAAAGGCCAGAAAGTATTGAAAATAGGTGTCACCGCTAGTTTCGAATCGCAGGGTGGCAGATGTAGCATTATTAGCAATAACGGTATTCCCAGGGTTGGGAACACTCATTACGCCCGTATCAAACCCAAGGGTATTGGTGCTATTGGGGTTTCTATTATCGACTGGTAGTGCACTTAATTGAGTGACGGAGCTGTTGAAATAGTTGTTGGCGGTTCTATCGACCGTTGAAAGCGTAGTCCCATTGAGTTTTAAACGATCGCCTAGTATTGGTTTATCTCCTTCTAAGGTGGCGAATGCAAAATTGGCTCGCACTGGGGCAGGTGCAGGAACGGTTCTGAATCCAGAAACAGGAACATCTAAATTTGGATTATTTCCAGGGACACTAATGGCACTAAAACCATCAAAACTAGTGATGGATTTTCCTGGAAGCGTAGGGTCTTCGTATACCACAAAAAGAGACCAGCCAGCAGAATGCCCCGTATAATTTCCGATCTAAACCGGTTTCTCCCAAAGCACTCGATACATTGGCCATCGTATAGGTTCCCAAATTGTTCGTCAAATCAGTTACAATTGAAGTAACATCCGCATAACAGGCATAAGGGAAACTATCTCCGCCGTCAACAGAGGTTCCGTTTGCATCAAAAATAACCGTTCCCGTAATATCAAAATATCCCCCTGTAGGCCCCTTAAATTTTACATTTGTAAAGGGCTGGCTGCCTTTGGTTACTGCACCCCAATACAGACTAGCATGACGTATTTCATAACAGTTTGGATTCGGTATTTCTAAGTCGGCACTAGATGAACTAAAGGTAGAAGGATCCCCATCAATATCAATATACTGCATATCCACATTATGATTATAGACTGTATTATCATTGAATGGGTTATTGTCTGGCCCCAAAATGTTATTTCCTATAAGTACGATATCACCTTTCAAATCCTCATTGAATCTAGGCGTAAAGGGGACGAAATTTTGGGCAACGGACTGTATGCCAATTAATAGGACTATAAGAAGTATGGGGACTCTTTTAATAGTAGGTTTGTTCATGACGACTAGTTTTTAGTTGAATACTCCTAAATCAATTTTTAGGAGGTTGGGGACTAAATGTTACTTCCTATGTCATGCTAATTTTCGATTTTAATTATGGTAATATTTTGATTATACGGTTTGTCTAAATTTGTTCTTAATGCATTTTCAGCATCGCTGATAGCATTGAATTTTTTGGAGTAGATATAATATTCACTTGTGTTTACATCATAGAAGAAGTCGACTTCGTTATATCCTGATGAAATAACCTGCACTAAAAATTCATCTCGTTTATTTACATCACTGTGCACCGCAAGAACTAGATAATAACCACTTTCCGTATGATGTACATTTTTAAGAATTTGAATATTGTTGTTCCGTTCTCGACCAAAGTCGATATCTTCAATGACTAATGGAGTTTCTCTTAATGAGACATTTTCCCTCAAGCTATTTAGCATTTTTTTGTCTTGTGTATACCTATCTTGATCAGTATCGTAGGCTGCCCGCTTGATACGTCGTTTGCGCTCAACACCTGTCGCAATAGTTATTTGCTCTAAAGAAGACACCAACGCTTCACGGTTTCTAATGGATTTTTCCAGTTCAGATTTTAGCGTGGCTATTAAGTTTTGATAGTCTAGGTTTGTTTCATCATTAGGGTCATTAAGAGTATTTACTCGATCCTGTAACAAAGACTCCAAGAGTATAATTTTTTTCTTATTTCTAATTATAACCGTATCCAAGTTAATTTTTAGAAGCTCAATTTTCTCATTTTCTTCACTAATACTCTTGAAAGGTTTAGGCTCCACAAAAATGTTTTGCTCACTTAAATCATTTTCCTCCTTCAACTCTTTCAAGTCTTTTTCCTTAATGGCAACTACGCTTTTCAATTCTTTCAACAATTGGGTTCGTGTGATACTAGCCTCTTCAGTTTGTACTAACAATTCGTTCATGGACTTGCCAATATCGTCCACTGGATTTTTAATTAAACCCTCTTCGGCCTTAGGTTTTTCCAGGGATTCAGCAATCTCTTTCTTTTCCGAAGTGAATAAATCTGTCGCGATAGTTATTTGCTCTAAAGAAGACACCAACGCTTCACGGTTTCTAATGGATTTTTCCTGTTCAGACTTTAGCGTGGCTATTGTATTCTGATAGTATAGGTTTGTTTCATCGTTAGGATTATTAAGAGCGGTCACTCGATCCTGCAATAAGGACTCCAAGAGTATAATTTTTTTCTTATTCCTAATGAGAACCGTATCCAAGTTAATTATTAGAAGCTCAATTTTCTCATTCTCTTCAGCTATACTCTTGGAAGTTTTGGATTCATCAAAGTTGTTTTCCTCCTTCAACTCTTTCAAGTATTCTTCTTTATTAGTAATGGCAGTTTCTAATTCTTTTAATAATTGGGTTTGAGTGATACGAGTGGCTTCTGTTTCTGCGGTTAATTCATTTATGGACTTGCCAATATCGTCCGTTGGGTTTTTAATTAATCGCTCTTTGGCTTCCTTTTGGGCTTTCAATTTTCCCTCTTCTTCAGCAGCCAATCTTGCTTGTTCTTCTGCGACTAATCTAGCTTTCTCTTCGGCCTCCAATCTTGTTTGTTCCTCGGCAATCAATTTTGCTTCCTTTTCAGCTTCAATTTTGGCCTGCTCTTCAGTTTTAGATTTTTCTGGCACTTTAGCAATTACTTTCTTTTTAGTACGTTTTTTTTCTGAAGTAAATAAACCTGCCAGATCATCATCTCTGCTATATTCGTAATAATTGGTATTCTTAAATTTGTAGGCAAGCGTAATCTCATGTGAAGCACCTAAGTCGGTAAATCCAACAAACGCTTTTTCATAATTGTATTCTACAGCAAATTGTTTGGTTAGGTTTATGCCAAGTCCTCCAGATGCGCCATACATGGTGTTATAACCTACTTGGGCCCAAATTCCTGTAGGAACAGTCAGCATCATTACTCCTGAGAGAATAGTGGCTTCTTTTTGGAATTCAGATCTTGCTAGGGCGGAGAACCTGCTTTCTCCAAAAAAACCATACCCGTCAAAATAGCCTGTATACATCAAATGACCTAGTATACCTTGATTTCGATTATCCTCTACTAATCCAGAAGCGTTGAAGTTGTAAGTCACGATATTATTAAGGGAAATGCCAAAATCCATAAATCCAGTACCATAATTAAAGCCTGGGTTTATAGTAAGTAGAAAGTTTGAGGGAATATTATTGAGGGCTGGATCGTCAAAGTTAGTCACCACTTTACCACTATTCAGACCACTTTTGTAGGCCCCAATATTTAAGCCAAATGTAAAATTACTGTCTTCTTGCGCTCGAATATTATATGCGAAGTTTACAATCCCTCCAAAGGTGGTGAGTACCCCATAATTTTGTTGATATACTCCAATACCAGCTCCAATATTTTCCTTTATGCGCCCAGAATAATTAAAAAAATAGGTGTGTGGGGCGTCTTGGATTCCTAACAGTTCCCTTTTGTTTGTTATTGTTATATACTTGTTTTGCTCCCTAACGAAACTAAACGTAGGTTGCGCTACAAATCTGTTGAACATTAATGAGTTTCTAGCCGGAATATTAAGCGCAACCACACCATCCTCGACTTGAGAATAGCCTATCACCTGTACGAAACAGAACAACAAGGATGGTATGGATGGTTATTGCTTTCAATTTATTTAACTACAGTTATGGAACCTTTTTTAGGTTGCTGGTCTTGGGGTATGATCATATAATAATAGACTTGGTTTACACTACTTGTCCTAAGTTGATCTTCCGGCCAATTGTTTAAATAATCTTTGGTACTCAATACTATTTCTCCTTGACTTGAAAAAATTACAACTTCGGTATTGCTTCCACTCACATAAGTTGTTGGAATAACCCAGGTGTCATTAATACCGTCGCCATTTGGACTTATTAGATTTGGGATATTTTCAACCTCTGGAAAAGGGTTTATAAATTCTTCCACCTGAAAGACAATGTTCATTTGTAGTAATGCAATCCATTGGTTTGTGTTATAGATACAGTATAAATACCAAAATCGGTTACATTAAATGTGCTTTGCGTTGCATTGGGAATTACTTCACCATTTAATAACCATTGAAATTCGGGGTTGACCGCATCAGTCGTAACCGATACGACTAAGCATATCTCCAGCTTCCAACATATTGACATTGGGAACATCGATGCTACTTGTAAAATCGCCGGTTTGTAATTCAATACTTCCTGTGGCCTCACAGTTTCCAAAATTTACTACTACCGAATAAGAGCCCGAGACGGCCGTCTCGTAGGTCTGGTTCGTTGCTCCAGATATAGGAGTTGCCTCTTTAAACCATTGGTAACTATTTCCTTCTACGGTGCTTAATGTCGTTGGCCCGTCGGCTCCGCAAAATGGATTTCCTAAGCTGGAAGCTATGGTTGCAGTCACGTCATCTTCGAAGGTGGCTTCTAATTACCGTCACCCGGTTCGAAAAAGAGTCGGATGTACAGGTGCCATAATTGGTTTCTACAAAATACACTCCCGCTTGGGTTACTGATAGCGTAGGGCCTTGAGCCACAAAAACGGATGTTGTAGGATTAATTTCCTTAAACCAGTTAAAGGATAGGGATGGGTACTTTAATGGTGAATCATTGCCTTCTGAACCGGGATTGTCAATTGTTAAGAAGATAACTTCCGCCGGGCAAAAACTCGCGACGTTGCAATAAAATTATTAATGGTAAAAGGACTATCCTGTATTTTGTAATAGGCTGAAAAACTTATCAGATGGGGTACTAGAAGCAGCTGGGTGGGTGCTTTTAATTCTAATTTTATACCCTTCACCTGCGGTGGTTATTGGTAAGGAAAAGTTGACCGAAGCAGGAGAGGTACTTATTGCTCCGGGATTGGAGGTAAATACAATTTCTGGACTCGGAAAAGTCACCATCAGAATCCGACATTTCAACAATAAATTGATTGGATGAATCTATACCCGACTCCGGATTAAAAACAAAGTTTACCGTAAACATATTAAAGTATTCATTTGCACACGCCTGTGTAAACTGAAGATCTGGAGTGCCTATAACTATCTGAGCTTCTATTTTTCCAATGTGTGACACAGAAAAAAGGCAGCTAAGAAATATAAAGATTTTAGAAAAGTAGTTTTTGCCATCCAGATTGTATTTAATGTTTAACTCGTTTATTTGTTAACCCTTAGCATCCAGAAGTGATCAGGATATAACATCAGATAAAAGATAAAAATGTTTTGGTCTAGCACTATTATTATTCCTCGGGAACGCTATTAGCTATAATTCTATTGATTCGTAATCTAAAATCCGGGTTGTCCAAATTTTTAACGTCAATAAAGGTCTCAGAATCCGATCCTCGAGAGTATACATTGCCAAAGGCACTATTGCCATACCAATTCTCTAAATCTTCATTATTTGGTATATTTTCAGTAAAAATATTTCCGTTACAATTATTGAAATACATATTAGTGAATTGCATCTTGCTGAGACTTTCATTATTTATCCAAATATTTTTATCTAAATTCACCGCTGGATTATAGCCAGAAAAGATACTTTTCTCTATTGAAAATGACGTTCCTTTTTTAACATACATCGCTTCATGTACAAGCCCAACTTTCGGTCTGCCTCTAAATTATTACTCAAAACAATGAGCGTTAGATTCTCGGCGATAAGATTTGTTCCTTTTTTAGTTGAATCGACTTCCTCTTTTTCGTCGTAGGATGCCAGATAAATGCTGCTTGCTCCTCCTGAAGCGGTATGATATGGGGATTTAACGACTAATGAATTAGTTAGTAAAGATTGTGCTCCATAGTTGAATATAAAATCATTTCTTTTCGATCGAAACGAAACCAATTGCGATAGCATTGTATTTCCTCCCAGAACATAGAAAGAGCTCCCTTCACAGTAGGACACCATTACATTTTCTATCACTGTTTCGTCACCAACTGCAGCTAATGTAAGGCCGTTAAAATTCCCGAAATCCTTCATTCTTTTACCCGCATATTCAATTCTAACATATTTTAAAATTCCGGAATTACTTTTTATGTTGTCTCCGCCGTAACTCATTATCTTCGAGGGCGATGTCATATGGCCGTAATCCAACAACTCCCATTTTTCACCTATTTTATTAACCGGCGCGCTACCTAAAATAAAAATTCCACCCCAATCTCCTTTTTTCTTAATATCTCTATTAGATGAGAAAACAATAGGATCTGTTTGGGTGCCTTCTGCCATAATCTTTGAGCCATCGCTAATAAACAGTGAAGCTTTAGACTTGTAATCTCCAAGAATGAAAGTGCCAGCTTCAATCGAGAGCGTTGTACTATCAGTAACAAATACATCCCCAAGCAAGAGATATGTTTCTTTTTTGAACAATTTAGTGTCCTTCGTAATCGTTCCGGAAAGAATTTGTGTCGGTTCGGGATACTGTTTGGTACTCGAATTAAATTCAGTCCAAATATTTAACCAATTTTCGTTACCATATATTCCTTTTTCCTGTTGAGAAAATACACAGAGAAAGGGGAAAAGTAGCAAGAAAATAACAAGAAAGTAGTTTTTATCCATACAGAGAGTATTATGTTAAATACTTCATAAAGTATATCATAAATATACAATATAATCTATGTAATGCAAATAAACACGATGAAATGCACTAAATTTAACATAACGGAGTTAATATGTAGGAAATTGGGCGCTAAAGTGTTAAATTTTTAAGAAATGCGGGTCACACTCCACTAATTAAAGTCTTCGTAGGTGTGCAATGCCTTCAAAGTTTCTTCGTAAAATAATATGGCAGAAATCAGGTCACTCTTGTCTGAATACGGGAGTACAATTTTTTGAAACTGTACCGTGTTTTCAAAGTATGTGGTGGTGGCCTCGGTGTTATCTTTGAGTGCAGCGCGATTTTCTTTGGTATCAGGAATACCTAAAGAAGTCATGGTAACCCCCGGTTTGGTTGCGAATGCAATATTTGGTAAAATCTTGATTATTACTTCAATACGTTTATTGTACAGTTGCAATAGTGAACCTTTTTGCATTTTTTTAAGTTCTTCGCGATCATGATATTTATTAATTGCGACATCTCCTGAAATAATTGATGGCTCGATTCTTTTTTTTTGAGCAAAAGAGAGGGTTGTAAATAGCAATAGGGCAACAGTAAGTAGGCAATATTTAGATTTTAAAGTCATGATTTCTAGATTTATTGGTTGGGGGGCAATATGCCTTCGTGGTTCAATTCTACAATTATTATCTATAAAATGCAAATAACATCGACGAAATACGCTTTTTAATACCAATTGGCTTAAAAAAGTATGAAAAAGTTATCTGCTGGCCAAAAGGCGATGGAAGAGAAATTCTTAGATGTATTAGTATATACTTCTACATTTACTGACATGAAGAGAAGGGCGCAGGAAAAAATTCATGAATTGCGGGCCGAAAAAGAGGGAATATTAACCATAAAAAACAAAAAGCCGATTTACGAAGTTAAACCGGCTTTTAAATGGCTCCTCTTCACTTCGACAGGCTCAGCGCAGCGCTCGGACCTGCCTGACGGCAGTCAAGCTCGAACCAACCCCGATTCCTATCGGGGATAGCTATCGGGGCTCTGATTAAGACTTAATGATTTCGTGTTTTTAGATTTCGTGAAATCTCGGGGTATTATTTTAGATTTTCAATATTTGTTTTACTCTTCATTCTTTTGATATGTAGTTCGATTGCCTTGGCTTGTGTTTTGTTCTGACATTCAATTTTAAAGAAAAGAGTCCAGTCTTTGGCCTTAGCAGTGAATTTATGAGGTAATGAGTTTTGATGAAATTCGAACCTTCGAGCAAGGTTAGAAGTCTCACCTATGTAAAATCTATTGAGTTTATTCGAATGAAGTATGTAAACAAAATGTGCCATAAAAAAATCCCCAGCGATTAACTGGGGATTTCTGCTCCTCTTCTTGGACTCGAACCAAGGACCCTCTGATTAACAGTCAGATGCTCTAACCAACTGAGCTAAAGAGGAATTTTACTTCCTATTCAATATTTTACTTCCTCTCTCGAACCAATCCCGATAGCTATCGGGACTCTGATTAACAGTCAGATGGGCTAACAACTGAGCTAAAGAGGAATTTTACTTCCTATTCAATATTTTACTTCCTCTCTCGAACCAATCCCGATAGCTATCGGGACTCTGATTAACAGTCAGATGGGCTAACAACTGAGCTAAAGAGGAATTTTAGGCGTCCTGCGCCCTCCGAAGCACTACACAGTGGTGCGAAGGAGGGTGCAAATATAATTATTTTTATTTCCTGCAAAAAGAATTATTAACTTTTTTGCTACTTTATCAAATGGCGATAAATATCGTTTCCAAATGCAAAAACAAAGAGCGAAATAAGGAATATAAATCCAACGATCTGCGCATACTCCATAAACTTATCTCCGGGCTTCTTACCGGCGATAAGTTCGTAGATCAAAAACATAGCGTGACCCCCGTCCAAGGCTGGGATCGGCAGTAAATTAAGTACCCCAAGCATGATCGATAAAAAGGCTGTGATCTTCCAGAAAATTTCCCAATTCCAGGTCGTAGGGAATATTTTGGCGATCGAAATAAAACTCCCCACTCCTTTATAAGCTCCGGTACTTGGAGTAGCAATGATCTTCAACTGCTTTCCAAACGACTTGAATTGTTCCACAAACTTACGGGAACCCGCGCCAAACGATTGCCCAAAACTGTATTCCTTGACCGATAAATTGTAAAACCCAAGCTCTCCTAATTCGGTAAGTTTCATATTGGCGGGAACAATTTGCAAAAAGCCGTCTTCACTTACTTGCAAAGGGATATCGAGTATTTCCCCGTCTCTTTGCACCTTGGCAACCACCGTCTTACTCCTCTGAGTTGCTAAATAATCGGCGATCTGGTCGAAATAACGAAGGCCCTTATTGTCTACATCCAATACGAGATCTCGCTTTTTTAACCCGGCATTTTTGTTCAAGGAAGTATCCGGGACTTTCCCAATGATCAGTGGGATACGATAGAATAATTGAGATGATTTGGTGTTGGCGTCTACCAATTGACCTATAAAGTCTTCCGGAACCTCCAGGTTTACCTCTTGTCCGTCTCGTAAAACTTTGATTTTCTTGGCAAAAATGATATTCTGAGCCAATTCCAAAAAGTGTTCCGAGGTCTCCCCATCTACCGTCAACACCTCGTCTCCGGTTTGAAGCCCGGTTTTTTCAGTCATAAATTCCGAAACGGCTAGTGCATTCCCAATGTCCGGGGTGGCTAGTATTTTTTCCCCCCAGGTGTACATCATTCCCACATAGATAAGCCATGCGAGAGCAAAATTAACGATCACGCCTCCCAGCATCACGATCAATCGCTGCCAGGCGGGTTTGCTGCGGAACTCCCAGGGTTTTGGTGGCAGAGCCATTTGCTCCTTATCCATACTCTCATCGATCATTCCAGAAATCTTCACATATCCTCCAAGCGGAAGCCAGCCAATTCCATATTCGGTTTCACCAATTTTCTTTTTCAGTAGCGCGAACTTGACGTCAAAAAACAGGTAAAATTTCTCCACCCGCATTTTAAACAAGCGCGCCGGAAGAAAATGCCCCGCTTCATGAAGTACGATCAAGAGCGAAAGGCTCAATAAAAATTGAACCGTTATTATTGCTATTTCAGATGCTGTCATAATCTCTAATCTCCATTTTTGGATCGCACAAAAGTAGTTGTTTCAGTGTTGTTAAAAAAATTAATAGGAGGCTAGGCGTTAGTATTACAAAACTTTTAACTGTTACAAGCAGGACATTGTTTTTTAAGGTATTAATTTTGCTGAAATTAGTCTTCACCTATGCTTCAGTTTTTTGCCAAGTATAAATTCTTCGGAATTGTCCTCGCCGTTCTTTCCGTTATCATCATTTTCAGTATCTATTCGGTGTTGAAACCTATCCCGAGACTTCAGGTATTCCAACCTGCCGATTTTAATTCGGAAGTGGTCGATACCACCCTTCAGCATGTAAAAAAATACCACACCATTGCCGATTTTAGCCTCACCAATCAAAACGGAAAAACTAGTTACACAAGCAAGATTACAAAGGACAAGATCTATGTAGCCGATTTCTTTTTTACCACCTGTCAGACCATTTGCCCTATCATGACCGATCATATGAAGGAAATTCAGGAAGAGCTAAAAAATGATACCACGGTCAAGCTACTTTCGCATTCGGTCACCCCCGAAATTGATTCGGTAGCCACAGCTAAAAAAATATGCGCTGGAAAAAGGGGTAAATGACGCGAAATGGAATCTTGTAACCGGTGATCGAAGAACAAATCTATACCCTTGCCCGTAAATCGTATCTGGCCGTTAAAGACTATCCCGAGTCTCAACCACTTCGATCTTATCCATACCGAAAATTTTATTTTGGTCGATACCAAAAAAGCGCATTCGAGGCATTCTATGACGGCACCAATTCCGAAGAAATTGAAAAGCTACTCAAAGACATTGAAATTCTAAAACAGGAAGATCTACTGTTTTTTAAAGTAAATCCTTTTTTCACCTCTACATTTTCACTTACTTTTGTCTTGTTTAAAATCAATCTAAATAAGGATAATGCTTACAATTGCCTCTTTAAAGAAAGGAGCAACGAGCAATTATCAAGGAATTTTCGATCGATCTTGTCCCGTTTAAACTTACTGGAAATGGGCTGTCTTCCCGGAAATGAAGTATCCTTGGTACAAACCGCTCCCTTCCATGACCCTCTCTATCTTGAACATCAACGGATAGTCATTTGGCCATTCGAAAAGAAACCGCTGCACAAATTGAAATAGAATTGATACCCTAATATGGCAAAGCAGATCAACGTATCACTTATTGGAAATCCAAATACCGGTAAAACATCCGTTTTTAACACGCTTGACCGGGCTTAAATCAAAAAGTGGGTAATTATCCGGGAATTACCGTTGAAAAAAAAGAGGGGATCTGCAAGCTGCCCAGAGGTGTAAAAGCCCATATTCTCGATCTTCCGGGTACGTACAGTCTAAATGCTTCTTCCTTTGATGAAAATGTGGTCATCGAGCTTTTACTGAACAAAAACGACAAAGATTTTCCCGATGTCGCCATGGTTGTGGCTGAAATTGAAAACCTTAAACGGAACCTATTGCTTTTTACCCAAATTAAAGATCTTGGGAATTCCCACCATTTTAGCCATCAATATGTCGGATAGAATGAAACGAAAGGCAATTTCTCTGGATATTGCCGAATTGGAAGAAAAACTGGAAACCAAGATTGCACTTAATTAGTTCCCGAAAAAATACTGGCTTTGACGAGCTAAAGGAACTCATTTCCAATTACAAGCTACCTTTCCACCAAACCCTGTGTCAATGCTTCGGTTATTGCCCCCGAATATTTTGATAGGCTTCGAAGAAAATCTTTCCCAATCAGGATCTCTACAAACTTTGGCTGGTAATTACTCAGGATGTTAACTTCGGAAAACTTGGAGCGAAAGGATCTGAAGGGAATACGCCTCCTTTAAAACCGAATCAAAAGGCAATCTGAAACGATTGCAGCAAAAGGAAACCATAACACGATATCAATTTATAAATAAGCCTGAAGGAAACTCTCACGATAGATACCGCGAATGCAAAAGATTTCAGAAGCGTCTTAGATCGTATTTTAACCATAAGGTTTGGGGCTATGTGATTTTCTTCGGAATTTTACTGTTGATGTTTCAGGCAATCTTCGACTGGAGTAGTATCCAATGGATTTTATCGATACCTCCTTTGCGTCTTTAAGTGAATGGACGAAAAAGCAGCATGCCTGCGGGTGATTTTACCAATTTAATTGCTGAAGGAATTATTCCCGGCCTGGGTGGAATCGTTATTTTTATTCCGCAAATTGCCTTTTTATTTCTCTTTATCTCCATTCTGGAGGAAAGTGGCTATATGAGCAGGGTGGTATTTCTTAATGGACCGCATCATGCGTCGCTTTGGTTTAAGTGGGAAGAGTGTCGTTCCCCTAGTATCGGGAACTGCCTGCGCCATTCCGGCCATTATGGCGACCCGAAATATTGAAAATTGGAAAGAACGACTTATCACCATTCTGGTTACTCCATTTACTACCTGTTCGGCACGATTGCCGGTATATCTTATTATTATTGCCTTCGTAATCCCCGAAAAGCGTGTTTTTGGAATATTTACCTATGCAGGGCTTAACCCTCATGTTCCTGTACTTACTGGGTTTTGGAGCCGCCATATTTTCAGCATATTTGCTGGACAAAGTGTTCTAAAAATAGAAGTAAGACTTTTTTCGTGATCGAAATGCCCAATTACAAATTTCCCATGCCAAAAAACGTATTTATCACGGTAATGGAAAAGACGAAATCCTTCGTGTTTGGTGCCGGGAAGATAATTTTGGCAATTTCGATCATTCTTTGGGTATTGGCTTCTTACGGCCCCGGCGACTTTAAGAATGCCGAAGAGACGGTTCGGAAGGAAAACAGGGCAACGAAAATCTTTCCGAAGCTGAAATAGAAACTCAAATAGCCGCCTATAAACTAGAAAAATCCTATATTGGAATTCTTGGAAAAGGAATAGAACCTGCCGTTGAGCCCCTGGGTTATGACTGGAAAATTGGGATTGCTATTGTAAGTTCTTTTGCGGCGCAGAGAGGTATTTGTGGGTACACTAGCAACCATTTACAGTGTAGGCTCGCGAAGAAGAAGAAACCATTAAAAATAGAATGGCCGCGGAGATAAATCCCGTTTTAGGCTTGCCACTGTTTAATTTTGCGAGTGGTATCTCACTCCTGTTGTTTTATGCTTTTGCTATGCAATGTATGAGTACCCTAGCCGTTGTTAAAAGAGAAACCAATAGTTGGAAATGGCCCATGTGGCAACTGGGAGTTATGACTGTAATTGCCTATGTTGTCGCCTTAGGGGCCTATCAAATTTTAAAATAAGTATCTTTGTATCATGCAAACAGTACTTGTAATACTCACCTTTTGCCTTGCTGCAGGTTTCCTACTTAAAAAGTTTGTGTGGAATCCTATTTTTGAAACTCGGCGACGATCTATCGGGAACTTTAGATGGACATAAAACCAAATGCGGTGATAAGGATTGTGCCTGTCATTAATCACTCTTTTCCCGAACCACAAAAAGAGTATAATCTCGTTCTCCCATATTTTTAGTAGTAGGCGATGGCGCGAGTGCAATGGCTTTTATTTGATATCCCTTGTAGGAACTAATTGAATTCTTGTCTTTCTCTCCAACGGTCACTTCAAATACATTATTGAGCGTAGGGGTTCCGGTGACACTTAACTTCACTCGTGCCCGACCCGCCCAAACGCAAACCACGTCTGTTGGACAACGAGAATCTTCCAGAACTTCTATAAATTCAATGCTAATTCCTTCAACGACAACCGTTTCACCCAACGCAATTTTAACGGCAATCTGAGGAGTAGTAATGGTTTCTTCCTGTGAAAACCCAATTGCCACAGTAAAAAATAATAAATGGCATAGTAACTTTTTCATACTGAAATGTTTGTGTTTTAAAGATACTGGAAAAAACGTGCCAAAAAAAGTTACCCGCGGAATAGAAAGAAATCGTCTTTCATATGCTCGATCTTTTCATCCTTATTGGTCATAATATATTCCAGGGCGAGATCGGTAAATTCCTTGCCTTTATCGGTGAGCGAGACGATACGGTTCTCAATGGAAACCATATTGTTTTTTACCGCCAGGTCCAGCACGGTTTGAGAACGTACTTTTTGCCAATTGATATGCTCATTCAAGTGATTGATATGACGTTCCCTTTTTTCAGAATGATTGTTCAAATGAAGTAAAAATGTAAGCAGGGAAACTTCAGTGCGCTGTTGTCGCTGGCGGTATAAGACCGAAATCAGTCCTTTGTTGGGCGCAAATAAATACACCATCAAAAAGATAATTCCCAAAACCGTGGTAATGGAGCCGGAAATAGAGGCGTCCAGTAAATGCGCCAGCCAATATCCGGCAACAGCCGAAAATACGCCAAAGCCAATGGAAAGCCACATCATTTTCATAAGATCGGAGGTGAGCAAATAGGAAATGGCAGCCGGAGCTATCATGAGAGCCACCACCAGAATTGCACCCACAGCATCGAAAGCGCCTACCACAGTGACCGAGGAAACAGACATTAAGCCGTAATGCATCACCAGCGGAGAAATACCCAAAGCCGAGGATAAGCCGGCATCGAAGGTGCTCACTTTCAGCTCTTTGAAAAACAGGAAGAGTAAGAGCAGGGTGACCAAAAGGATACTTCCCATGATCCAAAGAGATTTCGGACCAAGATCCACTCCGGACGAAAGAAGTCGATCGAATGGGGCGAACGCCAATTCACCTAAAAGAACCGCATCTACATCCAAGTGAATATCGTTGGCATTTTTCGCGATCATAATTACCCCTATGCTGAAAAGTGCCGGAAAAACAAGCCCAATCGCGGTATCTTCTTTGACCAGGCCAGTTTTTTGGATGGCCTCTACAAGGATAACGGTGATCACACCGGTGATCGCGGCCAAAAGGATTAACAGTGGTGAGTTAAGATCCTGGGTTATAAAAAAACCGATCACGATCCCGGGAAGGATGGAATGACTTATGGCATCACTTATCAACGCCATTTTCCGAAGTACCAAAAAGACCCCCGGTATGGCACAGGCAACAGCGACCACAATGGCAATAAGCTGTATTTCCAGTTGCGGACTATTCATTTTTCTCGAGTTGGTTGTATAAGTTCTTAGCCTTTTTAAACCCTTCGGGAGTCAGAGCCCATTCGGGTCCGCTCAGGGTAATCCAGTCTTTTTCTTCCAAATTCTGAAGGGTTTTTCGTGTAAATCCCTGAAAGTTATTCAGAATTTTAATGGCATGAGGGTGGGAAATATTTTCGTGAGTTTGTGCAATTCCATACATGAACTGAAGCGTTTTCTGCAATTCGAGGTCCCTGCGATTCTTTCGGAACCTGATCTCACGGAAAAGTAAACCCCGTCCCGGAGAGAACACAAATGAAAAAATTACAAATACAGATGCAACCAAAACAATCACTGGCCCGGTCGAAAGATTGTTCTGGCTGGCACTGATCGCCGTTCCAAAAACCCCCGAAAATGCCCCGAATAGGGCCGCAAGGAACACCATAACCCCCAGTTTGTTGGTCCACTGCCTCGCCGCTGCCGCCGGAGCCAGAAGCATGGCACTCATTAGGATCACCCCCACTGTCTGCAAACCCAATACAATAGCCAGAACAATGAAGAAAGTGATGATTATATCAATAAAACGTGTGTTAAAGCCTAAGGTCTTGGTATAGTCTGCATCGAAGAGCAATAGCTTGAATTCCTTCCAAAAAAGCAGGAGTATCACCAGGCAGATACCTGTGACTATCACCATAAGGAATACATCTTTTTCCATCAAAGTTGCCGCCTGACCGAATAAATATTTGTCTAATCCCGCCTGATTGGCATTGGGTTGTTTTTGGATAAACGTAAGCAACAGCATCCCGAAACCAAAGAATAACGAAAGGATCAATCCCAAAGCCGTGTCTGTCTTTAAATGGGTTTTGGTGATCATGCCACGTATCCAAAAAGTGCCAATGAGCCCACTCACCAGCGCCCCTATAAGCAATATATTCGAATCCTTGGCCCCGGTAATGAGAAATGCCAGGGCTATTCCGGGTAAAGCTGCGTGTGAGATCGCATCTCCAAGTAAACTTTGTTTCCGAAGTACTGCAAAACTGCCCAGCATTCCGCAGATAGCGCCCAAAACCGCGGTGCCCAAGGTGATGGTACGCAGGGTGTAATCTGTGAACAGAAGTTCGAAATATTCGCTGAGGTTCATTATTTATTAATGGCTACTTTATAATTAATTCCGTAGGTTTTTGTCAAATTATCGTCGTTAAAAATTTCTTTCACCGGGCCGGTAGCGATCTTTTTTACGTTCAAAAAGGTAACCCAGTCAAAATACTCCGGCACGGTTTGAAGGTCATGGTGCACTACAATTAGCGTTTTGCCGGCTTTCCGAAGTTCTTTTAAAATATTGATGATAGCGATTTCGGTAGAGGCATCGACTCCCTGAAATGGCTCGTCCATGAAATAGATGGATGCATTTTGAACCAAGGCACGCGCCAAGAAAACACGTTGCTGTTGCCCACCGCTCAACTGACTTATTTGCCGGCCTTTAAACGCCAGCATGCCTACCTTTTCCAAAGCTTCCAAAGCCGCTTTCTTTTCCTTTTTCCCAGGGCGTTTGATCCAGCCAAGACTGCCGTAGGTCCCCATCATAACCACGTCTAGTGCTGTAGTTGGGAAATCCCAATCGACACTTCCTTTTTGTGGGACATAGGCTACCAATTTTCGCTGTTTTTCATAGGGTTTTCCATAGATAGCCACGCTTCCCGCTATGGGTTTTATAATACCTAAAATGGCTTTTATAAGAGTGGATTTTCCGGCGCCATTGGGCCCTACGATGGCCATTAACACCCCTTCGGGAATGACCAGGTCAATGTCCCATAACACGGGCTTGTAGTTGTAAGCTACCGTAAGGTCATCTACTTGTATGGCTATCTTATCGTTCAATGGATCCATGTGAGATACTTCTATTTTAATTCGTTTACGATGGTATTTACATTGTATCGAAACATACCCAGATACGTCCCTTCAACACTACCGGAATTTCCCAGCGCATCGCTGTAAAGAGATCCTCCAATTTTTACCTCATGTCCCTTCGATTTTACCGCTTGTTCCAAGGCTTCAATGGTTCTTCGGGGAACTGAACTCTCCACAAAGATGGCCTTCACATTATTTTCTATTATAAATTCTGAAAGGCGTTGTACGTCCTGAACCCCTGCCTCGGTGGCAGTTGAAAGCCCCTGCAGGCCCACCACCTGGAAATCGTACGCTTTTCCGAAGTAATTGAAAGCGTCATGCGCCGTTACGAGGATGCGCTTCTCTCGGGGCAGGGTGGCGATCTTTGCCACGATCTCTTCTTGTAAATTGTCAAGTTTTTCAAGGTAGACATCAAGATTCTTCGCGTAGCTGGCAGCATTCGGAGGGTCATTTTCAGATAAAACTTCAGACACACGCCTGGCAAATTGCATGAAATATGCAATATCAAACCAAACATGAGGATCGTAATTGGAGGCAAAATAATCGGAGCCAATAAGAGTAGCTTTGTCCAATGCTTCGGCCAGAGGGACCTGAACTTTATTGGTGTTTTCCATCTTTTCGAATACTTCCACCAATTTACCTTCCAGATGCAATCCATTGTAAAAGATAATGTCTGCGTTGTACAATTTGGAAACATCGCCTTCACTGGCTTTGTACAAATGCGGATCCACTCCGGCACCCATAAGGCCGTTTACTTCCACAAGTTCACCGCCAATGTTATGCACCAGATCGGTGATCATGGAAGTGGTGGTGACAATATTTAATTTGCCCGATTTTTCTGAAGTTTCCTTACAGCTAAAAACGGTAATTATTGCTAGGGTAAAAATGAGTTTTTTCATAGGTTTTACTTCGGAATTCTATAACTGGCTCCCACACTCAACAAAAGGTCCTGCCCTTTACTAATACTGCTGCCGACGGTGGCGTCCAATTGTAAGTTATGGAGGACGAGGTAGGTAATCCCGGCATCCCAATAGTGATTGGAAGAACTGTCTTCGGGCAGGTCGCCGTACAATTCGGTGTAGACTCCCAGATAGTCCAGAATGCTATACCCATAGGAAAATGTATAGATGTAGGCAAGCTCGGAGGAGTCATCCCCCCACTGTGCGCCAAAATTGTATCCAAGGCTCGATTTTTCCGATAAGGTATGAGCAAAGGAAAATCGAAAATCGGCTCCGGTGGTCTCTGGCCGATAATCATCCCCGGCCGTAAAGGGCAACATAAGATGGGCCAGAAACCCAATGGTTGGGATCCAACCATTTTCCTTAGCGATATTCACTTTCATACCTGCAAGTAAGGGCGAAAAACCGGATTGAACGTTCATCATCTTCACTCCATTCACCGTGGTTTGCCCCTCTTCAAAATTCCAACCAAGCCTTAACTCGAGATTGTCCAGAATTCCATGTCGAAGCAGCGTGGTATTATATCCCAACACTACTTCTTTGACATTATTGGCTTCAAACGAGGTGTAAAATGCACCGGTTTCAATTTGAAGGAATCCCTGTGGAACTGTAAACGGAGATTCGGTAGCGTCTGGGCGATCAGTAATAATGCCGTCGGGTGACGCCGTGGAGTCGTTTTTGAGTTCCTGGGCATGAATTCCAAAAGAAATTCCGAAGCAGATACAAATAGAGCACCTTTTTAAATAGTTCATACTAATTGGTTTGTACATATAGGTTTTCTGCCGTTTTCCGGGAGATAAAAAATTGATCCCGCCCCACCTGAATGATCATGGAACCGTCAAAGAATTCTTTGCCCAATACATTTATTTTAGTGCCGATCGTGATATTGCGTTTGTCCAAATATTGTAAGAACTCGCTTCCGGTTTCTTTTACGCCCACACAAACTCCGCGTTGTTTTTTTTCCAATTCGGACAAGAGTTTTTTCTCGGTGGATTTTACGTTACCGTCTTTATCAGGAATAGGATCGCCGTGGGGGTCGAAATCGGGATGGCCCAAAAATTTATCGAGGCGCAGAATGAGCTCTTCCGAATGAATATGCTCCAATTGTTCAGCAATTTCGTGTACTTCGTCCCAGTGAAATTTTAGCTTGTCAACCAAAAAGACTTCCCAAAGGCGGTGCTTTCGAATCACGTTCGCGGCGATTTTCTTGCCGGGAGTGGTAAGGCTGGTGCCCTTGTATTTTTTGTACGAAAGCATTTTCTTTTCGGCCAGCTTCTGCACCATATCGGTCACGGAAGACGGTTTGGTCTCCATTCGTTCGGCAATGGCGTTAGTGCTCACTCCCCCCTTGGATTCCTGCTCCAAATGGTAAATGTTCTTTAAATAATTCTCTTCAGCTAATGAAAACATGTGGCAAAGGTAAAGATATATTTTGATTTAGGTATTATTTATTTTTAGAGTAGACTAAAATATAAATTTCCTATACATATTTTGAACCCTCTATTCATGAATACAGGATTAGTTCCGAAACGGTTTTAGCCTTGCGGGATTTTTTCAGAAGAAAGAAAAACTACTGTGAATCGAGAAGCGTCTTCCACCGGGAATCTGCTTTAATTTGTAAAGTTTCCGCACCCGCTTCATTCCATTTCTCCAGGGTGTTGACGCCCCAGCTATTGTAAAAGAGGTACAGTTTCCCATTGGTGATGGTAAAAGTTTTGGGGTTGACTCCTACTTTTTTGCCGCTGGTCGCTATAGCATACGCACAAAATCCGCCGTATTGGGGGAGGTAAGCTTCCGGGTTTTGCTGAAAGGTTTGCGCGTTTTCGGTACTGTGGAATTTATAGAGAACTCCCTCATGAGTGACCGTAAACTGCTTGTCGCCTTTTTCGGCTCTATTCTGAAAATAGGAAACCAAATCGTATCCCTGGGCGCCATATCCATTTTTTAGATTGACGTGGTCCTGTGCAAGTATCGAATAGCCAGCCATCAGAAAGAAGAACAATAACATGCTTGTGTATTTCATAGTGTAATTAGTTGTTGGTGCTTTGGTTTCCTTACATGGTTCGATTGGTGGGTCATTCATGTCAAAACCCCTTTTCCTTCTGAAGTTGCTCATAGGCCTGTTGTACCATTTGGAACTTTTCTTCAGCCCCCTTTTGATAGACTTTATCCATGTGCTGTAACTTGTCCGGGTGGTATTTTTTGGCCATTTCTCGATACGCTTTTTTGATTTCCGGAATCGTTGCGGTACGCTCTATTTCCAATATTTTATAAGCACTATCGGGATTTTTAAAGAACATAGCCTTGATACTTTCGAGATCCCTGGATTGGATGCCCAAAAAGGAAGCAATTCTTTGGATCTCCTGAACTTCCTGAGTGGACACATGCCCGTCTGCATTCGCTATGCTGAATAAAAAATGAATTACTTGTAAACGCGATTCATATCGCATTCTTTGACGCAACATGGTTCCAATCTTCTGTGCTGAGATCTCCCGGTTTTTGATCACTTCATTAAACACCCGAAACGTGGCGTTGGCACGTTCTTTTCCGTAGGATTGAACAAAATACTGGCGGACGAAATCCAATTCAATCTGGGTCACCTTGCCATCGGACTTGATCACCAGGGAAGCCAGGGAAAGGAGGTTTAGTTCAAAATCGGCTGGAGTTACGCTGTCCCGGGGTTGTTGAAAGATTGACCGACGTCCGGATTTGGTCTTTCCCGACCTCATATTGTCAAAAATGCTCCCTAAAATAAAACCAATGATGGCTCCCGGAATTCTAAAAAACCAATATCCTACCACCGCAGCTAACCATCGAATCATAAATTTGAATTTGTGTAATTTTTAAGGTGTTGCAAAGATAAGTTTTTTCGGTAGCAGATAATCCCTTTTAGATAATCTGTAATCTCGCAGTCATTTTCACATATTCCTAACTTTTATCATATAATGACTACCAATTTAATTAGTTATCTTTACAGTCAAATTGTTACACACTTAAAAGAAGAGCATTATGTACCCAGCAGAATTAGTAAAACCTATGCGCGAAGACCTTACCAAAATTGGTTTTGGCGAATTATATACAGCACAAGATGTCACTGAAGCACTTGCCAAAGAAGGAACTACCTTAGTGGTAGTGAATTCGGTTTGCGGATGTGCCGCGGCCAACGCCCGTCCGGGAGCACGAATGTCGTTGCAAAACTCCAAAACTCCGGATCACCTGGTCACTGTTTTTGCCGGTGTTGATCGGGAAGCAGTAGATGCCGCGCGTGCGCAAATGGTGCCGTTTCCCCCAAGCTCACCCTCCATGGCTTTGTTCAAAAATGGAGAATTGGTACATATGTTGGAGCGCCATCATATTGAAGGCCGTGCCGCCAATATGATCGCGGAGAACTTAAAAGGTGCCTACGACGAGTTCTGTTAGGTAATACCACCGCTAAAGGGTGTTTTGAAATAAAATAGTAGCCGTTCTTTACTTAAATAGAGAGCGGTTTTTTACTTTTGAATTGTGAAGCAGTTGCTGCATCTTTTAAGCTATCCTTTTTCGGTGGTTTTTTACCTGCTGTTTGGGCTCATTATGTTGTTATTTGATCCTATTCAACGCATCTGTTTGCGCATTTTTGGATATCAGGCCCATAAATTGAGCGTTGGTTTGTTTAATGGGTTATTGGTTCTTTGTCACCACATTCTGGGGACAACGGTTCAATTTAAAATAAAGGGTAAAATTCCAAGGAATGTTCCCATTATTATTGCTTCCAACCACCAGAGTTTATGGGATATCCCGCCGCTAATTTGGTTTCTTCGGCGCATTCACCCTAAATTTATCTCCAAGAAGGAGTTGGGCAAAGGCATTCCCACGATCTCATACAATTTGAAATACGGAGGATCGGTGCTCATCGACCGTAAAGATCCGGTCCAGGCAACGGCCGAGATCGCCAAAGTGGCGCGTTATATTTCAGAAACCAATCGAAGTGTGGTCATCTTTCCCGAAGGCACACGCAGCAGATCGGGGGAACCTAAGAAATTTTATCGCAAAGGGCTGCTCACTTTATTTGAACATGCGCCCGAGGCATGGGTGCTTCCGGTGAGTGTTAATAATTCCTGGAAATTACAACGTTTTGGAATGTTTCCCATTCCTATGTTTGTGAGGCTCAAATTTCTGGTGCATCCGGCCGTAAAGGTTTCAGCGTATCCTTCCGAAGAACTTATAACCCGGGTCGAAGCAACGATCAAAGCCGATATTGTTCCGGTTCAATGAAT
The DNA here is from genome assembly GCA_963807685.1 of uncultured Flavobacteriaceae bacterium. Lineage (GTDB taxonomy): Bacteria > Bacteroidota > Bacteroidia > Flavobacteriales > Flavobacteriaceae > Aureisphaera. Next base: position 282,610 of record CAWECU010000017.1, on the reverse strand, counting down.
ACTTCCGGGGCTTTGCGGTCATTCTATGGCGGTTACATCCAACTCCTCCTGGTTGACGGGAACTGAGCTGCCAATTCGAAACCCAACACATACCTTTTTTTGTGGCATCCAATAGGGTCTGTTTCTTTCACGAATAAACGACATCCCTCCATACGCGCTTGCCGAAAGTGAAAAGTAGATGGAGGGGCCAAAAGCCTCAACAAGTTCGATACTTATCAAAATGTCATCGTCTGCACGGATATTGTATTTTTCCAAAGGGATGGTTTCCAGTCCTTTTTTCCTTGATATGGTATGAAGTATTTCTTCTGAAACCAAACTTCGCTCCGGCTCTCCCCCGTCGTATTCATAGATATGTACGCGAATGAGCAAACTGTCGGATCGATTCTGAAGTACATTGAAAGCAAGATTTAATAGCCTGGTATTTCTTTTTCGAATTGGAATCACCGAAGCAATTTCTCCTCCCACGGCGTCCGGCCCCTCCCAATACCCCATGCTGGCAGCGGTAAAGGCCGTGTGGCCAATTATCTTTTTTTCTCTTGGAGTGCTTTTCAGAAGTACTTCGCTTAGACTATACGGAGATGGAGCAAGTGCTATGGTGATGGGTGTAGCCGATAGCCTTTTTAAACGAGTTGTGGTCAAGTTTCTGGTCTCATATCCCAAAAAGGAAATTTGCAAAACATCTCCTTCATTTATTTCGCTCCTTTGATACGATAGTATAAAATGACCCGATTTTGTGGTAGTCGTTCCAATGTCTTTGCCTTGAAATCGAATATTCACAAATTCTAAGGGTTCCTTAGTTTGATTGTCGACGATTTTTGCGGCGATTACCTGTTGTTCCTGGGCGCTAACAGCGGACGCAATAAACAGGAGAAGAAAAAATATAGTGCTTCGCATACCAAAATAGTTTAAAGATGAAATACTAGTATTGGAGAGACACTATACTTTAAATATATAATAATTACAGCACAACAGGTGCTAAGTAGACACCTTTATTCATAAATAAAAGGAAATTTTTTCTTCCTGTTTGGGAATCAACTGGGTTGACTTAGTTCATAAAACTGTCTAAAATAATCTTCTCATTGATCTTATCTAGAGGAATGAGTACACTTTTCTTTTCTTCTGAAGGAAAACCGTAATCTTTATAGAAAGTGTAGCGAACATACGTACGCCCGGCAGAATTTTCGGTTTTGATATTTTTAATATTGACCAGCCATTCACCATTGGGAGCGGTGTCAATTTCAAACTCGCGCATTCCAAAGCCGTCTTCAATTTCATTTTCAATAAACTCGCTGCTACTGAAAACAGTATGGTTCCAGGCAAAATAGTTCTTCTCAGGGCCTACAAATTGCACCTCAAACTCACTCAGAGGATCGGTCCATTCCAATATAAGTCGAGTCTTTGGAATCGTATTGGCTACCAGGAAATCGTTGGGAATATCCTTTACACTGATCTTACGTTTCTTTTGAATAAGAAAATGTTTGAATTCGGTTACGATGCTGCGCTTTAATTCGGTAAAATCGACATTGGGGATGCTATTGTTGATCATTTGGATATATAGCGATTTGGCCAGTTGATACTCTCCCGTTTGGGCATAGATCAATGCAAGGTCGCGATAGGACTGTGCGTGATCGGGCTGCAGTTCTATTAGTTTTTCGTAAACGTATTTGGCGTGCTTTGGCAACTTATTCTGCTCCAACTGATACGCTAAAGACTTCAAAACCTTGGCATTATCATCCCCCCGTGAGAATACTTCAGATAAAATTTTATAGGAAAAAAGTGCATCCCACTTTTGAAAGTACTCGGAGCAATCCATTAAAAAATATAGGGTATTGTTTCTGGATTCCTTATAAAGCAAGGAGTAAATTTGTTTGGCCTCTTCGAAGTTAGTGGCCAGATTCAATGCTCTCAGATAATCCGGTGTTGTTTCCGAAAAGTAGGTTTGAGCCAGTCTGGGTGTATCCGTATAATTTCGTTCCTGCTCCTGTAGTTTTTCTTCTTCGACTATTTCGTCCTCATATAAACTCGCCGCCATTTTAGTCTCAATGAGAATAACTCCTCCTGCACCGAGAGATCCATATCTTACCGTGGCAGCAAGCGATTTCAAGACGGTAATACTCGCGACATCCGTAGGATTGATAACATTCAGGATGCTCTGTGTAACGGGAACACCATCCAAAACGACCAGTATGGGTGCCGAATTGATACTCTGATTTTTGCGCAACCCAAAGGAAAAGTTAACTCCGCTACCAACTGCAGCTATTTCCGGTATTTTCTGTATGACCGTGGTGAGGTCTATGTCGGCACCAGAAATAAATCGTTCCGCCGATCTTGCCTCATAACCCAGGCTTTTTCGGGATTTTTTACCAAAAGCGGTGTTTTTTAGCTTTTTTTCTTTTTCCCTCATAAGCACCACTTCATCCAGAAGATCGACGTCTGTGTTCATAACGATCGTTAACCGGGGATCACCACCCACGGTGAAATCAAGGGGTTTTTTAAATAGGGCCGAACACCTCAATATATCTCCGGGGCGCGCCTCAATGGTAAACGTACCGTCGTCATTGGATTCGGTTTCCTTGAAACTGTTCAGTTTGTAAATGGAGGCGTTGGCAACCGGATTGTCGTCCTGATCAAGTACCACTCCTGTAACTGTAGTAAAAAGTATGGATTCGGGAGCTTGTGAAAGCGCCATAAAGGGACAAATGGTGAAAACGAGGATCGGTAGTAAAAAATGTTGTAAACGTTTCATAAGCAGTTTTTTAGCACTTCTAAAAATAGGCATAAAACTTCTCATTTTAAAACCTCTGGGGTTTATTAGGGCATAAAAAACGTTAAATATTTCAGAATAAAGAAGCGATCCTTAGTTGATAAAAGAATCCAGCGTCACCTTCTTCTCAAACTTATCAAGTTGAACCACCTTAACGACCTTAGTTTCGTTGGGTTTTCCATAATTTTTATATTGGGTATATTTCAACACAAGTGGGATGTTGTCGTTGTTCTGACCACTGTACCTGATATTAAGAAGCCACGATCCTTTTTCTCCATCATCGATGACAAATTCCTTCAAAAAGAAACCTGCATCAATCTCACTTTGTAACAACTCTTTGTTATTGAATGCTGTATGGGAGTAGCTGAAGAACTTCTCATCCGGACTTACAATTTGAACGTCAAACTCGGTAGCGGGATGATTCCATTCCAGTACGATGCGCAGGTCCAGTTTGAACTCTAACGACAACAGTTCATTGGGCAATCCTTTATAGTTTATCTGCGATTTGTGGTTTTTGATCAAATGTCGAAATTCGTTGAATACGATGTCCTGAATGGGCGCAAAATCCACGTTGGGAATGGTATTGTAGACCATTTGCCGGTATAAAGTCGCGGCAAGTTCATATTCCTTGGTCTGGGCGTAAATCAGCGCCAAATCGCGATACGACTGCACATCCTGAGGCCTTAGATTCACAAGTTGTTCGTAGACATATCGCGCTTTTTCCAATTCGCCTTTTTCCTCATAGGTATAGGCCAATATCTTTAAAGCTTTGGCATTTCGAGGGGCAATTGCCGCAATGCTCGATAGCACCGTGTTCGCAAAGACAGGGTTCCAACGTTCAAAATAAGAAGCAGCGTTAAGGTAGTAGTCAATATTATTTTTTTCGAATTTCAGTTGCTTGTAATACAGCGCTTTCGCTTCTTCAAATGAACTGCTTTTTTCCAGGGCCTTTACATAGTTTAACTTTGGAATCGCCGCACTCACCCATTCCAAAGTAGGAACCGTCTCGGTGTACTCGTTTCCTTTGACCAGGGCTCTATCCTCTATGGTGACGACGTCGGCTTCTTTATCAGTACTCGTTTCAATTAAAAGTACGCCCCCAACTCCAAGAGATCCAAAGCGTACGGTGCTGGCCAAAGACTTTAACTGGGTAATATTCTCGATCAGTCTCGCATCCAACGATTTGAGAATATTCGAGTCTACGGCAATGTCATCCATATAAACCAGAATAGGCGTTCGATTGATACTTATGTTTTTGGTGAAGTACAACGCCCCCTGATATTCTTCAATACCGGGTTGTCTTTTTATCACCTCGAAGGCATTAATATCGGCAAGACTTATTTGTGCTTTTGTAATATCCTGAGTCAAATAACCTAGTTCTCCTTTCGATTTCTCACCAAAAGCTGTCTTTCGCTTTTCTTCCTCTTTTTCTTTTGCTGAAGTAATATCTCGTCCAACAACTCACCATTGGCTACCAAAGGGATATGGGTTCTTTTAGTTTCGGTGAGGACGGTATCTTTTTTTAGCATCCCCAATGCACTGATCTCTAAAACATCTCCGGCTTGAGCCGCAATCTTATAACGCCCGTTACTTTCGGTCTGTACCTCGACAAACGAATTTTTTATACGTACGACTGCTCCTTGAATGGGAGTTTTATCCTCATTATAAACAACCCCGTAATACAACTCATTGACATCGTTTTTTGTGCTAAGTGGATTGCTAGCTTCCTTAAAAGAAGTCAAAAACAAAAGCGCCCCTTCTACTGAATACTCCGATAGATCCACATAGCTTCCTTTTGTGGCCTCGCTGAATTCGCTTAAATATGTATGGGCCGCTTCCTTTTTGCTATTGATGGTAAATACCGGAATTTTTAACTCCGAATCCAGGGGTTCGAAAATGGTGATTCCGTCGGTAAATATCAGGGCCACGTCTGTGTTCAGATTGTTTTTCCGAAGTAATTCTGAAAAATTGGAAGCCCCGTTATAATCACTGGCTTTCAAAAAGTCGTACAGTGCATCACAGCCTTCGGAGCATTTAAAGGACTTGGTTTCATATACGCTGCTATTGAATTTTGAGACAAAAACCTGTACAGTTTCCAAGGCATCGATATACGATTTCAAGAGGGCAAGCTCCAGCTGAAGGCCCCGGTCTTTTAATTTCAGAGAGGTGTCCCAGAGAAGCTGAATCTTTTCGGGAGTCGGCCTGGGAGGTGCAGAACGCCTTGTGTCAAGTTGAGCATTAACCAGAAGGGTAGTGGCGAAAAAAAGCAAAAAGAAATTTTTTTTTCATAGCAATTATAGGTAACATTGAAAGATTCAGGGGAGTCGCATCAAAAGTAAAAATAGGTCGATTAATAAAGGCTAGTGTTACAAAATGTTTAACATTTGGACACATTTGTTACCCAAATAAATCGAGTTGCGGATTTTTTAGTCGTAAATAATGGGAAGCATCCAGTTTGGGCATATTGCGGCCCTTGAGGTATTTGGTTTTGGCCAGAGCTACAGTATCGCTAATTTGTTTGGCAATGATCCCTTCCCCTCTCATGCGCCTTCCCCATTGGCTGTCGTTGAGGCTCCCACCATGGCTTTGGGCGATTTGATTGAGTATCCTGTCGGCCCTATTCGGGATGGTTTTTCGGGCCCAATCTTCAAAAATGGTCGCGATTTGCCCATTTAAGCGTACGATGGTGTGGGCAACACTGCGGGCGCCGAGGTCGGAAACTGTTTTTATAAGGGGTAATATCTCATGGCTGTTGAGGGAAGGAATGATAGGTGCGATCATGACATTCACCGGAATATCATGAGCCGAAAGTATCTCGACGGCTTTGAGTCGGTTTTTGATCGTGGCCGTGCGGGGTTCCAGTAGCCGACGTGTTTTTTCATTCATGGAATTGATCGAAATATGCACGGAAATGATATTGAGTTGTGCCATTTCCTTTAACAGGTCCAGATCGCGAAGTATCAACGAATTTTTGGTGATGATCCCGGTTGGGTTTTTCCATCGGTACATGGTCTCCAGGCAGGCACGGGTAATCTTCAGTTGTCTTTCGATGGGTTGATAACAGTCTGTATTTCCGGAGAAAACGATGGTCGATCCGTGCCAGTTTTTGCTTTTGAGTTTGTTCTCGAGCAATTCGGGCGCATTTTTTTTGATCAATATATTGCGTTCGAAATCTACACCAGCTCCATAGCCCCAGTATTCATGGCTGTTTCGGGCGTAACAGTAGACGCAGCCATGTTCACAACCCTGATAGGGATTGGCCGAGTATTCCATCCCCACATCGGGACTCACTATCTTGTTGACAAACGATTTTGGAAAGACATCTATATATTTCGTTTTGTTTTTGTCTGCAGCTTCTCCTTCTGCCTCACAAAAGTTGAGAAATTCATCCAAAACCTCGTGCTCAAGGTTAAAAAAACGATTGGGTACTTTCTTTTGGGCACCACGGCCGCTAATGGATTGGGACATAAAAACCTTTGAATGCAAAGATGCCTTCAAAGTTAATTCATACTTGGAATAATTCCAACTAAAAAAGGAATAAATCCAATAACTTATTTACCGGGAAAACTGGGCTTTCGTTTGGCTAAAAATGCCTGGGTTCCTTCCTGGAAATCGGCCGTACCAAAACACTTGCCAAAGGAAGTGATTTCGGCATCGAAACCATTTTCTCCTTCTTCAAATCCGGCATTTACCGCATTGATAGCCGCAGCGATTGCCATGGACGAATTGCGCATCATTTTACCGGCAATTTTATGAGCCAACGGAAGTAATTCTTCAGCTGAAGTTACATGATTTACCAAGCCAAAATCCATTGCCTGCTCCGCATCAATCATTCCGGCGGTTAGGATCAATTCCATAGCGCGGCCTTTACCAACGAGTTGCGGAAGCCGCTGGGTTCCTCCATAACCGGGAATAACTCCCAGTGAAACTTCGGGGAGGCCCATTTTCGCGTTGTCGCTGGCTATCCTAAAGTGTGCCGCCATAGCCAATTCCAGACCGCCGCCCAGAGCAAAACCATTGATCACGGCGATCACCGGGGTGGAAAGATGGGCTACAAAGTCGAATAATAAAGCCTGGCCCTGAGCCGCCAATCGCTCTCCCTGAGAGACTGAATAATCTGCGAATTCACTTATATCTGCACCGGCGACAAAGGCTTTTTCACCGCTTCCTGTCACCAGAATCACTTTTGTATCCCGATCCTTGTCCGCTTCTTTAAAGGCGTCGTGCAATTCTTTGATAGTCGCTTTATTGAGAGCGTTTAATTTTGAAGGGCGATTTATAGTAATGGTGGTGATTCCTGCGTCAAAATGACTCAAAATGTTTTCGTAATCCATTGCAATTTTCTTTTGGGGTTAATATCGCAAGTTACTTAAAGGAAAAGGTATTTCAAAACGCGCCCAATGAAAAGCAAGGGCTATTTTGGAATGGCTACTTTGAACTTTGTCCCCTTACCTACTATGGATTCAAAAGAGATGTTACCACCATAGGTTTCCATGATGTTCTTAACCATGGCAAGGCCCAGACCCATGCCACTGGATTTGGTAGTGAATTTGGGTTCAAAGACTTTGTCTCTGTTTTCTTCGGAAATACCCATACCGTTATCTTCCACAGTGATATAAGCCCAGTTATTTTCAGCATAAACCCGCACATCGATTCTAGGGTTTTCAGGACGATTTTGCTGAATGGCCTGCATGCTGTTCTTTATTAAATTGGTCACCACCCGAATCAATTGGGTACGGTCGAATTTTGAAATGATCTCCTCTTCTTCCGAAGAAAAATAAATATAATCCTCATTGAAAATATCCAAAGTCAACTTGGTAATACGTACCAGATTGAGAGTCTCATCCTGTTGGGCGGGCATGTCGGCATAGGTTGAAAACGCCGATGCAATCGAACTCATGGTATCGATCTGCTGGATAAGGGTATTGCTGTACTCTTCGAGTTTTTCATGGATATCCGCATGGGAGGGATCAAATTTTCTCTGGAAACTTTGCACCGTAAGGCGCATGGGGGTCAACGGATTCTTGATTTCATGGGCTACCTGTTTGGCCATTTCTCGCCAGGCGGCCTCCCTTTCGTTCGCAGCCAATTGGGCGGCACTGCTTTCCAGTTCATCGATCATCCCATTGTAAGCCAATACCAGATTGGAGATCTCCTGGGTGGTATTTTCGTCCAATTCTATCTTCTTATTTCGCTTGTTGAGACGGGTTTCGTTTATTTTTGCGCTCACTTGATTGAGGGAACGCGTAATGTATTTGGACAGGAAATAGGCCAGAGCGACTGCTACCAAAAGCGTAAAGAAATAGGCAATACCCATACGAGTAAGGTATTCTTTGAGCTCTTTATTGATAAAATCGTCATCTTCAATATAAGGGAGATTGAGAATCGCCAGGGGTTTGAAAGATGCATCGGTGATATAGGAATAGGACGATTGGTATTTTTGTCCGTCTTCCTCGAAGCTTTCGAGAAAGCGTCTGTCTGAGGAGTTTTCCAGGGTGTCCAAAATGGCTCTCGATAATCCTACCTGAGAAGTGTCTTTTAAAAAAGCCGCCCTAGACGATTTCAACAATTTTCCTTCCAGGTCGTAAAAGTAGATATCGAGCCGGTTGACATCTTTGATCTCATAGATCTTATTCTTGAAAATCAATGGAATATTTTCGGTTTCAATGGGGTAGGTGGTGTTCTTTAAAACGTATTCGATGTTTTTGGTAATTGAAAGTTCTTTACGCTGAAGACGCTCCCGGTGATAATCCTTGGCTTCTTCCCTGTATTGATATATGGTTACAATAGCGATTAGAATGGAGGCCACCACTACCAGAAGTAGCATGGATAAAAATATTCGGAAACGTAATGATTTACTGAGCCGCATGCATTGTTTTTACGCTACGGAAGATAACAATAATTAAGCCATTCTGAATTCTCCGTTTTGAAATGAGCACTATTTTTCTCGCAGGCGTTTGTAAAATTTGTAGCCCAACATGAGCAAAACTCCAAAGAGAATAATACCCAGGGTGCCATAGATCCAGTTTACCGCATTTTTCAGAATTACCAAAAAAACAATGGCAAAAAGCAAAAGGGTGGCCCCTTCGTTGAACAACCGCATAAAATTGGAAGAATGCCGAACCACATCTTGCTGTAACTGCTTATAAATGAAGTGACATTTGATATGATATACGATCAAAACAACTACAAGAGCCAATTTTACGTGCATCCAGGCATCACTCAAATAAAAGGGGCGAAGGACCAACAGCCAAATTGCGAATCCTGTGGTCAGGATCATGGAGGGCCAGGTAATAATCAGCCAGAGTCGTTTGGCCATTATTTTAAACTGCTTTCCCAAGATTTCCTTTTCAGGGGAAGGTTTGTGAAAGGCTTCGATCTGGTACACAAATAACCGAACAATATAGAACAGCCCGGCGAACCAGGTGATTACAAAAATGAGATGAAGCGATTTAATATAGTTGTATTCCATGCGCAGCAAAGGTAGCTAAAAGCCAGTCGTTTTTATGTCTGTTCGACGGTTTCAAAACGTAAATTCCAATAGCAGCTATTCTTCATCGGCTACAAAGAGGTAATTCAAATTGAGGGAATTAAACGATGCATTGAAGGCCGAGATTTCACTGGTCACTAAATTTTCGAATTTCACCAACTCCGTATTGATCTGTTGCGACAATTCATTCTTTACGGCAATATCCTGTTGAGTAGGCGGGAAGTCGTCCATGCTCACCAAACTGTTCAAATGCGCCAATTTATTGGTCAATTTGATCGGAAAATTCAAGGGGTCCTGCCCGCTTCGATTTTTGGTCTGGTATAAGGCCTTTTCTATTTCTGAAAATTGCTCGCTCAAGGTTTTCGCCTTTTCGACCAGGGTTGCCACGGTTTCATTGTCCTTGTATTGTTTCTGAAAAGCTTCCAGCTGGGTGTTGATCTTTCGAATTTTTTTAATGGACTTATGCGCCTTGTCCACCACAGCATTTATGTCGGTTACAAAATCGAATTGGCGCTGCATTCCGGCGATATCGGTCTCAGCATTTTTATCGGGAGCAATGGTAAAGAACTGTGTTTGGACCATATCATCCACTTGCAAAACCACCTTGTATTGACCAGGTACGGCCTTAGGGGCTTCAGTGCTTGCCCACCAAAGGATCATTGCTTTGAGGCGCTCGGCACCTTTTCCACGGGTATCCCACGCGAACAGGTTGGCTCCCTTTTTTACAGTAAGTTTATCTTCTTTGCTCTTGGTACTGAAACTTTTGATAGTGTCGTTTTTACTGTTGAGATAGCTCAGGGTGACCAATTTGTCTTTAGGATCCTCCAAATTAAAATAGGTCATTACTCCGGCTAGATGGTTGGTGCCTGAGGTAAGAGAACCCTTTCGGCTGTTACCTCCCATGCGATAGGTTTCTTTGGGTTTGAACAGGTAATTCCCTTTGCCTTTCGCATCTGCTAGTTGATATATTACGGTTAGGTCGTCTATAATCCAGAGACTTCTTCCCTGGGTAGCAACAATTAAATTATTGTCTTTCAGGGCCAGATCCGTGATTGGAACTATGGGCAAATTAAGCTGAAATTGCTGCCAATTGGAACCGTCATCAAAAGAGATATACATTCCTGTTTCGGTACCCGCATAGAGTAATCCCTTTTTCCCGGGGTCTTCCCGAAGCACCCTTGTGAAGTGTTCGTTAGGGATACCATTGGTGATCTTTTTCCAGGTCTTCCCGTAATCCGTAGTTTTATAAAGGTAAGGGTTAAAATCTCCGGTTTTATATTTGGTTCCCGCAATATAGCAGGTTCCCGCATCGAATCGAGAGGGTTCAATGCTATTGATCATCATCCATTCGGGCATTGCTTTTGGGGTGACATTCTCCCAGTTTTTGCCTCCATCTCGAGTAACGTGGACAAGGCCGTCATCACTACCGGTCCACAATAAACCTGGTGTTAAAGATGATTCGGCAGCCGCGAAAATGGTGCAATAATATTCAACCGAAGTATTGTCCTGCGTGATAGGACCTCCGGAAGAACCTAGCTTTGTGGGATCATTTCGAGTGAGATCCGGGCTAATGACCTCCCAGCTTTCTCCTTCATTGGTGGTGACATGTAATTGATTCGAGGCAGTGTATAGTTTATTCGGATCATGCGGTGAAAAGAAAATGGGGAAATTCCACTGGAAGCGGTATTTCATATCCTCGGCACCATGTCCCATGGGGTTGTCCGGCCAAACGCTAATGCTACGAACCGTTTGGGTCTCGTGATTGTATCGGGTGAGAAAGCCGTCATAGCTTCCACCGTAAACAATATCATTATTTTCAGGATCTACCGCAATATGGGCGCTTTCGCCTCCAGCTGTGCGTTCCCAGTCGTCTTCGTCTATACTTCTTCCTTCGGTACGATGGGGAATTCTAATGGTAGAGTTGTCTTGTTGAGCCACGTAAATGCGATAGGGAAACGAATTATCTGTGGTCACCCGATAGAACTGGGAGGTAGGTTGGTTGTGATAGGTGCTCCAGGTCTCTCCCCCATCATAGGTTACCTGGGCTCCACCATCGTCCCCTATGATCATTCTATTGGGATTCTCCGGAGCGATCCATAGGTCATGATGGTCGCCATGAGGCGCATTGTAAGTGGAATAGGTTTTCCCTCCATCGGTGCTTTTGTGATAACGAACATTCAGCACATAGATAATGTCTTCGTCCTTGGAATCGGCATAAATACGGCTGTAATACCAGGCCCGTTGGCGTAACTTTCGTTCGCTATTGACGTTGATCCAGGTCTCTCCTCCGTCATCGCTTCGGTACACACCGCCTTTTTCCTTGTTTTCCACGATAGCCCAAACGCGTTCCCCATTGACCGGAGAAACAGTTATTCCCATGATCCCCAAAGTGTCTTTTGGGAAGCCTTTATTTTTTGAAATCTCTTTCCAGGTTTCTCCGCTATCGGTGCTTTTCCAAAGTGCAGAACCTTCCCCTCCACTGCTCAGACTATAGGGAGTTCGGCGTACGTTCCAGGTAGAGGCATAGAGAATACGCGGATTACTGGGATCGATGATCAAATCTACTGCTCCGGAATTTTCATTGGCGAAAAGAGTGCGTCGCCAATTATTGCCGCCATCGGTACTTTTATAGACGCCGCGTTCCTGGGTAGGTTTGTAGATATTCCCCAAAACGGCTGCGTATACCACATCGTGATCTTTCGGGTGAACCGCGATTCTTGGAATGTGACGCCCCTTTTCGAGTCCGGTTTGGATCCAGGTTTTCCCGGCATCTTCAGTTTTCCAAATGCCGTAGCCCGAAGACACATTACCTCGAACGGTTTTTTCCCCACCACCCACATAAATTACATTGGGATCGCTGGTGGCCACTTCAATGGAACCTATGGAACCGCCAAAAAAGCCGTCGCTCATATTTTCCCAATGTCGTCCCCCGTCTTTGGTTTTCCAAACGCCCCCACCCGTGGCACCAAAATAGAAAAGATTCGGTTTGTTGGGGACTCCGGTCACGGCTGCACTTCGGCCCCCGCGAAAGGGGCCAATGAGACGATATTCCAGGGCGTTGTACAAACTTTCGTCATAGGTTTGCGCGGTGGTTGTTTCAGAATAAATTCCGAAGAAAATCGTAAAAAATAAAAGAGTCGTCAAATGAGGATAACGTTTCATAGGGTGATTTTAAAAGAAGTTTAAAGATAGCGATTCTCCGAATATTACAAGGGATGTGTAAATGAATAGCCGAGAATCTCGTTGAGGTTCACAGAATCTACTTTTTTGAAAGATTCGGTTTTTGCCGGTGATGCAAATTGAGGGGCCTGAAGTCCCAGGCCGGATATTTTTTGTGTGTAATAACTGGCCTTGGCAGGATGCTCGGGATATACTGCGTTGAATATGTGTCCATACGCTTGTTGTTTGATGATTTCTGAAATGATACCAATACAATCACTGCGATGGATCAAATTAACCGGAGCGTTTGCCCGGTTCAAATTTTCCCGGCCGGCCAAATAGCGCGCGGGCTGCCGATTTCCTCCAAAAAGTCCTCCAAAACGAACAATCGTGGTATTGCAGGAGGCGGTAAAAAATAGTTGTTCCACTTGATAAAGTTGTCTTCCTGATTCATTTTCGGGTTGGGGGAGATCTTTTTCGGTGACGCTTCCCTGACGATCGCCATAGACGGAGGTGCTGCTAATGAAGATACAATTGAGCACCTGGGACTTCTCTATTTCGGATAAAAAATAGGTCATTTTTAAGACATAGTCAGATCCGGTATTCCTGCGCAGTCCCGGGGGGATCATCACTACCAAATCGGTTACCTGGTCCAGAAAACCTTGTACGTTTCCCAGCACCCCGCTTTCGGTAATTATCACGGGATAGACTTCAAATCCGCTTTTATGGAGGGTATCAGCCTTTTTCTGTGTGGTCACAGTTCCCTTTACGGTATAGCCCAAAGTTTGTAGAAACTGTGCGAGCGACAATCCCAACCAACCCATTCCGGCGATGGCGATCGTACTACTCATTGACCGGGGAAGTTAGCGTGTTCTGGGTCTGTTTCAACCCATTTATATCAAAACTACTCTTAACAATAACGGCATCGGTAGTAACAAATGGTTTGGGCATGGTATACTTGGGTCTTCGGTTGATCGTAAATGCAGGGTTTGTTGTGAGGTCCAGGGAATACTCGAGGGTATTGAATTTTGGGTCCACATCTTTATCGATTGAAAAGGTTACTTCCAACGAGTCTTTTTCTGAAACATTATAATGCATGAGGAAGTTACTTTCGCGGTCACTCAAAATCAATCCCAGACTGTCTTTAGGAACTGACATACCATTGTAGGCCAGCTTGTGAAAGGTGACATCCTGATTTGCATACAAACGTATGATATGCACATCCCGTTGCGGAATAATGGTAAACGTCATTTCCCGGAGATCCTCTATTAAAGTATCGCGATCCACCCGAATTTCCTGAGGCGGCAATTGGATTGTGGGTGCCTGTGCCGCATACGAATAGCCGGTGTTGTATTTACTTCCGGCGGAACTGGTTACATATTTGGAGGCCTCATCGGGCGTATCGCCCAGATAGCCTTTGGTCCATTCATCCAGACTTTTGTCGTACGTCACCCAATACGATTTTCGCGCATCTGCATCCTGATAATAGATCAGGCTATTGGGTTTTTGTTGGGTTTCGGAATAGTCACTACTGAAATGGGCACTAATAAAAAAGCCAATCGCAAGGATAAAAAAGAACATAGAAAAGAAACGCTTGTACCGGTAAAAGCCGAGTACATTATATAAAAGCCCAAAAAGCAAAACGGTCAATGCACAACTGGCCACTAACATTTCCAAGCCCAATCCCACCGGGAAAAATTGAATGAGCGGACTAAAAATAAAGATGGCGGGAATTGCCAAAATCACCATCAAAAGGAGATTTGGTCTTTCTTGCCGAATCAAAACCCAAAGTGCCAGCAGCGCGAAAAAAACAGGGATGATAAAAAATGCACCCCCTTTTAAGAACAAGGCGACTCCAGCGTTGATCACAAGCCAAAGGAAGATTGGAGCGATATAAGCGCTGGCGATATTGTCGAGTTTAAACCGTCGATAGATCATAAACGTTACCGCCAGGGTCAATACTACGAAAAATGAGATGTACGTATGGCCATTATAGGTAAAGCCCTGGTGAATGTCGTTGTAATCGGGATACAGCACCAGCAATAACTTCCAGCCAAAAAACCCGAGGAGGCTGCAGCTAACCAGAGATAATAACAGGGCTGCAAATCCCCGTCCTATTTCCCGGGCTTTGAGTTTTCCTTTTTTAATTCCGAAGAAAATAAGGAACACGAATACAAGGGCAGCAAGGAGGAGCATGGGATAGATCCACGCAAAAGGGTAGCTCACCATTTTCAGAAACGGAAAATTGAAATAGACATCGTCGGTCTCGCTTTTGATGTTCGAAATATCGGCATCGGCAAAATGATGAAGCAGCGGTAGCAGATAGCTTCCCTGATGCTGAAGCGTATTTCGGTCCAGATTCTCAAAATTGTCGTTGGCGGTATGGTAATCGAAGTGATCGTCTATAAAGGCAAAGAAGAGCCCGTCGATGTCTCCATCTTCCCGCAATACCGTGGAATCTGTATCGTTGGGCAGCATTTTATAGATGCTGTACATGAGCGATGAAGCCACTGGAAATTTGGGATTGGCCTCTATAAATTCCTGGATGAGGTTGTGATTCCCCTGGTTGGATTCCAGAATCATATTGCTGGGACCACCGCTTCCCCGCGCTTCGAAGTTGAGTGCCAGGCGAACCTCTTTTGCCCATGGGTGTTGATTTACAAATAGATCTGCCCCGTCGAGGCCTATCTCTTCTCCGTCGGTAAATAGCACGATGACATCGTTCTTTGGAATTTCCCCGCTTGCCTTATAAGCCCGAAGACTTTCCAGAATAGTAACGACACCACTACCGGCATCACTCGCTCCAAAGGAAGGAACGAGGGCACTGTCGTAATGTGAAAAGATCAAAAGGGCATTTCCGGGTTGGGTTCCGGAGATGCGCGCCAAAATGTTTACCGGTTTGATAAGCCCGCCCCAATCGTTGTAAATAAAGCCTTCCTGAAGTTGTGGTTCCAGCCCCATATCTTTCAACTGCTGCACCAGATATTCCCGAACCCTCGCGTGTTCATCATTGCCTATAAAGTGCGGCGCCCGGGATATTTCTTTAAGCGGAACCAGTGCGCGTTCAGCAGAAAACTCACTGTCGGGAATCGTCGCTGGAGCCGCTTGACGAGGCATTAAACTGAAAAAACTATAATAAATTAAACCCAATAACAGGAGCAGTGAAAAGAAAGCTTGCGTACGTTTCATATGGAATTGATTGGTGTTTTAAAAGTACGGATTATTGTTGAAATACCTGTGGTTTCACATATATCAACCATAGGTATCTCACGGGTATTATGGGAAACTCCAGATGAATTAAAGGGAGGATTGATTAATTTTCGCTATATTGAAAAGGCTAAACAGGTTGTACCATGGGAATTAAAAGTTATATCGGAAAACGGGCCAAACCCACCAAAGGATCTTCGGAGAATATTAAAGTTTCGGATTATATGACGACGAATCTCATTACGTTTCGCCCGGATCAATCGGTGATGGAGGTGATGAATACCTTAATTAGAAAAAGGATTTCGGGAGGGCCGGTAGTGAATGACAAAAATGAACTGATAGGAATTATTTCCGAAGGGGATTGTATGAAACAAATTAGCCACAGCCGTTATTACAATCAACCCATGCAGGATATAAAAGTGGAGGCGCATATGGTAACCAACGTGGAGACCATTGATGGTGAAATGAATGTTTTCGATGCTGCTGACAAGTTTTTGAATACACACCGACGAAGATTTCCAATTGTAAAGGATGGAAAACTCGTGGGTCAGATCAGTCAAAAGGATGTATTAAAAGCGGCCATACAATTAAAGGGCCATACCTGGGGATAACACGGTTTCATCCCTGTACCGTATTCGGGATGTGATACATAGTGCCAGACTCAGTGGCGTTTATTGTCAGGATCAGAATTACAAACTTTCTTTGGTTACTTTTTTCAAATCGGTGAGGAGTAATTTTTTGTCCTTACTACCTACCAGCGTCAAAACTTTGGAATAATGGAAACCCTCTATGGGCTCTTTCAGATTTTTCCAATTTCCAATTCCCTTCACAGCTATAGTCTCTCCGGGTTCTATGATTCCTTCGTGATATCGAAGCGTTTTGCGAAGGCCTAAAAAATTCTTGCTACTGCTGCCGTGCCTTTTGAGATAATTTTCAAGACGATCATTGGCATTGTTCCAAAACCCCGATTTTGCCTTGTGGTCCTTTTCCAAAAAGATCTTTCGGAAATTTTTTGGCTGGTCGGTTTTTACGATAGCCATTTCCCCACGGGTTTCGACAAAAAAGTCCTGGGTATTGGTTTCGTTTATGACCGTATGCCAGCTATTCTTGCCTCCTTTTTTTTCAACAATAATTTGATAGAAAACACAATGGCGCCCACTAATAGGTGCAATAATGGGGTCCTTCACGAGTTTCGCAACACCGATGACCTTGGCGTATTCACCTTCCTGAATACGGTTGATGGGAACCGCTTTGGATTTTTTTAGTTCGCGCAATATCACCGCTTTGGGCCCAAAATAATAAACGATAGCAATGAATAGAATGGCACCAACAATTATAAGGCCAACCCATAACAATTGGGTATTTATTTGAAGTACTGTCATGCGATCAATCTCTTTTAACCAATAGATAAAAATCATTATCCAGGGGGAGATAGCCTTGATCATAGACATAATAATACATATGACCGGCTTTGGTGGTATAGGTGCCAGTACAATATTCAAAAAGAAAACCATGTTTGATAAGCGTGGTTTTGGTCACTTTCGTTTTGTCCTTCGTATTGAGTTTTTCAAGAATACGATGGTTTTTACGCAGCCGGTTGTTGGTAGTGCGGATAATGTTTTTACTATCCTTGTTCAAGGCATTGTTATGCGCATTGCGGCAGGCATCACTGCAGAATTTCTTATCTGCACGACCTATTATTTTATCACCACATTCAGGACAGATTTTGTTCATAGGTTAAAGATAACAAATGTTAGGATAGCTAGAAGTAGCCGCTATAGCTCTATCCTTCAATTCATGAATGCCGGGGGCTAGCGGGTTAGTCATTGGCTGGTTTTTTTTCTGAAGAAATGGTAAATCGGTAGATTGCTTCAAATTTCAGAAATAATCCTCCGCTTATGGTTGGATTAAGCTGGGTGCGATCATCCCCGAAACTAAATGCTGAAATGCCCAAATCTATTTTATCACCTTTGGTATATACTTCGTAATCACTGCTTGCATACCCTATTTTAGCCCTTAGCAACACACTTTTTGCCCAGGCGTTGTATTGAAGGTAAGCGGCAAATTCCAAAGAACTTACATCCACATATTCATTGTCGTTTTCTTCGGTTAGATTGAAGCTGCGGCCTATCCCGAAATAATCTATTCCGTAGGTTAATACTCCCTCCGTGTAATTGATATTGGCACTTATAGGGAGGGACATATCCATTTCAAATTTTTTATTGGGACTTAGATAATACCATCCTATAATAGGAGTGCAAAAAAAGCCAAAAGCCTCCGTCGATCCATAAAATCCGAAGCGATACAACAAGTTTTCTTTTTTCTGAAGTTTAAGCAGCGCGAATGCGCCCAAATAAAAATCGTCCCGGGTAATATTTTGGTAATCGGAAGCGATTTTCGGGAGCAATACAATGGTACTGCTCCATGTATCATTGAAGCTTGTGGCGAGGCCCAGTTTCAAGGTGGTACTGTATAGATTACGATATTGGCTCCATTCGGTGCCTTCCTGGTAAAGAGCGAGTAGATCGGGGGGAAACAATTCAAGATGATTTCGGCTAAAGGCGACTCCTGTAATCAAGGCATTTTGTTCGTTCAAAACCACCGGAATCGTAAGGTCTGCCTCCAGGGAAATTATTTCGGTACTTTCATCAGTTCCTTGAAAATCATTGTTAAAGGTTTGGCCATATCCTATTTTAAAAAGATCGACATAATCCTGAGCATTTCCGAAGAAAGGGATCAACAGGAAGAGAAATAGTAGTTGTCTCAAAAGGATCGTTGTTTGAGATAAAGATAGAATATTTCGGCTTAGCTGCTACTACAATAAAGGTTTGGGGTGATATGTTTTAGGAACATCCTGGAAATAGTTTGATGTAAAACAGGTAGATCAGGTAGTACTCGCACCCAGTGTATTGCCCAATACAAAAAAACTCCATGTTCCCTTACATATTCGGGTGCGAGGTCTTACCGTCATTCTACATTGATGTAGTATATTAAATTCGTGTGCTGGCCTTTACAACACAACGCGTGATAATTAAATATTTGAATCCAGAGGATTCTTACTTGGATGGGGAAGGCTTGTTACAAGTACTTGCCTTGTTACGTGGTAAAACTATACCTAATTTTTGTATTTGAATTGCTTGTTTGACTTGAAATAATTACTTTTTAACCGTAATAAGTGGCATTTTATCGTATTTATGCTTGTTAAAACCGAAAAAATTTGTGTTAGTAACATCGTTATTAAATTTTTTAAATAGTGGGAAATTTCTGCATATAATCCTTCTATATTTACTAAAATTCAAAACAATGCAACCTAACAAAATCCTTCTTGTTTTATTCACGGTGCTAACCGTTTTAAGCTGTAAAAAAGATGATAATGGTCCCGTAGTATTTGAGCTTAACAATGAAAATCTCTCCGGAAACTATGAGCTGGTTTTTTATGTTACTACGCGGGTAGAAACCACTAATGTCAATGGCTTGGATATTGTATCTACTATAAGTAGCACAGGGGATACCTTTCAGGTCGATTATTCCTTTACGCCCAACAGCACTTATACTGCCATGGGTTTGTTTAGAATATTAAGCACGGTCGTGGTGAATGGAGAAATGACCGATGAAGATGCGTTTATTGAAACGGTGGACATTCCAAATGGCACCTATTCAACCACAACTTCTGCTTCCATTTTAGTGTTGGACGGTGACAACTATGAAGTGACACTCTTTAATGAAAACGAAGTGCATATTACCTTGGAACAAATCCAGACATTTCCAAATGGGGATACTACGGTATACACGGAAGAGCTTCGATTTATGAGAAAATAATACACGATTCAATTATGTAATGCTTCTTCGGTCTATTCAAATGGCAAAAATTGTTGAATTAAGTACCTTTTAACATGAGCCATATCCCATCACGGATATAGAATTTCTCTATAAATTTTCTTACTTTCGCAACCTTATTTCAAGACAACGATCCATGAGCACGAAATTTAAGGAATACAAGGGCTTAGACCTCCCCGAACTGGCCAATGAGGTACTCGATTTTTGGAAACGTGAAAACATTTTCGAAAAGAGTATTGCCATTCGTGAAGGAGCAAAGCCGTTTGTGTTCTTTGAAGGCCCTCCCTCAGCCAACGGACTGCCCGGGATACACCACGTAATGGCCCGTGCCATCAAGGATATTTTTTGCCGTTATAAAACCCAAAAGGGCTTTAAAGTCGATCGAAAAGCAGGATGGGATACTCATGGATTGCCTATTGAGTTGGGCGTGGAAAAGGAGTTGGGTATCACCAAGGAAGATATTGGCGTAAAGATTTCGGTGGAAGCGTATAACGAGGCCTGTCGAAAAGCCGTCATGCGCTATACCGATGTATGGAATGAACTCACCGAACGGGTAGGTTATTGGGTGGATATGGACGATCCCTATGTCACCTACGAGCCCAAATATATGGAGACCGTCTGGTGGCTGCTCAAGCAAATTTACGATAAGGACCTGTTGTATAAAGGATATACCATTCAGCCCTATTCTCCCAAGGCCGGAACGGGATTAAGCTCTCACGAGTTGAACCAACCTGGAACCTATCAGGATGTGACCGATACTACAGTAGTAGCACAGTTTAAAGCCATTGACAGCAGTTTACCATCGATTCTGAAGGACTATGGAAATATTTATTTCCTGGCCTGGACCACTACCCCCTGGACCTTGCCCAGTAACACTGCTTTAGCCGTAGGCCCTAAAATCGATTATGTGTTGGTAAAGACATTTAACCAATATACCTTCGAACCAACGACGGTACTATTGGCTAAAAGTCTGGTTGGAAAGCAGTTCATCGGAAAATTCGAGCAAGTAGATGATGTGACGGTTTTGGAGACCTATTCCGAAGAAAAGAAGAAGATCCCTTTCTTTATTCTGAAAGAATTCAAAGGTGCCAAACTCGTGGGAATTCGCTATGAGCAATTATTACCCTACGCCCTTCCCAATGATCATCCCGAGAACGCTTTCCGAGTGATATCCGGAGACTTTGTAACCACCGAGGACGGCACGGGAATCGTTCATACCGCTCCCACTTTTGGAGCAGACGATGCCAAGGTTGCTAAAGAAGCCACCCCGGAAGTACCGCCATTGCTGGTTAAAGACGAAAATGACAATCTGGTGCCTTTGGTTGACCTGCAAGGACGCTTCCGCCCCGAAATGGGCGAATTTGCCGGAAAATATGTAAAAAACGAGTATTATAACGAAGGTGAAGCCCCCGAAAAGAGTGTGGATGTCGAGCTGGCCATCAAACTAAAAACCGAGAACAAAGCCTTTAAGGTTGAAAAGTACGTCCACAGTTACCCCAACTGCTGGCGCACCGATAAACCTATTTTATACTACCCTTTGGATTCCTGGTTCATTAAGGCGACCGCTTTTAAGGATCGTATGTTCGAGCTCAATCAAACCATCAATTGGAAACCAAAATCTACCGGGGAAGGCCGTTTCGGGAACTGGCTGGCAAATGCTAACGACTGGAACCTGTCCCGGTCACGATATTGGGGCATTCCGTTGCCGTTGTGGCGTACCGAGGATGGAAAAGAAGAAATTTGCATTGGTTCCATTGAAGAATTAAAAATCGAAATGCAAAAAGCGGTAGCCGCAGGATTCATGTCGAAGGATATCTTTGAGGATTTTGTAGCGGGAGATTTTTCCGAAGAAAACTACAACAAAGTAGATCTGCACAAAAATATCGTCGATGAGATCGTATTGGTCTCGGCAAGTGGTCAACCCATGCAGCGGGAAGCAGACCTCATCGATGTTTGGTTCGACAGTGGATCAATGCCCTATGCACAATGGCATTACCCGTTTGAAAATAAAGAGAAAGTAGAAAAAACATGGCGTAAAGCCGACTTTATCGCGGAAGGAGTCGATCAAACCCGGGGCTGGTTCTATACCCTACATGCCATCGCCACCATGATCTTTGACGATGTTGCCTATAAAAATGTGATGTCCAATGGTCTGGTACTGGACAAGAATGGGCAAAAAATGTCCAAGCGTCTGGGGAATGCCACCGATCCTTTTGAAACCCTGGATACCTATGGCCCCGATGCCACCCGTTGGTATATGATTAGCAATGCCAATCCCTGGGATAACCTGAAATTTGATCTCGAAGGAATCGCCGAAGTGCGGAATAAATTCTTCGGAACGCTTTATAATACGTATAGTTTCTTCAGTTTGTACGCCAATTTGGACGGATTTGATTATTCTGAAGCCGATGTTTCCCTTGAAAAACGGCCTGAGATCGACCGCTGGATCCTTTCAGAGTTAAACACCTTGATCCAAAGTGTTGATGAGGCGTATAGCGATTATGAACCCACACGGGCAACTCGAGCCATATCGAACTTCGTTCAGGAAAACCTGAGTAATTGGTTTGTGCGGTTGAGCAGAAGGCGTTTTTGGAAGGGGACCTATGCCGAGGATAAGATCTCTGCTTACCAAACATTGTATACATGTCTGGTGACCGTGGCCCAATTAGGAGCGCCCGTGGCACCCTTCTTTATGGATCGCTTGTATCGGGATTTGAGTGCTCCCTGTGTTCAAAAAAGTGAAGAATCGGTTCATTTAAGTAACTTTCCAAAGGCAGACCCTACTTATATAGATAAGGCCTTGGAGCATAAAATGCAGCAGGCACAAACAATAAGCTCGTTGGTTTTGTCGTTGAGACAACGCGAGAAGATCAAAGTGCGTCAACCCTTACAAAAGATCATGATCCCCGTATTGGATGAAGCCACTCGCAGAGAGATCGAAGCGGTTTCAGACCTTATCAAGTCTGAGGTAAATGTAAAAGAGATCGAACTGATCGATGAGGAAAGCGGCATTTTGGTCAAACAAATAAAGCCCGATTTTAAAATATTGGGTCCTCGCTTTGGGAAGGATATGAAAGGCATTGCTGCTGTAATTCAGCAGTTTGGACAGGAGGAGATTTCAACTTTAGAAAAAGACCATGAAATTTCTGTATCGTTTAACGAAAAAAATGTTAAATTGACCCTAAGTGACGTAGTTATTAGTTCACAGGATATCGAAGGATGGTTGGTAGCAAATGCAGATGGCATTACCGTTGCCCTGGACGTAACCATAAGTGATGAACTGAGAAATGAAGGTATTGCCAGAGAGTTGGTCAACCGTATTCAAAACTTGAGAAAGGACTCTGGATTTGAAGTGACAGACCGGGTGGAGGTAACCCTACAGAACAATGAAAACCTGAAAACTGCGGTAAGGCAGAATATTGCTTACATAAAACAAGAAACGTTAACCGAAGTACTGGAATTTGAAGCAGATGTAGAAAATGGAATGGAAATTGCTTTTGACAATATCGAAACCAAATTGAGTATTAAAAAACATTAAAAATCATGGCTGAAGAATTAAAAAACAGATATAGTGATGCCGAGTTGGAGGCCTTTAAAGTACTCATACAGCAAAAAATTGTAAAAGCAAAGGAGCAACTTCATTTGATCGAAAGTGCCTATCGAAATGATAGTAATAACGGAACCGATGATACGTCTCCAACCTTCAAAGCCTTCGACGAAGGAAGTGAAGTGATGAGCAAAGAGACCTCCTCCCAACTGGCTATTCGCCAGGAAAAGTTTATTCGCGACCTAAAAAACGCGTTGATCCGTATTGAAAACAAAACCTATGGGATTTGCCGTGTCACCGGTAAATTGATAAATCCTGAGCGCTTGAAGCTGGTACCACACGCCACCCTGAGCATTGAGGCTAAAAATATGCAGAAGTAATTGAGACCCTTAACTTATAAACCCTCGTCCAAAGGGCAGGGAATATAGTAACTTAAACAAAAGCCCTATTTATTAGGGCTTTTTTTATGCTGAAAAAAATAAGCTACATACTCGTATTGTTTTTTATGATTTCTGAAGGTTTTGCCCAAAAGATCCTTGAAAAATCATGGAACGCAAATGAAATTCAAGGTTTGGAGATCATATCCGATGAGGTTTTTAAGATCAACCTATTTTCTGAAGCAACCGGTCGCATACAGTTGATCACCCGAATTGAAGGCGAGAACTATGAACATGTAGTCGTAGAAATTTCCGAAGTACATCAAACACTTAGATTGACCACGGGCTACACCCCTTATTTTGAAGCTACCAACGATAAATTGGCAGCCCACAAGGTGACCTCTATTGAAATGGACATACACATTCCGAAACATTTGGAGGTCTTTATACAGGGATCGATCGTCTCTGTGGAAACCCGGGGAGTGTTTCAAAAGCTGCGTCTCGAATTGGATACCGGGAATTGTGAGCTCCATGGTTTTGAAGGTGATGCGTCGCTGAACACCAAAAGCGGAAACATAACCGTTTATGCGGGGAGTGAAGTTTTTGCAACCGGAGAAACTAAAAGGGGAACGATGAGAAATGAACTGAGGTCACCGGGAAAATTTCGGGTCCGGGCCCAAAGTGTTAACGGAGACATAACATTGTTAAAAAGCCAATAATAATTCTTTATTTTAGCGGCACAATTGCGTACCCTGGTACAGGATGAATCTCAACTCTTATTTATGTCATTGAAAAAAGCGGTATTGGTTATTTTATTGATCTTGGTAATAGATCAGATCGTAAAGATCTACGTGAAGACTCATTTCACCTACAATGAGAAAGTAGCAATCTTTAGCTGGTTCGACCTGCATTTTATTGAGAATAAGGGCATGGCATGGGGGGTACAGATTCCCGGGCAATATGGCAAGTTGATCCTGACCATTTTCAGGCTTTTCGCTATTGCCGGTATAGGCTATTGGCTTTGGGAATCCACGCGAAAACATGCTCCTAAAGTACTTATACTATCTATTTCGCTCATTTTTGCAGGTGCTTTTGGAAACATTATAGATTCGGTATTTTACGGGCTCATTTTTGAAGAAAGCGGCAGTCAGGTTGCTCAAATTTTTCCGGAAGCCGGTGGTTATGGGAAGCTATTCCATGGCAAAGTTGTGGACATGTTCTCATTTTCCTTTTTTGATCCGGTGTTCAATGTGGCGGACTTCGCCATTAGCGTTGGGGTAGGCATTATTTTGGTGTTCAATCGAAAAGCATTTCCGAAGAAAGAGAAAAAGGAAATCGCAGTGGAGACTCCAGAGTAAGCACTTTACCCTGCAAGCCAAGCTTTAAAACAAAAAATACCCTTCTTACAAAGAGCAGGGTATTTAATTTACAAAGAAGTTAACTTCTTTAAGTCTTTGGGTCCGGACCGTATTCGTTCTCCCCCTTAGTACCATCAGTTACCAGTAAGATTAACATCCAGATACCTCCAATTAACGGGATAAAGCTTATAAAATACCACCAACCGCTTTTCCCCTGGTCGTGTAGCCTTCTAACTATCACGGCAATACCAGGAATAAAAATAGCCAGAGAATACAATAAAGTGAGAAAGCCATAAGGAATATCTCTGCCAAATGTAAGCCCAACAACGTTGTCGATGATCGCCGCTACGATAAGGAATATAATGTTAAATAATGTGAACATCCAATACTCCATACGTCTGGCGCGTCCGTTAAAATCTGCGTACTGTTAAAGTACCTTTAAATACCATTTCATACGTTGAAAATTTTGATTAGTTAATAATCTAAGACAGAATAAAAAATCAAAATGTATAAATCTGGGAAGGAGTAACGCAATAATTCAAGGGGATATCGCTATTCTGGTGGGGAAGGTAATCTACTGCCTCAAAGAAGGAAAGGCCTACAAAAACAGCCTCTTTTTTACAGGTTTTCAAAAACCGGTCATAGAACCCTTTTCCATATCCCAATCTGTTTCCGCTCTGGTCGAAGGTGAGCAAAGGAACGAAGATGACATCCAATTGTTTCACTGGAACTTGCAAGCCTTCAACAGGTTCAGGGATGCCGTAGTCTGAAATTGCTATAGGCGTATGCTCCTGAAGTAAAAAATGCTGCAACTCGTTTGTGGAAAAGTTTGTTTTGGGAACAACGATGCTTTTGTCTCTACCCTGTAATATATGAAGCAAGTACTCGGTGTGGACCTCTTTTTTTTCAGGAATGGTTAAAAAAACATGATAATAGGTGCCGTCCCAAATAGGAAGTTTCAGGGTTTGATTGGAAATAGCCAGGCTCATATCTTCAATAGCAGCTTCGGTGAGTGTCGAGCGTTTGGCCTTGTATTTTTTTCTGAAGGAATCTTTATCCATTACACAACTTCGGTGGAAAGGTGAAAAATGGCATCTCCCTGATGTACAATGGGAGCATGATTGATATTGATAATATAACCCGAATTAGGAGCGGTAACCTTAAATCGCATTTTCCCGTAGGGGTCGGTGATCGTTGCCAGGAATTCATCTTTTTCCACATGTTTGTTAGAATCGATCTTTACATGCAATAAGCCGCTTTTTTGGGCTCTGATCCAGGTGCTTTTATTAATCAAAATAGTTTCGGAAGGCGCCGAATTTATTTTAAACCGTTCCTCCAGCATATTCAGGTGATTCAGAAAACGCAGGACCCCATCTACTCCATCTTTCACTGTATACTTATTGCTGTCCAGTGATTTTCCTCCCTCAAATAAAAGGATGGGAATATCCATTTTATAACAGGTATTTCGATACGATTTATTGAGATTTGACGAAAATACGGTAAAAGGGGCATTGAATACTTTGGCCAGTTGTAAAAGAGATTCGTTGTTGGGAGCAATTCGAATTTGAGACGAATTAAACCTACTGGCACCCCCGGTGTGGAAGTCGAGACAGTAATCGGCGTGGGGTAGGATCTGTTTGGTAAAATGATAGGCTACGCGACTCGCCAGAGAACCCTTTTTAGAACCCGGGAATGCCCGGTTCAGATCCCGCCCATCGGGGAAAACCCGGTTGGCGTTTAAAAACCCAAAGATATTGAGGATGGGAATGCAAATAATGGTGCCTTTTTTGGGCTTATTCATTTTTTTAGCGATCAATTGACGCACAATTTCCACGCCGTTGATCTCGTCTCCGTGAATCCCTGCAGTTAGTAAAACCGTAGGTCCCGGAACTAAAGCCCGCTCAATGATAATGGGGATCTCAATGTTGGTAGCCGTATAAAGCCGAGCAAAACTAAAATTAATGGTTTTACTTTCACCGAGCGCAATTGCCTCTCCCAGAATAATAAGTTCGCCTTCTTTTTTAGCCATTACCCTACATTTCGTTCGATATACTTCATGATAATAGTTGCAATGTCTTTCCCTGTAGCCTCCTCAATTCCTTCCAAACCGGGCGAGGAATTCACTTCGAGTATGAGCGGCCCCCGGGATGATTGTAACAGATCGACACCGGCGATTCCCAACCCCATTGCTTTGGCTGCCTTTAATGCTGCTGTTTCTTCCTCATCACTCAATTCAATTACGTGAGCATGTCCACCTCGGTGCAGATTACTTCTGAATTCACCTTCTTTACCTTGCCGCTTCATTGCTCCTACAACCTGGCCATCCACCACAAAAGCTCGAATATCTGCTCCCTTGGCTTCTTTGATAAACTCCTGAACGATCACCCGGGCCTGCAGGTTGTTAAATGCTTCTATAACCGATTCGGCGGCCTTATCGGTTTCGGCCAGGATCACTCCAATTCCCTGGGTGCCTTCTAATAACTTGATGATAATTGGGGCTCCACCTGCCTGCTCCACTACTTCTTTTACATTTTTGGAATAATTGGTAAAAATAGTCTTTGGAAGTCCCAGGCCGGCCCTGGATAGAATTTGCAGGCTTCTCAGCTTATCTCTGGATCGAACCAAAGCCTGGGATTCTGTGGTGGTGAAGCAATGCATCATTTCAAATTGACGTACCACCGCAGTCCCGTAAAAGGTAACGGAGGCGCCAATTCGCGGAATAACAGCGTCAATATCAGAAAGCGGTTTCCCCCTGTACATCACGATGGGGTTCTTTTTTTCAATCACAATATCACATTTGGTATGATTGATTACTTCTATATCATGATTTCGCTTTTTTGCTGCTTCGATCAGTCTTTGGGTTGAGTATAGATTTGGATTTGCTGAGAGAATCTTTATGTTCATTTTTCAAGTTTAATTTATAGGAAAGGTCTGTTTTATTAATGTCAACCATAAAACGTTTGGTGAGGAATTTTCTTCCCAAAAGGACCGGGTACTTCATCTCCTTGCGATCGCTAAGGGTAAGAAATATGGGATGTCGTTTTCCAAAAAGTTGTATTTCGGTAAGGATTCGATAGCGCGCCTGAGATTGACCATTACTGCTCTTAACCACCCGAACGTCATAATGGTTAAACGTATGTTCTTTGCCTTGATAGGAAGTATCTCCGGGAACCAAAAACACACATTTCAAATAGTTGTCTTCCACTTTCAGTATTTCACAATGGATGGTCGAAGTAAAGGCTCCGGTATCAATTTTCACATCAACATTGTAGAGATGAAGTAAAGGGAAATCTGCTTTGTCTGTCCGTCCAATTTTTCGCTTCAAAGGGATTCATTTTTATGGGTTACAAGATACTGAAAATGATTGGTGAAAAGATACGCCAATATGGCTATTTAACGAATGGCCAATATCAACGCTTATTGCGCTCTATGTAACGAATAATTTTATCTGAAATGTCCACCCCGGTCGTGGTTTCAATACCTTCCAAACCTGGCGTGGAGTTTACCTCAAGCACCATGGGTCCTCTGTTGGATCGTAAGATGTCTACCCCGCAAACTCCCAGGCGTAATGCACGGGCGGCACGCAAGGCAATACTCTCTTCCCGTTGGCTCAATGTAATTACTTCGGAAGTACCACCACGATGCAAATTGGAGCGAAATTCACCCTTGCGGCTCTGCCGTTTCATGGCGGCTACCACCGCACCATCCACGACGATCACCCGAAGATCCGCTCCCTGGGATTCCTCAATGAATTCCTGAACTACAAAACGCACTTTGGCAGCTTTTAGGGTTTCGATTGTAGATAAGGCAGAGGGATGGGTTTCGGCCAGGATCACCCCTTGTCCGTGTGTTCCCTGCAACAACTTTATGATCACCGGAGAACCGCCAAAATGTTTCAGCATGGCTTCTTCATCGTAGCCATTCCCCAAAATGGTATCTGGGATAGGTATGTTTGCTTTGGAAAGAATCTGGAAACAGGTCCATTTGTTTCGGGATTGTAAAATGGGCTCGGCTTCCACGGCGCAAAAAATTCCCATACATTGAAAATGCCGCACCAAAGAGGACCCAAAATAGGTATTGGAAGCTCCCACACGCGGAATGACCGCATGAAGATCCTCAACCGGTTCATTACAATAGTGTAAAACCGATTTCCCGTTTTTTATCACCAAAGTGCAATGGGATGGTTCCAAAACTTCCATGGTATGATTTCGAGCCATTCCGGCTTTTAGAAGGCTTTGGGTGGAGTACAGATTCTCTCCCCTGGAGAGTACAGCGATGTTCATTCGGTGTTACTTAGTTCCTGCAATTTAGGAAAAAATACGAACCGTCATACAAAGTTCGTAGCCAAGAGGAGCCATATGAGCCGCGATTCCGTGGTAAATTCCTTTGGGATCTGATTTCGAATGAGGGGTTTCAGAATAAGAAAACAGCCGGAAATGAATGGAATTTAACGATAATTTGACGCGGCCAGGTGCTTTCAGAAATCAAAACATCAACTATCTTTGAGGTATGGCAGAAGCATCTGTGAAGCTACAAATCTCTACCCTCCCAAATGACCCCGGCGTCTATCAATATTATGATAAGGAGGAGCAACTGTTGTATGTAGGTAAGGCAAAAAACCTTAAAAAAAGGGTAGCTTCCTATTTTAACAAACAACACGACAATGCCCGTACGAGGTTATTGGTAAAGCGAATTCATTCCGTCCGGCACATTGTGGTCGCGACCGAAACCGATGCACTGTTACTTGAGAACAACCTTATTAAAAAATACCAGCCCAAGTACAACGTCATGCTCAAGGATGACAAAACCTATCCCTGGTTGTGTATCAAAAAAGAACGTTTCCCCCGGGTTTTTTCAACCCGAAAACTCATTCGGGACGGTAGCGAGTATTTTGGCCCCTACACAAATATGAGAACCGTGCATACGCTTCTGGACCTCATCAGAGGATTGTACCCTTTGCGTAATTGCAGCTATGACCTTTCAGAAGAAAAGATACAGGCCGGGAAATATAAGGTTTGTCTGGAATATCATTTGGGAAACTGTGCCGGTCCCTGTGAGGCAAAATTCAGCGAAGACGCCTACAACGAGAATATTGAAGCCATTCGCAATATTATCAAAGGAAATTTCAAAGAATCGTTGCACCGCTTTAAAAGGCAAATGAAGCGTTACGCAGAGGAACTTCACTTTGAAGATGCGCAGCGTGTCAAGGAGAAAATAGATATTTTGGAGAATTACCAGGCCAAATCGACCGTGGTAAACCCGAAGATCAACAATGTGGATGTGTTCTCGATCGTGAGCGATGAAAGTTACGCCTATGTCAATTTCCTTCAAATTTCCTTCGGAAGTATCATTCGCTCACACACTCTGGAGATTAGAAAAAAACTGGACGAGACCGATGCACAGTTATTGGAGTTGGCCGTGGTCGAATTACGACAGCGTTTTCAATCTATTTGTAAGGAGATCTATGTTCCGTTCCGAATCGAAACCGAAGCCGGGATAAAAATTCATATTCCAAAGACCGGCGATAAAAAGAAGATTCTCGAATTGTCCACGCGCAATGCCAAATACTACCGAATGGAGCGATTCAAGCAGGCGAAGATCGTGGATCCGGACCGTCATGAAAAGCGCATCATGGCACAGATGAAAAAAGACCTCAGGCTAAGCGAGGAACCGCGCCACATCGAGTGTTTTGACAACAGCAACATTCAAGGGAGCAACCCGGTGGCCGCCTGTGTCGTGTTTAAGAATGGAAAACCCAGCAAGAAAGATTATCGTAAATTCAACATTAAAACCGTGGTAGGCCCCGATGATTATGCCTCCATGGAGGAAGTGGTGTATCGCCGTTATAAAAGATTGAAGGAAGAAGAGCAACCTTTACCCCAATTGATTATCATAGATGGGGGGAAGGGGCAGTTGTCTTCGGCGCTTAAGAGTTTGGATAAATTGGAGTTACGCGGAAAAATAGCGATTATTGGCATTGCAAAACGCCTGGAAGAGTTATTCTATCCCGGCGATCCCATTCCGTTGTATTTGGATAAAAAATCGGAAACCTTGAAGATCATTCAGCAATTGCGGAACGAAGCCCATCGTTTTGGTATTAGCTTTCATCGCGATAAGCGATCCAAGGAAGCTTTGGATTCGGCCTTAGAGACGATTCCGGGTATAGGCGAAAAAACCGTGATGGAGTTGCTGAAACATTTTAAAAGCACCAAACGCATTAGTGAGGCGGGTTTTGACGGACTTGAAAAGGTGGTGGGTGCCAGTAGGGCAAAAAAAATTGTGGAACATTTTCAGAATATAAAATCGTAAATTAAGGAATCAAAGTAAAGCCCTGTCAAAATTATCTTGGCGGCCTTTCTATGGAAACCATCAAATCAATTCAGAATATAAAATTGAAAAAAATTATAACCCTCATAGCACTGTTTCTATCCGTATGCGCTTTCTCACAGGAGGCGGCACAGGAGGATTTGAAAATTGGGGTGGTGCTAAGTGGGGGCGGAGCCAAGGGATTGGCGCATATCGGGGCCTTGAAGGCGATTGAGGATGCAGGTATCCGGGTTGATTTTATCGGGGGTACGAGCATGGGTGCGATCATTGGAGGCTTGTATGCTTCGGGATATAGTGCCCGGCAATTGGATTCCATTTTCAGTGTGCTCGATTTTCAGACTGTGATCCAGGATGATGTGCCCCGGGGGGCTAAAACCTTTTTCGAAAAAGCCGATTCGGAAAAATATGCCGTCACGCTTCCTTTTGACGATTTTAAGTTGAAAATTCCTTCCGCAATTTCGAAGGGACAGAACGTATACAACCTCTTGTCCCGCCTTATGATCCATGTAAAAGATGTGAAGGATTTCAATCAATTACCCATTCCTTTTTTTTGTGTGGCTACCAATATTGAAACCGGAGAAGAGGTGCTCTTACATAAGGGGTATTTGCCCAGGGCAGTGACTGCCAGCGGAGCCTTGCCGTCCCTTTTTAGCCCGGTGACCATCAATGACACCATTTATGTGGATGGTGGCGTAGTGAACAATTATCCTATCGATGAGGTACGCGCCATGGGAGCCGATATTGTCATAGGTGTGGATGTTCAGGACGATTTGAGGGATCGGGAGGAGTTGAATTCAGCCGTAGATGTGATGGTGCAGATCAATAATTACCGTACGATCAGGGATATGACCGTAAAAAAGGAGAAAACCGATATATACATCCACCCACAAATTGACGACTTCACCCTGGTCTCCTTTGCGGAAGGTAGAAAGATCATCCAATCGGGGGAAGCCGCTGCCGGTTCTCTTTTTTCTGAATTGCAACAAGCGGCTGCCCGTCAAAAAAAGACGCCGCCCAAAAAAATTCAATTCAACACAAAAGAATCCCTGTACATCAATGACGTGGGGATCACCGGAAATAAAAATTACACAAGGTCCTATGTTTTGGGCAAACTGAAATTAAAAACACCTGCCGAAATCACTTATAAAGAGTTCAGCCAGGGAGTGAATAACCTTTCGGCCACGGGAAATTATAACGGGATCGATTATAATTTTGTGGAAGACCCGGACAACAGTGAGGAGTATTCGCTTCAATTTCGCTTGGACGAAAGCAAGTCTGGAACCCTCCTTCGGCTGGGAGTGCATTTCGACGACCTCTTTCGTGCCGGAGCGCTGGTCAATATTACACGAAAGCGTTTGTTTACCAACAACGATGTGGCTTCCCTGGATCTGATCGTTGGGGATAATTTACGGTATAATTTACATTATTATATCGACAAGGGATATTACTGGAGTGTTGGACTTCGTTCAGAATACAGTGCCTTTCACAAGGATGTGGATGTGGATTTTGTACTGGGAGATGAAATGTTAACCGAAGGCCCGCTCGTCAATCGATTGGATTTGGAGTACGACGATTTAACAAACCAGATCTTTGTGCAGACGGTGTTTCGAAGAAGCTTTTTACTTCGACTGGGAGCGGAACATAAATGGTTGCGATTACTTTCAGAAACCATTGGCGTAGATGAAAATGACCTGCCACGAACGGTTTTTGAGAATTCCAGTTACTTTAGCGGTTTTGGGATTCTGAAGTATGATACCTTAGATGACACCTATTTCCCCAATGATGGGCTTTATTTTCAAGGGGATTTTCATTGGTATCTTTTTTCCAAGGGCCGCAACGAGGTGTTTGACCCATTCTCGATCGCAAAGGCGCAAGTGGCCTATGCCTATTCGTTTTCCCCGAAGTTTACTCTGATGGCTTCTACGGAGGGAGGATTTAAAATAGGAGATCGGGGAACCAATTCACTGGATTTCTTCCTGGGGGGCTATGGCTTTAAACCCCTAAACAACATTGTGCCCTTTTATGGCTATGAGTCCCTGAGCCTGCGAGGAGATACCTATTTAAAGGCGGAAATAACACTGGATTACGAAATTTTCAGAAAAAACCACCTTAGCATTTCCGGGAACATCGCCAACGTGGGAGACCAGTTATTTGAACGTGGCGAGTGGATAGACCGTATCAATTACAGTGGATTTGCCGTGGGCTATGGCTTGCAAACCTTTTTTGGCCCGGTGGAACTGAAATATTCCTTTTCCCCCGAGCGAAATACCGACGAATGGTATGTCAATGTGGGGTTTCGATTTTGATGCTTTTCCGAAGAACAAAAAACCTTGCAGAATTTTAAAAAGTTGACTCTCAATCCCTCGTTTTTATGGAGCATCTGCGTACAATTACAGTGTGATCTCCCCAATTTGTTCGAAAAGAAGGGGATAAAGGATATTGAATGATGCTTTTGGGAGTTTCTTGGTAAGCAGACATCCAAATTTTTACGATATTTGTAGTATGGCAATCGGAACTTGGAAGAACGGATGCGATTTACTCAAGGTTCTTGTAAAAAGAAACCCGGAATAGTGCGTTTTTTTTTGCTGAAGAACAAGTACTAACGTAAATTTAATACCATGCCATTTTATCACAAATTAGGAGAAATACCCCCCAAGCGACATACCCAGTTCCGCAAACCGGATGGGACCTTGTATTCGGAAGAACTCTTCGGAACCATTGGTTTTGACGGGATGTACAGCAACCTTTATCACGAACATCGACCCACCCAGGTCAAGGAGATCAAAAATCAGCACAGC
Organism: uncultured Flavobacteriaceae bacterium; assembly: GCA_963807685.1. GTDB lineage: Bacteria > Bacteroidota > Bacteroidia > Flavobacteriales > Flavobacteriaceae > Aureisphaera. Next base: position 248,746 of record CAWECU010000017.1, on the reverse strand, counting down.
GTGGCTCCTGTCATCGCCAAAGCCAATAATATGCAGTCCTATCGTTTTCGCGGCTTCCAGGTGCCTCCGGAAAATGATTATCTGGAAAGCCGAAAGGTAATCCTTACCAATAGCGATTGCAACATTATCCTGGCCGCCCCAAAGCATTCTCAGGAAGATTATTTCTATAAGAATACCGATGCCGACGAGCTGCTGTTTATCCACAAGGGAAGTGGAAAACTTCGCACCCAGATGGGGAACCTCGATTTTAAATATGGGGACTACTTGTTGATTCCCAGGGGTATGATTTATAAATTGCAATTTGACGATGAAGATAATCGATTGTTTATTGTGGAATCTCGAAGCCCTATTTATACTCCTAAAAGATATCGCAATTGGTTTGGGCAGTTGCTGGAACATTCGCCATTTTGTGAGCGGGATATCCGGAAACCGCAGGAGTTGGAAACCTACGATGAGAAAGGGGAGTTTTTAATAAAGATCAAAAAAAACGACGAATTATTCGATATGGTATATGCCACCCATCCTTTTGACGTGGTGGGATACGACGGTTTCAATTATCCGTATGCCTTTTCGATTCACGATTTTGAGCCCATTACCGGGCGTATCCACCAACCACCTCCGGTGCATCAAACTTTTGAGACCAATACCTTCGTGGTTTGTAGTTTTGTGCCCAGGTTGTACGATTACCACCCGGACAGCATTCCGGCGCCCTATAACCACAGCAATATTGACAGCGATGAGGTGTTGTATTATGTCGACGGGGATTTTATGAGCCGAAACGACGTTGATGCAGGGCATATTTCACTGCACCCGGCCGGTATTCCCCATGGGCCGCACCCCGGAGCGACCGAAAGAAGTATAGGCAAGACCCAAACAGACGAACTCGCTGTCATGGTAGATACCTTTAAGCCGTTGAAAGTCACCGTGGAAGCTTTAAAGATCGCGGACGAATCGTATTATCAATCCTGGTTGGAAGAATGAAAAAAAGAATCGACATCACACCACACCTAAGAGCGATGTGGTAACCTCGGAACTTATTATTCAGAAAAATGAAAAATAAATTCCAAACAAAAGACTAAAATCATGGCAAGAGAAATAAAGGATCTTAAAGATCTGCAAAATACCGAATACGGCTTAAAAAAGCTTTTTAGCGATGCCGAAGATTTCCTGCCGCTGCTGGGAACAGACTATGTTGAACTGTACGTGGGTAATGCCAAACAGGCGGCGTATTATTATAAGTCGGCTTTTGGGTTTCAATCCGAAGCCTACGCCGGGCTGGAAACCGGACTCAAGGACCGGGTGTCCTATGTCCTGAAACAGGATAAAATCCGATTGGTACTAACCTCTCCATTAAACAAAGGAGGAGAAATCAATCGGCATCTGGAAGAACATGGCGATGCGGCCAAGGTGATCGCCCTTTGGGTGGACGATGCGACCAGTGCCTACGAAGAGACGACCCAACGAGGGGCAAGATCCTATTTTGAACCCAGGCGGGAAGAAGACGAACACGGCTATGTGATCAAATCGGGGATCTACACCTACGGTGAGACGGTACATATTTTTATTGAAAGAAAGAATTATCACGGCGTTTTCCTACCCGGTTTCGAGAAATGGGAATCGCATTACAATCCGGCTCCACTGGGGTTAAAGTTTATCGACCATATTGTTGGAAATGTAGGTTGGAACCAAATGAACAAATGGTGTAAGTTTTATGCTGAAGTCATGGGCTTTGCCCAAATTATTTCCTTTGCAGACGACGATATCGCGACCGAGTATACTGCTTTGATGAGTAAGGTGATGAGCAATGGGAACGGCCGTATTAAATTTCCCATCAATGAGCCGGCCAAGGCCGAAAAGAAATCTCAAATTGAAGAGTATCTCGATTTTTACAATGGGGCGGGGGTACAACACCTAGCGTTGGCTACCGATGATATTGTGGCAACTGTTTCGGCAATGCGGGATCGAGGTGTGGAATTTTTATATGTTCCTGACACCTATTACGATGATATTTTGGAACGGGTGGGTGAAATAGATGAAGATGTCGAGGTATTAAAACAGCATGGAATCCTGATCGACCGGGATGAAGAGGGGTATTTATTACAACTATTCACCAATAACGTGCTGGACCGCCCAACGATGTTTATTGAGATCATACAACGTAAAGGAGCACAATCCTTTGGAGTGGGAAATTTTAAGGCACTTTTTGAGGCCATCGAACGGCAGCAAGCCCGCAGAGGAACCCTCTAACAGATGTAGCGTATCGAAAACTCCATCGTCTAAAAAAGGTGGGGTTTTTGTTTTTTGGAACAGTACTTGCAAATGCCTTCATGATGTTCTCAAATCAACAACTTATGAAACGATTGATATTATTAGTTCTATGTGCTGTCGCCGCTAGTTCCACGGCCCAGGAGAGAGCCTATGAAGATGGGGAATGGTTTAAATTCAGGGTGCATTACGGCTTTGTGACAGCCGGTTATGCCACACTGGAGGTCAATGATGAGATCCTGGAGGGCAAGGAAGTGTTTCACGTAAAGGGCTATGGGAAAACAACGGGAATATCCCGTGCCTTTTTTAAGGTGGAAGACGATTACCAGTCATATATCGATAAGGAGAATGACATGCCCTATCGTTTTATTCGAAAAATAGACGAGGGAGGGCATACCAAAGACATTCAAATAGATTTCAATCACGACACAGGTAAGGCGCTCGTGAACAACAAAAAGCACAAGTACCAAGGAATGTGGTAGATTTTCCGAAAGATGCCCAGGATATGGTCTCCGCATTTTACTATCTTCGTAATAGACTGGACGTTTCAAAAATTGAAGAAGGGTACACGATCGATATGAATATGTTTTTCGACAAGGAAAATTATAAATTTCGACTGAAATTTTTAGGAAGGGAAATCCTACGCACGAAATTCGGGAAGGTTCCTACCTTGAAATTTTCAGGCCTTATGTGCAGGCCGGGCGTGTTTTTAAAGAAAAAGAAAGTTTGACGGTTTGGGTGAGCGACGACGAAAATAGAATGCCTGTTCTTGATAAAAGCAGATCTGGTGGTGGGATCCTTAAAAGCCTCACTAACCGAATTTAAAGGACTGACAGCATTCCTTTAAAATTATTGCAGATTAAGTTTATGAAAATAACAACCCGAAACCAAAAAGTTACTAGAACAACTTAGAGAAAAATACGCTGCGATAGAGCAGGATCTGGATACGCATCTTGGAAGGCTTGCTTGCACGGTGAACCCATCACCTATTGGGATTATATTCAAACAGACGCCCTACTAAATCTTCAAATTCAACGCACCACTCTTCCCGATGAGATGGTATTTATTATGTACCATCAAATTAACGAACTGTTGTTTAAAATGGTTCTTTGGGAAATTGAGCAGATCGCCTCATAAAAAGTACTAAAGGCTCCATTTTTTTCAGAAAAATTAATGCGGATAAGCCGCTATTTCGATATGCTAACCTCTTCCTTTACCATTATGCGAGAAGGTATGGAAGTTGAACAGTACATGAAATTTAGAACAAACCTTGACACCGGCCAGTGGATTTCAAAGTGCACAATATCGAAAAATAGAATTTGCCTCCACAGATCTAATTAATTTAATTGATGCCAGATTCCGAAAGAATATAGACAGAAACACACCCTATGAACATGCTTTAGAACATTTGTATTGGCAAGCTGCCGGAAAGGATTACGCCACTGGGAAAAAAGCTATTTGTTAAGCTCGTTTGAAGAAAAGTATAAAAATGAATTCATCGCCTTTACAAAGGAATATAATACCATAAATTTGTACGCCAAATTTAATGAATTACCCCAAGAAGTTCAACAAGACCCTGAATTGAGTAAGGCAATGCGACATTACGATTATACGGTGAATGTCACCTGGGTAATGGCACATTACAATACGGCTTTAAATATTTGAATCACGGAAACGAACCTGAAGAAGCCACCGGTGGAAGTGAATGGACAAAATACATGCTCCCGAAATACCAAAGACGAATATTTTTCCCGAGCGTATGGACGAGTCAGGAAATTAAAGATTGGGGCCAAAACGATTAGCAAAAAGAATCAAAGACATTGAAAAACCTATTTTTATCAGGCTTACTTGCATTTTTATGTATTGGTTGTGAAAACACCAAAGATGATCTCGACGAACTTACGACGCCGTGGATGAGGTGACTCCGGTTATTCTGAAGGAATATGGCTTTATCCTCAACGAGTTTGACGTGATTCGCGATACCATTCGTCCCGGAGATACCTTCGGAGATATTCTAAATGAAAATGGCGTTAGCCAAAGCAAGATATTTGAAGTGGCTACCGTTTATAAGGATAGTTTTGATGTCCGAAGAATGGTGGCAGGAAAGCCTTATGTGTTGCTCAATTCATTGGATTCTCTGAACCATACCCAGGTGTTTGTCTACGAACGGAACAAGGTGGATTATGTGGTAATCGATATGCGTGATAGTATTTCGGTCTTTAACGATAAAAAACCCGTGAATTATGTAGAAAAAGAGGCATCCGGTGTGATCACCAGCTCCCTTTCCGAAACCATGGCAGACAATAATTTAAGTCCGTACATGACAGATCGCCTGGCCACTATCTACGCATGGACGGTGAATTTCTTTAAGCTTCAAACCGGTGACAATTTTAAGGTAGTTTATACTGAAAAATTTATCAACGATACCATACCAGCGGGATTGCATGAAATTAAAGCGGCCTATTTCGAACATCGGGGAAAGCCCTTATATGCTTTCAATTTTATGCCCGAAACAGATTCCACAAATACCGTAGCCGATTTCTACGATGAGAACGCCCAAAACCTTCGACGGGCTTTTTTAAAGGCCCCTGTGAAGTTTAGCAGGATATCCTCGCGCTATAACCTCAACCGTCGCATCGCCTATTACGGGTATAAACGGCGACCACATAAGGGAACCGATTTTGCCGCACCCCTGGGGACTCCCATTCTCGCTACCGCCGATGGCATTGTAAGTAAATCGGAACGAAGGGGAGGCAACGGGAATTATGTAAAAATTAAGCACAATGGCACTTACGAAACCCAATACCTTCATATGAAGAAAAGAAATGCCAGGGTGGGTGATTTTGTGCGTCAGGGAGAAGTCATTGGGTGGATAGGAATGACTGGAAATAGTGGTGGGCCCCATGTGTGTTATCGCTTTTGGAAAAATGGGAAACAAGTGGACCCCTTCACTCAGGATCTGCCCGCCTCAAAGCCCTTGGACACCAGCTATCATGAGTCATACTTCCGTTTTGTTACTCCACTAAAGGATCAATTGGACTGTATTTTGTACTAGTTTACTTACATCATCTTTGTTAATAAAAATATGGTTATTAACTACCAGCCCTTCAAATATTCAAAAGTATTTATGTTAATTTTAAGAATCCTTTTTAATAGAGTTTACTTAACAGACCAGTTATAGTAACCCTGTAAAAAGTATTATTTTTGCACGCGAATACAAATGAAACAAACACTAATTAAACAAACATTTATGAAACAACTTTTACTATTAGTATTACTAATGGGCAGTTTATCTGTCTTTGCGCAAGGAACCATAAACGGTACCGTGACCGACTCTGACTTGGGAGGTCCGCTATCCGGAGCAAGCATCATTGAGGCTGGTACAACCAATGGTACTATTTCTGATTTTGACGGGAATTTTAGCTTTTCAGTAAGTTCAAATAAAGGGAACATTCAGATCTCCTATTTAGGATACATCAAAAGAACTATTCCTTACACCTTAACGGGAGGAACGGTTACACTACCTGCTATTTCACTCGAAGCCGACGCAAACACACTTACCGAAGTTGTGATCGTAGGTATAGGAGTGATCGATTTAGCGGAAGGTAGAAGAACTCCAGTTGCGGTATCAACCATTTCAGGTCAGGATATCCAACTTAAAACTTCTGGTAACCGTGAATTTACAGAAGCGATCAAAAACACGCCTTCCGTTTATGTTTCGAACCAGGCGGGTGGTTTTGGTGATGGTCAGGTATTTTTACGTGGGTTCAACGATTCAAATACGGCCTTCTTATTGAATGGACAGCCAATCAACAGTGTTGAAGACGGAAGAATGTTCTGGTCTAACTGGTCCGGAATGAGCGACGTCGCAAACGCCGTTCAGGTACAAAGAGGATTAGGATCTTCAAAATTGGCTATTTCGTCGGTTGGAGGGACCGTGAACATTATATCCAGAACAACAGACCAAAACGAAGGTGGATTTGTACGTCTTATGGGGGGTAACGACAGTTTCGTCAAAGGAACGATGAGCTATAATACCGGTTTGAGTGAAAGCGGATGGGCATTTTCGGCCTTGGTAGACCATTGGCAGGCGCATAGAAAATATTCTATTGGTACTGCAGGTCAAGGACAAAATTACTTGTTCTCCGTAGGATACAAGCCCAACGAGGCGCATACTTTTAACTTCCTGATCACCGGTGCTCCACAATGGCACGACCAGAACTTTTCAGACAATCTTGAAGATTATGAGCAATTGGGTGAAAAGCAGAATTCGAATTCAGGTTTCTTAAATGGTGAACGATATACCGAAAGAAGAAACTATTATCACAAGCCAGTAGCCAACTTAAACTGGGATTTTGATATTAGTGATAATTTGGAATTATCGACGGTAGCCTATGCTTCCTGGGGCCGCGGTGGTGGAACCGGAGGATTAGGTCGTGGAAGAGTGAGAAATGGAGGTTTTGGACCAGATCAAGACGAAATTAATTTTGATCAGATCGTTCTGAACAATATTGAAACTGCAGAAAACGGAGTAGGAAACTTTAGTGATTCTTATATTAGAAGAGCTTCTGTAAACAACCACAACTGGTATGGATTGCTTTCAAGTTTGAATATTGAAGCCAATGAAAACTGGTCATTCAATGTTGGTTTCGACGGAAGATTATACCATGGAGACCACTTTAGACAAGTAAACGACCTATTGGGCCTTACAGGATTTAGGGATAACTTCGGAACTGATAGACCCGATACCTATACCTTTACCGAAGAATTCAAAGCAGATCCCTGGAGCTCATTGTTCAATTCGGCCGATGAGGCGAACAGAACACAATACGACTATTCGGAAGATATCAACTATTTAGGTGGATTTGGGCAAGCTGAATTTGTAAGCGGTGGTTTTTCTGCCTTCGTTCAAGGAGCTTTTTCCACTCAATCATTCCAGAGAGACGGACGTTTTGTAGGATCGGGGGGAGACGGACTTGGGAAATCGGAAAAATTGAACAAAACAGGATATAACGTAAAAGGGGGAGCCGGTTATGCGATCGACGACAAGCACTCTTTCTTTGCGAACGCCGGGATGTTCTCGCGTCAACCATACCTGGATAATATTTTTGCCGATATTCGAAACTCGAATGCCCTGGTGGAACCGGATGTTGAAAATGAGGAGATTACCGGTTTTGAAGGTGGATATCGCTTTAAGAATGACAACTTAAGAGTAAACGTGGATGTATATCATACAGAGTGGGCCAATCGATTCTTATCCTTCCAGGAAGACCTGAACGATGAAGAAACGGCAACCTACAGACTTACCAACGTGACTCAAATTCACAAAGGTCTGGAATTCGATATGGAATATCGGCCCGATTATGGCAATTGGAGATTAAGAGCTTTTGGATCCATTGGAAACTGGGAGTTTGACGGGGATACCCCTATTACGCTTCAAAATGATGACACCTTTGAATTTATCGATCTTGATTTCGACAGTGTTCCATTAACCGGTACGAAAGTGGGGAATGCCCCTCAAACTTCTTTCGGTTTTGGGCTTATGATCAAATTGTGCGAAGGTTTATCGGTAGATGGAGACATCACTATATTTGATGATCTGTACGGATTTGTTGATCCTGAAGATGTTGCTAATGCCGGATTGACCGGATCAGAATATCAGGCTGAGAGATTGCCTGCGTATACCCTAACAGATGCAGGTCTTACCTACAAATTCAAATTAGGAAGTCAAAAACTTACCTTTAGAGGTAACGTTTACAATGTATTTAATTCGGCCTACATTGGTCAGAAAGATTCATTTGGTTACTATTTAGGAATAGGAAGAACCTTCAACGCTAGTTTAAAATTGGCTTTTTAAACGACACGTTTCTTTTATAATTGAACCGCCCTCTTTCAAATTGAGGGCGGTTTTTTTATGCAATATTTCCTACCTTTGAGAAAACTAAAACTATACTAAGCATGGTTACAACACTTCAATTTATTCATTCCTGGTGGGCCTATCTGGTCCTCATTATTGTTCTTATCGCAACTATCAACGCCTTGATAGGTTTCTTCAAAAATAAGGAGTACCAACCTAAAGATTTTCGCCTGGCCCTATTTGCATTGATCGTTACTCACATTCAGTTTTTGATCGGACTGGTCCTTTATTTTGTATCTCCCCTTGGAATACAATCCCTGAGTAATAGTGGTATGAAAGCAGTCATGGGCGATTCCTTGTTGCGATTGTATGCCGTAGAGCATCCTTTGGTGATGATCCTGACCGTTGTGTTTATCACTATTGGATACTCCAAACACAAAAAGAAATTGGTCTCCAAGCCGAAGTTCAAAATGCTGGCCATATTTTATACCATCGCTCTGGTATTGTTGCTTAGCCGGATCCCCTGGAAACAGTGGTTGCTCGAATAAAAACTGGCTATGGTCATCGGCCCCCATCTTCGTTAGCGATTTTTTTAATGAGATATAAATACACGGGAAAATGATCACTGTATCCCCCGGTAAATCCGCTGTCATCAAAGCTCCGGAAGGGATACCCTTTGTATCTTCCGCGTGCATTGGCCAGGTAGTTCTTGTTAAAAATGCCGGCCTTGTAAAAGCGATACGAAGTATAGTCCTGCTTAGTCCATTCCGAAGAAATAATAAGCTGGTCGAATAAGTTCCAGCCATCCCGCCACGCCAGTGTGCCCAGACCTTTTTTATAAAGCGATTCCATGGGATTGTAGAGTTGCCCGGTAGCTAGTTTTTCTTTGTCTTTTTGAGGTCTTAAAATAGTTTTGATACTGGGACTGGTAGGATCGTCGTTGAGGTCACCCATGGTAATGATCTTGGCATAGGGGTCTTCGCTAAACAATGAATCCAGGATTCGCTTGTTGAGTTTGGCTGCTTTGATACGTTTCCAGCGACTTCTCGCTTCCCCACCGCTGCGGGAAGGCCAGTGATTGATGATGAGATGAATTTTCTCTCCGTCCAAATAACCACTTACCATAAGCTGATCCCGGGTGAAAACACGTTTATTGGGATCATTGGCATCATAGATCTTCAGTTCATATTTGTAATAGTGAGAGGGAGTAAACACTTTTTTCCGATACAATAGTGCCACATCGATCCCGCGACGGTCCGGCGAATCAAAATGAATGATCCCATAAGGAGTGTCCAATAAGGGTTCCTGATCGAGGAGGTTCTCCAATACCGTCCTATTTTCAATTTCGCACAATCCAATAAGTGCCGGCGATGCGCCGGTAACCTCTTTTCCAATTTCAGAGATAACCCGAGCCATATTCTTCAGCTTTGCCCGATAGATGTCTTCGGTCCAATGATCTTTGCCATCCGGGGTACGATCGTTGTCAAAGGTGATCGGGTCGTCTTTGGTATCGAACAGGTTTTCAAGATTATAAAATGCGACCGTCTGTATTTTATAGGTGTTTTTTTCCTGAGCAAGGGTGGTAAACAGGCTAAAGAAGAATGCGGTATTTAGCATATAAAATAATTTCATGGGAAATGGAAGTCAGAGGGGAGTTCCTATTTAATTCGAAGACCCTTCAAAGGTAACCAAACTGCGGCGACACCTCAACCTTCAATTCATGAATTGAGACAACAACTTCAATGTTTATAGGCGATTTCGACGGATTTTTCCAAAGAGCCATCTAACTTCGTGAAACTATTTTAAGCCTTCCCAGTGTTTGGATTCGCAACCCCCAATGATGCGGTTCGATACCATTTTCTAAAACGCAGACGTAAAAAACAGGAAGGATTCCGGATGGACCTCTCCTTTCAATACAGCTACTAGCGAATCCATCTGCAGATGAAAAAGCAACTCTTACTATGTTATATGACCGCATTAGCCTTGTGCTCGCTTTCAGCTCAGAACACCGTAGTAAAGGGAAGGGTGGTGGATATTAATTCCAATGAGCCCATCGCTCAGTCAACGATTCAGATTGAAGGAGATCAGCAGGTCATCACTACCAATTCGGATGGACAATTTTTGTTTTCTGAAAAAATACTGCTGCGAGGAGAACAGGTGCTATTGGTGCAAAGTACCGATTACATTTCACAGCGTATCCCCATCCGAATTCAGGAAGGGGAAACCATCAACCTGGACCCCATATTATTGCAACTCGATCTCACCGAAGTGGAATCACAAATTGGGATCATTAGCCTTTCAGATAGTGAGTTGAACCAGGACGATGGCACCGTGTTTAATATTTCAGGATTACTTCAGGCCTCAAAAGATGTTTTTCTGAATGCTGCTGCCTTCGATTTCAGCGCCACATTTTTTAAACCCCGTGGCCTGGATAATGCCAATGGCAAGGTATTGATCAATGGTCTCGAGATGAATAAACTCTTCAACGGCAGACCCCAATGGGGTGATTGGGGCGGTTTGAACGATGCTCAGAGAAACAGGGAATTTTCCATGGGTCTCTCACCCAGCGACTATACGTTTGGGGATATCGCCGGGACTTCGAATATGGTGATGCGGGCCTCCCATTATCGGCGAGGTGGGCGGTTTTCAGTCGCCGCAGCCAACAGAAGTTATCAGGGCCGGATCATGGCTACCTATCACAGTGGTGTCGCACTAAGCGGCTGGGCCTATTCATTGTCACTGTCGAGACGCTTTGGAGAAGCGGGATATGTCGACGGAACCGGGTACGATGCCAATTCTTTCTTTGTTTCCGTAGAAAAAAAACTAAGCAACCAACATAGTATCAACTTGACCGGGTTTTATACCCCCAACCGCAGAGGACGGTCAACCGCTCTCACTAAAGAAATGCGCAATTTGAAAGGCATTCGTTACAACCCGAATTGGGGCTTCCAAAACGGAAAAGCTCGAAACAGCCGGGTACGCGAGATCGAAGAGCCCGTAATACTGTTGAATCATTACTGGGATATTTCAGAAAAAACCCTCCTCAATATCAATCTGGGCTATCAGTTTGGAACGATCAAGAACAGCCGAATCGATAACAACGGAACCCGAATCGTAGAAACGGTTGATGGGCAATCCTTCTTTGCGGGTGGCGCGAGAAATCCGTTAGGGAACTACTATCAAAGGCTCCCCAGTTATTTTCTTAGAAATGAAGATCCCAGGGCCTATGACTACCAGTTGGCGTATCTGGCGCAACAGGAATTTGTTGCGAATGGCCAACTCAACTGGGAAGCTTTGTACGACTCCAACATTGACTTCGAGGGGAATTCCCAGCTAGCTACCTATGTCATTCAAAATGATGTTACCGAGGATACTCAAATCTGGGCCAATGCTATATTTGACACCCAACTCAACGAAGTGTTGCGACTAAATGGAACTGTATCGTATCGCGGTTTGACCAGCGAGAATTATGCGGAAGTGTCCGATCTGTTGGGAAGTTCAGGCTATCTGGATATAGATTCGTTCACCGAAGCAGCATCGGGGGAAGGCGCTGCCGAACTCCAAACCAACCGTGCTCAAAGTGACCTGCAACACCCCAACCGAATCGCAGGCCTTGGGGAGCGGTACAAATATAATTATGAGATCAGGGCGCAACAGATCTCTGGCTTTGGTCAGGTTCAAGGCAAGCTTCCCACAGTTGATTTTTACGTTGCAGCAACCGCCGGGCAAACCTCCTACCAACGCACAGGGTTGTTTGAGAATGGAAATTTCCCCGGTAATCGTTCCCTGGGGGACAGTGAGCTACTCAATTTTTCCACCTATGGGGTGAAAGGCGGTGCCGTTTATAAAGTGACCGGACGCCATTTGATCGACCTCAATGCCGGCTATCTCACCAAAGCACCCAACTTTGGCAAGGTATTTACCAATTCCAGACAGAACAACGACATCATTATCGGTGAGGCCTTGGAGAAGGTCACCAGCGCCGATCTAAGCTATCGCTACCGCTCGCCGATCGTAAAGGCGAGGCTTACGGGCTATTACAACCAGTTTCAGGATCAAAGCGAACTTGGATTCTATTTTACCCAGGATATCTCAGGTTTGGGGGTGGAGGGAGACGCTTTTGTTCAGGAAATAATGACCGGAATCGCCACCCGTAGCGTAGGAATCGAATTGGGGTTAGAAGCCCAAATGACGCCCACATTTAAATTGAAAGCTGCCGGATCTTTTGGCCAAAATACATATACGAACGATCCCAATGTATATCTCACCAGCGATGATTTTGAATCGCCACTCACCTTTGGCGATGGTACCGCAAAACTGAAAAACTATCATATCGCCGGAGGTCCCGAACGCGCTTATCAGCTCGGATTCGAATACCGGGACCCCTATTTTTGGTGGCTTGGTGTGACGGCCAACTATTTTTCCCATGCTTTTATCGATGTGAATAACCTGGCAAGAACGGCCAATTTTTCAAGCGATTTTGACGGGCAGCCCTTTAACGATTACGATGAAGAACTTGCGCGTGAATTGTTGCAACAGCAGCAATTCGATCCCTATGTGTTGCTGAATGTGGTAGGTGGAAAATCCTGGAGGATCGGTAAATACTTTGTCGGGTTTTTCGCGACGGTCAATAATGCCCTGGACCAGCACTATATGACCGGAGGCTTTGAACAGGGACGGAATACAAATTTCCGAAGACTGCGGGAAGATAAGGCACGGGAGAACGGCCCTCTTTTCGGGAATCGTTTTTTCTTCGGAACGGGAACTACCTACTACGTCAATGTATATGTTCGGTTTTAAAAAGAATTTGGCCCGGCGGAGTTTTGATCTTGCCGGGAAGTGATTAACCATAAAATACTCAATAAGATGCGCTCGAAATTATACCACAATCTGCTCTTGTTCACCACCCTCATTGCACTGACCTCGTGTGTGGAGAACTTCGATTTTGAAACCCCCGAACTCACCGAGATCACCGTTGTTTTGGACGGTTCCGAAATTACCATTAGCACCCTGCGTGATTTGTTAATTCAGGAACAGAATACCAATCAGACCAACATCTTGTCCTTTTCTGAAACCGATCAGTATATCACGGGTTATGTGATCTCCAATGATGCTGCCGGTAACTTCTTTGAAGAATTGATCGTGCAGGATCAGCCTGAGAATCCAACAACGGGGGTACGAGTGCTGCTCGATGTCAATCCGTTGTTTACTACCTATGAATTCGGAAGAAAGGTTTTTGTAAAACTCGACGGGCTCTCGGTGGGTTTCGATAACGGCGTGTTAACCCTCGGCATCCTGAGCCGGGGAACCGTGGAAAAGATCTCGGAATCCCGCGCGAGTCAATTCATCTTACGAGATACCATCGTGGCAGAGATCACTCCTTTACCCATGACCCGGGAGGGGTTTGAGGCCGAGAAGACCAATCTGTATGTACAATTAGAAAACGTCCAATTCAGAGCCGATGAGGTGCTGGGTGAGGATCGGAAGACCTTCTCGGCAGAACCCGATGACGCCTTCGACGGGGAACGACGCTTGGTGTTTTGTAGCAACCGAAGGAGTGTCATTTTTAGCACCAGTACTTTTGCCGATTTCAAAGCCCTGCTGTTACCTGTGGGTCGTGGAAGTTTGGACGGGATCCTCACCTATAATTTCTTTGGAGAAGATTTTAACATCGTGGTGAACGACCCCAACGATATCCGTTTTGAGAGTGAGGATCGCTGCGACCCTTTAAACCTCAATTGTGGGGTGGGGAGTGGTCACGATGGGATCATTGTTTTTGGAGATAATTTTGAATCCCAGGAAAACAACGACCCCATTGCCGGAAACGGATGGACCAATGTGATACAGGAAGGCACGGTGCTATGGGAAGGTTTTGACGGCTCTTCAAGTAATCCTCCCTTTGGTGAGATCTCGGCCCAGATCGGTTCTTTTAACTCGGGTGATGCCAGTTCCATCACCTGGCTAATCACTCCCGGAATCGATTTTGACGCCATCGATCGTCCCACCCTCACTTTTTTAACCTCGACCAGCTTTGCCGACGAAAGTATTTTGGAAGTGTTGGTTTCCACCAATTGGGACGGAACCACCGAAGAGGTCAATAGTTTTGAATGGTTTACTTTAAGCACCCCCCGAATAGCCGGTCCCGGTGATCCCTTCCAGGACTATATCCCCTCCGGCATCATCGACCTCTCCTGTATTGAAGGCACTGCCTACCTCGCCTGGCGCTATACAGGCAGCGGCGCCCCTGCTTTTGACGGGACTTATGAGCTGGATGAGATCGAAGTGCGGTCGAATTAGTTTAATTTTTTTTATATCTTTAAGTTCTCCCCTCGTTCAAGCATAGTGTTTGGACAGGGGTTTTGTGTTAATAATTTAATTCATTGATTGTATCTGGGATACAGAGGTGGGGGTAAATGTTGATAGAGGTGAGGATATAAGGAGTTGTACAACAGTTAAGACAAACCTTAAAATGAGAAATTTTTTTATCATCTTTTTTATTTTTTCTGCGAATATTTTGTTTTCACAGCAATGTAAATTATCACTAGATCAGTTATTCAAAATAATGGATTACAGCCAATCAGATTTTGATACGTTTGCTTTAAGTAATGACTTTTCATATGATTCTAAAAATCAAGTGTATCAATGTGAAAATTCGGATAATCCGAATGTCTTACATAGAATTAATCAATCTGGAATTGTTCTTCTAACTTATACTTTTTTGGATAAACAACTGTATTTAGATTTTAAAGAGATATTAAAAACTGGTGAATTAACTGAAACGCATAATGAAAAGGGGAAAATGAAGTTTCAATATCTGCTAAATGGTGAAATAGTGTTACTTGAAACTAAAACTATGTCAAATAATTATAACGCATATTCAATTTCTATAAGTCAAATAGATTAACCATTGTACAACAACGTGTATAATTTTCGGCTCAAAGGGTTAAATCATAAAAACAAACCCACCAAAAAACCCTCACCATTTAAAGATGAGGGTTTTTCTGATTAAACCAATTGGTTAGCTAGAGATACGATCTTAACGCTCCACAATAATAAACCCAGAGCGTCGGTTCTTTTGGTGGTCGGGGTTACGGCATTTACTACCGTATGTTCCGGTGTAACCGCTACTATGTATATGCTTTTTCTGTTACAGCTTTTATCATTTTTGCTGTATGTATAATAGGGATATCCCAGGCTTCTTTGATCTTACCATCCATAATACACCATAGCACAACCGCGTCGATCTCCATGGGTTTGCCTTCCAGTGACAAGCTGTCTTTCACATGTGTGATGATGAGTTCATCTCCCAATGGGATCATGGATATGGGCTTTACCTTAAAGGAACCCTTGGTACGACCTGCTACTTTTTGGAAGAAATCGGTCAAACCGGCGAGGCCGACATAGTCTCCTTCCAACTCAGCCAGCTTCGGATTGATATAATGCCAAACGAAATCTTCGGCTAATACCCCGGCCAACGAATTGGGATCTGCGGGGTTGAACCGCTTTAAAATACTGATATTTGGATGTTCTGTTTTCATGATATTACGATTTAACTAGTTGCTTTTTAGAATGAATTACCTTCAAGGTCAATGCCCCATAGGTAATGGACAGGATGACCACAGAAAGTATGATACCGGCAAAAGGAATTATTGTGAGCAAGCGCAACACGATAGCAATTAATAAGGCCAGGAATGTAACACTCCAAAAGCCCCAGGTCTTTTCTTTCTTGTGCCTGAAATAGTAGGCGAGTAGTAAAGCTGCGACGAAATGACCAAACAGAAGACTAAATAAAAATACAAGGGCGATGAAGAGGCCTAGCGGGATTCCAACAACAAGTAGCAAAGCAATAAGGACTACTATTGGAATACCTATTAAATAGATCAGTCCAAAGCCAAAGCTTTTTAACCACTTATGCTCTAATCCTTCAACAGCATTCGAAAATGCATTTTTAAAGAGCGCATGGAACACTAGAATTGCCAGGAATGCAGACAAGATATAGTACACCCAGGATGATAAGGATTTCGTGCCGAAAGTAGTTAAAGACAAATCGGATGTTTCGTCACCAAGAGCTTCATTGAATTGAGCTTCGGTATTCATTAGTGAGTTTTTAAAATCCATTTCTCCCTCGCTACTATAATACTCAACTTCCTTGTTAAATTTGGCATTTGCCCCGAGAGTGATGTTTTCCCCAACTATTTTTGAGGTTTCTTTTATAGTTCCATTAATAAGAACGTCGGTTCCTTTAATGTCAAGCTTTCCAATCACGTTGCCGTTCATTTCAATAGTTCCGGCAAAACACTTTAGATTTCCATGTATGATGGCATTTTCAGTAAGGATAACTTCCCCGCCAAAAACTACCAGGTCATCCCCTATTTCAGAGTCAATGGTTGCCCTTCCAACTGCGATACGCACATCATCGGCTACATAACCGTTCAGAATTAATTCGCCTCCTGCTGCTGTCAAGTCACCGTTAATACTATCATTGACAATGAGAGTTCCTCCGGCGATGACCAAGTCTCCTTGTACCACCGCATTTACCGTGATGGTTTCTCCAGCGCGATACGTATCATCCTGCTGTGTCTTATTTATTAAGATATCACCTTCCTTCTCCGTTTGGCCAAAAGCGACTATGGAGCAAAGTGAGATGAGTAAAATGGCTATAGTTTTCATTAGTACTGTTTTTTAGGTTATAGTACTAAATATACTGACCATCAACTACTTAAACAATGACGTAGATCATCAAAGACTTCTTTTTTCCAGTTGATTTTGGAAATTGAATTTGCCCTAAAATGAAACAAACCCACAAAAAACCCTCATCGTTTAAAGATGAGGGTTTCTTCTGGTTGAACTAATTGGTTAGGTGGGGATATTCTCTTATCGCTCTATGATCGTAAACTCAGACCGTCGGTTCTTTTGGTGGTCGGCTTCGCTACACTTACTGCCACATTGGACCGCTGGTTTGTCCAATCCTAGGCCTTGTCCGCTAATTCGAGATCCGTCGATGCCCTGAGAGATCACGTACTGCACAGTGGACTGTGCGCGTTTGTTGGATAGCTCCCGGTTGTATTCGGCCTTCCCACGGGTATCGGTATGGCTTTCCACAGCAATCTTCATATTGGGATATTTTTTCATGATCTCCACCAGTTTATCCAATTCGAAGGCGGCTTGCGGTTTGATGTTGTGCTTGTTGTAATCGAATAATATAGGATTCAATTGAACCTTATCGTCAACGATGATCGCTTCGATAGGACGCAATTGGATGGTTCGCGATAGTTTTCCGTTGGGGCTAGCAGCAATGATGAGCGCGTTGCTTTCAAAACCTCGCATAAAGGCCTGTACCACGTGTTCCTTGTCACATTCACCCAGGAGGTTACCATGACCGTCTTCTCCCGCTGTTTTAGTGCTTAAGCGGTTTTCCTGGTCATCGTAAAGATCGAGACGCGCTCCAAAAACAGCCTCGCCGGTATACTCGTTTACTACGTTGATGTCCATATCCACCTCACAGGGAGGTTCCACGCCTTTGATCCGGTAGATATCGTCGGCACCTTTTCCGCCAGTACGATTGGAGGACATAAAGCCGGTTTTGGTATTTGAATCGTAAATAAAGGCGAAATCATCGGCTTCGCTATTGGCTCCTTTCCCCAGGTTCTTGGCTGCTCCAAAACCACTTCCTTTGGCTTCGGCATAAAAACCGTCAAGACCTCCCAGGCCTTGATGGCCGTCACTGGAGAAGTAAAGATTGCCTGCGCTATCGATAAAAGGAAATACTTCTTTCCCTTCGGTGTTGATGTTGTCACCCAGGCGTTGCGGTGTCCCAAAATTGCCTCCTTGATCGATGGAAACCATATAGATGTCGGAGCTGCCTTTCCCGCCGGGCATATCACTCACAAAATACAGCGTATTCCCGTTCGGGCTTAGGGCGGGGTGTCCTGTGGAGTATTCACTACTGTTGAAGGGTAAAGAAAACACACCTTTCCAGCCACCGTCAACCCATTCGGTATAATACAGATTGATCTGGTTGATCCCTTCCGAATTCTTATCAAACTTTCCGTCGAGATAATCGTTTCGGTCAAAATACATACGTTTGCCATCTGCGGTGATCGTAACATTTCCTTCGTGAAATTTGGTATTGACATCGCCTGCGAGCAGTGATGCGTTTTTGATGGCATCCCCAACCAATTCAGCTTTATAAACATCCAGGAACGGTTGCTCGTCCCAATGGTATTTTTTACGTGTCGTATTTCGGGCTGAAGAAAAATAGAACTCCTTGCCAACAATAATGCCTCCAAATTCGGAGTACTCGGTATTGAGATCTTCCAGGTTCTTGGCCTCGAATCGCGCATAATCCTCCATGATCTGTGGAACGTAATTCGGGTTTTTCATGAATTCGATCGCCCGGGAATCTGCTGGAGACATTTCAGCAAATGACTTCATCCAAACATTGTACTCACTAAATTTTCCGTTGGCTTTTAAGGTCTGTGCGTAGCTGTAAACTACCTCCGGCTTTACCTTGCGGCCTTTGACGACTCGTTTATAATACGTTTCAGCCTTTTTGGAATCGTTGATAAAGTAGTAGCTGTTTGCCAATCGCTCATAGACATAACGACCCGCTTTGCCCTGCTTCAGTAGTTTTTGATATGCGGCGGCGGCATCGGTATAGGCCAATCGGTCGTATAATTGATCGGCTTTTTTGGTGTCTTTATTTTGGGCGGTAGTGAGCGTTACCGTGCATATAAGGAGGAATGTAAATATATTTTTCATTGCTGTGAACTTAAATGTTAAGGATTAGAAGTATCTGGGTGAGCGTAATGATTTTTTCTTGAACACCAGATCGAAGGTTAGTATTACCTCGTGAGACGCACTGGCGACTGCATCCAGATCACTTATTACATGGTCGTAAGCATATCCAATACGAAGGGTGGGGGTGGCTTGAAAACCAACCAGCCCGCTAAAGGAGTCATCCAATCGATAGGAAACACCCAACTCGAATTTTTCGTAAAACAAAGCGTTTAAATTTCCGTCGATGGACAAGGGCGCGTCGAATGCAGATTTGGCCATGACAGAAGGTTTTAACTTCATGTTTTCTGAAACCTGGAACACATATCCCGCCGTAGCAAAATAATGGTTGGTCTCACTTCCGATCTTTAAACCATTGGCATCCAAATGCACCGAATTCAGGAGATTGGGTACCGACAATCCCACATAGAAATTATTTCCGTAGAAAAAGGCTCCGGCTCCAATATTGGGATAGGTATTGCTAATATCCTGTGAAAAGAAGGGGTCATTGGGGTCTTGTAATTCCAGATCTACGAGGCCAACATCGTGAAAGCTCGCACCGGCTTTTAAACCAAGCGCCAGTTTCAGATTGTCTGAAAGCTGTAAGGTATACGAAAAGTCCACAAACACATTGGTCTCCTTTACCGGACCCAATTCGTCTTTGATGGCAGACAGACCCAATCCCACCTTGTCACCTATGGGGCTGTGAGCCGAAAAGGTAATGGTTTCGGGGGCTCCATCGAGACCCGACCACTGTTTTCTGTACAAAGCCGTGAGGGATAGCGTTTCCTTAGAACCTGCGTACGCCGGATTGACCACATTCATATTGTACATATATTGGGTATACTGCGGATCTTGCTGTGCCTTCGCATCCTGAAAGAAGAGCATTGCGATTAGAAATGATACTATATATAAGTTTTTCATTTGAAATATATTGAAGATTGTATATTCGATTTAGTTAGTTTCTTTGTTGATATAGATCCAACCGGTGGCCTGTTGCCCGTACACGACGTCCTCTTCCATAAAGTCGATGACATAGAAATAGGTTCCCGTAGGCAATTCATTCCCCGAAGCATCCTGTCCCTTCCATTCATTCACATAGTTCACTGCTTCAAAAACCTGAAGTCCGTGTCGGTTGAAGATCTGCAGTTGCACAATACCTCCGGCCCGGTCTGAAAGAAACTCCAGATCGAGTGAATCGTTAAATCCGTCGTTGTTGGGAGAAATTCCCTGAGAGATCACGCAGTTGCCTATGTCGTACAAGGTAATGTCGATCTCGGCTTCCCCGATACATTCTCCTTTGTTCACCACAACGCTGTAGGTTTGTGTTCCCATAGTGCCTGTCTCAATCATAAACTCATATACCGCATCTGTGGCTCCAACGATCAAATCGCCATTGAGGTACCATTGGTAGGTCACATCGGGGTCACTCGAAGTCGCGGTGAGCACTTGCGGTTCGTTGGGACAGGTTTTGAAATCATCACCAATTTCAACCACAATTGGGTCTGAAATAAAGATGTCGATACTATCGGTGACTACACAGGGTCCTACCGTAATCTCCAGTGTATAGGTTCCTGTTTCGTCTACCGTGATGGTCGATGTGGTTTCTCCGGTACTCCATAAGTAGCTGATACCACTTGTATTTCCTGTGATCTCCGGCACGATATCAAAAATACCTCCGTCACAGAGCACCTCGTCGGCACCCAGGTCGAGCACAGGTGTTTCGGTCACGTTTACAACTACGGTAATGGTTTCTTCGCTACATGGGGGTAGACTTATTTTTACTGAATAGGTTCCCGCAGCGGTGGGTGTATAGGTAGCTTCGGTCGAAACTACGGCTCCTCCGCCATCGGTCCATTCATAGGTCACCAGTGTCAAATCAAGCCCCTGATTGGTAGGCGTCGCATCCAGCAGAGGGAATTCGTCTGTGCTGCAAAGATCTACCGTAGCTGGAAGGTCTGTTTCAAAATCGACCACCAAACCTACGATCAGGTCAAACGTAACATTGCTAAAACAGGTCTCCTCACCAGCTCTTTCCACCCGAACATAAATAGTCTCGGGGTTGGAAGTATTGGTATAGGCTGAAGGAGTAGCAATTTCATTGGCACCAGCTTCCGAATCCAATTGCGTCAAGTGGAAAGACACATTGAAACCGGCTGGATCCTGTCCGTCCAAAATGGCAGGAATCTGACTATCCAAATCGAAGGTGGCCTCTTCATTTCCGGTTTCGTCACAAAGGCTGAGATCCGGTGGTGTTACAATTTGTGGCTCCAGATTTTCAAGAGAAAGCGTAATATCATCTATGGCGAGGTCATTTCCGCAGCCCCCAATGGAGTTATTGATCAACACTAGTTGAATATCGGTGTTCGCTCCTGTATTAAACGCGATGGCGAATTCCTGCCAATTGGGATCCGGGCCATTATCGATATCGCCTGTATTGGTTTCTTCGATCAAGGCTCCTCCCGGATCTTCAATTCTGAAGATAACGTTGGAAGGGATCCCGGTTCCGGGGCAGATACCAGTGTCGGTATCATAGACCGTGGTGATCCATGCGTTAAAGGTATAATCGATATTTTCACTGAGCGTAATGGTACGTCTGTAAAATTCTCCCGGGCTTAGTTCCGCGTTTACAAACAGCATACGGCCATCCACATCGCCTTCGGTATGGTCCTCCATATCCATGTGCCAACCTGTATTCAGGCCGGTAGATATGTTGGTGACCGTGTATTCGCCATCTTCAATTTGCGAAACGGTATTACAAATATAGGTTGTGGTGGCTCCGTTGAGGTCACAAACGCGACCGGTACCCGTTCCGAAGTTCTCTTCAAAATCCACTGCGGTACAAACTGGTTCGATGGTACAGTCGGGGCTCACCAGAAATGTAATCATAACGCTATCGGATAAGGTACAGCCGTTAGCGGTCACATCAACCGAATAGGTGTCGGTAGTAGTCACAATAATAGTGGGAGTGGTTTCTCCGGTGCTCCATAGAAAAGTGGCTCCTGAAATGTCTCCGCTTAATTCGGGAACGATCTCATAGGAAGGAGTGTCGCAGAAAAACTGATCATCTCCCAATTCCAGAGAAAATTCCGCTTCGGGAGTAACGATCACATCGTCCGTAAGAATTACGATATCTCCGTTACAGTTGGTATAGGTTACCTGTGCGGTATAGGTGGTTGGAGCGGTAGGACAGACATTCAAAGTAGGATCGGTTCCAATGACAGTTCCGCCGGCATCTAACCATGCAAATTCGTAGGTTTCCGTACCCGCCGGAGTAAAACGCCATGCCTCTTCGGTTGCCGTCCAGGGTGAATCGGATGTATTCCGTACCTGTCGGAACGAAAGGCGATGTCTCCATCGTTATTTTGTATCCCCAGAGCCGCGTTTCCGTCATTCCAGGTTGGGCAAGACGGCTTGTCTTGCATATAGATTTCGATCACATTAGAAAATTCGTAGAACACGACCATTTGTGTTGCGAGGAGATTGTTACAGGCCCCTGAGAACATGGGAACCTCAAAGTAAGCGACAACGAGTACCCGGTTGGGGAACGTCCCCAATACCTCGTAGCCAATTTCTTCGGTGGTTGAAACCGAGGGATCGATATCATGCCCCGGGGTAAAAACGTTTGCTTCGCCCAAGGTCGGATTGGTGTTGTTGGGAAGATCTTCGGTAAAACTCCAACCGTTCGAGGTATCGCCGGGATCCACATCAAAGCGGATCACCCCATTGGAACCTACCTGAAATTGTGTTTCTATATTCTGGAAATAACAAAAATCGAAGGGTAAGGTTTCCACAACAGACCAGGCATCGTCAATATCGGGGTTCAAACTGTTTGCCAGACCGTTGAAGGGAAAGGGAGGTGCGTACACCACCGGCGCGATGGTATAGGTGTCGTCTATCGTCTCAAAAGTTTCCAGGAATGAAGCCGTGATGTCGATACAACCCCCTGTCCCGCAGGGAATGGTCACATCGGGACCCGCATCTACAAATAAAGAACCAGGTCCTTGAGCACTGGCATTGTAGCTGGTAAGAAATAAAAAACTTAGTAAGAAAATAGTTAAGAAATTTCGGGTATTTGTATATCCGTGGAATCCACGGAAGGATAGCGGTGTATTCATTTTGTTGGTTGAAATTATTAAGTTACGCTAAAATATGCAAAATAGCAGATACTTAACTAATGAAGGCGACTTTTAGTTATAATGTAGGAAAATTACGTTTAAAGGAGATGAATTTCGAGCGGGGTCGTTAATGAATTGAAAAAATGGAATAGACGGGGAAATGGTCACTAAAACCGCCCAGATGTTTCTTGCCTGCATAAGTACGATACGGCATACCCTTATATTTACCCTTGTACTCCTGTATTTCTTTGGGATTGAATATTTTGGCTGTTTCAAACTGAAACTTATTTTCATGTCCTTTCAAAAAGTTATGAGAGACAATAATTTGATCGAATAGATACCAATTGTCCCGGTAGTTGAGGGTTCCTTCATATTTGGTCAATAAAACTTCCATAGGATTATACATTTCCGAAGTGACCAGGCGCTGCACACTTTCGCTCGTGGGGTCGTCGTTAAAATCACCCATGATAATCACTCTTGCCTCCGGATCTTCCCCTAAAATTTGTTCAAGTATTTCCAGATTGCGTGCCGCAGCTGTATTGCGCTTATGGGAGGTTTCACTGGTTCCTTTTCTGCGAGAAGGCCAGTGATTCACCAACAGGTGGAGCGGCTGATCTTTCAATAGCCCGTGGACATAAAGAATATCACGGGTAAAATCGCGGCTCCCTTTCTCATCGGTAAGATATAGGGTATGTGCTTCTTTCTTTAGTACTGAAAAATATTCCTTTCGGTACAAAAGGGCCGTATCGATGCCTCTTTCATCCGGCGAGTCAAAATGGACATAGTCGTAGTCTTTCTTCTGAAGAAATTTGGAAGAGACCAAAGCGTCTAGCACCGCCGCGTTCTCTACTTCGGCCACTCCCAACAAGACCGGAGGATGCTGTATGTCCTCATACCCGATACTGGAAATGACCCGCCCCAGCTTTAGCACTTTTTTTTGGAAACGTTCTTCATTCCAGTTCTTTTCGGAAAATTCGGTGAAATCGTCGTCCAGGGTTCTTGAATCGTCGGTGGTATCAAACAGGTTTTCAAGATTGTAAAACCCGATAGCGTAACGGTCGGTTTTTTCGGGCTTTTTCACAAACGAGTCTGAAGGAGCATCTGGCATAGAGTGTTAATTTGAACCGAAAATACAAAAATAGCCAACAAACTGTTTTGTACCTTTGCTGAATAATTAATAGCATGCTCGAAAAACAGGAAGTTGAATACGAAAAAACGGTGATCATTGGGCTCGTTACCAAATTACAGGACGGCGAGAAATCTGAGGAATATCTGGATGAGTTGGAGTTTTTGGCCTATACGGCGGGAGGGGAAGTGTTGAAACGTTTTACCCAAAAATTGGATATGCCCAACCCTAAAACCTTTATTGGTAAGGGTAAAATGGAAGAAGTGCGTGAATTTATACATGCCAATGATATAAGCACAGCAATTTTTGACGACGAATTATCTCCCGGGCAACAACGAAATATCGAGAAGATCCTGGAATGTAAGATCATTGATCGAACCAATTTGATCCTTGATATTTTCGCCCAGCGCGCACAAACCAGTTATGCACGTACTCAGGTCGAATTGGCCCAATATCGAGTATTTACTGCCTCGCTTGTCGGGAATGTGGACTCACCTGGAACGACAACAGGGGGGAATTGGAATGAGAGGACCGGGGGAAACCGAAATTGAAACAGACAGACGTATCGTTCGGGACCGAATTTCTATACTGAAGAAGAAACTCATCAGCATCGATAAACAAATGGCCGTACAACGTGGCAACCGCGGGTCTTTGGTGCGAGTGGCCCTGGTAGGATATACCAATGTTGGAAAATCCACGCTCATGAATGTGATCAGTAAGAGTGATGTTTTCGCAGAAAATAAATTGTTTGCGACGCTGGATACCACTGTTCGGAAAGTAGTCATAGGAAACCTACCTTTTTTGCTGAGCGACACGGTAGGGTTTATTCGGAAATTACCCACCCAGCTGGTAGAGTCGTTCAAGAGCACATTGGATGAGGTACGGGAAGCCGATCTATTATTACATGTAGTGGATATTTCCCATCCTTCGTTTGAGGATCACATCGCTTCAGTAAATAATACATTGAATGAAATTGGGGTGGCAGACAAGCCAACGATCATGGTCTTTAATAAAATTGACGCCTATACTCCCGAGCTTATCGAGGAAGACGATCTGATTACCGAAAAAACTAAAGCCCACTATACCATCGAGGAGTGGGAACAGACCTGGATGCATACTGAAAACGGGGGAGCGATATTCATTTCAGCATTGAATAAAGAGAATCTCGTTGCATTTAAGAATGCGGTTTATCAGAAAGTTCGGAAGATACATCTCACGCGATTTCCGTATAACAACTTCCTGTACCCCGAGTTTATCGAAAAATAAACCCTCCTTCCGGGCGCCCGAGCTGAGTCGAAGGCATCAAAAAGAGGGTTTTTGTTTTAAAAAGGGAAGTGTTTTTAGAATCCGTACGTCACACCAATTCCCAATCCTTCACGAATTTGGAATCCCTTTACCGCATTGTCATCATAAATCGCCTGGAAAGCCACGTTAGCGGTGATCCATTTGTTTACAGACATTACAAGATTCATGGTATAATCGATATCCACATTTTGAGGATCTTCCAGATAATTGCTGTAAAGATTTAAAACGTTTTCCATGCTAATGTTCGACATAAGATTGAACTTGGCGTAACCGGTTACTGCGGCACCAAATTCGAAACGGGTGGTTTTATTGGCGTCTACCCCAAAGTAACCTCCGGCATCGTTGAAAGCGTCCTCAGCGACCTGACCTCCCATTACGTCTGTAAACTCACTGCTTACCAGAATAAGTCTAGCCGTAGTAGGGGCTATATTTACCTTTAAATTGTCACTCTTTTTCCAAAGCATACCGGGTCCGGCCTGAAGATAGGCCGGAGAAAATAATTTTGTGGTTTCCGTGCGAATTTCAGTACCTGTAGCATCTTCCCCGAATACATATCCTGAGGTCATCTGTGTACGCACATTCGCGAAGAAAGAGTAATACCAATTGCTTTCTTTAATTTGCTTTCCTATAATGGAATTCACCTCAAAACGGTCACTGGTCTTTCGTGCGAAATCCTGATCCTGAGTTTTGGTAACCCCATAATCGGCTGTGATACGATTGTCCCAGGCGATGGGTCCTTTTTTATAATTGGCGTCATAAGCAAAGACCAGGTTGGCAGCGTAGTTGCTGGTACCTCCTCCGGTCCATTCGTCATTAAAGGCTGCCTGGCTAAATAGCAATGAGATGTTTCCAGCTCGGGTCCATCCATCTTTTGGTGCTTCTTCTTCGGCATCCTGAGCGAATGAAGCAAAAGTGGTAGCGAACAGGGCCGCCATAAGTAGTAGTTTTTTCATAAGATTTTAGATTTTAGGTTTTTGTTAGTGCGAAATTAATATATATAGTTTTCAGAATAAGAATAAAGTATCACCCTCATCAATGTATTTCGATAAAATAGATGAAATCTACGTTGAATTACTTAGGTTTCTTAAATAAGGGAACCGAGGAACAAGCCTCTCCGTACAGGATGCTTTTGGCTGTAGATTGCAATTTTTGCGCCAAAAGGACATACGCATTTTCCGGGATGGGTTTGTGGGAACAACCTTTAATAATTACAGGTTTCTCACTGTATGCTGAAGGGTCCATTTCAGAAATAATTTCAGAAAAAATAAGGGTTTCCAAGTCGTTTTGAGATCCGATCACAGCTTTTTTGGCTACTTCATTCAATCGAAGCGAAACCAGCATAAACGCCCAACCCGGGACGATGGCATCGGTAGAGCAATGGATGGCGACATAGGCGTTCTCGTAAGGGGACCAATCATAGGCATCGAGAGCGGCTCTGAATTCCTTTTCCCGCAGCACGATCCCCTCATACAACCACTGTGAAATATCCAGGGACATACGAAGGCCTTCAGGATATAAATCTTCGAGATCTATGGTGACCAACTTACTATTGGCGACTCTATTTACTATTTCTTCTTTCAAATTTTATTCACTAAATAGTTAGTTACCCGTTGATGGCAAGGCTTTACTTATTGGACACTGAATACTGTTTACTGAATTACAGCATTCCCAGCTCCAGCTTGGCCTCTTCGCTCATCAAATCCTGGGTCCAGGGCGGGTCGAAAGTGATCTCCACTTCGGCGTCCTTGACCAATTTGATGCTTTTTACCTTGTCTTCCACCTCTACCGGAAGGGTTTCGGCAACCGGGCAGTTGGGTGTGGTAAGGGTCATTAAAATTTTTACTTCCCGGTCTTCATTAACGAATACGTCGTAAATAAGTCCCAATTCGTAAATATCTACGGGAATCTCGGGGTCGAATATGGTTTTAAGCACTTTGACGATCTTCTCGCCCAGCTCGGTGGTGTTTATTTCGGTAGTACTCATTGTTATTTTATTTGGGTTTCCGGCTACATTGAAAATGGGAAGCCGGACCTCTTTTTTTAATTATTGGGTCTTGTTTAATTGCGCCTGATAGGCCAGCGCATACAATTTCATTTGCTTGATCATAGAGACCAAACCGTTGGCCCGGGTTGGGGATAAATGTTCTTTCAGGCCAATCGCGTCAATAAAACTGTCATCTGCCGTTACAATGGCTTCAGGGGATTGGTGGGAATACACCCGAATCAACACGGCGATAATTCCCTTGGTGATGATGGCATCGCTATCTGCGGTAAATACTACTTCCCCGTTTTCCATTTGCGCATCGAGCCATACCTTGCTTTGGCAGCCTTTGATAAGCTTGTCATCTGTTTTAGCGGTTTCAGGAATCAAGGGAAGTGATTTTCCCAGATCAATGAGGTGTTGGTATTTGTCCATCCAATCCTCAAAGAGAGAAAACTCTTCAATTAGTTCGTCTTGTATGCTTGCTATAGTCATTTTGAGTTTTCGGCGGCCCTATCTTTAATGGCGACGAGAATAATACTTCGGTCGGTTTTGGAATAGAGCGTTAATACACTGTTTTCTATATCGTAAGAGCCCGTTTTTCGCAACGCACTTAAAAATGCATTTTCTACATCCATTATGGGTTGGTCGCAGGCCATTTCGGTAGATCCAATATCATTGAAAGACATGGCATAGAGGTCCAGGATATAGTTTCCGAAGAAACTGTTGCAACCCGTATTACCGCGCACGGTTTTGTCCAGCGCGAAAAACGACATCGTTGGAGCATTTTCCGAAACGGCTTTATTATTAATACTCGAAACTTTATACGCCCCCGAAAGCTGCACATTTCCCGCCACGTCGATTACTTTTTTGGTTTCATCACAACCCGTTAAAACTAGGGTGGCAAGAACAATTGTGATTAATATTTTCATAGATTGAGGTTTAAATTATTTAAAGTTAAGATACTATTAATCTTTGGTTTAGCTTTTTGGTTCGTGATCAACTAAGCATCATTTTTGCCTTTGTGACGGCACTGACCAATCGATCTACCTCCTCTTTAGTGTTGTAAAAGGCGAAAGATGCACGCACTGTACCCGGAATCTTATAAAAATCCATGATGGGTTGAGCACAATGGTGTCCCGTGCGAACGGCTATTCCTAATTTATCCACTATCGTGCCAATATCGTAGGGATGAATCCCTTCAATGTTAAACGAAATAACCGAGGTCTTTGCTTTCCCGGTGCCATAGATCTTTATACCTTCGATCTCCAGTAGTTTTTCCGTTGCGTATTCAAGTAACTCATTCTCGTGGCTGATAATGGCATCAAAACCTACGGAATGCAGATAGTCGATAGCTGCGCCAAAGGCAATTCCTCCGCAAACATTAGGAGTCCCCGCCTCAAACTTATGGGGCAGATCGGCATAAGTGGTTTTTTCGAAAGTCACCTCTTTGATCATTTCGCCTCCGCCTTGATATGGAGGTAATTTTTGAAGCCATTTTTCTTTTCCGAATAACATGCCCACTCCTGTCGGCCCACACATTTTATGTGCCGAAGTAACATAAAAATCTACATCCAAAGCCTGCAGATCGGGTTGAAGGTGGGAACAGGCTTGCGCTCCGTCAATAAGGACCGCAGCACCCACATCATGCGCTTTTTTGATGATTTCGGCGATGGGATTAATAGTGCCCAACGCATTCGAAATATGATTGACAAAGACGAGTTTGGTTTTTTCTGAAAGTATTTTATCGTATTCTGAAAGGATCAATTCCCCATCCTCGTTCATAGGAATCACCCGTAAGACGGCTCCCGTTCTCTCACAGAGCATCTGCCATGGGACTATATTGGAATGGTGTTCCAGAGCGGAGACCACTATTTCGTCTCCTTTCTTCAGTAAGGAAGAGAATCCGTTGGCGACCAGATTAATTCCATGCGTAGTTCCCGAGGTGAAAATAACTTCATGGGCTTTAGCAATGTTGAAATGCTTCTGAATTTTTTTCCGGGCCATTTCGTAGGCATCGGTAGCTTCCTGAGAAAGGGAATGCACACCTCTGTGAATGTTCGCATTGTAATTGCTATAATAATCCACGATGCAATCGATAACGATCTGTGGTTTTTGAGAGGTCGCCGCATTGTCCAGATACACCAGTGGATGCCCATTTACTTCACGATGCAAAATGGGGAAGTCTTCTCGTATTTTTTGAACATCGAAGGCCATAATGGTATCCATTGGTCGAAATATATTAGAGGTCAAACCCTATGCTAACTCCTATTTTAAGGGCAATTAATTTTTTGATGCGCTTTTTGAGTTCCGGGATCTTCACACTTTCCAGGACGTTATTGGCGAAAGCGTACATTAACAAAGCACCGGCTTCTTTTTTACCTATTCCGCGGGAGCGAAGATAAAAGAGTGCGTCCTCGTCCAATTGGCCAATGGTGCAACCGTGCGAACATTTCACATCGTCGGCAAAAATTTCCAACTGGGGTTTTGCATTGATCGTGGCTTTATCGCTAATTAGAATATTATTGTTTTGCTGAAAGGCGTCAATCTTCTGAGCTTCCCTGTCAACCAACACTTTTCCGTTAAAAACACCGGTGGAGTTGTCGTCGAATATTCCCTTATAGTCCTGATGGCTTTCACAGTTTGGAGAAATGTGATGGACCAGTGTATTGTGGTCTACGTGCTGCTTTTCTTCCAAAATGGTGATTCCTTTCAATACGCTATTGCTGTGTTCTCCGTTTTGAAAGAAACTCAAATTATTACGAGTTAATCTTCCGCCGAAGGAAAAGGTGTGAACCTTACAGACCGAATCTCCTTCCTGCTGTACAAAGGTGTGATCGATCAACGAGGCACCGTTGCGATCGTTCTGGATCTTATAGTAATCCAGATGCGCCCTTTTTTCGGCAAATATTTCGGTGACAGCATTGGTCAATACCGCATTGGTCGACAGGCTTTGGTGGCGTTCAATGATTTGAACATGTGCATTTTCACCTACGACGATCAGGTTACGAGGTTGTAACATGGTTGCCGCTTCGTTGCCCGTGGCGAAGTTTATAATTTCAATGGGCTTATCTGCTTCCACATGATTGGGAACATAGATATAGGCTCCCTCTTTGGCAAAAGCCGTATTCAGCGAAGTGAGGCTATCGTTGTGTGCGATCTTATTAAAATACGCCTCGATTACCGATTCATATTTCTTTTTGCTTAATGCTGCAGAAAGCAAGCAAACATCCAATTTATCATGAGTAGTTTCTGATAGGAACGAGTTGTAAACCCCGTCGACAAAAACCACTTTATAGGTATCAATTTCGTGAAGAAAATATTTCTTTACTTCTTTGAATTCTATGCTGTTTTCCTGTTTTGGAAATAGGCTGTAATCTTCCTTTAAAAGAGAATTCAGGGAAGTGTACTTCCAATCTTCTTCTTTTTTGGTGGGAAAGCCTTTCTCCTCAAACGTCTTAATCGCTTCACTGCGCAAATCGTGCAATGGAGAGTCATCTTCCAAATAATCTTCGAAAGCGATATATGAAGAAAGTAATTTATCTTTTAAGCTCATATTCAGTTCAAAATTTAAGATGCGGTACTATACCAATTCTTCTTTGATCCAGTCGTATCCTTTTTCTTCCAGTTCGTAGGCAAGTTCTTTGGAACCCGATTTTACGATTCTTCCATCCATGATAACATGAACAAAGTCCGGAATAATATAGTCTAACAAGCGTTGGTAGTGTGTGATCACGATTACTGCGTTGTCGTCGCTTCTCAGTTTATTCACCCCTTTGGCAACCACTTTCAGCGCGTCAATATCCAGACCGGAGTCTGTTTCATCCAAAATGGCCAATTTTGGTTCCATCATGGCCATTTGGAAAATCTCGTTGCGTTTCTTCTCCCCTCCGGAAAATCCCTGGTTCAAAGAACGCGACAAGAATTTTCGGTCAATTTCCAAAAGGTCGGCCTTTTCTTTGATCTTTTTCAGCATTTCTCCGGCAGGCATGTCCTTCTCCCCTTTGGCTTTTCGAGTTTCATTAATGGCTGTTTTAATGAAATTGGTCACGGTTACCCCTGGGATTTCGACAGGATATTGGAAGGATAGAAACACTCCTTTATGGGCTCTTTCTTCGGGATCCAACTCGGTAATATCCTCTCCATAGAGAAGTACTTCACCTTTTGTAATCTCAAATTCGTCCTTTCCGGCTATCACTGCGGCAAGGGTACTTTTACCCGAACCGTTGGGCCCCATAATGGCATGAACTTCGCCTTGATTTACATTCAGGGTGATGCCATTTAAAATATTTTTATCGTCTACGCTCGCGTGCAGGTCTTTGATTTGTAACATACTACTCTTTTGTTTCTTCAATTTTTATATCGGCTTCAGCGGGTTTGTCGCTCACCGCAATGATTTCTTTGATGGTTATCAATTCTTCCCAAGTCTCTCCTTCCCCTTTATATTCCGGGTTTTTGGAAACCAACCCTCTTACAACCACGGGAACCATATCCAAAGGGTCTGTTACGACAGCTTGTACCTGTGCACCCAGTGCTTTGGACATATCGTCTATCACAACCCCGTAGATGAAATTACCACCATTCAAAACGGCGGCATTTTCTTTTTTCAAGTAAATGAACTCCCCTCTGTAAATGGGAAAGCTTTCCACTTGCTCAGTGACATTAGGGTCGCTTTCCACAACCTCCGACTTTTCTTCGGTGTTTTTACAGGAACTGAGCGCTATTGAAAGAGATACGGCCAAAAGTAATAGGGTTTTTTTCATAGTTTTTTCTGAATTAGTTATAACATTATCCAACAGAACCTTCAAGGCTTATTTCTAATAATTTTTGTGCCTCAACGGCAAATTCCATGGGAAGTTTGTTTAACACTTCCTTGCTAAATCCATTTACGATAAGCGCAATTGCTTTTTCGGTATTAATGCCGCGCTGGTTACAATAAAATATTTGGTCTTCTCCAATTTTACTGGTGGTCGCTTCGTGTTCGATTTGAGCCGATTTGTTCTTCACTTCTATATATGGGAAGGTATGGGCGCCGCAATTATTTCCCATCAAAAGCGAATCGCATTGAGAGAAATTACGGGCATTATCGGCTCTCGGACTAATTTTTACCAATCCGCGATAGCTGTTTTGAGATTTTCCGGCAGAAATTCCTTTGGAAATAATGGTGCTTTTGGTGTTTTTCCCCAGATGGATCATTTTAGTTCCGGTATCGGCCTGCTGGTAATTATTGGTCACGGCAATGGAATAAAACTCCCCAATGGAATTATCTCCTTTCAGTATACAACTGGGATATTTCCAGGTCACCGCACTTCCGGTTTCCACCTGCGTCCATGAAATTTTGGCGTTTTTTTCGCAAATCCCTCTTTTGGTCACAAAATTAAAAACCCCGCCTTTTCCTTCTTTATTTCCCGGATACCAATTTTGTACCGTTGAGTATTTTATTTCTGCATTATCCAGCGCAATTAACTCTACCACCGCCGCGTGCAATTGATTCTCATCACGGGATGGGGCGGTGCAACCTTCCAAATAGCTTACATAGCTGCCTTCATCGGCGATCACCAGGGTACGTTCAAATTGCCCGGTACCTGCCTGATTGATCCTGAAATAAGTAGAAAGTTCCATAGGACATCGAACGCCTTTCGGAATATAACAGAACGAGCCATCGCTAAATACGGCACTGTTCAAGGCCGCGTAGAAATTGTCTTTTTGTGGAACTACAGACCCAATGTATTTTTTAACCAGTTCGGGGTGTTCTTTGATCGCTTCGGAAATAGAACAGAAAATAATTCCTTTTTCGCCCAGCGTCTTTTTAAAGGTCGTCGCCACGGAAACCGAATCCATTACGATGTCCACAGCTACTCCAGCTAATTTCTTCTGTTCATCAAGTGAAATCCCCAGCCGCTTGAAGGTATCCAATAATTCGGGGTCTACTTCGTCGATGCTGTCGTATTTCGGCTTGGTCGTAGGCGCCGAATAGTAGGAAATATTCTGGAAGTTGGGCTTCTCATAAGTGACATTGGCCCATTCCGGCTCCTCCATTTGTTGCCAGGCACGAAAGGACTCCAAACGCCAGTCGGTCATCCATTGTGGTTCATCTTTCTTTTTTGAAATAGCACGCACAATATCTTCATTGAGACCCACGGGAAAGGTTTCAGACTCTATATCTGTATAGAAGCCGTACTCGTATTCCTTAGTTTCGAGTTCTTTCTTTAAATCATCTTCGGTAAATTTTCCCATCTTTCTTTTTTTTCAGCAATAATTATAGCGAAAAACTTTCCCCACATCCACACGTTCGATTGGCATTAGGGTTATTGAATACAAATCCTTTTCCGTTTAGGCCCCCACTATATTCGAGGATGGTTCCCACCAGGTATAAAAAGCTCTTTTTATCTACGACGATCTTCACCAGATTGTCCTCAAACAATTTGTCGTTTTCACCCTGCTGCTTGTCAAAGTCAAGTTCATACGACAAGCCTGAGCATCCACCACTTTTAACTCCAACGCGTACGAAATCCCGCTCTATGTTAAAACCTCCTTCGGTCATAAGCTGAGAAATCTTCATTTTGGCGGTGTCGCTAACCTTTATCATTTATATAGATTTATTCTAAATTAGGACTGCAAATATACTGTAAATAGGGTTTTAAACCACATTCAAAGCACATTTTAAGTTGATGACGCGATAGATTTAGCTAATATTTAACAAGAATGGAAATCGAGATAATTTATTCAGAATTCACTGAAATCACGCTTAATTCTGAAAATCGGGGTTATTGATAAAACTAGGATCGGAAAGGGATAACAAGAAAGCCTTAAGATCGGCTTTGTCTACTTCGGAAAGCTGTACCCCACCTTCGCCTACTTTTTTCATAAGCGGGTCAATGGTTTCTGAAAAGACGAGCCCTTCACTGTAGTGATTGATCACTTCTTCCAAAGTGGCAAAACGGCCATCGTGCATATAAGGTGCTGTATAGGCCAGATTACGTAAAGTTCCGGTTTTGAACAAGCCAAATTCTCTGGGATCTCCTGTTATGGCACCCAAACCTCGATCTGTAAAGGTTTCGTCCAAACCGTTGTTGTGGAATCCATTGTCTGTCCAGAGTGGGTTGGCCGGCAATCCATGACAGTGGAAGCAGTCTCCACGCCCTTCATCCAGAAACACGGCTAGACCATTGGCTTCCGATTCGGTTAATTGGGCTTCTCCCATCAAATATTTGTCGAATTTTGAATTACCCGAAATGAGCGTGCGCATAAATTGCGCAATGGCTTTTGAAACGTTCACAGAATCCACTATTGCAGTCCCGAAGGCCCGTTCAAATAAAACAGGGTACTCTGAAGATTCCTGAAGGGTATTCTCCACATTAGGCCAGGTATTGTTCATTTCTATAGGGTTGGTCACCGGTTGGAATACCTGGTCCTCCAGGGATTCGGCACGGCCATCCCAAAAGAACTTTTCACTATAATTAAAAGCCAGATTATGTATAGGCATCGAATTTCTGGTGCCAACTGATCCATCAATACCTACGCTAAATTGGCGTGGGTCTGTAAATGCGTTTTCTTGTATATGGCAATCTGCACAGGCTTGGGTCCCGTCGAGAGATAGGGAAGGATCGAAGAATAATTTCTTCCCTAGAGCGATGCCTTCTACTGTGAGCGGATTGTCATCTGGAATCACCGGGGGTGGAATTCGTTCAACAAATAATTGAGGGATATCCAAAAATGCAGGAGTGGCTACATAGCCGCTTCCATCCACTGTGATGCTGTCGGTATTGCAGGAAATGCAACAGATACTAATTACAAGTATGATAAAAAAGGCCCTCATTTTCATTGGTTTTCTATTTAAGGTGTGGGAGCGGTTACATCTCCAAGGCTAAATACTGTTTGACCATTTTCATTCATCATGATCTGAGCGTCGAAATTGGGCATGAGTACTGTATAAAGAACGTTGAGATCCCATAGGTTCGGATTTCGATACCATTCGGCTACGTTCATTCTAACTTCAATATTGGTTCCTTCCACAATGTTTATAATTCCCAGCTCTACCTCGATGGAGGTATCCACGGTCACCAAAGGATTCGTGCCTGGCATCGCTGCTCTAATATTGTGGTATTGGTAGGATACATCGTCTCCCATATTGTTCATGTACATTCCTTCCATTCGCATGTAGTGGTAGCCACCACCCAGGGCTGTAGGAACACCCCAGCCTACACCATCGGCGACGTTTAAGTCGAGGTACACTCCATCCTGATTGTCCTCATCGTCAAAACCATAGGTGAACGAGACTAGATATTCTCCTTCAGGGATTACGATATCCGGGGTGAAACTATTTCCCGTTCCCCCTCTGGCATCTACAAGGTTATAATCTCCGGCATCAAATTTCTCGCCGGCAGCGTTGGTGAAAGTAATGTCGGAAATCAAGTAAACGAGTTTGGATAGGGTCAATACTTCCCCGTGGGCATTTGTATATTCGGTCACATCAAAGTCGGCATTTGTGATCTCAGCGCCATCAAAATTTTGGGTAAAGTTAAAGTTAACCGATGTATTCACTACTGGTGTAGTGGTTTCATCATCGTTGTTGCATGCTGCAAAGGCGAAGCCAATGGCTAGAAATAAGGCAATTTTCTTCATTTCAAATTAATTGATTTAAGGTTTATTTTATTTTTACAATAAGCATATCTTTAATTCCTTGATTTTCAGGAATATCTTTATCATTACTTTCCGTATTACCTACGAGTAGTATTGCTGAATTATCGTGCGCTAATATGGCACCTTCCGCAAAGTCGAAATTGGATCCCCCAATGGCCTTTTCAAAAACAAGGTTTCCATTGGCATCCATGATCACCAGCCAGGCATCGTTTTCTCCATTATTTGTGGAAACATCCCCATCAAGACTGCGGGTTGCACCTGCCATGATATAATTTCCATCACTACCCGGCTCAATGCTTCGTGCCGAGTCAAATTGAGAACCTCCAAAGGATTTATTCCAAAGAATGGTTCCGGCTCCATTGAACTTTACGGTCCAGAGGTCTGCATTTCCTTTTGGATTGGTAACATCCTGGTCTGTACTACGTGCATCTCCCACGAGGATATAATTACCGTCGCTGGCTGTGGTAATTGAATAACCATTTTCTATTTCGGAACCTCCGAACGATTTGGTCCAGACTTTCGTGCCCAGAGAATTGAGTTTTACGACCCAATAATCGTAGCTTCCTTTACTATCTGTAATATCGAAGTCCGTACTTTCTGAAGATCCTGCCAGTAAAAATCCGCCATCACTGGTCTCAAGCGCATCGTAACTTCTATCATTGTTGGTGCCTCCAAAATAGCGTCTCCAGATATATTCTCCATTGGCGGCCATTTTTATAGCCCAATATTCTCCCACACCGTGACGGTTTCCGTTACTGCGGCCGTCATTTCCGGCACCCCCACTGGCGGTAACATCGAAAAATCCAGTTACAAAATAACCTCCGTCTTTGGTTTGAAAAACGTCAAAAGCCTGATCACTTCCGAGGTAACCAAAGGTCTTATCCCATTGCTTATCGCCATTAGCATTCAACTTTAAAAGCCAGTAATCGTGAAATCCGGCATTACCAGTGACGTCTCCGTCATTACTTCGGCTATAGCCGGAAACTATATATCCTCCATCACTGGTGTTGGCAATACTTGTGGCGACATCGTCATTGGATCCCCCAAAGGTTTTGTTCCAAAGGATGGCTCCGGTCTCAGAGAGTTTTAAGATCCAATAGTCACTATCTGTGGTGGTCTTGTCTACAATATCACCATCAATACTACTGGTCGTACCGGCAATCACATATCCATTGTCATTGGATTTAACGATGGAGGACGCCTGGTCAATATTACTACCACCAAAAGTTTGAATCCAATCGATTTCACCTAGAAATCCAAGAGGAGGAGTATCGTCAATGGGCCCACCTCCATCATCAACCGGGTCCATAATGGGGTTATTGTCCTTAGAACACGAGATAAACACGATACCGAGGATAAATGAAAGGACGAATACGTAGATTAAATTTTTCTTTTTCAATAGCATATAAAAAATTTTAATTCACAACCAATCTCTTTGTAGTCGTATTGTTAATGCTAACTAAATACATACCAGAGTTTAACTTTGAAATGTCCAAAGTCTCAGAGAAATTGTTTGCGAAGGTTTTGTTTATAACAACTTGTCCCAATACATTATAAATCGCAATTTGGGTAATGCTCTCATCATTGGATGAAATGGTCAACGTATTGGTCGCAGGGTTTGGGGACAATGCAAAGTCACCTAAGGTTATGTCTTCAAATCCTAAATTCGGACTTTTCACCAAAAAGAAACCTTCATCACCGGATATTACGATATTTCCACTTGCGAAGAAGGGATATACACTCCATGTACCTCCAAAGCCGGCTCCATTGGTTCCGGGGATGGTATCAAAATAGCCAATTTCAGTAATGTTATCGTTGTCCAGGTCGCTAATGTCGTACGCCCTCATACCGGCGTTATAGTTTGCCATATAAAAAGTATCCCCTACAACATAACCATTATGATCAATAGCAGGTGTGTTACCGAAAAACTCGAAGGCAAACTGAGGATTGTCCAGATCTGAAACATCGAAGACGATGGTACGGGTGTTGAACCCAAAATTCAATTCGTCAATCTCATCACCTACTATAAAATATCGTTGATCTTCAGTAAACCAACCTTGGTGAGTGTAACCTACATTACTATAGCTTCCTATGGCAATGGGTTGAGGGCTGTTTTTATCAGTTACATCAACGATCACTATATTATCCTCGTTACTTCCCATATAAATTTCACTTCCGGCGTAATCGGCATCCGGGCCAATATAGTTCACCACCTGAGCGTCGTGGCTATATCCATCCAGACTGTAACCTCCCGCGGCGACTGGACTGGTAGGATTGGAGATATCGATGAAATGGGCTCCGCCACTAAAAGTGGAAGTTCCAACCCCATACGCATAGCCGGAATCTTCATTGATCACAATGTTGTGCGCACTACCGAAACCATTGTAATGGGCATCTTCGGTAAATGTCTCAGGGGGATTGGCAACATTTCTCAGGCGGGTAAGATCAAAGACCTGCATCCCGTGTCCATTTGCTTCGCTAACCACAAACGCATGGTTTTCATATACTTTGATGTCTCTCCAGGTACTGGGATCGGTATGCGTGGGTAATTTACCCAGATATTCCGGATTTACAGGATCCGATATATCGAAAAACGCCGTCCCATTGGTCAATCCAATGATAGCATATTCCTTTCCATCCAGCGGATCGGTCCAACCCCATGAATCATTGGCGGCGCTCGCATTCATGCCCCCGGGTGTAATATCAAATTGCAAATCGAATCCCTCACAAGGGAATCCTGCTGCATTTCCACCAGCACATGGTACTTGGGCAAACGCAAAGGTGCTCGCCAAAAGAGTAAACATAAACGTAATTTTTTTCATTGGATTGTTTTTAGAATTCCTAAAATAAGTAATGGCTAGTGTTCAATATCGTATCATATAACGATTATCGAAACATTCTAGTTTTACAGGTTCTCATTTTAACACAAATAAAGCCTAGTAACAGCCTATTTTTTGATGATCTTCTTCGTTACTTCATTGTTAATGCTCACAAAGTAAATGCCTTGAGTAAGCGAAGAAATATCCATAGTTTGTCTTTCCGAATCCAAATTACTTACAGTATAAAGTAATTTTCCGGTAATGTCTGCAAGGTAAATATCAGTAATATTCCTATTCGTAGAAATGATATTAATCACTTCTGAAGATGGATTCGGATAAATTGAAAGTCCTTCCAGCAAAATAGATTCCTCAACAGATAGAATTTCCTCTACCGTCAATTCAAAAGAACAATTGGAAGTGTTGCCTTCATCGTCAACCGTATCGAAATTCATCGTATAAACGCCTTCAGTTAGCTCTGTTCCGGCCACCGGATCTTGTGTAATGGTCAATGCTACTGTGCAATTGTCATCGGCACTTACGTCTCCGTTTCCTATATAATCAGGGACTGAATAAAAACTTCCCTCACTATAAGTCACCGTTTCGTCTGCAGGGCAGTCAAATAAGGGTCCCAGATTGTCTTCAACGGTAACGACAGCCGTACAAGTATCAGTATTTCCAGAGGGGTCTGTCGCGGTCACAGTCACAGTTTGAGGACCCAGATCGGAACAATCAAAGACATTGGGAGTCACCGTCAAGGTAACAAATCCACTATTGTCCGTACTTCCTCCGTCCACATCGTCTCCCGAAACAATTACCTCCCCGTTCTGATCAAGCTCGGCAGTAAAGTTTTGACAAACCGCTACCGGATCGGTCGTATCTATCGTAGAAGATTTAACCAATAAGAATCCGCGGTTTATATCACTAATCACAATATTCCCACTGGCAAAGAACGGATATACGTTCCATGCACCGCTAAAGCTTGCGTTGTTATTGTTTGGATAACTGTCAAAGTATCCGTGTTCTATAATATTGTCGTTCGCAATGTCACTTATGTCCAGAACGCGTAAACCGGCTCTGTAGTTCGCCATATAATATTTATCTCCATTTACATAACCGTTGTGGTCAATGGCAGGCGTGGTTCCAAAATAGCTAAAGTTGAATTGTGGATTATCCAGATCTTCAAAGTCAAAAACAATGGTGCGGGTGTTAAATCCAACTCCCAGTTCGTCGGTTTCATCTCCAACAATAAAGTAGCGCTGATCTTCGGTAAACCATCCCTGGTGGGTGTAGCCAACGTCGGTATAACTTATGCTTGAAATGTTTTGTGGATTTCCCTTGTCTGTGATGTCAACGATCACGACTTCATCCTCGTTACTGCCGATCAATATTTCTCTTCCCGTATAATCTGTATCCGGGCCATTGTAAATGACCACCTGTGCGTCATGGCTGTAAGAGTCCATTGCGTATCCCCCTTCAGCCGTAGGGTTTAAAGGATCCTGAATATTCACAAAGTGCGGACCTCCATTGAAACTATTGGTTCCCACTCCATAGGCATATCCAGTGTCTTCATTGATTACGATATTGTGGGCACTTCCGAAACCGCTGTAATGGGCATCTTCCGTAAAAGTAACCGGAGGATTTGAGACCGAGCGAAGTCGTGTTAGGTCAAAAACCTGCATTCCGTGAGATCCTGCCTCACTCACTACAAAGGCGTAATTGGCATAGGTCTTTACATCTCTCCAGGAACTACTGCTGGTATGGGTGGGAAGTTTTCCCAAATATACAGGGCTGGTTGGATTGGAAATATCGATAAAAGCCGTTCCGTTATCCAGGCCAATTAGCGCATATTCTTTGCCGTCGAGCGGATCGGTCCATCCCCAGGAATCATTACCGGACCCCGCATTCAACTGAGAGGTAGTAAAGGTGGATTGAAGGTCGAATCCATTACAAGGAAACGAACCCGCCATTCCTCCCACACAGGGAGTTTGGGCGATGGTAAATTGAAATGAGGCCAATGCGAATATTAGTAGTAGGTTTTTCATTTGAGCTTTTTTAAATGGGGTCTTGGGCGTAAATTTATTTTTTGATAATTTTTTTGGTAATTCGGTTATTGACGTTCACAAAGTAAATCCCTTCCGAAAATGAAGTGATATCAATATTCTTGAGTGTGCTATTCAGGTTTTCTTCGGAATACAATAGTTTGCCAACCACGTCTAAGATCAATATTTCGGAAATAGGGTCGCCTTTGGTTTCGATCGTTAATTGATCTGAAGCCGGATTGGGATAGATGGCAAAATTCGTTTCAGCATCAAAATCGGATACATTCAACAAATTGGAGCGCACTAAGAAGAAGCCTTCACTTCGGTCGTTGATCATGATATTCCCACTGGGGAAAAAAGGATAAACGTTCCAAACCCCATTGTAATTCGCGTCGTTATTTGCAGGATAGGTGTCGAAAAATCCAACTTCCGACATATTGCCATTTGCAATATCGCTAATGTCTATATCACGAAAGCCGGCAGCGTAATTAGCCAGGTAATAGTTATCGCCTTTCACATAACCGTTATGATCAATAGCCGATGTTTCTCCGAAATAGGAAAAAGCCTCTACGGGATTGTCCAAATCTAACATGTCGAACACGATGGTTCGGGTATTGAAACCAACGTTAGATTCGTCAAATTCATCCCCCAAAAGTAAGTACCGGTGATCTTCTGTGAACCAGGCTTGGTGTGTATAACCCACATTTGAATATGTTAGGGTAGAAATTCCTTGTGGTGATACTTTATTGGTGACATCAACGAGAGAAACCACTTGTTCACTTCCGTTACTGCCTACAAATATTTCGCTACCCGTATAGTCTGTGTCGGGACCATTGTAGGTGATTACCTGAGCATCGTGTACATAACCATCGGCAGCAAAACCTCCTGCCGCAACCGGGTTCAAAGGGTCCTGAATATTCACAAAATGAGCACCTCCGCCAAAGGTATTCGTACCCACGGCGTAAGCGAAGCCGGTGTCTTCATTGATTACTATATTGTGCGCATTACTGAATCCGCCGTAGTGTGCATCCTCGGTAAAGGTTGCCGGGGGATTAGTTACGTTTCTAAGTTTGGTAAGATCGAAAATTTGCATTCCATGACCACTTGCTTCGCTCACAACGAAGGCATAATTTTCATACACTTTGATGTCTCTCCAAACAATAGTTCCTGAGAAACTCGGTAATTTCCCAAGGTAGATAGGATTCACAGGATCGGAAATATCGATAAACGCTGTTCCGTCTTCCAGTCCCATAAGCACATATTCGTTTCCGTTATCGGGATCTGTCCATCCCCACGAGTCATTTGCTCCCGGCGAGTTGAAAGTTGACAAAGGCAAATGTGACATTAAATCATAACCGAAGCATTCGTATCCTCCTGCTTCGCCACTTACACATGGAGTTTGGGCAAATGCCACTGCGGTTGCAAATAAGAAGGCGACCGATAGTATTTTTGAATTCATCCTGGGGTTTTTAAAATGTGACCAAAACTACTAAAATAATAGGAGGTTTAGTGTTAAACATATCCATATATTAGTATAATATGAGATTTACAGCCCCTGTTTTATAAAATTCGACCCGTATTACGATTGATAGCTGTATTTTTGCAATCCTAAAACGTAATTATGTTGGAAAACAAAAACCCTTCAAAAACCAGTATATCAGAGCTTGGGGAGTTTGGGTTGATCGATCATCTTACCAAGAACATTGAAATTATGCATGACTCCACCGTTAAAGGAATTGGAGATGATGCCGCAGTGATCGCCACCCATTCGAAAAAACTCACAGTTATTACCACCGATTTATTGGTAGAAGGGGTCCATTTTGACCTCAGTTATATGCCATTGAAACATCTGGGATATAAGGCGGTAATGGTCAATTTAAGCGATGTGTATGCCATGAATGCGACGGCTACACACCTTACGGTTTCCATTGCTGTTTCCAACAGATTTCCAGTGGAAGCCCTGGAAGAATTATACGAAGGCATTCGAACCGCGGCACGAATTTATAAAGTGGATGTCGTTGGCGGGGATACCACTTCCTCAACTTCGGGTATGATCCTGAGCATTACGGCCTTGGGTGAGGTAGCCGAAGACGCCGTAGTGTATCGCAGCGGAGCCAGGGAAAACGACCTGCTCGTTGTCACCGGAGACTTGGGTGCTGCGTATTTGGGGTTACAGGTGTTGGAACGAGAAAAACAAGTATTTGAAGCAAATCCAAATGCTCAACCGGAACTCGACAATTACACCTATTTGGTCGAGCGACAATTAAAACCGGAAGCGAGGCGGGACATTCCCGAGTTGCTCGCCCAACTAGAGGTAGTGCCAACAGCAATGATCGATATTAGTGACGGTTTGTCTTCCGAAGTAATTCATCTATGTAAAAACTCTAAGGTAGGCTGTAATCTATATGAAGATAAAATTCCACTGGACCCACAGGTTATTTCCACCTGTGAAGAATTCAATATGGACAGCACGACCATCGCATTGAGCGGTGGCGAAGATTACGAATTGCTGTTTACGATAAAGGCGGAGGATTTTCCAAAAATCAAGGCCAATCCGAACCTAACGGTTATTGGACATATGACCCATGAAAAGGAAGGGATTCACCTTATCACCCGCGCAGATACAAAGATTCCCTTAATTGCCAGAGGCTGGAATTCGATGGAAAGCGAGTAATTATACGGCAGTTCTATTTTGGAAATGTTGTTCGAATAACATATTGTTGGTTTCCCAATACTTGGTCAACTTTACAATCTGTCCGTAGCCATCTTCCGTATATTTTTGCTTACAACAGCTACATTTGTACTCCTTAATTTTGTGATCTCCCTTATTGAGAGAAACAAATTGATGTCCCTTAATTTTACAGATTAATTTTTTCATACAGCCTTAGCATATTTACGCTTCATTTTCTTTTCAAAAAATAAAGCTAATGAAGTATTAACTTTTTTTGTTTGAAATGTTAGATTCTCCAGACGACCAGAGAAATTGTCGGTAACTTCCTTACCACAATTAGAGCACTTGTACTCATTGATG
Source organism: uncultured Flavobacteriaceae bacterium (assembly GCA_963807685.1). Lineage (GTDB taxonomy): Bacteria > Bacteroidota > Bacteroidia > Flavobacteriales > Flavobacteriaceae > Aureisphaera. The sequence continues at coordinate 204,786 of CAWECU010000017.1, read as the reverse complement.
TGGTTTGTAATTTTGCGACTTATCATGTAGTCGTGGCCTAACGTACTGCAAACGATACCTGTAAAGGAAAACGATCTTCTTGGGGATAGTGTATTCATGGTTTCTTGTATTTGGGGGGACTAAATATAGAAAATTTTCTCAATTAAATCGATTAAATGTAAATAAATTCGATTAAATGCAAAATTTTAACATTTCAGAGGTATTTTCCACCCAACTCATATGCCCCCCGTGAAGTACTTTTAATTGGCATTGAGTTTCTGAAGCAATTGCTCTGGAATCTGACAGAGGAACAACGGGATCTTCATCACCGCAAATAAGAATTTTTTCTCTTCGGAATTTGGCGAGCACCCAGGTTCGATCTTTGCGAACTTTCATACCGCGTATTGCAGCCTGGATCCCTTCGGTTGGAAATGCAAAGGCCTGTTCTTTAAGGGTGGCGATTTCGGAAGGGTACTGCTGTCGTGCCGTTTCGGTAAATAGATTGCTGATAGCCGTACTAATGAAAAGTTTTTTATTTTCTGAAATGACCTCCAACGCTCGCTCGCGGTTTCGTATTCGTTCCGGATTGTCCGCCCTGGAAGTAGAATTGAGTAACGTAAGGCGTTCCATCATGGGTTCATAAGCTTCGGCAAAAGCGAGTGCTACATATCCTCCCATCGAGTGACCGATAAAAGCGGCGGTTTCAATTTTCAGAGATTTCAGTAATGAAAAAACCACTTCGGCCATCAATTCCATGGAATGGGTCTCGGCAATACAACCACTTTTTCCATGACCCGGTAAGTCCAGCGCGATAACGGTATTCTTTTTCATGAGCTCCGGGATCAACCGAAACCACATGGTGGATCGCTCCAAAAAACCATGGAGTAAAACCACAACCGGGCCCTGACCCGTGGTCTGGTAAAAAATTGGAATGCCCTTAAAGTGATAAATCATTTTTCTATATTCGACATCACAAATATCTGCCAATGAACCAAAGGAAACAAACCTTAATTACTGCTTTCGCACTTTTTTCCCTTTTTTTTGGCGCCGGGAACCTGGTGTTACCTCCTTTTCTTGGCTATAATGCCGGTGATGGTTGGATTTGGGTGGCATTGGGATTCGCGGTTTCGGCAGTTGTGCTACCCATTATGGCCATTTATGGATACGCCAGATTGCAGGGTACCATGCTCGATTTTGCGAACAAAGTTTCTCCCGGGTTTGCGTTGGTTTATGCATTTATCATATATGCGATCTCCAGCGCCCTGCCTTCTCCCCGAACTGCGTCGGTGGCCTTTGAAATGGCCATTGAACCGAATTTGGAAATATCATCCCTGTGGTTCAGCACCCTTTATTTTGTGGTTGTTTTGATTTTTGTACTCAATAGAAGTAAGATTTTAAGCCTCATCGGAAAGTTTTTAACTCCGCTCATTATCCTCATTTTGCTTCTCATTATTGCCATTGGTCTGTGGGCTGATATGGAAGCGATGCGGGATTCTGTTTTTGAGAACACTTTCACGGCCGGTATTTTGGAAGGATATCAAACCTTCGATGCCATAGGGGGTGTTGTCGTTGGGGGCGTCATCGTTATCTCGTACGCCCTGCAGGGTACCTTCGATTATGGGGCGAAAAGAAGAATGATCGGTAAAGCGGGACTATTGGCCGGGTTGGGACTTTTTGTGATCTACGGGGGTCTTATCGCCTTGGGAGCCTCGGTGAGTGGTAGCCTGGAAATTGAAGATAGAACCGAATTATTAACCCTCCTTAGTGTCAACACCCTGGGAAATATAGGCACCGCCTTCTTATCGGTGTTGGTCGCCCTGGCCTGTTTTACGACTGCCGTGGGCATAGTGACAGGAACTGCCGATTTTGTCAAAGGACTTTTCGGAGATTCCAAAAGAGCTTATTTAATTACTGCCATCGTGGGTTGTCTGCTGGGAGTCGCCATAGGGCAGTACGATGTACCCTATATTATAGATGTCGCAATTCCTACACTCAAGTTTATCTATCCCATTACCATTGTACTCATTATATTGAATGTGCTACCCAAGCGTTTCACGTCGAAATTGGTTTTCAGAGGAGTGGTGATGGCAACGTTTCTATTTAGTATCCCCGATTTTTTAGGGGTTCTAATTTCTGAAGAAAAACTGGAAGGAATTCGAGCTAGTATTCCATTGGCCGATGAGAATATGGGTTGGGTGCTGCCAGGCCTGGCGATTTTTATTATTCTGAATCTGCTGGAATTCATGAATCTAAAACCGTTTTCCGGTAAAAATTGACGTGTTCCCCTTTTTTTTGACACTTTCTTAAGAATCGAAAACGATAAAGTAAGTAGTTTCTGTATTTTTGGGGTTTTTGTTGAACGGAAATCTTTGAATTATTCAAATATTTTGAGCCTGTATTATTACAGATTATCAATTTTAGGCCACCCTTATTGAGTTTTTCTCAACACATTCATTTTTCGCTAATTAAAGGTTGTTTTAAATATTTTCTTATCTAAATTTGCACTGAATTTAAACCTTGAAATTATGGCTATTACAAAACAATATTTAAAGAGTAAACCTATATGTAAAATAACTTTTACTGTACCTGCGGAAGAAGCCGCTAAAGTAAGCGTTATTGGAACTTTTAACGAATGGAACGCGAAGGCTACCCCACTTAAGAAATTAAAGAATGGCAGCTTTAAAGGAACCATTGATCTGGACAAAGACCAATCGTATGAGTTCAGATATTTGATCGATGGTGAATTCACCAACGACGAGCAGGCCGATTCTTTCGCCTGGAATGATTTCGCTTCTGCGGAGAATGGTATTCTGAACGTTTAAGGTTATACTATAGCAGTTTAAGAAAAAGGCTTTCCTTGCGAGGAAAGCCTTTTTTTGTTGCGTCCGGATAAAAATAACTAATTCATCAAATCTTCAATTTCTTCGGCTTCGATCGGGATGTTTTTCATCAAATTAAAGGGCGCTCCGCTTTTCTGAATCACCACGTCGTCTTCCAATCGTATCCCAAATCCTTCTTCGGGAATGTAAATGCCCGGTTCGACGGTAAACACATTATTTGCCTGCATAGGTTCCCAAAGAATCCCATAGTCGTGCGTGTCCAGCCCCATGTGATGGGAGGTCCCGTGCATGAAGTATTTTTTATAAGCCGGCCAATCGGGATTTTCGTTTTTGACATCGGCCTTGTCGAGTAGCCCGAGTCCTAACAATTCTGAAGTCATCAGCTTGCCTACCTCCACATGATATTCTTTCCACATCGTCCCCGGAACCAGCATTTTGGTCGCCTCGTTCTTGACTCGATTTACCGCGTCATACACCTCCCGTTGCCGTTTGGTAAATCTTCCGTTTACAGGAATGGTACGAGTCATATCGCTGGAATAATTAGCATATTCGGCACCTACATCCATTAGAATCAGATCACCATCCTTACACTGTTGATTGTTTTCGATATAGTGGAGGACGTTCGCATTATTCCCACTGGCTACAATGGGGGTGTAGGCAAATTTTTTAGAACGGTTGCACAAAAATTCGTGGAGGAATTCGGCTTCAATTTCAAATTCCCAAACTCCGGGTTTTACAAAACCAAGTACCCGACGAAAGCCTTTTTCGGTAATATCGCAGGCCTTTTGAAGCAGGTCTATTTCAATGGGGTCTTTTACAGAGCGCAACCGTTGCAGGATGGGGTTGCTCTTCGCCCAGCTGTGCGCCGGAAATTTATCCTTGGTGGCCTTGATAAAGCGTGCTTCCCTTGTTTCAGTTTCAACATTGGCCCGGTAGTGCTCGTTGGTATTGTAATAAATAGTATCGGCCTGAGTCATTATTTCATAAAATACTTTATCAAAATCGCTTAGCCAATGAATATGTTCTATTCCACTAACAGCCACTGCGCTTTCCTTCGTCAATTTTTCACCTTCCCAAACCGCTATATGCTCATTGGTCTCTCTTACAAAAAGGAGTTCCCGATGCTTGGGATCTGGCGCATCCGGGAACAAAACCAGAATACTCTCCTCCTGGTCCACACCACTTAAATATAGAATATCTCGGGCTTGTTCAAAAGGCATGGTGCTATCTGCACTAATGGGATAAATGTCATTACTATTGAAAACGGCCAGGCTATTCGGCTTCATTTGGGCTTTGAAATGTTTACGGTTGTGGATGTAAAGGGCAGCGTCTATGCGATGATATTTCATAAAATGGGTGTTTAGTAATTCTTAAGTCTCAAAAATAATTAATGCCTGTGTCAATTACCTAGCCAAATGGCTTTATTTTCTGTTTCGTAGAAACAGAAATAAGGACAAACCGTACCTTCTGCTACAAAAAAAGTGATTCCTGGGTAACTTAAAAAGTGTAAAAAGATCCAAAATAGGATGAATTTGATCGGCCAAGCTATTGTCATGGTTTTTTTTGTACACCTCAAAGTGATGTTTGGATTCGTCCATTCAATTCAAATTTGACAGTTCCAATTTTCGAATGATAAAGCTATAAAAATTAGTTGCAAGCTTCGGAGAGTGGTTTCAGGTAAAAGCCTCTTGGGCATTGTTAAACTTCCCCAAATTATTTTGCCGTATTTTGTTCTTTCAGTACTTTTCGGAATCAAAAAAACCATCCAATGAAAAATAGTGTTCTCCTTATTTTCAGTTTTATTTCCTGTATTGCATTTTCACAACAACCGGCAACGCCTTCTGCGCTGGTTCAGGAAGGGCTACAACAAAAAGCACAGATTAGTCAAACTTCTCTTGTAAAAAACCTACCCTTTAAAAATATAGGGCCAACGGTCATGAGCGGCCGCGTGGTCGATTTTGCCGTAAATCCAAACAATCCAACCGAGTTTTACGTGGGTTACGCCAGTGGCGGGGTATGGCATACCGTAAATAATGGAACCACGTTCACGCCTATCCTCGATACCAGCCCCACCCAAAATGTAGGCAGTCTGGCAGTTGACTGGAAGTCGCGAACCATCTGGGTAGGAACCGGAGAAGTGAATTCGTCTCGTTCCTCATATGCCGGTATAGGAATATTGCAATCTACCGATAATGGAAAAACCTGGCAGCATATGGGGTTGAACGACTCACATCATATTAGTAAGATTTTAATCAATCCCGATAATTCAAATGAAGTTCTGGTGAGTGTCGTTGGGCATTTGTATTCAAAAAATAAAGAACGCGGGGTCTTTAAGACCGTAGACGGAGGTAAGAGCTGGAATCGCACCTTATTTGTCAATGACCAAAGCGGGATTATTGAAATGGATCGTCACCCCAACAATTTTAATATTATCTATGCCTCTTCCTGGGACAAAGATCGGAAGGCGTGGAACTTTCGGGGCAATGGAACCGGGAGTGGGATTTACAAAAGTGTCGATGCCGGGAATACCTGGACCCGTGTTTCGGTGGAAGGCAGTGGTTTTCCTACCGGGGAGGGAGTAGGTCGTATTGGTCTGGCTGTGGTGAACGAGACCACGGTCTATGCCATTCACGACAATCAATTCCGAAGAAAGGACGACGATACCAAGGACGACGATGGATCGCTTCGTAAAGACGATTTTAAAACCATGTCCAAAGAGGCTTTTCTCAATTTGGATGATAAGAAATTGAATGAGTTTTTGCGAAACAATGGTTTTCAGGAAAAATATGGAGCCGAAAATGTAAAACAAATGATTCGAACCGGTAGTGCCGAACCAGCAGATTTAGCCAAGTATTTGGAAGATGCCAACACCTTGTTGTTCGATACGCCGGTAGTGGGTGCCGAGGTTTATAAAAGCACCAACGGTGGTAAAACATGGAAAAAGACGCACGACGGATATTTGGACGGGGTATATTATTCGTATGGATATTACTTCGGAAAAATTCATGCAGACCCTTCAAATGCAGATGGGATTTACATTTACGGCGTTCCCATTCTAAGATCCAAGGATGGTGGAAAAACATTTAGTTCCATAAGTGCTCCGAATGTCCACGCCGATCATCACGCCCTATGGATCAATCCTAAAATACCGGGACATTTGATCAACGGAAATGACGGAGGTGTGAATATTAGTTATGATGACGGTGACAATTGGATGAAATGCAATACCCCTTCGGTTGGACAATTCTATGCGATCAATGTCGACAATGCCACGCCCTATAATGTCTATGGTGGGCTACAGGATAATGGTGTTTGGGTGGGGCCTCACAATACCACTGAAAATGTTCGCTGGCACCAAAGCGGAAGGTATCCCTACGAGTCGATCATGGGTGGAGACGGAATGCAAATCGAAATTGACAATCGGGATTCCAATATTGTGTATACCGGATTCCAGTTTGGGAATTACTTTCGGCTGAACCGGGAAACCGGGGACCAAACCTATATTCAACCCAAACATGAACTGGGAGAAACTCCCTTTCGTTTCAATTGGCAGACCCCTATCTTGCTTAGTTCACACAATCAGGATATTTTGTATTTGGGAGGAAACAAACTCATGCGCAGTATGAACAGGGGTGATAAATGGGATGCTATTTCCTTCGATCTTACCCAGGGTGGCAAACCCGGCAATGTGGCCTATGGTACCATCACAGCCGTAAGCGAATCGCCCTTCGAATTTGGATTGATCTACACGGGAAGCGACGATGGTTTGGTGTATGTAACCCGCAACGGCGGTGGAGATTGGAAGAAGATTTCGAATACTTTTCCAAAGGATTTATGGGTAAGCAGAGTCATTGCCTCGCGTCATAAAAAGTCCCGGGTATATGTCACTCTGAACGGGTATCGCTGGGACGATTTTAAGCCTTATGTATATGTGAGTGAAGACTTTGGAGCTACCTGGAAAAAGATTATCAGCAACCTTCCCATATCATCGGTCAATGTCATTAGAGAGGACCCCGTAAATATGAATGTGCTGTACGTAGGAACCGATAATGGAGCTTATGTTTCCATTGACCGGGGAGACCGATGGGAGCCTTTTTCAGAAGGCCTGCCCAATGTGGCCTTTCACGATTTGGTGATACAACCGGAGGCAAAACATTTGGTGTTGGGAACTCACGGGCGTTCCATCTATACCGGAGATATTTCTTTGGTACAGCAACTTACTTCGGAAAATATAAACACTTTGATCGTGGGGGACATCCAACCCATTAGAGCTTCTCGCCGATGGGGGAGCACCGGTTTCAATGCCTTTGGAGAACCATTTGAACCGAGCCTGGATCTCCAATTTTTTGCTCCTTCCGAAGGGAAAACCATCCTTAGTATTGAAACGGAAGACGGCGTGGAATTACAGAAATTTCAGCACGAAGCCTCCAAGGGAATTAATATGACCCACTACGACGTAACCCTTTCGGAAAAAGGTAGAAAGTCGATGGAAAAAGATGGTGCAAGTATAGACAAAGCTGAAAATGAAAAGTATTACCTGCCCAAGGGGAAGTATATGTTGCGAGTTTCGATGAACGGAAAAACAGCTAATTCCACCTTCGAAATAAAATAGAAAGCAAGTACGATTTAAGAACCGTTCGTGCCCCTGGAACGTTTTTTCTATCGTACAAATCTTAATGCTATAAAATGGGCTCAATTTTTTGGCTATCCCTAATTTGAGCCGTATTTTTGTACTCTAAAAATTTGAAAAGAAAACCATAATGGGAATGATTTCTTCTACCATAGCCCGTAAAGTAGCCATGGCGCTTTCCGGCTTATTTCTTGTATTTTTCTTAGCGCAACATTTTACCATCAACATTACTTCAGTGATTGCCCCGGACACCTTCAACAGCTGGTCTCATTTTATGGGAACCAATGGATTGGTCCAGGGGATATTGCAACCTATTTTGATATTTGGCGTGGTTTTTCACTTTGTCATGGGATTTGTCCTTGAATTGAAGAACCGCAAGGCTCGCGATGTGAAATATGTTTCGTTTAAAGGTAGTGCAAATGCAAGTTGGGCCTCCCGAAATATGATCATTTCGGGCTTGGTAATCCTGGCTTTTTTGGGCTTGCATTTTTACGATTTTTGGGTTCCTGAAATAATTCATAAATACATTGAATCCCATCCGGAAGACCCAACCCGATATTATGGGGAAACTGTAGAGAAATTTGAAAACCATGTAAGAGTGATCATCTATGTGATTTCCTTTGTCCTTTTGGCCATCCACCTTTGGCATGGTTTTGCTTCGGCTTTTCAGAGTGTTGGGTTCAGCAATAAATACTCCAGAGGTTTGAAGTTGTTTACGAAGGTGTTTGCCGTCGTAATTCCTCTGGGCTTTATTTTTATCGCCCTTTATCACCATATAAATCACCTTATTCACTAAAAACCTTGCTATGTCGATATTAGATTCTAAAATACCCGAAGGACCCTTAGCAGATAAGTGGACAAATCATAAAAATGCGATTGATCTGGTCAATCCTGCCAACAAGCGTAATATAGACGTAATTGTAGTAGGGACAGGCCTTGCCGGAGGTAGTGCTGCAGCCACTCTGGCCGAATTGGGTTATAACGTAAAGACATTTTGTTATCAGGATTCTCCCCGTCGGGCGCATTCCATTGCAGCCCAGGGTGGAATAAATGCCGCCAAAAACTACCAGGGAGATGGAGACAGCAACTACCGGCTTTTCTACGACACGGTAAAAGGAGGAGACTATCGTTCCCGCGAAGCCAACGTATATCGTCTGGCTGAGGTTTCGGGAAATATCATTGATCAGTGTGTGGCACAAGGGGTTCCCTTTGCCCGCGAATATGGTGGATTACTGGACAACCGTTCTTTTGGAGGGGTGCTGGTATCAAGAACTTTCTACGCCAGAGGACAAACCGGACAACAACTACTATTGGGAGCCTATGCCGCCATGAACCGACAGATCAACCGGGGAAAAATACAAACCTTCAACCGTCACGAAATGCTTGACATTGTGAAGGTGGATGGCAAGGCAAGAGGAATTATCGCCCGAGACCTGGTGACGGGAGAAATTGAACGTCATTCGGCCCATGCTGTCGTTTTGGCCACCGGAGGCTACGGAAATGTATTCTACTTAAGTACCAATGCCATGGGAAGTAATGTTACTGCCGCCTGGCGCGCCCATCGCAGAGGAGCGTTTTTCGCAAACCCTTGCTATACCCAGATTCACCCTACTTGTATTCCGGTTTCGGGAGAGCATCAATCCAAACTTACATTGATGTCTGAATCACTTCGCAATGACGGACGCATTTGGGTACCCAAAAGCAAAGAAAACGCTCAGGCCATTCGCGAAGGCAGAAAAAAACCTACCGAACTTACCGAAGAGGAACGCGATTATTATTTGGAACGTCGGTATCCGGCCTTCGGAAACCTGGTTCCCAGGGATGTGGCCTCTCGTGCAGCTAAAGAGCGATGCGATGCCGGATTTGGGGTAAATAAGACCGGGGAAGCTGTTTATCTGGATTTCGCAGCTGCTATTCAGCGGTATGGAAAGGAAGCGGCTTTGACGGAGCATATTTCAAATCCTTCCGAAGAAGAAATAAGGAAATTGGGTGAGGCCGTTATTGAGAATAAATACGGAAATCTTTTCCAAATGTACGAGAAGATCGTCGATGAGAATCCTTATAAAACCCCTATGATGATCTACCCCGCGGTGCACTACACCATGGGAGGTCTTTGGGTGGATTATAATTTGCAAACCACTATCGAAGGATGCTACGCCGCCGGAGAGGCTAATTTCAGTGACCACGGCGCCAATCGTTTGGGAGCTAGTGCGTTGATGCAGGGATTGGCAGATGGGTATTTTGTGTTGCCTTACACCATTGGAGATTATCTTTCAAATGACATTCGAACGGGTAAAATTTCTACGGAAACTCCCGAATTCGATCAGGTAGAAAGAGATGTGAACGATCGCATTCAAAAGCTTATGAGTGGATCCGGAACCCACTCGGTGGATTACTTCCATAAGAAACTGGGTAAAATTATGTGGAATAAATGCGGAATGTCCCGGAACGCTAAGGACCTTTCCGAAGCAATGGAAGAGATCGCTGCTTTGCGCAAAGAATTTTGGCAACATGTGAAAGTGCCGGGAACGGCTCAGAGTATGAATCCCGAATTAGAAAAAGCAGGCCGCGTGGCCGATTTCCTCGAATTGGGAGAGCTGTTCGCGAAAGACGCCCTGGATCGAAACGAATCTTGCGGGGGTCATTTCAGAGAAGAAAGCGTGGAACAAGGTGGAGCGCAAAAAGGAGAAGCCTTACGGGACGATGAACATTATAAATATGTGTCTGCCTGGGAATATAAAGGAGATCCCGGGGATGCCCAATTGCATAAAGAAGAATTGATTTTTGAGAACATCGAGTTGAAAACAAGAAGTTATAAATAATTGCTATGAAACTAACACTCAAAATATGGCGTCAGGAGAACGCCAATGCTAAGGGAAGCATGCAAACCTACCCCATCGACGGTGTGGAAGGGGACATGTCCTTCCTGGAAATGTTGGACGTACTTAATGAACAAATTATCAACGAAGGGAAAGATCCTGTCGTTTTTGACCACGATTGCCGCGAAGGGATTTGTGGGTCGTGTTCACTTCAAATAAACGGAGAGCCCCATGGTCCCGATCGATTGGTTACTACCTGCCAGCTGCACATGCGTAAGTTCAATGACGGAGATACCATCGTTATCGAACCCTTTAGAGCGAAGGCGTTTCCAGTGATAAAGGATTTAATGATCGACCGTACGGCCTTTGAAAGAATTCAACAGGCGGGAGGGTATATTTCGGTGAATACCTCGGGAAATACCATCGATGCTAACGCCATACCCATAAATAAACACGATGCCGATACTTCATTTGAAGCGGCCGCCTGTATTGGTTGTGGAGCCTGTGTGGCTGCCTGTAAAAATGCGAGTGCCATGCTTTTTACTGCGGCCAAGGTGAGTCAATTCGCCTTACTGCCACAAGGGAAGGTGGAAGCCACAAACCGGGTGTTAAATATGGTAGAGCAGATGGATAAGGAAGGCTTTGGAAATTGCACCAATACAGGAGCCTGTGAAGTGGAATGTCCCAAGGGAATTTCTCTGGAGAACATTGCCCGAATGAATCGGGAGTATTTGGCGGCTGGTATGAAGGGCTAGGTCGCTTCGGAAATGATATTTCTAAAAATCCCGAATCCATTGGATTCGGGATTTTTTTATTTAAATCGCACGTTTTTCTGTTTTAACCAGTAACGGATCCCCTTTCTCATTGAGATTTTTCAATAAGGTTTGAATGAACTTGTTTACATCATAGGGTTTTACGATAATATCGTTCATGCCGGCTTCGTAAATTTCATTTCGCACTTCCTCGATTTCAACGGCCGTTAGAGCAATGATGGGAATTACAGGGTCTAAAACTCTAATTTCCTTTGTGGCGTCAAAACCATTTTTTACAGGCATATTGAGGTCCATCAGGATGAGGTCGTAGGGTTCTCTATCCATACAATTTACCGCTTCCAGCCCGTTTTCAGCGATGGTACAGATGACTCCGTTCTTTTCCAAAATCTTCTTGGTTACGGTTTGGTTGATACGGTTATCTTCTGCAATCAAGATTCGTTTATTGGTGAGAGAAACTGCGTCCAAAGTGGCAATCTCTTTCTGTCTTTTTGTTTCCAGTGATACTTCATAGGAAAGCGTAAAGGAGAATGTGGATCCTCTTCCCAATTCACTTTGCACTTCAATTTCAGAATTGGAGAGTGCCAGCAACTTTTTTACAATGGGCAAACCTAAGCCTGTACCCTGGTAACTGTAGTTGATCGATTCCAATTGCGAAAACTCGTCAAATATGGTAGAAAACTTCTCTTTCGCAATCCCTAAACCTGTATCCTGAACAGAAAAATTTATGGAGGTGATTTTTTGATTGATACTCGTCGGTACTGCCTTGATATAGATGGTACCGTTTTCAGTAAATTTACAAGCGTTCCCTACTAAGTTCATAAGTATTTGTGAGAGCCTTATGGAGTTTCCTTCCAGTAATTTCGGGACATCTTCCGAGACGATAATATGTATTCTGTTGTTATTCTGAAGGCGCATATATTCAAAGGAAGCCGTAATGCTATCGAATAGTTCTCGAAGATTAAAGATATTTTTGTCGTCTTCCAAATTTTCCGAATCCATTTTATTGATCTGAAGTACATTATTGATAAGAGCCAAAAGATAATCGGCCGAAAACTTCAGGGATTTTAGATCTTTCACATGGCTTTTGAGGGTCTCGTCCTCCAATAATATGGTGCTCAAACCAATCACTCCGTACAAGGGTGTTCGCAGTTCATGACTCACCGTGGAAAAGAATTTACCCTTGGCTTTTGCGAGTCTTTCCGATTCCTTTTTGGCTTTGAGATACTCCCTGTTCTTATCTTTGAGAAGATGAACCAGTTTTTTCCTTCTTCGGAAGGCGTACAATATCACCAGGAACAGAAGTACGGCACACGCGGACACTGCCGTTAGAATAATATTCAATCGGTTTTGACTTTTTACAATTTCCGCCTGGAGCCTATTTTCAAGTTCAGCCTCACTGACATCTTTCCGGTATTCGGAGATTTGAAACTCTGCAGACATAGCCTCGGCTTCTTCCGAATTTGAATTCGCCAGGTTATCTTCAAAATAAGACTCGTAGCTCAATCGTGCGTTGTAGGCCTCCGCATGCAACCCTTGTTCAAAAAGGCTTTTGCTGTAAAGCTCATATGCGTCTTGTAGTTCGATGGAGAGATTCTTTTCTTTTGCGATTTTAATGGCCCGGGTTAAGTAAATGTCGGCCATTTCAAAGTTTTGTTTGATCACATAATACTCCCCAAATAGAATTTCTATACCAACAGAATAGGAACTATGCGTTTCATGATCGCGGAGCTTTTTTGCTTTAATCAGATGCAAGAATGCTTTGGAATAGTCTTCAGCTTCGAAAGCCGTAAGAATGGTATTGTAATGGGCGTTGGCGAGTCCGGCGGAGTCCTTGATCTGTTTGAATAAACTAATGGACTTGTTGTGGTACTCGAATGCCTTTGGATAATCCACTTTAAGGGTCGCATATAAATTTGCCAGATCCATATAGGTCATGGCAGTGGCGGTATCATTTTCTGAAAGTTTAGCGAATTTTTCAGACTTTTCGAAACTTTCTTCGGCTAGTACATTATTCTCCAGGGCGAGATAATCGTATCCCAGATGGCGATATCCACGATGGATGTTGTACAAATCGTTCTCGGCAAGTGCTTTTTTTAACAGCAGAATATTCACTTCCAAAGACTTTCTGTAGTTTCCTTCAAAGTAATAATTGTCGGAGGAATCTATTAATTTTTGAAAGTTTTCAGCAAATTCTTCCTGTACGGGTACAGCAAGATCTATTGGAGCTTCAAGTTCTTGAGCATCAATAGAATAGTAGGTTAAAATAAGCAACAAGAAATAATAAAATCGTATCATTTCGAGGGTTCATAAATAGGTTAAGGGCCCTGCAATGTACACATTTTGATTTAATTTGGACATTTTATCCTTTTTTGATAGTCCGGTCAATAAGTTTATTTTTATAGAATGATATCCAAACTACCCGACGTTTCCACTTCGATTTTTACAGTAATGAGCCAGATGGCTTCCACCTACGATGCTATAAATCTCTCCCAGGGCTTCCCTAATTTTCAAAGCGACCCGGTGCTTATTGAAGCGGTTTCAAAAGCCATGCGAGATGGGTTTAACCAGTATGCTCCCATGGCAGGAGATCTCGACTTACGAAGGCGTATTTCAGAAAAAATTCAGAACCTTTACGGAAAAACCTATGCTCACGAAACCGAAATCACCATAACAGCGGGCGCCACCCAGGCAATTTTTACAGCAATTGCGGCCACCATTCGCAAAGGAGATGAGGTACTTATCTTCACTCCTGCCTACGATTGTTATGAGCCGTCGATACGTTTGTTCGGGGGGATCGCCATTCCTATTCAGTTGCAATCGCCTCATTATCGCCCCAATTGGGAAGCTGTCAAAGCGAAACTTACCCCTCGTACCAAGATGGTCATTATCAATAGCCCTCATAATCCCAGCGGCATGTTACTTTCTGAAGGTGATATGCTACAACTCCAGGAACTGGCCGAACGCCATGAGTTATGGGTAATTAGCGATGAAGTTTATGAACACATTATTTTTGATGGAAATACCCACCAAAGCGCTGCCCGATTCGAGGCGCTATCGGAACGCACCTTTATCACAGCTTCCTTTGGCAAGACTTTTCATAATACGGGCTGGAAAATGGGCTATTGCGTGGCTCCAAAGGAATTGATGGCTGAATTCCGAAAAGTTCATCAATACAATGTCTTTTGTGTCAATCACCCTATCCAAAAGGCACTCGCACAATATCTCGGAAATCCCGGAAATTATTTAGGGCTTTCCGCATTTTATCAGAAAAAGAGAGATTTGTTTTTATCTCTACTGAAGGATTCCCGTTTTACCATTATTCCCTCCCTCGGAACGTATTTTCAATTATTGGATTTTTCGGCTATTTCCGAAGAACACGATATCGCCTTTGCCGAACGTTTAACGAAAGAAAAGGGGATCGCAACCATTCCTACTTCGGTATTTAATAAAAATGGCGAAGATTTCAGGCAACTAAGAGTGTGTTTCGCCAAAACGGAGGAGACCCTGCAAAAAGCCGCCGCAATTCTGAATTCCATCTGAAAACTCTTACTTCAGGAAAAACTATAGTAGGTCGAAAACACTATAAATTTTATCAATTACCTAATTATATCTTACAATAGATTCTGCTTACTTATGGCGATTTTAAGTGGTAAATTTACGTGTTTATAGGCATTAAAATCAACAAAATTATGGATGATAAGAATAGTTACAATGTGAACGATATAAGTAAGTGCCCATTTATGGGCGGAGCTCAAAAGAATAGCGCAGGGGGTGGTACCGGGATTCGGGACTGGTGGCCCAATCAATTAAAATTGAACATTCTGCGTCAAAATTCGTCCAAATCCGATCCCATGGGGAAGCCCTTTAACTACGCTGAAGAGTTCAAAAGTCTCGATCTGAAGGCCGTTAAGAAAGATCTCTTTGACCTCATGACTAACTCGCAAGAATGGTGGCCGGCAGATTACGGTCATTATGGACCATTCTTCATTCGTATGGCCTGGCATAGTGCCGGAACTTACCGTATCAAAGACGGCCGTGGAGGCGGCGGATCGGGTACACAGCGTTTTGCCCCTCTCAATAGCTGGCCCGATAACGCAAATCTGGACAAAGCACGTTTGCTGTTATGGCCTATCAAAAAGAAATATGGAAAGAAAATTTCATGGGCCGATTTGATGATCCTGGCCGGGAATTGCGCGTTGGAGTCTATGAACTTCAAGACCTTTGGTTTTGCGGGTGGACGTGAGGATATCTGGGAGCCGGAAGAGGATGTTTACTGGGGTTCTGAAACCGAATGGTTGGGAGATCAACGTTATACAGGTGATCGGGAGCTAGAGAATCCGCTTGGAGCGGTACAAATGGGATTGATCTATGTAAACCCGGAAGGTCCCAACGGAAAGCCAGATCCCATCGCCGCCGCGCGGGATATTCGGGAAACCTTTGGCCGTATGGCTATGAATGACGAAGAAACGGTCGCCCTTATTGCGGGGGGACATACGTTTGGAAAGACGCACGGTGCTGCCGATCCGTCCAAATATGTGGCAAGTGAACCTGCAGCGGCCGGAATTGAACAACAAGGTATGGGCTGGAAAAACACCTATGGTTCCGGAAATGCGGGAGACACCATAACCAGTGGCCTTGAAGGAGCGTGGACCACAACCCCCACGACTTGGAGCAATAATTTCTTCGAGAACTTATTTGGGTATGAATGGGAACTCACTAAAAGTCCGGCCGGAGCACACCAATGGAAACCAAAAGGCGACGCAGGTGCTGGCTTAGTTCCAGATGCCCACGACTCGTCGAAAAGTCATGCTCCTTTTATGCTAACAACAGATCTTTCACTAAGGGAAGATCCTGCGTATGAGAAAATTTCAAGACATTTCTACGAGAATCCAGATGCGTTTGCAGATGCGTTTGCACGGGCCTGGTTCAAATTAACGCATCGTGATATGGGTCCAGTTAGCCGCTATCTTGGACCTGAAGTCCCTACGGAAGAGTTGATCTGGCAAGACCCCATCCCAAGCGTAACCCATGCCTTGATTAGTGCACAGGATGTCGCTTCTTTGAAAAGCACCATTCTAGCATCAGGATTGTCTGTTTCCCAATTGGCAACTACGGCCTGGGCTTCGGCATCGACCTTTCGGGGATCGGACAAGCGAGGAGGGGCGAACGGGGCTCGTATTCGGCTTGCACCGCAAAAAAATTGGGTAGTGAATAACCCGGCTGATCTATCGCAGGTTCTGAAAACTCTCGAAAGTATTCAGAACGAGTTTAACAAAAGTCAAACGGGAGATACACGAGTTTCTCTGGCCGACTTAATTGTTCTGGGCGGATGTACCGCTATTGAGCGAGCCGCTCAAAATGGAGGCTACAATGTCACTGTGCCGTTCGCACCGGGAAGGGTAGATGCCACGCAGGAACAAACCGAAGTAGAATCGTTCGCGATTCTCGAACCGGCTGCCGATGGGTTCAGAAACTACTTAAAGAGCGATCAAACTGCCTCTGCAGAAGAAATGTTGGTCGACCGGGCGCAACTCATGACACTTACAGCACCGGAAATGACGGTACTGGTAGGAGGCATGCGTGTGTTAAACACCAACTCCGATAAATCCAATCATGGGGTATTCACACATCAAACAGAGAAACTTACTAACGATTTCTTTGTGAACCTTCTGGATATGGATACTACATGGGAAGCGATTTCGGAAGATGACGCTGTATTTGAAGGCCGCAGTCGCACTTCAGGAGACCTGAAATGGAAAGGAACCCGGGTGGATCTCATCTTTGGTTCTAATTCCGAGTTACGAGCACTTGCTGAGGTTTATGCCTGCGATGATGCAAAGGAGAAGTTTATTCAGGACTTTATCTCGGCTTGGGATAAAGTAATGAATCTGGATCGCTTCGATTTGAATTGAAATCGGGAATTACCACGATAAGTTAAGTAGATGTTTGTAGTATAAAAAAAGCGGAAGGGTATTTTTACCGTTCCGCTTTATCAATCTTAACGATTATGAGTGAGTCATTATTTGATGCCATACGCAGCAATAACGTGCAATCTGTGGCAACACTGCTTCAACAGCATCCGGAGTGGGTCAACGAAAGGGATCCGCGTGGTTCCACACCATTGTTGCTGTCCACCTATTATGGTTCGCAGGAGATTTCGGAATTAATTCTGAAGTATCCTCAAAACATCGACGCTCAGGACGCTTCGGGAAACACTGCGCTTATGGGAGTTTGCTTCAAAGGATTTGAATCCCTAGCCGAATTATTGATCGATCGCGGAGCCAATGTAAATACGACCAACTCTAATGGAGCGACTGCCTTGATCTTTGCGGTAACCTTTAATCACCTTGACATGGTGAAAGTATTGCTGAACCATGGTGCCGATCCCGAAATTCGGGATGAGCGTGGGAATCGCCCAATAGAACACGCCAAAATGCAAGGACTTACGCAAATGATCGCATTGCTGAACTAAGGGGTTTCCATGGTAAGGCTATTTTTTTCAGACGGCCTCCAACTTTCAAAAGCCATTATCGTACATTTGGATAGTAAATCCTGAATTTTGAATCCACTACATGTAACCCTCGTCCAAAGTCATCTCCACTGGGAAAACCCTGTTGCCAACCGTGCACACTTTTCAGAAATAATAAAGGGCATTTCAGAAAAAACACATCTCATTATTTTGCCTGAAATGTTTACCACAGGCTTCTCCATGAATGCCGAAGCACTGGCCGAAGAAAAGGAGGGTCACACCCTGGAGTGGATGCAACAGATCGCTAAGGAAAAGGGTTGCGCGATCACCGGAAGCCTGATTGTAACCGATTCCGGGCATTATTTCAACCGACTCTATTTTGTATATCCCAACGGAGATTTCAGGCACTACGATAAAAAACACACCTTTACCCTGGCCGGGGAGCATAAGATCTATACGGCCGGAAAGGAATTGGTGCTGGTGGAACTACAGGGCTGGAAAATCTGTCCATTGATTTGTTACGACCTGCGGTTTCCCGTATGGGCTCGAAATACGCAGGATTATGACCTTTTGCTTTATGTAGCCAACTGGCCCGATAAACGTATTGCGGCCTGGGATGCTTTGCTCAAGGCCAGGGCTATTGAAAATATGAGCTATTGTATTGGGGTGAACCGGGTAGGCATGGATGGAAATGGCCATGAATATACCGGGCATTCGGCAGTCTATGATGTGTTGGGGGAGCGTATTTCGACTTTAAATTTTGAACAGGAATTTGCGGAGACGGTCACACTAAGCGGGGAACATATTCGTTCCAACCGCAAACACCTTCAGTTTTTAAATGATCGGGACGAGTTTACTCTAAGCTAAAGATCTCATTGATGAAAAAGTTGGAACGAATGTCCAATTTCCTTGGGAAATAGATCACTTTTTCAGCTTGAAGGCGATTGAGGAAATTCCCGGTATCCCAAATTTTGTTTTTGTTTTCGTCATAAATAATCCGGAAGTAGTATTGATCGGGGTTTAGGTAATTAAAATAAAGTGGAGCATTTTCGGTGAGATATCTCGAGGCTACCACTTCGTATTTACTGCTAACCAATTCGACGATAATAGGATAGTTTTTTACATTTTGCAAGGTGATCCCCAATTCGCCATAATCTGACAATTCGGTGGTTCGCACCGTGTAATTAAGGGTATCGTTGGTTTGTTCAAAGTAATCGGTAAAGGCATAGGGGAGGATCTGAACCGTATAGATCTGCTCATCTTTTTTATCAAAAAGGATGCCGGCGGTATTGTACATTTCGTCCAGCAGAGCCGTAACCGGCACCGAAACCGAATCCTTGTTCATCACGCTTATCTTTTCGCTATCAATGGCTGTAATGGGGTTATTTGCCTGCAATTTCAAGGTGTCCCGGGGAATCAGTTTGGTATTGCTCAATCGGTCGATGGTAAGGGAATCGGAGAACAGATCCTTCATTTTTACAATTAAAGTATCCAGAATCAGTCGGTTTCTTGCCTCGAACAGCAGGGTGTCGGTCTGAGCTACATCAACGGCTGGTTTAAAGTAGTAATTGAGTGTATCTGCCTTCCTGTCCCAGTATATTTTCGACTCAAAATCCTCAGGAATCCCTGAAATAGCGAGCAACTGGAGTGAATCGGCATTGCCTTCATACCCAAAAATGATCCTGTTTTTACTGGCATGACTTGGACGTGCTATTTTATACTCCGGAATTTCTTTAAAAACTGAAATTTGATAGCTACTGTCATTGGGTGTGGATACGGTCCCATTCACAAAACCAATTTTATCCTTTTTTGGTTCAAAGGTGTAATTGTTTATTTCTTCCTGAAGGGCAAGCAGCAGGTAGTTGCCTTCCTTTAAATTGGTAAGTTCGAATGTTTGTGTGCTGTCCCTGGTGGTTGTGATATAGGTGGGCTTTTCTGAATAAATCAGAGAATCTGTAAAGGATGCCGTGATTTCGTATAGCATTACGGTCGTGGGCTTATCGGGACGCGCGAGCAGGGCATCTTCAATCGTTCCTTTCACGGTTAAACTATCGATATAACTCCCTGTGGAAAAGATATATTTAAAATATTCAAACTCGTTTTCTTCGTTATTATCAATGATACTTTTTCCGAAGTTAAAAGAGTAGGTGGTGTTTTCCTTCAGGGTGTCCAGTATTTTTATTTTGAGCACTTTGGAAGTGCTTAAGGGGGTTATCAGGGGTTGATATTCGAGGGGAGGTGAAATTATTAGGTTTTGCTGAAGGTCTTTCAGCTTAATGTATTCGTCGAAATAGATACGTATTTCGTCTCCGGTGAAATTAGTGGTGAAATTTTCGGGGGAACTTCTAATGATCACAGGCGGGATAGAATCCTTTGGCCCCCCGGAAGGCGTTCCTCTTTTCGCACAATTGGAGCATAGTACTATAGTAATAAAAACGATTAAAAAATTGCGAAAAGTTGTGTTCATCTCAGCAAAAGTAGGAAGATTTTCTATTAATAAAATCCCAATGATACAATTCCTTCGAAGACTGTTGAGCGGGAAATGGAATCATGGGAAGGAGAGACCACTGTGTTAGGCAATGGCGATGGTGGCAACGCTCAATGTTACCCGGTCACTTTTCTGCAATTGTTGGGCGCAGTTTTCGAGAGTTGCCCCGGTGGTGACGATATCATCCACCAGCAGGATATGTTTATTGGCGATAGTTTCGGGCGATTTCAGGGTAAAGATCTCTTCGCTGGCAAAGCGTGTAAATCGTTCCTTGAATACCTGTGAGCGGGTTTTGGAAACCTTCAGCAGCACATCCTCCCGAAACGGCACTTTGAGGGCAGCGGCAATCTCCCTTCCAAAGCCGCTTACCTGATTATAACCTCTTTTTTTCAGTTTTTGTTTGTGCAAAGGCACCGGAATGACCATATCGATGCCCGAATACCTGTCAACCGCCGCAAGCTCTGCACCCAGCCATTTCCCGAAGAAATAAGAGATTCGTTCCTGTCTGCGATATTTTAAATTGTGTAGCAATTCCTGAGTGATCCCTTTTTTCTGAAATTGAAGCAATGCCGTGGCGTTTTCGACCTCAAAGCGGCCATAAAATACATCCTTCATGGCGTCGCTGGAAGTTCGGTGGTGACAAGCAATAGGAAGATTATTCCTACATTGGGTGCAAATTACCAATTCCGTTTTCAATAAAATGGAAGCGCAACCGCCGCAAACCTTTGGAAATAGCAGGTTTAACATAATTTAAGTTTTTTTACCATTTTGTAAACGCAGGAGTTTTTTAGAGTTTCATACATTTGCGCACAAACCTAAATCTAAATTAAAAAAGAAAGTCATGAGTAACGAAAATAATAACACAAAATTTAAGGTACTTGTCGGGTTGCTGTCTGCTATGTTGATAGCATTGGCGGTGTACACAGTTTCATTGTATAATGATAGCAAGAATACCTTGACCGGCCTTGAACAACAAAAATCTGATATTGAAACCGAGCTACAGGACCTAATCGCCAATTACGACGAAGTAATTCAGGAAAATGAATTAAAAGATAAGGACCTGCTGGCTGCCCGGGAACGCATTGAGGTCTTACTGGACTCTGTAAAAGGAGCTGAAGCCAATGTGGACTTAATAAGACGCTATAAAAATGAAATTGGAAAATTAAAGGACGAGCGAAGATTAATGTTTAGAAGAGCCGATAGCCTGGTAGCTGCCAATCAAATGCTTGCCATAAAGATGGATAGCACTACTACAATTTTGAATGAGACCATTCGGGTAGTCGATTCGGTAGGGGAAGAGAACATCGCCATGGCCGAGACCATTAAAATAGGTTCTGTGGTAAAAGCCATCGATCTTAAAGGGGATGCAGTTATTTTACGGAATAGTGGAAAAATTGTGGATACCAAGCGTGCCAGCCGTGCCGATAAAATACGTAGCTGTTTTACCTTAGCACCCAATTCGATTGCCGTGAAAGGAGATCGTTTGTTGTTCATACAGGTAATCAACCCAAGCAACAATTTATTGGGAGAAAAGGCGGTCATGCAGTTTGAAGAGGGGACTCTTAACTATAGTGCGACTACCAAGGTTTTCTACGAGCAGGACGAACTCGATGTTTGTGTGCTGGTGGATGCTAAAGAAGAAGACCTGATTGAAGGGAGATATGTGATCAATGTATTTGACGGCCCACAACAGGTGGCTACTGCTACTATGGTTCTGAAATAATTTGAACACCACCACATGTGCTGCTTTTAAATGGAGTGGATCACCTGTTTGGAGTTCATTTGAAGTAATAAAGTAAAAAAAGACCAACCGCTGCGATGTTATCGTGGCGGTTTTTTTATTTTTGCGCCATGGCAAAAAACGAAGATCATTTTAAGAGAGTAATTTCACACGCTAAAGAGTATGGTTTTATCTTTGGATCCAGTGAGATCTATGATGGATTGAGCGCAGTTTACGACTATGCTCAAAATGGAGTAGAGCTAAAGAAAAACATTCGTGAATACTGGTGGCGTGCCATGGTGTATTCGAACCAGAACATTGTGGGAATCGATGCAGCTATATTAATGCACCCAACCACCTGGAAGGCTTCCGGGCATGTGGATGCCTTTAATGATCCGTTGATAGATAATAAGGATTCTAAAAAACGATTTCGCGCCGATGTTTTAGTGGAGGATTATGCTGAAAAACTAAATATCAAAGCTCAGAAGGAAATCGCTAAGGCGAAAAAGCGCTTTGGGGAATCGTTCGACGAAGCTCAATTCGTAGCCACCAATCCCAGAGTTGTAAAATATCTTGAGGATAAGAACAGAATTCTGGCTCGCTTGGCCAAGTCTTTGGAAACCGAAGATCTGGCCGATGTAAAGGCACTCATCGAGGAACTGGAAATTGCCGATCCGGATACCGGATCCAGAAACTGGACCGATGTTCGGCAATTCAACCTAATGTTTGGAACCAAATTGGGAGCTTCTGCCGAAAGTGCAACAGATCTTTATTTGCGTCCGGAAACGGCTCAGGGTATTTTTGTCAATTTTTTGAACGTTCAGAAATCGGGACGGATGAAGATTCCCTTCGGAATTGCTCAAACCGGAAAAGCCTTTAGAAATGAAATTGTCGCCCGGCAATTTATCTTCAGAATGCGCGAATTTGAACAAATGGAGATGCAGTTTTTTGTGCGTCCGGGGGAAGAAATGAAGTGGTACAAGTACTGGAAAGAATCCCGATTAAAGTGGCACTTATCTCTGGGATTGGGCGAGGAAAATTATCGTTTTCACGATCACGAGAAATTGGCACACTATGCGAATGCGGCTACAGATATTGAATTCAACTTCCCTTTCGGTTTTAAAGAATTGGAAGGAATTCATTCCCGTACAGATTTCGACCTCAAAGCTCACGAAGAATACAGTGGTAAGAAGTTACAATTTTTCGATCCCGAGTTAAATGAAAGTTACACGCCCTATGTGGTGGAAACCTCTATTGGTTTGGACCGAATGTTCCTGGCAATACTAAGTAACTCCTTGCAAGAGGAGACACTGGAGGATGGAAGTACCCGTACGGTGCTCAAGCTTCCAGCGATTCTGGCGCCGGTCAAAGCCGCCGTACTACCTTTGATAAAAAGGGATGGACTGCCCGAGATCGCAAAAGAAATTGTTGCAGAACTTGAATGGGACTACAATGTGATCTATGACGAAAAGGACGCTGTGGGAAGACGCTATCGCCGTCAGGATGCGGCCGGGACACCTTATTGTATTACGGTCGATCATCAAACCATAGAGGACCAAACGGTTACTTTTAGAGACCGGGATTCTATGGATCAGGAGCGAATCCCAATTTCTGAAATTTCAGGAAAACTGAGGGAGATCGTTTCCTATCGAAAGTGGCTTTCTTAGATTGATCCGGCCTTTTCAACAAGTGGGTCCCAAGTTTTTCCGAAGTAAGAGAATAAGATAAAAACCAGCTATTCCTCTCTTTTTTGCATATCAATAATGCTTACCGGGTTTGCCTTTTCACATCGATTCATCATACGCAGACCGGCAAAAGTAAACCAGATCTTTTCGCCGTTTTTCTTAAAACTTTCGTCCAGATTGATAGGATCCAGGAAATACGGTTGCTTATCCTCGCCCTCCAATTGAATCACGTAGGGGCAATCTCCTTCAACTTTTGAGGCGACAATAGTTCCCATTTTAAATCCGTTTGCCATCATTTTGGCCGTCATTTCAGATTTTTTAGTGTCTGGCATAGCATCTGTAGTGGTCTTTTTTGAAGAACAAGAAAATAAAGTCAATGCAACTAGTAAGATAGTGGTTTTCATATATTTCATGTGGGTTCATTTAATATTTGAGTGGTAAAATACAATAAATGTGCCGTTTCAGAATATTTTTCCCATTTTTATACATATGATTCCTTCCAATATGCATGAAAGCCTTGTATCTGTTACCTTGAATCCATATTATTTAATTATTTGACATACAATAATTTGAATTTCAAAAATTCAGGAAAGAGGTTTGATATTTCAATTAATCATGGTATTTTTAAGCCAACTTTAAAATTAATCTAAAACCAAAATCTATGAAATCGATTTATACTATCCTGTCGCTTTTATTTCTATTTAGTTTGGGAATAAACGCCCAGGAATCCCAAGGACCTGTTGATTCAGGAATGATGCAAGGACCTACTTATGTTCCAAGCATTGCACAACAACTTCAAGACGGCACTTTTCAATATGCCGAAAATGATTCTAAAAAATTAGGACAGCCCAAATTAAGGCACGGAAACCTGGTAGTACCTGGTAAAGGACTACCCTTAGAAGGAACCGTAGACCCTTTAGTGCAATTGCAAACAGATACTCCTCTATGGCAACTGCAACCACCACTTCAAACGTTTGAAACAACAACGTCAACGGCAACACCATCGGATCCTACGGGAGCTGTTGGTCCCAATCATTATGTGGCCGCCTGGAATACCTCTTTCAGAATATTTGACAAAAGCGGAAACCCATTGACTCCGGCTGCCTCTCTAGGGACCTTATTCCCCGGGAATGCCATTGGAGATCCTATTGTATTTTACGATGCTGCAGCAGACCGTTTTGTAATTACCGAGTTTGACAACAGCCCGAATGGATTCAATGTGGCAGTATGTCAAGGATCCAACCCGGTAACCGATGGATGGCATATTTATACCGCCGGATTTGGAACCGGCTCTTTTCCCGATTATACGAAATTCTCGGTGTGGGCAGACACCTATATGGTTACTGCTAATATTGGTTCTTCCAACAGAGTGTTCGCCATTGAGCGCAATGAAATGCTTAATGGAGATCCGTCTCAGTTTGTGGCCTTGCCATTGCCCGGTCTTGTGACCAGCGGCTTTTACAGCCCACAAGCCTTCCATACTACTGATAACCAATTGGCTCCTCCAGGCACCCCCGCACCCATCGTATATATGCAGGATGACGCCTGGTCAGGTGTTACAACCGACCATTTAAAGATTTGGAGTGCGACCATTGATTGGGTAACCATTGGAAACTCTTCCATGTCTGCCGCCCAAATAATTAACACTGTCCCCTTTATTGGTGTATTTGATGGAGGTAGTTTCAGTAATTTATCGCAACCAGGAGGCCCCGATATTGATGCGCTACAAGCAACCATCATGAATCAAGCCCAGTACCGAAGATTTGGAGGGCATAACTCTGCCGTGTTCAACTTTGTGATCGATACCGATGCCGGAGGTGGTGAATTGGCAGGTGTTCGATGGTACGAATTACGCCAGACTTCCGACGGTCAACCCTGGACTGTGTTCCAGGAAGCAACCTACGTTTCTCCGGTGGGAGGTAAGCACGCCTTTGCCGCCAGTATGGCGATGAATGCGAACGGTGACATTGGAATGGGTTACTCTACCGTAAGTAATACTGAAATGATCGCGCTGCAATATACAGGTCGACTATCTACAGATCCGCTGAATGTAATGACGGCAAATGAAGAATTAATAGGACAAAGTGGAGCTAACAACACCAATTTACGTTATGCAGATTATTCGCATTTAACCGTAGATCCAACTGATAATACCTTCTGGTTTGTGTCAGAATATTTTAATAATAACCGACGAGATCTGGTTGGGCAATTCCAATTAGCGCCTCCTGTGGCCAATGATATTGGAGCCATAAGTATTGACGCGCCTAATTCTGGAGTTTTGACCGCTGCGGAAGATGTGATTATTACCATTAGAAACTTCGGAAGTAATAACATCACGAATCCGGAAGTACAATACACCATTGACGGCGGTACTGCGGTTGTGGAAAATTTTGCAGGAACTATTAATTCCGGAGATACAGCCCAATTTACATTTGCTCAAACGGCAGATCTTTCCGTACCGGGAACCTATGTTATCGAGGCGAAAACCAATTTGGCAGGTGATGCTAATACCGGTAATGATACGGTATCCAAGACCGTCGTGAGCGGAACCGTTTACTGTATGCCAACGGGAGACTGTGCCGGATTTAACGATGGGGTGACCATGCTTGAGTTGGCAAACCAAGATATCGCTGTGGAATGCGGACCCAATGGATATGCAGACAATACCAGTATTGTCTTCGATTTCGTTTTGGATAACAATCCATTCAACGGGGTAGTACAAATGGGATTTGCCGATTCTGCCTTTGCCATTTGGATCGATTTTAACGACAATGGTGCTTTTGAAGGAGATGAGTTGATAGCCGATGAATTTGTAGCCGTTGCTAATTCCGATTTCAGTTTTACCGTCAACTTTTTAGACGTTCCTACCGTAACCACCGGAATGCACCGAATGAGAGTGCGTGGTGAAGACCTGGATCAGGATGGAGATTACCTGGATCCTTGTGACAATCTGGAATTTGGTAGAACCAACGATTATACAGCCAATGTAACAGGAGTTTTGGGAATCAATGATGTTGAATTGGTAGATTCCGATTTGATAATCGTTACTCAACCCAACAATCAATTTGATATTTCATTAATGACTCCTTTTGACGGTGTTGCATCCATTGCTGTTTACAATACCCTTGGTCAAATTGTGGCGTTCAACAACTTAAGCAAACAAGGCGACCGTTTCGAATATAAACTGGACATGTCTCTTGCCGCTGCAGGAGTTTACATCATTCGAATGGGTGATCAACGATCCAATGCTTATAAAGCAGCAAAAATAATTGTAAAGTAATTTTACGATAATTCTAGTTTTAAAGAGCGGGCTTGTCCCGCTCTTTTTTTGCTGTTATCTTTCCTTAATAGCCAACAATAATTGAGGATATCCAATGCTCCATTTTTTTAGTAACTAATAAAAAACTCACTAAAAACACATGATCCATTAAAGATTAGTATTTTTAAATCTTAAAAATTGTAACCTAAAACAAGCTGAAATGAAATTAACTTACACACTACTGACATTCTTATTCCTTGCAAGCATTGGAGTAAATGCTCAGGACACAGACCTGTCAAAACCGTTCTACAAGGGTACGATTGGTAACGTGACTTATGTACCTTCCATCAACTCAAGATTGGCCGAATTGCCGAGCTATGTAGACTCAAATGAAGAAGCACAGGACGGAAGATCTTCTCGCATTAAAGTAATACCGGGCAAAGATCCTCAAACTCAGGACGACTTCTTTGCACGAAATCCGAACCCATTAACACAAAAACTTGCAGGGCAACCCCCTTCATTGGTATTTGATGCCTATTCATCGGGCTCATCACCTACAGACCCTTCATTGGGCGTAGGACCTGACCATGTTTTGGTGGTCTTTAATACAGGATTTATTGTATACGATAAAGCCGGAGTTGCACAATCGGGGCAAATGCCTCCAAACCCAACTATCTTCCCATCGGGCGGATGTTGTGACTTAACCGTTTCCTTTGATCAGGCAGCACAACGCTGGATTGTTACCTTTTTAGGAGGTGGGGCGCAGGTTGCGATCTCAGATGGAACGAGTACAGACCCACTGGCAACAGGATGGTTTGTGTACAATATCAATCAAATAAATGATTATCAAAAACTATCCGTCTGGAGTGATGGATATTATTTAACCGATAATACCAGTTCGGCCAACAAGGTTTGGGCCATGGAAAGAGATGAAATGCTCGTAGGAAATCCTGCAGCGCAGATTCTAGGGTTTAACTTACCCGGAATCGCCACAAGTGGATTCTTTAGTCCACAAGTATTGAACGTAACAGACGACAACATGCCAGCCGCAGGTGGTGCAACCGTGGTGTATCTACAGGATGATGCCTGGGGTGGCGTGTCAACCGACCATGTAAAGCTTTGGACCATCGATGTGGATTGGGGTGCAGGTACCGGAACCGTAAGCAACCCTGCTTTGGAATTACCGGCGACTCCTTTTATCTCGGTTTTCGACGGTGGGAGTTTTTCCAACTTAACACAGCCTGGAAATGGCATCGCTATTGACGCATTACAGGCGACCATTATGAACCAAGCACAGTTTAGAAAATTTGGAGGCCACAACTCGGCAGTATTCAACTTCGTTATTGATACCGATGCCACTGGTGGTGAACGAGCTGCGGTACGTTGGTACGAATTACGTCAGGCCGGAGACGGACAACCCTGGAGTGTGTTTCAGGAAGGAACCTACGAAGCACCGGGCGATAAGCATGCATGGCACGCCAGTATGATGATGGATGCTCAGGGAAATATTGGGATGGGGTATAGTGGAATGACCATAGACCCGAACGATCCTAATCCGGTACGCGTAAGTTCATTTTACACTGGACGTTTTGCCGCAGATCCTATAAATACAATGACTATTGCCGAAGAATTAATCGCCAATGGAACATCAAATATTCCCGGATTGCGTTACGGAGACTATAGTAAAATAGACATTGACCCGGCCGATGACAAGACTTTTTGGTTCATCAATGAATATGTAAATAGCGGAAGAAAAGGTGTTGTTGGGGTATTTCAGATTGCTCCCGACTTTAATAACGATGTAGGTGCGGTCGATATCGTAAACCCTGTGGATGGTCTTTTGACTGCCGCGGAGAACGTCGAAGTCACTATTTTCAACTTCGGTTTGGACCCTCAGTCAAACTTCCCGCTCGAATTAAGAGTTGACGGAACCCTGGTAGCTACCGAAAATTTCACAGGAACCATTGCTCCAACCACTTCAGAGTCGTTTACATTCAGTACTACCGTGGATCTTTCTATTCCGGGACAAACGTATGAGATTTGTGTGACCACAGATCTTTCTGGTGACGAGGATGTGAATAATGATATGGTGTGTGAAAATGTAACCAATGTTTTTGCAAATGATGTGGGCGTTATTGAAATTCTAGAGCCAATTAGCGGTGAAGGTCTTGGGAACGAAACTGTCATAGTTCGAATAGAGAACTTTGGAGCTGCTCCACAATCAAATTTCGACGTTTCTTATACGGTCGATGGGGGTGCTGCCGTAACTGAAAATGTGGTAGGACCAGTAGGACCAGGAGCAACCATCGATTATAGCTTTACAACGACAGCCGATCTGTCCACGGAAGGATCGTATGAATTTGTCGCTACTACCGAGTTAGCTGCCGATGCCGATACAAGTAATGACAGTTCCAGCAAAACGGTGATCAACCTGTCTTGTGCAAGTGAGACCAATGATACCAATTTTCCAATTGGTCCTGACGCAGGAACCATTACCAACTCTGTAATCACGTATACCAACGATATTGGAGTGAATGATGTAAATGTTAATTTGAACATTCAGCATACCTGGGTGGGCGACCTTACCATTGTTTTAATTGCACCGGACAATACTCAGGTGCTTTTAGCCGATGGCGTTTGCGGAGACTGTGACGACATGATCAACGTAACTTTCGACGACGAGGCTGCTAATCCTATCTCAGGAGCTTCCGATCCTATCACCGGACCCTATCAACCAGAAGGAAACTTATCAGATTTTGATGGAATTTCTACCATTGGGGACTGGACACTTCGTATTACCGATAACGCCAACGCAGACGGTGGAACCCTGTTGGACTGGACATTGCAACTGTGTGGTGATCCTGTTCTTGGAGTTGAAGACTTTGCAAATAACAGCGAACTTATGGTGGTAAACCAGGGAAATAACCAATTCAAATTGTTGTTGCCAACTACCGAAATTACGGACCAATTGACGTTTTCTGTAATCAATATGCTGGGGCAGACCTTAGCGTCATACCGTTTGGAGAATGAAGATGGAACCGGGTACGCATATGACCTGGATATGTCTTATGTGGCTGCAGGCGTGTATATTGTTCGTATTGGAAATAGTGAGTTTGGAGGAGTGAAACGGATTATCGTAAAATAATAGTTCACCAATATAATTTAAAGAGAGCGGGCTTGTCCCGCTCTTTTTTTTCTTCGGAAATAAATACGGCTATAGAACAGCCGCGGTGTTGTTTTGAAACTAGTTTTGCCCTTAAAAATAAGCGCGTAACTGAATCGTCCCCGTATGAATGGCATTTGTGGTTTCACTTTTTCTTCCGAAGTACGAAAAATTCGCATCCAGATATTTGGTGATCCTTTTCTGAAATAATACGTTCCAGGTAAAGTTGGTCCCAGGCTGCAAACCCTCCAGCATGGTATAGGCGACCGGCGAAAAAGCACTGCCGCTAAAAGCGTTATCAATATAGTTGAACTCCCCCGAAATGGAGATCTTCTGCATGTTGGTATACGCAAACGAGAACCCGATCTTTTGTTGGTCCAAAACCTCCATTTCGCCCAGCATATTTTCCTTATTCAGAAATTGATAAAAAACGTCGAAACGGGTTTGGCGATTCAACAAATAGGAGATCTTAGGATTGACCTGGTAGCTGTCCAGATCGAAATTTCGGTTTTCAAAGTTTTCGGAAATGCTTTGGTTGTTACCCAAGGCCCCTTTTAGGTTCATGAGCCAAACCTCTAAAAATTTATGATTGAAATTGAGTTGGTGACTCTCTAGTTTGGACTCCTGTAAACCC
Source organism: uncultured Flavobacteriaceae bacterium (assembly GCA_963807685.1). Lineage (GTDB taxonomy): Bacteria > Bacteroidota > Bacteroidia > Flavobacteriales > Flavobacteriaceae > Aureisphaera. The sequence goes on along the minus strand of CAWECU010000017.1, from coordinate 174,327 downwards.
AGGGAAATAAGATTACTCCCCGAACTCGAGACATACGTATAACTGGTGGTGTAGCGTTGCTTTCCGCGATTGAAGAAGAGCGCGTTTCTAAAGTTCAGGTTGAGGCCAAATTGATCTTCCCCGCCATCTTTAAAAGGATTGATGTCCGCTATATCGTTGCTTCGTGAGATCTTCCGGTCAATCACGTAGGAGGATTGGTTGTAAAAGCGGGATAAGACCTTTTTCAAGCCTTCACTATTGGCCCATTGTTGCGGATTTAGCGTAAGGATCTGACTGAATTTATTATTACGAATTTTCACAAAAACCTGGTTGGGAAGTAATATTCGCACATATTCCGCCTGATCCTGAAACTGCGCTATTTCGAACTCATTTAACTCCTGTACCCCATTATTATTATAATCGATCCAGGTAAAAATTCCCTGCCCAGGCTCTACCTTGACATAGGTAAATTCCTGCTGCGGAATCACCCCGCTATTCGATTCCAGAACGGTATTCAAACGTACGCTGCCCTTCAAAAGTGACTGACTGTATAACAAGCGGGTATTTAAGTTTTTCTCGTCTTGTAGCGTGGCTCGAAGCGAATCCGAGGGATCCTTTTCATAGTTTAAGACACGATAGTTGGCAAAGACAGAAAACTGGGTATTTTGTGTGTTGAGTATACGCGATTTTAGATAGTAATCATGAGACGTATTCACCCGCTTTAAGGCATTGAACCGCACACTGTCATTGACCCGGTATCTATACCCCACCTGTCCATAAACCTTAGTGCTGTCCCCTACTCCGGTAAACACCTCATAGGCACTAAAACGCTGACTTATTGGCGAAAGACTATCAGTAGCCATTACTTTTACTTGGTTATCTTCCAAGTTAAATTTTGCACCCGTCCATGCTTTGGTAAACCCATAAATTGCACCGCTGTTCACCCTACTGAATTGCGACTTGGAAAGTTCACTATCGGTGTCCAGATAGCTTCCATTCATAAAGACAGTAAGTTTTTTTAGTCGAATATTGGACGACAATAAGTGACGACTACCCTTAAAGTTTTCAGAATAATTGAGATTCTGAAACTCGTAGGTTCCTCCTCCTAATTTGGGATGACTTACCGATGCTCCCGTGATAAGATAGCGTTGATCGCCCATGGGCATTTCCAAATTCCAGTCCCGGTTGAATTCAACATTGTAGAGCCCTTCGATATTCCGGAAATCCCGGTTCACATAATCCAGGCTTGCAAAAGCATCTACCTTCAAAGTATCTGAGGATTGATGTACAGTTTGCCTTGCAGCGAATCGACCTGCAAAACCCTCGTTGTTGCCATCTTCCAGCGTAGAAAAAAGATTGAGGTCATTCACACTACCCGCGAGTTCTAAATCGATATTGGTTTTTTCTGAAGGGTGATAGCTCCCGGTAAATCCTCCAATTTGTAGTTTCTGTGGTGCATTGAGTCTAATAATGGGCTCGTAATTCCCCTGCGGGATCAAGCCAACAGGTGGAACAAACTCAAAAATTCGGTTGATGCTACTTTCTTCACTAATGACATAATTCCCCATATTGTCGCCCACCAGACTGAACCGAACATTGAATAACTCGTCTTCGGGATTTGTGGAGAATACAAATATTTCAGTGCCGTTGAAATCCTCTTTTTTGTACAATATTTTATTTTCTGAAAAGGTATCCGGCACTGCGGAAGGCGCAGTCATGAGATCCATATTGTCTCCGGCCAATCCTAAAATCGCAACTTGTTCTTCGGTCAGATTTTGCTGTAATGGTTGATTTTTAGCGTCACTTTCAGAATACACATAAGCGCCCAGATCCAATTTATCGCTACTATAATTTCCTCCTCCAAAACCTATAAATCGGGTATAGTTTCGATCTGTAAATTGATAGTCCACCGTAATACGCATATTGGCGGTTATGGGGTAGGTAGGATTAAATTTGATCTCCCCGGCGTTATAATCGATCACGTAATCTTCGTTCTCCCCACGTTTCAATAACAGGCCGTTCACATACACCAATTCACTACCGGAAACGATAAGGATAAACAGTTCCCCGTTGGGCCCCACTAGCTTATAAGGGCCTTGATTGCCCTCCTGAGCGGTAAACTGACTGGTTTGAAACACCCCCCGCACCAAGGCACCACTGGCAAAGGCCGTCGTTTTTGAACCATCTTTATGATCAAAGGTGCCGCTAAGTGATATTCCTTGCACTTTTTTGGTGAATTCTGCAAAATAGCTTTTCTTGTTTTGCAGGTCAATGTCACCAGCTCGTATATTCCAATTTTCCCCATAGAGCTCAATAAAAATCTGGTCAAATTCATCCAAACTTTGCGAATAACCGCCTTCCTGAGTTGGAATATTAGCGTCCTGTATGGAAGCCCTTATGGAAATATTATCACTTAATTTTCCAGTAATTTGAAGGTCCAGTTCACTATTCACCACGGCATTTTGGTTGTTCCCCACGGTGATCCCCCGGGTAATGCTCCCCAGGGCGTTCAAACCGTCAAAGGGAGAAGTTTCGCGAGCTCCCGTAGAGGTATTCAAGGCATATAATTTGTCGAAATTACCGGTGTTTTCCACGATGATCTTTGGATCCAGCAGAAAATAGTCTTTGGTAAGGAAATTGGGGTATCGCAGGTAATTCACCGTGACGGAATCGTTTTCCTGCCGAAACTTTTCTGGAAAAACCACTCGCGCGTTTTCAAAATCAATGGTATAGTTTGTAGAATCAATTACCCTCCCGGAGTTGTCGAGCAAAGAAAATCGCGACGGGTTAAGAACCACCGAGTCGATCTGTACACTATCCCGAACCGCGACTTTCTTCGTCCTGTAATTGGAAATGGTATCCTGCCCATAGCCCATGAGGGCCGTCAAGAAAAAAATAAGATAGAGCAACAACTTCATCAGTACTACAACTGTTCAGGGGCGTAAATATTTTGATTTCAGAGGATTTGGTAACCAATTCTAAAAGAAAATTTTCTCTGTAAGTTCACTTCAAAACTGCTCCGTCCTTCAAAAAGATTTCCCGATCCGCTGGAATAATATACGGAAATGCCCAATTTATTATAAGTATAACCTGCCATAAAGCCAGCCACTACCTTTATACCTTTATTATCCGCAAGACTAATGCCTAAGTCGGTTTGCGAGTAGGTATAATCTTCAAGCAGAATTGGAGTATACAGGCCAACGCCAAAATTGATATGTTGCTCCTGGGCTATGTAAAAAAGATATTTTGCCTCTCCCCCCATTAGAATATCAGCATACGTAATATTTACGTCACTTGGTGAATTGAAAGGAGGAAAAACCACGCCCTCTTTTACATCGTACGCACTGTAAGCGGCACTAAAATTTAGTCTTATGGCGTTCGTTACTTGCGGAATTGTGTAGTTTACTTCAAATCCAATGGACGGACTCGTTCCCGAAATATTCGCAAACTCTTGGATGGCTAACCTTTTCACCTTAAATGTAGCGATATTGACACCCGCAAATATCCCAAATCCAACGGTAGCCCTTAGGTTATTTCCTTCAGCAAATAAGATTTCATTTTGAGTACAATCATTTAATTTAATGAAAAAGGATTTCATGGATTCATATTCATAGTTTACAAGTGGCGAAGTGTTTTGACAGGTATTTATAGCCTTTAATTGATTTAAGTAATCATTGTTTATATTCACTTTTGCAGGGCTATTGTAAAAGTATCGCTTATAGATTAATTGTGTTAAAGGGGCATTTTTGGATTGGTAAAAGTACTTTCGAATGTTATTATGAAGATATTGATAGAGTGAGTACTCTCCTTCGACAATCACTTTTAACAGAATTCTCTTGGTTTCAAAAGTAGGTTCGCGATCGAAATCCAATTTTTTCATATCATTATAGGAACTATCTAATTGGGCAACAGAAGTAATGAATTTGATCGTATTATCAATTCCAAATTCGCTGATTTCTGCGATGGAAATCTTCTTTATTTCTTTATTTTCCTTGATGGTTAAAAAATTATTGTTCCAGGTCGACCATTTTCTCATTTCCAACTCACACGAAATTTTTGTACCGTCATTTGTGATATAATATCCCTTCTGAAATCTTGCTTGGGAAAAGATTGTTTGAGTAAATAATAGGAAAAGAACAATTAGGAAATTTTTTAGCATAGGATGTAATTTTTAGATTTGTGATTTAATGATGTAAATATGTACATTTAATTTTTTAAAGTTATCTATTTTCGAATTAACAAATCAAAACAACATAATGAAGATCATCTCTTATAATGTTAACGGTATTCGGGCGGCTATGCGAAAAGGATTCACTGATTGGTTAAAAGCGGCCAACCCCGATGTAGTTTGCATTCAGGAAACCAAGGCCAATGAAGATCAAGTGGATGTGGAAGACATTGTAGCGGCGGGTTATCCCTACCATTATTGGTTTAGTGCTCAAAAGAAGGGATATAGTGGAGTGGCGATCTTCAGTAAAAGAGAGCCCAAACATGTGGAATATGGGACAGGCATAGAATCCATGGATTTTGAAGGTCGGAACCTGCGCCTGGATTTTGATACGGTTTCGGTGATGAGCCTCTATCTGCCAAGTGGCACCAATATTGAACGGCTGGAGCACAAACTGGAATATATGGACATGTTTCAACAATACATTGACAACCTCAAGACAGACATCCCCAATTTGGTGATCTGTGGAGATTACAATATTTGCCACGAAGCCATCGATATTCATGATCCGGTGCGAAACAAGAATGTCTCCGGCTTTCTGCCCGTCGAGCGCGAATGGATCGGCAACTTCATCGAAAGTGGATTTATCGACAGTTTCCGACATTTTAATAAAGAACCAGACCACTACACCTGGTGGAGTTACCGGGCGAATTCACGGGCCAATAATAAGGGTTGGCGGATCGACTATAATATGGTGGCACATTCCTTGCAAGAAAACCTTAAAAGAGCCGTTATATTACCGGAAGCCCATCATAGCGATCATTGCCCGCATATGGTCGAATTGGCTTTTTAACTGCCTCGATGCTCGATATCAAAAACATTCTCATAGAATCTATTTTTATAGGCTTCGGAATTTTTGTTCTCCTCGCCACATTTTTGTCATTGCTAAAAATAATTCACCCCAAAAATTTAAGATCATGATCAAGCATATTTTCTTCGGAATACTCCTCACATTGGTGAGCAGTTCTTGCGTTTCTTCAAAAATATACGAAGACCTCAAGGCAAAGCATGACGCGCTTAAAGCCGAAAATGAATCCCTTATGTCGCAATTGGACGGCTCCGGAACTTCGGGCGAGGTTTATACGGTCGCCAATCTCCGAAAGGAAGTGGAACGGCTGAATTCTGAAAAAACAAGGCTTGCCATGGAGCTGGCAGCCGCGAAGAACAACTATGAGCGGATGAAAGGTTCTTACGAAGCTTTGGAACAAAACAGTTCGGCCGCTCTCACCGAAAATCTGGAACGCAACCGCAAGCTACTCGAGGAGTTGGAAGCAAAGGAAAAGGCTTTGGCAACCGAAGAAGCCCGCTTAAAAGATATCCAAAGACAACTGAACGATCGCTCAAAACGCGTGGAAGAGCTGGAAGGTATTATCGCCGCTAAAGATGCAAAAATGCGTGCCTTGAAAGATGCCATATCGGCCGCGTTGATCCAGTTTGAAGGCAACGGGCTCACCGTGGAACAGCGTGATGGGAAGGTATATGTTTCTATGGAAAATAAACTGCTTTTTGACAGCGGGAGTTGGGCCGTAAATTCACGAGGGAAAGAAGCGGTTACCGCTTTAGGAAACGTGCTGGCCCAAAACAAGGAGATTGCCGTGCTTATCGAAGGTCATACCGATAACGTCCCCTATGGCGGTACTGGGAATATTGAGAACAATTGGGATCTGTCTACCAAAAGGGCGACTGCCATCGTGGCTATTTTAACCCGCAACTCAGGTATTCCCAAGGATAATTTAACGGCGGCAGGAAGAGGTGAGTATGCCCCTGTGGATTCAAACAGTACTTCCGAAGGTCGTGCCAAAAACCGAAGAATTGAAGTGATCCTGACCCCAAAGCTGGATGAGATCGCCAAATTGCTCAATGAGATTTAACGTAAACTTCTCTTGATGCTAAGGGTTTATGGATGGGAGACGACTTTTTGTACTTCGGAAATCGTCCATCAGCTTACCCAAATAGATGTTTTACAACATCATTCACTTTGGCAACCTTGATGATCTTGATGCCGTAGTTCTCTTTGGGGAGTTTGCAGTATTTGGAGATCACTATGGAAGTGAAACCCAGCTTTTCAGCTTCCAAAATGCGTTGATCGACACGCGTAACTGCACGTACCTCTCCGGCCAGGCCTATTTCGGCTGCGAAGCACATTCCTTTTTCGATGGGGATATCAATGTTGGACGAGAGTACAGCGGCAACCACCGCAAGGTCCAGGGCGGGATCATCGACGGTAATTCCGCCGGTGATATTCAGAAAAACATCTTTGGCACCCAATTTAAATCCGGCGCGCTTTTCCAGCACTGCGAGGATCATATTAAGGCGTTTGGCGTTGTAACCGGTGGCACTGCGTTGGGGGGTTCCATAGACTGCCGTACTCACCAGTGCCTGTATTTCGATCATCAAGGGGCGCATACCTTCCAGTGTAGCCGAGATTGCGGTTCCACTCAAGGCTTCTTCACTTTTGGAAATGAGGATCTCGCTTGGGTTGGTGACTTCTCGCAATCCGCTGCCCTGCATTTCATAGATTCCCAGTTCGTTGGTACTTCCGAAGCGGTTTTTATTGGCGCGCAATATTCGGTATACATGATTGCGATCTCCTTCAAACTGAAGTACCGTATCGACCATATGTTCCAATATTTTGGGTCCGGCGATATTTCCGTCCTTGGTGATGTGACCAATTAAAATAACCGGAGTCGCTGTTTCTTTTGCGAATTTGATCAATTCGGTAGCCGTTTCCCGAATTTGAGAGATACTTCCTGCGCTGCTTTCGATATAGTCGGTATGCAGGGTTTGAATAGAATCGATCACGACTATATCTGGGTTCATTTCAGAAATAATCCGGAATATATGTTGTGTTTTGGTTTCGGTTAAAATGTAGCAGTTTTCCGAGTTGGGATGGATACGGTCCGCGCGCATTTTAATTTGTTGGGCGCTTTCTTCTCCCGATACGTATAAGGTTTTATAGGGTAATTGTAAGGCGATCTGTAGCATGAGTGTACTTTTCCCTATGCCGGGTTCCCCTCCTAGCAGGGTGAGGGAGCCGGGAACGAGTCCACCCCCCAGCACCCGATTCAGTTCGTTATTCCGGGTATTGAGGCGTGCTTCGGCTGTGGTCGATATTTCGGAAATTTTCTGGGGTTTTGCCGTTCTTTTCGGTTTTGGGTCACCTTTGGATGTTCCGATGTCCCAGGTAGCTTTTTCTGCTTTTTGGATGACCTCTTCAGCGATGGTGTTCCATTCTTTACAAGAAGTACATTGCCCTTGCCATTTGGAGTATTGGCTGCCGCAATTCTGACAGAAAAAGGTGGTTTTTGTTTTGGCCATAGTCAATGGCTAAAATAAGTATAAAAAGACTGGCAAGTTCATTCCCCGGCCAGACTTAACAGGTTATTTTTTCTTTTTATACGTTTTGGTCTTAGTACCCGAAATCTTCCTTGATCTTGTCTGCCTTGTCGAGCATTAGATCGGTGGTGATAAAATCGACTTCTTCCTTGTCGAAAGCTCCCTGAAAAGTACGCATGGCCTTTTTAGGCTCACCCACTTCTTCGTAGTATCGCCCTAAATAATAGTCACCCAAATTGGTGTCTGGATATTGTCTTTGAGCCAAAGTCGCGATTTCACGCAGGGATTCCCATTGCTTTTGTTTCTCACAGGCCGTCGCCGTGGCGATAAAATCGTTGATACGCACCGGGTTTGTAAGTCCGAAGAGATCTTCAATGGTCTTGTATTTATCGATTAAATATTGGTGGATGGGCGTTTCCATTTTGAGTAAGACCTCGCTGTATTCCTGTTTGGAAATAGGGCGATACACCGAAAATATTTTTTCCATGGCAGAGGGAATAGCTCTTGCGACCAGCGAGTAGTGAGTGGCTCCTTCAAAATTATCGAAATAATAGGCGAATTGATCCGTTTTCAAGGGTTCGAGCGATTTGTTGAGCGCCTCGCTAATTTCCATTAGGTCTATAATGTCGTCGGTACCCGTGGCCAAATAGTAAAAAAGTTTGGTTTGAATATTAGGGATACGCTGCGGAAGACGCTCGTCCATGAGTGGTGCCAGATCTGGACTTAAACTTATGTAGCCATTAAAAAGCGGAGGATCTTTAAACAGGTAATAGTTGATGTAATTTGCCGTAAAATCGTGCCCTATCGCAATGGTGAATTTGGCCGTTCGGAAGCTGCCATCGATATAAGGAAGTAATTCAAGGCCTATAAATTCAAAGAAATCGGCACCCTTCTCTGCGGGCATAAAATTGGTGTCATCATAATTACAGTCATCATATCGTGAATCGCCTTGCATGATGCCTACCACGATAGCTTCGGGCATATCTTCCCAATAACTAAAATAGTCAACATTTCCTGCTACGGGTTCGAAAAGGTAATTGGCATCGAGAACCAGGATGATGGGATAGACTTTGTCCACATTCTCTTCATAATCTCTGGGCAGCTGTATTTTTAGCTGTCTGGGTTCTCCTAATTTTAGGGAAGAGAATTCCTCGTATATTATTTTCGATTGGGAGAAACCCGAGCAGCAGAGCAGTAAGCAAATTGCAGATAGTAAGATTTTCTTCATGGGTAAAAATTTTGAGGAGTAATATACTAATTTTAGCAGACACCTTTCGATTTTACCGAGGGGTTTTAGGGGGAACACCGTTGCTGTAATTAAATGGGTTTCAATTATCAAAACGCTTTTTCAGAAAGAAACTACCCCTACAATTTACTACGATTGTAGATGGGTAACAGTATGAATGACAATCCGCCGGCAATGAGAATATAGGCAATATTTGAGGTCCAGACAATCCACCCCAGGGCGGTACCCACCGTTTCGGGAAAGCCAAAGACCACCAGAATACCTGCAATTGCGAGGGGATAATATCCAAAGCCGCTATTGGTGAACGCAAAGGTAAAGCTACCTACCACAAAGGTGATCACTACCACGCCAAAGTCTATACCGGCCGTTTCATTCAAAGCGAAAGTGGTGGTATAGAAAGAGGCGATGTACAGCGCCCAAATTAGTAAGCTATAAAATATAAAAGGCCCTTTTTTCTTCATTTTCACGATGCTGAATATTCCCTCTTTCAGCCCGGATACCAATCCTTTGATCTTTTTACTTAAACTGCCTTTGGAATACTTCAGAAACACCAAAAATAAAACCAAAAGAGCTGCCAGTACTGCGATTCCCAAGCCAATTTTTTTTACCGGCACAATGTCGGTCAGGTAGGTATATAGCTTGTCAAATTGCAGAAAAAGTGCGGTCAAGGTGAAGAGAAACAGCAGAAAAAGATCGATCACACGCTCCGAAATAATGGTTCCAAAACCTTTATCGAAAGGGACTTTTTCGTACTTACTCAGCACCAGGGCGCGGGATACTTCACCACTTTTCGGAATAAAAATATTCATGAGGTAGGCGACACTAACTGCCATAAAATTATTGGCAATTTTGGGGCGGTATCCCATGGGCTCCAACATAAAATTCCATCGATAGGCCCTGATCATATGGCTTAAAATACTAAGTATTACGGCCAATACGACAATCCCATAATTGGCATTTTTGAAATAGGAAAACACTTCGTCGTGTTGTTCAGGCGTGTACTTCGAATACACATACCACATCAAAAAAATCCCCAGAGCGATTGGAAGGATAATTTGTAAAAATTTGGAGAGGGATTTGGTCAAACTAGGTGAGTAAGTTGTTTGCTTCGTTGGGGAAGATCAATGCGGGTTTGAATGCCTTAGCTTCTTCCACGGTCATGAGTGCGTAGGTGATGAGAATGAGGATATCACCGGGGGCTACTTTGCGGGCTGCGGCACCATTTAAGGTAATTTCACCACTGTTTCTAGGGCCTGGAATTGCGTAGGTTTCCAGACGTTCACCATTATTGTTATTTACAATCTGAACTTTTTCACCTTCCACGATATTAGCGGCGTCCATCAAATCTTCGTCTATGGTAATACTACCTATATAATTAAGATCTGCACCGGTCACCTTTACTCTGTGGATTTTGGATTTTACTGCGTGAATTTTCATGGGTCAAAGATACTAAAAGGGTTTCGAATGGAGGATTCAAAAAATGAGACGTGGTTAAGTGAGGGCAACGTTGTCAATCAAACGGACCTCACCGGCAAAAGCTGCGATAAAGGCCCGATAGTCTTCTCCTTGTCGCTTTCGTTGCGCTGTTTTCAGGTTTTTGATATTGGCTATTTCAAAATATTCCAACTCCAGATAATCGTTCTCCAGAAAAGCGGCTTCCACTAGTTTGTGCAATTGGGGAATGCTAAGGTGTTGGTAATTTTTTTGTACTTCGGAAAGGGTATCATGGATTAAAACAGCCTCCTTTACTAGAGTTTTTGAAAGTCTTTTGTTTCTCGAACTCATGGCAAGACCGCTGGTTTCTCTTAAAATGGGACAGCCAATGATCTCCACCGGGAGTTTTTCAATTTGAACCAGTTTCTTCGCGATTTGTAATTGTTGAAAGTCTTTTTCTCCAAAATAGGCTTTATGTGGTGCCACGGCTCTGAAAAGTAAGTTTAGTACCGTCCCTACGCCGTCAAAATGCCCCAAACGGAATTTACCTTCCATTGGATGTTCCAGTCCACCAAAATTGTATTTTTTGGACGATACCTGCTCTCCGTAAAGGTCATCCGGTTCCGGCACGTACAGCAGTATTTTTCCGGGGAGGGTTTTCAGTAAGGCCCCGTCGGCATTCAAAGTTCTCGGATATTTCTGAAGATCACCTGGCTTGTCAAATTGGGTGGGATTCACGAAGATACTTACCACTACGACATCGTTTTCACGAAGGGCTTGAGATACCAGAGACAGGTGCCCTTTATGTAAAGCTCCCATGGTAGGGACGAACCCAATCGATGGCTTTTTAAGTTGTAAAGCGACAATTTCCTTTTGGAGCAAATGGTGTTGGTAATATATCATAGAGGACAAAAATCGTGCAAAATTAAGATATTACACGCAATCTGCATAAATTTTTGTAATTTTGCATGCTTTAACAACGAGCCGTAAAAGTATAAAATCCAGGAAAAGAGATTTGGAACTAATTTTTAGTTTAACAAGTTAAAGGTTAGGCGTTCCGAATCTGCTCTCATTTTAAAAAATAGTTACTTATGATGAAAGATAAAAGAATCTTGTATGTGTCCTCCGAAGTTATCCCATATCTTCCTGAGACCGAGATTTCTTCAATGTCGTTTGAAGCGCCCAGATTAGTCAATAATAACGGAGGGCAAATACGTATTTTTATGCCTCGTTATGGCAATATTAATGAGCGTCGCCATCAACTCCACGAGGTGATTCGACTTTCAGGAATGAATCTGGTCATCAACGATCTGGATATGCCCCTAATCATCAAAGTGGCTTCTATTCCGAAGGAACGAATGCAGGTCTATTTTATAGACAATGAAGACTACTTCAAACGTAAGGCTACCTATGCGGATGAAGATGGAAACTTCTTTGATGACAATGACGAAAGAGCCATCTTCTTCGCCAAAGGAGTGATAGAAACGGTAAAAAAACTCAATTGGTCACCAGACATCATTCATGTGCATGGTTGGTTGGCTTCTTTTTTACCACTGTACCTCAAGACATACTACAATAATGAACCGCTGTTTGAAAACAGTAAGATTGTAACCTCTTTATACAATCAAGGCTTTGACAATATGTTGAACAGTACCTTGGTCGACAAGATAAAGTTCGATGGTATCGCCGATGATATCGTGAAGCATCTGGAAAAGCCAGATTATTTTAACGTAATGAAAGCAGCGATCGATCACAGTGACGCTGTTATTGTGGGTTCGAATGAGCTTTCCGCCGATTTTCAAGCATATCTTAAAAATCTCGAAAAGCCTGTGTTAAAGTATCACAACAAAGAGGAATTTTCTCAGGCGTATTTAGACTTTTACCAATCTAAAGTATTAGACTAAAAAATACCATTCTACCTATGAAGATGAAGTTTATTCTGCCTAGAATTGGGGCAATTTTGGTAATAATTATAGCATTGGCTTCTTGCGAAGAAGATTTCAGCAATATCGACACCAATATAATTGATCAGAATTTCAACACCGAACTCGACGAATCAAGAACGGTGGTCGCCTACAGCAAAAAAATACCTTCGGTTCAATCTAACGGTTTGCCGGTATTTCAGCTGGGAGTATATAACGATCCTGTCTATGGAAAAACAACCTCCAACTTATTGGCCCAGGTAGTATTGCAGCAAGGGGATACGGATCCCGATTTTGGAGATTGCACCGTGCTGGACAGCGTTGTGCTATACTTGCCCTATTTTAGTGAGGCCTCGGTTGAAGGCGAAGAAACCGTCTATACGCTCGATTCTATCTTCGGAAATGATCCCATCAATATTTCTCTTTATGAGTCGAATTTCTTCTTAAGGGACTTCGATCCAAGCACCAATTTTGAGGAAAGACAAAATTATTATTCCAATCAGGGAGCTCTATTTAAAGATCAGATTGTTACCGGCGGCGTTAACGATTTGATGTACAATATCGAGAACTTTACACCAAGCGCGGACGCTCATACGCTTCTGATCACCCAAACCAATGAGGCCGGAGCCGAGGAACAGGTGTTACAGGAAATACCTCCCGGAATTCGTATTAAATTACCAATTGACTTCTTTCAGGAGAAGATCCTCGACAATGAAGGCTCGCTCGCTTTGCTGAATAACAATAACTTTCGAGAGTTTTTCAGAGGGGTATATTTTGAAGCGGGATCTGCCACGGAAAATGGAAATCTGTCCTTGTTTGATCTTTCCGCAGGAGACAGTGAAGCCTTGAACAACGCCCGAATTACACTTTTCTATACGTTTAAATCCCTCTCTGGGAATGAAACTTGCGAGACCGAGGACGTGCAGGAATTTCACGGAAATGTACAGCTTTTGTTCAATGCCATTTCTGTAAATGTGTTTGAAGATTCGATTCCCCTGGAAATCAATGACGCCCTCATCAACGCCAACACTGCGGAGGGTGAAGAGAATTTATATGTGAGAGGTGGAGAAGGAATTTTGACCATCATTGAGCTTTTTGGAGAGGATGCCGACGGTAATGGTGTTGCAGATGAACTGGAGGACTTGCGCGACAAGGGTTGGCTGATCAATGAAGCAAACCTTATCTTTTATGTAGATCAGGATAAGATCGTGGGAGGAGCTGCCGAGCCGGAACGTTTGATTATATTCGACGCTAAGAACAGCCGCCGATTGATCGATTTTGATTTTGACCTTACTTCGAATCGACTTCCAGTAGATGCAATCACCGAACATATGGGAAGGCTGGAAAGAGGAAGTGATGGTAATGGGGACTATTATAAAATAAGAATTACTTCGCATCTAAGCGACGTCATCAATAAAGATTCCCTCAATGTACCCTTAGGGTTGATCGTTTCACAGAATGTGACCGAACCGGCCTATCAGCAACTGGAGAATCCTCTTTTACCCAGGCCTACGGTAAGTGTTGAGGAAGTACCTGTTTCCAGTGTAATTGCCCCTCAGGGAACCGTACTCTTTGGAAATAGAACAACCAATGTCGATAAGCGATTAAAACTTCAAATATTTTATACCGAACCCGAATAAACCAATGCTATGTGTGGAATTGTAGGTTACATAGGTAAAGCAGAGGCGTATCCTATTATCTTGAACGGGTTGAAACGTTTGGAATACAGAGGATATGATAGTGCGGGTGTTGCGCTTTATGATGGGACCGATATTGTAATTTGCAAAACCAAGGGCAAAGTAGCAGACCTTGAGGCTAAGGTTAAGAAGGAGATCAAGACCCATGGAAGACTTGGGATTGGCCATACGCGTTGGGCGACCCACGGTGTACCCAATGATGTTAATTCACATCCGCATTATTCCAACAGCGGAGATCTGGTGATCATTCACAACGGAATTATAGAAAATTATGCTTCTATCAAGAAAGAGCTGATCAACCGTGGTTATACCTTCGAAAGCGATACCGATACTGAAGTACTGGTCAACCTCATTGAGGAGATCAAAAAGCAGGAAAATGTAAAATTAGGAAAAGCAGTTCAAATCGCTTTAAATCAAGTGGTGGGTGCTTATGCCATCGCACTTTTTGACAGGAACAAACCAGACGAGATTGTAGTTGCCAAATTGGGAAGCCCTCTGGCTATAGGTATTGGTGACGGGGAGTTCTTTGTGGCCAGTGATGCCACTCCCTTTATAGAATTTACCAACAATGCCATCTATCTCGAAGATGAGGAAATGGCGATCATACGTCTCAACAAAGGCGTCAAGGTTCGCAAGATAAAAGATGACAGTCTGGTCGATCCTTACATTCAGGAGCTGCAATTGAATCTGGCGCAAATTGAAAAAGGAGGGTTCGATCATTTTATGCTGAAGGAAATATACGAGCAACCTTCCGTAATTAAGGATACCTATCGGGGTCGTTTATTGGCTAAACAAGGGATCATAAAGTTGGGCGGACTTGAAGACCACATCAAAAAATTCACCAATGCCGAACGGATCATTATTGTGGCCTGCGGTACCTCATGGCATGCCGGACTGGTAGCCGAATATATCTTTGAAGATCTGGCACGAATTCCCGTGGAAGTGGAATATGCCAGCGAATTTCGATACCGGAACCCAATTATTTCTGAAAAAGATGTGGTCATCGCTATCTCACAAAGTGGAGAGACTGCAGATACCCTCGCGGCCATCAAGTTGGCCAAGAAAAAGGAGCCTTTGTGTATGGAATCTGTAATGTCGTAGGCTCGACCATTTCAAGGGAGACCGACAGTGGAACTTATACTCATGCCGGTCCAGAAATTGGAGTGGCGTCGACCAAGGCCTTTACCACTCAGATCACCGTATTGACCATGATTGCGTTAAAGATTGCCAATGTGAAAGGTACGATCTCTCAGCGGCACTATATGAAGCATCTTCGGGAACTGGAAATGATTCCTGGCCATGTTGCTGAAGCTCTGAAAGGGGAAGACAAAATTAAAGAGATCGCCGAAGTTTTTAAGAGTGCCACCAACTTTTTGTACCTCGGAAGGGGATACAACTTTCCGGTTGCGCTCGAAGGTGCCTTAAAACTGAAAGAGATCTCATACATTCACGCTGAAGGCTATCCCGCTGCCGAGATGAAACACGGCCCCATCGCTCTTATAGATGAACATATGCCCGTTGTGGTCATAGCCGTTAACAGCAACCACTACGAAAAAGTAGTAAGTAATATTGAAGAGATCAAAGCCCGTAAAGGGAAGATCATTGCAGTGGTAACCGAAGGAGATACCGAGGTGAAAGCACTGGCAGACTATATCATGGAAGTCCCAAAAACCCCTGAAAGTCTAAGTCCGTTGGTAACCACCATTCCCTTGCAATTACTCTCCTATCACATTGCTGTGATGCTCCACAGAAATGTGGATCAACCTCGCAATTTGGCCAAGAGTGTGACGGTGGAGTAGAAAAACCCTTAAGAAATCCATTGTATTTTCATTTCTGGTTGCGAATTTCCATATCTTCTAGATCACATTCCCGAAACTCCAACAAGCGCAGGAAACTCCGCCAAATTCCATTTCCGATTAATTCTAAAATACACCCTCAAGTTTTTAGGATTACCATTGCAGATTTGTGATGGAAAACCTATCTTTGCACGGTTAAAAAACAGGCTGCTTTTGGCATCCTGAGATCATTAAAATCTAAACACTTACAGAATGTCACAGGTTATAGGAAAAGTTGCACAAATTATCGGCCCGGTAGTAGACGTAGCGTTTGAAAGCGGAGCAGAACTTCCGAATATTTACGATTCACTTGAGGTAGATAATAATGGTGCCTTATTGGTGCTAGAAGTACAATCCCACATTGGCGAAAGCACAGTTCGAACCATTTCCATGGATTCGACCGATGGATTGAGTCGAGGTGTGGAGGCTGTTGCAACCGGAGCCCCAATTCAAATGCCTATTGGCGATGATATATACGGGCGTCTTTTTAACGTGATTGGAGATGCAATTGACGGTATGGGTAACCTTCCGAAAGCTGGATCTAACGGATTACCCATTCACCGGGAAGCCCCTTCGTTTGAAGAACTATCGACTTCTACGGAAGTTTTATATACAGGGATAAAAGTAATCGACCTTATCGAGCCTTATGCAAAAGGGGGTAAGATTGGATTATTTGGTGGAGCCGGGGTTGGTAAGACAGTATTGTTAATGGAATTGATCAACAATATTGCAAAAGGACACGGTGGTTTATCTGTGTTCGCTGGAGTAGGAGAACGTACTCGTGAAGGGAACGATCTACTTCGTGAAATGCTGGAATCGGGTATCATCAAATACGGAGACGAATTCAAGCATTCCATGGAAGCCGGAGGATGGGATCTTTCCAAAGTGGATAAAAAAGCCATGAAAGAATCCAAAGCGACCTTCGTTTTCGGACAAATGAACGAGCCTCCCGGAGCCCGTGCTCGTGTGGCACTATCGGGTTTAACCATTGCAGAATATTTCCGTGATGGAGCAGGTGACTCACAAGGGAAAGATGTACTTTTCTTTGTGGATAATATCTTTCGCTTTACACAGGCTGGTTCAGAGGTGTCTGCACTTCTGGGACGTATGCCTTCTGCGGTGGGATACCAACCTACCTTAGCAACCGAGATGGGTGCGATGCAGGAACGAATTACATCAACAAAGAAAGGATCTATTACTTCGGTACAAGCGGTATATGTACCCGCGGATGACCTTACCGATCCAGCTCCGGCAACAACTTTTGCCCACTTGGATGCAACTACGGTATTGTCTCGTAAAATTTCAGAGCTAGGTATTTATCCTGCGGTGGATCCATTGGATTCTACGTCACGTATTTTGACAGCAGACGTCTTAGGAAACGAACATTACGACTGTGCGCAACGGGTAAAGGAACTTTTGCAGCACTATAAAGAATTACAGGATATCATCGCTATTTTAGGAATGGAAGAACTTTCTGAAGAGGATAAATTGGCCGTAGGGCGTGCCCGACGTGTACAACGTTTCCTTTCCCAGCCTTTCCATGTAGCGGAACAATTTACCGGGATTCCCGGAGTATTGGTGGATATCAAAGAAACGATCAAAGGTTTCAACATGATCATGGACGGCGAATTAGACCACCTTCCCGAAGCTGCCTTCAACTTGAAAGGTACCATCGAAGAAGCTATGGAAGCCGGTGAGAAAATGTTAGCGGAAGCTTAAAAATAGTAGGCAGTAGGCAGTAGCAGTAGGCAGTATTGCATACTGCTACTGCTAAAAGAAAACTAGAAATATGAATTTAGAAATTGTAACTCCCGAAGCATCTCTGGTAAAGGGCGAAGTAACTTCGGTTACAGTGCCTGGTGTAAATGGTGAATTCCAAATGTTGAATAATCACGCGCCTATTGTTTCTTTATTGGGCGAAGGGAAAGTGAAGTTTGCGGGAAGCCCTGCTATTTCGAAAGGCTTTGAAAGCAAATTCACTCAGGCCGATGGCAAATGGGAACTGGAGATCAATAGCGGAACCGTACAGATGCAGGACAACAAGATCATTGTACTTGCAGATTAATTCTGAAGGTATCGTTTATAACGTACAGAGCGCTTTCCTTTTGGAGGGCGCTTTTTTTTATTTATATAAAATAGTAACTCCCAAAATTGGTAACTTAGCTAGCTTAAATTCTTACCATTTCAGCCATGACGACTTCATATAAAACCTCAATTGTCTATAAGGAACCTGGAAAGTTTGAAGAAACACGCTTCGAAAAAATTCACAATGTGATATTCGATTCCTCGCTTGAGGCGTCTATCCTGGTTGCAGAAGAGATCGCTCAATTGATCCGGGAAAAGCAAAAGCATGGAAAGTCCTGCGTTCTGGGGTTAGCCACCGGTTCATCGCCAATAAAGGTATATGAAGAGTTGGTACGCCTCCATCAGGAAGAAGGATTGAGCTTTAAAAATGTGATCACCTTCAACCTCGACGAGTACTTAGGGATGGAGCCCACGAATATCCAGAGCTATTATTACTTCATGCACGAGCATCTTTTCAATCATGTAGATATGCTACCGCAGAACGTTCATATCCCTAATGGAATGATCGCTACTGAAGCGTTACGAGACTATTGCCTCGACTATGAGGCAAAGATCAAAGAAGTAGGAGGACTCGATTTTCAGTTGCTGGGGATCGGGAGGACCGGACATATTGGATTCAACGAACCGGGTTCACATGTTAACTCGGGGACTCGTATAATAACCCTCAATCATGTGACTCGCGTAGACGCTGCTCCTGCCTTTTTAGGGATCGACAATGTTCCCAGAAAAGCGATCACCATGGGAATTGGGACTTCCAAAAGTGCGAAAAGGATCGTCCTGCTGGCCTGGGGAAGTAATAAATCGGACATCCTGTTAAAAACCATTGAAGGTCCCATAACCTCTATTGTTCCGGCTAGCTACCTCCAGGATCATTCCAATACCACTTTTGTGATCGATAAAGCCGCTTCAGCCGACCTTACCCGTATCAAAACACCCTGGCTGGTTA
Source organism: uncultured Flavobacteriaceae bacterium (assembly GCA_963807685.1). Classification (GTDB taxonomy): domain Bacteria; phylum Bacteroidota; class Bacteroidia; order Flavobacteriales; family Flavobacteriaceae; genus Aureisphaera. The sequence goes on along the minus strand of CAWECU010000017.1, from coordinate 155,619 downwards.
CAACCTGTGATTGGACGGAAACGCTCAAACTGAAGGCCGCAGTATGGCTGAGTGAAATGCTTACTAAATCGATTCTTAAGCTTACCGATTCCGATTATACAAACAACGCCATGTCTGAATTACTGGCTGAAGAAGGAACGGCCTATCAACTCAATATAAAGATGTTCAATACTCTTCAGCATACCATCACCGGATGGCCGGGGGGAAAGCCCGATGCAGATGATTCAAACCGCCCTGAACGAGCCAAACCCTCCAAAAAACGGGTAATTGTGTTTAGTCCGCATCCCGATGATGACGTTATTTCCATGGGAGGTACCCTCGAGCGATTGGTCGAACAGGGTCACGAAGTGCACGTAGCGTATCAGACTTCAGGAAATATCGCTGTTTCTGATGATGAGGCGATGAAATTTGCAAAGATCGCCTTGGCCTTAACCCCAAATTCGGTCGAAATGGAAGAAATTGTAGATTTCCTTTCAGCAAAAAAAGAAGATGAGGTTGATACCACTGCTGTTCGGAAACTAAAAGGGTTGATACGAAGAGGGGAATCCTATTTGGCGACAAAGTATTTGGGCGTACGGGAAGAGCATCTGCATTTCCTGGACATGCCATTCTATGAGACCGGAACCATTAAAAAGAACAAGCTTTCAACGCATGACACTCAATTGATTCAAGACCTCATTGAAGAGATCAAGCCCCATCAAATATATGCGGCAGGAGACCTTGCAGATCCTCATGGAACACATAAAATATGTCTGGACGCACTATTTTCAGTTTTGAACACCTTAAAACCCAAGACATATATGAAGGATTGCTGGGTTTGGTTATATCGAGGTGCCTGGCAGGAATGGGAAACCTACGAAATAGAAATGGCGGTTCCTATGAGTCCGGGTCAGGTACTTAAAAAAAGGCATTCCATTTTTTACCACCAATCCCAAAAAGATGGGATGATGTACCAAGGTGACGATTCCCGGGAATTTTGGGTACGTGTTGAGGACAGAAACAGAGGTACCGCTGTCAAATACAATAATCTAGGTCTGGCAGATTATGCCGCCATGGAGGCCTTTAAGCGCTATATTTTCTAGATATCAGGACAACGAAATTAACTCCCATTGATGCCCCTTGCTGTTATACTGCGATAAGAGTTTAAAGCCAATAGCGTAATGTGCTTCCAGAGACCGTGCATTCTTTTGGTCCACTTCGGTAATTATACTATGAAATTGCGGACGTATTTCGACCAGCATGGTTTCGTATAATTTTCTAAAAATTCCTTGCTTTCTATAATTCGCATCGATACAAACCTGGCCCATAACTATAAAATTGTGGGGAGTCAAGTCGAGTGGGGTCCTAGGGTCGCTTACCAGCCTGTGAATCTCCTTGAACATGGGCCGAAGTACTTCGATCTCATCTCCAAATTTGGGATGCATACACAAGGTGTACCCAACCAATCGCTCTCCATCTGTTGCAATAATGTGGGGACAGGCATCATTCATTCTCTTTAGAATGTCGAAATCGTGATGTACGGTTACGAAACCTTCACTCTTTTGGATTTCTTCGGAAAGGGCCGTGGGAAGATTTTCCTGTTGAAGCGCAAGGATTTGATGTAGCTCATTTACCGTGGAAGCCCTGTGATAGGAAATCATTCTGGCAATTCTGGTGTTGTTTTATCCAGCAGATCAACAATTTCATCGCTGTCTTCAATGTACACTTCCATGGTATCGTAGGTCCAATTTTCATCGGTACCACGTCCTATCACATAGATGGTAGCTTCACCGTTGGGGCCTTTAATAGGGATCGTGAGCTCGGCACTTTTTATGCCATTGTTATAATTGAAACTTCCTCCGTTCATCCCGTTGGTCTCAATGGGTTCTCCCAGGATGCTAATCACTTCCTCGTTGGTACTTACGGCTTCCATGGAATCCTTAAATGCTTGCGAATCGGTTATCATGGAAGTAATCCCGAAAAACAGACTCCCGGCGAAGGCGATCAATAGTACAATAATGAGCAGGCAACCTCCTGAAGGAACCACCCATTTCCAGTTTCTGGCGAACCATCCTTTTCGTTCTATATGTTCTTCCATTTTATTGCTTTATTATTCGTTTTACTAAAAAGTCATTCTCAGTGTAGATTATAACAAAGTACGAACCGCTATTATATGAAGATAAGGACAGAGAAATGTTATTGGTTCCCGAATTAATTTCTTTGAATTCTAAAAGACGTCCGTTTATATCTCGAATTTCTACCCGGGACAAGGGAATATTATTTCTGTTTTCAATCGTAATTAGGTTGGTTGTAGGATTTGGGTACACAACAAAATTGTTTTGAAGAAGATTATCTTCAATGGCCAAGTGCGAATTTGAACATCCAATGGTTTGACAAAGTGCGGTGTTGCCAAATTCATCCGTTACCGTCAGTGTAATAGTCACTAATTCTTCATGCGGAATCAGCGTCCCCGGAGGTGGATCCTGGGTAATAGTAAAGGAAGAACTACAACTACTCACTATATCAATAGAGTCAGTGTAATCACCTAATCGGGCAGCGCCAGATCCATTTGGATCGGTTAAATTGAGATTTCTAAAGACCCAACAGTTTCTCACCGAAAATTCGGTTACTACATTCACGGTAGCCTGATAATTCACAGGGTTGCCACCTTCCAAAACGGTAATATCCACGGTTTGCGTCCCTATATCACTACATGTAAATTGGGACTGACTCAAAGTGGCATCCGGAATTTCATCTTCTACAAACAGAAAATTATACGTAGCATAAATTTCACTAGCCAATAAGGTTGTTTCTTGGCTAACCAGATTAATTGCGTAAATATCGCCACAAGAACCTCCCGCCAGGATGATATCATTTCCAATGTATTCAATGGCTTTGGTGTAATTACATCCATTGCCAAGGTCAAGATCAAATAACACTTGCCATTCGGCAGTTTCAATATCTACTTCAAATATAAAGCCTCCTTCCTCAGCGGCAATCAACCGATGATTTTCAAAATCATAAGTAAGTCCTGTAGTACCCGGATCAAAATCGATATCAAGAAATGGAGTTCTGATATTTGAGTAAAAATCATATATGCTGAGATCGGTGGCATAGCGATCCTCGTAAAGAACGCCGTATTTGTCGAAACTAAAGATAAGCGGGACATCGAATACAAAATTGCACCCAGCATTGCCAGAAAAATCACCTATCGATGCATCTCCTGAACAGCCGACGAAAAAGGAACCACCGTCAATTACTTTACTGCTGGCATATTCCTTTTTGTTTATTGGATTACGGTCATACCCAAAGTAGATGGGTTCTAATATGCAACCTTCAAAACCAGCGCTTATAAACTCCAGAGTCTGCGCCTGCTGGTCGTAATGATATTTCCATAAAGGTTCGAATAGGTCATCTTTGATGACCCAAAGTGTTCCGGATGTATTTACCAAAACATCTTCTGGAATAAGGGTTGCTTCTCCATTCTCATCGAGTTGGAGGGTCATATCCTGGGTCGTGTAATTTTGAGCATATCCCTGTGAAAAGAATAGTGCAACCACAAATAGTAGGATATATCTCATGGCTTCATTTTACCTCTAAGTTAATAAATATTGCGTTAGTTACATTTAATTGGAGTTACCAGCCTACGGAATCCTTATAAGATATCTTATTTTTGCCTTAAAATTGAACTTGAAACCCCCCATTTCTATTTCGTCAATAGACTTTTGCACAATTTTTCAATACCAACCGTCGTTTTAGGAATCTGCCGACCATTACTTAATCTAAAAACCTGAATTATGAAAAAACTGCTGTGGTTGGCGCTTACCTGCGCATTTTTGTTTGGTTGTTCCAAGAATGATGATACCACCAATCGAAATTGTTCGAAAGCTGAAAATCTTTCTATTGATCAAGTGAACAGTAATTCCGCATTTTTTAGCTGGGACACCGGAGGGGAATCTGCCTTTGAGGTCGAATACGGCGAACGTGGCTTTGCCCTGGGGAGCGGCTCCGTGGTACAAACCTCCCAACGGGAACTATTGATCGACGGCTTAACTCCTCTTACAAGTTATGAGATCTTCCTTCGGTCCAACTGCGGTAGTGATGGATTTAGCAGTTACATTTCGGCCTTGTTTCAAACGCTGGAACTTACAGATATATGTAACACGCCTACCAATTTGACGTTGGTCGCGGTGGATTCCAACAGCATCGAACTTACCTGGGATGAAAATAACGAAACGGCATGGGAGTTGGAATACGGGCCTAATGGCTTTCCACTGGGAACCGGGACGACCATTTCGACCTCTCAGAGTAATTATGAGATTACCGGACTTTCGGCTTCAACCACCTATGAGATCTATGCCAGAGCCGATTGTGGTATCGATGGGTTTAGTGAGTTTTCTGATCAGCTGGTAGTGACCACAGATGGGCAATAGGCTGTTTTTGCTATAGAAGGCGGATTATAGGATCCGCCTTCTTCTTTGACAGGAGTTCTATGAAAGTTTTGTAATTTCGTTGGACGTACAGATCCTATGCACTTAGACCAAATAGACAGAGTTGCCACGATTACTAAGGAAGAATTTCTTCGGAAGTATTTCAGGCCTCAAAAACCCGTGATCATAGAGCGGTTTGTTGAGGATTGGCCTGCCATGAAAAAATGGGACCTCGATTATATGGCAAGTGTAGCTAAGGATATTACCGTCCCTTTGTATGATGATCGTCCCGTTCGTCATGATGAGGGATTCAATCAGGCCCACGCCAAAATGAAAATGAACGATTATGTTGAATTGCTCAAAACGGAACCCACTCGCTATCGTATTTTTCTTTGGAATATTCTTAAAGAAGTGCCCGAGTTACAGAAGGACTTTTCGTATCCCGATTTTGGACTAAAATTGATGAAAGGTCTGCCAATGCTATTCTTTGGAGGGGAAAACAGCCACACTTTTATGCATTACGACATTGATCTGGCCAACATTTTCCATTTTCATTTCCAGGGTAAGAAGAAGGTGATCCTTTTTGATCAAAATCAGAATGACTATTTGTATAAAATTCCGCATTCCTTGATCGTGCGGGAGGATATAAATTTTGCGAATCCCGACTATGAGAAGTGGCCGGCTTTAAAAAATGCCAGCGGATTTGAAGGCTCATTGGAGCATGGTAATGTATTGTATATGCCTGAAGGGTATTGGCACTATATGCGTTATATGACCCCGGGTTTTTCTATGAGTTTGCGGGCCATTCCCCGAAACCCCCGAAATTTCGGGAGAGCGGTTTACAATATTTTTGTGATGCGGTATTACGACAATCTTATGCGGAAGATCAAAGGGCAGGCATGGATCGATGCCAAGAATGAAAAGGCGGTGGTGCGAACCCATCAGAAGTTGGGGATTTAAAATTTTCAAATGTTGTTAATTAGTCTGATACTCTTCAGTCTACAATAATAATTTGGTATATTTAGATGACTAACCAAATAACTGTGAAATGAAACTTTCTTTCTCTCTCTCTCTCTCTTGCTGTTATTTCTAGCTTCATCGTTTTCAATTGCACAAAATGATTCTTATATATGTAATCATGAAATGGATAATACAGGTGATTTAGAAACTGCTTTTATTCCATATAGAGATTTAACGTATCCAAATACATCATTTTGCGTAAAAATTTATGTGCATGTAATACGAAGGGATGATCAAACGGGTGGACAAAGTGTGGCAGATGTGAACCAGGCTTTGAGTTATCTTGATACCAGTTTTAATCCCATGGATATCTATTTTGACTGGGATCAAACCATTAATTATATAGACAATACCGCTAGCTACAATGATCCATCATTAGGTTTGTCATTTGCTTATCATCACACAGATGGCGTGGATATTTTTATGTTCGATGACGATAAGAACCTCCCTCCATTTTACATTCATGGTGGAGGCTCTTCAAGAAGAGAAGAAACTTCACTATTTGTTGCAGGCTATTTTATAGGTGATGATGATTTGCAGTTTTCAGTGGTAAAAATTAAATGTTTTAACACACGAAATGGGGCATATTTTTAATTTATGGCATACACATCATGGGCAGAATCCACATCAAGGCGATCCAAATGCCTGTCCTGAGTTTGTAAATGGAACGAATGCGAGTATTTGTGGTGACTATATTATCGACACCCCTGCGGACCCTAGAATCGGGTTTTATGGCGTGAATCTACAAACCTGTGAATGGCTAGGAAGTGGTGTTGATGAAAATGGGGATCCTTATGCCCCAGATGAAGAAAACATAATGGCGTATACCCATCCTGGTTGCATGCTTTATTTTACGGTCAAACAAGAAAATAGGATGAAATCTGCTATAGTTAATCTACCAGATTTGCAAGGTATATATACTACTTCCAATACTTTTGGTAATCCATGCAACCCCAGCACCCTGGATTTCTATCCTAATTCTGCAGATGAAGAGTTAAATCTGGACTTAAGGGACATGCCGGCAACCAACTATCTTTATGAGGTTTATGATAATATGGGGGTACTCGTATTGAGTGGTCAAAGCCAAAACATATTAAAAACACTTGATACTTCTGGATTGGATGAAGGCCTTTATTTCCTGCATTTTATCGACAATGGCAATCTGGTCATCAAGCAGGTGATTGTAGATCACAATTAGTATTTTTTAGAATGAAAGCATCGCGAATATTTTTTATAATCTTAGGTCTTGCTGCAACCATCAGCCATGCCCAGTTTACACAAATCCCCGACCCCAATTTCGAGAACTTTTTGGAGAGCAACGGGATGGGGGATGGCGTCCCCAACAATGGCCAAGTACTAACTGCCAACATTGAAAATGTAACGGGAATAGGTCCAGTTGGGATGGGAATACAAGATTTAACGGGTATAGAAGATTTTGCAGCCTTAGAGATATTAGATTGCTCTGTCAACCCCATTACTTTCTTAGATGTTTCGCAAAATACTCAACTCACTGCTTTAGCATGTTGGAGTAATGCTATTAGTACGCTAGTGATTGGGAACAAACCAAATCTCACCTATCTGGATGCACACGAGAATTTTATTTCGGAGTTAGATCTTACCCAATGCCCCAACTTAGAAACAGTGTATCTAGAGATTAATTCCCTATCAAATCTGGATATAACCCAATGTCCCAATATTGATCTTTTATATATAGATTATAATAACTTAAATGCACTGGACATCTCACAAAATGTAGCCCTTACAGGCTTCATCGCATCACACAACAATATAACCAGTTTGGATGCCTCCCAGAACAGTAATTTAGTAGGTTTTTTGGTTAGTTATAATCCGTTAACTTTTTTGGATGTACGGAATGGAGCCAATGAAAATATAGCTTCCTTTGTTGCCAGAGAAACTCCATCTTTGGATTGTATATATGTGGATGATGCAAGCGCAGGTTATTTGGAAGACTGGATAAAAGATGAGCACGTGAATTTTGCAGAGGATGAGGCCGGATGCTTATTGGGAATTGAAGAAAGTATGCCAGACAAGTTAAAAATCTATCCAAATCCTGTGAAAACAGTACTTACGTTACAAATAGTCAATACAGGTAGTTTTGTTTTGTATGATCTTTTTGGAAAGGTATTGTTGGAAGGGATGTATGAAAGAGGGCAAAATTCTATAGAACTATCCTTTCTGCCTAGTGGGATTTACATTTTAAAGGTTACAGGCGATAATGGGGGCATAGCGGTTCGACGAATCCTAAAAGAATAAGGTTGTTACAGGGAGCGAACTTTCTCCCAAACTAAATGCGATTCCCATCCGCGATACAGTAGGTAATCGGCCATTTTTTTTCGTTTTTTCTGAAGGTTCTCTTCCGATTTTAACTGGCGGAGGCGTTTTTCAGCCAATTCGTGAAAGGTGGCGCGGTAGGCTTCCTCCGAAATTTCCTTAAGTGCCAAGGCGATATTGACTTTAGAAATGTCCCGAAACTTCAATTCCCGGATGATACGGTGCTTCCCCCATTTTTTTGTCCTGAATTTTCCTCTTGCATATGCCTGCGCGAATCGTGTTTCGTTCAGATAGTTGTTTTCCAGTAAATGTAGCATGATAAGATCGATGGCATCGTGGGATCATTCGCATTTCCTTCAGTTTTTGACTGAACTTCCTTATGGCAGCGTTCCTGATAAGCACAATAGCGTTCGAGTCGATGTTTGGCTTCGGTGACTGTATAGGTTTTTTCGGTAGGCTTCACCAAGCAAAAGTACGTATTAAATTCCCCCCTTGAGGGGGGTTAGAGGGGTGTTATTCGAGAGACAGGTTTTTTACTTTTTGCGTGGTCTCTGATTTATAATGCAGGCTTCGACACCCCTAAAGTCCCCCTCAAGGGGACAATTCTTTAAATGGCTCTTTGGAAAAAACGCATAAAAAAACCCTCCAATGCGCAATGCAGAGGAGGGTTTTTAAGTTATTTGATCTTAGTACCATCTTTATCTGTAAAGTGATATTCAAGATACGTGTAAGCGTCTCTAGGTTGAATAGTCACCCACTTTTTGTGCTCCATGAACCATTTGGTTCGCACCGATGGAAACCCTTTGGTTAAAAAGGCCGCCACAAAAGGATGTGTGTTTAAGGTTATCTTTTTGTGGTCTTTTTTGAAGAGTCTTTGCAGGTCTTCGGTAATTTGTTGCACTACGAGAATGGGAGCTTCAATTTCGCCGCCTTCGCCCATATTTGGGTTTTCTTCTGCGGTTTTAATATTCACTTCCGGCCGTACTCGTTGGCGCGTAATTTGAATTAAGCCAAATTTACTTGGCGGGAGAATCTTGTGCTTCGCTTTGTCGTCGCTCATCTCGTTCCGAAGGTGGTTGTACAACTTTTTTCGATGTTCGGCTCTGGCCATATCGATAAAGTCAATTACAATAATTCCTCCCATATCTCGAAGTCGAAGCTGTCGTGCTACCTCGGTAGCTGCTATTATATTGACTTCAAGCGCTGTTTCTTCCTGGGTTCTGGATTTGTTACTTCGGTTACCACTATTCACGTCAATTACGTGAAGGGCTTCCGTATGTTCAATTACCAGATAAGCACCTTTTGCTCCGGAAACGGTTTTGCCAAACGAAGTTTTGATCTGCCTTTCAATTCCAAATTTTTCAAAAATGGGAACCTTGGCGTCATAAAACTTGACAATATTCTCTTGTTTGGGTGCAATTTCTTGCACATAATCTTTTATTTGTAAATAAAGGGTTTCGTCGTCTATATGAATTGCAGAGAACGAATCGCTAAAAACGTCTCTAATTATAGAGGCACCTCTATTTAACTCTCCTAACACCTTACTTGGGTGGTGTGCCCCCCGTAGCTTTTTACACATCGCTGTCCAGCGATCCTTGAGATTTTGTAAATCTCTATCCAGTTCTGCTACTTTTTTGCCTTCTGCCACAGTTCGAATAATCACTCCAAATCCTTTAGGTCTAATGCTCATAATCAAGCGTTTTAACCGTTCTTTTTCTTCACGGGATTCTATTTTTTGCGAAATAGAAACTCGATCTGAAAACGGAACCAAAACAATGTATCGGCCGGCTATCGAAAGCTCTGAGCTAATACGTGGTCCCTTTGTGGATATGGGTTCTTTTACGATCTGTACCAAAATAGATTGATTGTTTTTGAGGGCTTGATTAATACCTCCATTTTTATCAATCTCTTTTTCTAATGGGAAATCTTTTAAAGAGAAATCTCTTAATTTACCTGTGCTTACACGTTTTACGAAATTCAACAAAGAAAGAACTTTAGGTCCCAGATCGTGATAGTGCAAAAATGCATCTTTCTCGTATCCTACATTTACAAATGCAGCATTTAGGCCGGGAACCGTTTTCCGTATTTTGGCGATAAACACATCACCTACGGTAAAGTTATTGTCCTCTTCTTCCTTGTGTAATTCGACTAGTCTTCCATCTTTTAAAAGGGCAAAATCAACTTCTTGTGAACTGGATCTAATAAATAATTCGTAGCTCACTTTACATGATTTTTATCCATCACGCCATATGCGTGACAAATGGATTAAACAAAATTTTTCACAGGGTTTTCTTCCGTATGTTAACGGAATAATTTATACCTGTAGAAACCACAGTGCTTTTTGGCACTGAAATTTCGTTGTCAAAGAACGATATTAATGTAATCTATAAAAGAAAAAAGTAGTTACCAAAACTACTTCTTCTTATGGCGATTCGCGCGACGTCTTTTCTTGCGCTTGTGCGTTGCAACCTTATGTCTTTTTCTTTTTTTACCACTTGGCATACGGACATTTTTTTTTAAAATCCCAATCTGCAGAGCAGATTGGGAGTGTCGTTATTACTTTACTTCTACGTTAGTTTTTACTCCATCCACAAAAACTTTGGCCGGCTTAAACGCGGGAATATTGTGTGCAGGAATCTTGATAGTCGTATTCTTAGAAATGTTTCTTCCGGTTTTTTCAGCTCTTTTCTTAATAATAAAGCTTCCAAAACCTCTTAAGTAAACATTATCTCCACTTTCAAGCGAATTTTTTACTTCGTTCATGAATGATTCAACGGTTGCCTGAACATCGCCTTTTTCCATTCCTAACTTTTCTGAAATTCTACCTACGATATCTGCTTTAGTCATTTACTAGGGGTTTTTAATAATTAATAAATAAGTTTAATCAAATTCGGTTTGTTTTTTCAAGATGGCAAATATAAGGATTTTAATATCAAAAAATCTAATCGTAATCCATTAAAATATAAATAGATAACTGCTACATTTGCCGAATGCGAAAAAATACGGCTTTTTTTTCCAAAAATCTCATAATGTGGTACTTACATCACGGAAGAAGCTTACCGTGGCGTGAAACCAAGGATCCCTATCAAATTTGGCTTTCCGAAATTATCCTGCAGCAAACCCGAGTGGCACAGGGATTGCCCTACTATCTTTCCTTTATTGAAGCCTTTCCGAAGGTTCACGATCTGGCAAATGCTTCCGAAGAAAAAATACTGAAACTTTGGCAGGGTTTGGGCTATTATTCCCGAGCTCGCAATCTGCATCACACCGCCAGATATGTTGTAGATCACCTGGATGGCATCTTCCCGAACAATTACAAAGACCTTCTAAAACTGAAAGGAATAGGGGATTACACGGCCAGTGCTATCGCTTCCATTTGCTTCGACCGGCCAACTGCTGTAGTAGATGGTAATGTTTACAGAGTGCTCTCCAGAGTATTTGGCATCGACACTCCTATTAATAGTACCGCCGGCATCAAAGAGTTCAAGCAACTGGCGCAACTACTCATCGACACTTCTCAACCAGGTACCTTCAATCAAGCCATTATGGAGTTTGGCGCGAGATATTGTGTACCCCAAAACCCGGTTTGTGAGGGATGTATTTTTTCAGACAAATGTGAAGCCTTACGGTTAAAGCGAGTAAAGAGCTTACCTGTAAAGATCAATAAAACGAAGATACGGAAACATTACTTTAATTATATAGTGCCTATTTCTGATGATGATAAAACGTATCTGGAACAGCGCACCGGAAAGGGAATCTGGGAAAATTTATATCAATTTCCCCTGGTAGAGAGTACTTCGGAAATAGACGTATCCCGATTGGAAGCGTTATCAGATTATAAATCCCTTTCAGAAAAACTGAAAATATCTTCTCTGGTACTTTATAATTCGAAGACCATTCTGCACAAACTATCACACAAACATTTGTATACCCGATTTTGGTTGGCACATGTTCCCCGGTTGGAAGAAAATGGTATTCCGCTGGCTAAAATACACGACTACCCGGTTCCAATTCTCATAGGAAACTTTATTTCAGAATATTCCGACTTCAAAGATTGAAAAATTACCTATATTTAAAGAACAAAACCTACCTTTGTGGGCTAGAGTAATTTATGGAATATGAGAGTCACGCGACCCAATGCGGAAGGACCGGAAACTAACAGTAAACAACAGAAGACATGAGCGGGACATTAAATAAAGTGATGCTTATCGGGCATACAGGAGATGAAGTAAAGATGAATTATTTCGAAGGGGGTGGTTGTATTGGAAGATTTCCACTGGCAACCAATGAAACCTACACCAATAAAACGACCGGCGAACGGGTTTCGAATACCGAATGGCACAATATTGTTGTGCGAAATAAAGGTGCAGAGATCTGCGAAAAATACTTGAAAAAGGGAGATAAGGTTTATATAGAAGGACGTATTAAAACCCGAAAGTGGCAGGATGATCAGGGAAACGATCGATATTCCACTGAAGTACAATGTACCGATTTTACTTTCTTAACCCCCAAAACAGATGGTGCCATACCGCAAAATCAGGCAAGCGGCACGTCAAAACCCAAGCAGCAAGCGGTGCCTCAAAAAGATGTTGTGCAACCTCAGACGCAAGAAGTCATTGGAGAAGAGGATGACGACCTCCCCTTCTAAGTTAAACCAAAACCAAGAATTTGGATATAGAACCTCCTAGTTTACTCTTAATTGCAATACCTACTGTTTCTCAAATAACAAGTATCGTTGTATTATTTGTTTTACTGTTTTTTTCAGCCCTCATTTCAGGCTCGGAGATCGCGTTTTTCTCGCTGACTTCGTCCGATTTAAATTCGGAAGCGGATGTAATACCCTCGAAGCGCCTGGTATTGATCGAAAAACTACTCTCCAAACCTAAAAAATTATTGGCAACCATATTGGTGGCGAACAACTTAATTAATATTGCTATCGTACTATTGTTTGCTTCTTTGGCTCCTTTGGTTTTTGATGGAATTTCCCCCGAATGGCTGAAGTTTACCATAGAAGTAGGTGCGGTCACTTTCCTGATACTGTTATTTGGAGAGATCCTGCCAAAGGTCTATGCAAGTCGAAACAAACTTTCGTTTTCTTCCTTTATGGCCTACCCCATTCATATTTTAAACATTGTATTTGCACCCATTAGCAATCCCATGCGCTCCGCTACTATTTACATGGAACAGCGCTTCGGAAAACAAAAATCGAATATTAGCGTAGATCAATTATCACAGGCACTGGAGCTTACCAACGGAGACGACACCACACAGGAAGAACACAAAATCCTTCGTGGAATTGTAACTTTTGGGAATACCGATACCAAAAATGTAATGCGACCTCGAATGGATATCTTCGCCTTGAACGAAGAAGCAACCTTTAAAGAGATTATGCCGGAGATTATTTCTGAAGGGTTTTCGAGAATCCCGGTATATAAGGACAGTATCGATACCATCACCGGGATTCTCTATGCCAAGGACTTACTGCCTTATTTTGATGAACCATTATTAGATTGGGTAAAACTGAAGCGGGAAGCCTATTTTGTTCCCGAAAATAAAAAACTCGACGATCTGCTCAACGAATTTAAAGATCGCAAAATGCATTTGGCCATCGTGGTAGACGAATATGGGGGCACCAGTGGGCTCATTTCTCTGGAAGATATTATTGAAGAGATCGTAGGTGAAATAAGTGACGAGTTTGACGATGTGGATATTGTATTTTCCAAATTGGACGACCACACCTTTATATTTGAAGGCAAAACTCCCTTAAAGGATTTTTATAAGGCTATCAAATTAGAAGACCCCAAGTCTTTTGAAGACGCAAAAGGAGAGGCCGAAACACTGGCAGGTTTTCTTTTGGAGATCTCCCGGGGTTTCCCAAAGCAGAGCGAGATAATAACCTTCCATAACTATGCGTTTACTATTGAGGCTTTCGACCAAAAGCGAATCCAACAAATTAAATTATCCATTCAACCCTAGTATGCGCTTACTAATCGCGGTTCTTGTTTTGTTTATACTGAATAGCTGCAACGATGAAGTGGTAATAAAGCCTGCCGCCAAATTAAGTCTGGAATATCCCCCACAGGTATACGAGGCCACCCCATTGGATTGCCCCTTCGACTTTGAAAAAAATGAGGTTGCTACCGTCCTTCAAAAAAAGAATTGCGGAGTCAACATAAGTTATCCCAATATGAAGGCGACTGTCTATCTCACCTACCAGGAGATTCGAGAGAACAATTTAAGGTCTCTGTTGGTCGACGCACAAAAATTGGCCTACGGACACAATATCAAGGCCAATGAGATCTTCGAGCAGCCCAGGGTGGACTCTATCAATAAGGTATACGGAATGTTGTACATTATTAACGGAGAAGCCGCCTCGCAATCTCAATTCTATGTGACCGATAGCCTGCGCCACTTTGTCTCCGGCGCCCTTTATTTTGAGGCGAAACCCAACTTCGATTCTATTTATCCGGCTGTGGTATATTTAAGAGATGATATTCGCAGAATCATGGAAACCATTTCCTGGAAGGAGTAACCTTTATTTTCTTTTAGACAAGCCATGAACCAATCTTGAAAGTTGATTCAGGATGATGAAACGGATCGATTTTTCATAATTTTTACTGAATGTTTCGGGCTATATCACCATCTGTAAAATCGATAATCACCATCCCATATCTCATTAAATTTTCTCAATTTTGTTCCTTCACAAAACCGCATGGGCAATAACTCTCAAAAGTGGGTCTACCTTATAATTCTTTCCATCATTTGGGGAAGTTCTTTCATTCTTATCAAAAAAGGACTGGTAGGGCTCACCGATTATCAACTGGGCTCATTGCGTATTGTGCTGACTTCTATTTTTCTTTTTTCGGTAGGCTTTAAAAGTATCTCTCAAATTAGGAGAAGGCATTGGGTTTGGATATTGATCTCAGGTTTTGTGAGTTCCTTCTTCCCGCCATTTTTGTTCGCCATGGCTCAAAATCATATCGACAGTGCCATCGCTTCCATTCTGAACTCACTCACCCCTCTGGCCACTGTCATTGTGGGTATTGCACTATTTAAAATATTAAGCACCAAAGGTCAGATGTTGGGTGTAATTGTGGGTCTTATTGGAACTGTAATGCTTATTATGGTGGGAGCCGATTTCAATCCTGGCCAAAATTATTGGTACAGCACTCTTATCCTTATTGCGACCATTGGGTATGCCCTTAATGTGAACATTATTAAAAAGCATTTGAGCGATATAAGTGCGTTGGCGGTGACTACCGGAAACTTTCTCTTTATTTTTCTTCCGGCATTGGTGATATTGTACCTAACAGGATTTTTTGAAACCATTTTTCAGAATAAAGAAATGCAAACATCCTTCATGTATGTGGCCATTCTCTCACTGTTTGGCACCGCCATTGCCAAGGTCATCTTTAATAAATTGGTTCAAATTGCGAGTCCGGTGTTTGCCTCTTCAGTCACTTATACCATGCCCATTGTCGCAGTGATGTGGGGAGTGTTTGACGGCGAAAAGTTTGGAGTTATGCAGGGGGTGGCCGCGGTGGTCATTCTCATTGGAGTCTACTTATCCAATAAAAGGCGCAAATAATATATTGGATTTCAATCTATTCTGAATTTTTTTGTCGAAATTTATAGGAAACAATTACGAGAACCATGGGAAAGTATTATACCAAATACGGAATAGGGATCGCAGTAACTATGATTGCGTATTTCTTACTTACGAAACTTGTTGGTTTACATCAATATCCGGTTCTAAGCGCGATGAACGGTCTTTTTATAGGCGCCGGGATTTTCTTTGTGCTTAAAAAATATAAAGCGCAGTCGACAGAATTCGCATATCAGGACGGATTTCAATTGGGGCTCTTCACAGGTGGGTTGGCTACGATTCTGTTTTCGGTCTTTATGGCGATCTATATTTTTCAGATCGACGCACAATTTGCCGAGGCGGTCTTAAGTTCAACGGGACTCGATTATAACAAGGGGTCTTTGATCCTTATCATTTCGCTGGTGATCATGGGCTTTTCCACTTCCTTTGTACTCACACTCGCCTTTATGCAGCTACTCAAGGAATCCTGGAATCAAAAACGATAACTTCTTCCCGTTTTTAGTTGAAAAACTCTTTGCCGTTCTCATTTTAAGAATTATATTTGCACCCTCCTTCGCGAAACTAGTTCGCTTCGGAGAGCAAAGCCCTGAAAACAGGGATTATAAACAAATAAAATAAACGTTTACGCTATGTACGCAATTGTAGAGATAGCAGGGCAGCAATTTAAAGTTGCAAAAGACCAAAAAGTCTTTGTAAACCGTTTAGCCGTAGAAGAAGGTAAGAAAGTGTCTTTTGACAATGTACTTTTGATCGGTGACGGAGACAAAGTAACTGTTGGCGCCCCGGCTATAAACGGCGCTCAAGTTGGAGCAAAAGTCGTGAAGCACCTTAAAGGTGACAAAGTTATCGTTTTCAAAAAGAAGCGAAGAAAAGGATACCGTGTTAAAAACGGTCACCGTCAATCACTATCTCAAATTATTATTGAGAGCATTGTAGCTTCCGGAGCTAAGCCTGCTGCTAAAGCCAAGGCCGAAGTACCCGCAAAGAAAGCTGCTCCTAAGGCAGAAGTTGTGAAGGCGGCACCTGCAAAGAAAGCGGCTCCTAAGGTAGAAGCTGTGAAGGCAGCACCTAAAAAAGTGGCTCCTGTTAAAGCAGAAAAGGCGGCACCAGCCAAAAAAGCTGCTCCTAAAAAAGCTGCTCCGAAAAAAGCTGCGAAGGCTGATGACCTGAAGAAGATCGAAGGAATTGGACCTAAGATCGCTGAAACTTTAACTGCTGCTGGTATAGCAACCTTTGCCGATTTGGCAAAAGCAGCTCCAAAGAACATTTCTGAGATCATCGCAAATGTTCGTGGAAATCACGTGCCCGATACCTGGCCGGAACAAGCCCAATTGGCTGCCGACGGTAAGTGGGACGAACTTAAAACGTTACAAGACAAATTAGACGGCGGGAAAAAATAATCCCGGCTATGTTTAACCCTATAAAACCGAAAGAAAATGGCTCACAAAAAAGGAGTTGGTAGTTCCAAGAACGGTAGAGAATCTGAATCGAAACGCTTAGGTGTTAAGATCTTCGGAGGACAAGCTGCTATTGCCGGAAATATCATTATAAGACAAAGAGGTAATACACATCACCCGGGTGAGAATGTATACGGTGGAAAAGACCATACCTTACACGCCAAAGTAGACGGTGTTGTAAAATTCACAAAGAAAAAAGATAACAAATCATACGTTTCTATCATACCAAACGCTGAAGCATAAGATTGAATCTTACCTAACGTAAAAACCCCTGGCCTTTTGGTTGGGGGTTTTTCTTTGGGACCTGAAGCGTTCTGCGAACATCAGTGATTATGTCGCCGGACTTATTTCATAGCATGTACGTATAAATTGTACCTTGTTTACTTAAAATCACACCTTATGAGAAAGTCAGTCCCAGGAATTTTGATCCTTACTTTGTTTTTATTTTCGATCACAGCAATGAGGTCGCAGGATATCCCAAAGTATGAGTATCTGGAGGTCATCGTAATCCAAAAAGCCAATAACAGTGGAAAAATAAAACGAATCAAGGTGGAGGAACAGGAATCTTTGGAGGGAAAAATAATTACTATCGATGCCATTGAAGACCTGGAAGAGACTTCAGATTTACTGAATTATATGAATGCTGCCAATTGGGAGTTTGTAGACCGGCAATCTGTAGTTTCTGAAGAGAATGACCCGGTTTGGATGAGCTATATTTTCCGGAAACGGAAATGAGTTGTTTCTTGCAGCTGAAATAAATTACAGGCCCGTTCCGCAATAGCGATAGTAGCGGCATCCTTTTTATTTGTCGAGGACCTTTCGACTGCCGTGTCCGTTCCGTTCAGGCGGGCGCTCAAGGAGACAAATAAAAAGATATAGCGGACCTGCCTGCCGGCAGGCAGGTAGCGCGGCCATTGCCCAAAGATAAACCCCGCCAACTGGCAGGGTTTTTATAATGATGAATGCTAATTTACAGTCCGGGATAATTTTTCGTGATAATATCGATTCCATCGACAATCCACCAAACTCCTAGTCCACCTAATGTTAAGATGAATAAGATATTCCACCCTATTGGGCTGCCTAAATACCATCTATGACCCGCAAAAGCCCCAAGGAAGAACCATAATAGTAATGCTACAATTTGATCATCTCCTGCGACTGCTGCGGCAGGGGACTCTAAAACTATGACTTCCTCAATAGTATTTTCTGCTGTTGTAGTTGTTGTAACGGTACGAACTACAGGGAAGGACGCATAAGTTGTAGTTACTGTGATTGCCATAAGGAGCATGGACAAAATAATTTTTAATTTCATAAAATAAAGTTTTGATTGGTTGAAGTGGAAAGATACTCATAGTTCGAGAATAACCAACGTTTATTTCGCTACTAAAAGAAAGGGTTTTGCAATTGACTCTAAGTGCAATTTTTATCCAATTTATTGATTTTGTTTCCCTATTTTGTTTCCCTAATCACCCCAATCGTATGACACGAATATTTGGATTCTTATTTCTGCTTTGCAGCACTTTTAACCTATTCGCACAGGACGACTATTCGTATGTGGGAGCCATCAAACTCAATGATTCTTCGTTAATATCTTATAAGCTGGATTTTATAGAAAAGGACGGTCTTATCACAGGGTATTCGACCACAGATATTGGGGGAGCACATGAAACGAAATCCTATATTTCGGGGTTTTTTAATGACGAAGCCAATTCACTTAATTTTTATGAGAGCGGTATACTGTATACCAAATCTGAAATCACTCATGATGATTTCTGTTTTGTTCATTTTGATGGGCGACTGCGGAAGATGAACGAAAATCAGAGAATTGAAGGGGAGTTTCAGGGGCTGTATGATGACGGGACAGAATGTATTAAGGGAGAGATTGTTTTGTCCAACTTTAAGAAAGTTCTGAAACGGACTGAGAAAATGGATCGTAAGATAGACCGAAGTATTTTTGTAAGTAAGCAAAAGAAGGAAAAAATAAATCTGGTGAAATTGATGGACAGTTTGTCTTTGAATATTATTAAAAAGGATGAGGTGCTTAGTGTCTTTTCTGCTAGCGAAACGGTACAGCTTACCTTGTTTGATGCTGGACAAGAAGATGGAGATGTGGTTACAATAATGGTAAATGGACGTATTATTCTGAAGGATTACAAAGTAACTACAAAAAAGGAGACGTTTTCAGTGGCCCTGGACAGCCCAAAAACAGTACTGAAAGTGATCGCCGTCAACAATGGAAGTATCGGTGGGAATACAGTAAAAATTGATATTTCCGACGACACCAATACCATTGAGACCCTCACCAATTTGAAAGCCAAAGAAACGGCATCCTTCGCAATTTTAAGGAAAGAATAAGCTAGCACCTTCAAAAGTGAATATTAGCGTTTTCTGAATGCTGGAGTGGCTCTTTTTAAGCAATAGCGATAGAAACGGTTACCCCAAAGCGAAGCGAGAAGTAAGAGTGGTTAGCGCGGCCATTGCCAAAAAAAACCCCCACCAAATGGCGAGGGTTACCAGATGCCCGATCTCAAATCGCACATCGTATATCGACTAGTATCTATAATATTCCGGCTTATACGGCCCATCTACTTTAACACCAATATAATCTGCCTGGTCTTTACGAAGCTCTGTCAACTCAACACCAATTTTGGCTAAGTGCAATTTTGCTACTTTTTCGTCCAGATGCTTTGGCAGCATATACACTTTGTTCTCATAGGCATCGAGATTGTTCCAAAGTTCCAACTGTGCCAACGTTTGGTTGGTAAAGGAGTTACTCATCACAAAACTTGGGTGGCCTGTGCCACAACCTAAGTTCACCAAACGACCTTCGGCAAGGAGTAGAATATCTTTTCCGTTGACATTGTATTTGTCCACCTGTGGTTTGATCTCGGTCTTTTCAAAATTGTTGTTCAACCAGGCAACATCGATCTCGTTGTCGAAATGACCAATATTGCAAACAATAGCCTTGTCTTTCATGGCCTCGAAATGCTCGGGGCGAACAATATCCTTATTTCCGGTTGTGGTAATGACGATATCGGCATTACCAACTACTGTTTCAAGTTTCTTAACTTCAAAGCCGTCCATAGCTGCCTGAAGCGCACAAATAGGATCGATCTCAGTAACCGTAACGATCGAACCGGCTCCTTTGAATGAAGCGGCCGTTCCCTTCCCAACATCACCATAACCGCAAACAACGACACGTTTTCCGGCCAGCATGATATCGGTGGCACGACGAATCGCATCTACCGCACTTTCTTTACAACCGTATTTGTTGTCAAATTTGGATTTGGTCACACTGTCATTCACGTTGATCGCCGGCATGGGTAATGTTCCGTTCGCCATACGTTCGTATAAACGGTGAACTCCGGTAGTGGTTTCTTCTGAAAGTCCGTTGATCCCCTCAGCCAGTTCGGGATATTTATCCAGCACCATATTGGTAAGGTCTCCTCCGTCATCCAGGATCATATTGAGTGGTTTGCGGTCTTCTCCAAAGAAAAGTGTTTGCTCAATACACCACTCAAACTCTTCTTCTGTCATACCCTTCCAGGCATATACCGGTGTTCCTGTAGCAGCGATCGCAGCAGCAGCCTGATCCTGAGTGGAGAATATATTACAGGAGCTCCAGGTAACCTCGGCCCCAAGGGCTTGCAAGGTTTCAATCAATACGGCGGTTTGAATGGTCATGTGCAGACATCCTGCGATGCGTGCCCCTTTTAAGGGTTCCTCATTCTTGTATTCTTCCCGTAAGGACATCAAGCCCGGCATTTCGGCTTCGGCCAATTCGATCTCTTTACGTCCCCAATCTGCGAGGGAAATATCTTTTACTTTATACGCTACGTAGGGTACAGTTTTCGTTGACATATTATTATCTTTACATTCCTGCGGGCTTCCAATTAATTTACGAAAAAGCTTGGCCGCACCGGGAAATAATTAAAAAATTAAATTCAATTTTCGGGTGCAAAAGTACGCATTATCCTTTGAAAAATATGCCTCTTTACAAAACTATAACAGTAAATCCCACCACCAAAGTCCTCATTTGGAAAATCGAAGAGCCCTATGCGCAACTTTCTGATGGCATTGTGCTTACGAAGCATTGCCAGAAGAGGGTTAACGGGATGAAGAGTGATCTGCATCGCCGGGGATTTATGAGCGTGAGACATTTATTGGCCATTGCAGGTTATGTGGATCACGATCTTTTTTACGATGAAAAAGGAAAGCCTCACTTAAAGGATGGAACCAAGATTTCGATCACACATTCGTTTATTTTTTCAGGGATAATTTTGAGCGATGCTGAAGTGGGCATCGATATCGAGATGCAACGATCAAAAATTTTGAAAATTGCGCATAAATTTACTCCTGTTGAAGAATACCGAACCTTGGCGAATGATGATGCCATCATGCGAAAACTGACCATTGTTTGGGGTGCCAAGGAAAGTATATACAAGAGTTTTGCCGAAAAAGGAGTGAGTTTTTTACAGCATATTTATGTGGAGGATTTTGGTTTGGAAGAAGGTGAAACCGTCGCCAGCGTTGCCTATGCCGGCAAGATGCAAAAATACAATATCTGGTTTTTAGAATTCGAAGGATTTACCTGCGGATATGCCTTAATTATGAATTGAATGGAAACCAAAAGTCTATACAAAACCTTCACTGAAGCCTTGCATCTGAAAAATAAATTGCTCGCTATTTTAATCGACCCCGAGAAGTTTGAAGTGGAGCAGGCAGCTCAATTTCTACGGAAGCTACCGGCCGATGCCAGCCATATTTTCGTGGGAGGGAGCACAGTTGCCAATGGGAGTACCGAAACCCTGGTCAAAGCCATTAAACTGTATACGTCAAGGCCTGTTTTTATTTTCCCAGGCGACTATTCTCAGATCACCGATGCTGCCGACGGACTCTTATTTTTGAGTTTGTTGTCCGGAAGAAATCCTGAATATTTAATAGGACAACAGGTAAAGGCGGTTGCTGGTTTGAGAGCGACATCGCTCGAGGTAATCCCCACGGGATATTTGTTGATCGATGGTGGTACTGAGTCTGCCGTGGCAAGGGTCACAGCTACTTCGGCAATGGCACAAAACCAGATAGGGCGGATCGTGGATACGGCCAAAGCGGGTGCGCTTATGGGTGCGAAATTGATCTATTTGGAGGCAGGAAGCGGAGCCACTGTTCCTGTAGCTGCCGAGATCATTTCCGAAGTAAAAAAAGAAATTGATATTCCCCTGCTCGTTGGTGGTGGTATACGCACCGAAACTCAAAAACAAACCGCTTACCAAGCCGGGGCCGATATGGTAGTAATGGGCACGGCTTTTGAAAACTCAGGTCCTTGATCACTAAATAAATGAATTCCATTTTTGACTTTTTTCTGGAACCTTATTATAGCCGCCCGACCCATTTAATTGTGCTGGAAGGAATTGCATTTTTCTTCGGAATTGCAAGCGTGGTCTATGCAAAGAAAAGAAACATTTTGGTATACCCAACAGGCTTGGTAGCAACCACGCTTACGGTTTATATATTTCTTTATGATGAATTGATGGGAGATATGATGTTGAATTTCTACTATTCGGTAATGAGTATTTACGGCTGGTGGAATTGGTCCCGCAGTAAAGAAGGGGCGCCGTTGGTTGCGGTTTCCAGAACAAATCGAAAAGAGAAATGGATAGGCTTTGGGATGTTTTTGTTGACCATGGTAGTGACATATGGGGTGTATCGGGCTTATGGCACAGTGATAGAACCATCCAACTATATAGATATTTTTACATCCGGGGTGTTCTTTACCGCAATGTGGTATATGGCCAATAAGAAAATAGAGAACTGGACCCTTTGGATTTTAGCAGACATCATAACCGTACCTCTTTATGCGTACCGGGGATGGGGGATGTTCTCGCTGCAATACCTTATTTTTACCGTCTTAGCCATTCAAGGTTATCTCGCATGGAAAAAACACTTGAACAAATCCCTTCAGATTGCTTAAAAATTGTGTTGTTTGGGCCCGAATCTTCGGGAAAGACCACCCTGGCGAAACAACTTGCAGCCTTTTATGATACCGTCTGGGTTCCTGAATATCTGCGAACCTATCTTCAGAACAAATGGGATGCCCACAAGGTATTAGTGACCAAAGAAGACTTGCTGCCCATCGCAGAAGGTCAGATTTTAGCTGAAAACAAAGCGGCCAGAACGGCGGGAACCTATCTTTTTTGTGACACCAATTTGCGGGAGTTGAAAGTATACTCCCAATATTATTACGATGATTTCTGCCCTCATGAAATTGTGGAGGCCTGCCTCGAAAACCATTACCATCATTACTTTCTTACTCAAATTGACACCCCTTGGGAAGCAGACGATTTAAGAGACCGACCCTATGACAGGGAGAAACTATTTCGTATTTTTGAAAATGAATTAATAATAAATAAAATCCCTTATACCCTCCTGGAGGGGAGTGTAAGCGAGAGATTACTTAAGGCGACCCAAGTCTTAGCAACCTTGAAAACATAACTCAATGCTCACCGAAAAGGATATTAGGCAGATTGAAAATCATGGACTTACCATCAAGAAAGTGTACCATCAACTCGAAACATTTACCCGGGGAATTCCCTTTGTTGATGTGGTGACGACGGCTTCAGTAGGCAATGGTATCCAACAGTTATCCTCACATGAGCAACAATCTCTGGAAACCTATTACGAAAGCAAGAAAAACAAGCTTGATATTGTCAAATTTGTTCCGGCCTCGGGAGCGGCGACGCGTATGTTCCATTTTTTACATGAGTTTTTAGAAAACTACGATCCGGAAGAAAAACTCTTTCGGGAATATATCAAAGAGCACAATAGCCATGAACTTGTAACGTTTTTCAACACTACTTCTGAATTCGCCTTTATAAATCAGGTTCGAAAAAAGATTCGGGAAAATTACCCCGATTATAAAAAATCACCCAAGGGAAAACGACACTATTATTTTGCCCAGGCAATGTTGGATGCAGATGGCCTGTGCTTTGGAGAGATGCCAAAAGGCCTTATTCCGTTTCACAAATACAAGAAATACGCGACGACCGCTTTCGAAGAACAATTGTATGAGGCGGCCTATTATGCGTCGGTGAATGAAGACGTTTACCTGCATTTTACGTTTTCGGAAAAACATCTTGCTTTTTTCAAGGAAGAATTTCAGAGTATAAAGAAACGTGTGGGTGGAAAGACGAAAAAGACATTTCATATTTCGTATTCCTTTCAGAAAAAAGAAACCGATACGCTGGCCGTAACCCTTGACAACTATCCCTTCCGGGATGATAAGGAGAAGCTCGTATTTCGTCCGTCAGGACATGGTGCCCTTCTTGAAAATCTTAATGAGGTGAATGCGGATATCGTTTTTATCAAGAATATAGACAACGTGGCCGCCCAGGAATATGCCCAGGAGATTGGTGTGTATAAGAAAATACTTGCGGGGAAGTTGTTGCGTCTACAAGCGAAGATATTTAGGTATTTAAAAGAACTGGACGGCGAAGTTACACTGGAAAAAGTGAAGGAAATTCAGTCGTTTATCTGGAAGAACCTCGCAGTAAAAGAACTACCAGGAGGGATTGTGGCGACGAAGGAATTTTTAAACCGGCCCATACGAGTGTGTGGAGTAGTAAAAAATACGGGTGCCCCGGGAGGTGGACCTTTTTGGGTACGGGATACCGATGGAAATTTGTCGTTACAGATCGTTGAAAAGTCACAAATAAATACCGATGCCCCACATCAAGCTTCCATCATCCAGGAATCGACACACTTCAATCCTGTGGATCTGGTTTGCGGCTTGCGGGATTATAAAGGGAATAAATTTGATCTAATGCAATTTTCCAACCCCGATGCGGGTTTTATTTCAAATAAGTCGGAAAATGGAAAACCTATCAAAGCTCTGGAACTCCCGGGTCTTTGGAACGGGTCTATGGCAAAATGGAACACCATTTTTGTGGAAGTACCGCTCATTACATTTAACCCGGTAAAGACCGTAAACGATCTATTAAGAAAGGAACACCGTCCCAACGCTTAATGCAAATTGAGACCATAATAAAAGAACTTCAGTTCAAAGCTATGCGCAGCAGTGGCCCTGGAGGGCAGCACGTTAATAAAACTTCATCGAAGGTGGAAGTGTTATTTGATGTATTTTCTTCGGAAGGATTGACAGCTGCGGAAAAGGAACGCCTTGGCACAAAACTATCTTCACGTCTTACAACACAGGGAATCCTTTCGGTACAATGCAGCCAGAGCCGAAGTCAACATCGCAACAAACGAATTTGTATCGAACGGTTGATTGAATTGCTTCAGGAGCATGTAAAAGTTGCCCGTCCCCGAAAGAAGACGAAACCATCCAGAAGTGCCATCGAAAAGCGATTGAAAGCCAAAAAGAACCGGGCACTAAAGAAAGCCGGTCGCAAGCCTCCCAATATCGAATAGGGTATACACAAAGTGTGTAATAATTACACAAGCTGTATACCCGATATACACATCTTCAAAAGTCCCGAATACTTCAGAATAACTATAAATAGCTATCAGCAAGCGCTTTATAAATTAATTGCGAGTAAAGCTCTTTTTGGTACTAAATTTTCACTGTGCCTAATCGAAAATGAAAGATATTTTTTATCCCCACAAAAAATTGATGCCATGAGAAAATTAATTATCGCTCTCGCGATAGCGTTTGGAACACTAACCGTTACAAATGCACAGTCATCTTCATCGGACACCCCAACAAAAGCGCAAGTAGCCTCCGTGCAAGATGATTATAAAGAAGTAAATGTTTCTGATTTGCCCCAAGCTGTTAAGGACGCTTTTGCCAAAGACCTCGAAGGCGTTGTAGTGTCCCAGGCTTACGCAAACCAAAAAGGTGAATTCAAACTAGTTGTGACTACCACTAACGACGTGAGCAAAATACTTTTTGCAAACGAACAAGGTGAGTGGATTAAAATGCAGTAAGCTGCAGGTATTTTTAGATTCAATACTTCGCATGGGTGCCCTTAGGGGCACCTTTTTTTTGTCCTAATTTGAGCCGTAATAAAGATGTTTGAAGGAAACACTCCGTTTATTTTATGATAAATTTAAAATTGTCACAACATATACTTCTTACTTTTACATAGTTAAACCTAACTGTATAATGAGCTATCCCAAAATATCCAGAGCAATCCACTTGTTTGTCAGCGAATTGCATCCTACAATTTGCAACCGTCGATGAAAGAACATATACTTATTGTTGAAGATGATATTGCCTTTTTAAAAATGCTCTCCACATTTTTAAAACGAAAGGAGTATGCCGTTACCGGAGTTTCCAGCGTCACGGAAGCAAAAGAGGCATTGAAATCGACGGAGTTTCCGCTTATCATTACCGATTTGAAATTACCGGATGACACGGGTTTGGCGCTGCTCGAGTTTGTAAAACACGCAACGCCTCAAACCAACGTGATCATGATGACCGGATATGCAGAGGTGACTTCGGCGGTGGAGGCCATTAAGAAAGGAGCGCTGGATTATATCTCAAAACCATTCCGCCCCGAAGAGTTGTTAATGATCATGGAGCAGGCAACGGAATCGGAGCTGCATTCAGAAGAAAATAAACTGAATCCGGTTGCTTCCAACCCGGCACCTACGATGCGGCAGTCTTCCAAAAAGATTGGATTTGTATCGGGGATTAGCGAGGCATCCAAAAAATTTCATAAATACATACAATTGGTAGGCCCAACAGACATGGGTGTTTTGATCCAGGGCGAGAGCGGAACCGGAAAAGAGGTTGCCGCACAGGCCATTCATCAATTCAGTAACCGGAGCAACAATAATTTTGTTCCCGTAGACTGCGGAGCCATCCCCAATGAAATCGCTGCCAGTGAGTTTTTTGGACACATAAAAGGAAGTTTCACCGGGGCTGTGAACGATAAAATGGGACATTTTGAAGCCGCTCATCAAGGCACGTTATTTTTGGATGAGGTGGGAAATTTGTCTTATGAGAATCAGGTGCAATTGCTGCGGGCACTTCAGGAAAGAAAAATTAAACCTGTGGGAAGTAACACTGAAATTGAAGTGGATGTGCGCATCATTTCGGCCACCAATGAAGATCTTATGACGGCGGTAACAAAAGGGTCTTTTCGGGAAGATCTCTACCATCGGTTGAACGAATTCTCCATCCATATTCCGTCGTTGGCCGAACGAATCGACGATCTTTTTCTATATACCGAATACTTTCTGGACGAAGCAAATACGGCTCTGGGTAAAAATATCCTGGGTTTATCCCCTCCCGTTGAGGCTGCATTTAAAAGCTATAATTGGCCCGGAAACTTACGCGAATTGAAAAACGTGATTAAAAGGGCGGTATTGTTGAGTTCAACGCCCTACATTCCTCTGGATGTCATTCCCAGAGAGGTATTTTCCGGCACCTATGTAAAAAAACCAAAGGATTTTTCAAAGGCGAATAACGAAAAGCAACTTATTTTAAGTGCTTTGGAGGAAGCGAGCTACAATAAATCAAAGGCCGCGAAATTGCTCAATATTACCCGAAAGACACTTTATAATAAAATTGAATATTACAATCTCAAGCTGTAGCGCGTATTCTGTTCTGAAGCGCCTCCACTAATGTTTTGATCTCAACTTTCAAATTGGCAAATAAGGTTTCCATTTCAGATTGTGTTGGGCTTTCCAGTGCGCATTGTTCCATGGTTTCAAGTATTGGGTTGACCCGTTTGGCGCCCAATTGCCTGCACATTGTCAACATTCGGTGGGCCGTACTTGCCAGAGCGTCACAATCAAAATTTTCAATGGCAGACGCTATTTGCGACACGTCTTGCTCTGTTTGCTGGTAAAAAATGTGGAGCACCTCGTTCAAACTGTCCTCATTACTTAAAAAAGAATTCATAAAGGAGAGGTCGAAAATTTCGTTAGTCGGGTTTCTGAACACTTCCAGCGTGGGGAGATTGGTTTCCAATTTATTCAAAAACAGCGGACTCAAAGCCGAGATCAACTGGTTTTTGCTAAAGGGTTTATGAAGCAAATCTGAAAATCCCATCTGCAAATATTCTTTTCTCGAATACTTCTTAGTCCCAGTCATTGCAATAACCGGCTGGTTTTGAAATCCATCAATTTCGCCTTTTTTCAAGGCTTCCAAAATTTGAATCCCGGAATGTGTTGGCATTTCAATATCGGTGAGAACAAAATCGAAGTCGATGGCACCATTATTTTTAAATTCCTCGAATGCCACATAACCATGGACAGTGATATTCATTTGCTCAAAAAGTTCTTTCAACAAGGCCAACATAGACGCGTCGTCGTCAAAAATAACAACTCGCAGGGAGGATTTGAGTTGAGGCGTGATTCGTATAGGCTGATTAATGGTTTTTACAGCAACCGATGCTGCCAGTGGTACAGTAAAAAAGAAGGTGCTTCCTTCCCCGAGTATACTTTCCACCTTCAAAGAACCTCCCAATAACTGAGCGATTTTTCGGGAGATCGCAAGCCCCAGGCCGCTTCCTCCGAACTTTTGAAAAGTGTCTTTTTCGGCTTGGGTGAATTCCTTAAAAATAAGTTGTTGCTTTTCTTTAGAAATTCCAATACCAGAGTCGGTCACCGCAATTTCTATCAGGTAGGTACTACCTTCTTTTTTCAATAGGTTGGCGGCTATTTGGATGCGTCCTTTTTCGGTGAATTTATAGGCGTTGCTCACCAGGTTATTCACAATTTGCTGAATTCGCAGCGGGTCACTTTCAAAAAATTTGGAGCTTATTTCTTCGTCAACGTACAGATGCAGATCTACGGGCTTTTGAATGTGCAGGTCCTTGGAAGCTTTTGCTATTTGATGTAACAGGTTCTCAAGCGAAAACGGGACTTTTTCAATTAAAAGTTTCCCAGCCTCGAGCTTCGAAAAATCCAACAGATCGTCTGCCATTTTACTGATAAAATGTGCGCTGGATGCAATTTGCTGGGCGTAGTTTTTTTGCTTGTCAGTGAGGGGCGTGTGCATGAACAATTCAGAATAACCAACGATGGTATTGAGGGGAGTTTTTAAATCGTGACTAACGGTCGCCATAAGTTGCTCCCTGCTTTTGAGCAGATCTTCCGAATAGCGTTTCTCCCGCTGCAACCCTTTTTTAAATTTTTCTGCTTTAAAGAAGTCGGTAACAATAATATAAGAGAACAGCACCATAACCAGTGCTCCCGCGATGGCCGCAAGCCGCAGTATGTTTTTAGTTCGGGCTTCAGACACACGACGCTGCTCATTTTCCAGACGACTGTTTTCGTTCATCTCAGCGTCAAATTCGGTAATGATACTGCGAAGTTGCAGAGAGATTTTAAATTCGTTCTGCAGCAACTCGTTTTCCTTTTCCTGAAGTTCTTTTCGGGTTCGCGAATTTTCCTTTTTCGCCTCCAGTACGATATATCGGGAAATCGTCAATAAAGAATCAATTGTGAAACCGCCTAACTGAGTAGTATCCAGCATTTGACGATTGTAGTAATCCAGATAGGATTGGTAAATACGGCGTTCGTCTCTGTTAAGTCGCCCGGGTTTTTTAATGAGATCTTCCAAGTACATACCACCCATTTCCTTGTGAAAATTCTTAAACTCATGAAGAATTTCATCCAAAGTGGTATCCTGTTCACTCATCAATTTGAGAATGCGAAGTTGCTCAATATTGGTGCTTTTTAGTTCCAGCAGGCTTTTGACACTATCCAACTGTCGGTTTTGCTTTGGGTCGGAAATGAGTTCTTTGAGTTCGTCGATTCGCTCGTAAAGAAATTCAGATTTTTTAAGATAGGTGTCGAAGTCTGCTTGGTTCTTGGTGAGCAGAGCAATACGTGAGTAACTGTCGGTTTCGTAAAGATCGTTGATAAGGGTTCCGGTCTCGATGATCTTTCCGGTATTGGTGTCCTCAGAAACACCCAAATACGTCCTGTATTCAGAATACATGAAGTAGCTCACCACTACGGCGATAGCACTTATGACGACGTAGCTCAAGATAATCTTGAGCGGAAACTGGGTTTTAGGTTTGTTCATTACCTAAAGATAATGATAATCAATAAGTTAAGCTGCAAAGATTTTCTTAAAAAATAGCAGCCGTTTTGAGCCAAACATCAATCCTCTTTTGTATTTTTGACCCACATCTCAAAGGGGTGCTTGACGGTTGAAAAATAAAATCGATAGGCTGAGATCATACCCATAGAACCTGGAACAGGTAATGCTGTTTAGGAACCCAAGCGTTAAGAAAATATCTGGTTGATATTTTTTAGTTTGGGGCTGGCTGACGGGCGGGAGGTGAACCTTTCGTTGGCAATCAAATTTAGTTTTAACCGGAATAATAACCCCTTTTATTCGTAATAAATCATTTTTACGAATGAACAAGTTGATTCTTTTATTTTTCTTCGGAATCTTTTTCGCAACACTTAGCGCTCAGGAAAAAGAAGCACCAGTGGACAGTACGCAAATAGAACGCCTGGATGTGGTTTTTCTGAAAGCCGTTCGTGTGAGCGCAGATTCACCAATTACACATTCCAATGTTTCCAAAGAACAACTGGCCCAGCGGAATCTGGGGCAGGACCTGCCGGTTTTATTGAATTATTTACCGGCCGTAGTCACCACAACCGATGCCGGAGCCGGAGTGGGATATACCGGAATTCGCGTTCGGGGTAGTGATGCGACGCGCGTCAATGTTACCATCAATGGGATTCCTTATAACGATAGTGAAAGTCAGGGTACTTTTTGGGTGAACCTTCCCGATTTGGCCTCATCGGTCCAAAGCTTACAGCTACAGCGTGGGGTAGGGACTTCCACCAACGGCCCCGGGGCCTTCGGTGCCAGCCTTAACATTTTAAGCGATGGTGTTTCAGAAAAAGCCTTTGGCGAAATATCAAACAGTTTTGGGTCTTTTGAAACCTGGAAACACACCTTAAAATTCAGTACCGGCTTGCTGCAGGACCATATTGAGCTGTCGGGACGACTGTCCAAGATCGTTTCGGAAGGTTATATCGATCGGGCGACCAGCGATCTCAAATCGTACTTTGTTCAGGGAGCCTATAAAAGCGAGAACACCTTGATCAAAGCCCTCGCTTTTGGCGGAAAGGAACGTACCTATCAATCCTGGTTCGGAATTGACGCCGAAACCCTCGAAAACGATCGCACTTTTAACCCTGCCGGCGGCTATACCGATGCGCAGGGCAACACGCGGTTTTATGAAAATGAAGTGGATGATTACACTCAGGATCATTATCAGTTTTTGTGGAATCAACGCTATAATAATCACTGGAGCAGTACCGTTTCCCTGAATTATACTTATGGGCGTGGATTTTTTGAACAATTCAAGGAAGACGCGGATCTGGCGTTCCACAACATCGATCCTATCACTATTGGCGGGGAAACCATTGAAACCGCGGATGTGATTCGTCGACGTTGGTTGAACAATAATTTCTATGCTGCCAATGCCAATATATATTACAAGAATGAGCAATGGGATGTGAGCACGGGAGCCTTTTACAGCTATTACGGGGGCGATCATTTCGGGGAAGTGATCTGGGCCCAATTTGCCGGAGATAGTGAGTACGGTGATCGATATTACTCGGGCAATGGGGACAAAAATGAGTTTAATGTGTTCTCAAAAGCAACCTTTAAAATAAACGATCAATGGAGTGTTTACGGGGATCTACAGGGTCGTTTTGTAAGTTATCGCACCTCGGGTCTTACTTCCGATAAAGTACCCTTGGTCGAAAGTGAAACCTTTGATTTTTTTAATCCGAAGGCGGGGCTAAGTTATACGCTGAATGCGAATCATCAACTTTACTTTTCCTACGGAAGGGCCAGCAGAGAGCCTAACCGAAACGATTTTGAACAAGGCCTATTCACTCCGGAAAAACTGGATGACTTTGAATTGGGTTGGCGTTATGTTTCCGAAGGAGTACGGCTAAATACCAATGTCTACTATATGGACTACAAAGATCAATTGGTCTTGACCGGGGCTCTGGACGATGTGGGGGCACCCATACGCGCTACCAGTGGTAATAGTTATCGACTCGGACTTGAAATAGACGCGCAGATTTCTCTCAACGATCAATTCACGATCGTGCCAAATATTAGCTGGAGTGACAATAAAAATAGGGATTTTGTGAGCTCCCGCGACGGGAGTTTGGTCGACTTGGGGAATACCAACATATCGTTTTCCCCGGCAATTGTGGCGGGAAATATGATTGAATACAAACCTGTGGACCAGCTGCAAATCGCATTTTTGTCTAAATATGTAGGCGAACAGTATATGGGAAATATCGACAGTGAGGTATCCAGGTTGGACGCTTATTTCACCAATGACCTAAGCGTCAATTATACTTTACGGAAGGTTCCTTTTGCCCGGGAGATCGTGCTATCTGGGTTGGTAAACAACCTATTCAACCTAGCGTATGTTTCCAACGGCTATTTCTTTACATACGATGATGATTTCAGTAATCCACCTGCCATTACGACCATCGAAGGTGCAGGGTTCTATCCACAGGCGAAAATCAACTTTTTGGTGGGTGCGACCGTAGCATTTTAGAAGAATCGCACCCCAAAGATGCCGCCATAGCTCATCCCTATTGATCGCAGTTGGGGCGGGTTTGTTATTTGATTGCTATAAATTGGAAATTGTGATCACGTCGCCATTGCGCTCAATGCGGTACTGCTGCATCGGGTAGGCATTTTGGTCGTTTTGATGCTGTCCTGTGACAATATCGTACGAATTGGTTCCATTTTCATTTTCACAGGGGCAAGTGGCCACCACTCCAACGACATCCATACGGGAACATGAGTTGGGAATGTGATTAGGATCGGTGAGATCGAAGGCGGTATAGAGATTGTTATTCACATTATACACCACGATCCCTTTAAGCCCTCTGTTATTGATCAATACCGAGTTTCCCGGAAATCTCAATGGGTTGTATTCGGGGAGGTTTAGGCTAAGGGAAATGTTGACTATGGGCTGGGTTAAGAAAGGATTGTTATTGTTAACCATTCCGCTATCGTCTTTTTTACAAGATCCCAGGCTCAAAAGCATGATAAGGCTTAAAAATAAAGGTTTCATGTGTTTTTGTTGATTTTATTGAGGCTCCTTTTAAATTGGACTGCAATTTAACTTGAATATGTCTAAAAACTAATTTTTTGTATATTTGTTATAGAAATCCCGTTCCACATGGGATTTTTCCATTCCCGCCCATTGATGATCCTTTTTTCAAAAGGGGAGGGATATTTCAGGACGAACATTCGCTAACTTGAACCAATAGAATGTTTGAACTAACTTTAAACGAATTATCCTTTTCCGGGGATATTAAATTTTTTAGAATAAATGGTGTATGCAATACACAAACGATGAAGTTATGAGTAAAGTATCTTATTATACTGCCGAGGGACTAAAAAAGTTAAGGGACGAATTAAATCACATGAAGGATATAGAACGCCCAAAGGCATCACAAGATATCGCCGAAGCACGAGACAAAGGGGATCTGAGTGAAAATGCCGAGTACGATGCTGCAAAAGAAGCCCAGGGTATGCTGGAAATGCGTATCGCCAGACTTGAAGATACCTTGGCCAATGCGAGGATTATCGACGAATCGCAATTGGACACTTCGAAAGTACTGGTACATTCTACCGTCAAAATTAAGAATCTAAGCAACGGTATGGAGATGAACTATAAATTGGTCGCTCAAAGTGAAGCCGACCTGAAAACGGGTAAGATATCGGTGGATTCGCCCATTGGGAAAGGTCTTTTGGGTAAAAAAGTAGGAGAGATCTCAGAAATACAAGTGCCCAACGGGACTATGAAATTTGAGGTCCTGCAAATTTCACGAGACTAATGGCATCAATTTTCACCAAAATAATACGCGGAGAAATTCCCTCCTACAAAGTGGCGGAAGACGATAATTTTATTGCTTTCCTGGATGTGAATCCCAATGCAAAAGGGCACACCTTATGTGTCCCAAAAATGGAGATCGATCGCATCTTCGACATGGAGGAGGCCCATTTCCTTGAGTTAATGAAGTTTTCCCGCAAAGTTGCGGTAGCCCTCGAAAAGACCGTTTCCTGTTCCCGTGTTGGAATTTCGGTTATTGGGCTGGAAGTGCCACATGTACATGTTCATTTGATCCCCTTGAATGGAATGCGGGACATGAGCTTTCAACATAAAGTTTCAATGACTTCGGATGAGATGGCTTCTTTGGCGGCCGCGATTCAGAATAACTTATGACCGGTTCCAAAGGTAGATAAGGGTCGTAAGGGCCAAAATAACAACGGCAATAAGGATAAAGGCCAGTCTTTTCAATTGGTAACCGGATCCCGCTGGCACCACCAATTTCCTGTTATACGAATAAACTCGCTCAATGTCTTTGGTCCAATTTACCGGATAAATGACTTGCCGGCAATTGTTACAGTGTAGGATTTCAATGACCTCACCGCTGGCCCTTCGGTATAACTTGTTTTCCATTTCTTCCTGTGAAAAAGAGAATTCCAACCCAGAGATGGAGTAGCATTCCGGGCAATTATTGTTCACTTTTGCCGTGTGGAGCAGATGTATCTTTTTTTCCATAGTTAGCGGTTTAGTGCAATGGCAATTTCGAATGTAGTGCCGCTGTCCTTTGAACTTTTGTAAACGTGAATACGCCCATTGTGGTAGCCTTCAATAATTCGTTTGGCCAAGGATAATCCCAGCCCCCAGCCTCGTTTTTTGGTCGTAAAACCGGGTTTAAAGATTTTCCTTTGATCGCGTTTTGGAATACCCTTACCAGTATCGCTAATGCGTACCAACGCTTTTTTGGCGGTTGGGATAATTTCTATAGTGATCTTACCCTGGCCTTTCATAGCATCTATACCGTTTTTTACCATGTTTTCTATGGTCCAGCCGTAGAGTTGCGGGTTGAGATTGACGGTGAGAGGCGCATTAGGAAGTTTGAGTTTAAATTCGATCAACTTGGAAGTCCGGCTTTTTAAGTAATCAAAGGTGGTGCGGGTTTCGGCCACGATATCCATTTTTTCCAATTTCGGGACAGATCCTATTTTTGAGAATCTTTCGGTAATGGTTTTGAGGCGAGAAATGTCTTTCTCAATTTCAACAATGTACTCACTGTTTACGTTTTCAGATTTTAAAATTTCATTCCAACCAACGAGGGAAGAGAGCGGGGTGCCAATTTGATGCGCAGTTTCCTTTGCCATCCCGGCCCAAAGCTTATTTTGCTCAGACGACTTTGCAGTTTTATAGAATAAATAAATGGCCACGAAGAACAAGACGATAATGAGGATGAGTGCCGCCGGATAGTACTTCAGTTTTTTTAACAAAGGTGAATTTCCATAATACAAAACCCCTAAATCTACTTTTTCCTTGGTTTTGGGATCTTGATATGAAAGTTCGATGGGTTTGTATTCGGTTTTAAAGCGCTCAATCAGCTTACGTATCTTCAGGGTGTCCTTCTGAATGGCTTCATCCAGATTATTGACCTTATACACTGCTTCCTTCGTAGTATATAGGATCATAGGTGTAGTTGTATTGCTCTGAAGGATTTCCAGAGGTATTTTACTGTCATTTTCAGTAGAAGTAAGGTCTATTTGCTGAAAAAGCTCCTCCTGTGCCGAAGCCCATAAGATCATTTTAGCCCGCTCGTTTTCTTTCAATTGATTGAAGAATGTCAAGGTATTCCAAACTATGAGACTAATGATCCCAATGGATACAAGAATAAAAAACCAACGAGTGAGATTGGATTTGCTTGGCATACGGCCCGGTAATTTAAAGTGTTATCATTCTCCGAAGTCCAAATAAAGCTGAGAAGAAGGAGGATAAATATAATGGAAATATGTTAATATTATTGTGTAATCAAATTTTTACAAGCCACAGTGATTGGGTACATTTGCAACGATGTTAAGTATCAATCCAAAAGAGATTTCCACCGCCCAATTGCATGGTTATTTATTAGGCGCGGTCGCACCACGCCCAATATGTTTTGCGAGCACTATGGATGCTGAAGGTAATGTGAATTTGTCACCCTTTAGCTTTTTTAATGTTTTTAGTGCCAAGCCACCCATAATGATTTTCTCGCCGGCGCGCCGGGTTCGTGATAATACGATCAAGCACACCTTGGAAAATGTATTGGAAACCAGGGAAGTGGTTATTAACATTGTTAACTACGCCATGGTGCAGCAAATGAGTTTGACGTCGACCGAATATGCTAAGGGTATCAACGAATTTAATAAAGCCGGATTCACTGAAATTCCTTCCGAAAAGGTCCGCCCGCCTAGAGTGGCCGAAGCTCCCGTACAATTTGAGTGCAAGGTCAATGAGGTGATCTCTTTGGGAGATGAAGGTGGAGCGGGTAATCTCATTATTGCTGAGGTGGTTCAATTGCATATTGACGAAGCCATTCTCGATGCCAATGGAAAAATAGACCCCGTAAAAATTGATACCGTAGCCCGATTGGGTGGCAATTGGTACAGTCGGCCAAAAACGGGATTATTCGAGGTTGAAAAACCACTGCGAAGCCTGGGAATTGGTGTCAATGCCCTGCCGGAACATATTAGGTTGAGCAAGGTGTTGACCGGAAATGACCTGGGCATGCTCGGCAATGTGGAACGATTACCATCAACTGAGGAAATAATGGCTTTTAAGAGTTCTTCGGAAGGTTCCACTTCAGAAGAAATTCATAGAAAAACACAAGCCCTGCTGGCCGAGGGAAAAACGACAGAGGCACTCAAATTATTAATGGCAACAACAAATTCAGAGTAAATAAAAGAAAGTTTAATTAAATTATCGCTCTCAAGGGTCGTTAAAGACGATCGCAGCGGAATGGAAAATCAAAAACAATGGAAATACAAGGAAAAATAAAATTGATCGATGAGACCAAAACATTCGGAACAAATGGTTTCAGGAAAAGAGAATTGGTCATCACTACCGAAGAGCAGTACCCACAGCACATCATGATCGAGTTCGTACAGGATAAGACCGATTTACTCAATAACTATCAAGTAGGTCAGAATGTAAAGGTAAGTATCAATTTACGAGGCCGCGAATGGGTTAATCCGCAAGGAGAAACCAAATATTTTAACTCCATACAAGGATGGCGTATCGAGAATTTGGAAGTTGCCGCCTCCGGGGATATGCCGCCAATGCCTCCGGCAGATGCTTTTGAGCCTGCCACCGATTTCAACGAAGAAGACCACGACGATCTGCCTTTTTAAACAAGACTACTGCATGAATCTTTGTGGCCCTTTGTGCAACTTTATGGCATAAAGAAACATCCATTTAAATACATGAGCCTAAACCTTCCCTATAATTTGTATGGTAAGTATTAGGCTTTTTCTATTTTTACTACATGAACGTCACAAGGACCATTGAAACCGTATTCAAACGTTTTTTACCCTCTCCCTTTGCGATAGCCATTATTTTAACTCTGGTCACGATTGCCCTGGCGTATTTCTTTACGGAAGCACCCGTAAGCGAAAATCATTTTCTGGCCATACTTTCTTTTTGGGAACATGGGATTTGGAGCGAAGGCCTGCTGGTTTTTGCCTACCAAATGATGCTCATCCTGGTATTGGGTCATATTTTGGTACTTAGCAAACCCATGAACTATCTTATTCATGGACTTACCAAGTACGCCTCCAACACAAGGAATGCGGTGATATTAGTGAGCGTTACTACAATGCTTGTCTCATTTTTCAATTGGGGCCTGGGCTTGATCTTCGGCGCTATACTGGCCCGAAAAGTGGCTGAGGCAACACAAGCAAAGGGAATTAAGATCAATTATCCCTTGGTGGGAGCTTCCGGTTATGTTGGTATGATGATCTGGCACGGAGGGATAAGCGGTTCGGCACCTTCCAAAGTTAGTGAAAGCGGTCATTTGATGAGCTTTGTGGGGAAAATGAGCGATCCCACTATTCAATCTCAAATACCGGATCTGATCCCTTATTCTGAAACCATTTTTAGCGTTTTTAACCTGACACTTTTTGGGATATTATTGGTGCTCATCCCGGCGTTTTTAGCTTTTCTGGCGAAAAAAGCGCCTGTGACTCCTACTTACCTGCCCATTTACAAAGGCCCTACTTCTGAAAAAGGCCCCGTAAAAGGTGCTGAACGCATTGATCATTCCGAGATCTTCGGAATTGGGTTTGGTACTCTTATCCTAATTGCCTTCTTCTATCAATATTTCGAAAACATTTCAAAGCTTATTATTACGCCCAATATGCTCAACTTTTTCATGCTGGGACTCGCTTTGGTACTGCACAGAAATTTTTCAAACTTTTTAAGTGCCGTGGAGGAAGCAATCAAGGGTGCGTCGGGAATCTTGATACAGTTCCCGCTGTATTTTGGTATGATGGGTATCATGAGTGAAAGCGGGATGGTAGGGCAAATCTCCGATTTCTTCGTATCAATTGCCAACGATACCACCTTACCTATTTTCACTTTTATAAGTGCGGGGCTGGTAAATATTTTTGTGCCCAGCGGAGGAGGGCAATGGGCCATTCAAGGGCCTATTGTGGTGGAGTCTGCGATAAAACTGGGGGTTTCCCTTCCCAAAGCGATCATGGCACTGGCATATGGCGACCAGATAACCAATATGCTGCAACCATTTTGGGCACTTCCGTTGTTGGGTATCACCAAACTGAAGGCAAGGGATATTTTGCCGTACACTTTGTTGTTAATGCTATTGGGCACGGCAGTCTTTGTTATTGGGTTGTTAGTGTTTTAAAATGAAAAAACCTCGCTTCAAACAATAGTGTTTTAAACAAACGAGGTTAGTTTCGGGTTAGGTACTATTTCGACAGATTCAAATAATTACAATGTTAAACAAATTGTATGCTAGGGTCAAAACAGTTGATAAATTTCATAAAAATTGGCATAATTTCAAATAAAAAAGTCACTTTTAACATAGCGAATAGTTGAAAAACAATGGTTTATCT
The DNA here is from genome assembly GCA_963807685.1 of uncultured Flavobacteriaceae bacterium. GTDB lineage: Bacteria > Bacteroidota > Bacteroidia > Flavobacteriales > Flavobacteriaceae > Aureisphaera. The sequence continues at coordinate 116,934 of CAWECU010000017.1, read as the reverse complement.
AACAAACGAACTTTGGTTTCCACCGCCTCAGCTTTCCACCGGTGATGGATTACTGGCCGTGGGGGGAGATTTAAGTTCAGACCGCTTATTACTTGCCTATTCATTGGGGATATTTCCATGGTACAATGAGGGAGATCCAATTCTTTGGTGGAGTCCGGATCCAAGAATGGTGCTCTTTCCTAAAAAATTAAGGATTTCGAAAAGCCTTCGAAAAGAATTACGAAAGAACGATTTACAATGCACCTGGAACAGCGCGTTTTCGGAAGTACTGCAACAATGTGCTTCGATCAAACGTGGAGGACAGGCCGGTACCTGGATTACTCCACAGATGTTAAAGGCCTATCAAAAGCTGCATGAGTTAGGGCATGCCTATTCGGTGGAGGTGTGGAAAGAAGATGCCCTGGTAGGAGGTTTGTATGGGATCGATTTGCCCAATCAAGGGGTTTTTTGTGGGGAAAGTATGTTCAGCAAGGCATCCAACGCCTCAAAAGTTGCCCTTCATTATCTGGTGGAAAAGCTAAAAGGTGAAAACTACGCGGTCATTGACTGTCAGGTGTATAATGAACATCTGGAAAGCCTGGGTGCTGAAGAGATTCCCAGAGATGAATTTTTAAAGTTTTTAGGCTAGAAAAATACAAGCCGAAGCGTCAAATTGACCGGGTGCATCATAATAATTGATGCCTTTCATCGAATAATTTTGTTTTTTTGGCAGAATATCAGCACTTTAGCGAACGAGTTCCCAAATTCAGCTTTATGAAACGAATCACGGCTATATTATGCATCCTTTGCCTGTTCATGGCATTTACTTCCGTAGCACAAACTGATGTTAACAAAGATATAGACCTTACCAAAGTTTACGAACAAGTGGTAAAAGAGGGCTACGGCACTCCTGAAATTCATTTAAAACTGGCCAACGAGTATTACTTTCTGAACGATTATACCAACGCGAAAAAATGGTACGAGAAGTTGTTTGAAGATGAAAAACCAACAGATAAAATGCTGCTCTTTCGTTACAAGCAAACCTTGAAGGCGTTGAATTTGACCTTCGATAAAAACCCCTATCTCGCGGTTTCCGGCACCAATTAATTAGACCTCCTTGTAGCGAAAACAGCTGGTCACATGGTCATTTACCATACCCGTGGCCTGCATATGTGCGTAGACTACCGTCGTACCCACAAATTTGAACCCCCTGCTTTTCAAATCCTTGCTCAATGTATCGCTTAAGGCCGTATTGGCGGGAATGTCTTTGAGATTCTCCAATTTATTTTTGATGGGTTTTCCGTCCACAAATCCCCAGATATAATCACTGAAAGAACCAAATTCCTTTTGTACTTCCATAAATGCCCTGGCGTTGGTCACCGTGGCACGTACTTTTAACTTATTCCGAATAATACCGGCATCCTGTAAGAGGGATTCGATCTTTTCCTCCGAATACTTGGCGATTATTTTATAATCGAAGTCGTCGAACGCTTTTCTGAAATTTTCCCGCTTTCTCAACACTGTGATCCAGCTGAGACCGGCCTGAAAGGTCTCAAGGGTAAGAAACTCAAACAGCAGACCATCATCCATTACGGGAACTCCCCATTCTTCGTCGTGATAGGCTATATACAGCGGATCTTCACCACACCAGGAACATCGTGTTTTCATAATTCTGTGTGCTTTAATTGGACCGAAACATGGCACCATTCAGTAGCCGAAGTGAAGTTAGTAAGATTTCAATAAATTTGCGACTCATTGTCCATGGAAAATATGTTACAGACCGAAAACGAGTATAAAACCAAATTGGTAACTGACAGCCTGAAAGAGGCGTTCACTTACGATCAATATAGAGAGCTGGTAGAAGAAAATGTAAGCAACGGCACCAGTACCGGGCCCCTGCAAACAGAGGCGCTCTCCAACTATACCCTGCTCAATCACACTCGAATGAAGCGATTGGATAAAACCGTAAAAATTTCCGAAGCCATTCAGGAAAAATTTAAAGGGTTCCAGGGAGATCACACCTGGCTGGTTCTTACCGAAAGCTGGTGTGGTGATGCGGCACATGCCCTTCCTGTCATGAATAAACTGGCGTTAATGGCTCCTTCCATAGATTTACAAGTGGTGCTTCGAGACGAGCATTTGGATTTGATGAATGCATTTTTAACCAATGGTTCCATGTCCATTCCCAAACTCATTGTCCTGGATAACCAAAGTGGAGAAGTTATAAGGGACTGGGGTCCACGCCCGTCTAAAGCAACGATGCTGGTCGACGCTTACAAGGCGGAACACGGCTCACTCACTCCTGAATTTAAAACAGACCTACAAGTGTGGTATAATAGAGATAAATCCAACAATATTATTGAGGATCTGGCACAATTGACCGATTAATTCTGACCGGGAAAGATGTAAGTGATCGTTCCTTCTTGTTTTGGGGTGGAGGCCGAAGTGGTGAATTTGGATCGGTTTGCATATTTCAAAGCACTTTCGATCAAACAACCATTTGAAGTAGTGGAAGCGGTTTTATTGTAATCGGCTTTTACTACTTTGCCCATGTCATTCACTTGAATATCAATGACAATAGTACCACTGTTATCGCAGGTATAAACTGGAATGGGTAGGTACAGTTTCTTTCTTTCTTCCAAATAATAACGAGTGCTGGTTTTTCTATTAACGGAACTGCTGGCGGTCTTGGGGTCACGTTTATTTAGATTATTGGAGAGTTTTTCCCGTATTTCGTCGAGTTTATCTTTGGCGTCGTTGAGAGCGATATCGTTGCTAAAATCAATTTCAGGGGTGGTTTCAATAGCTTCAGTGGTTTCTTCGGAAGGATCCGCAGTTACATTCCGACTATTTTCAAGTTCCGAAATAAACTTTTCCGCTTCGTTGTAAGCGGTGTTGGTTTGAATCTGTACTTTTTCTGAATCAGGCGCCACCTCCTCGGGCTCAGCCAAATCCACCGAATATTCGACTGGCGTATAGGATTCTTCGGGAATTTTTCCACCGGAAAGCTTTACGCTCACTAAAAACACTACGAGATTACCCACCAAAAGGCTGGTAATCAAGAAGGCACGATATGAATAGTTAAAATTCACGGATGCAAGTAGCAAAATTTTGTGGGAATAATCCTAAAAATTATGAATTATTAACGAAAAATTTAAGATTCTTTCAAGGATTTCTCGAAGTTTTCGATCGAAATCGCGTTTGTCACGGTGAAATCTCCAATTCGAGTGCGCCTTAGTGCAGACAGGTATCCGCCGTTGTTTAGTGCCTTTCCAAAATCGTTAGCCAGTGAGCGAATATAGGTTCCTTTGCCACAAACTACCCTAAAATCCACTCGGGGGAGAGCGATGCGGGTGATCTCAAATTCTGAAATGTTCACCGTTCGCAAAGGGATATCCACGGCCTCTCCTGCTCTGGCAAATTCGTAGAGACGCTTTCCGTCCTTTTTCAGGGCCGAAAATATCGGCGGTTGTTGTTGAATGTCCCCTGTAAATTGTGCCGTGGTGGTGCGAATCAATTCCGAAGAAATAGCCGATGTGTCAAAGGTTTGATCCACCTGGGTCTCAAGATCGTAACTGGGTGTGGTTCCGCCCAAAGTAATGGTGCCGGTATATTCTTTTTGTTGTGCTTGATATTCATCGATCTTTTTGGTGAATTTTCCCGTGCAAAGAATAAGCAATCCACTGGCGAGGGGATCGAGAGTCCCGGCATGGCCCACCTTTATCTTTTTTAAACTGAATTGTTTGCGAATGAGCCAGCGCACCTTGTTCACCACCTGAAATGAAGTCCAGGTCAACGGTTTATCGATAAGCACTATCTGTCCGGTTTGAAAGTCTTCAGCGGTCATTCAACAAAGCTAATAATTATGGCAATGATACCAACAACAATGCAGTATAGGGCAAACCAACTCAATTTACTTTTACGAACCAGCGCGATCATCCAGGTGCAGGCAAAAAGACCGGAGATAAAAGCTGCTATAAATCCAAGGCTTAGCGTTGAGAAATTTGTGGTATGTGTACTTAGATCTCCACTAAGGATATCCTTACCAATCTTTCCGACAATGAGCGGAACCACCATCAAAAATGAGAAACGTGCTGCCTTGCTTTTATCATTTCCAAGCAATACCGAAGTCGAAATGGTCGCACCACTTCGGGAAATCCCCGGCAATATCGCAATCGCCTGTGCGATGCCAATAATAAAAGCGTTTTTAAAGGTCACCTTCTTGCCGGTATTCCTGGCTCGGTCTGCCAGCCAAAGCAGTAGCGCAGTGATAATAAGCATGGCTCCTACCAGAGCGATCTGACCTCCAAAAAGTGATTCCAGTTCTTCTTCGAATAGAAGTCCGACAATCACCGCAGGAAGCATGGATACTATAATTTTCACTGAAAAACGCGTTTCATCGTTCCACTTGAATTTGAGCAATCCGCTGCCAATTTCCCATACGTCCTTTCTAAACACGACGAGGGTACTAAGCGCTGTCGCAAAGTGAAGTACCACGGTAAATAATAAACTTTCTTCGGGAACAGATTGGTCACCCAAGAGGGCTTTTCCCAATTCGAGGTGGCCGCTGGAGGAAACGGGTAGAAATTCGGTAAGGCCCTGGACGACGCCAAGAACAATTGCTTCCCATGCTTCCATGTATTATTTGGTCTTGTTGGGGTTGCACAAAATTGCGTACACCTCAAATCCAAAACCAATGAGGATAAATGCCGGTGCCAGACGGATACGTCGCCAGCTGTAAATCTCGGGGTTAAAGACATTAGGATCGTCACTGCCGCCTCCGGCCATGAGGATAAAGCCCAAGGCGATAAAGGCAACTCCAATGAGCATAAAGGTGTAATTTTTACGTTCGAAGATGAACGTGGTATTTTTGGCAGCTTCTACTTTTCTTTTCTTTTCTCCCATGTCGTTTTAATTTTGGAGCTCGGTTGATTGGGTTTCTGAAGTGGAAAATTCAGTAAAAATGATTTCACTCTCCACGGCCAACTGCGAAATATGTCCCGATGTACCCAACATCGTGTTAGCCAGGTGCAAGGTAACTTTTTTATTTAAAACTTTTTGTTCCAAGGCCCCTATTGTAAGTCCCTCTTCCAGCCCCCGGTTGATATAATAGAAATCGCCATTGGTTTCGGAAAAAACGATATCCTTAGTGCTCCCTTCATAAATTTTGGACACCGTGATCTCTTTGAGCTCGCAATCTTCCGGTTTCGCATTTTTAATGATGCAGGCATTCAGAAGAAAAAGTACCCCCAACAGGGGTATGAATTTCAGTAAAAACCCTTCTTTTTTCATGTCATTAGTTTAATAATACAATTCATCGGTGCGCAGATTTAAAAAACGCTGCGTTGCAAAAAATGTACTTACCCAGGTAATAAGAACAGCCATCACTAAAATAAATACGAATAGGCCACCCAAGAGTATTTTGTCACTCAAAAGCTCGAGTTGCGGCCAGGCTTTATCCAGCAAATAGAGCACAAAGGTAACGCCAACCATAGCGATCACGGCACCTATCAATCCCAGACGGATACTTTTCCATAAAAACGGACGCCGGATAAACCGTTTAGTTGCGCCCACCATTTGCATGGTTTTGATCGTGAAACGCTTGGCATAGACTGACAGTCTGATGGAGCTATTGATCAACAGCACTGCGATTACTAAAAAGATCGCGCTAAAGATCAGGATATAGAAGGTGATCACTTTAATATTCTTGTCGAAGAGTTCTACCAGAAGTTCGTCGTATTCCACTTCGGCGACAAAATCTTTCGCACTTATCTCGTTGGCAATATCCTTTAGTTGGGCCGAAGAAACGAATTCGGCTAACAATTCAACGTCAATGCTGTTTTGCAAGGGATTGTATCCTAAAAACTCCAAATAATCCTCCCCTATGGTCTCAATATGCTGCTCAGCGGCTTCTTCTTTGGAAACATAGGTTGCCGATTTGGTATAATCGGCCATTTCCAAACTCTGCCGTAATTGGTCGATCTCAACCTCTTTGGCCGAATCTTTAAGGTAAATGGAAACCGGAATCTGCTCCTTAAAATAGCGGGAAAGCTGGCTCGAGTTAATCAAAAATAATCCCAGCAGTCCCAATAAGAAAAGTACTAGTGAAATGCTTAGCACCACGCTGAAGTAGGATGAAATGAGTCTTCGTTTTTGATATTTTTCGAAGGATGACGCCATAGGGTTTGCAGCTAATATTTCGGTAAAAATACAAAACTATTTACGAGCGACGAGGCAGGATTTACGAACTATTTCAACAGAGGGTATAGGTTGCTGTTGTTCGCCAACTTCGAAGCGGCTCACAATAGAACGTTCAAACTTTTCTCTTTCGTACAATAGCCGTAAATTTGACCCTTCAAATTGGATAGCAATGAGCAAATATCACTTTAACGATATAGAGGCCAAATGGCAAAGATACTGGGCGGAAAATCAAACTTTTCAGGCTCAGAACCAAAGCGACAAGCCCAAGTATTACGTATTGGACATGTTCCCTTATCCTTCGGGAGCGGGCCTGCATGTGGGACATCCGCTGGGCTATATTGCCAGTGATATTTATGCCCGTTACAAACGCCACAAAGGTTTTAATGTTTTGCATCCGCAGGGGTATGATTCGTTTGGGCTACCTGCAGAACAATATGCCATCCAAACAGGCCAGCACCCTCGTAAAACGACTCAGGAAAACATTAAACGATATCGGGAACAACTGGATAAAATTGGTTTTTCGTTCGATTGGAGTCGGGAGGTGCGAACCTCCGATCCCGACTATTACAAATGGACACAGTGGATCTTTATTCAGTTATTTGAAAGTTGGTATTGCAAAACACATGATAAAGCACTACCCATTACTGAGTTGGTCCAATTTTTTTCCGAACAAGGAAATAAAAATATCAATGCCGAATGTGATGCGACTACCCCGGTATTTTCGGCCAGTGAATGGAAGGCATATTCCGAAAAAAGAAAAGCGAAGATATTGCTCAAATACCGCCTTACCTATTTGGCCGAAACCGAGGTGAACTGGTGTCCCGAATTAGGCACCGTGCTTGCAAATGACGAGATCGTCAATGGTGTTTCCGAACGGGGAGGTCATCCGGTGGTTCGAAAAAAAATGAAGCAATGGAGCATGCGTATTACCTCTTATGCGCAACGCTTGTTGGACGGTCTTGACACCATCGACTGGCCCCAACCCCTAAAAGATACCCAAACCAACTGGATAGGCAGGTCTGAAGGTGCTACCATCACTTTCAAAGTGGTTCGTACCCATGAAGAACTGCGGGGGGCCAAAATTGAAGTGTTTACCACCCGGCCCGATACTATTTTTGGCGTAAGTTTTATGACCCTCGCCCCGGAACATGAATTGGTCGATCGCATTACCACCTTCGAGCAACGCTATGAGGTGGCAAAATATGTGGAGGCAACCACTAAACGCAGCGAGCGGGATAGGATGGCCGATGTAAAGAATATTACCGGAGTGTTTACCGGAGCCTATGCTGAACATCCGTTTACAGGCAAGCCCATTCCTATCTGGATCGGGGATTATGTACTGGCTGGATATGGAACTGGTGCTGTGATGTCGGTTCCTTGTGGAGATCAACGTGATTACGATTTTGCAAAACATTTCAATATCGACATTCCCAATATTTTTGATGGGATTGATATTTCTGAAGAGGCCTTCGCCGATAAGGAAAATACCATAATAAATAACAGTGATTTTATCAACGGATTCAATTACAAAGAAGCGACCCGAAAAGTCATTGAAGCTTTGGAAGCCAAAGGACAAGGAGAAGGCAAAGTAAACTATCGTTTGAGAGATGCGGTTTTTTCACGTCAACGCTATTGGGGAGAACCCTTTCCGGTCTATTACAAAGACGGACTCCCACAAATGATCGCTTTGGAGCATTTGCCGCTTACCCTTCCGGAAATAGAAAAATACCTTCCCACCGAAACCGGAGCCCCACCTCTGGGTCGCGCCGATGTTTGGGCCTGGGATACGGTGGAAAACAATATTGTTCCTAACCACAAGCTGGATCACGAAACCGTCTTTCCGTTAGAACTGAATACCATGCCGGGCTGGGCGGGAAGTAGTTGCTATATGTTTCGCTACATGGATCCTCATAATACAGAGGAGCTGGCTTCCAAAGAGGCCATGCAGTATTGGGAAAATGTTGACCTGTATCTGGGTGGAAGCGAACACGCTACCGGCCATTTATTGTATAGCCGTTTTTGGGTGAAGTTTCTCTATGACCGAGGCTATTTGCAGGTGGAGGAACCTTTTAAGAAACTGATCAACCAGGGAATGATACTGGGAGAGAGTGCTTTTGTAAACCGACTCCAAGATGAAAATAAGCTGGTTTCAGCCAATCGCATCGGGGATTCTAAGGTACAACCAATTCATGCCGATGTATCTTTTGTAGATACTTCCAACGAACTGGATATCGAAGCCTTCAAGAAATGGCGCCCGGAATTTAAGGATGCCGAGTTTATCAAAGAAGAGGACGGCACCTTCAAGGTAACTCGTGAAATCGAAAAAATGTCCAAGTCCAAATACAACGTCGTCAATCCCGATGATATTTGTGAGCGTTACGGGGCAGACACCCTTCGGTTGTACGAGATGTTTTTAGGTCCGCTGGAGCAAGCCAAACCCTGGAGTACTGCCGGAATTACAGGAGTACATTCCTTTCTGAAAAAATTATGGAAGTTGTATCATGCCGGCGGGGAAGAGAATTTCGTAGTTTCGGAAGTGGAAGCTTCCGCAGATAACTTAAAGGTACTGCACAAGACCATAAAAAAAGTGGAAGAGGATATTGAGAATTTCAGTTTTAATACTTCAGTGTCCACTTTTATGATCGCCGTCAATGAGCTCACGGCTCAAAAATGCAACAGCCGGGACATATTAGAACCCCTGGCGATCCTCATCTCACCTTATGCTCCTCATATAGCGGAAGAACTTTGGAATAAATTGGGACATGAGCAAAGTATCGCTACAGCACCTTTTCCGAAGTTTGAAGAAAAATACCTGGTGGAAAGCAGCAAGGAGTATCCGGTTTCCTTTAACGGTAAAATGCGTTTTAAGTTAAAATTGCCGATGGATATGGGGAAAGAAGAAATAGAGACTACTGTGCTGGCACACGAAAAGACCCTGCAATATCTGGATGGACGAACCCCTAAAAAGGTCATTGTGGTTCCAGGGAAGATTATAAATATTGTAGGTTAGTGAACATTGATGCCATAGAAATACTGGGTTTGGTGGCCGCAGTAATGACCACTTCGGGTTTCCTTCCACAAATTATAAAAACCTGGAAAACCAAAGACGTGAGCAGCCTTTCACTGCCTATGTATCTGGTGCTATGTACGGGCATGGTCCTTTGGTTGATCTACGGGGTCCTAACCCATAGTTTCGCACTGGTAGCTGCCAATACGGTTTCCGCGTCCCTTACTTTATGGATCGTGTTTTTTATTCTGAAATACAAGAAGTAAACTCCTCCCATTGACGGTTTGTCAGCCCTTCATATTCGGTCTGGTTTTTGCTAAAAAGTAAGTATCTTTAAATAATTTAAAAGTCTACAAACTATGATGGGATATTATGTACTCGCGGCGGCCATTTTTCTGGTTAGTATGTACGTGAGCAATAAGTTAAAAAGTAAGTTTAAAAAATACTCACAGGAACACTTGCAAAATGGATTGAGTGGCAAAGAAATTGCCGAAAAAATGCTGCAAGATCATGGGATTCGGGATGTTCAGGTAATTTCGGTGGATGGAATGCTCACCGATCATTACAATCCAGCACAAAAAACGGTCAATTTGAGTGAAGGAGTATACAGTCAGCGCAATGCCGCGGCCGCGGCCGTAGCGGCGCACGAATGCGGACACGCCGTACAGCATGCGACGGCCTATAGCTGGTTGCAGCTAAGAAGCAAAATTGTACCTGCAGTGGGGATTGCCAGTAAATTGTCCAATTTCGTCATTATGGCGGGATTGATCTTGACGGCTACCAACGCCCTGGGAGGGATAGGAATTCCTGTATTTTTAATTGGTATTGTTTTATTTTCCGCTACGACCCTTTTCGCTTTCATTACGCTACCGGTCGAATTTGACGCAAGTAACCGGGCATTGGCCTGGCTGGAATCCAGTCATATGGTAACGTCACAGGAACACGCGGGAGCCAAAGACGCCTTGAAATGGGCGGCTCGCACCTATGTGGTTGCAGCCTTGGGGTCACTGGCGACGCTGATATACTTTATCATGTTATTTCTGGGAAGAAGATAAAGGTCAACCTACCACATTGTTTGGATTATAGCCCAGATAATCGGTGAAATGCTCATTAAAGACAATTCCACAAGTCTCCAGTTCTTTTAAAATGGGTTCGTAAACTTCCCGGGTAATTGGGATTTGTACTCCGGGGGTTGTAATTTGTTTGTTGAGGATTCGTAAGGCGGCCATGGCGACGGGAAGTCCCACGCTTTTGGCCATGGCGGTGTAGGTTTGGTCTTCTCCAACCAATACCATATTGCTGTCTATCTGCTTTTTCTTTCCGTTGAGCTCGTAACCAAATTTATGGTACATCACGATCATGTCTTTATCGTCCTCTTTGAGCGTCCATTGGTCCATCAATATTTTCTGAAGGGCTTGTGCTGGGGTGGCATTTTTAATCTGTAGTTTCTTTTCAGCATTAAAAATATCCAGCTCTTCCAGCATAAACCACATCAAGTCGTCCTGATCGATCTTTAAACTATGACGCAATTTCAGTTCTACTGAATCGGTGGGCGAATAGGGTAAAAACAAGTTCACGAACGCACGATAGCTCATCGTTTCCGAATGTTGAATGGTATAGGTGTCGTCTGTCATTCCCAATTGCACAAACATATTCCACGCCTTGCTGAACCCAACTCGACGCATGGTTCCGCGATAGAGCGTAAGCACATCTTCCAGTCCGTAAACGCTTCGGTATTTCAGGGAATTACGGTTGGCATAAGCTTCAAATCTTCCGAAGCCCTCGATGTCGAGAAACTCGGTTCGACGGAATAATCGGTGATAGGGAATGTATTTATAAGTGCCTTCCTGGATAAATTCGGCTGCACCGCCTTGCCCTGCTAAAACCACATTTCGTGGATTCCAGGTAAATTTATAATGCCATAGATTGGTATCACTTTCGGGAGCGATCAAACCTCCGGTAAACGACTCGAACATGAGCATTTTGCCCCCGCCATCCCGAATACGGTCGATCACCTGCATCGCGCTCATATGGTCAATACCCGGATCCACCCCAATTTCGTTCATGAATACGAGCCCTTTGGCTTTGGCTTCGCTGTGAAGCTCTTGCATTTCTTCGCTTACATAGGATGCGGTTACCAAATGTTTGCCAAAAGCCAGACAGTCTCTGGCCGCTTCCATATGAAAACGGGCCGGGAGCATAGAGATTACCAAATCGGCGTTTTGTATAGCTTGCTGTCGTTGCGCCACATTTAAAACATCCAGTAAAATTCCTTTGGCATTGGGATGTCCCTGGGTAAATTTGTGCGCATTTTTCAGAGAAAGATCGCCTATGGTAATGAATAGTTTTTCTTCCCGGGACTTTTCGAGGAGATACTTAATAAGACTGGTGGCAGAACGACCGGCACCTATGATTAAAATATTTCGCATCCGTAGTATTTTCGTAATTTTGAATTCTGTTTTGGTGGGAACGAAAGTACTAAAACCTATTGGTAAGATATGAAGAAATTGGATAAAAAAATTACAATCAGTGCAGCTGTCTTAGGAGCTGTCACAATTGCCATTGGCGCTTTCGGGGCTCATGGGTTAAAGGAACTTATCGGGGAATCCGCACTTCAAAGTTTTGAAACTGGAGTTCGATATCAAATGTATCATGTAGTCGTATTATTGGTCATAGGCATGGCCGGATCACTTTCAGAAAACACCAAAAAATGGATTTTTCGTTTTTTTTGCTTCGGAATTCTGCTCTTCTCGGGTTCGATCTACCTACTTGCCCTTCAGGAAGCACTAGGATTTGAACTTAAATACCTCTGGCCTCTGACACCTCTGGGAGGGCTCTTATTTATATTGGGTTGGCTGCGGCTGGGTTATGGAATAATTAAGTTAAAATCGTAAGAATTCTATTTATTTAGGAAGGTTATCTCTATTAGTTTTTTTACTTTTGCTCTATAACAAAACCAAAGTTATGGTCGACAACAACCAAACTACGAAAACGATTTCGCTACATCCATACGGAATCAACGCCTCAAAAGTACATTACCAACTCACTTCTCAGCAATTACACGACGAAACTATAGCCAAAGGGCAGGGTGTTGAAGCTAATTCGGGCGCCCTTGCAGTACATACCGGAGAATTTACCGGGCGTTCTCCCAAGGATCGATTTATAGTCGAGGATGAAATAACCGCAGATCGGGTTTGGTGGGGAAAGATCAATATTCCTTTCGATCCTGCGAAGTTTGATGCATTGTACGACCGGGTTACCCAATATCTGGAAAACAAAGAGGTATACGCACGTGATTGTTACGCTTGCGCAGACGTGAATTACAAACTCAATATTAGGGTGATCAACGAGTATCCCTGGAGCAATATGTTTGCTTATAATATGTTTTTACGTCCCGATAAAGAAGAACTGGAAGGTTTTAATCCCGATTGGATTATCGTAAATGCTCCCGGTTTTTTGGCCGATTCCGAACGGGACGGAACCCGGCAACATAATTTTGCCATTTTGAATTTTACCAAACGAATCGCATTAGTAGGTGGAACGGGATATACAGGCGAGATCAAGAAAGGGATATTTTCGGCCTTAAACTTTTTGTTGCCGGTATTTCAGAATACATTGCCAATGCATTGTTCTGCAAACGTTGGTGAAGATGGCGATACCGCAATATTCTTCGGTTTATCGGGTACGGGAAAAACTACGCTATCTGCCGATCCTGATCGAAAATTGATCGGTGATGACGAACACGGGTGGACTGCCGAAAATACCATTTTTAACTTTGAAGGAGGATGCTACGCCAAGGTAATTAACCTTTCCGAAGAAAACGAGCCCGATATTTATCGCGCCATCAGGCCTGAAGCTATTTTGGAAAACGTGATCATGGATGAGAACGGCGAGGTGGATTTCGGTGACGTGTCCATCACTCAAAATACTCGAGTGAGTTATCCCATCTATCACATTGACAATATTCAGGTGCCTTCCATTGGGCACAATCCTAAAAATATATTCTTTTTAACGGCCGATGCCTTTGGGGTGTTACCTCCTATTTCAAAATTGACCCCTGGCCAGGCGGCATACCATTTTATTAGCGGTTATACAGCTAAGGTGGCCGGGACCGAAGAAGGTATTGATGAGCCCTTACCAAGTTTTTCTGCTTGTTTTGGAGCACCATTTATGCCCTTACATCCAACGAAGTATGCAGAAATGCTAAGTGCGAAGATGCAGGAAGCCGGGGTACATGTTTGGCTGGTTAACACCGGATGGACCGGTGGCCCTTATGGCGTAGGAACCCGTATGAAATTACGTTACACCAGAGCGATGATCACTGCGGCCATGGATGGATCTCTTGAAGCAGCCAATAAGGACAACTACCACATTCATTCCATCTTTGGTGTGCATCAGCCCAGAACCTGCCCTAATGTCCCAACCGAAGTTTTGAGCCCAAGAAGCACCTGGAATAACGACGAAGGCTATTACAAGACGGCACATAAATTGGCCAATTCATTTAAGGAAAACTTCAAGAAATTTGAGGAATTCGCGAATGAAGAAATTATGGCCGGAGGGCCTTTGGTGTAAGCCTATTTCGGAAATAATCTAAACAAAAACGCCTCCTAAATTTAGGAGGCGTTTTTGTGTGTGATGGTAGGAGATCAAACTATCTTTTTCCGTTCACTTCTTTAATATATTTCTCCAGTGCCATGGACATGGAAGGAGTTTCCGGGGTGGGAGCCTGTATATCGACACGCAAGCCGTTATCTGCCGCTGCCTTTACCGTAGTGTTCCCAAACACGGCAATACGAGTGTCATTTTGCTTGAAGTTGGGGAAATTCTCCAATAAGGATTGAATTCCACTGGGGCTAAAGAATACCAGAATATCGTAATAGACATCTCGTAGATCGGACAGATCGCTCACGACGGTTCGGTAAAAGGTGGCTTGTTTCCAGGAAACGCCCAGATCGTTCAGTACTGCCGGTACTTCAGGCTTCAATTTATCGGAAGTGGGTAATAAAAACTTTTCGGTCTTGTACTTTTTGATCAAGGGAGAAAGCTCAGTGAACGTTCTTTTTCCTACATAAATTTTACTTTTGCGATACACCACATATTTCTGAAGATAAAAGGCTACCGCTTCACTCAGGCAAAAGTACTTCATAGAATCAGGTACTTTGAAACGCAATTCTTCCGCAATTCTGAAAAAATGATCGACCGAGTTTCTACTAGTCAAGATAATTGCCGAGACTGAGTGAGATCCACTTTTTGGGTTCGTACCTCTTTACTCGAAACGCCCTCAACATGAATGAATGGTCTAAAATCTATTTTCACCTTTTGTCTGTCAACCAAATCAAAATAAGGAGAATTTTCGATTTTAGGTTCTGGTTGAGATACTAAAATAGTTTTCACTTTCATAACAACTACTTTTACATTACCCTATTCATCCCCACAAATGGTATAATATGATGTAAGGTGCAATTTCAAGTGCGCAAAGATACAAAATAAAATAAGAGAAATCTCTTAAAATAATGCTCCAATTTCTTTTAAAACATGATATTAATGAGATAAAGTATACCACCGCCAGCCCAATTGTGAAGGCTAATAAAAGGGTCTCCGATGGTTTAAAAGCAAAGAAAAATAAAATGTTTACCACCAATACGAAGAGCGATATAATACTCGCATAATTCAATTTTTCATATAAATATTCATTTATAATACCTTCAATATTGAAAATATGAGCGATGATTTTTTCTGAAAAGTACTTGGCCAATATAAAAACTGCCAACCCGGTGATGATTTGAACAAATAGCCAGGGATTTTCCTTCGGAACAGATGGATAGAAGTAATTCACGACAAAATAAGCAAACAATGAAAAAGAAATCAACTGTACTCCAAATAACAACACGTTGAAGGGATGATTGATCTCATAGCCTTTCCCCTGAAGTTTAAAATACTTATCGGAAAGAGGCAGCAGTAAAAATTCCCAGAATCGCCTTGGGTATAAATATCGGGTAACAGCCAGTATGGTGAATGTTCCAACCAATAGTAGCGTCACCCAATCCCAATTCTCTATATTCCGTAGTGTATAGTCCAAAGCCTGTTTTTCCGAAGGGATAAAAGTAACGAAAAATCAAAGGAGACAGGGTTGAACCTGGCTAAAATCCAATGCCCATGAAGTTGTAAAGTTTTGCTAAGACTTCCATTAAATGAGTTCCTGTTTTCAAAAAAGGAGGTACTTTTGCCAAAAAATAAACAGATGACGGGAGCCATCGTGGTCATACCAACCTATAACGAAATTGAAAATATAGAAAAATTGCTGCGAGCCGTTTTAGCATTGGAGCCTTCGTTTCATGTTTTAATCGTTGATGACCGCTCTCCAGACCTCACAGCAATCAAAGTAAAGGAATTGATGCCTGAGTTTCCCAACAGGCTTTTCCTGCAGGAACGAGAAGGGAAATTGGGTCTGGGAACGGCTTATATCCACGGATTTAAATGGGCGCTGGCGCGATCATATGAGTTTATTTTTGAAATGGATGCCGACTTCTCACACGATCCCAACGATCTTTTAAAACTTCATGATGCCTGTGCCAGGGAAGGTTATGACCTTGCCATTGGTTCTCGATATAAAACCGGGGTGAATGTAGTGAATTGGCCCATGAGCAGGGTATTGTTGTCCTGGGTAGCATCAAAGTATGTGCGGTTCATCACCCGTATGAGAATTCATGATACAACAGCCGGCTTCGTATGTTACCGTCGCCGTGTTTTGGAAAAAATAAATCTTGACAAGATCCGGTTTGTGGGATATGCGTTCCAAATTGAGATGAAATTTAAGGCCCATCTTCATAAATTTAAGATCGTTGAAGTCCCGGTTGTATTTACAGACCGAACCCTGGGGGAATCCAAAATGAGTTCCGGGATTATTTCGGAAGCAATTTTTGGAGTGATTTCCATGAAATGCAGGAGCCTATTTAATAAAAAAAATATATGAAAACCATCCTAATAAAGAACGCACAAATAGTTAACGAAGGGAAGATTATCAAGGGAGACGTCATGATTGAAGGCGACCGAATTGCTGAAGTGGGTGGTAGTATTAGTGCGAAATCTGGCGATACCAAAATCATAGATGCGGACGGCTGTTATTTACTTCCGGGAATGATCGATGATCAGGTGCATTTCCGGGAACCTGGCCTCACGCACAAGGCCACCATTGAAACCGAATCGAAAGCAGCCGTCGCCGGTGGAATTACTTCGTTTATTGAAATGCCAAACACCGTGCCTCAGGCGACCACGATCGACCTGCTGGAAGATAAGTTCAGCCGAGCTGCCGAAACTTCATGGGCGAACTATTCTTTTATGTTTGGTGGAACCAATGACAATTTGGAAGAAATATTAAAAGTGGACAAAACCAAAGTGGCCGGACTCAAACTATTTTTAGGCTCTTCCACCGGAAATATGCTGGTGGACGACCCCAAGGTGCTGGAGGAGATTTTCAGTAAAACCGACCTGCTCATTTCGGCACATTGTGAAGATGAAGCGACTATCAAATCAAATCTTGAAAAGTATCATAGCGAATATGGCGACGATATTCCGGTAAGTTACCACCCCGTGATTCGCAGTGAAGAAGCCTGTTATATTTCTTCTTCCAGAGCGATTGCATTGGCCAAGAAAACCGGCGCCAGACTTCATGTTTTTCACCTTTCTACTGAAAAGGAGACACATCTTTTCAGTAAAAAGAAAAACCTGGCCGAAAAGAAAATCACCGCCGAAGTTTGTATTCATCATCTCTGGTTCACCGATGAAGACTATGCTGAAAAAGGCACTAAAATAAAGTGGAATCCAGCGGTGAAAACACAAAAGGATAAAGATGGGCTGTGGAAAGCTCTGCTCAATGACCGCATTGATGTAATCGCAACAGATCACGCCCCTCATACCCTCGAGGAGAAGAATAATGTGTATACCAAAGCACCTTCAGGTGGTCCTTTGGTGCAGCATGCCTTGGTGGCCTTATTGGAAATGCACCACAGGGACGTGATCTCGCTGGAAAAGATCGTAGAGAAAACCGCTCATAATCCGGCCATTTTGTTTCAAATAAAAGATCGAGGCTACATTCGGAAGGGGTATAAAGCAGATCTGGTGCTGGTGGACCTGAATGCTCCCTGGACTGTCAACAGTGAAAATATCCTTTACAAATGCGGGTGGTCACCGTTTGAGGGGACCAGCTTTAAATCGCGAGTTACCCATACTCTGGTCAATGGGGTAGTGGCCTACGAACATTTAAAATTCCCGAACCGTTCCCGAGGAGAACGCCTTAATTTTAACAGGGAATGAATACGGTTTTAAAAATAATCATACCTGTGTTGCTGCTCCTGGCCGGATGTCAGGATGTGAAACGCCCCGAACCCCCGAAAAATTTACTTCCGAAGGAAAAAATGGTGCAAATATTGGCCGATGCCTATATCAGTAATGCTAGTCGCAGTAAAAGCGTGAATAATCGTATCCTGCGAGCCAAAGGGGTACAATTGGACTCCATTTTGTATGCCAAACACGGTGTAGATAGTCTTAATTTTGCCGAAAGCAACGCCTATTATGCGTCCAATCTTGACCTTTATACGGGAATTATTGCCGAGGTTGAAAAAATACTTCTGCTCAAAAAAACGCGGATCGATAGTTTGATGGGGCCGGACAAAGCGAATAAAAAAAATTCGGAGAATAAAGTTCCCACTACGTTTGAAAAACCCGATTCAGGTCAATTATTGGAACCGGTAGAAGACATAGACGAATAATTCTTAACCACCCGTTCCAGAGTTTCCTCGATAGGGATGAATTGAAAATCCAGTTCCCGCTTTATTTTAGAGGAATCAAACAATGGGGTACGGTAGAGGGAATCCACCATCGATTTTAAAAGTTTCCGTTTTCTTGGGAATAAAAAACTAAGCAGGGCATCCAATCTACTTAAAAACAATAAGGTGCCTTTGCCAATTGCCTTCACTGGCGGTTTATTTCCGAAATAGCCTGCCATACTCTGGAATAGATCCTTGTAAAACATATTTTCTGATACCAGAATGTAACGCTGGTTTGTCCATGCTCCCTCCATGAGTTGGATCATAGCCCGTACTACATCTTGTACATCTACAAAACCACCTCGCCCGAGGGTGTAATAGGTCCTCCCTTTGGCGGCCCGCTTGATTATCGTACCACTTCCCGAGCTCCAAAAACCTTCTCCCAAAATCACACCCGGATTGACGATAATGGTGTCAAGACCCTCCTGAATGCCCCTCCAGACTTCCATTTCAGCGCCAAACTTAGTGATGGCGTACACACTGTTCTTTTCTTCCGGATTCCAATCGGTTTCCTCGGTTATCGGGGAACCATTGAGCGTCTTGCCGAGGGTGGCGATGGAACTCACATAGCACAACTTTTCGATAGAATTCGCCAGGCATTGGTTCACTACATTGGCCGTGCCTTCTATATTGGCTTTCTTTAGCTTGTAATAATTTTTGGGATTGAAACTTATATATGCGGCACAGTGGTATACGGTGGTGATGTCTTTAAAGGCAGCCGTTAACGCAGGGATTTGGGTGATATTGGCTTCCACCCATTCAATTTTTTGAAACAGGGACTCGGCTTCCTCCGTATACAGGGAAAACACTTTTTTTACGGCTTGCAGATCACTGGATGCCCGATGGGTGGCACGCACGCTGTTGTGCTTTTGAAGCAGGGCATACAGCAAGTGTGCCCCAACCAAACCCGTTCCTCCTGTGACCAATATCATGAGGTAAAAGTAGGCTTTTTTTGGAATAACCGTATGAGAGGCAAAGCTCTGGAACCTTTCCTTTTACGATTAGAATTTATATTTTTGACGCGGCAGCGAACACTATATTTTTTTCAGTTTTATAGTTCTGAAAATAAAACGAAAAAAATATAAATTGTAGGTTTGTCAAAATTTAGACACAGATGCCAAAAAATTTCATAGAAGAGCTACAATGGCGAGGGATGATCCACGACGTGATGCCCGATACCGAAACTCACTTACTGGAAACGATGCGTTCTGCCTATGTTGGTTTTGATCCAACCGCAGATTCCTTACACATTGGAAACCTGGTTCCTATTATGCTTTTGGCGTTCTTACAGCGAAGCGGACACAAACCGGTGGCTCTGGTGGGTGGTGCGACGGGAATGATCGGTGATCCTTCCGGAAAATCAAGTGAGCGTAATTTACTGGATGAAAAAACACTTCGGCACAATCAGGAATGTGTACGGGATCAATTGTCACACTTTTTGGATTTTAGTTCGGGGGCCGAGAATGAGGCTGTGATGGTCAATAATTACGACTGGATGAAGAAGTTTAGCTTCCTGGATTTTATTCGGGATGTGGGTAAGCATATCACCATCAACTATATGATGGCCAAGGATTCGGTGAAAAACAGGATTACGGGAGAAGGTCAGGAAGGGATGTCATTTACCGAGTTCACCTATCAATTGGTGCAGGGATATGACTTTTTGCACCTGTTTCAAAATAACAACTGTACCCTGCAAATGGGTGGGAGTGATCAGTGGGGAAATATCACCACGGGAACCGAATTGATCCGTCGCATTGCAGGCGGGAAGGGCTATGCACTCACCTGTCCTTTGATCACGAAAAGCGACGGCAGCAAATTTGGAAAGAGCGAAGGCGGCAATGTTTGGTTGGATTCCAAACGTACTTCTCCTTACAAATTCTATCAGTATTGGTTGAATACCAGTGATGAGGACGCGGAAAAGTATATTAAGATATTCACTTTCTTGAATAGAGAAACGATTGATGCTCTGGTGACGGAACATACCGAAGCACCTCACGTACGACAATTGCAAAAACGTTTGGCCAAAGAAGTAACGATCACAGCACATGGCGAAGAAGCCTATGAAATGGCTTTAAAAGCTTCCCATATCCTATTCGGAAGATCGACTTCCACAGATCTGAAAGAATTGGATTCGGCTACATTTTTGGAGGTGTTCGACGGAGTCCCGCAGGCTGAAGTCTCTCCTTCGGAAATAAAGGGAGGCCTTGACATCATTGCAGCCCTGGCCGAGCAAACCGGATTTTTAAAGTCCAACGGGGAAGCCCGTCGCGCTTTGAAGGAGAATTCCATTTCAGTAAACAAGGAAAAAGTGGATGATTCTTATAGAATTTCTTCCGAAGATCTTATCAATGGACAGTTTGTGCTCTTACAGCGCGGAAAGAAAAATTACTTCATTATTCGGGTAACATGAACCCAACGGGATGATTCGTAAGACCGGGTCTTTCATAGCTGGGAATAAGAAAACCCCATGCAAGAACACGGGGTTTTCTAACTAACTAACCAACCAATTATGAGGGATCTTAACGTTCCCTTTTCATAACATTGGAGTAGTCTGCATTTTATCAATTTCCTTACAATTGTTTATAAAAAATTTGATACTTCGGGATAGGGGATCAAAGAGCTTATCAACAGGGCGATACTTTCTTTAACGATAAGAGTGATACTCAATAGGGTAACTGCCACTAAAATGGAGACTGAAACGTTGTTTTCCTTAATGGCCTCAAACTCATTGACCCCTCGGGTAAGCAGGGAAAAGAGAAGAAACACCGAAAAGTTGATAATGACCGCAGCTAAAAATCCGATCAACAGGTACAAGCCCGAATATTGAACAATAGTACCATAGTCGATTGTTTCGGTCTGGGTGGTTGACAGTCTCACAATGTTGGTAATGGAGGGCAGGATCTCACTTAAGATAAGTCCGATGGACAACACAATTCCCGCTGTAAACACAGTAAAGGCGGTATTGCCTCCTTTGAGGTCCATTTTCTTAAAAAACAGCTTGTGCAGAAGGCTGTACGAAAGGTAAATGATAACGACCGAGACCACAATGGAAATAATAATTTCGAAAAGTGCGAGGGTAAAGAGTTGTTTGTTCATAATGTTCTATTTACTGGTGAGTATCACATTCCAATGGGTGATGTCATTAAAATTACCTGGAAGCTTCCCAACCTGATAGTATTTAGCAGTGGTTTCCCAGACCACATATTTTTTCCCGTAATGTTTTTTATGTATACCGGAGGTGGGAAGATTGATCCCTATGATGGAATGGCGGTAAAAATCACTATTTAAAATGGCCACATCGTAATTGAAATGCTTTAAGATGGAGTAAATGATGACTGTTCGCGTGTCGCAGTCTCCTTTTAAATTCTGAAGGAAAGAAATCTGGTTTTGAATTCCGTAGGTGACATTCCCCATGCAGCATTCGGGACATGCTTCCAGAATATCGCGGATGGATGGCTCATAGTTTTCTGCAGACAGGCACTCTTCCTGAAATATAAAAGAATACGGGATGTCCTGAATACAGGTCACAACCATTTCGGCAAATTCCATTTGATTGAGACTCTTTTCCTTATGAATCTCCCGAAAAGTGGTCATCACCAGATCCAGACTGGAGGTATTGGTGCGATCCAGATAGTCATACAAGTTTCCCCAAAAATGCCCCGATGATGGTTTGTAGGTCCAGTTGTTGTGGTTTTGGTTCAATCGTCGATAATCCCTTTCCCGAACCACCAGATCTCCTTTAAAATTGTTTCCGTAGTTATCCCGCCAGATACGATGGCTGGTATAGACGGCAACGGTATCTTCGTTCTCAACAATGGTCGAAAGATCCACTCCTTCTTCTTTTTTAAAGTTCTTTTCTTCGGAAAGTGGTGAGATGTCATTCTGTAAATAATTGGATAGGAACTGCAGGCCTAAAAACAAGAAAACGAGTAGCCCGCCATATACAATGAGCGAAGCGATCGAAGGTTTTCCTATCCATTTTGTAATGAGTATCGAAGCTACGATCACCGCGATTCCCAGGGCGACAAAAGAGTTGATATCGATAAAAAAGGTCATAAAGATCCACCCGAAAAAGGCCATGAGTCCCACAAGGAAAATCCACAGACAGCCATTGCTATTTTTTCGGGTCGTGTTCATTTATAAAACCATCAAATTACAGCCGCGAATATCGCTGGTGTCAAATCTACCTAAAATTTCGAAACTTTGGTCGGGATGTATTTTCGCCAGATCCTGTGTGGCAATAAAGGAGCAGGAATATAGGTTGGCGAGATCAATAACATTGAGGCCTCCGGTTTTTTCAGAGATCAATGTCAACGGATCCTCAGGGTCGCGGGTATAAACCTTCATCCATGGGGGACATTTAAAAATACCATTTCCGTGGGAATACGCCTGAGAAAGGAGTTCGGTCATACCGTATTCACTGTGAATAGTAGAGACCCCAAAGCCTTGTTTTAATCGGCGGTGCAACTCTTTTTTGATTAGTTCTTTACGTCGGCCCTTCATACCGCCGGTTTCCATAATGATGGTGTTTTTAAGTCGGAAACTCTGTTTTTCGATCAAATCCAGCAGTGCATAAGAAACTCCCAATAAAAGAACTTTTTTGTCTTGATCCTCCAGAAATCGCAGTTTTTCAACAAGCGCATCCCGATCGTTCAAAAAGAATCCGCTGTGGGGGCTTTTGCTTTCCGAGATCAATTGATCGACCATATATACCAGAGACGACTCCCCTTGTTCGAGATAAGAGGGTAGCAGGGCGAGAATCGTATATTCGTGTGGTTCGCCGTAAAAGTGGGTAAAGGCAGTGAGGAAACTTTGTAGGTAAAGTCCAAGATCTGCAATATGATGATGGCTGGATACACTTTCGGTAGTTCCGCTGCTGCGAAAGGAAATTGCTGCTTTTTTTTCCGAAGAAAGTATTACCCGCTGCTTGAAAAACTCGATGGGTAAAAACGGAATGTCGCTTACATTTTGAACCGATTTTGGGTTAATTCGCAACAACTCACAATAATTTCGGTAGGTAGCTTCATGGGTATACTGGTATTGAAAGACTTCCAGAGCGAGCATTTCAAAGTTTTGGGTCGATTCTATGTTGAAAATACGTTTATCGAGCATGTTCTTTAATTCCAGGCTAAAACCATAGCGGCGGCAAGAATATTCAAAAATAGACAATATTTGAAGCACCTTCCCTGCAGCAATTACCTTTTTATGATTATGAGTTTTTGCATACCTTGGACGTTCTAGTATTCCATAAATTGTTACATCAATGTTATGTAAACGTTATTATAGGTTGACCCAAACATCAAACTATGTAATATGCAGTATATTTAGGCGCTCAAGAGAAACACAGTATGAAAAAAAGGGACATTAAGATACTATTGGTAGATGATGAGCCGGATATTCTGGAAATAATTGGCTATAATTTATCTGCTGAAGGCTATGAGATCTTTACTGCAAAAAATGGACTCAAGGCAATTTCTCAAGCAAAAAAACACAAACCCAATTTGATCATATTGGACGTTATGATGCCCGAGATGGACGGGATAGAAGCCTGTGCAAAAATGAGGGCCCTCCCCGAACTTTCAGAAACAGTGATCACCTTCTTAACAGCTCGTGGTGAGGATTATTCACAATTGGCGGGGTTTGAAGCAGGGGCAGACGACTATATCACCAAACCCATCAAACCCAAGGTATTGGTGAGTAAGGTGAAGGCATTGCTCCGAAGATTTAAGAAGAAGGATTTGAGCCAAGACAACATCAATGCTGGAGACTTGGTCATCAATAGGGAAGAATACAAAATAATAAAGGGAAAAGAAGAGATTATATTACCCAGAAAAGAATTTGAATTGTTAGCTTTGTTAGCATCGAAGCCCGGGAAAGTCTTTAAAAGAGATGAAATTCTGGATCGTGTTTGGGGAAATGAAGTCGTTGTAGGTGGTAGGACCATTGATGTGCATATTCGAAAATTGCGTGAAAAGATTGGCGATGAAAGTTTTAAAACGGTCAAAGGCGTGGGCTATAAGTTTGTGGTTTGATGGCTAATAAAATTAGAAAAGCATACAAATTTGCGGGGCTGACCGCCACGGTGATCACCCTGTTCCTAACACTCTTCCTGAGTGTTTTTTTTTACTTTCACAAGGAAATTAGTCTCTGGTACCTCGTCCTGTTTTTTGTTGTTTGCTTCGTTTTTACTTTTTACATCATTCAATACCGTGTGGAAAAGCTTATTTACAAAAGAGTAAAGAAGATCTATGACAATGTGCGACTTTTGGACGCCAGCACCTTTGATAAACAACAGATCACTACCAATATGGAGGATCTCACTAAGGAAGTGGAGCGTTTTGCAGAAAGTAACAAACACGAAATAGAAACACTAAAAGTACGTGAAAACTATCGACAAGAATTTATGGGAAATGTGTCGCATGAATTGAAAACACCTTTGTTTACGGTTCAGGGGTATATTTTAACCCTTTTGGATGGTGCCATAAATGATAAAGCGGTTCGTAAAAAATATTTGCAACGAGCCAGTAAGGGGGTGGAGCGACTTATTTATATCGTGAACGATTTGGATATGATCACCCGATTGGAAGTGGGAGATCTGGTTTTGAAAAAAGAGGATTTTAATATTGTTGAGACCGTTCAAAATGCATTTGACCTTCTTGAAATGAAGGCGGCCAAGAAAAATATTACCCTGGCCTTTGACATTGATTATAAGAATGAGATCATGGTATATGCAGATCAGGAACGAGTTCGGCAGATCTTGATAAATCTTATCGAAAACTCTATCAAATACGGTAAGTATGATGGTACTACCGAAGTAAGTATTGAAGATCTTATTCAGAATAAAGTCATCCTCCGTGTAACCGACAATGGGGAAGGCGTGGAGCAGGGTAAGATCCCAAGATTGTTTGAACGTTTTTACAGGGTCGATAAAAGTGGTTCCCGAAAAGAGGGTGGAAGTGGTTTGGGCCTCGCTATCGTGAAACATCTGGTCGAAGCCCATAACGAAAAGATCTATTTGGAAAGTCAATTTGGCATAGGATCTGAATTTTCATTTACCCTCGAAAAGGCGAAATAAATTGGCATAGTCTACTTCGCTTTTTATAGCCTTCAAGCCCGAATATAGGTTGATCTCTTCCAGCTTCTCTAGGGTAAATTCATCCTGAACGCAACTGGGCACGATCCCCTTGTTTTTTAGCTGTCTGGCCAGATATTTCTGTTCGTATTGACCGGGAGTTGGAATAAAAAAGGCCTCCTTTTCAATGGCAGCCAGATCCATAATGGTAGTATACCCCGATCGAGAAACCACCCATTTGCATTGGTTGATGGCTCGTTCCAGCGCCTCACTTTGCATAAAATTAACGATGGTAATTTGGTCTTTGACATAGGTTTGTGACATTTCTTCCATTACTCCGCGTACGAGTAATACCTTTTTTTCGGAATTTGAAAATACCTCCAAAAGTTTTACTTCCAGGAGCGTACGCTGCGGTTCAGGTCCCGAAAGCAGCACAAGAACATCATAGGAATTGGGAAGGTCTTTTTTCTCCATACGGCTCAAGGGCCCTATGTATGTTACGGGAAAATCCAACTTTTTAGGATGGCCCAGCTTCCCGCTTAAATTGATCGATTGGTTCACATCCGGGACCCAGCATTGGGTAAATTTTTTAATGATTAGCCGGTGCATTTTACTGCTAAAAAAAGAAGTATTCCCGCTCAGAACATGGAGTTGATGTGTGATATATACCGAAGGCACTCTTTTATCGCGAACTCCCGGGCGGTTGTCGCTTATGATTCCGTCTATCTGGCCATCTGTCACTAATTTCCTGACGATTTTTTTTTCTGAAGCTATCGCGCTGCGAATTTGAGGAAGCGATTGCAACAATTTCATTTTGAAGAATATCCCATTTTTAGGATAGTTGATGTGGTACTTCGGAAGTTCGACAAAGGGAAGCTCCGGAAATTCCTTCCTAAGTAATAACAGTGCTGGCCCGTCACTTCCTATAAGCACCTTATATTGATATCTCAACAGTGCCCGGATCACGGGGATGCATCGTGTGGCGTGTCCCAGCCCCCAATTAAGAGGCGCAACGAGTATGGTTTTATGAGGAGCCAAGAAGTTCTATTTACAATTGAATTGTTTTAATTTATTGAAAAACAAAGGTAGGGATTCTAGCTTCAGATTAATATTTCCTTAATTTTACCGAATCATCAAATAAACCAATTAAAAGGACATTGAGTGGGAAGCAAGAATAAATTGAAACGCTTTAATGAGAACGAGACTTTTGCCAATGTGGTGCAGCCTACCCGAGAGGATTTGACCACCCGAATTTTTAACCTCAAGGGAAAATGGCGACAGGAATTTTTTAAAAATGACGGTGCCATTGTCCTGGAATTGGGTTGTGGAAAGGGGGAATATGCGGTGAGTCTGGCAAAAAAATACCCCCAAAAGAATTTCATAGGAGTCGATATTAAAGGAGCCAGATTTTGGCGCGGTGCCAAAACAGCGTTGGAGGAGAAATTGCCCAATGTTGGATTTTTGCGCACTCAAATTGAATTGATCGATCTTTGTTTTGAACCCAATGAGGTCGACGAAATATGGATTACTTTCCCCGATCCTCAAATAAAATACAAGCGCACAAAACATCGCCTTACGAATGCAAGTTTTCTCGATAAATACCGAAACATTCTCAAACCTCAAGGTGTGATTCATTTAAAGACCGATAGCGAGTTTATGCATGGCTATACCCTTGGTTTACTGCATGGATTGGGAGAAAACATTGCATACGCGCATCACGATGTTTATGGAAGTGAGGGTGCTCCCGAAGAGGTCACAGCTATTCAAACTTATTACGAAAATGGTTACCTCGAGCAGGGGAAGAAGATTACATATATACGATTTAGCTTGCGAGCTAAATAATTGTATATTCACATTCCAAACTAACCTGAATGTCCGTACTTCTTAATTTTGCTATTGGCTTTTTGGCGGCACTTGTTGGTGTGATTCCGCCGGGATTGCTGAATATGTCAGCGGCCAAAATAAGCATCAAACAAGGAAGGAAGACCGCCTTGTTATTTTCCACGGGGGTTGCTGTGACGGTTTGTATGCAAACCTGGATCGCTCTTTTACTTGCCCGATATCTCGATAAACATAATGAAATTGTGGATATCCTACAGGAAGTAGGCCTGGGCATATTTATTTGCATCACGATTTACTTCTTTTTTATAGCTAAGGATACCCGCAGGGAAATTCCGAAGGATATGAATCATTCCAAGACGAATCGTTTTTTCTACGGAATTTTACTCGCCGCTCTCAACCTCTTGCCATTGCCGTATTGGGTATACTTGAGTGTCACTTTAAGTTCCTTTGGCTGGTTTACCTTTGAGCAACCCGGGATTTTTGCGGCTGTTATAGCTTCAGGGATGGGAACCTTTGTGATGTTGTCGTTTTACGTGCAATTCTTCAGAAAAAAACACGAGCAACGTAAGTTCAAAGTGAATATGAACTATGTAATAGGATGTATTACGGCCGTAATTTCAGTCATAACACTTATAAAGATCATCAACAATATGTAATGGCGGCGGAAAAAGGATTTTTTGAAAAAGTGTATGCATTGGCACGTGTGATTCCTTATGGACGGGTTACCAGCTACGGAGCCATTGCAAAATACCTTGGAGCGGCCGGTAGTGCCCGAATGGTGGGATGGGCGATGAATGGTGCGGGAAAATATCCGGACATTCCGGCCCATAGAGTCGTGAACCGAAAAGGACTTCTTACGGGGAAACACCATTTTGACGGTACCCACTTAATGCAGCAATTGCTCGAATCTGAAGGAGTAGACGTACGTGACAATTTGATCCAGGATTTTGAAAATAGGTTCTGGGATCCAATGAAAGAGCTTTAAAACGGAGGTGTTGTGTTCCTCATTTTTAAGGTTTATATCTGTCATCTAAGTTTTTTAATTGAATGATTGGTTTTATATTGCGAAGCGAATGAACAACCAACCCTATATGAATCGTATTATTTGTATTTTATTTTGTGCGTTTACCGCCACCATGCTGGGGCAGTTTGAGCAACGTTCTACCTTGGGAATGAGCGGTAGTAGCTCGAAGATCACATTGGGAGAAACTACCTATTATATTTCGTCCAGTGTGGGCCAGCAAAGCGTGATTGGCACCATTGGCAATGACATCTATACCATGCGTCAGGGCTTTCAGCAACCACCCATACGAGTAGTGACTTCAACTATAGATGCAACGGGCCTGGAGGCTAGTATTTACCCCAACCCTGTGGGCAGTTTTGTTACCATAGCCTTTGGCACTGCGATAGACAGTGAAATTCAGAGCATCCTTTACGATATTCAGGGTCGGGACATTTTAAAAATGACCCTGGCTCCCACACAATCTTTTCAAGTAGATATGTCCCAATTGGCAGCAGGTACTTATATTCTAAACATCCGGGTTGGGAGCGAAGATATCACAACACGTTTAATAAAAAACTAGCAAAACTATCCAATGAAATCAACTTATATCTCTTTTCTTTTTTGTGTCTTTTTGGCGTACACAGTGCAAGCTCAGGAATTGTATCTGGATGGTGGTAAGTCTGTCACTACATTCAATTTTAAGGATGCCTTGTCCAATGAGTTAAACGATTTACAATCTACCAATCACAGCTATATCGATGTGGGATACAGGGGAAAGCTCTTTACCGAATCTATATTTTTTGTTGGAGGATTAGGTGTCAATAGTTATGGAGCTGTTGGGAACGATTCCTTCGGAAACTATTTGGATTGGGAGACTACTTATGCGAGTTTGTATGTAGGAATCGATGCTGAAATTTTCAAGATCAAAGCCTTTTCTTTTCACCTGAAAGGAACCGTGGGCCCCGAAGTGATGTTGCAGGGAACGCAAACCTTGAACAATCTGGTTTTTGATATCCTCAATGAACAGGATTTTAATACACCATTCGTATTTATTAGAGGTGCAGCCTCCTTCGAATACAGTGTTTCTGAAACCATTGCCGTCTTTTTTCAGTATAGATTCGGGCGAGGGTCGCAAATAAATAATAACGAAAGCGGGGCAGATCTAACCTATATTTCAAACGATTACGGAATTGGCCTCATTTTCAAATTAAAGAAAAAGGACCAATAAAAGAACTAAAGAATACAACCAAAGAAAAACTACCGATACTAAAAAATATTTTGAGATGAAAAAGCTTAGTTACATATTAGTTTGTTTATTCGTATCCACACTGGGGTATGCTCAAACCGATGCCATAAGTTACCAGGCGGTAATTCTGAACCCGGATGCCCAACAATTGCCGGGCTTTGATGTGAATGCTACCGTTTTGCCGGAAACCGACATTAGCCTGCGTTTTACCATCATTAATGAGAATGGTTTTACTGAGTATCAGGAGGTACATGCGGTGACCACCGATACCTTTGGAATGGTGAATCTGTTTATTGGTGAGGGAATCCGTACAGACGGACTTCGTTTTACTGAAATCTTATGGAGAGGCCTGCCAAAAGATCTTTTGGTCGAAATAGATTTTTATAACCTCGGAAGTTATGTGCAACTCAGTGCCGAAAAACTCACATTTACCCCACAAGCCTTTCACCGGGATATTATCGCAACAGGTGATCTTGAAGTGGACGGTACCGCAACATTCAATGATGATTTTGTGATCGAAGGGGAAACCATGATCAATAACAATCTGGATATTACAGGAAATCTCAGTGTGGGAGGAACCGCTACTATCGCCAGCACTGTCGATGTAGGTCAGAATTTGATCGTCGAGGGGATTACCGTTCTGAACAACAATTTTTTTGTCAATAGGTTAAGCACCACTACCCTTTCCGGCGATTTAAATGTGAGGGGTTTTACCGATATCAATAATAGCTTAAACCTTGCCGATGATGCCACCATTGGTGGAACTGTGTCCATAGAAGGCGATACGTCCATTGGAGGAGATCAATTGGTCGAAGGAGATGTGGATATACGAAGAGGGCTAACGGTTTTTCTGAATTCCAATTTAAACAACGATCTCTCGGTCGCCGGAAGAACCGATCTGGGCGGGCTACTTACTGTGGACGGAGCCACTACTATTGCAGATGCTGTTACTATTGCAGGACCTACTGCTATCGGGGATGATCTTTCCGTAGCGGGCGCAGGCTTCATTGGCGCTCAATTGGACGTAATAGGAAAAACCACGGTAGGAGATAACCTTGTGGTGAATGGTCTTACCAGTTTGAACGACGACTTTAAAGTGGATAACGGAAGTATCAGTCTTTTAACTGGTCCATTGTCCGTTGGCGGGAAGACAGATATCAATAACTCCCTCAGCGTGAATAATGCGAACCCAACCGTATTGAGTGGTACCCTTCAGGTGGTGAAGAATGCTGTCTTTGACGACGACGTACTCATCGACGGAATGTTAACAGTAAACAACAACCTCAATCTTCCGAATTTGGTGGTAAGCGGGGACGGAAGCGTCAATGGAGACCACGTGGCCCTGTTCGAAAATACTGCGGGAGCTGGCGCCGATGGGATTGCCATACGTATTAATAATTCTGAATTGAGCTCGGGAAACAACTTCGTTACTTTTTATGGACAAGGAAATTATATGGCGGGTCGTATTGAGAGCTTTGACGCTGCTTCCGATATGAACAACCTGCCCAGCGATATTTCGAATACCAGTGTAATGGCCCAAAACCAGGGAATCGTTTATGGTTCAAAAGGAGCCGATTATGCCGAATGGCTGGAAAAAGAAAACCCCGGTGAATCCTTCCTGGTAGGGGAAGTTGTGGGCATCAGAGGAGGCAAAATATCGAGAAATACTCAAAATGCAGACCATGTGCTTACCATTTCTTTGGCACCCATCGTATTAGGGAATATGCCAGACGAAAACCGAATCGACGCCTTCGAAAAAGTAGGCTTCATGGGTCAGGTTCCGGCTCTGGTCAAGGGAAAGGTAGCTAAAGGAGATTATATCGTTGCTTCAGGGGATAACGACGGTTTCGCTGTGGCCATTGCACCACAGAACATTGCGCTGAAGGACCTGAAATGGGTCATAGGAAAGGCCTGGAGCTCTTCCGAAGAAGAAGGAAAAAGCCTCATTAACGTTTCTGTAGGACTTAAAAGTAACGAATGGGTGCGTATTTTGGAGCTGCAGGAAGAACGCATTCAGCTTATGGAATCCAAATTGAGATCGCTGGAAAACCTTTCAGAAAAACTAAAAAAGATAGAAGCCAAAGTGGACGCTTTAGATATGAATTAGGCTTCAGTAAAAAGCATAGGAAACCCATCGTGAATCATTGCGATGGGTTTTTATTTGCGCATCACTCCCACCACAAATTCGATTTATGGGACTATCAATCATTTCAATAAACATGCTTTAAATTCCGAAGTCTAAGACTTATATTTGTACTTTAGAATCAATCTAAATAATTACCAGAGAAAGGATGCAACTCAAAAAACAAGACATTTTAAATGCTTTGGAAACCATTTAGCTTGCCGGAGAAGGCAAGAATATGGTAGAAAGTGGTGCCGTACAGAACGTGATTACCTTCGCAGATGAGGTGATTGTTGATATTAAAATGACCACCCCCGCCCTGCATATAAAAAAGCGAGCCGAAGCAGATATAATCAAGGTAATAAAAGAACAGGTATTTGCCGAAGCTCAGGTAAAGGTGAATATTCAGGTGGAGGCACCTGCCAAACCTCAAAACCCCAATCTCATCAAAGGGAAACCCATCCCCGGAATCAAAAATATTATTGCGATGGCTTCGGGTAAGGGGGGTGTTGGAAAATCTACCGTTACTGCGAACCTCGCCGTGACACTTTCAAAAATGGGTTTCAAAGTGGGAATTCTGGATGCCGATATCTACGGACCCTCCATTCCCATTATGTTTGATGTGGTCAATGAACGGCCGCTTTCCGTCGCTGTGGATGGTAAAAGCAAGATGAAGCCTGTGGAAAATTATGGGGTAAAAATCCTTTCTATCGGGTTCTTTACCAAACCCAATCAGGCTGTTATCTGGCGGGGTCCCATGGCCTCTAAGGCCTTGAATCAATTGATCTTTGATGCTGACTGGGGAGAACTTGATTTTATGCTCCTGGATCTTCCTCCAGGGACGGGTGACATACACTTGAGCATCATGCAATCGTTACCCATTACTGGTGCCGTGATAGTGAGCACTCCTCAAACCGTGGCCTTAGCCGATGCGAGAAAGGGAGTGGCCATGTTCCAACAAGAGAATATCGATGTTCCCGTTTTGGGAATCGTGGAAAATATGGCGTATTTCACACCAGAGGAATTACCGGAATCTAAGTATTATATCTTCGGAAAAGAGGGCGCCAGAAACCTTGCCGAAGATTTGGAGGTTCCCTTTTTAGGGGAGATTCCGTTAGTGCAAAGTATTCGGGAAGCGGGTGATGCGGGCCATCCGGCGGCATTGCAAACTGCAACCCCAACCGAAGAAGCCTTTGAAGCCGTAACCAAAAGAGTGGTTGAAGAAACCGTGAGGCGCAATAATGATCTTCCTCCTACCGAAGTAATTAAAATTACCACCATGGCAGGATGCAGTGCCGTAAAAAAGTAAAATGACTCAAAAAGAACTAATCATAAGAGTAGAAGCAGCGTTGGATGAGATTCGTCCGTTCCTGCAAAGTGATGGAGGAGATATTTTCTTGCTTTCTATCGATGACAACAAAATCGCACGGGTTCAGTTGCAAGGGGCCTGCGTGGGTTGTAGTGTGAATCAGATGACACTCAAAAGTGGTGTTGAAATGACTATTAAGAAACATGCTCCGCAAATAGTAGAAGTGATAAATGTGGAGGCATGATAATCGTAATAAGTAAAAAAAAAATCAAAACAACATAAATTAGCTCTTTTTAATTCGATTGTATACATGATAAAAACAGACATTCTTATTATTGGTGCGGGACCTACGGGTCTTTTTGCTGTTTTTGAAGCCGGATTACTGAAACTGAGATGCCACCTCATTGATGCGCTGCCCCAGGCCGGCGGTCAATGTTCGGAGATATATCCCAAAAAACCCATTTACGACATTCCGGCTTTTCCCGAGATCCTTGCCGGTGAATTGGTAGACAATCTCTTAAAACAGATAGAACCGTTTCAACCGGGATTTACTTTGGGGGAACGAGCCGAGACTATAGATACATTGGATGATGGAACCTTTGTGGTAACCACCAATAAAGGAACCAAACACCAGGCCCCTATTGTGGCTATCGCCGGAGGATTGGGGAGTTTTGAACCCAGAAAACCGCCCATCAAAGGATTGGCGAGCTATGAAGGTCATGGCGTGGAGTATATGATTAGAAATCCCGAAATCTACAAGGATAAGGAGGTAGTTGTTTCCGGAGGAGGCGACAGCGCCCTAGATTGGAGTATTTTTTTAACTGATATCGCCTCCAAAGTAATATTGGTCCATCGAAGAAATGAATTCAGAGGGGCTTTGGATAGTGTAGAGAAAGTTCAGGAATTGAAAAATTTAGGAAAGATCGAATTGATCACTCCGGCCGAAGTCACCGGTATCATTGGAAGTACGCGTGTGGAAGGAGTTTCTATTACTACTTCGGAAGGAATTGTTGAAAAGCCATGTGATCACTTTATACCGCTATTCGGACTGGCACCAAAACTCGGGCCCATAGCCGATTGGGGACTGGAAATCGAAAAAAACGCTATCAAAGTGGACAATGCGCTGGACTATCAAACCAATATTCCAGGAATCTATGCTATAGGTGATGTAAACACCTATCCCGGAAAGCTAAAATTGATCTTATGTGGCTTCCACGAGGCTACCCTGATGTGCCAAAGCGCCTATCAGCGCATTTTCCCTGATAAACGATATGTAATGAAATACACTACTGTTGGTGGAGTACAAGGATTTGATGGCAGCATAAAAGAAGCGCCCAAGTCGGTTGTGAAATCGATCGACTAGGTTTTTCCCAAAAATGAATATGGAAGATATTAAAATCACAATAATTGATCGCTCGGGAAATGCTCATGAAGTAGTTGTTCCTACCGACATGAACATGAATATCATGGAAGTTGTTAAGTCGTATGAACTAGCAAAAGATGGAACTATTGGTATTTGCGGTGGAATGGTCATGTGTGCTTCCTGTCAGTGTTATGTCTTGAGTGAACATCCACTTCCGGAAAGTAGCGATGATGAAAATGCAATGCTTGCTGAAGCCTTTAACGTAAAAGGAAATAGTCGCTTAGGGTGTCAGATTCACCTAAAAACCGAACTGCAAGGCTTAAAAGTCGAATTGGCTCCGGATGCCTGAATACCTCTCTCCTGCAGTTTTTTTAATACGAGCGTAAGTGCCATTCTTTTAGGCTGCGAGAAATCTAACGGAACTAATAATTTTCTCTTGTCTTAGGAAAGTCTCTAAACTAGCTACAATATTTAAATATTGCTTAAACCTGAAATTCCAAGTGCAATTTTTGAAACCGAATTGCACTTGGAATTTCAGAAATAATTGGGTGAGAATGATTACAACGAATTACATTTTTCTATAAAGTTCCAGTCGTTCCCATTTGTTTTCAACTTCTTCCTGCGCTTGCTTTAGTAATGCAGCACCTAGTTCAGCATTGTCTTTAACCACCCTTGTGAAACGAGTTTCATTGTACATAAATTCACTAAGCGGCAAACTTGGCTCTTTTGAATCCAACTTAAATTTCTTGCCTTTTGGTTTCGAAGGATCAAATCTAAAGAGCGGCCAATAACCAGAGGCAACGGCTTTTCCTTGCTGAAGGGCACCATCTTTTAAATCGTAACCATGTTCTCCACAATGCGAATATGCAATAATGATGGATGGTCCGGGATAAGCGGCTGCTTCTTCAATAGCTTTTAAAGTTTGTAAATCTTTAGCTCCAATTGCCACTTGAGCAACGTAAACATTTTCATAAGAAATAGCTTGTAGGGCCAAACTTTTTTTACTCGTTCTTTTTCCTGAAACTGAGAATTTGGCACTTGCTCCTAAGGGTGTTGCCTTCGAAGTTTGCCCTCCGGTATTGGAATAAACTTCAGTATCCAGGACCATAATATTTACATCCTCACCAGAGGCTAAAACATGGTCAACACCGCCATAACCAATGTCATAGGCCCAGCCGTCGCCACCAAGAATCCAAACAGCTTTCTTTCTGAGATATTGAGTAAGCTGATTCAATTTAACGGCATCATCGTCAATATCAATGGTTTTTAAAGTTTGTTTGAGCGTTTTTATATCAGCTATTTTGGCAGCTTTTTGTGTTTCTGTTTCTTCCGGGTTGTCCAGAATAGCTTCAACAATCTCGCTTCCTACAAGTAATTCCAACTTCTTTAATAAACCAATAGCAATTTCCTGTTTTTTTGAAAGTGCCAGTTTCATACCCAGACCAAATTCGGCATTATCTTCAAATAACGAATTTGCCCAGGCAGGCCCTCTTCCAAATTCATTTTTCTTGTACGGCGTTGTTGGTAAATTTCCGCCATAGATAGAAGAGCATCCCGTCGCGTTTGCAATTAAAATACTATCGCCATAAAGCTGTGTTAATAACTTAATATAAGGGGTTTCACCACAACCTGAACAAGCTCCCGAAAACTCAAACAATGGTTCCAAAAACTGCGAGCCTTTGACATTGGTTATTTGTAAGGCGGTCCGGTCATAATCGGGTAAATTGACAAAATAATCCCAATTCATATTTTCGTCAGCTTCAACATCCAGTTTTTTCGTCATATTAATGGACTTAAAGTCTGGAATTTCTTTGCTTATCGCCGGACATACGGCCACGCAAAGGTCGCAACCTGTACAATCTTGGGGTGAAACTTGGAGTAGATAAGATTCGGATTCCTTGTTAAATGGCCTGCCAATTGCAGGCACTTTTTTTAAGCTATGTGGTGCATTTAATAAGTCGGAATTAGGAACAACTTTTGCTCTAATGGCAGCATGCGGACAAATAGCAATACATTTATTACACTGTGTACATAGATGTTCATCATCCCACACTGGAATGAAATCTGCAATTCCACGCTTCTCATATTGTGTTGTTCCAGTTGGGAAAGTTCCATCAACAGGGAAGGCACTTACGGGAAGTTCATCACCTCGACCAGCTAATATCTTTCCTAAAATATCTTTTACGAAAGGGTCGTTGGCACCCGTCATCATTGGTTTTAATTCTCGATCATTTGTAATTTGTTTCGGATAATTGACCTTCTGAAGATTTTCCAAAGAAGTGTCCACCGCATCAAAGTTCATTTGAACTACATCATCTCCTTTATGGCTATACGATTTTACAATAGCACTTTTAATTTTTTGAATCGCTTCATCCTTTGGTAATACACCTGAAATGGCGAAAAAACAAGTTTGTAAAACGGTATTTGTTCTTTTACCTAGTTTTGCTTTTAGAGCAACTTCAGAAGCATCAATCACATAAAATTCAATGTCGTTTTCAATAATTTCCTCCTGCATTTTTCGAGGGAGTTTATCCCAAATCTCTTCATTAGAAAAAGGAGAATTCAATAAGAAGGTACCCCCTTTTTTTATGTTTTTTAAGATGTCGTATTTCTCAATAAAATTGAATTGATGGCAGGCAATAAAGTCTGCCTTATGAATTAAATAAGTAGAATAGATTGGTTTCGGACCAAAACGAAGATGTGAAACGGTTTGCGCGCCTGCTTTTTTAGAATCATATACAAAATAACCCTGTACATAATTATCGGTCGTTTCTCCAATAATTTTTATGGAGTTCTTGTTGGCTCCAACGGTTCCATCAGATCCTAGACCATAGAACATACAATTAAAGGTCGTTTTTACAGTGTGTAAGTCGTTCTCCAATTTTCAAACTTGTATGCGAAACATCATCATTGATACCAACAGTAAAGTGATTTTTCGGATTTTCCTTGTCCAATTCATCGAATACTGCTTTTACCATAGCAGGATCAAATTCTTTTGAAGACAAACCATAACGACCACCTAATATTTTTGGCATCGGTCTATTACTTTCCATGAAAGCTGAAACTACATCTAAGTACAGAGGTTCACCAATACTTCCGGGTTCTTTCGTTCTGTCAAGAACGGCAACCTTTTTAACCGATTTTGGTAAAGATTCGACGAAATGACTAATAGAAAACGGTCTAAATAACCTGACAATTATGGCACCTACTTTTTCTCCATTTTTCACCATGGTATCTACGGCTTCCATAACCGGTCCCTGGCCTGAACCCATAATAATTAATACTTTTTCTGCTTCAGGATGACCTATATAATAGAATAAATTATACCTGCGCCCAGTATGATCGTAAAAGTCATCCATTGTTTGTTGGACAATCTCAGGTACTTTTTGATAGTATAAATTTGCGGCCTCTCTTGCCTGAAAGAATACATCCGGATTTTGAGATGTTCCTCTTATCACAGGGTGATCGGGATCTAAAGATCTATTTTTATGATCCATGATTTTTTCTTCAGGCATCATTGCTTTTATTACTGAATCTGGAATCCCATCGATTTTTGAAATTTCATGTGAGGTTCTGAAGCCATCAAAAATATTTAAGAAAGGTATTCTGGAGTTTAAAGTTGCGACTTGAGAAATTAGAGCAAAGTCATGTGCCTCCTGTACAGAACCACCAAAAAGCATTGCAAAGCCCGTGGCTCGGGTGGCCATTACATCAGAATGATCCCCGAAAATCGATAGTGCATGGGTTGCAATGGTACGTGCGGCAACATGTATAACTGTAGGTAGTAATTCACCGGCAATTTTATACATATTCGGAATCATTAATAATAATCCCTGTGACGCAGTAAAAGTTGTTGTTAATGCTCCGGCCTGCAACGATCCATGAACGGCCCCGGCGGCTCCCCCCTCACTTTGCATTTCAACGATCCTTGGGATGTTTTTCCAAATATTTTGTTCTCCGTTTGCGCTAAAAACGTCTACATGTTCACCCATGGGTGAAGCGGGTGTGATGGGATAAATAGCACAAACTTCGTTAGTTTTATGAGCTACTCTGGCAACGGCTTCATTCGCATCGCAAATGAGCTTTTCGAATTCTTTTTCCATGATACTTAGCTTTTATAACCAATACAGTATTTATAAGTGACGTGAAATTAGAAAGAGAAATTGGAAAAACTTATGACACATATCAGTTATAAGGATTTCATAAAGAAAAAATCACTCTTAAAGAATTGATTCAGAGTGATTTTTGATGTATTTGTAAAGAATAAGACGACTTATTCACTTACTATGTCTTTATTCTCCATGAATCCAGACTTTCTTTTGTAGCAGAAACTCTTCGGTTTCAACGTGGTTTTCGTCGGGTACACAACAATCTACCGGACATACTGAGGCACATTGTGGTTCATCGTGAAATCCTTTACACTCCGTACATTTATCCGGTACTATAAAGTAAAATTCATCTGATACGGGTTCATTTTCGGCATCGGCATCTACTTCCTTACCATTAGGCAAGTGCCACCATACCACTTAACGAGGTTTCATCGGAATATGCCCATTCTTGATCAGGTTCATAAATCGCATTATTTGGGCACTCTGCAACACAAGCATCACAGTTTATGCACTCGTCAGTTATTATAATTGCCATAATTCAATAAATTTTAAGTAATTAACTCGGTGTAAATTTAGATTTCATTTTACATTTTAAATGTGATAAAAGTCATATTTGAAAGCCAAAAGTGAAACTATATTTGATTTTTATCGAGTAAACTATCAAGTGCTACTCGGCTTGACAGATTCATTCAATTTATTATTAGCTATGAGTTCAATTAAAAAAAATCACGAAGCGGAAGTGCTGGAAGCAGTAATTATTAGGTTTGTAGGTGATTCCGGAGATGGGATGCAACTA
This sequence comes from uncultured Flavobacteriaceae bacterium, assembly GCA_963807685.1. Classification (GTDB taxonomy): domain Bacteria; phylum Bacteroidota; class Bacteroidia; order Flavobacteriales; family Flavobacteriaceae; genus Aureisphaera. The sequence goes on along the minus strand of CAWECU010000017.1, from coordinate 78,060 downwards.
ACAGGATCTCAATTTTCAGATACTTCAGCAATGTTTGGCAATGATATTGCCACCTTTCCAAATTATCCTGCCGAAATTAGAGCTCCCCAAGGTAGTTTGTATGGAGTTTCGGGATATCAAGTTCATATCGGGAGCGTCGAGATTAGTACTCCTGGTGATGAAGTCGATCTATTGGTGGCGATGAATCCTGCTGGATTGAAAACTAATTTACATGCTGTAAAACCGGGACATACCATTATTGTGGATACAGATGCATTTACAAGTAAAAATCTGGAAAAAGCCCATTATGAATCAAATCCCCTGGAAGATGGAAGTCTTGCAAATTATCGGGTTATTGAAGTCGCAATGACATCTCTTACGAAAGAAGCTTTAAAAGATATTCAGGGTTTGGATAACAAAAGTATTACCAGAACCAAGAATATGTTTGCTTTAGGAATGGTATACTGGATGTATGATCGCTCCACAAGTCATACCATCGAATTTTTTAATAAAAAGTTTAAATCCGAACCAAATATAATAGAGGCAAACACCAAGGTATTAAGTACTGGGTATTATTTTGCTGAAACTCTTGAACTAATTCCGAATGCATACACCATTTCACCGGCTAAAATGGTGCCGGGAACCTATAGAATTATCATGGGTAATATGGCAACAGCCTGGGGTTTCCTGGCTGCCGCCGAAAAATCCGGTTTGGAATTATTTTTAGGATCTTATCCCATCACACCTGCCTCCGATATTCTGCACGAATTGGTAAAACACAGGCATTTTGGAGTGAAATCACTACAGGCTGAAGATGAAATTGCCGGAATAAGCTCGGCTATTGGAGCTTCCTTTGCGGGTGATTTGGCCATTACTACAACGTCAGGGCCCGGATTGGCTTTAAAAGGCGAGGCCTTAGGTCTTGCAATGATGATCGAACTGCCGTTGGTAGTGGTCAACGTGCAACGTGGTGGCCCTTCTACCGGCTTGCCTACAAAGACAGAGCAATCTGATTTATTACAAGCGTTGTACGGAAGAAATGGTGAAAGCCCCGTTATTGTCATTGCAGCAAGTACACCTGCCAACTGTTTTGATATGGCCTTTGAAGCTGCAAAACTTAGCCTGGAGCATATGACGCCGGTTATCCTGATGACAGATGGATATATTGCTAATGGCTCTGCGCCTTGGAAAATTAAATCGGTTAATGATATGCCTGAAATAAAACATAATATCATTAAAAAGGCAGATGAAAATTGGCATCCCTACGATAGAGATGAAAACACGCTGGCGCGTAGATGGCCAATTCCTGGAACTGAAGGTTTAGAACATCGGGTTGGAGGGTTGGAAAAGGATCGTGTAAGTGGAAATGTTTCCTATGTACCGGAAAATCATGAATATATGACCAAAATCAGGGCTGAAAAGATAAAACGGGTTCAAAATTATATTCCCGACTTAAAAACTGAATTTGCAGATAAGCGGAGATTTATTGGTTGTTGGATGGGGCGGTACCTATGGTTCTTTGCACTCAGCCGTAAAACATATGAACGAAGAAGGATATAAAAATATTGGTTATGCTCATTTCAATTATATAAATCCATTACCGAAAAATACAGAAGACCATTTTAAAACAATTCAAAAAAATTGTGGTTTGTGAATTGAATTCCGGACAGTTTAGTAAGGTTTTAAAAATGAATTTTGACGGATTGAACTTATCTCAGTTCAATAAAATACAAGGATTACCATTTGGAAATACCGAATTAATGGAAAAATTCAAACAACTATTAAATTAAGATGGAAACAACAGCTGAAAAAAAATATACCTATAAAGATTTTGAAAGTGATCAGGAAGTTAGATGGTGCCCGGGTTGTGACGACTATGTTATTTTACGATCTATGCAAAAAGCACTTCCGGAAATGGGAGTTAAAAAAGAAGATGTAGTTTTTATCTCCGGCATAGGCTGTTCTTCACGCTTCCCCTACTATATGGATACCTATGGAATGCATGGGATTCATGGGAGAGCACCAGCCATAGCGACAGGCGTAAAATTGGCAAACCCCAAATTAAGTGTTTGGGTGATTACGGGTGATGGAGATTCAATGGCGATTGGTGGAAACCACTTTATTCATGTATTGCGAAGAAATATCAATTTAAATATCGTCCTGTTCAATAATGAGATTTATGGATTGACGAAGGGTCAATTTTCACCTACATCATTAATAGGTCAAAAAACAAAGTCCTCTCCTTATGGAAATACACAACCTCCTTTTTCTCCAGGGGAATTGGCGATTGGGGCACAGGCGCGTTTCTTTGCAAGAATTGGTGGAAATACACCAAAAGAAATGACACAGATATTTATTGATTCTGAAAAATTTAAAGGGACGTCGTTGATCGAAGTACTGCAAAATTGTCCAATTTTTAACGATGGTTGTTATGCTGAAGTTACCGATAAAAAGGTTCGAGAAGATAAACAACTATTTGTGGAACATGGTAAGCCCATGATCTTCGGAAAAGAGCGAAACAAAGGATTGATTTTGAATCGTCTAAAACTTGAAGTAGTGACAATAGGCGAAAACGGGATAACTCAAGAAGATCTCCTGGTGCATGATGCCAAGGATGAAGATCCTACGTTGCATCAAATGTTGGTGCGATCAAAATATCCCTTAGTCACCGGAATTATTAGAAGTTATGAGGATATAACTTTTGAAGAAAGAGAAAAACGACAAACAGAAAAAGTTAAATCGGATTCAAATTTTACGAAAATCAGACGATCTGTTTTTTTCAGGCGATATTTACGAAGTTAAATAACAAAGCACATAAATGGGCTCAGAAGCAATCATCGTATTTCTAATCGCCGGAATTGTTCTGGTTGCCGGAGCTAATTTTTTGTCAAACTTAATTTCGCATAAATCAGACAATCCTCAGAAGAGAGAACCTTACGAAAGCGGGATGGTGACCAAGGGTCCTACCTGGGTTCAATTTAAAGTTGGGTACTATTTGTTTGCAATCCTGTTTTTAATATTTGATGTTGAGGTTGCATTTTTAGTTCCCTGGGCCGTGGTGTTTAAGGATTTCGCTGCAGTGGGCTTTATTGAAATCCTTATCTTTCTTTTTATTTTGGGATTAGGATTAGTTTATGCGTGGAAGAAAGGAGCCTTGAGATGGGAATAGACACTACAAACGGGTTCACTGGACAACCAAATAAAATTCCAGACGATTTTCCAGGGAAGGTAATTCCGGCTGGAAATGGGGCAAATGTTATTGTTACTTCTCTTGATAAAATTATAAATTGGGGTAGAGCAAATTCACTTTGGTCCCTTTATTTTGGGACAAGTTGTTGCGCTATAGAGATGATGCAAACTGGCGCCGCACGACACGATTATTCAAGATTTGGCTTTGAAGTTGCCAGACCCTCTCCACGACAAGCAGATTTAATTATTATCGCGGGGACCATAGTCAATAAAATGGCTCCTGTTTTACGAAGACTTTACGATCAAATGGCCGAGCCCAAATATGTTATTGCGATGGGTGCTTGTGCCATTTCAGGCGGGCCTTTTTTTTATAATACCTATTCGGTGGTAAAAGGAGCTGATCACGTGATTCCTGTCGATGTATATGTTCCAGGGTGTCCGCCCAGACCTGAAGCCCTTTTGGAAGGCATGCTGATGCTTCAGGACAAGATACGAACGGAAAGTATGAAGCACAAAAAGAATCCAATCGATGGTTTCGACGAGGGCTTATAAATTGGAAAATGATGACAAATGAGGCTTTACAAATTTTAATAGGTAGCTGGTTTCCAAATCCGGAAGCAGATAAAGCTTCAGAAGTTGCTGAAGTTTTAAATTCCGAAGAACCTTCAGAAGAAAATAAAGAACCTTCAGAAGTAATCAATAAAAGCCTTTTAGAATTTTCCGAGGAAGGCTCACAATTTCTGAACATTTCAGTTCCACCGAATCAACTTCATAGTTTAATGGCCCAATTAAAAAGTAACGAGGAAACAAAGTTCGATTATTTGTTTTGCCTATCCGGTGTTGATTGGGAAACAGAACTTGGAGTTGTGTACCATCTGGAATCAACAACACACAGACATAGTATTGTAGTAAAAGTGAAAACTGAGGATAGAGAGAATCCGGAATTTGATACAGTATACGATATATGGGCAACAGCCGAATTTCATGAACGTGAAGTTTTTGACTTCTTCGGAATTAAATTTAATAATCATCCCAATCTAAAGAGACTTTTTTTGACCGATGAATGGGTTGGTTTTCCGCTGCGAAAAGATTACGTGGATGAGATAAATATGGTGCTTAAATAAAGGAATAATGGAAACCTCTATAAAAGATTCAAGTTTTAAAACCGAGGAGTACTTTATTAATATGGGGCCACAGCACCCTGCGACCCATGGTGTTTTGCGTCTTTTACTTACGATCGATGGGGAAATTATTAAAAAAGTCGAGCCGGATCTCGGTTATATCCATCGTTCTATTGAAAAAATGTGTGAACGGGATAGTTATCAGCAAATAGTTCATCTAACAGACAGAATGGATTATCTGTCTTCCAATATTAATAATGAAGCCGTCTGTCTGGCGGTCGAAAATGCCTTGCAGATCGAGGTTCCCGATCGTGTAAAAGTAATTAGAACAATTATAGGGGAGCTCACTAGAATTTCTTCGCATTGTCTTTGGTGGGGAGTCATGGGAATGGATGTAGGAGCACTAACCACTTATTTTTATGGTTTTAGAGACCGGGAAATGATCAATGATATTTTTGAAGAGACCTGCGGTGCCCGATTAACTATGAATTATAATGTTCCGGGAGGATTGATGTTTGATATTCATCCAAATTTTGTAAAACGAGTTAAAGACTTTGTTGCTCATTTCAAAACTAAAATCCCCGAATATGACCGGTTGTTAACCAACAATATTATTTTCCAAAAGCGAACCATTGGCGTTGGGATTTTATCGAAAGAAGATGCCATTTCATTTGGAGCATCAGGACCGGTTGGACGAGCGTCGGGTTATTCGTGTGATGTTAGAAAACACCATCCTTATAGTGCTTTGGATAAGGTGACTTTTAACGAGGCCTTAAGAACTGAAGGAGACACCTATGCTCGTTACCTGGTTAGAATACAGGAACTGTGGGAATCTTTATCAATTATAGAACAGTTAATCGATGCTATTCCTGAAGGCGAACACCAGAGTAACAACCAATGCCGTAATAAAATTACCCAAGGGTGAATTTTACCAAAAAGTAGAAACTGCCAGAGGAGAATTAGGTGTCTATATAATTAGTACAGGAACTAAGAATCCTTACAGACTTAAATTTAGGTCACCGGGCTTTTCGAATTTATCATTATTAAATCATATTTCAGTTGGAGGTAAAATAGGAGATTTAGTTGCTACAATGGCAACCTTGGATCTTGTGATTCCCGATATTGACCGATAAAGCAATATAAGATGAATACTGCATTAAGCATTACTAAAACAATACACGATTGGCTCTTCGGTATAATGCCTGAAGCCACTGCGCAGTATTGTAGAAATGGTACTGATTGCCATTGTATATTTGGGTGTTTTTGCCGTTGCAGGCTTGTTTTTAGTTCTCTTGGAAAGAAGAGTAGCGGCTTGGTTTCAACTGCGAATTGGCCCGAATAGAGTAGGATTTCAAGGTCTTTTGCAAACCATGGCCGATGCCTTGAAATTGGTTTCAAAAGAATTGACAGGAACCGTAAAGGCTGATAAGTTTTTATACAATCTGGCGCCCTATTTTGTGATTATCGCAGCCTTAATGGCCTTGGCCGTCATTCCTTTTTCTCAGGATTTTCAGGCCTTTGATATTAATATTGGAATCTTCTTTTTAATTGCTGTTTCATCCATAGGAGTCATTGGAATTTTATTGGCTGGATGGAGCAGTAACAATAAGTTTGCTTTGATTGGAGCCATGCGAAGCGGTGTGCAGACCATTAGCTATGAACTCTCCATCGGACTTTCACTATTAACCATGATATTAATTACTGGTTCGCTTGCAGCTTTCTGAAATTGTTGAGGTTCAAAAAAATGGGTGGCTTATTGTTCAGGGACATATACCTGCGGTAATCGCCTTTATGATCTACATGATTGCCGGTACTGCCGAAACCAATCGCGCACCCTTTGATATGGCTGAAGCCGAATCTGAGTTAGGAGCAGGGTTTCACACCGAATATTCAGGAATGAAGTTCGCCTATTTCTTTCTGGCCGAATTTATCAATATGTTTTTAATAGCTGTCAATCGCAACAACCGTATTTTTTGGAGCCTGGCTATCGCCTTTTGGAATCACCGAGTCCATCCCCTGGCTGGGCGTTATTTGGTTTTTACTGAAGGCATTCGTTTTGGTGTTCCTTATGATGTGGTTTAGATGGACATTTCCAAGATTGAGAATGGATCAACTTCTTAACGTTAGAGTGGAAATATTTACTACCAATTAATTTGGTGAACATTGTGGTCATGGCATTTTTAGTATGGCAAAATTTAATAATTACAGTTTTAAATAGAGATGAGCTATTTTTCTAACATATACAACGGAATAAAAACATTGCTCACCGGCATGAGTGTTACAGGGAAGTATTTTCTGCGTTCCAGAAAAGGAGCAATAACACAACAGTATCCCGATAATAGAGCCACTTTAAAAATGTTCGATCGTTTTAGAGGAGAAGTTATTATGCCTCATGATGAGCAATAATGAACATACCTGTACCGGTTGCCAGAAATGTGAAATTGCCTGTCCTAATGGATCCATTGAAATCATTTGGGATCGGGGAATCGTTGAAGAAACAGGTAAAAAGAAAAAGAAGATAGACAAGTTTGTTTATCATTTAAGCATCTGCACTATGTGCGGTTTGTGTATCGATGTTTGCCCCACAGACGCCATTATATGGGGTCAAAATTTTGAAAATTCAGTATATGACAGAACGAACCTGACACGTGTTTTGAATAAACCGGGATCAAAAGTTAAAGCAGGAATCGAAGATTAAATAAATGGAAAGAATAATATTCTATATCATAGCCTTAATTATAATTGTTTTTGCAATTGCTTCAGTGAGCAGTCGTAAAATGCTTCGGTCGGTAATTTATTTGTTGTTTGTGCTTTGCGGAATAGCCGGTATTTATTTTTTGATTGATTATAATTTTCTGGCGGCAATTCAGCTTACCGTTTATGCAGGCGGAATCATTGTCTTGATTATTTTTTCAGTCTTGCTGGTTCATCATATAGAAATGGAACTGGAGGTTGCAAAATTGTTGAAACAATTAATAACGGCCTTGCCTGTGTATTAGGGCTGACTGTTTTTCTTTTTACAATTTATTCGCATGAGTTTTTTGTGGTTGAAAACCAGATTACGACTACAACAGCTGATATTGGGACTAGACTTTTAAGCTATAAAGAAGGCGGATTTATATTGCCATTTGAAGTGATGAGTATTCTCTTATTAGCGGTAATGATAGGAGCTATTGTAATTGCCAAAGGAAATAAACTTAACAGTGAAAATGAAAAAGAATATATGATTGAAGGCATTAGCATATACGAAATTCTTACGGTAACGTCCATTTTGTTTTTTATTGGTATTTATGGATTTATTACCCGTAAAAATCTCATCTCCGTTTTAATATCGATCGAATTAGTAATGAATGCTTCCGTCATGAATTTTGTTGTTATCAACAAATACTTATATCCCGAGATGCTGCAAGGAGTAATATTCGCAATTTTTATCATTGCCGTCACAGCTGCGGAAACAGCTCTGGCGGTTTCTATAATAATTAATATTTACAGACAAATCAGTTCCGTAGAAGTTAAGGATACTGAAACCATGAAATATTAATAATTCGGATTATGAATATTGATTATATACTTATTATCCCTCTGATTCCTTTGGCAGTCTTTTTACTGCTAGGAATCTTTAACCAAAAAATCAAACCTGCGAATATCCGGTTATATTGGAGTGCTCGGGTTATTAGTATCGACGATTTTGTCCTTGAATGCCGCTTATCAGTACTTTTTTGTAAGCGGGAAAGTAGACGGCGTGTACCAAACTTTTGTTCTAAAACGGTTTGGATGAACTTTACAGATACGCTGCAAATTGATATGGGAATTTTAATAGATCCAATATCCGTTATGATGCTCATAGTAGTTTCGGTTGTTTCTTTAATGGTGCATATCTATAGTAGGGGTTATATGAAAGGAGATCACGGCTACACCAGGTTTTTCGCCTTTCTGTCATTATTCTCTTTTTCAATGTATGGATTAGTTCTGGCTACAAATCTATTTCAGATTTATATTTTCTGGGAACTAGTTGGAGTTTCTTCTTATCTACTTATTGGTTATTACTACACCAAGACTTCGGCGGTTGCCGCTGCAAAAAAGGCATTTATTGTAACCCGCTTTGCAGATTTAGGATTTCTAATCGGAATTCTTATAATGGGATATTATACGGGAACCTATGATTTTGAAACCTTAAATAACCCTGAAGGATCTGCTATTTTAAACTGGGCGTCAACTTCATTTATGGGACTGTCTGTACTAACCTGGGCGTTGATCTTAATATTTATTGGAGGCGCAGGTAAATCGGCGATGTTTCCCCTGCATATTTGGCTTCCCGATGCCATGGAAGGGCCTACTCCGGTTTCGGCATTAATTCATGCGGCAACGATGGTTGTTGCTGGTATTTTTCTTGTGGCCCGTCTATTCCCCATGTATTATTTTGTTGAAAACGGATTTGCACTAAACATCGTTGCCTATGTCGGAGCATTTTCAGCTTTGTTTGCTGCCATTATTGCCATTACACAAACCGATATTAAACGTGTTTTGGCCTTTTCTACTATGTCTCAGCTGGGATATATGATGCTGGCTCTAGGAGTTTCAGGTTATGATGGACATGACGGTGTTGGTTATATGGCTTCGATGTTTCATCTATTTACACACGCCATGTTCAAAGCCTTGTTATTCTTAGGCGCAGGATCTATAATACACGCTGTTCATAGTAACTTTTTAAAGGATATGGGCGGATTGCGAAAGTATATGCCCCTTACACATATTACTTTCCTGATAGCTGCTTTAGCCATAGCCGGTGTTCCTCCTTTTGCTGGATTTTGGAGTAAAGACGAAATTTTGGTCGCCGCCTATGAACATAATAAACTCATCTACTTTGTCGGCGTATTTGTTGCCGGCTTGACTGCCTTTTATATTTTCAGAATTTACTTCGGAATCTTTTGGGGAAAAGATAAAGTGTACGAACATAAACCGAAGGAGTCTCCAATGTCGATGACTTTTCCATTGATCTTCCTGGCGATTTTGAGTGCGGTGGTCGGATTTATTCCTTTTTCAGAATTTATTAGTCCGGATAAAGTTGGATTTGAAGCCCATCTGAATTATCCGTTGGCTGCTATTGCAACCGCCGTTGGATTGATTGGAGTAATACTGGCATGGATATTTTATAAAAAAGAAAATAACTTGTCTGATAGATTTGCTAAGCTCTTTTGGCCTTTTTTATAAATGGGCATATCGATAAATTTTACTTCGACGAAATTTATCTCTTCGTCACCAAAAAGATATTGTTTAAAAGAGTTTCTGCTCCAATCGCAAAATTCGATAAAAAATACGTCGATGGAACCATGGTTGGCATTGGAAATAAAACGGTGATCACTTCAGAAAAAATAAAAGGAATGCAATCCGGGAAGAGTTCAGGATTATGCGTTTGCATTTATTTCGGGTGCAGTTATACTGGCGATTGGTATTTATTTATTTATGGACAAACTAAATTATTAAAATGGATATTCTAACGCTGTTTCTTATCGTTCCAATATTGACCATTCTGGTCTTGGTTTTCACAAAAGGACTGGAAAAGGCTCGATTGGTTTCATATGATAGGAAGTCTTGATCCAATTTGGAATGTCTATTAACTTAGTATTTGCCTATTTTAAGGAGAGAGCAGGTAAGCAGTGATATTATGCTTTTTACCAAAGACGTAGTCTGGTTTAAGCAATTCAATATTCATTATGCCATTGGTGTTGATGGAATTTCAGTCGCCCTATTAGTTTTGACCTCCATAGTGGTGTTGGCAGGAGTTTTCATTTCATGGAAAATGAAAGATCTACCCAAGGAGTTCTTTATATCCCTAATTAGTTCTCTCGACAGGAGTTTACGGATTCTTTATTTCCCTGGATTTATTCACACTGTTCTTGTTCTTTGAAATTGCCGTGATACCTATGTATTTGCTCATTGGTATTTGGGGATCGGGACCAAAGGAGTATTCCGCCATGAAATTAACTTTAATGTTAATGGGTGCTTCGGCTGTTTTATTGGTTGGAATTTTAGGAATATATTTTAATTCCAATGCAGATGGCGGACCTCTAACATTTAATATTTTGGAAATCGCTCAGTGTAAATATTCCCCTCGAAGCACAAAAATTATTTTTCCCATTAACATTTATAGGTTTTGCAGTAATTGGAGCTTTGTTTCCATTTCATACCTGGTCACCCGATGGTCATGCCTCCGCACCTACGGCAGTTTCGATGCTGCACGCCGGGGTATTAATGAAATTAGGTGGTTATGGGGTTTTTCGAGTAGCTATGTATTTGTTGCCGGAAGGAGCGCTACATTGGTCTTGGTTCTTTATCATATTATCGGCAATAGGGGTTATTTACGGGGCGTTTGCAGCCATTAAGCAAACCGATTTGAAATACATCAATGCATATTCATCAGTGAGCCATTTGGGGTTGGTTTTATTTGCACTGTTAATGCTGAATAAAACGGCTTGGAACGGAGCTATTTTACAATCACTTTCCCATGGCTTTATGACTGCCTTTATTCTTCGCGCTGATTGGGATGATTTATGAAAGAACACATACAAGAGACGTTAGGAAACTAGGAGGATTACTGAAAGTAATCCCATTTATTTCGGTGATTTATGTAATCGCCGGATTAGCCTCGCTGGGATTGCCGGGCTTTAGCGGTTTTGTCGCCGAAATGAACATTTTTGTTGGAGCCTTCCAACACGATGAAATGTTTTATAGAGTGGCAACGATCATCTCAGTTTCTGCAATTGTGGTAACCGCCGTGTACATTTTACGCGTGGTGGGAATAATGCTAATGGGACCCGTCAAGGAAAATAAGTTTTTGTCTTTGGAGAAAGTGACTTGGTATGAAAGAACCGGGATTTTATTGTTGTTAATTCCAATTGTAGGGATTGGAGTTTTGCCTTTATGGCTCAGCAATATGATTTTGGAAAGTTTACAACCTTTTATTGAGGGGTTATTATAAATTAAAATAGATCACTGAAATGGATTTTAGTAACTATTTATTGATGCGGAACGAAATATTACTGCTACTAATTATTGTGTTGTTAGTTGTAGCCGAAATTGCCATTCCGAAAAATAAAAAAAGTAGCATAGTGCATTTGGCGATTTTATTATTTGGGATCCAAACCATAGCCGGATTTTTTGCGATGGAGTCAGGTAGCTTATTTGGCGGAATGTTTCATACAAATCAATTAATACACTTTTTTAAGAACATCCTAAACGTAGGCGTGTTTGTTTTGCTTCTTCAATCGGCCGACTGGCTGCAGGAAAAAATTATAGAGCAGAATAGAGGTGCCGAGTTTTTTATACTGCTGTTTTCGTCTCTTTTGGGAATGTATTTTATGATTTCTTCGGGCGATTTTCTAATGTTTTACCTCGGGCTGGAATTATCTACGCTCCCCGTTGCTGCCCTGGCGGCTTTTGAAATTAGTAAAAGACAATCAAGTGAGGCCGGAATAAAATTTATCTTGTCGGCTGCCATGGCTTCGGGCGTAGCTCTTTTTGGTATTTCCATGTTGTATGCGACTGCAGGATCTATTTACTTTTCAGAAATAATCGAAACAATTTCAACTTCCCACTTGACCATTCTGGGATTCGTTTTATTCTTCTCCGGACTGGCTTTCAAAATATCTTTAGTGCCATTTCATTTTTGGACCGCCGATGTCTATGAAGGGGCTCCCATTAGTGTTGCCTCCTATCTATCGGTTATTTCCAAGGGTGCGGCTGTTTTTATATTAATGATTTTATTGTTTACCGTTTTAAAACCATTGATGCATATCTGGGAAAATATGGTATATGTATTAGCCATCGCAACCATGTTTGTGGGAAATTTATTCGCATTGCGACAACAAAATATGAAACGATTCTTAGCATTTTCTTCCATCGCTCAGGCAGGTTTTATCTTGCTGGGAATAATCGTAGGAAATCAACTGGGAACGGCAACCATTGTGTACTTTACACTCATTTATATTTTTTCAAATTTAGCCGCCTTTGGTGTAGTACAAGCAATTTCTCTTAAAACCGGAAAAGAAAAAATGAGCGATTATGAAGGTTTGTATAGAACAAATCCCAACTTGAGTTTGGTGATGATGCTGGCCCTTTTCTCTTTGGCTGGAATTCCCCCGGTCGCCGGTTTCTTTGGCAAGTTTTTCCTATTTACCGCCGCCGCCAGTGAAGGGTATTATTTCCTTGTTTTTATAGCAGTTGTCAATGTCACCATTTCATTGTATTACTATTTATTGGTGGTGAGAGCGATGTTCTTGCGAAAAAGCGAAAATTCAATTCCATATTTCAAGAATAAAATATATATGAGGTTGGGACTTATTAATTACGGTTTTGGGAATTATAATTTTGGGGATTTATAGTCCGTTGTACGAGTTTATATTTGAAATAAGTAGTAATTTAAATTAAAACCAAATGTCACTGGGTGGAATGCATAAGTTTGGAAGTATAGATGATGTAAGGGTAACCTTTGTTGAAAAAGGTGTTGAAGAAGAACGGAAAGATTTCCTGAAAAAATTACTGGAACACAATGGATTTGAAGTCGTTATTCAGGAGGATGCTAAAAAAGTTGAAGAAGATCCTCAACTGTTTACCGTTGCTGTCACCGATATGGTCTTTAACCCTACCGTTTGGGTGTATCAGCGCAAACTAAGAACTTTTGACGGTCATAAAGTGACACCGGCGTACTGGGAACAACGCACCGATGAAACTCCTCCCCAATATTGGAAGGATAAAAGCGAAAACAAACCGGATATATAGCGTAAAAGATGCCAATAGGGATGTTTTGATGGTTGAGTAAGTTCCCGAAGTATAAAAAATTATGGCTATTGGGTTATGTAATTAATTAACTTTTGAGGCCCTTCCAATAATTTCCGAATCACTTTTAGCGTCCCGTCTTCGGTGGTGGCGATCTGCCATTTGATAAGCGAAATGGCCCCATTTTCAATTTCCAATCCGGTAATACTTCGTGGATGTACACAGCTTCCATCGTTAAAAAAGGGAATTTCATGCGGTTCCGGGAATCGCGGACGATGGGTATGCCCGGTAATGGTCACCAGATTATTGTTTTCTACGATCCAGCGTTTGCATCGCCTTTCCACTTTAATGAGTTCACGGTAATTCTTGGCCGGACTGGTGGGATCGCCTATTCCGAAGATCTGTAATTGGCGCCATAAAGCTCGTACCATAAACCGGTTGAACCTCCATCCCTTGTAATTCATCCAATCGGCCTGATGGCCATGGAGCATAAATATCTCCTGCCCACTGGTTTCATGTTCCAAGACCAAACCTTCGGAAAACTTAATTCCCGGAAACAAGGGATCATCTTTGCCGGTTACTTTGTTAAAATAAGTGTATAAATGCTTCTCCACATATCGGGTGTTGCGATATACCATGTCATGATTTCCCAGGAGCCGATGCAGTCTGTTCTTCAGCAAAAAATTGTCTCATCAACTCATATACATTTTTATGAGCTTCGAATATGGATTTGAATTCGAGATTCTCCCAAAGTTCATCTCCATCACCAATTCACAATAGGTAAAACCTTCATTGAAATAGTGCTTTAACGCATGAAAATAAATATTTCGGTTATTGGCAAAATCGTCTGCAAAACTATTATCACCCCGATGACAATCACTGAAAAGTATAAATTTTGAAGGATCGTTAAAAGAGATCCGGGGTGCGGTTTTATATGCTCGGGAGATTCTGGTGCGTGAAGACATTCAAATTATTTTCTTAAAGATACAATTTGCGACTTGCTGCACAAATGGATTATAAAAAAAATGGCTCCATCACGAAAATCAGCGGAGGGAGCCATTTGATATTATAGTATCGTTTGTTATTTAAAGGCGTTCAATCCGGTAACATCCATGCCTGTAATCAGCAAATGAATATCATGAGTTCCTTCATAGGTAATGACACTCTCCAGATTCATCATATGGCGCATAATACGGATATTCGCCGGTAATGCCCATTCCACCCAGCATTTGTCTGGCTTCGCGTGCGATTTTAATGGCCATATCGACATTATTTCGTTTCGCCATGGATATCTGAGCTGAGGTAGCCCGATCTTCATTCTTCAATTGTCCCAGACGAAATGCCAGTAATTGCGCCTTGGTGATCTCGGTGATCATTTCGGCCAATTTCTTTTGCTGTAATTGGAAGCCACCAATGGGTTTTCCAAACTGAATGCGTTCTTTCGAATAACGCAAGGCGGTATCATAACAGTCCATGGCAGCTCCAATCGCTCCCCAGGCAATACCAAAACGAGCCGAATCCAAACATCCCAACGGAGCGCCCAAACCGGATTTATTAGGCAATAGGTTTTCTTTCGGCACTTTCACATCCTGAAATATCAACTCACCGGTTGCACTCGCTCGAAGTGACCATTTGTTATGTGTTTCGGGGGTGCTAAAACCTTCCATCCCTCGTTCTACAATGAGTCCGTGAATGCGCCCCTCTTCATTTTTTGCCCACACAACGGCTACATCACAAAAGGGAGAGTTCGATATCCACATTTTGGCGCCATTCAGTAAATAATGATCGCCCTTGTCCTTAAAATTAGTAACCATTCCGGCAGGATTGCTACCATGATCGGGTTCTGTCAATCCAAAGGAGCCCATCCATTCGCCGGAAGCCAGTTTGGGCAGGTATTTGTTACGTTGTGCTTCATTTCCGTATTTCCAGATAGGGTACATGACCAATGAGGATTGCACTGAAGCTGTTGAGCGAACACCACTATCACCGCGCTCAATTTCCTGCATGATGAGACCATACGAAATTTGATCCAGCCCCGAACCTCCGTATTCCACAGGAATATAAGGGCCAAATGCTCCAATCTCAGCCAAACCTGGAATAATCGATTTTGGGAACTCAGCATTTTGGGCAGCTTCCTCAATGATGGGAGATACATCGCGCTTCACCCATGCACGGGCGGCATCGCGAACTAGTTTGTGTTCTTCGGTGAGTAAATCGTCAAGATTGAAATAATCCGGCGCTTCGAATAGATCGGGTTTCATATAAATGTTTTTGGAGTTCAAATTTAGTTATTGCAGACGAATAACACATTCCGATAAAAGAAAATATTTGGTAAAAAGAGAAATTATTTATTCAGAAATTCGGAGAGCAAACGGTGAAAGTGATGTACCCCTTTTTCACGTGTGGGAGAAAAACGACCGGCTTTATAAAAGGAAGAATTTACTCCTTTCTGAACATTCTCCACGACGAACTCGTCTTCCCGTTCCACTTTTTCCAGTGAACTGCCAGCTCCTTTTTCCAATTTGGAAGGATCGTAGACATAGGAAATAAAGGAGACCTTAGTTCGGTTGATGTCGATGGGTTTAACGATATTGACCGACAGTCCCCAGGGATAAAAATTAAACATCATATTTGGGAACACCCAATAATAATAGGCTGCTACTTTCCTGCCAAAATCCGGGTGGCCATCCGGGAGATCAAAGATCTCGGTAGCATCATTGGTGTAGCCTATCTGTACGCTGCAATAGTCATACACTTCAGTTTTGTAACTTCCGTAGTCCAGAGCCTTATTAAGATCTTCATGGACAAAGGGAATGTGAAATCCTTCCAGATAGTTGTCACAATACAAGGCCCAATGGGCATGCACCAAAAAGTCTTTGGAAAGTACTTCATTGAGTGAAAACTCGTGTAGCGGCAAAAACCCAACGCGTTCTTTCATTTTATTGATGACCCCCTTAAAATTGATCTCCGAATTCAGCCCAACAAACAGTAACGGGCCCCATTTTTCTAGCGGGAATCGATGCAGGTTATCGCAGGGCCTGGGAAAATCTTCGGCGGTTTCAAACTCGGGCATGCTTTCAAAATTCCCTAAGAGATCGAAGCGCCTGCCGTGATACATACACACCAGTTTTTTTGTCTTTCCCGGATTAAGCGCAACCAAATTTCCACGGTGAGTGCATACATTGCTGAGGCAGGTCACCGTATCATCGCTATCCCGGGTAAGCAACATGGGCTCGGTCAAATAACTATCCAGCAACACAAAAGGATATACAGACTGGGGTAGTTTTACCAAATTCTCATCTCCTATCCATTGCCACGACTTCAGAAAGACTTTTTCCTTGATCGCGTCAAAAACAGTCTGATCTCGGTAAAAAGAGGCCGGAAGCGTTTCGGCTTTGGCAATATCAGGGTGAATATGGAATCTATCCTTCATCGGCTTAATAAATGTATATTTAACATTCCCTAAATTTAGGTAATAAAAACGTAATTCGTTAACAGCACAACAAACATGGCTAAAACGCCGCAAAAAATCGGACTCCTTATCTCCACTTCCCTCGTCGTAGGTAATATGATAGGCTCGGGGATCTTTGTGTTACCTGCAGCCCTGGCATCCTACGGAAGTATTAGTTTGCTGGGATGGATTTTCACCGCAGCCGGAGCATTGGTTTTGGCTAAGATTTTCAGTAATTTCAGTAAAATGATCGTCAGTAAAAGTGGGGGTCCCTATACATACGCCAGAGCCGGTTTTGGCGATTTTATTGGATTTTTGGTGGCCTGGGGCTATTGGATTTCCATTTGGATCACCAATGGAGCCATTGCCATTGCCATTGTGAGTGCTCTAAGCTTCTTTTTCCCGGAACTCAAGGATACACCGGTGTATTCCATTGGTCTCGGATTAGGATTCATTTGGCTATTTACCTGGATCAATTCGCTGGGTATAAAAGAGTCGGGGAAAATACAGTTGGTCACGACTGTCCTCAAACTTTTGCCGTTATTCTTTGTGATCATCGTTGGCGCTTTCTATTTCGATCTGGATAACTTTCCTTCGTTCAACGAAACCGACGAAAGTACATTTACATCCCTTTCGGCTGTTGCGACGCTTACCTTATTTGCTTTTCTTGGCCTGGAATGTGCAACTATTCCTGCGGCCAATGTCGAAAATCCCGAAAAGACAATTCCGAAAGCAACCCTGCTGGGAACGCTCATTTCCACGCTTGTTTATATTCTGGGTACCGTGGTGCTATTTGGCGTGTTGCCCATGCATGTTTTTGTGGATTCCCCGGCACCTTTTGCCGAGGCAGCTCAACTCATGGGAGGCGATTTTGCGGGTTATTTTGTTGCGGCCGGAGCGGCTATCGCGGCCATAGGAGCCTTGAATGGCTGGATCTTGATCATGGGACAAATCCCTATGGCATCGGCCAGAGACGCGTTGTTTCCTAAAATATTCAGCAAGGAAAACAAAAAAGGTGTTCCCCTGGTTGGATTGATCATTGGAAGTGTGCTTTCCTCCTTGATTCTATTGATGAATTATACCGAAGGCCTTGTAAAGCAATTCGAATTTATGGTGTTGCTAACCACCCTCTGCTGCCTCATCCCATATCTGTTTACCGCGGCTTCCTATGCCTTGGTTAGCATCGAGAAGAAATTCCACTTAAAAAATAAATTTGCCACGATGACACTGGCCTTTTTGGGCTTTTCATACTCCATCTGGGCTATCTATGGATCGGGGAGTGATACCGTGTTTTACGGGTTCTTATTATTGTTGTTTGGCGTACCGTTGTATGTTCTCATGAAATGGCACCAAAGAAAAAAATAGATGAAACAAACACACCAGTCTGAATATTTAAAAATGCGTTCTGTTTTTATAAAACCGGTTTCACAAGCCTTTATATCCAACGAACATCTGCGAGCGCAATGGCAAGAGTTGAATTATATGTCTCAACCCGATTATTCCATAGCCACCGAAGAATATCGGGTTTTTGAAAGTAGCCTGCGGGAAGCCGGGACGGAAGTACACCATTTTCCACTGCATGCAAAAACCGGGATCGATTCCATCTATTGCCGGGATGCGTCCATCGCGACCGATTTTGGGATGATTCTCTGCCGCATGGGGAAAAAAGGCAGGATGTACGAACCCGAAGCACAGAAACAGGCGTACAACGCCCTAAATATCCCGATTTTAGGCGAAATCAAGGCTCCTGGCACCCTGGAAGGAGGTGATGTGGCCTGGTTGGATGAAAAAACCCTGGCCGTGGGACATTCCTATCGAACCAATCGGGAAGGCATCTTACAGTTAAAAAATATGCTGGAACCTCTTGGCATAACCGTTATTGTGGCAGAGCTACCTCATTATCGGGGGCCTACGGATGTCTTTCACCTCATGTCGATCCTGAGTCCGGTAGCCAGAGATCTCGCGGTGATCTATTCTCCCTTGATGCCCATTCAATTTCGAAACCAACTCAAGGATCTCGGTTTTGCCTTTGTGGAGGTTCCCGATGACGAATTCGATTCGATGGGCTGCAATGTACTCGCCCTTGCCCCAAAAAAGTGTTTGATGGTGGAAGGGAATCCTAAAACGCAAAGCGCGCTATTGAAGGCAGGCTGTGAAGTGATTGTATACCGGGGGGAACATATTAGCGTAAAAGGAGGCGGAGGCCCTACCTGCTTAACGCGACCCATGCTTCGCAGCTATTAGATCACATTTTCACATAAAAGTCCTTGACCAGCTCGATATATTCTTCTGTATACTCATGCCGGGATGTCTCGATGGTAAGGGTTTCGTGACTGATTTCTTTTTTCTGAAAGCTAAATTCCATCAAACTTCTCTTTTCTTCGGAAGTATAGGTGCCACGAACCCTGCAGATACGCTTGGGGAACAGCTGTAATTCTTCCGCTAAAGAAATAAATGCGCCTTCTTCCTTCTTCGGAAGAATCACCGCAAAGATCCCTTCTTCCGAAAGTAAATGTACGGCGCATACCAAAAGATGTTGAAAAGGAAGAGCATCGTTAAACCGCGCCTGGTCCCGAGTTGGGTCTTCAGTTTTAAAATCTTCAGAATAAAAAGGGGGATTGGAAACAATGAGATCGTAGGATTCGTCTATCTCGGATGCAAATTCCTGCGCCGAGGCATGGTAACAAAACAGGCGGTCTCCCCAGGGTGACGCTTCGAAATTCTCGGTGCATTGTTCGAAGGCATCGTCATCAATCTCGATGGCATCTATGGTATGGGCTAAAGATTTTTGAGCCAATTGCAGGGCAATAATACCGGTGCCGGCTCCAATATCCAAAATACGTTGCGGTTGTGATTCCAACCCCACCCAGGCACCCAAAAGGACACCATCGGTACCAATTTTCATCGCGCAGCGGTCTTGCTCAACCGTGAATTGCTTGAATACAAATGGTTTTGACATTAGAGATAAAGTTCGATCAACCCTTGCGGGGCTTCCAAAAGAATGGTTTTCGCGATGCGATCGACCTTTTTTATGATTTCGTCATTGATGGGAATAAGCACTTCATTTCCGTTGTGATCAATCTCGAAAAGGTGTTGGGCAGTGCTGTCGTTAACGCCGGTAATGGTACCAATGGTGCCAAAAGTGACGTCTTCGGCCTTAAAACCAATAATTTCGTGATAGTAAAATTTATTTCCACTTAATTTTGGGAGCAGGTCCAGAGGCAGGTACAGTTGGGAGCCCAAAAGGGCATTAGCGTCGCTCTCACTAGTAACTTCCTCAAATTTAACTCGCAAAAGCGATGATTTGTGCAGGGATAGTCTTTCAATAAAAAATGGAATCAAATTTTTGTGTTTTTCAACAAAAACCGATTCCATTTTTAAAAATTGTTCGGGGTCGTCTGTATCTAGTTTGACCAGTAGTTCTCCCTTAAAACTGTATTTTTTAACGATTTTGCCCACGAAGAAACAATCCTTCTTTTGCATATCGTAAAAGTGTTACTCCTCTTCTTTTGCTGCTTCCTCGGTCGCTTCGGCATCGGGTGCTTCCACTTCTTCGGTTGCCGGAGCCTCTTCGGCTGCTGCTTCTTCAACTGCAGGAGCTTCTTCTGCTACAGCTTCTTGAGTGGCAGGTGCTTCTTCTGTTACTGCTTCTTCGGCTGCAGGTGCCTCTTCGGCTACTGCTCCCGGAGCATCCTCTGTGGTTGTTTCTACAGCTTCAGTAGTTGCTTCTTCGGCAACTTCGGCTTCCGGAGATTCTTCAACCACTGCGGCGGCGGCTATACGGGCTTCGTTTACTGCTTTTTCAGCGGCAAGAGCTTCCGATTGCTTTTTAGCCTTGTCATCACTTAGTTTTCCGCGTTTGGCGTCAACTGCCTTTGCTTTTTCTTCTACCCAGGTGTTAAATTTTGCTTCGGCTTGTTCCTCGGTTAGCGCACCTTTACGAACACCTTCTGCAAGGTGTTTTTTCAGCATCGCACCTTTATAAGAAAGGATAGCTCTGGCTGTGTCTGTGGGTTGCGCTCCGTTTTGAAGCCAGGTGACAGTACCATCTATATCCAAGAGGATCTCTGCTGGATTTACGTTGGGATTATAGGTTCCTAATTTTTCAAGATATTTACCATCTCTTTTTGAACGACCATCGGCCGCTACGATCCAGTAAAAGGGTTTTCCTTTTTTACCGTGTCTTTGTAGTCTAATTTTTACAGGCATACTAATTAATTTTGGGGTTCACGACCCCTATTTATAATTTTTTTAAGTGCGCAAAGATAGTATTAAATTGAATGAAAATGAGGTAGATTAAACTTTTCTTTTATATTTGTTGCAACCTATAATACCCAAATCTATTATGAAACGAGTTATTTTATTACTGTTCGCAGTGGTGATCGCATTTTCTAGCTGCGAAAACCTGGAGGATAACAGCCCTGCTATTCAAGGCGAAATTGACAGTATTTTCTTTCGAGCGAATGATGTGCGTGGACAGCAAAACGAAGATGGATCCTTCACCCTGCAAGGAATCAATCAAGACCAAAAACTTACCTTAAATTTAAATAGAGCCCAATTAGGGAACTATCGTTTGGGTGGTGGTCAACCAAGCTCCGCTATCTTTGAGAACAGTGACGGAGATGAATATAGCACCGCACCTTACGGGGAAGGCGAGATCGTTTTGTCCGATCGATGTATTTCCTGTGGCTGGCTTACTGGAAATTTCTGGTTTACAGCCAAGCGCAGTGAATTTGATTCGGTCCCCCTTCGGGTTCAGAAAGGATTCTTTTTTGAGGTTTCTTTTCTGGACGGCAATGTTGATGAAGGATTGCCTTCTTTAGGCACTGTTACTGCCGATATCGATGGGGTTCCTTTCGAGGCCAATGTAGTCACTGTGGATGAGGATGGAGTTTCGATAACAATCGAAGGATTAGAAGGGTCCCAGTCTTTAAGGATTCAAGTGCCTGTCAATTCGGTGTCCGGAAACAACATCTTACCAAGTCCCGGTTTCTCTGCTTCTTACACCATTAATGGTGTAACCACAGAGGCTGACGACGGAGGGGTGGTTACCGTAAACTTTAATAACACCGATACGCGGAAGATCTTAATATTTTTCAACATTACAGCTGCAGGTAAAATCATAACTATGGGTAGAGCCAGCGGCGATTACTAGATATACCCCTTTTAACTGATAGAAAAAGCCGAGTTTTAATTTACTCGGCTTTTTTGTTTATAAACTGCGTGTATTGTGCAAAACTTTAGTTCTTTAAAATGCTGTGATTGTGTATTTTTACTTCGGAAGAATTTGTAACAATACTTCTCTCTTAATTCACAATTCACCTAGAAACAGATCCCATGTATCTAATTTTCGATACCGAAACCACCGGTCTTCCCAAGCGATTTAATGCGCCCATCAGTGATACCGATAACTGGCCGCGTTGTATTCAAATTGCTTGGCAATTGCACGATGCGATGGGAAATATGATCGAGCATGAAGATTATTTGGTGCAGCCCGAAGGATTTGACATTCCGTACGACAGTGAGCGCATCCACGGAATTTCGACGGCATTGGCAGAACAAAAAGGGCTTCCGTTGGCGGAGGTGTCCACACGCTTTGTAAAGGCTTTGGGGAAGGCGAAATTTGTTGTGGGGCAGAACGTAGGCTTCGATATCAATATCATGGGGTGCGAGCTCTTTCGATTGGACTTGGAGAACCCCATGGCCAATATGCCCGTTTTGGATACTTGTACCGAAACCACCGCCCTGTTGTGCCAACTTCCTGGAGGGCGTGGCGGGAAGTTTAAACTTCCTACGCTTACCGAACTCCACAAATTCTTATTTGATAAGAATTTTAAAGAAGCGCATAACGCCACTGCCGACGTTGAAGCTACTTCGCGCTGCTTCTTTGAGTTGGTGCGCAGAAAGAGCTATTCTCAGGAGCAATTGGACGTACAGCCGGATTACTTTGAAAAGTTTTCAAAAGCGAATCCGCAGACCATTCCACTCATTGGATTAAAACACATCAATCTCAAAAAGGCTTCCGATAAAATTCGCAAGGAGTTGGAAGCCGAAGTGGAAACGCTTGAGATTTCTTCCGAAGAAATTCAGGAAAATATCGCAACGCTTGAAGAAACCTCGTTTGCGCATTTACATAATCATTCACAATTCTCCATCCTTCAGTCCACTTCGTCAACCAAAGACCTTGTGGATGCCGCAGTGGCAAATAATATGCCGGCGATCGCCCTTACCGACAGCGGAAACATGATGGGAGCCTTTCATTTTACCAGGGCGGTCAACGACTATAACAAATCTCTGGCCACAATAGCGGTAGCCGAAGGAGAAACGCCTCCAAAGGAATTAAAGGCCATCGTGGGTTGCGAATTCTTTGTTTGTGAAGATCATACCAACCGATCGCACAAGGACAATGGGTATCAAATTGTCATCCTGGCTAAAAACAAACAAGGGTATTATAACCTGGCCAAATTGGCTTCCCTGGCCTATACCCAGGGGTTTTATTATGTGCCAAGGATCGACAAGAAGCTCATTGCACAATATAAGGACGACCTCATTGTCCTCACGGGAGGTTTGTATGGTGAAATACCTGCCAAAATTCTGAATATAGGAGAAAAGCAGGCCGAAGAAGCCTTGCTGTGGTGGAAAGACCAATTTGGAGCTGACCTCTATATAGAGATCATGCGTCACAATCAGGAGGACGAAAATCGGGTGAATCCGGTGCTCATTGAATTTTCGAAAAAGCATGACATTAAATTGGTCGCTTGTAACAACACCTATTATATCGACAAGGAGAATGCGAATGCCCACGACATTTTACTTTGTGTAAAAGACGGTGAAAAGCAGGCAACTCCCATTGGTCGTGGCCGTGGTTATCGATACGGATTGCCCAATCAGGAATATTATTTCAAGTCGCAGGAAGAGATGAAATCCCTTTTTAAGGATCTGCCTGAGGCTATTAGTAGTATTTCTGAAATTATCGATAAGATTGAGCCCTTCAGTCTTGCCAGGGACGTTTTGCTGCCTAATTTCGAGATACCGCCCGAATTTTTGGTGGTAGAAGATGCGGACGGAGGAAAACGCGGGGAAAATGCCTATCTGAGACATTTAGCCTTTGAAGGAGCCAAAAAACGCTATCCCGAACTTACCGAAGAAATTCAGCAACGCCTCGATTTTGAGTTGGAAGTAATCGCCAATACCGGTTATCCCGGATATTTTCTGATCGTGCAGGACTTTATAGCCGAGGCTCGTAAAATGGGCGTTTCGGTGGGGCCGGGGCGTGGATCTGCGGCCGGAAGTGCAGTCGCATATTGTTTATGGATCACCAATATCGACCCTATTGACTACGATCTGCTTTTTGAGCGTTTTTTGAACCCGGATCGTGTGAGCATGCCCGATATTGACATTGACTTTGACGATGAGGGTCGCAGCAAGGTCATGGACTATGTGATCGAAAAATACGGTTCCAATCAGGTGGCACAGATCATCACCTACGGAACCATGGCTGCCAAGTCGTCTATTCGGGATACGGCGCGGGTGTTGGATCTGCCCCTCAATGATGCTGATCGTATTGCGAAGTTGATTCCTAATATGACCAAGCTGAGCAAGATCTTCGCCATGGACGAGAAGATGTTGCGTACCAGGTTCCGAAGTGACGAATTACCCAAGGTCAACGAATTACTCAATTTAGCGGAAGGAAGTGATCTCGAGGCACAAACGATCAATCAGGCCAGAGTATTGGAAGGTTCGGTGCGAAATACGGGAATCCATGCCTGTGGCGTCATTATCACGCCAGACGATATTACCAATTTTGTACCTATTGCAACCGCCAAGGATTCCGATCTTTATGTGACCCAGTTTGACAACTCGGTGGTAGAAAGTGCCGGTTTGTTAAAAATGGACTTCCTGGGCTTAAAAACATTGACCCTGATCAAGGACACGGTAAAAATCGTGAAGCACAAACACGGGGTGGAGTTGGATCCGGATGCGTTTCCCCTGGACGACGAAAAGACCTATGAATTGTTTCAACGAGGGGATACCGTGGGGATTTTTCAGTATGAATCTGCCGGGATGCAGAAACATATGAAAGACCTGAAACCTACTGTATTTGCCGATCTTATTGCCATGAACGCCCTGTACCGCCCCGGGCCGATGGAATATATACCCAGTTTTATTCGACGGAAACACGGCGATGAGGAGATCCAATACGACCTTCCCGTCATGGAAGAATATCTGGATGAGACCTACGGAATTACGGTCTATCAGGAGCAAGTGATGCTCTTGTCCCAAAAACTGGCCGATTTTACCAAGGGTGAAGCCGACGTACTTCGGAAGGCCATGGGGAAGAAGCAAAAGGCGGTATTGGACAAAATGAAACCGAAGTTTCTCAAGCAGGCCGGAAAAAAGGGTCATGACGTTGAAAAACTGGAAAAAATATGGAAAGACTGGGAGGCTTTTGCGAGTTATGCCTTTAACAAATCCCATTCAACCTGTTATGCGTGGATCGCCTACCAGACTGCCTATTTAAAAGCACATTATCCCGCTGAATACATGGCTGCGGTGCTCAGTAATAATATGAGTGACATCAAGCAGGTCACATTCTTTATGGAGGAGTGCAAGCGAATGGGGCTCGAAGTTTTAGGACCCGATGTAAATGAATCCTTCTATAAGTTTACGGTCAACGATCAAGGAGCGATACGCTTTGGAATGGGAGCGATCAAAGGAGTTGGTGGCAATGCCGTAGCGACCATTGTTGAACACAGAGCCGATGGAAAATACAGAAGTATTTTTGATCTTGCGAAGCGTATTGATTTGCGTTCCGCCAATAAAAAGGCTTTTGAAAACTTAGTTTTGGCTGGAGGTTTCGATAGTTTTGAAACCCACCGGGCGCAATATATGCACGACGTGGGTGATGGGGTGTTGTTCTTTGAAAAGGTATTGCGGTATGCCGGCAAGTATCAGGAATCCCAAAATTCGTCTCAGGTAAGTATGTTTGGTGATGCCAGTGAGGTGCAAATTCCGGAGCCGGAGGTGCCGCCTTGCGAAGAATGGGGTACCATGAAAAAGCTAAAGCAGGAAAAAGCGGTGGTAGGCGTTTATATTTCCGGGCATCCGTTGGATGATTTTAAGACTGAGATCGAAAATTTTTGCAATGTAAAAGTGAGTGATTTCTACGGAATGGAACGCTTTATTAACAAGGAGTTATGTTTTGGTGGGGTCGTTGGGGACGTACAACACCGTGAGAGTAAGGCCGGAAAAGGATGGGCGATCTTTACGGTGGAGGATTATACAGACAGTTTCGATTTCAAGATCTTTGGAGAAGATTATTTAAAGTGGCGTCACTTTTTGGTGCCCAACTCCTTTATACATGCCCGGGTCTTTGTCAAAGAAGGATGGGTAAATCGGGAAACCGGTAAAAAAAGCGACCCCAGGATGCAGTACAATCATTTTGCAATGTTGCACGATGTGATGGAGAAACAGGCGAAGAAATTGACCATACAAATGCCTGTTGATCAATTACAGGAACATCGCATCCAGCTTCTGAAAGATATGCTCAAGTTGCATAAGGGAGATGCCCAGTTGCATTTTACCATGTACGATTTGGAAGAGAAAGTAAAACTGAACATGCCCAGCCGTAAACACAAGGTGGCGATTAGTAAAGAATTGCTGGATGCTTTGGATGAAGAGCAGGTAAAGTGGGATATTAATTAAAGGCGCACTTCGGGTAGGGATTGCAGTGGAAATCCCGCCCTTCGACTTCGCTCAGGGAACGGGATTCCTTTTGTGATGAGTACGGAAGTTCAATGGGACAGCTTTTGGGCGGCATTGAAACGGAAAGCCCGGTGGACGAGTACAACGAGGACAGCCCGCCATATAAAAAATATCAATCTTAGCATTACTCAAACTGATACTTCGGCTGTAAGTTTTGGCATAAAAATTGACTACTTTTGCATAACAATTTAAATTTATAAAAATGGCTTTAGAAATAACAGATGCTACCTTTGAGCAAACGGTTCTCAAGAGTGATAAACCCGTAATGGTTGACTTTTGGGCTGCCTGGTGCGGACCCTGCAGAATGGTAGGACCCATCATCGATGAAATAAGTACTGAATTTGACGGAAAAGCGGTGGTAGGAAAGGTTGATGTAGATGCGAACCAGGAGTTTGCCGCAAAATTTGGGGTTCGGAATATCCCAACGGTTTTGATCTTCGATAAAGGAGAATTGGTAGGACGCCAGGTAGGTGTTGCTCCCAAGGCTACCTATGTGGAGGCATTGGAAGGATTGCTTAACTAGTCGTTTCCACTTGAAGGACCTCCTTCCCTGTAGTTATGCTTGCTGCAGGCAGGTGTGGCAACCGACAAAAAAATAAGTTGGAAAAGGCTCTCGATTGGGAGCCTTTTGTTATTTTTACAATATCCCAAGGATCCTGGGGTCTTTGGCCAACGACTAGTGTCGGGATAAGTTGAGACATCTCCCTAACCCCACTTCGACAGGCTCAGTACGACGCCTTCAGCGGGGAATTATTTTTAAAGAATTTGTTTAATTAAGAGTTACCCGTCTACGCGGGCCGTATTATGGAAAAAAAGCTAAAATTACAAGATAAGATTGATAACCAGCAAATGGAGGACCGCACCCTATTTTTATGGGGCATGGTGGATGATGAAAGTGCGCGTCACGTGGTAGACCGTTTGATGTACCTGGATTCGATCAATAATGAGGAAATAAAGTTTTATATCAATAGCCCGGGGGGTTATGTTACATCGGGTTTTTCGATGTATGATACCATCAAGGCGATCAAAAGTCCCGTCTCGACTATTTGCACCGGATTGGCGGCCTCTATGGGGAGTTTGCTGCTCTCGGCAGGTGAAAAAGGCCGTCGTTTTATTCAGCCGCATGCGCGGGTGATGATCCACCAGCCCAGCGGAGGTACGCGTGGACCGGCCAGTGACATTGAAATTACAGCTCAGGAAATAATTAAGACCAAAGAATTGAGTGCGAAGATCCTAGCCGAAGAATTGCGGACAAAAATACGACAAGGTGATGAAAGACTTTAACCGGGACCACTGGATGGGTGCTGAGAGAGCGTAAAGTATGGAATTGTTGATGGAGTAGTGAGTAGTTAGTAGTGAGTGGTGAGTGGTGAGAGGTTGTATAAATTTGCAAAGGGATGGATCATAAGGATTTGGATGTTTGGAAAAAGAGTATGGAGTTTGTAGAGGTGATTACAATGTTAGCAAGGACTTTCCAAAAAAAGAAATCTATGGACTAACGAGTCAGATACGACGTGCTGCCATATCAATTCCTTCTAATATAGCAGAAGGAGCTGCCAGAAAAAGCAACAAAGAATTTCTACAATTTATTAGTATAGCTTTGGGCTCCCTGTCCGAGTTGGAAACACAGTATCTATTGTCCATTAGGTTAGGATTTACCTCCGACCGACCGGAAGTTGTTGAATTAATGATCTCAGTTAAAATATTATTGTTAGGAACGCGAAATTATTTACTTAAGAATTAGCTACTACGGCTAACGATTCACCATTCACTGGAAAATGCATATAGAAAAAGAAATAAATGAGATTACCGGGTTTAAGAACCTGGAGTTGCTGGCAACCCAAGTGGTGGAAGGGTTTATTTCGGGGATGCATAAGAGTCCGTTTCACGGTTTTTCTGCCGAGTTCGCCGAACACAAGATCTACAACAACGGCGAGAGTACGAAGCATATTGACTGGAAGCTATTTGCCAAGAGTGACAAGCTGTTCACCAAACGCTATGAAGAAGAGACCAATTTGCGGTGTCATTTGATCATCGACAACAGCAGTTCGATGCATTATCCGCCTTTAAAGGAATTTCGTATCGATTCTCTGAATAAGATCGGCTTCGCTGCGCTGGCAAGTGCGGCTATTATGAACTTGTTAAAGCGACAGCGGGATGCAGTTGGGATGAGCATTTACAGCGATGATTACGAGGTGTATGCTTCGGAAAAAGGAAGTGAACGGCATCATAGAGTATTGTTAGGACATCTAAATAATGCAATATTACAATCACGCAAGGATGTACATACGAAAACCTACAAACACTTGCATTTGATTGCTGAAAAATTAAAGCGAAGATCCCTGGTGTTTTTATTTACAGACATGTTTCAGAGCGAGGTTGAGGAGGAGCAGTTGTTTGAGGCCCTGCAACATTTAAAGTACAACAAGCACGAGGTGGTCTTGTTCCACACCTTTGATAAGAGCAAGGAATTGGAGTTTGATTTTAACAATCGGCCCAAACGTTTTGTCGATGTGGAAACCGGGGAGCACGTTAATTTATATGCTGATAACATCAAGGAATCCTACGAAAAGGCCGTGGGAGCTTACTTTGATGAGCTAAAGTTGAAATGCGGCCAGAACCGAATCAAATACGTCATGGCCGATGTGAATGAAGGGTTTAATAAGATCTTGACGACCTATTTGGTGGAGCGGTCGAAGTTTGGATAGGAGGCAGTAAGCAGTGGTCAGTATTCAGTAGGCAGTTGTGGAGGTAGGGATTTACAATTTACGATCCTTCGACGTGCTCAGGACAAGTTTACGAAGTACGATTTACGCCGGGTGATGTACGAATACAATGGCTTGGTAAATAAAATTATTTTTTTAAATATTTTGTTTGCCGAATTAAAAGGGAGTGGTATATTTGCCCCCGCCTACGCGAATGAAAATATTCGCTTCGGCGGGCGAAGGTCCGCCTTAGGGTAAAAGCAATTTCTTCAAGTCCGGCTGTCGCCGGAGTCTGCCAGAAGCAGGCAAGAAAATTGGTCTGGTAGTTCAGTTGGTTAGAATACCTGCCTGTCACGCAGGGGGTCGCGAGTTCGAGTCTCGTCCAGACCGCTAACGTCCCCACGAAAGTGGGGAACTCCTTCAAATAAGAAGAAGGTAAATGAAGTTGTGTTGAGATTCCCGTTTGCACGGGAATTGAAAGTGGTTCAGAGAAATCTGACCAATGAGAAGCTTGTCTGAGAAGACGGGCTTTTTTTGTGTTAGGATGCTTCGTCCACTGAAGCCTTGGCGAAGGTGTAGGCTTTTTTTGTGTCTTTAATAGTTACATGCGTTGTTAACTTCCCTAAAAACAATGTGCTATGAAAAAACTGCGGATTTACAATAAAATTAGAACCTTTCTTATTTTCCTTATAGTCCTCTTCTATTTTACTGAGTTAAGCTATTCTCAAATACCAGAGGATTTTATTGGAACTTGGTATTTGGAGTATTTTTCGATGCCACAGGGTGAAATTTATGTGAATACGCTTGATGTTTCTCAAGGACCAAGTTTTACAGTAACTGAAGATTTGCAAATTACAGGGAATTCATTTTGCAATGACTTTAGTGGTGAATATATTTATGTAGACCCTGGACCATTCGCCGTGGATCCCCTTTTTCAGCCAATAAATATTTTACGAGGTACCACAGATTGTGGAAGCAATGAGATATATGAAACCCAATTTTATGTGCCTTTTGTGAACGAACAGATAGCGGATATAGTAGAACTCCAAGAAGATTTTTTAGTTCTACAGTATTATAATCCAACTCTATATCAGGTTTATCGTGATGAACCAGTTTTAAGTTTTGATGAAAATGACTTAATTAAAATTCAAATTTATCCTAACCCCGTTAAGGATTTCCTTAGGATATACAACAAATCAAATAATCAAATAACCTCATTGAAGCTATATGATGTCTTGAGCAGGCTTGTAATGAAGGTAAATGAAGTCTATGATCAAATAGATGTATCACATTTAGATAGTGGATTATTTTTTCTGGAGATAGAGACTGAGAAGGGTAGCATTACAATGAAGATTATTAAGGAATAATGGATGTTGTGTTGTGACACTTAAATGTGTCATGTGGTACTGAGAGATCAGTAACCAATGAGAAGCTTGTTCGCCTGGGGCGAATGGGCTTTTTTGTTTTTATACTATTGGATTGAATTAGTATCTTTAAGAGACTAATAACCAACCAAATGATCAAATTCTTCCGTCGTATCCGCCAGAAAATGCTTTCTGAAAACAAATTCAGTAAATACCTGTTATATGCTATAGGTGAGATTCTATTAGTAGTAATAGGAATTCTGATTGCATTAAGCATCAATAATTGGAACGAAGAAAGAAAATTGCGTAATCAGGAAGATAAACTTTTATTAGATCTGCGATCCGATCTCAATGCAAGTTTGGACGAACTCGTTGAGGGTAAAAAATTCAATGAAGCTACCCTGCAACATTATCACTTAATTCATGAAGCCATTTTGAAAGACAGAACATACCATGATTCATTGGAGGTTGCGTTTGGTTTAATTTCTAACTGGCATAGTCCATATTTTACATACACAGCCTACGAAAGTTTGAAAACAAAAGGAATAGACATTATTCAAAACGACTCGCTAAAAGGAAAGATCGTTAAAATGTACGAACGCACCTACGCGTTCCTAGTTGAAGATTACGATAAAAGTGAATGGAATTTTGATCTTACTATTAAGCGACAGATTATAACCAGGCATATTCGCTATCAAACCGACAGTACAGGAAAGTACCGGGCTTTCCCTCTTGATTTTCAAACCTTGAAACAGGATCCAGAATTTATGAACATGCTTTCATATTTGATGCTTAAACGAAATTCAGGTATTCTGGGTTATCAGGTAGCCATCGACAATTTGAGGGAGCTTATAG
This sequence comes from uncultured Flavobacteriaceae bacterium, assembly GCA_963807685.1. Classification (GTDB taxonomy): domain Bacteria; phylum Bacteroidota; class Bacteroidia; order Flavobacteriales; family Flavobacteriaceae; genus Aureisphaera. The sequence goes on along the minus strand of CAWECU010000017.1, from coordinate 46,856 downwards.
GTGATATTGATAGGGAACTGGAACAAGAATAACCTCAAGCTACTATTTGTTCTAAGAATACTTTATAGCATTGGGTTGAACAAATGTGTTACGTGGTTTAGTCCCTATAGCTATCGGGAAGAACCAATGAGAAGCCCTGCCTGCCTTCGTCTGCCGAAATGGCTTCATAAAGGCCGGCAGGCAGGTTATCCTTTGTTGGATGCTTCGACCATTGAAACTTTAGTGAAGGTGGAGGCTTTTTTTGTTTAGAGGGTGGTTTCGTAGTCTATTTTGACCTTTTTCAGGATAAAAAAGGAGCATAAAATGGTAGATGTTAAAAATGAAAAAAAATCCCTCCACTTTCGGGGAAGGATTTTTAAATTTTGTTCAATTAAACATTACTGCTTAATCACTTTCAATACATTGGTATTATTATTTACAGTTACACGAACAAAATAATTTCCCCTGCTGAATCCGGAAAAATCTACCTGTACCTTATTATAAGAAACAGACTGTTCCAATATTTTTTGACCTAGAACAGTAAATATTTCAATAGAGGTAATAGGTGTAAAAGCTTCTATATTCAATATACTATTGGTTGGATTTGGATACAATTTCAATCCTTCAATAGATTGTTCATCAATACTTAATAAAAAACTATTAAACCAATCAAGTGAATAGGTAAGAGCCGGAATAAAACATTCATAATGATTCCCGTTGAAATATACGTCTATTGCCTGTACATCAGCTGCTCCTAGTGCGTTCATAGTGTCCAGAGCAACGATAGAATTTTCGAAAGAGACTAAATGATCCATAGTACAATATAACATACGGACCGGTTCTTGCGGGATCCAATTGTATAAGTCATTGTAACTCATATCAACTCTTAAAGGGTGATTTGGATTATTTTTTATATTGTCTACTACTGAATCCTGCATAAATTCATAAAAGTTTTCCGGGAGAGAGGGCGCATCTGTGCCAGCAGCTATCCAGTCAGCGATTATAGTGTCATAAGGGGGGTCATAGTATTGAGCATAACTTGTATATAAATTTCCATAAATATATTGATATGATGCACAGCCATAAGGGACGTATGCGGGTGCGGGATATGTTGGGCTTCCGAAAAGAAAATCAAGTTGAGTTGAAGAAAGATCGTATGGTCCTGACATGGGAGCTGAGGCTACAACGTTAAATTCATTTTGCAAATTATTGTCTGTAATGTATTTGTGTACTGCCATAGTGGAATGCCCTCCTTGCGAATATCCGGCTAAAAATAACTGGTTGTTATCCAAAATTTGCAGCGTATCCAATAAAAATTCCCTTGCCGCACGCATTAGATCAATACTTGCCGTAGCTTCTGACTCCCAATGAACGTATGGATGAATACCCGGGTTGACTCCCATCCCAAGATAATCAGGTAGTGAGGTAATATAGCCATTCCCGGAATAGAGCAACCCTCGATCGGCATAATAATTATTGGAGGGCACCACCATCTTATCATATTGTGTTCCGTGTTGATAGGAGACCAAGGGCAGGAGATCGCTTGATAATTGAGGAACATACAATGCACCTGATGCAATTGTAGGGTTTCCAAAAACATCTGTTGTATTATAGGTTATTTTGTAGGTTGTAACAGCGTTGAGAGTCATAGAACTGGTATCCCAACCCTGATCATTTAAAAAAGTTTGGACCTGTCCAGCATCCCAGTTGTCAATTTGTGTTGCACTAACAAGATACTGGGCCCGTGTAAATTGTAAACTAATGATTAATGTTAAAGCCGTGAGTAAAATTTTTGTTTTCATAACTACTATTTTATGGGTTTGACTAAGTGTACAGCTTAAATGGCTGTCAGCTCGAGAGGATGGCTATATACTTCTACGAATCCAGGTTCGAGTACATCTCATATCCTTGAGAAAACCATATACGGTTATTATGTAAATGATTATTATTCAGGAACCTCACTAACTTCTACAAATCCAGGTTCGATTACATTTTCATATCCTTGAGAAGACCATATACGGTTATTAGGTAGATATTCGTCACAAAGGGACATGGACCTTGGGGATGCAAAAATCCTCGTGTTGGATATTTGATCGTAATTGACGCCACCCCCTTGTTCAGAATCGATCACCTTAAAATAAAAGCGCCAGTTCACCCCAAATGGAGGTGGATTTCCAGAAGTTTGAACAACTTCGACAATGATTCCTCCGTACACGGCAGCGTCACCATCTACAGTAACACATTCTGTTTCCAGGATGAAGTGAAAACTATAGGCTGGTGTTGACATTTGCAATTCAGCGCTTCCACGGGTTCCTGTCCCGTCTTCAGTTCCTGACCAAGTGATAATTACTTCATCCCGATAAGCTGGCATGAAAGCTCCGTTGGTATGTCCGTAGAGATTGTGATCGTCGGTAGGATAGTTAAAGTTTTTGCCGGTTAGCCCATCTATTGCGGTTGTTTCCCAAATGGTCGTACCGTCGATTTGTTTTAAAATATAAACAGAATCGATCGTTTGCTCTTCAGTGGGTTCAAAGGATTCGTCTTTACTACATCCTATAAGTAAGATAAGTCCAAAGGTCATTGGTATGATTAGATTTTTCATAATAAGGGTGTTTTAATTGGGTACTATTAAAAAGACACGATGCCTTTGTTTACTTTTACTAAACATAAGGAAACCAACAGATTAACCGTTGAAGAAAACACTCAATTCAATGTTCATTTCGAGCATTTCATTGAAAATTTCAATCATCGCTCAACAATTGCCGCTAAAACGTAATTATGGGATATAAAAAGGGGAAGATTTGTAACCGAATACCAAATTAAAAAAAGCTGGGATAAAATATGCTTAAAATAGACATGAGAAATAAATAAACCAATTCGAGAAAGCCTGAAAGATTAGGTCTAGAAAACCAAATGAATTATAGAAGTGATAAGGTTATGGAAAAGATTATAAACTAATTATTTATTCCTCAGGAACAGGCAAATAATTATCTCTTAAAAAGGCATTGAATCGTTCTTCCTTCCGATACGGATCAAATTCTCTTTCGTTAATAACTACTATTGTCGATAGGAGGTCCCCTCTTATATTTTCCAAACAATAATACATGGAGTCCCGATCCTCTAAAATGGCATGAATTCGAGCTTTTATAGGATAAAAATCAGATAACCTTCCAGTTCCCCAAGGGTACCTTTTATTCATACTATCCACCTTTTTTCTGTCCCCAAGTTGCACATAGGTGATTGTATTTTCTAAATACTGATTTGCAAAGAGACTGTCCTTTAATACTTCATGTGCTTTTTGATACTCTTCTTTATGATAGTAAAAATGCCATAATTGTCTTAATTGTGACCTTTTACTAACGATCGATATATAATTTTCAGATTGCATTAATTTTTTGCCCTCCTTGTATCTTTTACCTTCTACTAACATATAAATATATTCATTTAGGTAACTTGCATTTAATGAATCTATTTCAAAGGCTTTTTTGAAATAAGTAATAGCAGTAACGCCATCATTTAAAATTTCATTATATAATATTCCTAGACGACGGTATAACAAAGCATTGTTTGGATCCTTTTCAATTTTCGTTTTCAATAAAGGAATTACGGTAGTCCAAGCCTTATTTTTATGGGCAATTATCACATTTTGATAAGAAATATTGCTATTCTCATCGAACAAAAATTCAACCTTTTTAAGGTGTTCTTCCGCTTCTTTTAGTTTGTTGTTACGGATCATTGAAAGAAATAAATTACCGGCTGTTACTTCGGACAACGGATCTAACTGAAAAGCAATCCTAAATTGTTCAAGAGTTTTTTTTGAATCTTCAAAAGGTCGGTATTGAAAATATGCTCCCAAATCTGTTCTGGATTGTGCAGCATTCGGATTAATAGATATGGCCTTTTGATAATATTCTCTGGCTTTGTCCCAGTCTACATAACAAAAAAGATATCCTTTCACTCCCAATGCTTTGTAGTTATCAGAATCGATTTGCAAGGCCTTATTTGCATAATATGCAGCTTGCTCTCTTGACTCAAATGGATCGACTATAATTGAATGCCGATGTTCCAATAGACCATAGCTAAGGGCAACTTCGGCGTACGCCTCAGCAAAACTGGAATCCAAAGCAATGGCCTGTTTGTTGAGCTCAATATTTAATTTTAGATCTTCTAATTTTCTGCTGCCATTGACCAAACGCCCTTTTAAATGCAGGTTATAGGCTTCCAGGTTCTGTGTTGGATACTTCTTAAAGGTAATCACTTCCTGAGGACTTAGGGTAACTTCCAGTTGCTTCATTACTTCTTCCGCCACATTATTCTGAATGGCTATAATATCATTGAAGCTTTCCGTATACTCTTTAGACCACACATGCTCACCGTTTTTATTGATCAGCTGCGCAATGATCTTAACTCGATCTCCATATAAGGTGACGCTGCCCTCAAGGACATAGGATACCCCTAATTCTTGGGCAATTTTAGGAATTTTTTTATCTGTATCCCTATAGGTAGATGACGAAGTGAAGGATATCACAGTTAAATCCTTAATTTGAGATAAAGAATGTAAAATGTTATCGGAGACCCCATCAGAAAACCACTGTGTGTCCTCTGGGCTCAGATCTAGAAAAGGAAGCACTGCAATGGACTTTTCTAATGGTTTATTCTTTGCTAATGGTTGAATAACCAAATAGCCAATAACCAAAAGCATAACTAATAAAACAGCGTACACTAATTTTTTATTTGAAAAAAGTGTATCGAATTTATTTTTGTTGTTCTTAGTGGCCAAATCACTCAAACTTATATTTTGAGTTTTATATTCGCCTGGTGTTATGCCATAATGTTTGCTAAATGCATTACTAAAATAAGAAGGGCTCCCAAATCCTACCAGATGTGAAATTTCAGCCATCGTAAAATCGGTATCCTTGATTAGTTCGGCTGCTTTTCTTAATCTTAGCTCTCGAATATACTGGTTGACAGATTTGCCGGTAGCGGCTTTTACTTTTCTTAACGTTTGCGAGGCGCTTAATCCTAAAATAGAAGCGAGTTTATTTACTCCGAAATTTTCATCGAAAATATTACTAATAATAATCCTATGAACTCGGTTTATAAAACTATTACTTTCCATAAATTGATCTCACAAACAGTTTTGTAGAAGTCCTAGAAGGAAATGTCAACACTTTAAACCTTCTTATCGCGACTAAAAAGTATTGTATTTTTCTACTATTGTCTATGATAAATATCATGTAACTGGTTAATTACCAGAGATGTATTTTTAAGATCAACGAAAAATTAAAACAGCCTACTATTTCTGTTTTGAGTCTTCGGAAGATTATCATGAGAAGATAGAAGATGGAATTTGCGACGGACCACCTTACCACAGTGTTTTTATCGCATTACAATTGTGTGAACACCATAAATAAACAAAAGTTAAAACACGGAAATATAACAAGTTACAAACACGAGTTCGAGTCTCGTCCAGACCACAATTAAAATGTTGTGTTGTCCGCCTTAGGCGGATGTGGTTTAGTCCCGATAGCTATCGGGAAAACCCTTAAGAAGCTTTGCCTACCGCCTGCCTGCCGGTAAAGGCGAGGCAGGTAGATCGTCCTTTTTTGCATGGGCTTTTTTTTATCATCCTCCGAAGTTTTAGCGAAAAAGGCCTTATGATATTCTCTGAATACAGGAAAACTACAACCCTTTGCCTCTTGCAGGATATATAGACTCTTTCAACAACTGCATAAAAGTTAATGCGAGCACGACCGATGTAGATAGACCCATAAGTACAACCGAGAACAGGATCATCACCACCCCGTTATTATAGGTTACCCCCCAAGATTCTAAAATGCTAGTGGCGAATCCCACGTCAATTTGATACATATAAACCGCCATGAAGATGGTAAAAATGAAAGTAGCTATGGCGCCACTCAGAAATCCGGATTGCCAGCCATCGGAATAATTGTACGATTCCGCTTTTCTCTTGTAAGTTTGCATGGCTCGAAGGATACCACCTCCAAAAAGCACTGCGTTAAAGGCGCTTAGGACGGGATATTTATCCAAACCAAAAAGTTTCATCAACAGAAAATAGGCCACTAAAGAAGAAGCGATTATAAGTCCGTAACGCAGGTATGTTTTCATCATGATTTCTATATTTTGTTTAATGATATACAAATTTTTTTAAACAAACTAATGTCTTAACTAAGTTTTAAGGCTTTTCTAACCTTTACTTAAGTGTTGTAAACTACCTCATTGGGTTGCGATTTATTAATTGATGCGATTACCCTGCGTCTTCAAATAATCACCTCTTTTCTTGTTAGTGAGCCAGAATGCCAGGTTTTTTGCTAGAACTGTATTTCTATATAATGATGTCCCTATGGAGATTGTGAGTGAGCTACTAGGTCATTCAAGCATAAAAATAACACAGGAGAATTATGGTAAAGTAGTGCAAAAGAAAGTGAGCTTGGAGATGAAAAGATTAACAGGCGCATAGCAAAATAGGTGACCTCTAACCTAATATGCTACCAACAGTTTAAATAACCGCCTGTTTTAATAAGTCTATTTTTTGTTGTGTTTAGCTAATATTTCAATTCAGATTCATGATGATGTGACTCTTTCCATGCTCCATCTGTCCAGACCCATACAGCCGTAACTCGCCATAAAGCGTTAACATCTCCATGATAGCCGTCCAAATAAAATGTTGCAACTCCAACATTATTATATATCTGGGAGCTAAAATGTTTCATTGTAACATTGGTCTTTGGAAATTCAAATGTTGCTCCCATTTTTTCATATGTTTCTTCCCAACCTGGCTCCCATAAAGCACTACCATCATTAGGAAATAATGTAAATTCTTGAAGATGATGAGATAGAACCGCATTAGAATCACCAGAATGAATGGCTGTATAATGTTCCTGAATTCTTTTCTTTAAACTTTCAGCAGTTTGAGCAAAAGAAATCGTAACAATTAAAAGTAATGTGATGGTACTACATAAAGTTTTCATAATAAATAGTTTTTAAAAGCAGAAGTAGTAGTAAGGGGAAGGACGATTGAGAGGATATAATGTGCTCAATATAAGGATATTAAGCCGTTATTCCAAATGATTTATTTCTTATTTAAAGGAGATAGCTGATGTAGTTGGAAGGGCTTTTTTTGTTTTATCCTATCTAGCCACTTCGGCGATAAAGGGTTTCCAATACACTAGTTACAGATCTACCTTATTATCTGAAATGAAAGACGCAATAAAATCTTACGATCTTTTAAACGGAATTATCTGTATTACAGCTAATTAATAAAATTATCAATTAAAAATGCTCTAACTTTAATACTAACTAACGGATTAAAAATCAACAATTATGAAAACAACAATGAAACTAGGCCTTTTGTTAATTGCAACAGGCTTTTTGACTCTCTTTACGGGTTGTCAACAAGAGGATTTGCCACTATCTCAGGATGAAAATTTGGTCGTTACCACCAATGAAACACAAACAAGGGCTCCCGGGCCTTCTGCAAATGGCCAGGGAACACTAACTAATCCGGATGGATCCACCAGACATTTTTCATTCCATGCCCGAGAAAAAAATAACGGAACTGTTGACGGTAATGGAGTACTCACCTATGGAGGCGGACTTCTGAAAATTAAATTTGACGTGGACTGTCTTGATGTAAGTGGAAACACGGCTCAAATTTCCGGTATCATAACTGCATGGAGTGACAATCCGAACGGCGTAGGACGGGGATTCTGGATCAAAGTAATAGACAATGGCGAAGGGTCCAATGCAGATCCGGACGAAATGACCAGATTGGGAAACAGTGCAGGCCCGCTAGATTGCACCATCGACTACGGAATAGAAATCTACCCAATCGAAGGTGGGAATATTCAAGTTAAGCCCTAATATATAATAGACAATTAACTAATTTTTTATATTTGAAAAACCAATATATTCAAATTTAGTTGACCACGCTTACGTGCGCATTAGCATTTATTTATTCTAATGTGATTGAATGAAAATCAAGCCCTTCAGAAATGAAGGGTTTTGTTATTTTGGGGGTAAGTATCGTTACTAGGAAAACTACGACTCGTATATTTTTGTGTTCTAAAGAATGATTCCCTCGTAGACATAAATTTTACATATCCTTAGTTTCTAGTTTAAATTGATTAATTTTATTTCGACATTAACCGATTAAATTATTAATTATGGATTATAAAAAAACGATTATTCGACTTTTAGTTAGCTTGATATTATCACCAATAATTGTCTACTTGTTTTTATGGGCAGCAAGATTAGCAGGATCTACCTATGATATGACTCATGGGGAAACGTTTATTATTTGGCTTCTTATGGCCATCGTAATTAATCTTTCAATAGTTAATAAGAAGCAGAGCTAATAATTGAATTGATGGTTTAGTCCCGATAGCTATCGGGAAGTACCAATGAGAAGCCCTGCCTGCCTACCTTCGTGCGCCGAAATGGCTACATGAAGGCGAGGGAGGCTTTGGGGGAGTTACTTACGTATGGTTTCATAAGGCTACATTTGAAAAGGAAGGAAAAATGGGTTAAGTAGTGTTTCAAATTAATGGGCGGCTTTACCAAAAGTTATATAATTCGTATTTTTAGGGGTGTAACCTTAGGCATCTAACCCACCTAAACCTATATACTTATGGCTATGAAATTCAGCTCCATAGAAACCTCTCAGGTCACCCTTACCCAACTCATGCTACCGTCTTATTCCAATTTCAGCGGAAAGATTCACGGGGGGTATATTTTAAACCTTATGGACCAGGTTGCTTTCGCCTGCGCATCACGTCATTCGGGGCATTACTGTGTTACGGCCTCGGTAAACAAGGTAAATTTCCTAAATCCCATCGAGGTAGGGGAGTTGGTTACTTTAAAATCGTCGGTGAATTATACCGGCCGAACCTCTATGGTAATCGGGGTGCGGGTAGAATCGGAGAATATCAAGACGGGAGAAACCAAACATTGCAATTCCTCTTATTTTACAATGGTAGCCAAGGACGAACAGAATAACAATGTACCCGTTCCAGGACTTACTCTCAATACAGAAGAAAGCATACGCAGGTTTGTACGAAGCATCCATCGGCAAGCGCAATCCAGGGAGCGCGATCTGAGTTTCCGTAGGGAGAATTTTAATGTTAAGGATTACGTTGAGGAATTAGCCCACCAAAATGCTCAGGTGGATTGGGCTGTATAAGGATGGGGTTGTGATATTGACCATTGGAAAAACTAGTTATGTGACAGCTTCCTCCCTCCTTGGACAACAAGCATAAGTTCCCTAATTGCTTCTTCATCCAAAATGGTTGGTTTTTAGGTTGGAAGTAAAAAGACACAAAAAAGCCCTGACTACCTGGGGCAGTCAGGGCCATTGGAAAGGCTAATTTCCAGTTTGGTTACTGTTAATACGCAATTTCGAGTTCATTTTCTACGTTGTGAACTCCCGGAGCGAAATAGGCCTCCATAAGGGCTTCGTCTTTTTCAAAAAGTGAGTGGACTTTACCTTCAAGTTTTACATTATTTCCTTCAACTAAAACCTTGATCTTTTTGGAATCAAGATCTGCGGAACGTTCGAAAGCTTTGTGGATCTTATCCTTGATTTGAAAAGCTTTTACAGTAGGCTTAATAATAATGTTATTGTTAATGCCTCTTACCCCCATGAGGTTCTCAACCGCTTTTGTAGCAGTTACTTTTTGGTAGGCCCATGGTAGTTCACCGGTTAGAAAAACAAAACCATCCTTAACCTCTGTCTTGATCTTTTTGGAGGGTATGGTCTGACTCCATTCAAAAGCATTGTTAACCGCTTTTTTTATGTCGGTATCAGATCTTTTGAAAGCAGAAGGATACATTACCTTAATTTTATCTTGGATTCCTTTTACTCCGTAAATTCTTTTAACAGCGCTTTCGGCAGCAAGTTTTTTGTAGTAGTTGTCTAATTCACCACTAAGGGTCACAAATCCGTTTTTAACGGTCACGTCGATTTTTGTTTCATCAATTGTTGGTTGAAATGCCAATTCCTCGAGAACAAGATCTTTAATTTGAACATCTGTTTTCATAATATATAGGATTAATAAATTAACAGCAGAATATAAAGTTTAATCTAAATTTATGCTATGACAAATATCAGCCTCCGAGGATAGTTATAAACATTTAAATAGTTGATAATAAGATGTTTATATCCTTTTTTGCTGCTTTATAATGTTCATGGGCTAAGCCGGTGTTTTGCAGATAGTGATGACCAATTTAGGTGGTGGATTTGTTGCTTCAAAAGAAAAATAAATTATTGAAATTAGTATTGAATTCCAACGAATCTTTCCAAGCGTATGCGTCTCTGTTTTTAGTGCTATAATTTCCTTTACATTCTTGTTCGATCCTCATTAGTTTTATCGAAGGAGGGTTTGGGGATGCTTTGTCCTATGAGGCTTTTCCAAGGTGGAGGTTATTTTGTTACTTCTACTTGCTGAACGAACAGGAAGGCTTGCTGGTATTTATCTCATTATACTACTTCAGCAAAGTCCCACATATTTTTTTTGGGAAGCAACAAACCCATCGAACGGTCAAATAGTTTGATTCTTAATGTGACTTTATTTATTTAATGTGTCTAAAAAAGAACACCTCGATAATTTTGGTGACTTATGATAAATTTTAATTTTTTACGAAAAAAAAAGGATCATCCTATTCCTGGTTCCGCATTAATTAATGATGGAATTAGAAATGAGATTCATGAATATATAACATTCGCTTTTCAGAATGAATATGACCAGTTGCAGGCAGAAGGCTCACTTGAGTCCTTCCTGGATGACTGCGAAGTGTTCTATAGCTCATCGTATGCTTCGTTGAAGAAAATTAAATTCGACAAAGGAAATTATTTCAATGATGAAGATCAAATGATCAACTATGCGCACCTTGCCATGACAGAGGTATTTCAAGAGATAAGCACAAAATTTACCTTACAAGAACCTAAGGTGGATCAAATGCTCAACTAAAAATATGACCTTTTACAAACTTATGAGGTCACAACGTCTTACGACTATAATACCCAAACTATAAATAAAGAATTGTAATGAAAAGAGTAACTGTATTAATTATTTTACTAGCCTTCAGCGTCCATACCTACGCCCAGAAAAAACCTAAAATCAAGGGGAATCGAGTGGTGACCGAAATGACAAAGGAGCTGTTTGAGTCATTTAACGCCATTGAGATCGATGATGCCTTAGAACTTACATTAACTCAAGGTAGCTCGAATTCATATTACATTAAAACCGACGAAAATTTACACGATATCGTTCAATTTTCAGTAAGGGATAGTATCCTGAAGATATATTCCTCCAATAAAATTGTGAGTAGTAAAAAACTGGAAATTGAATTAACGATTACGGAAATCGAACATATTATCCTTAAAAATGATGCAAAGGTGGAAGGTAAAGGTCAGTTTAGTTCCGATAAGATGTACATCAGTGCCTATAATTCAAGTAGGTTCGATTTGGATATTGAAGCAGATGATGTGACTGTCACTATGCATCGCAATGCGGGTGGAAAATTAAAAGTGCGATCGGAAAACACCACCATAATAATGAACGATAGAACCGACCTCAAAGCAACCGTTGTTGCCGACAAAATCCGGGTTACCTTGACCAAATCTGCCCAACTTAAGTTGAGCGGAGATTCTGATTACTCGGCTTTCAATCTGAAGGATTCAGCCGAATTGGATGCTCAAAATATGAAAGCTTCTTCGGTGGATCTCTATACTTCAAACTCAGCTGATGTATATGTATATGCCAGCAAAAATATTGAGTTGTACGCGCGAGGAAATAGCAATGTGTACGTATATGGTGACGCTAAACTTGAGGTAAAAGGGCTTACCGACAAATCTAAAATTATTAAGAAATAGAAGTTGATAGCTTATGTAACACTTAAAGCAGTTATCGCTTCGAGTGCCTCCAATTTTGGAGGCACTTTTTTAATTGCCATTGTTAAAGTGAAAGGCACTTAATTAATAACTTAAAAATGTTGTGTTGCGAGACAGAAATGCATCGAGTGGTTTAGAAATAGACCCATAAGATTTTTTCTATAGCCCGCATCGAACCGAATTGAGATGGAGAGGCTTTGTTTGTTTGGCCTCTTTCAAATAGCCTGATATAAATCATATCTGTTTATTTACACACTTATTATTTTAACAGTCATTAAATTAAGTTGTCTGTCTTTCTGTATACCCTAAGGTATACGGTCAGAATTTTATATTTTATCTGAAATGGATGGGCCAATACAACTGATAAAATGCGACTATTATGAATAAAAACGACACTACTTTCACAATTGTAAGAACAGCTCTGGGATTATTCTTAATTCTATATGCACTGAACAGATTCTTTCATTTTCTGCCTTCCAGTTACGGGGCAATGCCCGAAATAACTGAGAATTTTTTGGATGCAGTGGCGTCCTATTTACCAGCGCTCTACATCTTTGAGATTATTATTGGGTTATTTTTAATCTTTAACAAATGGACACCGTTCATCCTAATCGTACTATTCCCTTTATCCGTTGCATTCCTCATTTTCAGTATTTCCAATGGTGAGTTTTCTAAAGCCTGGCCCGCGTTTGTTGTAGCTGCTATTAATATTATATTGATAGTAAGAAGAAGAGATATATACAAATCTCTTTTTACCTGAGGATATAATTGATCTGAAATATGGGTAAAGCCATAGGCTCACATGTTGCTGAGAAAGATAGATTCGCATGAAAAACCCCTCCAATTCTGAGGGGTTTTCCGGTTATAGGTTAGTTGGATGGAAACCGACCTAACGATTACTTTTGATAGCTGCCTGGGCTGCCGCCATACGTGCGATAGGCACTCTAAACGGTGAACAACTCACGTAATTGAGTCCGAGTTCGGAGCAAAACGCAATCGAAGATGGTTCCCCACCGTGTTCACCACAAATACCAACTTTTAATTTGGGTTTAACACTACGGCCTTTTTCGGTGGCCATCTTTACCAATTGCCCGACTCCTTCCTGATCTAAAACTTCAAAAGGATCTACTTTCAGAATTCCTTTTTTCAAATAGATGGGTAGGAATTTGGAGGCGTCGTCCCTTGAGTATCCATAGGTCATTTGGGTAAGGTCATTGGTTCCGAAGGAGAAGAAATCGGCCGTAGTCGCAATCTTCTCTGCGGTTAAGGCCGCTCTGGGAATCTCAATCATCGTACCTACTTTAAATGCTATCTCATCACCCCGTTCCTTAAACACTTTAGCTGCCGTAGTTCTGATGATCTCTTCCTGCATGGTGAATTCTTTCGAAGTTCCTACCAAAGGCACCATGATCTCGGGCTTGGCAGTGATGCCCCTGGCCTTCAAATTCAAGGCCGCCTCGATTATGGCACGGGTTTGCATTTCGGTGATCTCCGGATAGGTATTTCCCAACCGGCAACCTCGATGTCCCAGCATGGGATTGAACTCTTCCAGTTCGGCCACTTTGCTCTTAACGGCCTCTAGTGAAATATGCATGGATTCAGCCAGATCCTTCTGTGTGGCTAATTGATGAGGTACAAACTCATGTAAGGGTGGATCCAGCAACCGGATGGTCACCGGCAGTCCTTTCATGGCTTCAAAAATACCTTCAAAATCTTCCCGCTGCATGGGTAGTAATTCATTCAGCGCTCTACGGCGACCTTTTACAGTAGCTGCCAGTATCATCTCCCGCATGGCCTTGATACGATCCACTTCAAAGAACATATGTTCGGTACGTGTAAGCCCGATACCTTTGGCTCCAAAATTTCGAGCGATCCTTGCTTCCTTGGGGGTATCGGCATTGGTGCGAACTTCAATGGTTGCGTAGTTATTGGATAATTTCATCAATTCTCCAAATTCACCGCTTAACTCCGGCTCAATAGTGGCAACTTTGCCTTCAATGATGTTCCCGGTGCTTCCGTTTAGTGAGATCCAGTCGCCTTCATGGAATTCTTTGCCATCGACCCGCATAATGCGATTCTTATAATCGATCTTCAAAGCGCCGGCTCCGGAGATACAGCATTTTCCCATACCTCGGGCCACTACGGCCGCATGCGAGGTCATCCCACCTCGGGCGGTGAGGATACCCCTTGCGATATTCATACCTTCCAGGTCTTCGGGAGAGGTTTCTATTCGGGCGAGGATACTGAACTTGAACTTATTCGCCTCGTCTGCAAAGAAAACCAACTGGCCAGTGGCCGCTCCGGGAGACGCCGGAAGTCCTTGCGCGATAATGTTGGCTGTTTTAAGAGCTTTAGGATCGAAGATGGGATGCAGTAGTTCGTCCAGTTTATTGGGTTCAATCAGCAGCAGGGCTTCTTTTTCGTTTAACAAACCTTCTTTCCAGAGATCGATGGCGATCTTCGCCATGGCGGCTCCGGTACGCTTTCCGTTACGGGTTTGCAATATCCATAGTTTCCCGTCCTGCATGGTGAATTCCATGTCCTGCATATTGCGGTAGTGGAGTTCCAGCTTTTTCTGATATCCGTCCAATTCCTTGTAAATGGAAGGCATCAATTCTTCCAGTGAAGGATAGTTTTCTTTTCTATCTGCCTCTTCGATCTTTGCCAGTACGGCCCAGCGTTCCGAGCCTACTTTGGTGATCTGCTGAGGGGTGCGTACTCCGGAAACTACATCTTCGCCCTGTGCATTGATAAGGTATTCGCCATTAAATAGTTTTTCCCCGGTTCCGGCATCGCGGGTAAAACACACTCCGGTACCTGAATTCTCACCCATATTTCCGAAGACCATGGCCTGTACATTCACCGCTGTTCCCCAGTCGGCCGGATATCCGTGCATTTGCCGATAGTACAATGCCCGGTCGCCATTCCAGCTGTTGAAAACAGCAATAATGGCACCCCAGAGTTGTTCCCATGGATCGCTTGGAAAGTTATGGCCTGTTCGTTTTTTCACGGCATCCTTGAAATCGTATACGAGGTCTTTCAGATCCTGAACTGTGAATTCGGTATCTAATGTGATGCTCCGTTTTTCCTTCAGGTGTTCCATGATCTCTTCAAAAGGATCGATATGCTGTTTGGTTTCAGGCTTCATGCCCAACACCACACTACCGTACATTTGTATAAAACGACGGTAACTATCCCATGCAAAGCGTTCGTTTTTGGTTTTTTGAATGAGTCCGAGTACGGAATCATCATTGAGTCCCAGATTTAATACGGTATCCATCATTCCCGGCATAGAAACACGAGCTCCCGAACGCACGGAGAGCAAGAGCGGATTTTCATCATCACCATAGGTAGTACCCATAATCTTTTCGAGGCGAGCCACCGATTTGTGTACTTCCGGAGTAATAAGTGAGATGACCTCCTCTTTTCCGAGGGCGGTATATTCGGTACAGACCTCGGTGCTGATAGTGAATCCGGGCGGTACCGGTATCCCAATGGCACTCATTTCGGCCAGATTGGCGCCTTTTCCACCTAATAGGTTTTTCATTTCACTGTTTCCATCGGCATGATTTTCACCGAAATTGAAAACTCGGGTCTTCGTTGTTTCCATTACTTCCATGATATTCGTATTTGTTACTACTTAGTGAATAAGTTGTAAAATTACGACACGAACAGAAGGCTTTTCATGACGATTGTCATGTTCAATATTTGAATCAAAGTGCAAGTGGAACTAGTACTAGCCAGAATTTCATTTTCCGAAGTGAACCTATGGAAATTAGCCGCATCTAAACTAAGTATAAGCAATTAAAGTTGAGCGTGTTAACGAAAAATATGTATCTTGTTATGGGACTAAATTGATTGGTCCGGGATAATATAATATTTTGATTAAGAAAACATGCATTTTTAGAATGCCTATCTCCATGTTGAATTAAAATAAAATGATCATGAAAGCTAAGTATGTCATTATATGCCTCTTATTATGCGCATTTGTAAGTAGCCCAATAGTTGCCCAAATCGAACTTCCGGAAGGTACTACTAAAGGCATTGAGGATTACAATAAACAGATGGAAGATCGAAAAGCCAGAAACGACGAAAACAACCCAAACAAGGACAAAAACAAAGGAGAGGATAAATCGGAAAAAACAAAAAAGCAGGAGCAGGCCTGGGAGAAAATGCTCGAAGATAACGCAGCGTCATTTAAGGAAGCAGCAAGCTATTTTAATACCAAAGGACTCAATTGCATCTTTTTGACGGTGCTTTACCTGGATGGATATCTGAATCTAGTGGAACTTACCAATAGGGAGGAAAATTGCCCGCGGAGATATGATCTCTTAGGAACACAAGCCGCGGCGATTGGAATGTCGACCATGATACTCTATTGCCCCGAATATCTAAGTGGCCTGACTATGGATGAAGTAGATGATTTAGTTTATGTACAGCTCGAAGCAATGAGGAAAAGTAAAGATAAGCCTGCCGTTGTCGATTCATGGCTAGCTAAATTAGACCGGGTGATCAAGAAACTGTCTAATAATGATCCGAATTTAAGCGAATATTACAGCGCCAAAGTGATAGATCTTCTTACCAGGAATTTCAAACCCGAGTCGATAGTAACACAATCTCTTGAGATTGCTAGAGAAATGGAAGCTTTAGGGTGTGGAGATTATTAGCTTGATTGCATTCAACTGTCAAAATAGTAAGCAAGGATGACGAAATCCTAGCACAAGTGCTCAATCGGGTATTTGACCTCACAATAAAACAATAATAAACTACTCTTATAAATCACTCCTTAATTCCCCGAATATGATTCCAATAGCGGTCCTGAGTTGTGATCTGGATCCTTGTAAATCCGGCTTGTTTTAGCCAATTTATCTGGTCGTTGAGATCATTCGGTTTATCAAACTCGTCATAATGCTCCATGAGCCATTCCCACTTTTCGCCATCCGGAAAACTTTTTAGCACGAAAGATTTCCAATCCTTCAATAATTTTACATGTTCCGGAGTATTTTTGTTGATCATCAAATCAGAGTAGCTAAAAACGCCTCCCTCTTTTAATGAGCGGTAAATGTTGTGGAAGAGCTGTTTTTTTTCTTCAGCTTCACAATGATGTAAACTAAACCCTGCCGTGACCATGTCAAAGTAGTTGTCCTTGAAAAGATAATCCTTAAAATATGAAGTAATGTACGCAACGGTAAATCCCTCAAACCGGTTTTTGCAGAGGTCAATCATTTCATGCGATGCATCCAATAAAACATAGTTTGCTTTCGGGAATAATTGCACAAGTTCGGCAGTGACATTCCCATTTCCACAACCCAGATCCAAAATAGTTTCAGCTGTGAAATTGTCCGGAAGATCTTCGGTGAAACAGGACATCAACTTTATATAATGAGGTACACAGCCAATCATATCGTTGGTGTAATTGGAAGAGAACTCATTAAATTCATTTGCGATGCTATCTGCAATTTTCATGTGCTTCATTTTATTCCACTAAGATAAAAAAAAAGCAATTTCCAGGAGATCAAGATTCGAGTACCCTCAAAATCGCACAGTTATAATTAGCGATTAAATAGGAATCAGTGATGTGATATAAGGTGATTAATCGGCAGCAATTGGAGGCTGAAATTGGATAACTGACAGATTTTAAATACCTTTCCCTTCCAACCCAAATAAAACCTGCACCATGAAAATCACTCCAATCCTGCTCGCTCTGCTTTTAGTGCTACAAGGCTGCACTGCCTACAAAGGCTCCATCACACTCGATGAGGCTGTAGCCGGACAGCAAAAAGTCAAAGTAACGACCAACGACCACCCAAAACCCTTGGAATTCAGTAAAATTGAACAGGTAGATGGCGACTATATCGGACTCCCAAAACGCTACGGTAATTCGGAAGCTGTGGTGCTTCAAAAAGAACAGATCACCCTCATCAAAGAACACGATAAAACTACCTCAAATATCGTCACTTTTTCACCCCTGGTGCTCATCGCTGCATTGGGGATATTATTGTTCTCGAGTAGTGAAGATGGGGGGGATTAGATTCATTTAATTCGGAATATAGAACAGCGACGGCAGATTCCAATCTAAATTCGAACCCGCTTTAGTCGCCGTGCCCAATCCTCCGGTTACCTTAAAAAAGTACTCCCTTCTTATTTTTTTTAGATATGTGAGCCATTATTCCTAAATTGGGGGTTCGCAAATTAAAAAACAACCCAATGACCGATCAAGACATCGCTAAACAAATAAAACTTACCCATATCAAATCCATTGCTGCAAAACTGGGTTTGAACGAGGATGATATCGAAATGTACGGCAAATACAAAGCCAAACTGCCTCATTCCATCATCGACCTTCAAAAAGCAAAACAAAGCAATCTTATTTTGGTTACTGCCATCTCACCCACGCCAGCAGGAGAAGGGAAAACAACGATGTCTATTGGCCTTTCGGAAGGATTGAACCAATTGGGGAAACAAACGACCGTCGTATTGCGGGAACCTTCGCTGGGACCTGTCTTCGGAATTAAAGGGGGTGCTACCGGGGGAGGTTACTCCCAGGTACTTCCCATGGAGGATATCAATTTACATTTTACCGGAGATTTTTCGGCCATTGAAAAGGCACATAACTTATTGTCTGCGGTAATTGATAATAATATTCAGAGTAAAACCAATTCCCTTGGCATCGATGCCCGAACCGTGACCTGGAAGCGGGTGATGGATATGAACGACCGGGCCCTTCGGAATATCATCGTAGGATTGGGTGGAACAACTTCAGGAGTACCCAGGGAAACAGGATTTGACATTACAGCGGCCTCCGAGATCATGGCCATTTTATGTCTTTCAAACGATCTCGCCGACCTAAAACACAGACTGGGAGCTATTTTTGTGGGCTATACATTCGCAAAAGAACCGGTCTATGCGCGCGATCTCAAAGTAGAAGGCGCCATGGCGGCCCTGTTGAAAGAGGCAATAAAGCCCAACCTGGTACAAACTATTGAAGGCAATCCGGCTATTATTCATGGCGGGCCTTTTGCCAATATCGCCCAGGGAACCAACTCGGTGATCGCCACCCGAATGGGAATGACCTTGTCTGATTATACCGTTACCGAAGCCGGTTTTGGAGCCGATCTGGGGGCCGAAAAATTCCTGAACATCAAATGTCAGGCCGCAGGATTGTCACCCAAGGCAGTGGTGCTCACCACTACCATCAGGGCATTGAAATACCACGGTGGTGCCGATCTTAAATCATTAACGGAAGAAAACGTTGAAGCCCTTAAAAAAGGAATTCCAAACCTAGAAAAGCACCTGGAAAACGTAAAACAGTTCAACATTGAACCGGTAATCGCGATCAATAGATTTGTATCAGACAGCGATGCTGAAATTGCTACGATCCTGGAATTCGCGAAGCGTAATAATATTCGCGTCGCCCTCGCCGAAGTATGGGCAAAAGGTGGAAAAGGAGCACTGGAACTGGCGCAACAAGTGGTGGAGATCGTGGAATCGGGTGCCTCGAATTTCACTCCTTTGTACGATTGGAAGTCACCCGTAAAAACAAAAATTGAAACCATCGCCACCAAAATCTATGGTGCCAAAGACGTCGAATACACTTCCGAAGCGATGAAAAACCTGAGAGTCATCGCAGACCTGGGTCTCGAAGGACTTCCCATCTGTATGGCAAAAACTCAGAAATCATTAAGTGATGATCCGAAACTGCTCGGTAGGCCAAAAGATTTCACCATCACCGTTCGCGAAATTGAAATAGCGGCTGGTGCGGGATTCCTAATTCCCATTACGGGCGATATGATGCGAATGCCCGGTTTACCTGCTCATCCGGCTTCAGAAAATATAAGTATTGATAACGAAGGGAAGATTTCCGGATTATTTTAAGATTTTTGGGAGCACCCCTGTAGAAATGGTAACTATTTAACTATTATTCACTCTTATTTCCACTAATTTTGTGTAATTAGTTAGATCACAAGAATTTTAATCATGGCCACGAGAAACTATGAAGGCAAGAAATTTGAGGTAGCGGCTTCACAAAAAATTGTGGATGCGCTTACTATCGAGGAGGCCTTGCAGATAAATATCAATGATTCCCCTTTTACGGTGTCTATGCGCACACCGGGGGAGGATGGTAGTTTGGTTCGGGGATTGTTGCATTCGGAAGGGGTGATCAACGATGTGGATTTCCTGCCCGATGTCGTACTGAAACAGGAAAATGAAAAAGGCATTGTGACCATAGTGAATGTTGCTATTCCGAAGAAAAAATTAGGCGAAGGATATACCAACAGCCGAAGCTTACTCTCGGTCTCCTCCTGTGGAATTTGTGGCAAAACCGAACTCAGCGATCTGGCCTTTATGGGAAAGACTATCGATGATACACAAAAAATAGACATTGGGTTAATTCATCAATTATTTGATAAGATGAATACGTTTCAACACGATTTCAAACAATCGGGTGGGACTCATGCCGCGGCCGCTTTTTCAATTGAAGGTGACCTGCTTTGTTCCATGGAAGACATTGGCAGGCATAATGCCGTGGATAAGGTGGTGGGAAAATTGATCACGTCCCGACAACTGGATCGGGCCAAAATTATAACGGTAAGTGGCCGTATTTCCTATGAGATCGTGATCAAATGTTTCAAGGCGAAAATACCGTTTTTAGCCGCAGTTTCGGCTCCTTCATCCTTGGCAGTCGATTTTGCCAAAGAATTGGGAATCACCCTATTTGCGTTTTGCAGCGGAAGCAGAGCGACCTGTTATTCAAATCCGCAACGCACTAAAATAAACAAATCAAGTACCAAAGCCAGTTAGATATATGTCAGATAATTTAAGTGAATTATTAGGAAGAAAAGGGCTACGAGGACAACCTCTTCAGTAAATTAGGAGAACTGGCCAAACCTGAAGGCGCTCCCAGCGATGGAAGCCATGGCGAAACTGGCTAGAGGAATTCTTGATTGGAAAGCCAATGCCTTTGGAACCGCTAGTTTTTACGATTTTCTAAAACCTGAAAACAAGGGTAAAAAAGTGTATGTCTGCAATGGTACGGCCTGTGTTTGTGCAGGAACTCAGGAGAAAGTGATCGAGGATATCTCCACCAAGTTCAGGCCCGATGAAATTGGGCATATGACCTGTTTGGGAAGGTGTCACGAAAATGCGCTTTTCATTATAATGGCAAGAATTATTCTGGGGATGCTATTCAAAACCTGAATGCCATTATTAATTCTGAAAACGAACTAAATCGAGATACCTATAAGGTAAAAGCGAGTGGTGCCGAGATCCTAACCAAACCTTTTACGAGTATTTCAGAATATTACAAACCTTTCCGGGAGGCGCTGAAGCGTGATTCTGAAGCGGTTTTGGAAGAGATCAAAATATCGAATGTGCGTGGTCGTGGAGGTGCAGGATTTCCCATGGGAAAAAAACTGGAGTTTTGTCGAAACACTAAAAACGATGTAAAATTCATTATTTGCAATGCCGATGAAGGCGATCCAGGAGCCTATTCCGATCGATATTTGCTGGAGGAACGGCCGCATTCGGTGTTATTCGGAATGTTGATCGCCGGCTATGTGACCCATGCCAACTACGGAATTGTCTACATAGAGCCGAGTATCCCGAAGCAGTAAAAATTGTACAGGACGCTATCGATTCCCTTCGCAGGGAAGGACTTATTGGGGAGAATATTGACGGCAGCGGATTTAATTTTGATTTTAAAATCATCCAGGCTCAGGGCTCCTATATCTGTGGTGAAGAAACGGCTTTGATCAATTCGATTGAAGGACAGCGTCCCGAAGTACGGGTACGACCGCCATTTCCGGCTCAAAAAGGCTTGTTTAACAAGCCTACCATTGTGAATAATGTGGAGACGCTGGCTGCCTTGCATTATATTATTTCGGAAGGTGGTGCGGCATGGAACTCCATTGGTACAGAGCGTTCATCAGGGACAAAACTGGTGTGTTTGGATAGTTTTTTTAATAATCCCGGTATGTACGAAGTTGAAATGGGAACTCCACTTTCTGACAGTCGTAAATGAATTAGGAGGTGGGTTTAACTTCGGAAGTAAAAGCGCTGCAAATTGGAGGCCCGCTTGGGGGTTTGGTCCCGGTCTCTAAAATAGACGATCTAACCATCGATTTTGAATCGTTTTCAAAGGAAGGATTTTTACTCGGGCATGCTTCCGATGGTGAGTATCCCTTCAGATTATCCCATCATGAAATTGATCGAACATCTGTTCGATTTTGCCGCCTACGAAAGCTGCGGAAAATGCTTTCCCTGCAGATTGGGAACCAAACGGGGACAGGAATTGGCCGAAAAAGCACTTACTTCAGACTATAAAATCGACCGTAAACTATTTACCGATCTTCTAACAACCCTGGAAGAAGGCTCTTTGTGCGCCCATGGTGGCGGAATCCCGCTACCGGTGCGAAATGCCCTGCAATACTTTGATGACGAATTAAAACAATACTTCAACTAATACCAGAACCGATGAAAACTGCCTATATAGATGATAAAGCATTCGAAATAGTTGAGGGAGAAACCATATTGGCGTTCATAAGACGCTATAAGGAAAAAAACCTGGTACCCACACTGTGTGATGCGCCTAATCTCGATCCCTTTGGATCCTGCAGAGTATGTAGCGTTGAGGTGGCATTGGAGAAAAATGGGCCTTTGAAAACCGTGGCTTCCTGTCATACACCGGTAGCCCTGGGACAATATATTTACACTAGTACGAAAGCGGTTAAAGACCTTCGGAAAAATATTATAGAGTTGGTCTTAACCGATCATCCCCTGGATTGTCTAACCTGTGAGGTCAATGGAAATTGCGAACTTACAGACTGTAGCGGCTCAAGTTGGCATCCGGGACGTACGCTATCCCGAAGGTGATAATCATTTGTATAAAATTAAGGATTTAAGTCATCCGTACATGACCTCCGATCTCTCCAAATGCATCAATTGCTACCGTTGTGTGCGTGCCTGTGATGAGGTCCAGGGCGAGTTTGTTTTGAGTATGGCCGGGCGCGGATTCGATTCGCATATTATCAAAGGACTGGACCAATCATTTATGGATTCGGACTGTGTGAGTTGTGGAGCCTGTTCTCAGGCGTGTCCCACCTCAGCAATCTCCGATGTCTTTCAATCCAAAGCGATCATGGCCACCGATACCACCCGAACCATTTGTACCTATTGCGGTGTGGGTTGTAATCTGGAAGTGGCCACGTCAAATGGGGAAATATTGAGTATCACAGCACCTTACGATGCCGAAGTAAATCAGGGACATACCTGTATCAAAGGGCGTTATGCCTTTAAATTCTACGATCATCCCGAACGCCTCAATTCCCCTATGATCAAACGCAACGGGGAGTTTGAAAAGGTGAGTTGGGATGAGGTCTACGAATATATTGCTTCCAAATTGACTTCCTATAAAAAAGATTTTGGACCCGATTCCATTGCCGGAATCTCTTCGGCCAGATGCACCAATGAAGAAAATTATCTGATGCAGAAATTCATCCGTGCCGTCATTGGAACCAACAATATTGACGGTTGTGCACGGGTATGTCATTCCCCCACCGCCCTGGGGATGCAACGCACCTTCGGAACAGGAGCAGCGACTAATTCTATAGACGACCTCAAAGACACCAATTGCATTATGGTGATAGGTGCCAACCCTACCGATGCACATCCCGTGACAGGAGCAAAAATGAAACAGTTCGCGATGAAGTCGGGGAATGTATCCATTGTCATTGACCCCAGACGCACCGAACTGGCGAGATATGCCACACATCATATTCCATTGCGGCCGGGAACCAATGTTGCCGTGCTGAATATGATGATGTATTATATTATTTCTGAAGGACTTATTGATGCTAAATTCATTGAAACCAGAACGGAGGGCTTTGATGCATTTAAAGCGGAACTTATGAACATCGATCTGGATGCCTTCGAAGCGGTCACTGGAGTGGATCGCGAAGTGATTAAGGCGGCGGCCATTGCCTATGCCACCGCTCCCAATGCCATGTCGTTCCACGGTTTGGGCGTTACTGAACATTCACAAGGAACCTTTACGGTCATGCAAATCGCCGATTTAGCCTTGCTGACCGGAAACATAGGGAGACGGGGCGTTGGGGTAAATCCGCTGCGAGGGCAGAACAACGTACAGGGAAGTGCCGATATGGGCGTCCAGCCACACCAGGGTGCCGGGTATCTGGATGTGACCAAGACAGAGGTGAATCAAAGATATAACGAGTTTTACGGGGTCAATGTTCCCACAGAAATAGGCTATAAAATCCCAGAAATGTTTGACGCAGCGCTCGAGGGTAAATTAAAAGCACTTTGGGTCATAGGAGAAGACATTGTACAAACCGACCCCAATACCAAAAAAGTGATCAGAGCCCTGGAAGCTACAGATCTTGTGATCGTACAGGAACTGTTTATGACTGAAACGGCCAAGTATGCCGACGTCATTTTACCGGGTGCCTCTTTCCTCGAAAAGAGCGGAACCTTTACCAATGGGGAACGGCGCGTGCAAGCAGTACGCCAGGTGGTCGCCCCGGTGGAAGGATCCAAACCCGACGGACAGATCATCGTGGAAATCATGAATAAAATGGGATACCCGCAACCCGATTATACCCCGGATGGCATGCTGGAGGAGATCTCTCAAATTGTTCCTTTCTTTGCGGGGATACGATGGGATCGACTGGGCATTAATGGTTTGCAATGGCCAGTAGCACCCGACGGAACCGACACGCAAATACTGCATCAAACAGATTTCAAAAGAGGAAAAGGCTATTTCGAATTTAATCCCTGGGAAGAAACCCAGGAGTTGAAATCCCACGCCAAGGATTATCCGTTTATCTTAACCACCAACCGGGAATTGGAACACTACAATTGTGGGGCCATGACCCGTAGAACGGCCAATGAAGCAATTCTGGGAGACGATTACTTGATGATCAATCCCAAGGATGCCAAAGAAAACGGTATCGCCGAAAGTGACTTTGTTTGCCTGGAATCCCCAAGGGGAAAAGTAGACGTAAAAGCCCGCATCACCGATGAGGTAAAAAGAGGCATTTTGAGCACCACCTTCCATTTTCCCGATATCATGATCAATACATTGACCGGTGATATTCACGACTCTGAAGCCATGTGCCCCGAGTATAAAGTGGTTGCCGTAAGAATTCGGAAGAGTAAGGGAAAATACAAGACCCCGGTTAGCTAGGAAGGAGCCATTTTCTTTCAGTATTACTAATAAACGATTTTACTAGTCTATAAATGACGCACGAATTTAAAGATATTGTCAATGCCTATGTTAAGGCACATGAAAAGGGGCTTCGCACCGTGCTTGCGACGGTGGTGGCATTGGACGGATCTTCCTACCGAAAACCGGGGGTGAAAATGCTTATTCTGGAAACGGGTCAAATGATTGGGGCGGTAAGTGGCGGCTGTGTCGAAAAAGATATTGTACGATGTTCGGAGGCAGTTTTTAAAGAGGAAAAGCCCATGATGATGACTTATGACGGACGATATAGATTGGGCTGTGAAGGAGTGCTTTATATTTTATTGGAGCTGTTTCAACCCGGGGAGAAGTTTGTGAGTTCCTTTGAAAACTGTATTGAAAACCGGGAGGATTTTATCATTACATCTTTGTACAATAAGAAAGAGGGTGTGTTTCCGGGAATAGGATCGCATATCAAGTTGGGGAGCAACAAATATCCGGTTTCAGGGGTTTCCGTCACAGATGAAAAAGAGGAAGCATCACTTTCGGTGTTTGAGCAGGAAATGCCGCCTTGTTTTAAGCTCGTGATCTTTGGTGCAGAACATGACGCGGTTCAACTATGCCAGTTTGCGGCCTTCAATGGCTGGGAAGTTACCATAGTCTCAGGACCGATGGAATCCAAGACTATTGCCAATTTTCCGGGTGCCAACGCCTTTTATTCGGTGTCACCGGATGCTTTGGAAATGCAAAAAATAGATGCTGAAACGGCCGTAGTTATTATGACCCATAATTTTGCCAACGATCTTAAATTCCTGATTGAATTAAAAGATACAAAACCTGCCTATTTAGGGCTTTTAGGCCCGGCGCACCGCCGGGAGAAGCTACTCTCACAATTCATAGAATACTGCCCGGAGATGGACGAGACCTTTTTGAACGGGATTCACGGCCCCGCCGGATTGAATATTGGAGCTGAAACACCACAGGAGATCGCTATATCTATTTTATCTGAAATCTTATCGGTCGTTAGAAATAAAAAACCCATCCTTTTGAAAGAAAAGGATGGCGGAATTCATGCGTAGCGATGGATTCAACCAAATTTACACATACTCTTAATATCGCCGTTCTAATTCCCGCTGCCGGGGCCTCCAGCCGTATGGGAACGCCCAAACAACTGTTGAAGTGGGGGGCAACAACCCTTTTGGGACATACGATTGAAACCGCACTACAACTCAAGGCACAGGAAACTGTGGTTGTTTTGGGAGCCCATTTCAGAAAAATAAAGGAAGGTATAGCGGCCTATGAGTGTGTTATTTTGGAACATGTAAACTGGGAATCAGGCTTGGGAAGCTCAATTGCCTTCGGAATGAAACACCTACTGCAGACAGACTTAAAAGTAGATGGGGTATTGATCCTGTTGGGCGATCAGCCGCTTATCGACGCGCCTTATTTACAATCTATGGTCAAAGCGTTTACTCCGGGTGAGCAGCAAATTGTAGCCACCGCATATGGTACTCAAAAGTGTGGAGTTCCGGCACTTTTCGACACTTTATATTTTGACGAATTGAGTGTGTTAAGCGAAGATCAGGGAGCAAAGGCCATCATCGAAAGGCATACAACCTCTGTTTTGACACTTCCGGCCCCGCCAAATAGTCTCGATATCGACACGCCGGAGGACTATGAACGCTTGTATAATGCTAACCACCAATTGTGATCATGCTTCGGTTTTGGGAGTGAAGTTTGGGTTCCTGTAATTTTTTAAGCGTGTCCATTCCGCCTCGAATTTTTAACTTTGCCTGTACCGCCTTTTGAATAATGGGTTCAATATCCTTCCCTTCCCGATACGCCGTGAGCAGGTCCGATTCCGTAGCAGAGAATAAACAATTCTTCAAATGCCCATTGGCTGTTAATCGCAGTCGGTTGCACGAATCACAGAAGGGGTTGGTCACCGAACTAATGATCGCAAAACTACCGCGATAGCCCTTTATTTTGTAGTTTTTTGAAGTGTCGTTAGGGGCGTCTTCCAGCCGTTCTATTTGTGTTTCTGAAAAACCCTCACGAACCCGTTCCATCACTTCTGCATAAGAAACCAGCTTCGAAATATCCCATTTGTTGCCGTCAAAAGGCATAAATTCAATAAACCGAACAGAGATGGGCAGGTCTTTGGAGAAGTTGATAAAATCGATAATTTCATCCTCGTTAAAATCCTTCATTAAAACGGCATTCACCTTAACCTTGAAACCTTCTTTTACCAATAAGTGTATATTTTGATACACTTTATCAAACTCATTTCTCCGGGTGATATGCTTAAATTTTTGGGCATTCAACGAATCCAAACTTACATTGATGCTATGCACACCATTGCTTTTTAAAGTGTCAATGAACTTATCCACGATCACCGCGTTTGTCGAAATGGAAAGCTCGACGGGTAAAGAGGCTAATTTTTCCAAAATAATGGGAATGTCCTTGCGAATAAGAGGTTCGCCACCGGTCAATCGAATTTTGGTGACTCCATGTGCGACAAAGATCTTCGCGATGTCGTGAATTTCTTCATAGGTCATTAAATGACTTCTGGGCGAAAGAGTCACTCCTTCTTCCGGCATACAGTAGGTACAGCGCAAATTGCAACGTTCAATGAGCGAGATACGTAAATAGGCATGGTCTCTTCCGAAGGAATCGGTTAATATGGGAGTGGTTTTTTTCATGATTCGTGTCGTATGCCTTTTAATATTCTAAAAATATGCAATACCGATGGAAATATGGCATCCATAGACTCTTTTGCTCCTTTGGTCGATCCCGGCAACGCCAAAACCAGGCTGTCGTTCATACTTCCCGCCACGCTCCGAGATAGCATAGAGTAGGGTGTGCGCTCTTGCCCGTAACTTCGAATGGCTTCTTCAATCCCCGGAATACGTCGGTCGATGATCTCACTAAGCGCTTCCGGAGTAACATCTCTAAGCGACAAACCCGTTCCGCCAGTAAACACAATAAGGTCGATGCCCTGTTTTACATAATATTTGGCGTTCTTTTGAATGATATGCTTCTCGTCGGGAATGATGATATAATCGGAAATAGATACCCCGCAGGCTTTTAGTTTATCTATAATTGCTTTTCCGGCACTATCCTCTTTTTCCCCGGCAGAGATCGTATCGGAACAGACAATAACCGCTGCTTTAAGATCTTTTCGGAAGCGGTCTTTAAAATCGGATTTACCACCTTGTTTTTCCAATAGTTTGATGTGATGGATTTCCACGCCCTTGTCAATGGGTTTCAGCATATCGTACATATTGAGAGCCACGACACTGGCGCCGTGCATGGCTTCCACTTCCACTCCGGTCTTGTAGATGGTTTTTACCGTACAAAGAATCGTGATTTCCAATCCGTCGATCTCGTAGTCGATCCCGGCATATTCTATAGGCAGAGGATGGCAATCGGGAAGCAGGTCTGGAGTTTTTTTAATACCTAACAAACCGGCGGCCTTGCTCATGGCAAAT
Source organism: uncultured Flavobacteriaceae bacterium (assembly GCA_963807685.1). Classification (GTDB taxonomy): domain Bacteria; phylum Bacteroidota; class Bacteroidia; order Flavobacteriales; family Flavobacteriaceae; genus Aureisphaera. The sequence goes on along the minus strand of CAWECU010000017.1, from coordinate 18,277 downwards.
ACATCGCCTTTGGGCACCGTTCCCGTTTCGATGGCCGTTATTGTTTCCGGCATACTTACCCTCACGACCGCCTGTGCGGTTGCTATTCTCAGGGTGTTTGATTTATGTGTGATGTCTACCATGGAATAATGTTTAGGCGTTTAATCGTTGAACTGTTTAATTGTGTTTTTCGTAATGCGTTAAGTTTATTGGATATTTTCTCTATTTGCTCTCTCAAAACCATATAATCATCTTTGGCTATAAATTTTAATTCTTTCGAAATAATTATTTGATTCAACACTTCCATTAATGAACTGTAAGCGATGGTTGAAAAGTATGCTTTGTCCTTGTTCGTAACCCGATAAGATCCTTCGGCCAAGTTGGAGGCGACCGAAACCGAGGCTCTGCGCAATTGATTTGATAAACCGAATTTCTCCTTATCCGGAAACTTCGCTGTCGTAGCGTAAATCAACTTCACCAACTCTTTGGAGTCAATCCAAACTTGCAATTTTTCAAAAGAAAATATATAACTCATTTTATGCTAATTATTACGCGATTAAACAGTTAAACGACTCAACGACTCAACGACTCAACGATTCAAGGTCTCAAGTATTTATTTTCCACTGATGCGATTCATCCTCAAAGAGCTCTTTTCCAAAAACCGGAACTTTGGCCTTAATTGCTTCCACAACATATTCCAGAGCTTCAAAAACTACCTTTCGTCTTGGTGATGACACAAACACAAACAAACATATTTCACCTGCGTTCACACGCCCCAGGCTGTGATAGATATGCATACAGGTGAGATCGAATTTTGCAAACGTAGCCTCTCGAATTTCATAAAAACTTGCGTTGGCCATTTCCTCATAGGCGGTGTATTCGATGGCCGAAATCGTTTTTCCATCAATCACATCGGCGCGCACCTGACCTAAAAAGATATTGTGCGCTCCAATAGTTGTTTTCGACTGGTGTTTTGCAATGGATGCTCCAATAAATTCAGAAGAAATGGCACCTTCCATAAATACAGTTTTCGGTTTTTTATGCGTCATTGTTTATAATTTTTAAGTGATTCTACAAGAGCCAAAGCGCCTCCCTGAAGACTATAACATTGGGTCCGGTTGTATTTTTGCAATTGCGCAACAGCGGCTTTACTTCGAATGCCTGTCTGGCAGAAGATGATCGTATTTTTTTCTGAAGCAATCTCTGCCAATCGCTCTTCCAGCACACCCATGGGAATTTGGTCACAGTTTGGCAGATCTAATTTGGGAATTTCATCCCACTCCCGAACATCGATAAACTGCACGTTCTCTTTTTGCAGGGCTGCTTCCACTGAAATTTCCCGCACTGGCACTTCACAGGAAGTTTCTTCGTAAAAAGTTTCAAATTCATCTTTTCGGGCCAGTATTTTTTTAAATTCTGAAGGATTTTTAGCAATGGTTAGCATAGTCGTTTCACAGGTTTTTGCGTTGTAACAAAGTAGTTTGCCGCTCAAGACCGAATCGAATCCTAAAATAATTTTAATCACCTCATTGGCTTGCATCGTACCAATAATTCCCGGTAGAACTCCAAGAACACCTACTTCCGAACAATTGGCAACCGAGCCTTCTTTTGGTCGGGTGGGGAATAGGCATCGATAACTCGGTCCGTTTTGATAATTAAATACTGAAACCTGTCCTTCAAACTTGTAAATGGCTCCGTAAACCACAGGTTTCTTCTTGATAATGGCGGCGTCATTGACGAGATATCGCGTGGTAAAATTATCACTGCCGTCGACAATAATATCATAGGGTTTGAAGACTGCGAAGACGTTTTGTGACGTCAATTTTTCGGGATAGGCTTTGATTGAGATGGTAGGATTTAGATCCTCCAATCTGGCTTTGGCCGCCATGGCCTTGTTGGCTCCCAAAGATGAAGTGCCAAACAAAATCTGCCGTTGTAAATTTGATTCTTCTACAAGGTCGAAATCCACAATTCCCAAGGTGCCAATCCCGGCCGCCGCCAGGTATTGCAGGGCCGGACAACCTAGTCCGCCGGCCCCTACTATGAGGACTTTGGCCTGCGAAAGTTTTTGCTGTCCTTCGGGTCCGATTTCCGATAAAACGATATGTCTGCTGTATCTGCTCATAGTTTTAACCCCCCGAAAACGGAGGCAATAATGCGATTTCACTTTCCGATAATGCTGCATCCTGAGACACAAGGGTCTGATTTTGCGCCACCTGGAAATCCTTGTCTTTCAATCCCGGATATTTTTGATAGAGCATCTCCAATAAGTCGGATACCGAGGTTTTGGGAAACACTATGGTTTCTTCGCTTCGTTGGGTAATTTCGGCTAATAATCCGAAATATTTAATGTTCAAGTTCATTTCTTAATTCTTTCAATTCACCTTGAGTATTAATATTTCTCACGAATAGATCCAGGGACGGATCCAGCTTGATGGTTTTAGTTTTGAGCGTGGCGACGGCAGCCCGTAAGCGTCTTTCTCCTCGCTTCAACGCATCCAAACACGGGTGCATGCATTGCTTTTTATAGATGGCGATCAACGGCATGGTTTTGCCATCACTTTCAATTTGAATTACGTCCATTTCGGGATCGAACCCTTCGATCAATAGTTTTAGAACGGCAGCATTGATCAAGGGAACATCACAACTCAGCACCAGATTATAGGTGGTTTCAGAATAAAATAATCCGCTAAACAAACCGGCGAGAGGCCCTGCATCGGGGATGATGTCCTCGACTCTTTTCAGTTTAAAAACATCATATTCATTGTGGTTACTCACGATCATGATTTTACCGACCAGGGGTTGCACCGTTTCAATGATATGCGCGATAAAGGTCGCACCATTAAAGTCAACAAACCCTTTATCTGTACCCATTCGGGAACTTTTACCTCCTGCCAATAATATAGCCGTTATGTTTTTTTTCTGAATCATTTACACAAAGAATAATTTAATGGAAGCGATCATGAGCACAATGGCCAATAGATATCGCAACACAGTATTATCAAGCTTTTTACTTCCGTAGTAACTTCCAAAGAAGCCTCCTAAGAGGGCCAGGGCCACCAGAACAAAAGTGGGTGAGGATAACCTCGCCCCTGCCGAAAATTGACCCACCAGACCCGAAGCAGAATTCACCCAGATAAACAAGGCCGACACAGCGGCCGCTTCTTTCATTTTCCCCCAATGCAACAGCAGGATTACGGGGGTGAGAATGATTCCCCCACCAATTCCAATTAGCCCTGAAAAAAAGCCAATAACCCCGCCAATAACCAGTCCCTGCCATAATTTTAGGTTTTTTACGCTGGTACTTTCTTTTCCGAAGACATTCAGCATCTTTAAAATAGCAAACACTAAAAGCACTGCCAGGATCTTTTTATAGAGGGACGCATCCACCTCGATCATTCCACCCAAAAAGGCCAGGGGAATGGAGGTGATTGCGAATGAGAGGAACAATTTTTTATTAAAATGACCTGCCTTGTAATAATGGTAAAAAGCAATACCCGCCACGAATAAATTAAGCAACAAAGCGGTTGGTTTCATTGTTTCCGGCGCAACCGAAAATAAGGCCATTAAAGCCAAATATCCACTGGCCCCGCCATGTCCCACACTTGCATATAAAAATGCGATAATGGGCAGCAATGACAGAAACAGCCAGATATCTTCAATTTCAAAGATCATTATAAATCAGTTTTGGAAATTTGTTGATCTAAAAATTTCCAGCAGTTTTCGTTGATGGTATCAAAGAGCGTACCAACGATTTTCCGTAGGGTGTTAGCCGCGTACCGCCTCCACTTTTGCCTCCAATACTGGTAGATACCACGGGCTCTTTCGCGCGGGAATTTACGGCATCGATCAATGACCAGGCTTTTTTATAGCCCATCTTGAGTGATTTGGCGGCTTGGGTCAAGGAACCGGTTTCTTCAATGGCCTTTAACAGGCTCACCCTTCCTTCACCCAGTAAAATGTTACCGTCTGCTTCAATCCAAATTCGGCTTTTGATCTTGTATTCCATGTTTTTCTAATTAATGGGTAGTAATAGTACATCGACGCTGTCTTCCGCCTTTATTTCATCGATGGTTTCCGGTATATACACCAGAGCATTGGCCAGCGCAAAGGTGTGGAGCGTCGCTGAACTTTGCCCATCGAGAATTTCGACGCTTCCCTGGTGGTACATCGCTTTCAGGAATTGTGCTCGATCCCCTGGGGTGAGGTAACCCGCCTTTGTTTTTGCCTTGGTTTTGGTCAACGAAAAGTGGATGTTGCCGGAAAGCTTTTCCAAAGCCAGATACACGTACACATAAAAGCAACTGAGCGCCGAGGCAGGATTTCCCGGCAATGCGAATATGAGTTTGTTTTCTTTTGAGCCAAAGAAAAGTGGCTTGCCCGGCTTTTGTCGCACCTTGTAAAACGATTGTTCCACCCCCAGTTCTTGCAAGGCCTTGCCGACAAAGTCGTAATCGCCCACCGAAATTCCTCCTGAAACCAATATCACGTCATGGTCGTTGATCGCTTGTTCAAGTATTTTTACCGTGCTGTTATAATCGTCATCCACCTTATATTTTGTTATGTTCCGATAACCCAATTTTTCCAGGGTGACAGACAACATGAGGGCGTTGCTTTCATAGATCTGGCCATAGGCAAGTGCTTCTCCGGCTGGGACAAGTTCATTCCCTGTGATCACAATAGCAATAGATGGTTTTGGGTGAACTGAAACTTCTGTGATGCCGAGGGAAGTGATAAAGGCGATTGCGGCAGGGGTTAACAGGGTACCTTGTTTGAGTGCCAGTTGATTCTTGGAAACCTGTTCTCCCAGGGGACGAATGTTGTCATTTAAGGAAGCAGAGGCGGTAAGTCTTAGCTGATCATTTTCCCGTATTACTTTTTCCTGCATAATTACTGCGTTGGCACTGTCCGGCACGGGAGCTCCTGTGAAGATTCGGACGGCTTCCCCTTTTTTCAATGTAGGATGAAAATCATCTCCGGCTTTTACTTCTCCAATAATTTTATAGACGGGCTCGTCTGAAAGGCAAAGCGCATAACCATCCATGGCCGATTGCCGAAAGGGAGGCATGTTTATAGGGGAGATCAGGTCTTCAAACAGCACATGATCCAGGGCCTCGGGAACTTCCTTAGGTTCAAAAGTGCCCGAGGGAACTACGGTATTTTGAATTAGGGTTATTGCTTCTTCTACGGAAATCATTGGCTATCGTTATATCATAGTAAATATAACGACTTTTTTTCATTTGAATATGGCTTATCACAATTTAGTTTTGCGATATAATTTGCGTTTTTATGTTCTATTTTGTGAGGATTGGCTCGGAAACAAGCGCTATTCAAGTGTTTCGAAATTAGGCGACTGCTATGAGCAATATCATTGTTTAAATTAACTGTTGTGCTTACTTTAGAGACATATAATAATAACCGCAAAAAACAGAAATAATGAAAAAGTTAATTTTAGTTTTACTGATATTGGGCATGACCAACCCATTTTATGCGCAGGATCCTATTGAACTAGGTGAGGTTTTTATTAGCGCAATGAACTATAAGTACTTGAGTGCCGTGGATCATAAAGAAGCTGCTGTTTCCGTGCAAATGTTAGAGAAAGAAGTGGCTAGATTCAGAGCTGAGGGTCGTGATCTTTACGTGGATCAATTTAGTACCTATGAAGTATCCTTTTACATTCCCGATGGCAGGATTGTCGCCCTCTATGATGAAGAAGGAAACGTTTTAAAAACTATCGAACGTTTTAAAAATGTACAGTTACCTGAAAAAGTTAGAATGGCTGTTAAAGACCAATTCCCAAAATGGAAAATTGTCAAAGACGTTTATGAAGTCAAGTATACGGAAGGTACAGGAGCTAAAAAAGTGTACAAAATGAAATTGAAAAATGGAAATGAAACCATTCGTATTAGAATGAACGAATTTGGCTACGATCTGCAATAGCATCAGCCTAACCTAAAAAATGGAAGTCTAATCGGCTTCCATTTTTTTTGTGAGTCCTGCAAAGAAAACTACTCTATTCTTTTATAGTTTTCCGAGTTATAACGATTCCCGTTTCCGTCCAGGGAAATTTGACTGTAGGTGTTATCCCCCATTTCCAATTCGAACCGGAATACCTGAACGGTATCCACAATTTCCATCATGCTGTTGGAAGCATACTCGAGACGTTCTTCCAAGAAGCCATCAACAAGATGATAGGAACCATATCCAAACCATTCGTTGGTGTCGGTTGGATTATAGCGTGACCACATCACTTTTCCTCTGCTGTATATTTTTACCTGCCTGTAGCCATTCAGGTTATACATCGTATCGAGAATTTCATTATTCTCAAAGATATATTGATGCTTCAACTCCCAAACGCCTTCAAGTGAATGCACGTTTATGGGATCTGGTTTTTTAGTGGTCGAAATGAATACAACCGCACAGACAAGGCAAATGGCGATTAAACTTAATTTTTTCATATCCAGGGAGGTTTAGTTTGATAAAGAGTTATTTAACTGTATTAAGGTACAAAAAATTGGCGGTTTACGGTGTTTTTTGATATTAGTTTCTGACTTTACCCCGTCCAGCGATACAAAAATTGAGCGGAAATATAGGTTTTGGGGCTATCCTATAATGAAAGTTGACCTATTAAGGAATAATCAATGTGTTTAAGCGAAAACCCTACTTCGAGGGAAGATAAAATCTTGTGGAACTCAAATATGTTTGTATTTTTGCACTGATAAATTATTGATTACTAACAATTTAATCAATTTTTTTCATATTAATATATTGGTTAGTTTTGGAAACCTCTCTGAAAGCGGCAACGTTGATGAGAGGTTTTTAATTTGTGTATATTCGGAAAAATTTTAGAAGATGCTTTCAGAAATTATAAAAACCCGAAGAGCAGTTTTCCCAGCCCAATACAATCGGAACGAAATTACCCAAGAGGAGCTTCGTTTCATTTTGAATGCCGCTCATTGGGCTCCCACCCATAAGCGAACGGAACCATGGCGATTTAAGGTGTTTTATTCGGAAGAATCCCGAAAAGGCCTGAGCGACTTTTTAGCAGCTACCTATAGGAATACGACTCCTAAATTTTCAGAATTAAAATACAGGAAAGTAACCGAAAAACCGCTGCAATCGGCATGCGTAATCGCCATTTGTATGCAACGTGACCCGGCAGCATCCGTTCCCGAGTGGGAGGAAATTGCCGCAACAGCCATGGCCGTGCAAAACATGTGGCTGACCGCTCACGAATTGAAGATTGGCGCCTACTGGAGTTCTCCGGCCTTGAAAGATCATTTACACGAGCATATTGAGTTTTCGGAAGGTGAAAAATGCCTTGGTTTTTTCTATATGGGTAAATACGATGGGGCATTGCCCGAGCCTATGCGCAACGGTTCGATCGAAGATAAAACGACCTGGATATAGGATGGGTTGCGTCCTTTTTAAAAGGGAAAATCAAAAAGTTCCCAATTGATAATCACGTGATAGATAAAGAGCCCCAGATAAAAACAGGTTACGAATAATTTTATAAAAGTGGAGGCAAGAAATCCAAAAAAGGAGCCTATCGCGGCTTTAAAAGCCTGGGGTCCTTTGGTTTCATTGAAAACCAATTCACCAATTAAGGCACCCACAAAAGGGCCAATAAGAATTCCCAGTGGAATTGGAGCCAGGATACCCACGATCAAACCAATGGTAGCACCCCAGGCACCAGCAAGGCTTCCTCCAAATTTTTTAGTGCCAACTGCGGGAATAATATAATCCAGAACATATATGGCAATGGCCACCACTCCGGTGATAACGATAAAGGTCCATGGGAAAGGCAGGGAAGGTGCGAGATAAAGTACAATGAGGCCCAGCCACGAAATTGGGGTTCCGGGGAGGATCGGGAGGACGCTGCCTATAATCCCCAGCAGCATTAATAGTAAGCCAACAACAACAAAAAGTAGATCCATAATCACCCCATTGGACGTGTAAGGTACTAATACGTTACAAACTTATGACCTGAGAGAGGCCTCATATTTTTAAGTTGAAATGTAGTTCGCATGGGCTTTGTAACTGGCAATCAATGGACCCAGCGGGAAAATAACCCTGGGGCGATCCGTTTGTTGTAAAAAAGTGGTCATACCATGATGACCTTACACTCAAGCTTAATTTAACTCCGTCTAAAGTTGTTTTAAAATTCGTAATTTCGACTTATAGTTTGTTGAAATGAAACACAATTACCTCACACTTGTATTGGCTTTGGTCTTGACATCCTGTCAATTCTTTGAGACGGAAAAAATTTCTTCCGATCAATTTTACGACGAAGAAATTCAGGCGATCGATTGGGACGATGTAGATCATTACCCCACCTTTGAGGCTTGTGAGGAGTTCACCGAAAAAACCAACCAAAAAAAGTGCTTTGAAACTACATTGGGCACCTTTGTATATCAATATATTGCGGATAAAAACATCACAAGCCAGCAGGATTTGAATCACACTGCCATACTGGATTTCAACATTTCCAAAACCGGGGAGATCTCTGGTTTAACTGTAACCGTAGATTCGGTGTTGCTGCGGAACGTTCCCTTGTTAAAAGAATGGTTGTCACAAAGCATTGACGCTCTGCCCAGGTTGGAACCAGCCACTAAGCGAGGTGTCCCAGTAGCAACCCAATTTACGCTCCCCGTCGTGATAAAAACCGAAACGGCTACAAATTGAATTTATATCCTACCACAAAATCTACGGGAAATTCACCATTGTCATTGAGATTCAAGGCTAAAAAATCGTAGTAAGCCACCGTTATAAAACCATTGCCCAACGGAATATCTGCACCCAGGCCAAAGGCAAACGGCGCTTGAAATTCTCCACCCGAGCCACTAATTGAATCGTTGGTGTCACCGTCGCCGTCGGGGTCGGGAATATTCTGGGAAAGATGGACATATTGAGCGATCTTGGTGTTGATAAAGATGTCAACTACTTCCGAATACACAAATTTAAAACGATAGTTCAACGATAGTTGGGAAGAGGACAGATCGAAGTCACTGGTGGCGAACAATTGCCGAAACTGCAAGACCAAACTATGCCGTTTCAACTTAGCATTGTCTATAATTTCGAGGTCGGCACCCACTTGCGGCAATAAAGAATTGTCGGGGTTCGCGAAAAAGGGATAATTACTCACTCCGCCGAAAAAACCCAGACGAGCTTCCAACTGAACAGGGCCACTATCACCAGCGTAGGAAGGATCTACTTGTTTATTATAGGCATGGAAGAATTTTTTAAGGCTTGGTAAGGTTAGATTTACCTTTTCCAATGAAACCGATTGATCTGCGGTTTGAGACTGCAAAACCTGCTTGTATTCTTCTTGATACTTACGATCGCTTTTGGTGTTTTTGAGTTCGATGATATCGCTTCCCTTTTGAGAAAAATAACGATACTCCCCGTCAACGGTCGTCCATAAAAGGGTAAGGGTTCCCTCGACTTCGGTTACCAATGAATAGCTTTGGCCGTCAATGGTATAATTTTTTTGTGCAAATAAGCTAAAGGAACTTACAAAAGCCAAAATGAGTAGTAGGCGCTTCATGATAGTTGGATTTGGTACAGCTAAAGGTAAAAAAATAATTGGATTCGCACTATTTTTCGAAAGTTCGCCCTTTCCATTGGTATTTTCCCATCAAACTGTTCAGTACCGTCCAAACTGTAACCAATGGATAGAGCAATACACTTGCCAGGCAGGCCAATAGCTCCAGAGGTTTTTCGAAAAATTGGGACGTAACCCATATCAAAAACAGATCAATAAAGCTTTTGAACGCTATTATAATGAGGTAATGATCCCAGTTCGAACTATCGAAAATCAATCCAAAAAAGGAGGCTATGAAGGCTAAATTTCCAAGGAACACAATACTTCCCAGGATTGTTGTGCCCCAATTTTTTTGTTTGGAAGTTTTACTTGCCCAGCGAATGCGTTGGGAGATCACTGCTTTCCACGATGTTTCGGGTTGGGTGAGTACGATAGCCTCTTTGTGTTTTAAATAATAAACTTCCTTTTTATAATGACGAGTCATCTTGTCCAATAGAAATATATCATCTCCACTCGCAATATGGTTGTTTCCTTCATACCCGTGCAGCTCCAGAAAAGCCGATTTCTGGTAGGCCATATTGGCTCCGTTACAGAGTTTGGGTTGTTTCCACCAAAATCCCGACATACTCACCGCCTGTAAACTCAGGCCATCCATACGTTGAAAACTACACAACAGGTCCTCATGCGAAACATATCCCACGGGACCACAGACCATTTTTGGGTTGTTTTTTTGAATGAATTGATCGTAGATCCGCAGCCATCGCAACGGTAATTCACAGTCGGCATCTGTGGTGATGATCCATGCATTTTGCGCCAATTGTATGGCTGTGGAGATCGCGTCTTTTTTAGGGGATTTCGATGTTCTTTTATTCTGAATGATTTGAGATTGGAAAGGAATAGTAAGCCGCAAAGTTTCCAATAACTCCATGGAACCGTCATTGGAGGCGTCATTTACAAATAGTATCTGAAGAAGCTCTGGAGGATAGTCTAAGACTGCAATGGAGCCCAGCAATGATGATAGATTTCGGACTTCATTCCGAAAGGGAATTATAAGCGTGAAAGCTGCGGTGGGCGCGGTTTTTTCAGCTTGAAAGACCGGCACATTCAAACTGCCGATAATTACCGTGAGAATGGTTGCAAAATAAACATAAAGCAAAATAAACAGCACGGTACTCATACTTTGCGATAGGTTAGCACATAAAAACTGCCCCAAATAGCGGGAATCACAAAATTGAGCAGCCACATGGTCATAACCGTATAGAGAACCGGCCATTCGGGGATTCCGGCAAGTCCAAATAACCAGACAGCAACCCCCCCGCGAACCACCACGTCAAAGACAAAGATGGTGGGAAGCACAGAGACGAGCAGGTACATGGCAAATAGAAGAGGAATGGCTTCGGAAAGAGCGATCCCGGCACCGAAAAAATTCAGTAAAAGATAAAAAAGAGCACTGAACACAAGATACCGTAGCAGCGAGTACAAAAGCGTTTTTAGTTTGAGAACCGTGGGCAGATCTTTCGCAAATTTGTACACTTTTACCAGTGAAAGGCCTTTGACCCATAGCTGTTTCTCTTTGAAAAAATAACCTGTAATTCCGAAGAAAATAAAAAGGCAAACCCCTATTGCAATATAGGTGGCTGAGAATGAAATGCTAAAAGTATGAGCCACATAGAGCAACCCCCAAACCCCAAAAACAGTGGTGATCGCCATTTGGGACATATGGGAAAAAAAATTAAGCAAAAGCACTTGTTTGCGCTTACCCACCTCAAAAAAATAAGCTTTGGCACCATACTCCCCGATGCGATTGGGGGTGGCCAGTGAAACTGTTAAGGCTCCTAAACTCTGGCGGGTTGCCTCCAAAAAAGTAAGTTTTTTGACGGGGAAGATCACGGTTTGCCATTTTAAGATCTCGAACCCCCAATTGATTGCGGCCAGTCCCAAAAAGAGGAGGAGAAAATAACCGTTTTTATATTGAATCGTAGCAGCAAATTGAGAAAAGGAAAGAGATCCCTGTTGCGTTATTTTCAAATAGATATACCCGAAAGTCAAGCTAAGTATCAAAACTTTTAGGGCAATCAACCCATATTGCTTAGATTTGTGGAAAAGGGCTATCATTCGAGCTAAATTACATAAATTCCCATGAACCTTGACGGACGATAGGCGCAGGAATTTTAAACAGACCAACTTTATTTTAAAACCCTAGGAATTTGGCACAGGAAAAAATTATTTTGGGCATTGATCCCGGAACCACAATCATGGGTTTCGGAATTATAAAAGTGGTTGGAAAGCAAATGCAGTTCTTGCAGATGAACGAGCTGAAGCTCTCCAAATATGACGACCATTATGTACGTCTAAAACATATTTTTGAACGGACCATCGAGCTTATCGAGACCTTCCATCCCGATGAGATTGCAATTGAAGCGCCCTTCTTCGGAAAGAACGTTCAGTCCATGTTAAAGTTGGGACGCGCGCAGGGAGTTGCCATGGCCGCCGGACTTTCCCGCCAGATTCCCATCACCGAATACTCCCCGAAAAAGATCAAAATGGCCATCACCGGTAACGGAAATGCCAGTAAAGAACAGGTCGCCAAAATGCTGCAAAGCACGCTCGGCCTCAAAGAATTACCCAAAAACCTCGATAGTACCGACGGCCTGGCCGCTGCGGTCTGCCATTTTTACAATGCAGGCCGTGTGGATGTTGGCAAAAGTTATAGCGGTTGGACGGCTTTTGTAAAGCAGAATGAGGGCCGTGTAAAGAAGTAACTATTGATGGAATCAGTAAATCTCAACTACCTCATTTTACTCATGCGAATCACCTTCCTTTATTTTGTGGGACGCGAGTTGTACATGACCCGGTTTAATGAGAAGCGCTATAAATGGATTTGGTTTTTCATGGTGTTTGCGTTTAGTTGGTTGGGCTATTCAATGTATTTGGCATACAGACGTAGATTGGTTAAAAAGCGAAGATTTGCACCTAAATTTGTGATACATATTGCTAGAGAATAAAACATATTGTAAAAATTGTGATTCGGAATTAAACGATGCTTATTGCCCCAAATGTGGGCAGCGCGGGGTCATCCATAAGGTCACATTTAAGGAGACGTTTCAAGATTTAGCGGACAGTATGTTTTCGCTAAGTGCTCCGCTTTGGATTACCCTGAAACTGCTGGTTATCAATCCGGGAAAGCTATTGCGGGAGTATTTAAATGGAAAACGCAAGCGGTACTATAAGCCCGTAACATTCTTTATTTTAGCCACCATCGCTTACCTCGTTGTAAAATCCTTGCTACAATTCAATCCAATGGTCGATGCGCCTCCGCCTGCCAATGACAAGATCGATACAACTCTTTTCTTTGAGGCAGGACGATATATGTTTATGCACATCGACAAGATCTTATTTTTCTTTGTTTTGTCGTTGGCGCTTTCCTTAAAGCTGTTCTTTTATCGAAAAAATTCACTAGCGGAATATGTGGCGATATCTTTCTACCTCCTGGGAGTATACACACTTATGGGGATCATTAATATGCTGGTTTACACTTTTCTAACACCAGATTATTTATATCTATCCATTCTATTCATGCTGTTTTATTTTGTCTGGGCGCTCGTAAATTATTTTCAGAAGAATAAGCTATTGGTTCTACTAAAGGGCGTAATCACCTATATAGTAGGCTTCCTGTTGTATTTTGTAATGGGCTTTAGTTTCTCTTTGGTCATTGTATTATTAAGTAAATAGTATGTCAGGAATCTACTTACATATCCCCTTTTGCAAACAGGCTTGTCACTATTGCGATTTTCACTTTTCCACCTCTTTGAAGAAAAAAGAGCCGCTCCTAAATGCCCTGCATAAAGAATTGGTACTTCGGAAGGGGGAGATCGATGAAGAAGTGCAAACCATTTATTTTGGAGGCGGGACTCCCTCTTTGTTGACGGTTGCCGAATTGGAAGGATTGATCGAAACCATACAAGAACATTTTGAAGTTTCCGATTATCCCGAAATCACCCTGGAGGCAAACCCCGATGATCTTTCAGAAGACTTCATCCGCCAACTCTCCGAGAGTCCCATCAACCGTTTAAGTATTGGTGTGCAATCTTTTTTTGAAGAAGATCTCACCCTTATGAATCGAGCTCACAATGCCCGGGAAGCCTTGCAGAGTATTGAAATGGCGAAGGAATATTTTGAAAATTTCAGCATCGACCTTATTTATGGGATCCCCGGAATGAGTTCCGAACGATGGATGGAGAATCTCGAGAAAGCATTGGAGCTGGAGATCCCTCATATTTCCTGCTATGCTTTGACCGTCGAGCCGAAAACGGCGTTAAAGGTGCTTATAGATAAAGGAAGCATTCCTCCCGTGAACGAAGAAATTGCCGCCCAACACCACGCTTTACTGGTTTCAGCAACCGAACAGGCCGGTTTCGATAATTACGAGTTTTCTAATTTCGGTAAACCCGGATTCTATTCAGAAAATAATATGGCCTATTGGCATGGTGAGCCCTATTTGGGTGTGGGTCCATCGTCCCATAGTTTTGACGGTAGGCAACGGAGCTGGAATGTGGCCAACAATTCAAAATATATAGCCGCAATCGAGTTGGGAGAACTTCCCATCGAGCGCGAATTACTTTCGGAAAATGATCAATACAATGAATATGTCATGACCCGGCTACGCACTATGTGGGGGATATCGTTGGAGGAGGTGGCGTCTCTCTTTGGAAAAAAATATCAGGAATATCTGCTGGAACAAGCGCAACCGCATCGGGATGCGAATCGTTTATTTCTGGAAGGCGATCAATTGGGTGTTACCAAAGAAGGGAAATTTTTGAGCGATGGTATTGCAAGCGATTTATTTATGATTGCTGAAGGATAGCCTATGTCACTTCGAGTGAATTTATGGAAATAATAGATTATTGTATATTTCCCCTGTGAAATCAACCCTTCATATAAATAAGAATAGTTACAGCGTCGATCTGTCCAAACCGCTGGATATTTCTATCCCTTTGCGTGGATCGTCACAAAATCCGGTTGCATGGTATTTGGAAAAGCCTCGAATGAGCCCAGTTGAAACGGACGATTGGGTGGGAAGCGTTGCCGGGGGAGCTTCAGTCAATTTTAATAACATTTGGTTCAACCCGCATGCGCATGGCACCCATACCGAATGTGTGGGGCATATATCACGGGAGTTCCATTCAGTGAATAAAAGTCTAAAGCGGTTTTTCTTTTTAGCTGAAGTGATTTCGGTAACGCCAAAAACCAAGGCAAAAGATCAGGTTATTTCGGTTTCAGAAATAAAAAAGTTATTGAAAGGGAAGCATCCGGAAGCGGTGGTGATTCGAACGCTGCCCAATATTGCTGCCAAAAAAACCAGAAAGTACTCACATACCAATTGGCCCTATCTCGAGGAAGCTGCCGCTCACTACTTGCGTGAGTTGGGCGTAGAGCATTTGTTGATCGATCTGCCATCGGTAGACCGGGAGAAGGACGATGGTAAACTTCTGGCACACAAGGCATTTTGGAACTACCCGGAAAACGCCCGACATGAGGCGACCATTACCGAATTTATCTATGTGGCCAATTCCATAAAAGACGGAAGTTATATCCTCAATCTTCAGATCGCTCCATTTGAAAATGATGCGACACCCAGTAAACCTGTGCTCTATAAAATTGTGAACCGATGAAAACTAAATCCAACATAGGAGTCTGGATTCGTAGTAGGAAGCCAAGGCACTATTTTATGGTGTGGATCGTACTATTTATTAGCTTTTTGGGGTACGCCCAGGACTATGAAAGGGTTGACGCCACCATCGAAATGTATCCCACAAGTTTTGATAAGGCTGAAGACTTTTCAAACTTCATTACCCGCGATTTTACTTCCGAAGAAGAAAAAGTGCGCGCCATCTACACCTGGATCATTAGAAATGTAGCCTACGAACCGGACGAGTATAAAAAGTTCAATTTTAATTTTAAAAACTACCGCGAGCGCAATCTTAAGGAGGAGAAAACGAGACAAAAAGTGATACAACGTACCCTGGAAAAAGGGATCGCCGTTTGTGAAGGTTATGCGATGCTTTTTGAGCGCATGTGCGAGTTACAGGGAATTTCAAGTTATTTGGTGCGAGGGGATATCAAGACCAATTTCAACGATATTGGCAGACCTTTTAAGCGGGTGCATATGTGGAATGTAGTGATCATCGATGCCCACCCGTATCTCATTGATGCCACTTGGGGTGCCGGAAAATATAGGGGTAAATTTGTGAAGGAACCTTCCTATTTTTACTACAAAACACCGCCCAAACTATTTGCCAATACTCATTATCCCCATTTGGAGGAAGATGCTTTTTTGAAATATCCGTTCACCAGGGAGCAGTTCGCGGCCATGCCTATTTTGATCCATCAGGGGCTTACCCTGGACGATGTAGAAACACCTAAAGAAGGGATCATTTCCTCCGAGGATGACGACGGATTGATTAGCTTCAGTATTAAAAATACAATTCCGACAGCCGTAGCTTATTCCTATGGAGCCGAAAAAGTGGCGGTGCCAATTACCGCAGAGAATGAGGCCATTCAGTTTGAAGTCCCCATTGAGCTGGGCAAAGAACATTTATTGATCTATTTTGATGATCAACCCGCTTTGGGTTATAAAGTGAAGTAAGATGAACATTGAAGAATTTCGCGAGTATTGCCTGGCAAAAAAGGCCACTACCGAATCATTCCCTTTCGACGAACACACCCTCGTTTTTAAAGTAATGGGAAAAATGTTCGCACTCTGTGCCCTGGAACGCAAGCCTACCCAGGTGAATTTAAAATGTGATCCGGAGCGTTCTATCGAGTTGCGGGAGGATTACGACGGACTCATATTCTCAGGCTATCATATGAGTGGTTTACACTGGAATACCATCTATATAGAGGATAGGGTTCCCCGCGAATTGCTCCTGGAATTGATCGATCATTCGTATGAGTTGGTGGTCCAGAAGCTCACCAAAAAGATAAAAGCCGAGCTGGACGCATTGTGATTCGAATCTTTTTTTATCATATCTTTAGGTTAGATTAAAGAAACAGCCATGCAAAATAGAATTACGTTACTCGCGGCTTTGTTGGTTACCGGACTAGGGTTTTCTCAAATTGAACCACTTTTGTATGAATTCCCCTGGTTTTTGGATAGTATTGAGATCGACGGTGTTATGTACGATGCGCCTGCAAATTCAGAGGTTCCTTTCGTTACTTTGGAATTTAGTGAAACATCACCTAACTTCCTTACGTCCATCTGTAATGATGGTTTTGGGATGGTCAACGATTCCAAGTATTGCCGCAAGGCCAAACGATCGGAATGGGACAAACAATTGCCACATTGACCTCCACCACCCCATTCGTCTGTGGTTTCTTCGCGACTCAATTGAAGTGCTGTTTGTGGCAATATGCCATTCAATCGCAAAATACTCGCATTGGGTCCAAAGTGACGTTGCAATTGGGATCGCAACCCCGCTTCATCCCAATCCCGTGGTCCTTGCACGGTATCATGCAAGACCAAGGCTTCTTGTCGCAACAATTTGGGATCGTACAATCCATTGTAGGACGGTGGTAAATAATGACGCGACCCCAATTCTCGTAGTGTATCCACGAGAGGATGTGTTTCTTGGGTCGTACAAATCAACAAACACACGGGAGGACAAGCCATGAGATCATGAGGCAATTGATCGGTACTGGCATCCAAGGCATACCGATATCGTAATAGCCATGGAATGTTCAAGGGTGATGTCAAGGAAAAGGCATCCTTGACGACTTGTTCTTCGTGCAAGGTTCGTGCTTCAAAATCGGCCATGTAATCATGAGATTCGGGTGTCGATGTTTCTTGCAATAATGTATCGACTTGATCCTCTAGTAAATTGAGTTCTTGCGCCAAATTCCCATCGGACGCCTGCAATTGTGCTTGATCTTGCAACATGGACTGCGCAATTTCGTGCGACATGGGCCGGGCCAATTGATCCGGTGTGACAAAATCAAGTGGGACATCCTTCCAACTCAACGACAAACTCTGTCGGCATGGAGCCGAAAAGGTGGAATCGGCACGGGTCGCATAATCCGGCAAGGTCCGAGCAATGCCTTGCAACATCTCGACCAATCGCATTGATTCTTCCAAGCAATTTTATGAGCACTTTGCGTTGACATTACCAAAATGGGAACATGACACTGTCGATGTGCCAAATACCGAATATTGGATGGCAAATGTGCCGTCAAGGGAATGGCCGGTGGTTCTTCTTTGGGAGGTGCCCATGTCGTCATGGTGGGTGAAGTATTATTGGTTGCAGTATTGGTATTCGTGGTAGTATTGGTAGTGGCCGTATTACTGGTAGTGGTGCTGAAATTGGACGAAGAATCACTCTTGTATCCACTGCTGGAATAATAATTATTAGGATTGGCCGCACTACTCGAACTGGAACTGCTAGCGCTGACATTACTGCCAATTTTTGTGGGGGTTACTGGTGTAGGTGTAGGTGTAGGTGGCGCTGCAGTTGTACTCGCTATTGGTGTCTGTGGCTTGGCAGCCCCCGTCATGACGGGCGGCGGTGGCAAATGACTGGTCGTAGCCGAGGCTTGGTACGGCGGTGGTGCAGCAAAAGTAGCAGAAGCAGCAGCATTACTGCTACTACTGGTAAGCACAGGAGAAGAAGTCGTGCTGCGACTAGTAGTAGCGTGCATGGTTGGTGGAGGAGGCAATGGTAATTGATAGTTGTTGGGCGGCGGCGGTTGCTGTGGTGGTGG
>CAWECU010000016.1:0-64348 GCA_963807685.1 uncultured Flavobacteriaceae bacterium | reverse complement strand
AATGTATTGCTCTGAAAAATTTCGATTGAAGCAAAATCCGGTAGGCGATCGTATTCAAATACTATTGGACCCTGCTGCCTCTTACGGCAATCTCGAGATTACCGCGTATACTATTTCGGGGCAACGCGTATTCGTTCACGAATTGAACCAACCCGAGCAAGAAATTTCATTGGATCATCGATTGAATTCAGGAATATATATTTTGAATATTAAGGATTCAGGTGGGGTTTATAATTTGAAGTTTTTGGTGAGATAGTTAAATAGATGGATGGCCGTTTTGAAACATCAAAACAGGTAGCTTGTACCCTCGTTTCTCGTTTAAAATTTCGGAAATATTAACTTTTATTCCGGACAGTCTAAGGCTTCCATATTTTGCTGAATAGAAAGCAGCTGATTTACAATAAAATCTGGTTGGAAAAATTTAAGCATATCACTTATCCTTTCGACAGGAGGATCCATTGGGTTTGTAATTCTATCGAGTTTTTGTTTCCATTCATTTAAATACCCATAGTTATCTTCATTTTCCAGGATTGGCATGAGGTCGTCATTCCAAATACGACTCAATTCTCCGCTTTTATTGTGCAGGCTTTCAGGACAATACATGATGGAAGTCGAGGCACCGATGGCTAACAATTGTAGTGCATATCCATCACATATTGTTTGGTTATGCTGCTCATCGTCAATTCTTTCTACAAGATCCAGATAAGCATCAAGATAAACAACCATAATAAAGATACATCTTGTCTCTGGCGTATCAAATTCATCGATAGCTTCCTCAGTCTTGGGCCTGTTTGGTCCGTACAATCTATCCAAAATTTCACTTACAGGGTTATCGTTCCCAGAATCCCTATTATTACGATTATTTTCCCGATTTTCCCGATTTTCCCGATTTTCCCGATTTTCCCGATTTTCTCTTCGTTGAGGAGTGTCCCTTCCTTCCATCGAATCCAGACGTCTGGCCGTTTCTTCTTGAGATCTAAAAATGTCCACTTGCCCATTTACAGAGTAAGTTCCGAGAAAGATAACTAGTAAAAGAGAAAATATTTTGACTTTCATAACGGCTTTGGTTTTAAGGTGAGGTACAGCATTGATTACCACTAAGGTACATCTTTTTTAGATTACTCGGCAACGTGACCTTAGAATACTAATAATTGAAAGAATCATTTAGCATTAGTAATAAAATTACCATTTTAATCTACTACTCACTACCTAAAACCTAAAACCTAAAACCTAAAACCTAAAACCTAAAACCTACAACCTACAACCTACTACCTACTGTCTACCGATGATGATACGGCTCATTCCGAAGAATAGTAAATCCGCGATACAATTGCTCTATAAAGAATAAACGCACCATTTGATGTGAAAAGGTCATTTGCGACAGAGCGATTTTCCCATTGGCACGCTGGTAGATCTCATCACTAAATCCATAAGGCCCGCCAATTACAAAGACCAGGTTTTTGAGTCCGCTGTTCATTTTTTTCTGAAGGTACTTACTAAAACCAACCGAAGTGAAGGATTTGCCGTTTTCGTCCAGGATCACCAATTGATCTGAAAGCTCGATACGTTTCAGAATTTCGTCACCCTCAGCCTTTTTTTGCTGCGGTTCACTGAGGTTTTTTGCGTTTTTGATATCGGGGATGATGATAAAGTCGAATGAAACATAATGAGAAAGGCGCTTCGTATACGCTTCAATAAGGGTTTGAAGGTTACGGTCGTCGGTCTTTCCTATGGCAAGTAGGGTGATTTTCATGGCACAAAGATACAATTCCTATAAAACCAAAAAGGGGAGCAAGTAACTGCTTTGGACTTCCGTCTTTTTCTAGTAAATTAGCTAAAAAATCACCAGCCATGATTTCCCAAAAAAAATTCAATAAAGAAATTGATCTGATCATCACCAATGCGATACGTGAAGATGTAGGAGATGGTGATCACAGTTCACTGGCCTGTATTTCGGAAGAAGCGATGGGCACTGCCAAACTTTTAGTAAAAGATGAAGGAATCATTGCCGGAGTCGATTTTGCACGTCAGGTGTTCGATTATGTCGATCCGGGTTTGGAAATGAATGTGAAGATCGAAGATGGTGCCTATGTGAAACCAGGGGATATCTGTTTTTATGTCTCGGGACTTTCGCAATCCATCTTAAAAGCCGAACGGTTGGTGCTCAATGCCATGCAGCGCATGAGTGCGATTGCCACCAAAACGAACGACTACGTACGTTTGTTAAAAGGCACCGGCACCAAAATACTCGATACCCGCAAGACCACGCCGGGCATTCGTGCACTCGAAAAATGGGCGGTTAAAATAGGAGGAGGGGAGAATCACCGTTTTGCTCTGTACGATATGATCATGCTGAAAGACAATCACATCGACTTTTGCGGAGGAATCACCAAGGCAATTCGTAAAACCAAAAAGTATCTGTATCAGAATAACCTCGACCTGAAGATCATCGTGGAAGCCCGGGATCTTTCAGAAATAGCAGAAATTTTGGAAAACGAAGGAGTATACCGTATTCTTATAGATAACTTCAATTATGAGGACACGCGAAAAGCCGTTCAGCTAATTGATAAAAAGTGTCTCACGGAATCCAGCGGAGGAATCACCCTGGATACCGTTCGAAAATATGCCGAATGCGGGGTGGATTATATTTCAAGTGGCGCCCTGACCCATTCGGTACATAATATGGATCTAAGCTTAAAGGCTGTAGAATGAGCGTTGAAATTGAGGAAAAATTAGCCAAAATCCCCATCGTTAGAACGATCGTCAAGTTGCTCAAACTTGTCATCTTACCAGGATTTAATGGGCTTTCTTTATACGATCTTTTGGAAATTTATTCCGTTGGTATTATCGAGGGAACCTTTTCCTCCCGAGCCAGTTCGATCGCCTATAGCTTTTTTGTGGCCTTGTTCCCCTTTTTACTTTTTATTCTGAATTTGATCCCGGTCATTCGAATTGCCAATTTTCAAAACCAGTTTTTAGGCCTGATCCGAAAACTGCTACCGCCACAAACTCAGGAATTTTTCCTTCCGGTGCTCGAAGATATTGCTTTAAACCCCAGGAACAGCCTCATTTCGTTTACCTTCTTTCTTACCCTGTTTCTTGCAGCCAATGGGGTGCATTCTATTTTCAGCGCCTTTGAGTATTCCATTCATGTGACCATGAACCGTAACTTTTTCAAGCAATATTTAATAGCACTTGTGGTCTCTATCTTTCTGGCATTGTTGTTGCTCATCACAGTGGGATCCATCCTTTATGGGGAGTTTTTGATCAATGAATTGAAGACCAATGAATTTATTGAAAACGACTTTTTTTGGGTGAACTTTTTGCAGTATTCGATCTTTGTGGTGATGCTCTACATTGCCATTGCCACCTTGTATCATTTTGGTGTTAAAGAAGGACGGCAGACACGTTTCTTTTCCATAGGGGCGTTGGTGACAACCCTCTTGTTTTTATTGACAACTTATTTGTTTGGCCTGTATATTGAAAATTTTAGTAAGTATAATGAGCTTTATGGTTCTATTGGCGCCCTTTTGATCATGATGTTCTATATTTGGATCAACTCCAATTTATTGTTACTCGGTTTCGAATTAAACATTTCATTGCAGCGGCTAAAGGATCAAATTAATATTTAACTCCTATTTTTCTATAAAAATCCCCTATGAAACAGCTACTTTTGATTTGCTTCGCATTGCCTTTTTTTACACTGGCTTGCTCAACCGGGCTGTTCGCTCAAGATGTCTTCGGAAAATGGAAGACCATTGATGATGCTTCCGGAGAGGCAAAATCGATTGTTGAAATCTACCAGGAGGATGACAAAGTCTATGGTAAGATCGTAGAACTAATTAATCCTAAGGTAGCGGTTCCTATATGCCACAAATGCTGTTGTGAGGACAAAGATCAGCCCATTCTTGGGATGATGATTATCCGAGGTTTGGAAAAAGATGGGGATGAATTTAGTGGAGGAAAAGTCCTTGAACCAATAAGCGGAAAGATTTATAAATGCTATATCACGCTGGTAGAAGAAAACAAACTTAAAATACGCGGATACATTGGTTTCTCACTTTTTGGAAGAACCCAATACTGGTATCGCGTAAAATAAGGTTTTGTTTATAAGTAAAAGTAAAGGCTGTTCTTTAATTGAGTAGCCTATTTTATTTTAGAACCCGGCCAATTCGACATAATTCGTCTGCGGTGAAGCTCTCAATGACCCGGATTGTAATATCTTTAACCCACAAATCCACGATTCAACAATTAAACGCAACACAATAGCATTGTACTTCATAGACGTCATACTTCCTATTCCTTTAAAACAAACCTTTACGTATAATGTGAACAGGGATGAGGCCTATTTCTTAAAACCCGGCATGAGGGTTGCCGTTCCCTTCGGAAAGACGAAAATTTATACCGCCATTGTTTATGGTGTGCATCAAGAGGCTCCCAGAGGTTACGAGACCAAATCCATAGATCAAATATTGGATGAAAAGCCCATTATAACCACTTTGCAACTCAAACACTGGGAGTGGATGGCGCAGTATTATATGTGTACATTGGGCGAAGTCATACGGGCGGCATTACCCTCTGCGTTTCTGCTCGAAAGCGAAACCATTATCGCACTAACTACCGGACTTGAGGTGGATGAAAGCAGCCTGAGCGATTCGGAGTTCGTGTTGTATGAGGCACTTCAGAATCAATCGTCGCTACACATCAATGATGTACGAAGCATTTTGGACCAAAAGAGTGTGGTAAGTGTGATACAGAATTTGCTCGATAAAGGCGTGGTCACCGTTTACGAGGAGGTCCACGAGCAATACAAGCCCAAATTAAAAAGATACATCAAGCTCAATGCGCTGTATTCGGAAGAAGAACGGCTTCGGGAGCTGCTCGACAGTATGTCCAGAGCCCCTAAACAACGGCAGGTGTTAATGACCCTTTTTATGCTTTCCAAATCATTGGCTTCGGAAGCTTTAGACAAGGGTATGACAGAAAAAAATGTGGAGTGTGTATTGCTTCAGAAGAAATCGGAAAGTACGCCTGCCACCTTAAAAACACTTATTGACAAGGGTATTCTGGAGGAATATTACCTGCAAAAAGACCGTGTTGAATATACAGGCGAGGCCCCTTCCGAAGTAAAAGAACTCAGCGCTGCACAACAAACCGCTCTAGCCGAAATACAAAAGACTTTTGTTGAAAAGGACATCACTCTTTTACACGGTGTAACTTCCAGCGGCAAGACCGAGATCTATGTCCAACTCATGGAAAAAGTGCTGGCCAGCGGGCGCCAAGTCCTCTATATGCTTCCGGAAATTGCGTTGACCACACAACTTATATCCAGGTTACAGGAATATTTTGGAGAGAAAATATCTGTCTATCATTCCAGGTATACGTTGAACGAAAGGGTAGAGGTTTGGAATAACGTATTGCACCGGAAATCCAAGGCGCAGATCGTGATCGGGGCAAGGTCTTCCTTGTTTTTGCCGTTTCAGGATTTGGGTCTGGTTATTGTTGACGAGGAACACGAACCTTCGTTCAAGCAATTTAGTCCTGCTCCTCGATATCATGCCCGTGATACTGCCATCGTACTGGCGAGTTTGCATAAGGCGAAGGTATTGCTCGGTTCGGCGACACCTGCTTTGGAAAGCTATTTCAATGCTGTTCACGGGAAGTATGGCCTGGTGACCTTACAGGAACGATTTGGGAAAGTGCCCATGCCAGAGATTGAATTGGTGGACATACGCGACAAATTGAAGCGCAGATTAATGACGGGTCATTTTAGCGATCGTTTGCTGGAAGAGATTCGGGAGGCTTTGGAGGCTGAAGAACAGGTCATTTTATTTCAGAATAGGCGTGGCTATTCCCCGGTGGTAGAATGCACTACCTGTGGCGTTTCTCCCCAATGCCCTAACTGTGATGTGAGTTTGACCTACCATCAGTTTAAGAACGAATTGCGCTGCCATTATTGCGGTTATTCCATGGCGATGCTCCTTTCCTGTTTGGCGTGTGGTAGTGAGACCCTGGACAACAAGGGTTTTGGTACCGAACAGATCGAAGACGAATTGAAAGAGTTGTTTACTGAAAAGCGAATAGCCCGTATGGACCAGGATACCACCCGTGGGAAGCATGCTTATGCCAAATTGATAGAACGCATGGAAGATCGGGAAATCGATATTCTTGTAGGAACACAAATGCTCGCCAAAGGCCTGGATTTCCGAAATGTAAGCCTGGTGGGGGTTATGAATGCCGATAATCTACTAAATTTCCCCGATTTTCGCGCCCATGAGCGAAGTTATCAACTCTTACAGCAAGTATCGGGCAGGGCGGGGAGAACCCAGAAGCGCGGGAAAGTGATCATTCAAAGTTACAATCCATTACATCAAATTTTAAAACAGGTGAGTGTCAATGACTATGTAGGAATGTTTACAGAACAGTCTGAAGATCGTTACCAATATAAATATCCGCCACATTATCGCACTGTAAAGATCACGTTCAAGCATCGTAATTTTTCGACCATGCAAAAGGCGTCTGTTTGGTTTGGGGAAGTGTTGCGACAACAGTTAAAGGAAAATGTTTTGGGGCCGGTAAGTCCTCCGGTAGCAAGGATCCGCAATGAATTTATCTCCAATATACTCATTAAGATCTCCAAGCAACAATCCCTTCCGAAGGTCAAGGAATTCATTTTAAAAGTGCAGCAACGGTTCAATGCCGTGAAGGAGTTCTCCCGGGTGAAAGTTACTATTGACGTTGATAACTATTAGTTGCGCATGGTGGCGGAAAGTGCTTCCACAAGTTCAGCTTTTCTATTTCGGGACAACGGAAGTTGTTCGTTATCCAGTTCGATCACTTTGCTATTGTATCGTTCCACCTTGTCCAGGTTTACGATATACGATTTGTGAATTCGTAGGAAGCGATCTTTTGGCAGTAGTGACTCGAAGGCTTTCATTGTAGATAACACCACTAAAGCATCGTGTTCGGTAACCAATTTTACATAATCTCCGAGGGCTTCGATATAGCGTAACTCATTCAGGAATACCTTTCGTTTTTTAAGATTACTTTTAACAAAAATGAAATCCTCATCGTCAAAACCATCCTCATTTTTCATCTTAAAATTGATGATGGCCTTGTGAACGGCATTGAGGAAGCGCTCTTTGGAAATAGGCTTTCTCAAATAGTCAACAGCATCGTAATCAAAGGCTTTGAAGGCGTATTTGGTTTTTCCGGTTACAAAAATAATCTGGGGCTTGTGTGTAAGATCGTCCAGTAGATCGAATCCTGAGAGAATAGGCATTTCTATATCCAGAAAGATCAAATCTATTTCGGTAGTAGCAAAGCCCATTTTGGCCTCAATGGCGTTATTGTATTCGGCGACTAAGTTCAGCGAAGGGTGATTTTCAATCAATTTAACAATCGATAGGCGTTGTAAGGTTGAATCATCAACAATAGCGCATTTTAAAACTGGTTTATCCACGGTTGTTGGGTTTAACTATTGACAATAGTAGTAAAAAAAATCGACGAACGGTAACTTTTTTTAACTTTTAACGAAAAAAAACAACGGTTTTATCTAGTTTGTAGGAAAAACAGTAATTATAGAAATTGGGTTTGAATATTGGATTAAATATAGTATTTTTGCACGCTCTTGGCAAGGTGCCAGAGGCAATAATAAATATTTATTAAACAACTTTTTATGAATCATTACGAAACTGTTTTCATCTTAAATCCCGTTTTATCTGAAGAGCAGATAAAGGAGACAGTTAAGAAATACGAAGATTTTCTTGTTTCTAGAGGTGCAAAGATGATAGCGAAAGAAGATTGGGGGCTAAAGAAATTAGCCTATCCTATTCAACTCAAAAAAAGTGGATTTTACCACTTGTTTGAACATGCCGCCGAAAATGGCGATTCCATTAACGGTCTGGAAATTGAATTTGGACGAGACGAGCGCATTATGCGTAATCTTACCGTTGAAACTAGATAAACACGCGATCTCGTGGGCAGAAAGAAGAAGAGCCCGTGATAGTAAAAAAGCATAAGATATGGCATCAATAGAACAACAAGCAAAAGGAAAAAAGGACGGAGAGATTAGATATCTTACTCCTTTGAACATAGAGACGACGAAGGCAAAGAAATATTGCATGTTTAAGAAGTCTGGAATCAAGTATGTTGATTACAAAGATCCTGATTTCTTAATGAGGTTTATAAATGAGCAAGGTAAAATCTTACCACGTCGTCTTACCGGTACTTCATTGAAGTACCAACGTAAGGTTGCAGTAGCTGTTAAAAGAGCACGTCATTTGGCTTTAATGCCATATGTAGCCGATTTGTTAAAATAAAAACCAGATTAGATATGGAACTTATATTAAAGAAAGACGTTGAGAATCTTGGTTTTACAGACGATCTCGTAACTGTAAAGAATGGATACGGAAGAAATTTTTTAATTCCGAATGGACACGCTGTATTGGCGACTCCTTCTGCTAAAAAAGTATTGGCAGAAACCTTAAAACAAAGAGGGTATAAAGAGAAAATGATCATAGTGGATGCGCAGGCTGAAGCTGATAAATTGAACGGTTTAGAAATTGAAGATCACGGCCAAAGCCGGCGAAGGAGACAAATTGTTTGGTTCGGTTACGAATGCGAATCTTGCAGAAGCATTGGAAAAAGAAGGAATCTCCTTGGAGAAGAAATTCATTTCCATCGCCGGAGGAGCGATTAAAAGAACTGGAAAATACGATGCGAAGATTAGATTTCACCGATCAGTGATCGCTGACTTCTCTTTCGATGTAATCGCAGAGGCGAAATAATAGGCTTAATTCCTACATAAGTTATCAACGTGTGTTGATAAAAACCACTCATTCCTGAGTGGTTTTTTTTTGACTTTACGTTACCTTAACACAATGATATCATTCCTAAGTTATCATCTTGAATAACAACGTAATCAATTCAACCAATTATGAAAACCAAAAAAATGCTGCTTTGCCTTTTTTTAGTGCTATTTGGCACTGCGATCGGGATGGCACAGGTTACTACGTCCAGTATCAAGGGCATAGTAACAGACAGTAATGCTGAACCTATCTCCGGAGCCAATATTGTGGCCGTACACACCCCTTCCGGAACTACTTACGGTGCAATCACCAATTTTGACGGTAGATTTAACCTATTAAACCTGAGGATTGGAGGCCCTTATTTGGTCACCATTAGTTATGTGGGCTATAAAACTCAAAACTTTGAGAATGTAAACTTAATACTGGGTAAAACCGAAAATATCAAAGTGGTTTTAGTCGAAGATGCCGAAGAACTCGAAACCGTGGTCATCACCGGAGGCACGGGCAACAAGGTGTTTGGTAGTGACCGAACCGGTGCCGAAACCAACGTTGGTCGCAGGGAATTGACCACATTGCCATCCATTACCCGCTCGGCCTCCGATTTTACCCGATTGGAGCCAACGGCCAGCAATGGTTCCTTCGGAGGAAGAAATGATCAATTCAATAATTTCTCTCTGGACGGTGCTATTTTCAACAATCCCTTCGGATTGGATGCTGCAACTCCTGGAGGACAAACAGATTCCCAGCCGGTTTCCATTGATGCTATTGACCAAATTCAGGTTTCCCTGGCACCCTACGATGTTACTCAGGCAGGATTTACAGGAGCTTCGGTAAATGCGGTGACCAAAAGTGGTACCAATACCTTTCATGGTACGGTATATGGATTTTTCAGAAATGAAGACCTTACGGGAAGTAAGATAAAAGGAGAAGATATTTTTGTTCCGAAATTGAGTCAGACACAATTTGGAGCCAGTGTCGGCGGACCTATCATCAAGAACAAACTGTTTTTCTTTGCCAATTTTGAAGTGGATGATCGCGAAGATTTGGGTCAAAACTGGTTGCCCAACAGGGGTACCGGAGCCATTAACGAATCCCGGGTACTCGAATCGGATCTGTTACTGGTACAAAGTGCTTTGAGAAGCGTGGGATACGATCCGGGTTCTTACGAAGGGTTTACCCATCAGACCAACTCCACCAAGGGGATCTTTAAACTGGACTGGAACCTGAATGATAAGAACAAATTCGCCCTTATTTATAATTTCCTGGATGCTTCCAAGGAAAAACCGGCCCACCCTACGGCACTTGGATTCAGAGGCCCGAGTGCAGCAACGCTTCAGTTTGAAAATGCGGGATACGAGATTAATAACAAACTAAACTCCATTCAAATTGAGTGGAACTCGACAATTTCCAATTGCATTTCCAATAAGTTTCAAGCTGGGTATACGCATTTTGATGATTTCAGAAATCCGAAATCGGTTCCCGCACCCACCATCACGATTACCAAGGGAGGGTCCAATTACATCATTGCAGGTCATGAACCTTTTTCCATCAACAATCGATTAGATCAGAAAGTATATCAAATCACGAATAATTTGAGTTACTTTTTATCCGATCATACCCTCACTTTCGGAACATCTTTTGAGCGATTTGAGTTCGACAACTCCTTTAATCTGGGAGTTTACGGAGCGCAGGGAGTTTTCTTTCCCACTTCTTCCATTGAAGATTTTCCAACTTTGGTTCAGGACGGAACGCTACAACAATTATTTAATGATGCAACCGCAGCTCATAATTCCCTATCAGCCGCAGGAGAGGGTAAGGCCGGTGGATTCGCACTTGCCGAAACCAATGTGGGACAATGGGCAATTTATGCTCAGGACGAATGGAATGTCAATGACAAATTA
This sequence comes from uncultured Flavobacteriaceae bacterium, assembly GCA_963807685.1. Lineage (GTDB taxonomy): Bacteria > Bacteroidota > Bacteroidia > Flavobacteriales > Flavobacteriaceae > Aureisphaera. The sequence goes on along the minus strand of CAWECU010000016.1, from coordinate 53,637 downwards.
AAGATCACTTATGGATTGAGACTCGATAAGCCACTATATTTCGATAGTGCCGAGAAAGCACAGGATGTGATCGATGTTTCTTGCTGTGTGGATACAACCATTCCGTATATCAACCCCAATACCGGCGCCACTGTATTTATTGAAACTACCAATTTGCCGACGGACAGCTTTTTAATTTCACCAAGGGTAGGATTTAATTATGATGCGAATGGAGATAATACCTTACAAGTTCGTGGAGGCACCGGATTATTTACCGGCCGCCTTCCTTTTGTATGGATTGGAAACCAAATTGCGAATCCCAATTTTTTCTTCCTTCAGTATGTGGACCCCGATTTCAAATTTCCACAAGTGTGGAGAACCAATATCGGTACCGATGTCAAACTGGACGGGGGAGTGGTAGTGACCGGAGATGTGTCCTATACCAAAGACATCAACGGAGCCCATGTACAGAACTGGGGGTTGAGACCACCCACGGGAATGTTGGCCGGAGTGGATAACAGACCCATTTATCTGCCACAGAACGTTGGCAATAGTGCTTTTGTATTTACGAATTCAGATAAAGGAAGAATATGGAATGTATCACTCAAAGGACAAAAGAACTTTGAAGATGGCCTGTATACCAGCCTGGCCTATAGTTATTTGAACTCCAAGGACGTAAATTCCATTGAAGCCGAGATTACGGGAGATGCCTTTGCCTTCAATGCGGCCCTCGGGAACGTAAACGATGATGTACTCAGCAATTCGCGCTATGGAGACACCCACCGCGTTATAGGTGTAGCCAGTAAAAAATGGAAATATGGCGGTGATACCTGGGCAACTACGCTTACCACCTTTTTTGAATATGCTCAGGGAGGACGTTTTAACTACACCTACGGGGGAGATATTAACGGAGACGGGTCCAACTTGAACGATCTCTTGTATGTGCCTACGCAAGCTGAAATTGGCCAAATGCAATTCACAGGCAGCGGACAAGCGGCGGCGTTCAACAATTATATTGAGCAAGACGATTACCTGCGTGAGCGCAGGGGGGATTATACTGAAAGGTATGGTGCTTTGGCCCCATGGCGAGGACGATGGGATCTTAAATTGTTACAGGACTATAATATTTCTGTTTCCGAAGAAACTGTGCACACCGTGCAATTCAGCATCGATTTTCTGAATATTGGAAACATGATCAGTTCCGATTGGGGATTGATCCAGCAACCCAATAACGTGCAGCCTGTTGGGGTTTCCGTAGACCCGGCCACGAATATTCCAACCTATACGTTTGATCCAAATCTGGTAGATACCTTCGGATATGACGCGAGCTTATTGTCGAGATGGCAAGTTCAGTTTGGTTTGCGATATATTTTCTAAGAATACCGATAGGAATTTTTAAATTTGCGCTCGCTTCCGAAATATTTGGGAGGAGCGCATTTTTAATATGAAATACAATAGACTCACCAAAGAACAATTCGAAGAACTCCACCCGGAATTCATCAACTTTCTGGCCGCACAATCCATTACCGGCGATGAATGGGCAAAGATCAAAGAAAAACAACCGGATATCGCCGAACAGGAGTTGGATGTCTTTAGCGACCTTATTTGGGAAGGTGTTTTGTCCAAAGCACAGTATCTTCAGAATAGTTCACCCCAGCAGCTTTTCCTGTTTAAGTTGGATGAAACCGAAATGAAACTCATCGTTGTCAAAGTAACCAATACTTCTGTTGACCTCACGACTGCCCACGGATTTAAATGGTTGCAAACACATTTGAACTCCAGCAGCGTTGAATTGTTTACTGCTTCCAAGGCTTATTCCGAAGAAAGAAATACCGATGTTTTCAATTTGATCACTCAGGGAGCAGAGATCGCAGATGGAGTATGGTACGAAGCCTTTCAGGAGTTTGTTTGAAATTTACGAATTTGTCACTTCGAGTGATCCCGATTGCTATCGGGATTGTATCGAGAAGTAGTTGCTATCAAAAAGTTCTCGATACATTTTTATTCAGAACTTTTGGGTTCTGAATGAAAACACTCGAACTGACAATCGTTTATTCGTATCGTAAACTTTCGATGGGATCCAGGCGAGCCGCTTTTACCGCAGGATATATCCCCGATATAAGAGCCACCAAAAAACTCATGATTACGGCGGCGATCATAGCAAACCAGGGGATCACAAAATCAACCTCAAATACCTTGGCCATCACAAAGCCCACCAGGATTCCAAGTATGATTCCAAGTAAACAACCAAATTGGCCGATGACGATGGCCTCGATAAAGAACTGGGTGGAGATGGTAGATCGCTTCGCACCAATGGCTTTGCGAATTCCTATTTCACGGGTGCGCTGTGAAACAGTCACCAGCATAATATTCATAAGAGCGATGGAGGAGCCTAGAATCGTGATGATACTAATGATCCAGGCGGAAATACGCAGGAAGGAGGACACTTCACCTATAATACTAATAAGATCATCACTTCGCTGAAGGCCGAAATTGTTTTCCTCCAGAGGCTGCAATTTTCGAACATTTCTAAAAACGCGTATCGCCTCCTCTTCGGCACCTTTGAGCATAGTGTTGTCGTCTACTTTGGTGCTTATGGTATAATTAATATTGGGTGCGGTGTAAATACTACGAGCTACCTGAATGGGAATAACCACTTTGAGATCCTGATTATTTCCAAAAGAGGATCCTTTGGATTCCAGGACGCCAATGACCTTGAATTTTACACCCCGAATACTAATCGTTTTTCCAATGGGATTTTCAGTTTCGAAAAGGGTTTTGAGGAAATCGGAGCCAATCACACAAACTTTGGTGTTGTTTTCGATGTCAAAAGGAGTAAAACCCCGGCCCGATTCCACCTTACTTCCTGTATTTACTATATAATGCTCGTTGGCTCCAAAGACCTGCACATCGGGGTCGGTCTTTTTACTTTCGTACTTTACCTCGGCATTTCGCGTACACTGAAACGAAACGGAAGTTTGGGTGTAGGGATAGTTATATTTTTCCACATACCCGCGTACATTGTCATAGGAAATCACCGGATTGATCTTTTCCCGTTCCCCACTGCCGCCACGTTGGATGGTAAATTCGTAGCGCTGTATATTAAAGGTATTGGATCCCATGGTATCGAAGTTCCCCCCAAAATTACTCTCCATGGCGTCCACGCCACTCAAAGTTCCCACCAAAGCCATGATACCAAGACTAATGATAACAACCGTTAAGATAGTTTTAAGTAACTGGGTTTTGATCGAATTGAGTGCTATGCGCACATTTTCTCTAAAAAGTCCGAACATCGTTTTTTAGCTGGTGTTTTGGAATTAGACTAATTTGTCCGTCTAAAGTTACCAAATATATTATAAGATTTTAGATATGAGAGGTTAGATATGAGATTGGAGAAGCGTGAATTGTTTAATCGTTGATTTGTTTAATCGTTTAATTGTTTCTTTAATATAGTTTCCGTCACTATTTCTTCTCGATACTAATGGAAACTCCTATGGTAGTTTAACTAGAAATCATGATATTTGCATCACGAAAGCTGTCTCAAATCCAACAGCGAAGTGATCTAATATCTAAAGACTTGTCAAAAAAACCCTCCATACCCAAAGGAACCCGTGATTTCTCACCCGCAGAAGTGGCGAAGCGCAGTTATGTGATGAATACCATAAAAAACTGCTTCACCACCTTTGGATTTCTGCCTATTGAAACGCCCAGTTTTGAGAACAGCGACACTTTGATGGGGAAGTATGGCGATGAAGGAGACCGGTTGATCTTTAAAATTTTGAATAGCGGTGATTTTCTTCGGAAGGTAGACGATGCGATTATTGATGAAAAAGACAGCGGGAAATTGACTTCGCAAATTTCAGAAAAAGCCCTGCGTTACGATCTTACCGTGCCCTTTGCCCGTTATGTAGTGCAGCACCAAAACGAGATCACCTTTCCATTCAAGCGCTATCAAATGCAGCCCGTCTGGCGTGCAGATCGGCCGCAGAAAGGACGATTCAGAGAGTTTTATCAGTGTGATGCCGATGTGGTAGGGAGCAAGTCCCTGTGGCAGGAAGTGGAGTTTGTACAGTTGTACGACGCCGTTTTTTCAGAATTGAAACTGAATGGAGTCATCATTAAAATGAACAACCGTAAAGTATTGAGCGGTCTAGCCGAAGTGATCGGGGAAGAAGATAAGCTGATCGATTTTACGGTGGCGCTGACAAGCTTGATAAAATAGGGGAGGAAGGTGTAAAAACTGAAATGTTGGCGAAGGGTATTTCAGAAGAAGCCATACAAAAAGTACAACCCTTGTTTTCGATGCGCGGAAATGCTTCGGAAAAACTGTCGCTGTTAAAGGAATTGCTATCCGCTTCAGAAACAGGAATGCAGGGTATTTCTGAAATGGAATTTATCGTGAAAACCATTTCAGAATTAAAACTTAAAAACGCCCGCCTGGAACTGGATGTCACCCTGGCCCGCGGACTGAATTATTATACGGGAGCCATTTTTGAAGTAGCGGCACCCGAAGGGGTACAAATGGGTAGCATTGGAGGCGGAGGCCGTTACGACGATCTCACCGGTATTTTCGGACTCAAAGACGTGAGTGGGGTGGGTATTTCTTTTGGTTTGGACCGAATTAATCTCGTACTCGACGAATTAGGGCTGTTCCCGGAAACCGTTTCAGCAACGACCCAAGTACTTTTCATCAACTTTGGTGAAACCGAAGCGTTCTATGCCATGAAAGCGATCACCCAATTGCGCAATGAGGGTATCTCGGCCGAATTGTATCCCGATGCCGCAAAAATGGGCAAGCAAATGAGCTACGCCGATAAGCGGGAAATTCCTTTCTCAGTGCTGGCCGGCACCAACGAAATTGCCTCCGGAACCTACACACTCAAGAATATGAAGAGCGGGGAGCAGCAGACGGTGACGTTTGAACAACTCCTGAAAGCATTGTCGTAGACTCCTTGTAGTTTTAAAAATCGAAGCGGTATTCAGAATAAACACAAAAGACCCAGCCATAGTGCCGGGTCTTTTTATAGTGGCCTATAAAAAAAGTTGTTAGTTTCTCAAGGGATGGAGCAAGGCTGCACCAGCCGCGAGTATCGCTGCCATTTCAAGATTTCTGCTTAAGAAGCACATCCCCACTTATCATAGCATTCGCAATAAGCCCTTCCTCGAGAAGGCAATCGGCTATTTCATTTAAAAAGTCATGACATTCCGAAACTACTTGCAATGTCATCATGATCGGTAAAATTTTAATCTGAATTGTGCACTATCATAAAAAATAGTTAAACTTTATATTATAATAGTATTACTATTATATATTTGTAGCCTTTATGGAAAATTTGCAAATACATATCACGATTGCACCTGAATTATATCTCAGAAACCCCGAGTCCACAGACCTGGGCAAGCGCATTGTTAGCGCGAGTATAGAGATGATCGACGAATTGGGTTTTGAGGCATTTACCTTTAAAAAATTAGGGGTGCGCATTGGCTCCAACGAAAGTTCGATCTATCGCTACTTCGACAGCAAGCATGCGCTGCTGGTGTATTTAATTAGTTGGTATTGGAGTTGGATCGAATACAAACTGGTGTTTGCCACAACAAATGTCGATGATCCTGCGGTCAAATTAAGTAAAGCCATTGAGGTACTAACACAACGAGTTACCGAGGACAACGCCTTTTCATTTATCAATGAGGTCTTGCTTCATAGAATTATTATCGCTGAATCTTCCAAGGCATACCATACCAAAGAGGTTGATACCGAAAACGAAAAAGGATTTTACAAATCGTACAAGCGTGTGGTGCAACGGGTAAGCGACCTTGTACTGGAAGTCAATCCAACATTCGAATTTCCGAATATGCTCGTTTCGACAGTCATTGAAGGAGCGCACCATCAACGTTATTTTTCTAAGCACCTGCCTTCGCTCACCGACGTTGAGGAAGGGAAAAACAATATTATGATATTTTATAAGGACCTGGTACTAAAAACGATTCGATGAAAGAAATTATGACACCCTGGCAACGCCTTCTGGGCCTGTTGCAACTGGACAAGCGGGACATCAAGCAAATCTTTTACTACGCGATTTTCGCGGGGCTGGTCGCTTTGTCTCTTCCGTTGGGAATTCAGGCTATAATTAATTTGATCCAGGGAGCACAGGTAACTACTTCCTGGATCGTGCTGGTTGTCCTGGTGACTTTAGGAGTCGCTTTTCAAGGTGGATTGCAGGTGATGCAGATACGAATATTGGAAAACATTCAGCAAAAAATATTTACGAGATCTTCCTTTGAATTCACCTATCGCTTCCCAAAGATTATGATGCATGAATTACGGGACTACTATCCGCCGGAGCTCGCCAACCGATTTTTCGATACCCTTACCCTACAGAAGGGACTTTCAAAGATTTTGATCGATTTTCCTGCGGCGGTATTGCAGATCATTTTCGGATTACTTCTGCTATCCCTTTACCATCCGTTTTTTATCATCTTCGGAATTCTGGTCTTGGGGTTACTCTACGTGGTTTTTAAATTTACCGCTAAGAAAGCTCTCGAAACCAGCTTGAATGAATCTAAAAACAAATATAAGGTCGCCCATTGGCTCCAGGAAGTCGCAAGGTCTTTGCTCAGCTTCAAACTTTCCGGGAATACAAAACTCGCCATGACCCGAAATGATGATCTCACCTCGGCCTATCTGAAGGCGAGAGAGAGTCATTTCAGGGTATTGTTACTGCAATTTATTCAAATGATCGGGTTTAAGATACTGGTTACGGCAGGGCTGCTCATTATAGGAGGTCTACTGGTACTCAACCAGCAGATGAATATTGGTCAATTTGTGGCTGCCGAGATCATCATTTTATTAATCATTACTTCCGTAGAGAAATTGATCTTCGGCCTGGAAACCTTTTACGACGTACTTACTTCCTTAGAAAAGATTGGTCAGGTGGTAGATAAGGATATAGAAAAGCAGGAGGGTATTGACCCTTTTGAAGTCAATCGGTCATTTCATATGCAGCTGGACCAGGTAGGTTTTACGACCCCGGAAGGAAAACAATTGCTTAGAGAGATCAATTTAGAGATCCTTCCTAACGATCGAATTCTCCTTGACGGAGCGTCCGGTTCTGGTAGGTCAACCTTACTGAAATTAATATCCGGCCTCAATTTTCCGACCTCGGGAAGTATATATGTGAATGATATATCCATCGAGGGTATTTGGCCCAATAAGTATCGCGCCAACATCGGTCAGGTACTGCCCGAGCAGCATCCCTTTGAGGCTTCTATTCTGGAGAATATCACATTTGGAGATACCAGTATATCGCACGAAAAGTTGAATGAGGTGTTAAAAAATGTAGGGCTGTTATCCTTTATCAAGGAACAACCCCATGGTATTGATTCCATTTTATATCCCGAAGGCCAACGTCTTCCCTATACGGTGTCAAAGAAGATTATCCTGGCACGTGCCACAGTACATCAACCCAAATTGCTGCTGCTCAAAGATCCACTGGAGCACTTCGAGAACCAGGAAACCGAGCAGATTATTGATTATCTCACCCATCCGGATCGACCCTGGGCACTCATCGTTTCTTCCAGAAATAGTTACTGGAAGAAAGCCTGCTCGCGAACTATTAAAATAAAAAAGGGAACCACCAAAACCTTACGTGATGCTTAATATTTCGAACAATCAGCTCAACAAAAAAGTGTCTCTTGAGGGTTACAAAGCTTTCTCTAAAGCCTTTAAAGAGCAGCATTTTAAAGTATTTAACCGGTTTCTGCTGGCCTTCGCCATCATGGGTATCATCATTTTGTTTCTGCCCTGGACTCAAAATGTAACGGGGAATGGTTATGTCACCACGCTAACTCCCGACCAACGTCCGCAGACGATCCAATCACCTATTCCCGGTCGTATTGAGGCCTGGTATGTTCGAGAGGGTGATTTTGTAAAGAAAGGGGATACGATTCTTCATATTTCTGAAATAAAAAACGAATATCAGGATCCGCAATTGGTATCACGTACCAATAAACAACGGGATGCCAAAAGCCGTTCTGTGGTTTCGTATCAGGGGAAGATCAAAGCACTGGAGAGTCAGGTCGCAGCCTTGATCAATGAGCGGGCCCTAAAATTATCACAGGCTGAAAACAAACTGAAGCAAGCCCGTTTTAAAGTAAAGGGCGACAGCATCGACTATACGGCAGCTCAAACCAATTTAACCATTGCTCAGACGCAATTCGACCGAACCGTTTTATTACAAGGGGAGGGTTTGAAAGCCATGACCGATGTGGAAGCCAAACGACTAAAATTACAGGAGACACAAGCCAAATTGATATCTCAGGAAAATAAAGTCCTGGTGAGCAGAAACGAAGTAATCAATGCACAATTGGAGATCAGCAGAATATCGGCGGAATACGGTGACAAAATTTCCAAAGCACGAAGTGAGCGGTTTACGGCAGAGTCGGCTCAATTTGAAACCGAAGCACAGGTAACCAAATTGGAAAATCAATCCACCAATTACGAAATGCGCAATGCCTTGTATTTTATAACAGCACCGCAAAACGGCTTTATTAATAAGGCTATCAAAGGGGGTATTGGTGAGACCTTTAAAGAAGGAGAGCGGCTGGTGGGGATCATGCCCGCCAATTACGATTTGGCGGTGGAGACCTTTGTAAATCCCATCGATTTGCCGTTAATGCATTTGGGGGAGGACGTTCGTATTCAGTTTGACGGGTGGCCGGCGATCTTTTTTAGTGGTTGGCCCAATGCTTCCTTCGGAACTTATGGTGGCAAGGTGGTAGCCATCGAATCGTTTATTAGCGACAATGGGAAATTCAGAATTCTAATTGCACCCAATAGCTCAGACAATCCCTGGCCTGAAAACGTACGTGTAGGTTCGGGTGCCTATACGATTGCCCTTTTAGAAGATGTCCCTATATGGTACGAATTGTGGCGTCAACTCAACGGATTTCCGCCCAACTATTACCGACCCGATGCCAAAACAACCTCAAAAAAGAAAGCGTAAATGAAAAGGAGTCTTTACTTACTGGTACTGTTGTTATTTTTTTCTGCTGAATGGGCTACGGCTCAAAGTGCCCTTCAGGAAAAAGAGCAGATCCTCACGTTTGAAGAATACCTGGGTTTCGTAAAAACACATCACCCCTTGCTGAAGCAGGCAGAGCTCACCCTTCAAAGTGGCGAGGCCAATTTACTCAAAGCACGTGGGGGCTTCGACCCTAAAATTGAAGTGGATTATGATCGTAAAAAATTCAAGAATACCGAATATTACGATCAATTCAATGCCACTTTTAAGATCCCGACCTGGTATGGAATTGAATTGAAAGCCAACTTTGAAGAGAATACAGGCGAGTTTTTGAATCCCGATCTCACGGTGCCGGAAAACGGTCTTTACAGCGCGGGTGTTTCATTTTCACTGGCTCAGGGATTAGTGATCAACGAACGAATGGCTGCCCTGAAAAAAGCCCGATTTTTTGAACAGCAATCGAAAGCTGACCGGGACCTGCTTGTCAATAAGGTATTATTTGAGGCTAGCAGGGCCTACTTTCAATGGCTCCAATCAACCAATGAGGAATCCATTTACGAAAGTTTTTTGGCAAATGCGGCTACTCGTTTGAATGCGGTACAACGCAGTGTTCAGGCCGGGGATAAAGCTGCGATTGATAGTATTGAGGCCCGAATCACCCTCCAGACCCGGCAACTGAATTTGGAGGCGGCTACCTTGAACCGAAGAAAAGCGGCTTTGATAGTGAGTAATTTTCTTTGGCTGAATGAGATTCCTATGGAACTTCAGGATGCTGTGGTACCTGCAGCCCCGGAACTCGCTACATTGGAAACGGTTTTGTTCCTCGAGGGAATCACCAACCCCGCTGCTCTGTTGGAAAATCATCCCAAACTGTTGAGTTTGGATGCTAAAATTAGCGGCCTTGAAGTGGATCGTTCACTAAAACGCAATATGTTACTGCCAAAGATTGACCTTCAGTATAACTTTTTATCACCTGAATACGACCGGTTCAATACGTTTAATACGGCGAATTACAAGGCATTTGTAAATGTTAGCTTCCCTTTATTCCTGCGAAAAGAACGGGGAGATGCCCAACTGGCCAATTTAAAATTGCAGGATGCCACTTTCGAGCGTTTGTCTACGGAGCTTACACTTCAAAATAAAATATCGGCTGTGACGACTGAAATAAGTTCTCTGGAAACACAGACTCAATTGATCACAGCCATCGTTTCAGACTACCAAACCATGGTTCGGGCGGAGGAGCGTAAATTTTTTCTGGGAGAGAGTTCTTTGTTTTTGATCAACGCCCGGGAACAGAAATTGATCGATGCGCAATTGAAGGGGAACGAGCTCTTAGTCAAACAGCTTACCGCCACCGCGCGCTTGTACAATGCGTTGGGCATTCCCGACAACGCCATTGCCAATTAATTCTTGCGATCTAAAGTGAAATACGTACCAAACAAAAAAACCCGAGATATCTCGGGTTTTTTATTCCAAATTTGTAGCGAGAGGGGGGCACGGCTTATCCGCCTCTGGCGGAATCCCCCGTCCGCCAGAGGCGGATATGAATTCACTTACATATATTGTGGTAGAATCACTTGATGTATAAACTTTCTGCCCATGCCGGATTTTAGAAACTTCTCTCTTTGAAGTGCTAAAGATTTGGTACTATAAAATTCGACAGAAACGACTATCCAGGGCCTATATGGCAGCGTGTACCCTTTTTTAGCCAATTGGTTATGTGATTTAAAGCGTTGGATGAGATTGCTAGTATAGCCTATGTATATTTTTTTATGCTTTTCAGCAAAAAGCACGTATGTGACAAATTCTTCCATAAAAAAATCCCTAGTGTTAACTGGGGATTTTAATCTGTAGCGAGAGGGGGGCACGGCTTGTCCGCCTCTGGCGGAATCCCCCGTCCGCCAGAGGCGGATATGAATTCACTTACATATATTGTGGTAGAATCACTTGATGTATAAACTTTCTGCCCATGCCGGATTTTAGAAACTTCTCTCTTTGAAGTGCTAAAGATTTGGTACTATAAAATTCGACAGAAACGACTATCCAGGGCCTATATGGCAGCGTGTACCCTTTTTTAGCCAATTGGTTATGTGATTTAAAGCGTTGGATGAGATTGCTAGTATAGCCTATGTATATTTTTTTATGCTTTTCAGCAAAAAGCACGTATGTGACAAATTCTTCCATAAAAAAATCCCTAGTGTTAACTGGGGATTTTAATCTGTAGCGAGAGGGGGGCACGGCTTGTCCGCCTCTTGCGGAATCCCCCGTCCGCCAGAGGCGGATATGAATTCACTTACATATATTGTGGTAGAATCACTTGATGTATAAACTTTCTGCCCATGCCGGATTTTAGAAACTTCTCTCTTTGAAGTGCTAAAGATTTGGTACTATAAAATTCGACAGAAACGACTATCCAGGGCCTATATGGCAGCGTGTACCCTTTTTTAGCCAATTGGTTATGTGATTTAAAGCGTTGGATGAGATTGCTAGTATAGCCTATGTATATTTTTTTATGCTTTTCAGCAAAAAGCACGTATGTGACAAATTCTTCCATAAAAAAATCCCTAGTGTTAACTGGGGATTTTAATCTGTAGCGAGAGGGGGGCACGATCCCCCGACCTCCGGGTTATGAATCCGACGCTCTAACCAGCTGAGCTACCTCGCCATTTTTAGTTTTGGGATTTCGCCCGCCAAAGCGCAACAACGTTGTGCGTAGGCGGGGGCAAAGATAGTAACAAAATATAGCCTGACAAATACTGTCCAAGGTTTTTTACTAAATAGGAGACGTTCAAAAAATACCAGAAAAATAATTGCACTTTCTTTTTATGTATGTAATTAATATCTATATTGCTCTTTTGCTAACCAAACAACCCAATGGACGATAAAATAAAATACGAAATGGAGTTTCCCATACACGTATCTCCATCACTCTTGTATCAATATATTTCCACCCCTTCAGGGATGAGCGAGTGGTACGCTGATAATGTGAATTCCAGAGGTGAATTTTTTACTTTTATATGGGAGGGTAGTGAAGAACGCGCAAAACTATTGGGCAAGAAAAACGGGGAACGTATCAAGTTTCGATGGGAAGATGACGAGGGCACCGACTATTATTTTGAACTTCGTATTCAGGTGGATGAAATTACCAAAGACGTTTCTTTAATGGTGACCGATTATGCCGAGGAAGATGAAATTGATGAGGGGAAAATGCTATGGAATAATATGATCTCCAATCTCAAACAAATTTTAGGATCCACTTGATCTATCGCTTCGATTGAGAGAATAAAAAAAGTATCTTTGCGCCGTCTTTAATTAAAAGACGGTTTTTTTATGGTCAATAATAACGGAATCTTACAACCCACATCAACTGCGACACTTTCTGTGGAAAATCGCGGGCTCCATTATGGAGATGCTGTTTTTGAAACGATCAAGGTTTCAGCGGGGAAGGTGCTGTTTTGGGAAGATCATTACTTCAGGTTGATGGCTTCCATGCGGGTGATGCGTATGGAAATTCCCATGAATTTTACACCGGAGTTTTTGGAAGAAGAGATTATGAGAACCGTGACGGCCACTTCAGAAAAAGCGGGGGCCTATCGGGTAAAACTATTGATTTGGCGAAGTTGGGGTGGGAAATATACACCCAATTCCAGGGAAGTGGAATATGTAATTTTTTCCGAAGAACTTCAGCAACCCTTTTATACCCTCAGCGACCAGGCCTATGAGGTAGAGCTGTTTAAAGATCATTATATCCATTCGGGTTTGTTGTCGACTTTGAAAACTAATAACCGGGCGATCAACGTATTGGGTAGTATTTTTGCTGAAGAGAACGGCTACCAAAATTGTCTTCTCCTCAACGAACATAAACAGGTGGTAGAAGCTTTGAATGGGAATTTGTTTTTGGTGACGGGCTATAAGATAAAGACCCCACCGCTCACCGACGGTTGTTTGAACGGAATTCTTCGGAAACAATTGATAGCGATTCTGGGACAACTGCCCGATTTCGTTTTGGAAGTGGCATCCATTTCTCCCTTCGAATTGCAAAAGGCAGATGAACTATTTGTCACCAACACCATGGTTGGAATCCAGCCTATTTCGAAATACCGTAAAAAGGAATACACCACGACAGTTGCCTTGGAATTACTCGCAAAATTAAATGTAAAAGCCCGCTTGGGTTAATTGAAATTGGGATTCTCCGGGGCGTTGGACCAGATAAGATAATCCCCGCCAAATTCTATCATTTTCCGTTTCCAGAAATTTTCACTGCAATTGCCAATGATACTGTTTTCTTCGGCATTGGAGGTAACTACCCAACTGTGTTCTTCCAATTCATCAACCAATTGTTCACTCGTCCATCCGGAATAACCTAAAAAGAATTGAATCTGACCTTCCTCAAAAGTGTTGCTTTCCAACATGCCCAGGATGGTGTTAAAATCACCACCCCAATAGATACCGTTCGAAATCTCAATACTATCGGGTATTAAGTCGGGTACTTTGTGAATAAAATAAAGATTATCCTGTTCTACGGGACCGCCGTTGTATACTTTTAAATCTGAATTGACTTCAGGAAGAAAGTCCTTTAAACTATATTCCAGGGGTTTGTTGAGAATAAACCCTACGGAGCCATTTTCGTTATGCTCTGCCAACAACACTACCGATCTATTGAAGGAAACATCGCCAATGATGGAGGGTTCGGCAACGAGCAGTACCCCTTTGTCTGGTTTTATAGTGGTCACTTGGTTGTTATTGGTAATTTAAATCTAAGCATTAATTTTTTAAAATCCAATACTTTACTGTTATTGCTTTCACAAAGACGATTTAGGACGGTATAAAAAATTCGGAAATTATGGGGAGTGCCATTGGAAATTAAGACGTTACCTCAATGTTTTTTCAATTTCCGAAGAAAATATGCAGAAGTATTCATTGGAAATCAAGGCTTTAGTCCATAAAAAAACCCTGTCAATTTTGACAGGGTTCTACTCTTGATAGAGATTTAATACGGTTTAGTTTACACTTTTGGATAAATCGGAACCAGCTTTGAATTTTACTACCTTTTTAGCCTTGATATGAATAGTCTTACCAGTTTGTGGGTTTCTTCCTTCTCTGGCAGCTCTTTTTGATACTGACCAAGATCCAAAACCTACTAAAGAAACTCTATTTCCTTTTTTAAGTGATCCTTCTACATTACCTAAGAAAGATTCTAATGCTTTTTTTGCAGCAGCTTTAGTGATTCCACTGTCTTCTGCCATTCCATCGATTAAATCTGATTTGTTCATAGTTTATTACTTTTTAAAATTAAATTGTTGGTTAAACTTTTAAATAATTGCTTTACAAATTTAACGGGATTATCCATTCACGCAAGTAATGACGGGCTAAATCGCCGTTTTTGTTGATAACTTGGGGGCTTTGTTAATAAAGACAGGCGTTTTTTGTAAAATTTAATGAGTTCAGTCATATCAAGGGTTCACACGAATTTCGCATTGGGGCCAAATTTATAGCCATTCAGCAACGAAACCGCGTCCATTTTTCTTTTCCCTGGAAGCTGTAAATCCTTTATCGATAGGTAGCCCTCTTGTACTGCAACTTTGAGTTCTTTTTTGGTGGTATGAATGGTTCCGAAGGTATCGTTATGTGCTTCTTTTTCCATGACACCACTGTATACTTTCACCTTTAACTCTTCCGCTCCATCCACAAGAAGGGTCCAGGCCGAAGGGTAAGGTGTTAGGCCCCTAATAAACGCATCAATACATTCCATGGAAAGCGACCAATCGATCCTTGTATTAATTGGGGTGAGTTTGGGAGCTTCTTTGAACACCTTCATTTTAGGCTGGGGTTTCGGGTGGGCTTCTCCCTTTTCGATCAAGGCGACCGTTTTTAGCACCAATTCGGCGCCTAAAACCATTAGCTTATCGTGCAGGCTACCTGCGGTTTCGCTGTCTTCCAGTTCAATTTTTTCTGAAGCGATGATGGCTCCCGTATCGATCTTATCATCTATAAAGAAGGTAGTGACTCCCGTTTCTCGTTCGCCATTGATCACCGCCCAATTGATGGGAGCAGCACCACGGTATTGTGGCAGGAGGGAAGCATGTAAGTTGAAGGTGCCATATTCGGGCATTTCCCAAACGGCCCGGGGTAACATTCGAAAAGCTACAACGATTTGCAGATTTGCATTTAGGGCTTTCAATTCCGCCAAAAAGGGTTCGCTCTTTAGGTTGGTGGGCTGTAAAATTGGCAAATTTTTGGACCTGGCATACGCTTTCACAGCCGATTCCCTCAATTTCCGTCCCCGCCCCGCAGGTTTATCGGCGGCCGTGATCACTCCCACAATGGTCGCTCCGTTTTCAACAAGATGCTGTAAAACACCCACAGCAAAAGAAGGCGTCCCCATAAATACAATACGAAGGTCTTTCATTTTATGTTTAATCATTTAATTGTTCTCCGGTCGCTTCGACTCCGCTCAGTGACCGTATGTAATAGTGAATACTTCTCACATCTCATATCTCACATCTCACTTCACAAAATATTGATTCACCGCATTGAGACCAATCTTACCGGCATCCAGTAAAAGCCGAAGTACTTCAATAACTTCTGATTCGGCAAAATTAAGCTTTTCAATAATGCTTCTCGAATCGGAGGGATGCTCTTGTAACAGTTCCAGGATCTTTTCAGAAATAACGGCAACAGGTTTTCTTACTTCGGAATTATTTTTAGCCATGCAAACGGAGCAAACTCCACAGGGATCGGTGTTTTTTTCCCCGAAATAATGCACCAGTTCCAATTGTTTACATTGACTGGTGTTTTCCACATAGGCCAGTACTGCCGCTACCTGAGCCTTCTTTTTTTTCCGTAAACCTTCGATCTCCCTGCGCAAGGGGTTGATCGTTTTTTCATCCTCCCTGGGGACCAAAAATGTGATGGAGGCATCGGTTTCGTGCAGCTTGAGTTCCACGAGATTCTGTTGTTCCATTTCTTTTAAAATAGACACGATCTTATCGATGCCCATACCCATTTTTCGAGCGACCAGCTTCAGGTTGATAACGTTGGCCGATTCGTATATACCGCCATACATGCGTAAAATTGTCTTCCCAACCACCGAAAAAGAGACGTTCTTTTCGAAAGCCAATAAAAGGGCCGGGGAGGACACCAGAAATTTGAGAATAGATCTTCTGCCAAACTCCTTGGATAATTCGATCACCCCCAGGCGATCCAGCGCATTTAGACCGTTGTAGGTGATAAGGGTATTCAAATGATAAATGTGACAAAACTCTGTAAAATTGAAACTGTGATTGGTGAATTCGCCCTCTCCGTAGGATATTTGAAAGTAATTGTGCAAGGTTCGATAGAGTTTTTTTATATCGGAAGTGGTTGGGAGGGAGTCTACAAATTGCTTTTTAACAATGCGAATATCGTCTTCATTGTAAAGGATGATCGCTGTTGCCATAGCACCGTCACGGCCCGCCCTGCCGGCTTCCTGAAAATAACTCTCCAGGCTTTCGGGCAATTGAATATGGATCACGAATCGCACATTATCATGATCGATACCCATCCCAAAAGCATTGGTGGCAACCACCGTAGAAATCTGACCCTCCATCCAGGATTCGAGTCGGATTTTCTTTTCTTCGGTAGTGATTCCACCGTGGAAAAAGGTGCTGGAAATTCCTAGGTTATCGATGTGTTTGCTTACTTCTTCGGCATTCTTTCGGCTACGGACATACACGATCGCGGAGCCTTCATTGTCTTTTAAAAGTTGTTCGATGCGAAAGATCTTGTCGTTTTCTTTTTTTACCTGATAGGATAGATTGTGTCGTACAAACGAACTTTGAAATAGCTGGTGCTGGTACAATTTCAGTTGTTCGATAGTGTCGAGCAGTACCTCGGGAGTAGCCGTAGCGGTAAGGGCGATGGTGGGTATCCCGGGGTGTAATTCCTTGAGTATATGAACATTCTTATAAGCCGGCCGGAAATCGTTCCCCCATTGCGAAATACAATGCGCCTCATCTACAGCGATAAGGTTGACGTTCATTCTTTTGATAGCATTTTGGACGAGTTCCTGCTGCAAACGTTCCGGGGAGAGGTACAAGAATTTGTAATTACCATAATTGGCGTTGTCCAATAGGGTAGTTAGTTCGGTAAAAGGGATTCCACCGGTGATGGCCATAGCCTTGATGCCCCTGTTTTTCAGGGAGGTCACCTGATCGTTCATCAAAGCGACCAGGGGAGAAATAACCACGCAAATCCCTTCCTGAGCCAAAGCCGGAACCTGAAAACACAGCGATTTCCCACCTCCCGTAGGCAATAAGGCTACGGTGTCATTTCCCTGCAATACACTTTCGATAATTTCTTCCTGCAGCGGTTTAAACTCGCTGTAATCCCAATATTGCCGAATGATTTGCAAGGGTGAATTCAAAATAGTTTGTTCAGTTTTTGCATGATAAATGCGGTTCTATCCTCCAGGGAACCCGGAGGCACTTCAATTACTTGATAGCCGAAGGTTTGATAGCCCGCTAATAGATATTTGAAGATGAGTTCTGCTTGTTCAAAGGATTCGTAACGTTCATTATCCTGAATATAAATGTCGCTCCAGGGTGGCAGTAAAAAAACGGCATCGTAAGCATAGCTTTGGCATATCTCCAGAAACTTTTCAGAATAAACTGTACCCAAATAGTTCATATACGAGATGACATCGGGCATGCCACGATCATAGAACAAATAAGGAGTCGCCGCGTTCCTGGCCTCATGGTATTGTTGTAAACGACCCTTCAGCAGCATTTCGCTAAAAAGTATGGGTTGTTCCAAAAAAAGCTGATCAATACCCTCTTCCTGGGCTTTTTTGGTCACCGATCGGGAAATTTCCGGAAGGCAATGATACCCCAGATCCACCAAATGCTCAATAAGTGCGGTCTTGCCTGTTCCCGGACCTCCTGTTATGACAATTCTTTTGGTTTTCAATGTTTGCATAGTGGACTGCTAAGTTATTAAGGTATTTTTTCTTCCAGTGACGAGGAGGATATTTTTATTCAAAACTTTTTAAAACCGCTTTCCTTGAAAAATGGCAAGATTTTTGACCATTTTTTCTTATATCATTTATTATCGGGCACGAATTCCATCTTTTCGTGCAAATATCGGAACTATTTATTGATACTGAAAAACGTATCTTTGTATACTATTTTCAGTGAAAGAAGCAATGGAAAATCAGAATAAAACGGAAGAATTTTACGAGCGCCTGCGAGAACAACTCTTGTTGCATACAGCATGGCCGGCGCCCTATTTATATAAGTTTATTGTCCCTGCGGAGCTCGAAAAAATTGCTGAGATCGAGGCTGTTTTTGATGGTACAGACGCCAACATCCAGACAAAGGACTCAACCAAAGGATCTTATACCAGCATTTCCATACATGTGATCATCGAATCGCCGGATGCGGTTATTGAAAAATATTTGGAAGTTTCAAAGGTAGAAGGCGTCATTTCCTTATAATTTTAGTATTTTGCATTCGTTATTACTTCTACGAAGCATTTACCCCCTATACACACACATGATAGACGATATAGAATACAACACGGAGCGCGAGCATTTGATTATTCCTGAATATGGACGCCATATACAAAAAATGGTAGGACACGCCATCTCCCTCGAAGATAGAGAAGCACGAAACAACTGTGCAAAGAGCATCATTTCGGTGATGGGAAATTTAAATCCCCATTTGCGCGATGTACCCGATTTCCAACACAAATTATGGGATCAATTGTTCATTATTTCCGATTTCAAATTGGATGTGGACTCTCCCTACCCGAAACCTTCCCGGGAAGAACTCTCGGCACGGCCAGAAAAATTGGAATATCCTCAAAATTTTCCGAAGTATCGTTTCTACGGAAATAATATTAAACGCATGATAGATGTGGCCATAGGCTGGGAAGAAGGTGATAAGAAGGATGGTCTCGTCCTTACCATCGCCAACCACATGAAAAAGTGCTTTTTGAATTGGAATAAGGATACTGTTGAGGACGACGTTATATTCAAGCATTTATTTGAGCTTTCCAATGGGAAACTCAATTTAAAGGATAGCGAAGAAGGCCTTTCCGATTCGCTGCAACTTATGAAAACCAAACAACGCTTTACCAAACAGTCTAGCGGCAAGTCAAAAAGCGGCAGTGGTGGAAGTAAGGGCAATCGTGGTCGTAAGCGTTACTAATTTTTCTACACGAACCAGCTTATGGGAACTTTTCAAATTGAAGGCGGGCACGCATTAAAAGGTGAAATTCGTCCACAAGGAGCTAAAAATGAGGCTTTACAGATACTGTGCGCGGTCCTGCTAACCCCGGAGATAGTTACTATTGAAAATATACCCGATATACGGGACGTCAATAAATTGATTCAAATTCTTGGAAATCTGGGCGTAAAAAGCCAGAAACTAGGTAAAGGAAAATTTACGTTTCAAAGTGACGACATCAATCTGAAATATCTCGAGTCTGAACTTTTTAAACAAGAAGGTGGTTCGCTTCGGGGTTCCATTATGATCGTTGGCCCCTTATTGGCGCGCTTCGGAAAAGGATATATACCACGTCCGGGTGGGGATAAGATAGGACGACGCAGATTGGACACTCACTTTGAAGGTTTTATCAAGCTTGGGGCAACATTTCGGTACAATAAGGAAGATCGTTTCTACGGGGTGGAAGCTCCCAACGGTTTGACCGGAGCCGATATGTTACTCGATCAGGCTTCTGTGACGGGAACCGCAAATATCGTTATGGCCGCCGTGCTCGCCAAAGGAACTACTACCATATATAACGCGGCCTGCGAACCTTACCTGCAACAATTGTGTAAAATGCTGAACTCCATGGGAGCGAAGATTAGCGGTGTAGGCTCCAACCTGTTGACCATCGAAGGGGTAGAAAGCTTGAAAGGTTGTTCCCATCAAATTCTTCCCGATATGATCGAAATAGGGAGTTGGATTGGGCTGGCCGCCATGACACGCAGTGAGATCACGATTAAAGACGTAAGTTGGGAAAATTTGGGATTAATTCCCGACACCTTTCGAAAACTGGGAATCAAATTGGAGAAAAGGGGCGATGATATTTACGTTCCCGCCCAGGAAAGTTATGAAATTCAAGGCTATATTGACGGTTCCACATTAACCGTCTCCGATGCGCCCTGGCCGGGCTTTACTCCCGATTTGCTGAGTATCGTCCTGGTGGTTTGTACCCAGGCGAAAGGCTGTGTCCTCATTCACCAAAAAATGTTTGAGAGTCGTTTGTTCTTTGTCGATAAGTTAATTGATATGGGCGCCAGAATCATTCTATGTGACCCCCACCGTGCTACCGTGATAGGACATAATTTTGAGTCGGACCTTAAGGCGACGACCATGGTTTCTCCCGATATCCGTGCGGGTATTTCGTTATTGATCGCTGCTTTATCGGCGAAGGGAACCAGTGTGATCCACAATATCGAGCAGATTGATCGCGGTTATGAAAATATTGACGAGCGCTTGAGGGCTATTGGAGCTAAAATCTCAAGAATAGACTAGCCTTAAATCTATTTATTCTTATTGATCTCATCCTGTAATTTTCTGCGCAGGATCTGCTGTTGTTCCAGATTTTTTTGCCGGTGATCATCAAATTCAGCTTCGGTTTCGGCAAGTTTCAGATTGGCGTCTCTGGTGATCGCATTGCTATTTTTAAATTTGTACAGCAGAAACAAAACGATCAGTCCTAATAAGCCAATGATGGCCCACATGGTAATTTTATAGGTGGATTTTTTAATGAGCGAGCCAAAGAGGCTAATTCCATCTTCTTTTCCTTGAGAGATGGTGAGCTCACCCTGAAGGTTACTTAAGTTTTGTGTAAGTCCCGCAATAACTTCTTTCTGCTGGGAAATAGTACTTTCAGCCTCCTCAAGATTTTTCTCGATGGCAGCGATACTATCTTTGATGTTCTTTTTTAGATTGTTCAGTTTATAGATCTTAACCACTTTGTAGTCTTCGTAGCGGTTCGATTTGTCGATCACATCAACAAATTGATCTTCAATGGTCTTGGGTTGTACCTGGGCATGTGCATGGCTTAAGAACAAGGCAATGCCACAAAATGTTAGAATGGTTGTTAATTTCATATTACGGGACGGTTTGTTACCGCAAAGAAACCGTAAAAAAGCAGAAAAAAGGTCACCAAAAAAGCTAAAATTTGTTAAAATTATGATGCATCCGCCAATTCTTTCTCCATGGTATAACTCAAGGCACCCGACGGACATCTACCAATTTGGGCTATGATCATCTCAGTCTCTGCATTGTCCAAATCAATCCAGGGGATGACAGAACTTCTAAAAACTTCTGCTAGTTCGCTGCAGCATTTCTCGGCGTGAATACACTTTTTGGGTTCGTAGGTCACGGTAATTTCACCGTTGGTGAAGTGATTATCTGAGGCTTCCATAAGCATTTATTTGGGGGTTATGTAACTACCTTATTTTCAATTATATCGATAAATATATACAATTAATCGGATAAAACTAATTTTTACAAGGAAAATACTTACAAATATTAAAAATACGACACGATGAATAGATTGCAAGGCAAGCTGTTTATGAGCGACACAGTTTCTATATATCCTAAAGTCAACGACCTTCTAAAAAGCAGCAAAGATAAATAAGATGTACGTTAAATTCCACATAAAATTTACACGAATCTCTTAAAGAGTTAATAAATCTTTTTCCTTTGCCTGAAACTATGTTCCGGGCAGGGATTTTCGCATTTCCAGTTCTACTATTCGATCGCGTTGATAATTCAATCCGGTCTTGTTTTTTTTATGAATCTAAACAACTTTTGTAAGTAACCCACTTTCAGAATAGAACAAAAGGATCGCTGGTGGATGCGACATTTAAGGTTTTGTTAACCATTTTAGATTCGAGCAAATCGTACCTTAGCGATTCAAAATAACCATAAATAATTCAACAATGAAAAAATTACTTCTTCTGGTTTGTGTAGGTTTGTTCTCCTTCGGAGCCAATGCACAAATCGAAACTCCTGCAGCGAGTCCGTTTCAGAAAATTGAACAAAAAGTAGGACTTACCGATGTTACTTTAGAATATTCACGCCCCTCAATGAAAGGAAGAAAGATCTTTGGAGCTTTGGTTCCCTTTAACGAAGTTTGGCGCACTGGTGCCAATGCCAATACCAAAATTACCTTTAGCGATGACGTCAAGATTGGAGATTCATCCTTAAAAGCCGGTTCCTATGCTGTTTATACCAAACCCGGAGCAGAGAACTGGGAAGTGATGTTTTATAGCGACGCTACCAACTGGGGTACGCCGCAAAAATGGGATGAGACTAAAGTTGCGGCGACCGTGAAAGTTGAGGCGTTTGCAATGCCCATGTCGGTAGAGACATTTACTATGTCCTTTGATGATTTGAAAAATGATTCGGCCCGATTGGGGATGATTTGGGAAAATATGTATGTAGGTGTGCCTTTCAAGGTTAATACAGACAAAAAAGTAACTGCCAGTATTGAGAGCGTAATGAACGGGCCTTCAGCCAACGATTATTACAGCGCAGCGGTTTACTATCTGGAAGCCGGAAAAGACATCAATAAAGCAAAAACGTGGATAGATAAAGCGATTGCTATGCGCGATCAACCCGCTTTTTGGTTTCACAGACAACAATCATTAATCTACGCCAAGTCAGGTGATACAAAAGGAGCGATAAAAGCTGCACAAACTTCTTTGAAACTGGCTCAGGAAGCAGGTAACAGTGATTACGTCGCTTTGAATACAAAGTCTTTGAAAGAATGGGGATCTAAGTAATTCACTCTCCTCAATAAAAAAATGAAGCGCCCTTTTGTGAAGGGCGTTTTTTTTGCTGTTTTTATGAGGTTTCCAATTTAATGAGTACTGTTAGATACCGGTGTCACTTTGACAAGATCAAGACCGCTTCCGTAAGACAAGATTGCCCGTAATTCACCATATTTGGATTTCAGATGTTCTTCTGCGAGTTTCAGGATCATGGCGCGAAGGAAATATATTTTATTTTTTTGCGATCAATATCAGATCAGTCGTTTGTATTCCTTCTTCGGAAGTAGTACGCAGTCTTTCCTTGGCGACTTCAGTAAAACCATTACGCTTGAGAGCTCGCCTCAAATATCCCGCCTCGTGATACTGAATATACATTTGTTCCGAACCACCGCTGCTGGACGCCTGAAACCCCGATGCATCGGGATCGCCTTCCATGGTACTTAAATATAGGATTCCACCCTGCTTCAATAGTCCATAGGCGTCATTGATAAGCTGAAGAGATTCCTTTTTGGAAAGATAGGGCAGGCCAAATCCACATAGGATGCCGTTGAACTGTCGATCCAGGCTGGTCATATTACGAACATCCATTTGAATGAATTCGGCACCCGGATTGTTTGCTTTCGCCAGTGCTAGCATGTTTGCCGACAAATCCATTCCCAGGATCCTAAAACCGGGTTGCTTGTTTTGCAGGTAATAGGTAATGTTCCCGGGGCCACAGGCCAGATCGAGGATTTCAGCATTTTCTTTGCTTAGGAGCTCACAAAACAGATCGAAGCTATTCCCATAGAGCTCCACGTTCATATAGCGATCCCGATACGCGCCTGCAAAGCTGTCAAATAGTTCGATAGTACCTTTACCCTTGTTGGTTTTCGCGGCCATTCGGTTTATTTTTTCGAGCTAAACAAGGTATGCAGTTCAGTCATTCTGGCCAGATGGTGATCATCGTGTTCTGCCACAAAAAGGAAGAGGTCCATGGTGCGCATAGGAGTTTTCAAACGTGGATGTAAGGCGTATTTATAAGCTTCCTTTTCCGTTAGGTTTTTAAGGTGAACCAAGGTTTCCTGCCTAAGATCGCCGAATTGGCCAAGAAGGATATGAACGTCGGTTTCATTATGCAAGGCGAGATCGGTTTTCTTGTTTTCCAGGTCTGCCCAACGTAGCTCGTCACGTTCTAATAAAATGTCTTCCAGCCTACCTTGCCATAAGGACTCAAGATCCATTAAATGCCCTATATTCTCCTGAATAGACCACGTCCCGTTCCACCTTTGGACCAGTTGTTCCGCAGGAACAGAACTCACCTTGCGCTCCATACGAACCAATGTTCCTTCCAATCGCTCGATAATGGCCGGAAAAATGTTTTGCTGATAGCTGAAGTCAAATTTTCGATCAAACCATTTGATTTGTTTCATGCCGTGGATTATGTTTGATTCGCCGGTTTCTTTTTCCATGATACCAGCACCTGGGATGTGTCGGGTTCTATGAAACTAAGGTACGGATTTGCAACAAATAAAGCGTATGAATTGATCCTTGCATCGCAAAAATTTTGAAGGGATATTACTAAACTATAACCTTAATGAAGGTCGGTAATTTACTTGGAGATTTCTCGTTATAGCCTTAGCCTAAAACCGAATACAGGTAGTACTTCCTGCTTTCAACTTTATCAATTTGAATGAATAAAGTCACCCGATTATACCTTCTCAAACACTAATCGATAATGATCCATAACTTCATTTTCAAAACAAACCTTGTTCGGGCTCACCCGAAAGATCGCGACGAGATGTCGAAACTCCTTATCCGTAAAATATCGGGGAATGAGGGAGAGGTACAGCCAGTATTTTTTAAGATTAAATTTTCTGAATTTCTTACGCCATTGGGCAATGGTCTCAATATAATCAAGTCTTCCACTGCTTTTGGATATTAATTTGAACTTAGGTTCCGCGCATCGTTCCACCATTTCGGGGCCATAGGGCAACCAGGAACCGGGAAATTGTTTGACCATGAGAGCCATGATATAGGCCGTGGATCCTTTTTCAGCATTCACATCCAGTTCTTCAAATTCGATCATGTTTTTGCTGAAGGTCATGGTTTGCATATAAAAACGTCCGCCCACCGGCAACAGGTCGTAAATTGTTTGAAAAAAATCGCGGTACACTTGTTCCTGCTTCCCTTGCTGCCATTCTTCGACCGAACAAAAATGCTCCAACCCTCCAATACAAGTGATCGCATCAAAAGTTCCGAAATCCTCCGGTTTGATATAGCGGCAATCTTTTACCAGTACATTATAGCCGTTCTTCTGACAAGCATCTGCCTGACCTTGAGAGAGAGTGAGACCAATGCTTTTTGCGCCGCGGTCATGGGTGATATATCGTGTGAAGGGAGCCCAGCCACACGCCATGTCCAGCACTTTACTGTCTTTTTTAATATGAAGACTATCTGCAATGAACTTATGCTTGGCTTGTTGCGCCTCTTCCAGCGACATACTGAAATCTCCATCGTATTTGGCACCGCTGTAATCTCCGGTCTCCCCCATACTTAAACGGAAAATTTCATCAATAGTAGTATAGGTAAAATCTAAATCTTTTTGCTCTGCCATTTTTGGTTTTCTAGGTGGTTTTAAGGGTTGAAGATACGGTTAATTTTCAGGAGTTTTTGTTGTGGATTTATACAATACTTTATCTCAAACTGACTCGGTGGTACCATAACATTTAAAAACCCTTATCGGATCTCCATTGCCCCCGAGCTGCTAAGCAGCCAATACACTAGTAGCGCCGCTATCACTAAGGTCAAAATGATATAAGACAGTCTCTTTTTGGCACCGTCTTTTTTCCCGGCAACATCTCCGAACCCTTGCAGTAATACTGCAAAGGCGATCACAAAATAACAGCCCACCACATTGAACCAAAGGAAGGGAACCTGGTCAAAGCCGTAGATATCGATCAGCCACAACGCCGCGAGCACCATTAGGATCTGGTTCACCAAAGCCGCGATAAAAGTCGCTTTCCCCTTCACAAATTTGATAAAAAATGCGAGCAGGAAGATACCCAGGATATTTCCGTAGAAAACCGAGCCAATAAAATTGACCAGGTTGATGAGATTGTCGAGCAGATCGGCCACACAGGCGATCAAAATGGCCATCAATCCCCAAAGGATGGTAAACCACTTACTCATTACTACATAGTGCTTATCGCTCTTGGGTTTTACATTGCGTTTATAGAGGTCGATGGTCGTAGTAGACCCCAGAGCATTGATCTCGGAGGCCGTGGAAGACATGGCCGCACTTAGAATTACCGCCAACAGCAGTCCTATCAAACCTATAGGAAGGTTATTCAGTATAAAATGAATAAACACATAATCCTTATCGTTGGTTTTGGCGTCCGGATTTGCCAATTTGATCAGGGGTTTCGCCCGCTTCCGTAAATCCAGTTCCTGCAATTGAAGCGTCCCTATTTCCTCTAGTAATTTTTCTTTTTCTGAATCGTTTTCGGCACGAACATACGCCAATTGCCTTGCCGTGAGCTGTAGGTCCAGTTCCTCTTTTTCAGACTGAAGTTCGATGTATTGCTCGGCGTATTCCGACTTCAAAACGTCCTTTTCTCCGGCGGTGTTGAAGTTCAAAGGAGATGCATTGAACTGATAGAAAACAAAAACCATCACTCCAACCAATAAAATAAAGAATTGCATGGGAACTTTGAGGGCTCCGTTCATGATCATTCCCATCTGACTCTCCCGAACCGACTTCCCCGAGAGATAACGTTGCACCTGACTTTGATCGGTTCCGAAATAGGAAAGGGCCAAAAAGGTACCGCCAATGATACCGCTCCAGAAGGTAAATCGGCTGTTGAGGTTGAAATCAAAATCCAGTATCTCCATTTTTCCGCTGGCACCGGCAATGTCAAGGGCTTTGTCAAAAGAAACATCCAGCGGTAAATAATTGAGGATGATCAGAAATGCAATGAACATTCCGGCAAAGATCACTGCCATTTGCTGTTTTTGGGTGATGCTAACAGCGCGAGTTCCGCCACTCACGGTATAGAGGATCACCAGCAGGCCAATCCCAATGTTGAGGTATAATAAATTCCAACCCAGCACTATGGAAAGGATAATCGACGGGGCATAAATAGTAATTCCCGCCGCTAGCCCGCGTTGGACCAAAAATAACATAGCGGTTAAGGAGCGCGTCTTCAGATCGAAACGTCCTTCCAGGAATTCGTAGGCGGTAAATACTTTAAGCTTGTGATAGAGCGGGATAAATACGAGGCAAATAATCACCATAGCGATGGGAAGGCCAAAGTAAAACTGAACAAACCCCATTCCACTGAAATAAGCCTGTCCCGGAGTAGAGAGGAAGGTAATCGCACTGGCCTGGGTAGCCATGACACTGAGTCCAATGGTCCACCATTTGGAGCTGTTACCCCCTTTGAGGTAATCGGTAACATTTTTGCTGCCACGAGTTTTATAGGTTCCGTAGAGCACAATGAAAAGTAGTGTGCCAATAAGAATTCCCCAGTCAATATAGCTCAATTTCATATTAGACGTAGCTTTTCATTAAAAAGTAAAAGAGCACTATATATATGGCATTGACCAGCAAAACGAGGGTGTAACTTTTTTTCCAGATAAATTTTTCTGAAGTTTCCTTCTTCTCCGTTATATTTTCTTCCATACAAATAGAATTTCGTCTAATAGCTCAAATCTAACATTTCGCCACTACGATTTCCCCAGTGACAATAAATTGGCAAACAATCGATACGCGCCGGAAACCCCCGCGGGAAGTTCCCTGAAAAAGCTGAGTCCCGTATATACGTAATGTCCTTTTCCATAATTCGCGATGAGCAGCGATCCTTCCGTCGCAGGATAATCCTTATCGTTCATACCTAAAATGGGAGTGAACTCTGGTGCCCATTCGCTTGGGAAATACAAACCGCGTTCCTGCACCCATCCATCAAAGTCGGTTTGAGTAATTTTATTGGGTTTGTTCAATGCCTCGTGATCCGGTGCCAGTATGCTCACTTTGGAAAATTCGTCGGTTACCCGATCCCGAGATAATTTTAAGGGATAGGGAGCCAGATCTTCGGTGATCAAACGGTGGTTGGTATTATACTGAAGCAGTAAGGTGCCGCCATTCCGAACATATTCATTTAAGACGGGTTGTTTAAATTTCAGTTCAGTGACCGTGTTATAGGCTCTTATTCCCACCACGATTGCATCGAATTTTTTCAGGTTTTCTTCGGAAATATCTGAGACCTCAATGGTCGTAACATTGTAGCCTATCTGTTTCAAACTTTCGGGAATGGCATCTCCGGCACCGTCGATATATCCAATATTGTCACCTCGTTTTTCAATAGGGATACGCACCACTTTGGCTTGCGATGGCAACAGCACATTTTGAAAGGGTATATGTTCGTAATCGATCGTGACCAACTCCTTATTGTAAAAATTATCACCTATCTGAAGCAGTGGTCTCAGCGCACCTTCGCTTCGTTCTCTGGGCGGAGTCACAGTAAATATAACGGTTTGAGTAGATCCTTTGGGTCCCAGCGAAAAATTATGCTGAGCGGGAGCAACTACCCATCCTTTGGGATGCTGCAACGTAACCGTACCCGTAATATTCTCCCTTCCCGAACGGATCATTACTGGAATTTCCCGGGAAGCTTCGCTGGAAAAGATCAATACTTTTTCGGGAATACTGGAGGTTACTTCGGGTAAGACCTCAAACGGTCGATATACTTCACCTTTTACAGGATCGTTGAATTTGTAGACAATGTTTCGGGTGATGATAATTTCGGTTCCGGCTATGGTAAGGTTGAAGTGAACGGGAAACTGCTGTGCCTGCTCGGGAAGACCAATCAATTCAGGATCATCTACACGGTACATTCCCAGCGTCCCGGCCTGTTTTAGCCAATATGGGGTCGAGTATGCTGTCACCGTGAAGGTATTTTCGGTACTCTCCAGGGTTTGTTTATTATTTTCTAAAAGCTGAGTTGGTGCGAATTGGGATGGAAACTGTATCACTTCCGAAGTCACCGAATTAAGCTGCATGGGAACCTTAGATCGATTGACAGCTTCCACAGTTACTTTTAGATTTCCCTTGGGAGATACGCTTTGCTGGTCCGCCACAGCCTCCAGATAGAGCCCTGAACAGTCCAAAATAAGCTTTTCGATCTCCGCAGTCTTGATCGCTCTCCAATGATCGTCCTTTATAGTTCGGATCAACGAATAAGCGCGTATCAATTGCGGCACACTGGCCGAAGGATTCGTAAAATCAAAATCCTGCTCCACACGCTCAAGGATCTGGCCGATGGTGGTACCATCCTCAAGTCGGGTCCAGGTAGTGTTGATACCTTCGAACACATTGGTTTTGGCGACAGGAAAATCGCCTTTCAAAAATTCGAGGTATTCACTCTGACTCCCACGACTTCCCGTACTGCCGAACCCCTGGGATTTATGCATACTGCGGCTCAGGGAGGCTATTTCGCCATTGGAAAGTCCGAGGCTGGGGTAATAGCTTCCGGTTTCCACTTCTACCAGATTGGTTTTATCGGCTTTTTCAAAGTTTTCCCTGCTTCCGTAGAACCACCAGGACGTATTAAAAAATAAGCGTTTGGGCTGCCATGCTCCATATTTTTTTGCCGTTTCGGGATATTTGTTGGCATCCCCCACCAAATCGTAGGCTTCAAAGCTCAACATAGCAGAAGACGTATGGTGCCCATGGGTGGATCCGGGATTCCTATGATTGAAGCGATTCACAATAATATCGGGCTTAAATTTTCGGATGGCCCGCACCACATCGCCCATCACTTCTTTTTTATTCCAAATGGCGAGGGTCTCGTCTGGGTGTTTTGAATACCCAAAATCGTTTGCTCTGGTAAACAGCTGGCTCCCCCCATCGGTGCGTCGGGCTGCCAGTAGTTCCTGGGTTCTAATGACGCCTAAAAGTTCTCTTATTTCAGGGCCAACCAAATTCTGTCCGCCGTCTCCCCGGGTGAGGGAAAGATAGGCAGTTCGGGCCTTTAGATCGTTGGAGAGATAAGAGATCAAGCGGGTATTTTCGTCGTCGGGATGTGCGGCAATATAGAGTGCCGATCCCAGAAAATTTAGTTTCTGGAGGTCGTGATAGATCTCTGAGGCCGTAGGTTTTTCAGGTTTTTGAGCAAAAGCCGAACTAAAGGAAACAAAAGTTATTAAAAACAGGAGTACTAATCTTTTGCGAATCACGGTGTGGGTTTTAGGTATGATTCAAAGATATTGAAAATAGAGACGGCGAGAATTGCGTTGGGATTTCTTTAACAGTTTTGAAAATTGAATTCGGTGGTTTCGATACAATTCGCGATGCGTATCACTCAACCATCTTGGATTTTTAACTTTAAATATGATTTTTGGAATTGACCAAAGCTGAGGTAGTTGCATGTCGCGCTTCGTGGGATGTACCCGTACCCTGCCGTGAAACAGCAACTGTTATGGTCTAAATCCCGAGGGAGTCCCTCAATCGCTCAAACCTGCTGCCGTTCTTTGTCCAATAAGGCGTTTTCAAACGCTTTATCTTCTCTGCTCTCGTTATGAGTCCGTTGGGGTGCGTTTCTTCCCAGCGTTCAATGGTATAGGGAAATTCACTGCTGAAATAAATTTTTAATTCCCGCTTGATGTCTGAATACGTAAGGGTGTACGTAGCGATAGAGTCTCCTTTAAACAGATTACCCGAAGCCTGATGGGCTCCAATCTTTTGATGACTCATCCTGAAATATTCGAAACTGGGGAGGATGGTAAATTCGCCGGTGGGTAGTTCTTCGGGATTGATACGAATTCGGTTCCAAAGTTCGCTTTCCATCCAACTTTTAGGCAGGGTCAAATTCTGGTCTGCCTCACCTCCAAAATAGGAGTGCGACTCAATGTCTAAGCTTTTCCTGTTATTGAGTTGCATATAAACATGACCACACCATTCTTGCATGGAATGGGTTATTTTGAGTGCGTTTTCGTCGGTATTGACAGGGCTAAAGGTACTGGTCATGACCGAGTAGGGGTAGAGGCCCGTCAGGTATTTCTTAACCATGTTGTGTTTGAGAACCGGAATGTTTTCTTCGGAAGGGTTATTAGCCTTCACCTGTACCTCGGGCAAAAATTCTTCGGTTACAAATATATTGACAGCAGTACCGTCCCGCAATTCGCCATAGCGTTCCTGAGTAAGCTTGTAGGAGGTAAGTTCGGCGACACCGGCGTACCAATAGTTTTTAAAATCTTCAGATAGAACTCTCGATCGCTCAGTAAAGTTTTCGGTTTTTATTTCAGAATTGAAGGCAAGCATATCCTTTTCCGAAGAATTACAACTCCAAAAAAGATTTGAGATGATCGCCAAAGACAACAGGCGCCTAAGTATGTTCATAGCTGAAGAATTTTTGTCCAAATTACAACAAAATCAGGGCCCGGCAATCTCCATTAACGTTTTGTAAACAAGGTGGGTGGGCAGTCCCATTACATTAAAATAGGAGCCTTCGAGGCGGTCGATCCCAATATAGCCCAACCATTCCTGGACACCATAACTTCCTGCTTTATCGTAGGGCTCGTAGGTGTTGAGGTAATACGCTATTTCTTCCTCGGAGAGCTCTTTAAACCAGACTTTGGTCGTGTCGTGGATGGTTTTCTGAAAGTGTTTGGAGGTAAAGCAAACCGAAGTGATCACTTCGTGCATAGCTCCGCTTAAGTTGAGCAACATTTGTTTTGCTTCGGAAGGGTTTGCGGGCTTGTTAATTGCCAGGCCGTCCTTCCAGACAATGGTATCGCTGGTGATTAAAATATCCTTTTCAGAAAGATCCTGAAAAGCGGAAGCCTTGAGTTGAGCTAGAAAATCTGTGATGGCCGCGCCCTGAAGTTCGGGATCGTACACCTCGTCTACTTCCCGCACCTCAATGCGGAAATCCAGATCGAGTTCTTTAAAGAAATTTTGCCGCCTGGGTGATCCGGAAGCGAGGATGACATTGTAATTTTTAAGTTTTTCTCTCAGCATTTTCTTCTTTTTCAAGATTTAAGGTTCAAGGATCTTGGTTCTTGGTTCCTGATTCTTGGTTCAATAATCAATAATCAACAATCAATAATAAATTGTCAATTTACAGTCTTTCTTTCAATCGGTCTTTGATCTCGTCAAACCATTCGTCCTTAAGAATGCTCATAACAATACTGTCACGTCTTCCGGTTGGGCTGGCACAGTTGCTTCGCAAAATTCCTTCCACTGTGCATCCCAAGCTTTTCATCGCAGCGATGCTTTGGGCATTTTTCGCATCTGCGCGAAATTCTACGCGTTCCACACCTATTAGTTCAAAGGCGAATTCAAGCAAAAGATATTTACAGTTCTTATTGAGTCCGGTTCCTTGAAATTCCCTGGCATACCAGGTATAGCCCAATTGCACGGTGTTGTGCTGTGGCTGAATATCATAAAAACGAGTGCTTCCCATATAGCGCCCGGTTTGCTTCTCAAGGGAAATAAACGGATAGGAGTCCCCCTGCTGCCGTTTTGCAATCGCAGTTTTGAGATAAGCGTCGAGATTGGCTTCACCGCTTGCCGGAGTGAGCGAATAGGTCCACAATTCGGGTTCGTTGAGGGAATAGGGTAAGAGGTGTGACTTATCTTCTAAGGTGAGGGGTCTTAGCAGGACTTTGTCATTTTCCAGGATGTATTCTTTGGTGGGGTCTAATTTCATAATTGAGTGACAATTTCAGCATAGAAAAATAGAGAACATATTCCGCTCACCATAATTATTTTCAGCAGCAGGGAAAGGGTGGCAAAGTGTTTTTTAGTTTCAGCATTCCAGGCTTTGATGCAAAAGAAGAGCAGGGGAGCAGCGATAAGAAAGACGAAGTAAATGAGCACCATTTGATGCGTGTAGAGCGCATTATAGGCGAATAATAAAATGCCAAGCAATGCGACGACACCTAAAACGAAAACCACATGGACCGAGCGTTGCCTGCCAAGAATAATAGGAAGAGATACCCGACCGCCATTCTTGTCCCCGTCGATATCCTGCAAATCCTTCACCAACTCTCTCATAAAATTTATAAAAAAGGCAAAGACCGCATAGCCAAGAATGGTACGGGAGCTGAGTAGTTGCAATGGTGTTTGCTGAGTGTCGATAGCAGGAAAAATATCGAATAGGAGCAAAACCAGCAAACTCATGGCTACCAGGACAGAAACCAATATATTTCCCAACAGTAACATGGCTTTCACATGGGTGGCATAGATATACAGCAGTGCTGAAATAACGATAAATACAGCTGAGAGGCCGGGATGACCAACACTATTGGAAAGATAAAACCCTGCACAAACGCCCAGAACATTGAGAATGATATAGTAATTATAGGCGGCCTTTTCGGGGATGATCCTATTAATAATCATTTTTTCAGGTTTATTGATGCTGTCCACGCTGATATCGAATATATCGTTCACCACATTTCCCGCGGCCGCAATAGCCACCGTTGCAAATACGAGCATTACGAATTGAAAAGTATCCAAGGCCACCTCGACCCCAAGTGGTTCCAATAATCCAAACTTGATCACACACTGCACCAGGATGATAATAAGAAGGTTGATTGGACGTATGATTTGGAGATATGCCATTGGGTTTGGTGTTCAGTATTCAGTGTTCCGTATTTGATTTATAGTTTTCTATATTATATACTCAAGAATCAAGAATCAAGAATCAAGAATCAAGAATCAATCATGCCTCGCACTGGCATCGCCGTTGCTCATCCATCTGCCTTGAACTTTCAGGACTTGTTCGATCACATCGCGTACGGCTCCTTCACCTCCTTTTTTATGGGAAATGTATTTACAAACCACTTTGATCTCAGGCACCGCATCCTGAGGGCAACTAGGAAGCCCAACCAGCTTCATTGCAGCCAGGTCCGGGACGTCATCGCCCATATACAACACATGGTCGGGATGGATATTTTGAGAGTCGAAATAGGTGGTGAGGATCAAGGTTTTATGATGTGTCCCCAGATAAATATCGGTTATTCCCAATCCCTCCAAACGCTTGCGCACTCCTTCGTTGGTGCCTCCACTAATGATGCAAACATTAAAACCTTGATCCACGGCTGTTTTCAGCGCAAAACCATCTTTGATGTTCATCTTTCGCAACATTTCGCCTTGAGTGTTGACCAGAATGGAGCCATCGGTGAGGACGCCATCCACGTCAAAAACAAAGGTGGTGATGTGTTTCAGGTATTCTTTATAACTTTTTTCCATGGGCGATTTGAATGGATTTAGTGAGGGTTTTATATAGTTCCCGATAGCGTTCTTTTGAAAGTAGCTCCAGGTGGTTCTTCAGGGTTTTTTGGTCATTTCGAATGGCCGGACCGGTTTGGGCTTCGCCGGGAGACAGCGTTTCGATCTTTCGTGCCGTTTCCAGAATTAACGGTTTGAGCAAATCGAAATCCAACGAATTTTCAGCAAGCATTTCTTCAGAAATATGGTATAAATGGTTGGTGAAATTATTTACAAATACGGCAGCCACATGAAGCTGTCGTCGTTCTTCAGAATTTATTTCAATTACCTTTTCAGAAATACAACTTGCCAGCTCTCGCAAGATTTTGAGGTCCTGCTCGCTGGATCCTTCGATACAAATGGGGATGGTTTTAAAATCTACCGGCCGATCTTTGGAAAAGGTTTGTAACGGATAAAAAACACCGGTTCGGTTTTTTGCTGAAAGTTCACTTGCGGCCACACTGCCCGATGTATGCACAACTAACTGGTTTTCAAAGGGGAGTTTTTCTGAAAAGTCAGCGATGGAATCGTCCGGGATGGCGATGATATATACATGGGCAGGCATGATTTCTGAAAGATATGTAGTGAAGTCGGCTCCAGTGGGAATATCAATGGCGGAACGGTTATAGATTTGAATTTTTTCCACGGCTGAAGTATCCAAAAAAGCACGAACCAAATGCCGCGCCACATTTCCGAAGCCAAGGATTACAATTTTCATGAGGCTAAAATACAATTTTATGGAAAGGAGTGGAACCTTTAGCTTGAAGAGTTTCCTCACCGAGAAGGGTTGATAGGCCAAAAAACAGCGTTCCTTTTGAAACTTCGGGCAACGACAGTTCACATCGTATTTAAGTGCCACATAGTTCCTGCTTGCTGTTTTGCGGCGGCATTTACCGAATAGTATCTCCTGACTGCTCTTAAAGTTTCACGGGATTATGGTATCTTTCGGTTCACTCTTAAATTGGAGCTATGCGCGATATTTCGTCTCGCGAGGATGTTTTATTACTGGTCACTACCTTTTACGCAAAAGTGCGAAAGGATGCTTTGCTGGGTCCTATTTTCAATAGGATGATTACCGATTGGGAGCAACATTTTGTGCACCTAACCGATTTTTGGGAATCCAACTTATTTTTCAAAAAGACGTATCAGGGGGATCCGGTGGGAAAACATATTGAGGTAGACCGACTTCATAAAGGCGGTATTAATGAAATGCATTTTGGGGTGTGGCTTAATTTGTGGCACCAAACTATCGATCAATTATTTGCAGGAGACGTCGCTCAAATTGCAAAAAACCGTGCTCGAAACATGAGTACTTTCATTCACTTGAAACTGTTCGAAGCACGAAATATTCCACCCAAAGCTCATTAGGGATACCTTAACAGATTTATGTAGAAAGTTTAAGGGTAAATACTTAAATTTGCGCAAAATTCGCTGGAATGCAAAAGAAAATTGCTTCAATTCTATTCTCAACCCGTCTCACTGCTATTTTATTTCTTGCTTTTGCCGTGGCGATGGCGATCGGAACCTTCCTCGACAGGGCTTCCCAAACATCACCAACCCCTTATTCCAGAACACTTATCTACGAAGCCTGGTGGTTTGAGGCCATTATGGTCTTTTTTGTGATCAATTTTGTTGGGAATATATTTCGGTTTCGATTGTATAAAAAGGCGAAATGGGCAACACTTACCCTGCATTTGGCTTTTATCCTAATTCTTGTAGGTGCCGGTGTAACCAGGTATATCGGATACGAAGGGATGATGCCTATTCGGGAAGGAGCCACCAAAAGTACCTTCCTGTCCAGTGAGACCTATTTGGAGGTTTTTATCGACGGAGACTACCAGATAGACGGTGTGACACAGCGCAGGATAGTAGGCCTAAAAGAACTGGACCTTTCCGAAAGGTTGAATAATCGTTTCAAAATTAAGACAGATTACAATAAACAACCTGTTACGATCACCTATAAAGAGTTTATTTCCAACGCCAAGGAAGACTTCATTGCAGGTGATGAAGGGGAAGCCTATTTAAAGATCGTTGAAAGCGGCGGTGGAGCGGGTCATGAACATTGGATCAAAAGAGGGCAGGTAGCCAATATTCACAACGTGCTTTTTGCTTTGGACCATCCAACTCCGGGGGCCGTCAATATTTCCAGCGGGGAAGAGTCCTATGGGATCAAGGCTCCATTTGATGGGTATTATATGAATATGGCTGAGCTTAGGGCTGCAGGTGTTGACCCCACACGATTAAAGGGTTCTAAGTTCCAGGATGCGATGCAGCAATTTCAGAAACCATTTGTGAGAGATTCGCTTCAAACGTTAGAACTACGGGCGTTGTACAATGTGGGAGGTATGCAATTCGTCTTTCCTCAACCCATAGTCAATGGACGATACGGACCAGTGAAAGTGGCACTACCCGAAAAGACCAATCAGGATGCATTGATCGTTGAGGTGGCTTCCATGGGCGAGACGAGAACTGTGGAACTTATGGGGGGGCAATTTGTGGTCACAGATCCGAAGCCGGTGGATATTGCGGGCCTGAAGGTATATCTCAGTTATGGAGCTAAAAAGTTGAAACTTCCTTTCAGTCTCACTTTAAACGATTTTATTGCGGATAAATATCCGGGAACCGATAAAGGCTATTCGGCCTTTAGAAGTAAACTTACCGTAAACAATAGCGAAACCGATTTTTACGACTACGATGTCTTTATGAACAATGTGCTGGATCACAAGGGATATCGGTTTTTTCAAGCCTCATTCGATCAGGACGAAAAAGGAACGGTACTTTCGGTCAATCACGATTTCTGGGGTACCTGGATTACTTATATTGGGTACTTCGCCCTTTATTTTGGTTTGATGGCCATTTTGTTCGACCGCAATACACGCTTTGCCGATCTAAGGCGAATGCTGGATAAAGTGAAGCATAAAAAATCGAAGTTGACTACTATAATCGTATTGTTGTTTTCGCTTTCGGGACTTGCACAGGACGGAAAGCATACGCAACGAGCAACGCCACAGCAAGTGGATTCACTGGTGGTTGCCAGCAGTATATCCAAAGAACACGCAGCGAAATTTGGTCGTTTGGTAGTACAGGATAACGGTAGGATGAAACCCATGAATACCTTTGCAAGTGAATTACTTCGGAAGGTAAGCGGCAAGGACCAGTATGGAGCATTGGACGCCAACCAGGTCTTTCTTTCCATGATGGAGATTCCTCCGTTGTGGTACGAAGTGCCCTTGATGAAATTTGATTGGCGAAATGACAGTATCAAACGAATCTTAGGTGTATCGAAGGACGTCTCCAAGGCTGCTATCGTCGATTTGCTTGATGAAAATATGGGCAATAAGTTAGGACCTTATTTGCAGGCGGCAAGTTCTAAGGCCAATCCCAACCAATTTGAAAAGGACTTTTTAAAGCTGAACGAAAAATCGTATTTGCTCGACCAGGCTCTGAGCGGTTCGATTTTAAAGATATTTCCCATTCCCGGGGATCAAAATAACAAATGGATTTCCCAACCCGAACTCGGTAAAGCCAGTATTAAGGGCAAGGATTCGATTTTTGTGGCCGAGATCCTGACTGGATATCGGGCGGCGCTCGACTATGCCAGAAGGACCAATGATTACGGCCCGGCTGATGAAGCCCTCGACCTCATTATCAATTTTCAGAAAAAATATGGAAGCGACGTCTTACTTTCTGAAAATAAGATCGATGCAGAGATTACCTACAATAAGGTAAACTTATTCAATCGCCTCTATCATTATTTTGCGATGTTCGGGTTTCTTATGTTCCTGAGTGTCATTGTTCAAATTTTCTCGCAGAGCAAGCAAATTGGTTATGCGGTTACCTTTTTTAAAGTATGTATCTGGGCCTTATTCGTATTGATGACCGTAGGCTTGATAGCGCGATGGTACATTAGTGGACACGCCCCCTGGAGTGATGCTTATGAAAGTGTAATTTACGTGAGTTGGGCCACCGTTTTCTTTGGGTTGGCTTTTGGACGTAAGAGCGACCTCACGGTGGCATCCACGGCCTTTGTGGCATCCATGTTGTTATGGGTGGCGCATCTTAATTGGTTGGATCCTTCCATAGCCAACTTACAGCCTGTTTTGGATAGTTATTGGTTGATGATACACGTGGCGGTGATTGTGGCCAGTTATGGGCCGTTTACGCTGGGATGGATATTGGGAGCTACGGCTTTGTTGCTCATGATCTTTACCACCAAGAAGAATAAGGTAAAGATGGATCTAAGTATTAAAGAGATCACAATTATTACTGAAATGTCCCTCACCGTAGGTTTGGTCATGTTGACGATAGGAAACTTCCTGGGCGGACAATGGGCCAACGAGAGCTGGGGTCGATACTGGGGTTGGGACCCTAAAGAAACCTGGGCGCTCATTAGTATTATGGTCTATGCCTTTGTGATACACACCCGACTGGTTCCCGGGTTAAGGGGTAGATGGTTCTTTAATGTGATGGCGATGTTTGCTTTTATGTCCATACTCATGACCTATTTTGGGGTGAATTTCTACCTAACCGGGTTGCATTCGTATGCGAGTGGAGATGTTCCGGTGACGCCAAACTTTGTATTTTATTTAATAGCCACCATGGCATTTTTAAGCCTACTGGCCTTTGTTCAGTATAAGAAACACTATTCAAAAAAAGGATAAGCTTTTACACTTATCCTTCTCGCCATAAAAAATAAAACAATCGTCGATTAGGTCTCACGGATCCTAATGGGAGTCAAATCCTTCGCAGCAGAATACTTTCGCTGTGATTACAGCAAGTATGTTGCATTGAAGGTTGGGGCTAATTATATATATAATCCGGTTGCGAATCTACCAGGCGGTAATCCTGTTGGATTTGTTCGCTTATCTCTAGTTTTTCGTACAATTCTTTGGTGAGTTCTTCCACCTCATGCTCATTTGTTTTGAGTTTGCGGGCAATTTTCCTGTTTTCCTTTCCTTCGGAAATATATTGCAGCAGCTTTATTTCAAGACCGTCCAGATCATAATGCATGATAAGGTTTTCCAAATACACATCTTCCACCAATCTTTCTGTTTTCTTTCTAACGGAATGTACTTCCTGTCTTTTGAGAAAAATCCGAAGTTCGGCCTGACGCAACAGGTTCTCCTCTTTGATCGCTTGCATGCGGTACATAATCGCGTAGGTGATGATCAACATTTCCGCAATGCTGGCCGCTTTTATATGCATAGTTTGAGTTGATAAGAAGCTGATTCCAAGTGGATTCAACACAAAAAAGTCGACACAAAATAACAAGGGTATAAATGATGCAATTACAAAGAATTTAGCGTAATTCTTTATACTGAACAAATACACACCTGCTAAGAAATAGGTGGTTAATACGGTAAATAGTATGGCGTTGGCACCTTGAACAAAAGCGGGATTGTCTATAAGCCATCCTGTTCCCAGTAAAAGAGTTGAAATACCCATTAAAAAAATGGTAACTAGTTTTAATTTGGGTAAGAATTCGTGCAGATTCAGATATTTTGAAGCAAACAAAGCACTAAAACCGGTCGCAATGAGTATAAACAATGATTGATTGACCAACAAATTGCTGGCACTGTTAATTCCTAAGAGAGAGAAGAGTCCATCGCTATAGAACAACAATACGGACATGCCTGCTAGCGAAAGAGAGTAAAATAAATAAGTCTTTTCTTCAAATAAGAAGAAACACACCAAATTGAGTAAAACAAGCATCAGGGCAAATCCATAATAGAGTCCTTGTCTAAAGATAATTTGCGAGTCAACAGAAGCCTCATTCCGGACAGAAGAATGCGCTGCGAAATCGGAAGATGATCTTCCACCGCTGCGATTTTTTAAATTGTAAGAATTTTCTTCAAAACCAAATCCTTCACCGAAATTACCAAAGTTTGTTCCGTAATGAAAAACAGCATCTGCCGGAATCCTGTCTAAGGCTGAACCGAAGGTGTTCATAGATACATCGAATTGTGAGCCAATGCGATCTTTAACCTCAGTGTTTACTTCGGTTTGCACACTTATGTTATTGGCTTCGACTTTGGGATAATGAACCTTCTTTTTGGCGACCGCGTTTATACAAAACAGCAGGGAAAAAAGGAGTAAAAAGCTCTTCATAATAAGTAGGTTTTAGTAATTTGGGTATTTCAATATACAAAAAAAATACACTTCACCTAATATTTATGCATTTTATCGATAAAAATAGGGGTAACCTCTTGATTCTTTGTAGGATAATTCTGATAAAATAAAAAGATTTTCAAGCTAAAAACGAAAGTTAAAGTATTGATTTTCAAATATTTACATTTTGGAATTATGAGTCTCCAAAACTTGGCAATTATTTTTTTTATTTAGATAAAATTGGGAAAATATTTAGACCTATTGCTTTCAGGTTAGAGAAGCGTGTAGGAAAAAGCCGAAATCAAACAAGACCGGGCCAAATGGGCTTCAGTTTTTACTTCTGATTTTCGGCGGGGTTTCTCTTACCCTACCATATCCTCGGGTTTTACCCAAGCGTCGAATTCTTCCGCAGTGAGAAAGCCTAAATTAACCGCTTCTTCCCTTAATGTAGTACCGTTCTTATGTGCTGTATTGGCAATTTCCGCAGCCTTGTAATAGCCTATTTTGGTATTCAAAGCCGTCACCAGCATTAAGGAATTGTCCAATAATCGCTTGATCACCTCGTGATTGGGTTCGATTCCCTGAGCGCAATGAATATCGAAGGAAACACAGGCATCCCCAATCAATTGAGCCGATTGAAGGATATTGGCAGCCATAAGGGGTTTAAAAACGTTTAATTCGTAATGACCCTGCATACCGCCTACACTAATGGCCACATCGTTTCCTATCACCTGTGCGCATACCATTGTCAATGCCTCACATTGTGTGGGGTTTACCTTGCCCGGCATGATGGAGGATCCGGGTTCGTTGGCAGGAATGCTTATTTCACCAATCCCACTTCGGGGTCCGCTGGCCAGCATACGTATGTCATTGGCTATTTTATTCAAGGATACCGCCAGTTGTTTCAACGCCCCGTGGGATTCGACGATCGCATCGTGAGCTGCCAGAGCTTCAAATTTATTTTGGGCGGTAATAAATGGCAGGCCTGTAAATTTTGCAATGTATTCTGCAACTTTGGGTGCATACCCTTTCGGGGTGTTGATTCCCGTGCCTACCGCCGTACCTCCCAAAGCCAGCTGCGAGAGGTGGGCCAAAGTATTTTCCGCCGCTTTGATCCCAAATTCGAGCTGAGCCGCATAGCCGCTAAACTCTTGTCCGAGTGTGAGGGGAGTGGCATCCATTAAATGAGTGCGTCCAATTTTTACGCACGTCCTGAATTCGGTCGATTTCTTTACGAGGGTCGCATGCAGTTGCCGTACCCCGGGAAGGGTCACTTCTACGATTTTCTTATAAGCCGCGATGTGCATTCCGGTAGGGAAGGTATCGTTCGAAGATTGTGATTTGTTCACATCATCATTGGGCTGTAAGGTTTTATCGCCTTCCCCAATAGTCTTCCCAGCCATTTGATGAGCCCTGTTGGCAATCACTTCATTGAGGTTCATATTGCTTTGGGTACCGCTTCCGGTTTGCCAGATCACCAGGGGAAATTGATCATCGTGCTTTCCGTCTAATATCTCCTCACAGACTGCAGCGATCAAATCTCGTTTTTCTTCAGTTAAAACACCCAACTCACAATTGGTATAGGCGGCAGCTTTTTTGAGATATGCAAAGCCATAGACCACTTCCAAGGGCATGGAAGCCGGTGTACCAATTTTAAAGTTGAGACGGGAACGTTCGGTTTGTGCTCCCCAAAGTTTATCGGCTGGGACTTGGACCTTGCCCATGGTATCTTTTTCGATTCTGTAAGCCATCTGTGATCTTTTTGATCCCACAAAGGTACGAAATAGGTCATTTGCACTCAACCGGAAAACTGTTTAATTCGTGTGAATAAATACCCGGCTTT
Source organism: uncultured Flavobacteriaceae bacterium (assembly GCA_963807685.1). GTDB lineage: Bacteria > Bacteroidota > Bacteroidia > Flavobacteriales > Flavobacteriaceae > Aureisphaera. The sequence continues at coordinate 11,668 of CAWECU010000016.1, read as the reverse complement.
TGTTCTTTTTTTTGGAAAATTCATTTTATCTTTGCCAAAACAAAACACACTGTAGTATGTTCGATTTCGATCAATATCTAGGATTTCTTGCATTTTTGACTATTCTAACCATTGGATTTTGGTTAATGATCTTTTTAATTTCCTTTATTCCCTATTGGATCGGTGGATGGTGTGTTGAGACTTTAAAGATGAGACGTGAAGCAAAACGCAAAGCGAAAGAAGCAGCATAGATCGCTGCATTTATATAAGATAAAGAAAAAGAAGCTCCATGAGCTTCTTTTTTTATGCCTGTATGTACAGATCTTAACGTCTATTTAGCGGATAAAATTTTATGTAGTACTCAGGTTTTGACGGGTTCCAATTCTTATGGCAACTATTCAACTCCCAGGAAATTACCCATCAACCGCCAAATCCGCCTTCCTCTTCATAATCCCCACCATCAGGGCGTCCGCGTTTTTTCTTTTCGTTGAAACGATAGGTAAACGAGAGTCGAAAAGACCGCTCCCGCCATTGAAATTCGCTTTCGCTGAAAAAGTCGGCTGTTTCGGTGATCGATCGGCGTTTTCGAGAATTCAGAAGATCATTCACATTGGCACCGATGGTCGCATTGTCGTTAAAAATATCCTTGCTGAAAGCCAGGTTCATTGAAAAGATTCCTTTGCTTTCGGTTTGAGCGTTGTTACTTGGACCCCGATAATTTCCGTTGGTTTGCCAATCTATTTTGCCGGGTAAGGTCACTTTGGTGCTCAAACGGGCAAACCAGCTGTTATTTTTGGTACCATAATCCACACCGTTGAATTCGCCTTCGGTTTCAAACTGAAAGAAATTAAAACTACCATTGATTCGCAACCACTTCTGGGGATTATATAAGACTCCCGCTTCAAAACCAATACGTTGATTGGTAGACAAATTGATAGGAATGGTTCGAATAATAGGAATACCATTGGGAGTTTCTTCGCCGGTATCTTCCTGAACGCGTTCAAAGGCATCTGTTTCGTATTGGTAGTAGATCGAAGAAGTTAGCGTCAATTTCTCCCAGCGTTTCAGATACCCGAGGTCAAAGGCACTGGAATAGGCCGGATCCAGCCCAGGATTTCCCTGAAATACGTTGGCTTCACTTGAGCGGGAAGGGAAGGGATTTAAATACCAATGTCGTGGACGGTTAATTCTTCTATTGTAACCCAAAGTCACATTTTCTTTTTCATTCAATTCGTACACCAGGTTCACGGTAGGGAAAAGTCCCAGAAAATCTTTGTCAAAATTAATATTGAAATCATCGTTGGAGGTAACATCTTCCCCGGTCACTTCTCCTTTTAAGACGGTCGATTCCATTCGGAGGCCCAATAGAAATGAGAAATCCCCAAATTTATTTCCGTATTGGGAATAGAGTGAAAACACATTCTGTGTATAATCAAATACATTGCTCAGGCTGTCATTTCGCACGAAAGCTCCATTGGTCACCAATTGCTCCTTTAATAGGTAATCGGTTACGGTATTCTCGAAACGACCCCGAAAACCGGCTTCAAACTGCGCATTTTCGCCAATAGGTAGCACATAATCTGCTTGCACCAAATATTCGGTTTGCTCTTCAATCGAGGTAATGTCTTCCGCCGGAAGCAATTCGTTCATTGGAAAGGTATTCTGTTCTTCAATTAGGGATTTTTCAGTCTCATCTCCTTTTTCCCACTGGAAATCTGCGGTGAGTTTGTGCCCATCGGTGTCAAAATTGTTGGTATAGTTGAACGAAAGTTGCAGGTTGGTGTCATCTTCGACTTCGTCCTCTATTCTATTCCTTGAAACCGCCAACGTCGATGATGGGTCAAATTCATTGGTAATATTGGTGGTCGTAGTCCCATTATCGCTAAGACGGAAAAAGCCTGCTGCGGTGATGGAGGAATTATCGTTTATAAAATATTCCATTCCCAAATTGGTGTTGAAGCCTTTGCGAATACGATCGTAATCGCGCTCTTCCCGTATCATGGGGTTTTCAACATTGGGGGAGGTAAATCTGTTTTCAAACAAGGCGTTACCCGGAGATTCGTTGTAGCGCAGGCCGGTGGTGTTAAATAAGTTGAACTTATCAGTACGGAAATTCACATTTCCCGTAAGGCCACTGCTGATAGGATATCCCACATAGGTTTGAATGGATCCATTGAATCCCAGCGTCTTTTCCTTCCGAAGAATGATATTCAAGATACCTGCTGTTCCCTCGGCATCATACCTTGCCGAGGGTGATGTAATTACTTCTACGCGCTCAATGGCTTCGGCCGGGAGTTGACGGAGGGCATCTGTGGAACCAAAACCGGCGATCGCCGATGGTTTTCCATTGATCAAGATCCGAACATTTTCATTCCCTCGTAAAGCGATCACGCCGTCCACATCGACCGTAACCGATGGGATATTGTCTAAAGCATCACTCACCGTGGCTCCACTGGTGGTAAGATCCTTACCAATATTGTATATTTTTTTATCCAGTCGTATTTGCACTTCCGTTGTTTCAGCGCGTATGATTACTTCATCGAGACTTTCCGTGTCCAGTGATAATAACATGTCTGGTAGTTCTGTAGCATCAACAATACGCTGCCCTTTGAGTTGTTTCGTTTTATAGGAAATAAACTCGAATTGAATCGTATAGACTCCAGAGGCTACATCAATTTTATACGCTCCATTGGCATCTGTAATCCCACCGGTTGCGATGGTACCATCCTCTTTTATAAAGGCAATCGTAGCAAATTCCATGGGTAGCCCAGAACTTTGTTCGATTACTTTTCCGGTCACCAGGAAACTACCGCCAGTATTCGTGGGTCTTCCACGTTGAGCCATCAGGCTCACAGAGAGTAACAGAACAATAAAGGTGGTATATAAGCGCATTTTGATTCGAATTTATCACCGCAAAATTAGCCAACGGATTCACCATTTCCTCTCAATATTCTGTTAAATATTTCATAGTATAAGTTGGACATTTTGAAGTGAGCTTCCGAAGACTGCGCTCGCATTTTTTTCCCCAATGGAAATTTGAATGATTAAGAATTAATTATTGAATTTAGATTTTCGAACCAAGAACCAAGAACCAAGAACCAAGAACCAAGAACCAAGAACCAAGAACCAAGAACCAAGAACCAAGATACAAGAACTCAAAGATTTACAACACTAGCAATGGTTCCAGTTCGCGGCTATAATCGTATTGCAGATCCTCGTGCAGGCCGGCAATTTTCTTTTCAATAAGTGCGATTTGGCGTTGATACAGATTCACCATGGTTGGGCTCTGTTTGATGGAAGGCTTAAAATCCTTCAGGGTTTGGCAAAAATAGAGAAGCAGTTCCACTTCGGTTTCTTTTGCTGAAGAGTAGCGGATGTATTTTTTGGTTTCCCGAAGAATCTTCCGGATGCTCTTCTTCACATAATAAAAGCTAGCGGTATTTATTTCTGAAAAACCTTCCGCTATGTTTTCTTTTACCTGCGCGACATAGGCCTCTTCATTGTCAATTTCGAATAGCAAATAGGTGAGGAGTTCCTTATTTTCTTTCTTGAATCGCGCCAACCGAAGACAGAGCAGCTCCAATTCTTCCGAAGAACGAAATTTTAATTCTTTTTTGATTTGAGCAACAGTAGCGGGTTTCAAAGGTGATTTTTGATATTTGCGTTTGAAAGTTTAAAAGTACTAAACTAATGTTGTTCCTTGTATTTTCTTCGGAATAAATAATCCAGACTATACCTTCCGCCCCCTGCAAACGAGATGCTCAGGCACATAATAAAATAGGTAAAAGACAGCAGTCCGTTGCTTGCAATATCGCCCTCATGGTATATAAATGCGGCTACAAAAGTGACAACTGCGTTCAAGATAGCTGTCGGCCTTGTGAAAAGTCCAAACATGAGGAAAATGCCACCAAAGAATTCCACGCTCACGCTTATCCAGGCGAATAGGGCGGGAGCGGGGAAACCCATGGCATCAATATCGGCTATAAACCATTCCTGAGGACCCCAGATACCATTCCGGGGCATAAATTTTTCAAATACGGTACACAGCGCCAAACCTGTTGCAAAGCGAAGGATGAGTAATGCAACGTGATAGTTGGAAGTTGCCGAATTATTCTGTCCCCATAGAAAGGAAATAAGTTTGGTTTTCATAGCATCGATGTTTTGATCAACACCGCTAAAATGCATATTAAAACCGGGTCAAACGACCCAAATCGGGATTTGGCACCTATTTATCACAAATACCGCCTATTATTAATTTGGATGGGGAATTGTCTTGACAAATTGGGAAGGGGTCATCCCTGTATTCTGTTTAAAAACCCGATTGAAGGTCGATTTTGAATCGAAACCACAATCGTAAGCGATACTCGTTAGTGTTACCTTTTGATGTTCCCCTTTGAGGATGCGATCCTTAAAGTCTTCAATGCGGTAGCTGTTTACAAAGGCATTGAAGTTACCCCCCGTACCCTGGTTGATAATGGAGGATGTAAGTTTTTCCGTTTTGCCCAGATAGCTTGCCAGAAGTTGGATGGTTAGCTCCGGATTTTGATAAATTTTTTCTGAAATCATTAAATGTGTGATCTCTTCCAGCTGGGTCGCAGCAGCTTCTGGTTGCCCTTTGGATACTAGTTTGTTTGGTTTGGAGGTATAGATATAGGATACGAAGTATTGTTTGAAACCATTGATGGCGATCCAAAAAACAAAGCCGGTAAATACGAGACTTCGAAGCAGAGCTAAATAGCTATTATTCAAGTACTCGTATGGTAGGAACTCGCCCAATAAACTTACTAGTTCAATAATCGCAATGGTGAGAATCCCAATAGAGAATTGCCGTAACCATTTGATAAGATCGGCAGACCAGAAGCTGTTCGTCTCTTGATGTCGCCTAATAATGCTTTGCGCGAACAAGGTATAGCCAGTTAATGAAATGGGGAAAAGTGCTGTCTCAATGTCGAGATAGATGGGGAATTGCGATTGCTCCCATAAAATAGATTTGAAGGTCTCATTTCTGAAACCGATTGAAAAGTAAACTAATGCCTGAATTAGAGGCAGTAGTAAATGCAATACATCCCTTTTACGAAAAGGGTAGGAGGCTCTGAATTTTGAAGCAACAAAAAAGTAGAACAAGGGTCCAATACTCAGGGAATAGTAAATGGGCGTAAAATAAAGAAACTGGAAGCGATTGGCGATTCCCGTGGTCACCAACATATCATTGAGCAAGGTAAGACTACAGGCCAGAAGCAAGACGGCAAGAATTTTGGGAGATCTTGAAATGTTATTCTTGCTGAAGAACAGGGAAACTCCAAGAACAAGAGACACCAACACCCCAATGCTGTCCAGCACTATAATAAGTAGGTTTTGTATGGAAACGGTGATGTCCAAATATATACGGAGAATGATTAGTAAATTCCCTTCTTTAGTTTCGAATTGGCAATTTCATCATTTTTTTAAAGCAAGCCACACGGAAAACAAAAAAACCCGTCATAGTGACGGGTTTTTGGTCTTAAAAAAATATGGAGTCGTTACATTACTTTAACGTTAACTGCATTTAATCCTTTTTTTCCTTCCTGAAGATCGAATTCGACTTCATCGCCTTCGCGAATTTCATCGACCAATCCAGATGCGTGTACAAAATGTTCTTTGTTTGAACCTTCTTCTGTGATAAATCCAAAACCTTTGGCATCGTTGAAGAATTTTACTGTTCCTTTATTCATTGTTAAAATTTAAATTAATTACTAGGTAGTATTCAAATATGGTGCCAAAGAATTCCCGGTGTTCAAATGGAGCAGGATTAAGCTCATAAAACTAGCACGGAACTTACAAGGAGATGCCCAGAACCTTTAACTCCTCCAACAGGCTTTTCGAATCCTTGAAATGAATCCCAGTAATGCCAATCTTCTCACAACCGGCAATATTGGCAGCACTATCATCAATGAACACCGCTTTCTCGGGTTCAATACGATACCGGGAAAGCATTAGCTGGTAGATCTCTGAATAAGGTTTTCGCATGCCTTCATTGCCACTCACCAAAATTCCTTCAAACCATTGAAGCCATGGGAATTTTTCAAGTGCTTTGGGCCAGGTCTCCCCGCTCCAATTGGTGAGCGCCAGTACGCGATAATTGGGATGATTCACCAGTGATTCCAGTACTTGCAAGGTGTCATCGTGCGCAAAACCCAGCATTTCCTCCCAACGGCCGTAATACATGCGGATCAAATCTTCATATTCAGGGTAGAGGGTGACCCGCTCTTCGGTGGCCTTTGTGAGTGGATATCCGGCGTCCTGATTCACGTTCCAATCCCAGGCGCAAATAGTATTGAGGAACCAATCCATTTTGGCACGATCCCCTCGAAATTCCTTTAAATAGACGTATTCAGGGTTCCAGTCGATGAGCACGCCGCCCAGGTCGAAGATGATGGTATTTATTTTTTTTGACATATATAATTGGATTATTCGTGGGTTAATTGGGTAATGATGGTTTTGTGTTGCGGAAATTCAGAAATCAATTCCGCGCGGGAAGGAAGTGTAAAATCGGTAAAATCAAAACCGGGTGACACGGTACAGCCTGTCAGTGCAAAACTATCGTTTTCGGAAACTTCGGCCGCAAACCAATGCCCTCCCGGAACCGTATATTGCAAAACTTGCCCATTAAAAATATTGCTGCCAATTTCTTCTTTCCAATAGTCCCCGCCGGGCGATATGATGTGTAAAGTAATTCCGGAACCTTTGTAAAAATGCCATTGTTCGTCCTGATGGATCTTATGAAAAGCTGAGAAGGACTTGGAGGTGAGCAAAAAGTAAATACTCGTGGCGTAATTTCTGGGGCTGCTGAATTCATCTCCCAAATTTGTTGGGTCGATACTCCCTGTACTGCGATAGGTTTCTTTAAAAAATCCCCCTTCGGGATGTGGCTGCAATTCCAATCGCTCAATAATCGCTTCTACGGTGTTCATGGCTCTGATTCTTAGTTAGGGAATAGGCTTTTGTCCAATCCTGGAACGATACGAAGTGCATTTTTATAATAAACTTTTTTGAGCACCTTGTCTGGCAGGTCCAGGCCGTACATCGCCCAAAAGGCGTGGTATTTCTTGTGATACGGAAAGTATTCGTCGTCACTCTCCAACACCCGAAAATAAGTGGGAAACTCTTCCGGTTTCCAACTGTCTTTTCCGAAGAGAATACGATCCTGATATTTGATAAAGAAGGCTTTTGCCGCGCGGGGTTGGCGGCCTAATTCAGCGATGATGGCACCTATACCTACATTCATATTGGGCAATTCGTCCAGCAAGGCTCCCAGTTTCTCCAGGTCGTTGGCATACCAACCCATATGTGCATTGATAAACGTGGTTTTAGGGTGTTTTCTGAACATATTATGCTGTTCCTTCATCAATTGCTCCCAGGGGACTGGATTGTTGGCTCCGCGTTTCCTTCGGGGCCGTAATTTAAGCTCCAGCCAGCGTTCGTTATCCCCGTTGAAATCGTCCCAAAAAGGCTTTGGGTCTGCGGTGTGAATTAGCACGGGTATTCCCAACTCCGCGCATTTGGCCCAAATAGGATCAAGGCGTGGGTCGTCAACGGCGACTCTCTTGTCTTCATTATCGGTGTATCGCAGGCCCAGGCTTTTGTATATTTTAAGTCCCCGGGCACCATTTTTCACATCTTCTTCCAGCTGTTTTACGGTTTTTTCGATCCAGCCTTTGCCGCCTACACTATCAAAATTGATATTGGCAAAGACTACAAATCGATTGGGATAATTAGTTTTTATATTCTGAACGGCATGGTACAAGTCCTGTCCGGAACGACCACTTAAATTAACCATAATACCCATGTTTAACGTGTCCATAGCGGCGATCACGGGGGTGAGATTTTGTTCTCTCATTTGATATTGGTGGCTATGAACGTCTATAAACGGAAACTTGGCTTTGAGCACAGGTTCTCCGGGAACAACTAGTGTTGAGGTGGGATTGTATTCTTCAAAAGTGAGGTCTTGTGCCTGAGCGAACGTAAGCGTACACACAAGAAGAATAAGGGTATTGTAATAGTTCATTTGGTTTAGTTTATGTCCTTAAAAGTAAAAATATCGCTACTGGAAGCGAAGATTTTAGGAAGGGTTTAACGTATCCTTCCGTATAAAAATTTAGCGGGCCGGGTTTTATTTTAAATTTCGAAGTCCTTCATATACCACTACGGCGACGGCGTTGGCCAAATTTAAACTTCGTATGTGCTTGCTGTGCAGCGGGATTTTATACAATCGATGGTCTTCTTCGGAAATTAGCTCCTGTGGTAGTCCAACCGACTCTTTTCCGAAGACAAAAAACATCCCCTCCAGATAATCGATGGATAGATAACTTTGTGAGGCATGGCTCGAAAAAAAGGCCATTGGCTTGTCGCTATGAACACTAAAGAAATGATCGATATCGTCGTAAACCGTTACGGATAGGTGCTTCCAATAGTCGAGTCCGGCACGTTTTAATCGGCTGTCGTCAATTTCAAATCCGAAGGGTTTTACCAAATGCAGGTGGGAGTTGGTTGCCAGGCATAACCGACCAATATTGCCGGTATTATTGGGTATTTCGGGTTCGATGAGGACGACGTTGAGGGGCATAGGCTAATTACCTGCATTAATCTCTCTAGGAACTATAGGAAGACTGACGGTTGAATCTACCAATTTCAAATTAATTTCAACGAGGCTATCTTTAGGCAATCGCAAATACTCTGACCATATTAAGAATTTATCCATCTCAACCACAGTAAGTATCGAATCTTGTTGAAGATCTTCAGGAATAATTAATTCGAATGAACCAGGCTCGTTAATAAAGGATTCTATATTCAGATAGGTGATTTTTGCATCTTGGATGGGAAATTTTCCTGCTTCGGCCTTCAACATCCCGTTAACTTTGTATGCTTCAAGTCCAACCTTTAGACGGATGGTGTCATTCTTCTTGGAAATGACATAATTGGTGTCGGGGTTTGCAAGACGATATTTATAAGGACCGGGAACGTTAAGATCTAATTTAGATAGTCTCTTTTTAGAAAAAATAAGGCTTGAGTTGAGGGTAATAACAGTGGCGCCATTTGATTCTATTTCTTCGCTCCATATAGTATCCTTTTTTAGAAGAAAATTTTGTGTAAGTTGAATTGTGCCTTGATTAGGGGTGATCCAGCCGTTGTCAGAATTTGCAGGTTGTAGCATAACCGTGACCTCCGAAGGTTCGTCATATAGGTACTGGACCCATTTGTCGCGAAAAACCCAGAGTGCCACCATTAACGCAACTAGCAGGAGCATTGTTACAATCCTTCGTCTTCGTCGTTTTTTGGGCTTAAAAACTTTAGATTTGATGAGCTTCGATTTTTGCTTTGGGGTCAAATCCAGAGTGCGTATCAACTTTTGTTGTCCGGCTGATTTGTCTATGCTGAAATCGATATAGTCCAGCGGATTTATGTGAAATGGCAGCTCACATTCTTTAAGTCTTAGTGGAATGATAGTCTTGTTGTGCTTCTCTGCCCAGCTAATTTCCTTTTTTACATTATTCGATTGTACGGAATCCTCTGTTAGAATTAACAGCACAACATCAGATTTTTCTATGGCCGTCGCCAGACTTTCATCCCAGAAAGTACCACCTTTCATTCGATTCTTATCAAACCAAACCGTGATACGCGCCGACATTAGAAATCGAACCACTTGTATCGCGAATTCGGAATCTTTGCTGGAATAGCTAATAAATACAGACTTCAAAGGCATTTCGAACGATAATTGGTTAGTTGTAAGATGAAAGATACAATTTTTTACGGCTCCGTTTGTTTCAAAATAAAAGTTGGCTAACCAAATGGCAAAAAATGAAGGTGAGGGGTATACTTATTTTGGCTCGTTGGCTTCTTGTTGCGACTCTTTTTCGCATCACCGCTCACATTTAGGATTGGAGGATGTAAATTATTTGTGATCCCATTTTTTTCTAATCGTTTTGAGATCCATAAGTAGTTACCATTTGGGTCGAAAATACCCAACTAGCTATCTTCATAATCCATATCGGCTATTATTTTCAGACAGTATTGTGTATTCCTAATACTATTCCTGTTAAGCGCTATTTATTCAGCAACAGGCAAAATCTTAATAAACTTATATGAAATAGGGAGTATACCACTGGAATAAACATTGAATCCTATAGGGTCTAAATTACAATATACATCTTCGTATAATGATTTGTCTCTTGAAATCCAATAAACGGTATAAAATCCCTTTGTTGCAGTTTTGTTAAATGCAGCTTTGGCTTCTCCGCTTTGCCAATCGGTTGAATTTTTTGCTCCCGACAAATATATAACCAAATAGCCTTCTGCTTCGGGATTTTTTATGACACCAATGGTATATTTTCCGCCGGCAATATCTTCAAATGATAAACGAACTCTTTCGTAGATACCTTCCATGGGATCCAATTTCCCTTTATTCTCATTGTAATACTTGATAAGTTTTTCTTTTGTCCAAGCAGTTGGATTTGCCGGCAATCGAAGTTGATTGGAAGATTTATAAGTTCCTTTAGTTTTAACAATGCTTTGCCAGTCTTTCAAGAGTTTGTTTTCTACATCGGTAAATCTTCCATATTTAAATGTTTTATCTGAAGTAAATGAAAAGATATCTCCTTTACATGAAATAAAAGAAATAGTCATATTTGAGATTGAATTTTTATTTATATCGCCTCCAATCATTACCTGGGTATATTCACAATAGGACTTCACTTCAATATCTAATTGTGTTTTCTCTGTCGAAGTGAGAGCAACATATTCAAATCCCATTTGTTGTAAATAATTTTGTGCCAAATAGTAGAAGCCCGCAATACCAATTTGTTTATCTACTTGTTCTTGATTCAGAGCGTTTAATCCTATTGAGGCATACTTGACACCTGAGATATAGGTATCAAATGGTAATGAAGGATTTGAGGAAAAACCAGGATTTTTATTTTGACAATTTCCACTGAAAATGAAAGTGGTTATGGCGATTAAGGTTATCAAAGTTTTTTTCATGTTTCTCTGTTTAGAATGTTCAATGAAATTATTTTTTTTAGTTATTTAGTTATTTAGTTCTTTAACCTGAATTAAATTTCCCTCCGCGTCCATACGGATCGTTTGAGATTTAAGTCCTTTTGATACATGAAACCTATAAATCTCAACGGGCCACATGACGGACTCCATTTTCTCCATTGTGGAGGAAATTTTCCAGCCATTGTACTTGGAAGCTTTAAGTGCATCCAGAATACCCATAGTGAGGCCTTTAATTTTTGTTCTGGTTTCGTACCATTGGCCATGAATATTATAAATAGCTCTACTAATTTCTCCTGGATTATCTACAAATTCAACTTCATAGTAATTTGGTTTTTGGTAGGTATAAATTACAACGGTTCGCTGTCCGTACCAACCATAATACCAATCGGAACTGTAGTCATTTTGCCAGTAGGTAAGATGAGTTGCGTACCACCCTTGTAGTAATATAATGGGATACTGTTTTTTAAATGTATTTAAGATTGCGGTTGGAACAGACTTCTCACTAACAGGTTGTCGTTGAGCTACCACAGTTTGGGAGTATCCGCTCACCGATGCTGTAATAAAAAAAATGAATAGGATTGCGATTGTTTGTCGTTTTATCATGTTGTTTTTTTTAATCGTACTTCTTATTTCGAATTAGCATAGACAATCTTGCACT
>CAWECU010000015.1:0-107311 GCA_963807685.1 uncultured Flavobacteriaceae bacterium | reverse complement strand
TTTTTCATTCCCTGTACGTTAACATCTACTTGTATGGTTTCTATTTCCACTTCCTTAAAGAAAGAATAGGCGAAGACCGGTGCAAATTCGTTCAATTCCACTTTTATGGAAGGCCATGACAACACTTCTTCAACAGCGACGCCGGGTTCCAAGGCCGGATGGGAAATATCCAATAAAATTTTGAAGCTAACGTAGTTTTCAACTTCATCGAATTCTATAAGGTAATCGCAGGGAATCCACCCATCGGTGTGCGTATGAGAAATAAGGAACGCCTTATCGAAAACCATGGAAACCACCGATGTCATTGCGATATTCTTGTTGCATTTTATTTCATTGAGTAGTTTCCAGAATGTGCTTTGCGCGGTTTCCCTATCCAAATTTAACCGAAGGCTTATTTCCCGTCTCCCTTCGCATAAATACAATACCGGACTTCCAATAATAAAACCAATATTGGCAGCGTGATCCTCATTCATTTTTATATCCTGAACCGTTTTTTTATTCGCTCCGAATACATACCAATTCTTCCGTGGTGTTTGATCTTTACTGAAGGCGAACAGGTGGTTGTGCATGATGGACGAAATAATAGGTTGATCGGTGCCAACATCCACATAGGCATTCGAATTGATGAATAAGGTTTGGATATTTACCAATTCGGCCTGATACGCCATCAAGGTTTTGTTTGTTTCAAATAAAATTTCAGTTTTACTACCCAGTATCTTACCGGCCGATAATTTGGTGCCCTTCGGAATTAAAGTATTCGGAACCATGGGTTGCAGGTCGAAATTTACAATGGCCCTTGAAGAATTTCCCTTTTTACGCTCTTGTTGAAGTACTTCCTTGTAATAAAAATCCAAATGACGTTGAGACATGCCATTTAACTTATCCTGCATCTTCTGAAAGAGAAGCGTAAAGGCGATATACATAGCATTGTTGGGCAAATGTCTGTCGTGTGAGAACAAACTTTGTTCAAAATGCTTTTTGGTAGTTTCTTTGATATGGGCAATGGCCTTTTGAAAATCGTGTAGAATTTCATCCAGGATGATCCCAATATTTCCGGATTTGCGAGCTGCTGTCTGCAAATTTTTAATATTCAATTTACCTTCGGGAGTTCGTACAATATAATCTCGGTTAAAGGTGATGCCATTTACCAAACTGTTGTTGATTTTTACCGCCAGATTTTTTTCATTGAGCGCACTTAACCTGCTGGACCACTCATGAATCTTTTGCCACCATGTAAGCAACTTAAAAATGATATCGTTTATTTCCTGTTTGTTTTTTTGAACCTTTTCTCCGTTATAGTTCCGTATCAAATTCTCCAGATCATCTGTGGGTTCATTGATAATGGTTGCCATATAGATAAGCGAATCCCTTTCCACCAGTTTTTTCCAGTCACCATCTATTCTGTCTTCAACGGTGTAGTAATTTATATGCTCCAGAAAAGAGGCAATATAAGACAAGATATCCCACGGTTGGCGGGCATCGATTTGAAAGGGGCTTTCCAATAGATCCGTGCTCAGCCTGGACGTTCTAATGGTGCCATTTCGCGATTTAATATCTGTTGTATGTCTTTTGGTTTTCGTCATTTCGATTCATTGGCTAAACTCTGCGTCACGTGTTTATGAAAGAGAACCGGAATATCGGTACCTTCCATTTTATAGTAGGGAAATACAAGATTAAATCTCGAGTTGTTGGATTTGATGGTATATTTTATACCTACTCTTATAATTCCGTCGCGATAGTCTTTTTGATCCAGAATGATATCATTTACGGTAATTCTGGGTTCGTATTTAATGATCGCTGTTCTGATGATATTTCTCAGAAAATGCATTTTTGAGTTGGATATAATATCGAATAGGTATTTCTGAAGCTCCGAGCCATACTCGGGAAGCATTATTCGTTCTCCAATATTGGTATTCAATAATATTTCCAATGATTCTTTGATATCGTGTTCATTTTCTACCATATGAACTCCCATGAGGGCGTCCTCGTGAAAGGTTGGCGGGAATCCCCAACCAGTACCTAAAAATGATCTACTTTTTTTATACTTATTGCTCATTAGTTCACCATTACAATTGATCCTTTCACACTCATTTGTCCATCGCTCGATATGTCGCACGATGCACCACCACTAACTGTTGTTGAGGTATCCCCCGAAATTGAAACCGAAAGGGAAGAAGCACTTATGGATTGATCCCCATCGATTGAAATCGTTGCCCCCTGTATATCGACCGAAGTGGCAGCTTTAAGGGTTAGACTCGATTTACTTTCGACGGTGACACCATCTGTCCCCATGATAATCGTATTATCACTTTGATCTGTGATCGTTATACCTTGATCTTCATCACTAAAAACCATCGTGTTTCCTCCCGGGGTGAGAATGGTTATTTCTTTTTTTTCATCATCAAACTTTAACTGAAGTTTACTTTTCGTAACGATGGTTTTAATAGTGTTGTCTTCATCGGGTATTTCGGGAGCGGCTATGGAGCTGCTGTAAACACTTCCTAGTATGACTGGAAATCGGGGGTCATCATTCATGAATCCCAAAATAACTTCGTCATTGAGTTCGGGCATAAAGAAGGCGCCAAATCCATTTCCGTTATAGAAAGTGGATAGACGGGCCCAGACAGAATCTCCATCTGCACCCAAAATGGGAATCTCCACTTGAACGCGAAATTCGTTATCGGGATCCGAGTCAATTTTGGTTACGATACCCGTTTGAAGTCCTTTAATCCCTGGAATAAGACCAGATGCATTTGGGGAAGTTACTGGATGCTCTTCAACAAACCAGTCGGGACTCAAACCTAGTTTAACCTCAGTATTCCAGCGGCCGTCATCTATCGTATGCACCACTCCGGTAATTAAGGCATTTCCGTTAAGACGGGTACTAACTCCCTCTAGTTTTATGGTGGTATTCACCTTGGCTTTTGAGGAACCTTGAAACGTAACACTACCCTTAAAACGGGACAATCTAGACTTCAATAAAGCGGCATCTGCCCAAGCTTGAATATCGTCTTGTGTCACCGTTGTGGAGGTGAGGAGGTTACAATCGCCCGTGCCAAGTACGTCGGCCAAGACGGTACCGGTAAGATCCCCTTGTTCATTGACTGTAGGTTCAGCAGCCGATGCTTTGATAACGCTCTGGGTGGCCATATCCCAGGCATTTCCTTGAACGCCCGAATACTGATGTGTAGCATCTATTTCACCATCGAACTCTAAAATGTCATAACCAAATTGAACTTGCAATTCGGGTGTGCCAGAAACATCTGGTTTTGCAACCACTAGTTTACCGCTTTCAGTAGTAACTACGAGGCCGTTAATTTCGGCTCTGTTTACAATCAAATCCCAGTCCGTGCAGTTGTATTGAACTATTTCTTTATGGGTGGCGGAGGTGGCTACTATGTCGTTAGAAACACCATAATCTCCAGCCAATTGAGTCATGAGATCACTATCGGTGACATCTGTAAAAATGGCACTCTTTCTATTCACTGTTAGTTTTAGTGACTCATCTTTGCAGATAATTTGCAATCTAGATCCGCTGCTATGGTCAATTTTGATGGTTTGTTTGACAACGATTCCTTTAAATATCGATTCGGTTTGAGTTTGGTACCCCAATTTTATCTCAATTTCTGCTCCAGGTTTGAAGTTGTCAGAATCTGTTACTTCGAAGGTTTGATCGGCTGCGCTTCCGTCTCTAAGGGTGATTTCAGCTTGAGCAATCCTATTAATATGTTGTTCAATACGAATATCCAGAACTTCATAAGTTGTAGGGATATCCGATCCATTGGACTGTATGCTGAATGAGATGAGACTGGTGTCTTCTGCTATGGGTGAACTTGGCATATCGGTTATTTTATGGGTGGAAGGTACAATTCGGTACCTGGAATTAAATTCCTGTAATTTACTAGTTTGTTATGTTTGGCAACTTCCATATAATAGCTGGCGTCACCATAGGCATTCTTACATATAAGCGGCAATGTATCCCCTTCTTTTACTAAAACAAGGTGCGTTAAATCTGGTGATTCTTCTCCTGCTTCGGCTGCAATAACACTTGAATCCAGAGCTTCTTCAAACTTAACACTGGCTTTGGCCCTTAAAGGGCTACCGTCCGGTTTGAATAGTGTATAACTAATGTCAAGTGATGTTAGCTTACACTTAAATACTAACGAACCCCATGAAAGGATAAGATAGTTGGGTTCATGAATGGTTCCATTATAAATAAAACAGACCGACTTGAACTCATCCAATTGATCCTTAACATCCACCACGTCCTGATCTACAGCACCAGAGGCATCAAAATAGATATCAAACGAAATAGTCTCGGGAGGAATCCCTTGAAACTTTAGCGTAGTTCCTGGAGAACCTTGAGCTGTGGAGTTGTTATACTTCACTTGATGGTTATGGGTATAAGATGCTGGGTTTATTTTTACCGTACATGTTTGATCCCCACTTCCAGAGTACTCATCACTTGCGTAAGCTACTATTTTCATTTTATCCAGTGACATACTATCGTTCTTTGTGTTTGCTTAGTTGTTTTTTAATTTCTTTTTTACACTCCTTCAGAACAACACGTTTTATCTGTTCCAAATCGGTGCTTTCAATAGAGGGAGATAATTCCTCTTCAATCTTTACTTTTATGAGTAACTCTCGTATTTCGATGGGCATAATGGTTCGCTATAAGTTTATCTTATTTCCTAATTTTATCTACACTATACTTTCGTGAAATAACTATAGGAAAATTCTAATGTTTCGATGACAAGTTCATTGTTCATCGAATTAAGGTCGGATGCGGACCATTTAACTGGCCAGGCATTTGCAAAACTCCATGAGTTTAAAGGATTGCCTTTTTCATCCAAAAGACTTACCATGATGGTTTTGGTTTGAATCGCTTCGGAAAGTCCGCTGCCCAATGTGTCTAAGCACCATTTTACAACGGCCGAATCTTTCGGGACCAGTCCTCTTTTTAAAACTAAATTGGAGAATTTTACAGAGGTAGGAACACGATGTTTATAATTGTTGTTCCCACCTTCTGTAATTTCCTCTGTACCCATCTCCATAGTTATCCCGGAAACTTCCTTAAATGATGCGTCGGCTCCGCTGGCAGCACCATCAAAGGATAGTCTGAAATAAAAGGCAACAGGTGGATATTCGCTACTCATTACCCTCCATTTGCAATGGTGAGTCCTTCATGAGCGATTTCTATGGTCTCCACTGCCACTTCATTGGCATCAGATTTCATATCGGTACCCGTTATTTTTGTGGGCCATGCATTGGCCAACGTCCACGACATGGTGGTACCACCTTTTTCATCGAGTAATTCGATGACTACGGTTTCCCTCTTGATCAGGTTCATTTTAATGGCGTCATACCATTTCCAGAAATTATTGTCATTGACAAAAATTCCTTTTTTCAATGTAACATTCCCCGATTTAGAAATGCCAGGCATTTTTATGGTAGAAAACAATTTGTTATCTCCATGCCTGTATTCTATGGGTTGTGTTTCTGTGTCCAGTCCTGATACTTCCTGAAAAGAGGTCGTATTGTCCTGTGACCCTAGTGTAACTTTGAAGTAAAACTTCGGTAAGGGCCAAACTGCGTCTTGTGCATCTCCTGCCATGATATTTGTTTTTTTTAATTAAATATTATTTGAATGTTATGCTTCCTGCATTTGTTGCTGGAAGGTTATTTCGATGAATTCTGCTGGGTGTGAAACGGCTACTTTAACCGATACACGCATGATCCCGTTCAGGATATCATCATTGGTCATAGTGCTACCTAAACCTACAGTTACCGAAAAGGCACTTGCTGGCTTGGGACCTACCAAACCTCCTTGTTTCCAAACTCCGATCAGGAAATTGCTGATCATACTTTTCACATTGGTCCATGTAGATGCATCATTGGGTGCGAATACATAAGCCTTGGCCGCATCTTTTACAGATTGTTCAAGGAATATAAGCGTTCGTCTTACATTGACATATCTCCAATCGTTGGAATTTCCATCTAGGGTACGAGCACCCCAAACCAGGTTTCCACGTCCTACAAATGCACGAATAGCACATACAGACTTACCACTAATGGGCATGTTCAGGTCTTCTTGTTGTGCATGATCGATAGCAATCGCCGGTTTGATCGTACTTTGCATCCCCACATTCGCAGGTGCTTTCCATACGCCTTCATTGTTATCTACGGAAGTATATATTCCCGCCATTCCTGCACTGGGCGCTATCAAATTCATATGGTTCATGACCCCTTTCATCAAAAGTGAATAGGAAGAACTCAAATTTTGCAAAATTGAATCTGCTTTTCGCACCTTTCCGGAATCAACTTTCCCGGGATCGGCATCAAACGCCTTGATATAGGGTTGAATATCGGCAAGAATGATTCCAGTGTTCGGATCTGTGAATTCATTGTTTAACAATTGCTGGACTTGTGCATAAGACGCCTGGTCAATGTTTTTAAATGAAATCTCCGAAGACTGATACACTGTGGTATGCAACCAGGGATAGTAGGCAGCAGCATAACTGTTGAATTTCGGATTCTCCGGTTCAACACTAGTTCGGAATTGCTGAATGCTAGTTGTTCCTACAACAGGCTCGGTAAATCCTCCTGGAATATCCAAAATCGCAACCCTGTCCATCATACTTCCGCAGTGATTGATCATAGCGTTTTGCAATGAATATGCGTTGGCATAACGATTCTGCAAGTAGTTGGCATCGGTTTTATCGGTCACTGTAGTGTCAAACACTTCAACGGCGTCGGGGATCACCAACATAGTGGGTTCCATTTCTTTTTCCAACATGGTAATGGCGTTGGTAAAGGCCGTAGTATCTGAAATAGCCGATTTGCTAAAATCATAAGGTCCAACGCTCATCACATAACAGGCTGCGCCTCCATTTTCGTAGAAAAACTTGATCGAGCTGTACAAACGGAAATTGATGCTTTTCTGTTTTAAGGTATACGCGTAGCCGTGATCGACAAAATCTGCACTGTCAATTTCCCGCTGAAAACCGGATCGTGCATCTCCCAGCGCTTTTAATTGCGCATCTGAGGCATTTCCGGCCGCTTTGTCCACATCGGCTTGTGCCTTAAGTAGTGCTCCAATACTGGGAGTCTTACTAACTGCGTCCAAATTGGCTTTGGCTTCAGCGTTTTCGGTTTTTGCCAGGGCAGCAGCATCTTTTTGCTCCTGAGTGGCATTTTTCCCCGCTTTGGTAACTGCGTCGTTCGCATCCTGTAGCGTCTTGGCGGTTCCATCAACCTCCGCCTGAAGTTCATTAATTCTTTCGGGTAACAACACCGAAGTAAGTTCGTACTTTACTTCAGGAGCATTCTTCCCGAAAATGGATAAAAATTCGGCCAGTGAAGTCACCCTCACCGCCTTGTTCACGAGACTTTTCCCATTATAGGACGTCTGCTCTGTATAGCCTATAAACGCCGGTATGGCGGTCGGAACGGGCACTACAGAGTTCCCAAAGGCATCCAGTTCCTGGATATAGACCCCGGGGGTTTTCATAGTTGTTGACATAGATATAAATTTAAATTAGACATAAATTATTGATGTTGAATAGAATGAAGCTTCATTCTCTTCGATAGTATTCTTACTAATACTTCCTCCTCTTGGATTAGGTAATTTTATTTCGGAAGTATCTTCGTCCGAAAATTCACTGGTAAAAGTGATCTTCAAGACGGGCGTTTTCTCCATTTTCTCTTGCAAAGGCAGTGGGATATCACTCATAAAGATGTTTGCTTCCTGTTCTCTCGTAAATTGCTCTACCACAGGACCTAGGTAGTTTTCATTTTGGATTCCGGTAATACTCATATCCAAGACCTTTATATTTCGGTTAGGAGCTACCACGACCTTATAGCGCCAATGCACCGATCGGGTGGCAAAATCGATGGTGTATTTCAATCCGGCTTCATAATTTTCAAGAATCGTATCCATCGCCAAATGAACGATGCCTAAGGTTCCGGGCCGCAGTGCTTCGGAAGTTTTATAAAATCGTTCCTGTAATTCATTATTGATCCATAGCTCATAAGCTCCATCTTCCTCCTGGCTCAGGTCAAGATTGAAATGGATGTCCATGGAATTGGAGAGCGCTTCTTCCCGGATAGTATTCCCGGAAGCGGTTTTTATTTCAAGTTTAATTTCTCCGGAAGGCAGTAGTAACACAAATCGATCGGGTCTGGCCTTTACAATTTCTTCCTGAGTCACAAAAGGAGAAGCATGTAGTTGTCCCGAGTTGTTAGGTCTGTTGACATTTGAAAAGTATAGCAATTCCTCTTCAGAATTCAAATTCAAATCAGTATAGTTGAAAAATTCATTATCTTCTACTGTGAGCTGAAATACAAGGTTCGTGATCCCTGCAAATTGGTTGGATATGTCAAAGGCCATTCCGTTGTTTACTCCGGCATAGAGGGAGTGAACATTGCCATTTTTATGCAATAGAATATCATAATTATGTAGCCATTTTGACGTATCCCGCGTGGGTATGAGTCCGAAAATGGCACTTTGTCCATCGGGGAAATAACTATGAGTTATTTCACATTCCATCCATTTATGATAGTTTATATTCATCGTATCTCTAATTTGGTTTGGCACCACCTCCGAGTCCGCCAACTCTTGGTACCTCACGTTTAATTTTCTCTTCCTGGATAATCATCATGCGCGTTTTATATATGATGGAAGGCACATATTTGGCTCCTATGCCGCTCCATATATGACTCAATTCATTAATGGGTAGATTGAATATTTCGAAAGTTAATTTGTGCAGGGGCGATTGCATTTCCGGGAAGTTTTCTTTGGTGAAATAGGGATTCGCCTGGAGAACACCAATAACCGCCGAAAGCATTTTGTTGGCCTCCAAATAATTGCTCGAATCGTAATTAGCGGATACCAGCAGATACAGGTTTAACTGCACCGGTGGCGCAACCGAGCCATAATTTTTATCTCCATCACTGACATAATGATTCATGGATTTTCGCGTGGTTTCATGTTCCAGATTAATAACCGAAATCACGATCTTATTCTCCACATTGTTCGCAATGCTTCCGTCTGGATTTATGAGACTGCTGGCGACCACAAGATTATCGTTGAGTCCAAAAGTCATCTTGAGCTCCTGATTGAGTAAGTCGGTGATAAAAGAAAGTGTTTTTGCAATCATAACCTGTTTTTTATTCTTTTTCAGTTAATGTTTTAATGGCTCCAACCACGGTTCGCGCAAAATAAAATCCTGCAATACTCACCGCATAACAACCCACAGAGAGCGTAATTCCATCCAGTGCTTCACAAATGGCTGCTATGGTCTTTCCAGAAGCATAGGTTTCTACCAGATACTTCATGATGAGTGCCAGTGGGATGCTCATTAATGCGATAAAAAGCACCCATAAAAATTCTTTCGCCAATACCTTTTTAACCGCTTTCAGAAGTTTCTTCAACTTTCCATCTTCAGCTGCCAATGCTTCTTTTCCTTTTGCAACGCTCTCACTCATGGCAGGTTTCTTTTCACTTTTTGAACGTATCTACTTACCAGATAAATGACGATTGCTCCAACTACAAATCCAAATAGCAGTATGATCGACGGATCCTTGAGTACATCTATATACCTCATAGCGACCAGCAGAAAAACCGACAGGATGATAGCGTAATAAATGGTATATGCCTTGCTGTTAAAGAAGAACATACGCGTGCTGGGTTTGAACATGGCAATGATAAAGCCAAGACCCCCGAAAAAAACTACAAAGGCCAATGCCAGAAACAGCAATGCCTTGTAGCCGGTTATATTTTTTAAGATTCCGTTGATATTGGTTAACTTATCCCACAGGGTAGGGCCATCCTTGGCATTGGGGTCCGTGGCAGGGTTGTCGGCATGATCCGGATCCATTTTACTGCCCCCGTTTTGAAGCGCTGTGGTTGAATCGACAAAGACGACAACGATGGAATCGGGATATTTTATAATGTAGCGATCGTCCAGAGAATCGGGGGGCTGTCTAAAGTTGTCGCTAATCACCTTCCAGTAATTCTCATAAGTTTTATTGTATCCCAGAGCCCAAATTCCAAGTCCGTTGAGGTTCCTTTTTTTGATAAAGTTTATCTTTTCGGTCATTGTAGAATCATTATCAAACCAGAGTTGCCTGAATTGCCTATGATTTTTGATGGTATCTTTCTCAATATAGCTATACCAGGCACTATGGCTTAATGAGTCGTATTGCACTTTCAGCTCGGGCACCTTGTCCATCTCGTGCTTGATGTAGTCCATAGTTCTGGAACCTACATATTGGCGTACTCTGGAGCCTTTTCTTCCCGTTTTCGTTTGCCATATATTACCATAGAAGGGTAGGGCTAGTATGATTTTTGATTCGGGAATATCGTTGGCCAGATAATAGTCGACAGAGGTGGTAAGGTTAAATGGATCCCAGAATTTTCCACTATTCAGGGGAGCTACGGGACCGGCCACCTTACTCGTAGAGCCATAGTAATTATAGCCCATGATTATGAATTGATCCACCACCGGAATAAGCAAATCGTAATCGAGATATTCGTTCCAATCCACAGCAGGAACGGTAAGATATAGCAAATAATCCTCGTTGTGCGCTTTTAACTTCTGGCCCAGCAAGGCGACGAAACTGTTATAATTTCTTTTTTGAGAATTCAAAATTCCTTCAAAATCGAGACAAACCCCATTGGCTTTTCGGGCATCCAGCAATTCGATAATACGCTTGATCAAGGTGTCTCCTGCAGCCGTATTTTTAAGGAATTTCTTATTATTTTCATTTCCGAAGTTGGAAACGGTAAGCAGTATTTTTTTGTTATTGTTTTTAAGTGAATCGATGAGAGGTGTTTTGAGCCAATCGTGGACCGTGATCGAATCCCCGGTCTTTGGGTCCACTTCATACGAAAAATAAGCCACCGTGGATAATAAAGAATAATCGAGTGACTTGTGAAGATCTTCCTCCCAGTAGGGATAAAAACCAAAAACATCTTTGACCAATTCATTACCATTAATGAGACGTTCAAAGGGTAGTGAATCCTTCAGGTCATCTTTGTAAATGGTAAAACGGTAATCTTTTTTATCCCTAGTGAGCTTTTTGTGCCATCGAATATACCTTTTGGCAAGCCTGGACGAGTCTGAATGATGAAAGAAATTTTTAAATGACAAGATCTCTTTCAAGGATTTTTTATCCTTTTTTTCTTCCTTTTCCTCCTTTTTTTCTGTTTTTTGATCCTCCTGAGCATATATGTTCATGCCATAGGGATTGCACCAACAAAATGTTAGTAACAGGTATAAAAACAGCGTCCCGATTTTTGATTTCAATGACATGCTATGAGGTCTGGTGGATATGTATGCTATCGTTTTTTTTATTAGTTAAATATGGTTGGTTTTTATTTTTACCCCCATCATATGCTTCTATATGTTGTCGCCTTAAAGGCTATTAATTTTTATTCTGAATCCATTTCGCCCTTTTTGAAATTGTAATTGATATCATCAAACAGGGATCCTTTCATTTTTTATTGCTTCATTATTTTTATGGCGGCAAAAATTCGTAATGTTCCAATTAGTAACTGGTTTTTCGGAAGTGTACGTAGTAAAATTCAGTTCATAAAAACCTTCGCTGCAAGCAAAAAGAGGCAACATGAATAACGATAACAATTCTAAAATACGGTTCATCGGTTGTACACATGAAATTAATTCTGTTCTTCCATAAAAAAGACACCTTTTTAAAGGATGGGCCACGAAGTCAATTTTGATTATATAAGATTAGCACCAAACCAGATGAATTCAAATAGGTATTTATACGTAATTTTAAAATCCGTTGCAAAGAGGTGGTTTTCACAGTGTTTAAAGGACTCAAAACCTGTCTTGGGTGCGGACTCGCACAATATCTCAACAGATACTTTACCGGAGCCGGCGCTTATTTTTTGAGGATCTTTGTTGTTTTTGCCGTTGCAAATGATGGGGAAGCAAGATGTGGTAAACTCGTTCTTGATGCCATTGAGTCGCCTCGCATGCCCACTGAGTTTTCATGTTTCGGACTTAGTTTGATGGCGTTCAGTGGAATACCGGAAATCCCGTGGTAAGTGGTTTCGCAACTAAATTTAGTATATTTGAAATCCGGTTGGTAATCCCAATACCTATGGCCGTGACAAAACGTAAAGAATAAATTTTTATGGGGCTTTTTAAGCGAAATCCTTTTGGACACATACTGTTTGTAAAGCGTTGGCTTATAAGAATACTAGGCACTTTGACCCACCGAAGGTTTAAGGGCTTTAATCAGTTACAAATTGATGGAAGTGAGGTACTCAAAGATCTTCCCGAAACCAATGTTCTGTTTGTTTCCAATCACCAAACCTATTTTGCCGATGTAGTTGCCATGTTCCATGTGTTCAATGCAAGTTTGAGCGGGAGGGCAGATAGTATAAAGAACATAGGGTATCTTTGGAAACCCAAGCTCAATATTTATTTCGTGGCCGCAAGGGAAACCATGCAGTCGGGATTGTTACCAAAGATACTGGCATATGCGGGTTCGGTGAGTATCGAGCGTACCTGGCGGGCTGAAGGTCAAGACGTCAACCGACAGGTTAAAATGAGCGATGTAAGTAATATAGCTAAGGCGTTAAATGACGGCTGGGTGATCACCTTTCCCCAGGGAACGACCAAGCCTTGGAAACCCATTCGCCGTGGTACCGCACACATTATTAAGAGAAATAAACCGTTGGTGGTTCCTATTGTAATCGATGGTTTTCGACGTTCTTTTGACAAAAAAGGATTGCGTATTCGGAAGAAAGGAATTTTGCAGTCTATGGAGATCAAACCACCTCTGGATATAGATTATGAAAATGACACCGTAGACCAAATTGTTGAAAAACTGGAATACGCCATAGAGCAACATCCTTCCTTTTTAAAGGTAATTCCTCAAAGTGAACTTAAAAAAGAAGAGGAACTCAACCAACAACGTCAATGGAGGTATTGAATTCTCAAACGTCAACCAAACTTTCCGCTGGCTCGATATAATTTAAATTTCAATCTTCTTCAGTTCCTTATAATTCCTTTTCAGGCGTCGCAGTAACAGACCATACAACAAAAAGTAAAAGAGAATTAACAGCCCTATCAATAGAACTCCGGCGATCAAATTGAACAAGAAGAATTTATTCACCACAGCTTCGGCAGGAATAGCGCCGTAAATATCCTGGTCTTTTAAAATATCCTGCAGTTTTTCCTGATTGAAATAGTAGTACACATTGATCCCGGCAAGCAGTGCAATCGCCATTCCAATATTATAATACACAAAATAACGCACTGTTTTTCGGGTGCGAAGAATGTTTTCCATTAAGGTTTTTACCGAATTGGTCACTTGAATCTTTCTCCAGTTCTTCCAAAACAAAAAGACAAAAAAGATAACCACGGCATAATTGAAAATGTTGATCCATTTAAAAGCCGTTTTCAGCCCCATTTCCTCGTAAAATTCGTTACTGGATTCAGGAACTAACAACGAGAGAAAGAACCAAAATAATATTTCACAAAGACTTATGATAACGATCCATTTCACGATCGAGGAAGATTTCTTCAAGATCATGGGGTAAATTTCCTTGTAAGATAGCTTCGGGAACTCATGTTCGCGAGATTGCCAGTCTTTTTTTAGTACTTCAAGCTGATCCATAATTTTATGGGTTCAAAACAGTTCTTAATTTTTCCTTTATTCGATTCATTTTTACCCGGGCGTTTACTTCTGTTATACCCAGAGTTGATGAAATCTCTTTGTAATTTTTATTTTCCAAATACAGAAAAACAAGGGCTTTATCAATATCACCAAGTGTTTTTACTGCATCGTACATCAATTTTAATTGCTCTTCTACGGTTCCGTCATATTCTTCGGAAGAGATTTTAAAACTAACCCCTTCAAAATCCTGGGTCTGCACCTTGCGTTTGCTTTTACGATACAGCGTTATTGCCGTATTTAATGCTACCCGATACATCCAAGTGCTAAACTTGGAATCACCTCTGAATTTCGGAAAAGCCCGCCACAATTGGATGGTTATTTCCTGAAACAAATCATTGTGCGCATCGCTGTCGTTGGTATACAACCTGCATATTTTATGCACTATGTTTTGGTTCTGCTCCAGCTGGCTTACAAAACTATGTTCGAGTTCTTTGGTCAATGTATTTTTGTTGGCTGATTGATTAGTGGAGGTCCTTTCCTTTTTGTTACAAATTTCCCAAAAATACCGCTATTATTAGGGTTGACAAAAATGAAATTGTAATTTTGATTCAGAAACTTTTTCTATGAACATTCCCTCCACAAGTAAACCCCGAATTATAGTTGTTGGAGGTGGTTTTGCCGGCATTTCCTTTATAAAAAATATGCGGAAGGCAAACGTTCAAATGGTACTTTTCGATCGTCACAATTATCATACGTTTCAACCTTTACTGTACCAGGTTTCTACAGCGGGTCTGGAACCCGATTCCATCGCTTATCCGTTGCGGAAGGTATTCAGAAAAAACACCGACTTTCATTTTCGGTTGGCAGAAGTGGAATCCATTGACGCTCAAACCAACCAGCTACACACTTCAATAGGATCCTTATCTTTTGATTATCTCGTATTAGCTACGGGGACGCGTACTAATTTCTTCGGAAATAAGAACATCGAAGCTAATAGTATGCCTATGAAAACCATTCCGCAGGCCTTGAATCTTCGAAGCCTTATCCTTCAGAATATTGAAAGAGCCGATATCTCTACTGATCCTACTGAGCGCAAACGACTGCTCAATTTTGTGATCGCGGGTGCGGGACCCACCGGGGTAGAATTGGCAGGGGCCCTGGCAGAATTCCGAAAAGGGATCCTCGAGAATGACTACCCGGAATTGCAGGAGGAGGAAATGGAAGTTCACTTACTCGAAGGTGGGAGCCGGGTGTTGTCACCCATGAGCGAATCGGCGTCAAAAAAGGCACAGAGATCTCTCGAAAAACTGGGAGTCATTGTCCATTTGAACACCCTGGTGAGCGATTTCGATGGAATTCAGGTAACTAATAGTGACGGCACCAGGTTTAACACCGAAACTTTTATTTGGGCGGCCGGGGTGACGGGAGCTCCCGTGAAAGGTCTGGACGGTGGTTCGTTGCTCGAAAAATCGAATCGGTATCCAGTGGATCCTTACAGCCGGGTCGCGGGTTTTGAACATATTTTTGCACTGGGAGACGTTGCTTTTATGGAAACCAAAGACTATCCACACGGACACCCGCAAGTTGCCCAACCCGCTATGCAGCAGGGCCGATGGTTGGCCAAAAACCTAAAAGCACAATTACAAGGAAAAGAAAAGGTTCCGTTTACCTATTACGATAAAGGGACCTTGGCAACCATTGGTCGCAACAAGGCCGTGGCCGACATTAAGAACATGACCTTTGGAGGCCTGTTTGCCTGGGTCCTTTGGATGTTCGTTCACCTCTGGTTTTTGATAGGTTTTCGAAACCGTGTGGTCACCTTTTTTAATTGGGTCTACAACTATATCAATTACGATCGGGCAGCACGATTGATTATCAGGCCGTTTAAAAAGTTTCCTCCCGGAGCGGCTGACTAATACTGATTATTACTGCTTGATCGTCACCGGGATAGGACCGCCCGAATTGACCCAGCTACCACCCACTTCATCTATATTTATGTCCAATTCGTCGCTAGTATCAATGCTTTTAATATTCACTTTTACCTCGTCGTAGGTGTCGACACTCTTCAAATTTACATTGAGCTCGTCATAGGTATTGATATCCACGATTCGAACATCAATGGTTTCGGTAAAAGCAGGTAGATCGAGTTTTAAAGGTGCTTCCTTTTCCGAAGCATAAGCCGAAGGAACCAAATCCAGCTGCTGTAACACATTAAAGGTTAAACAAACGGCTATTACGGTCAATACCGTCCGGGTGTAGAGATCTGTTTTCATAATTTGGATTATTGGATTATTGGATTATTGGATTGTTGGATTACGTTGGATTTACGTTGGATTTTTAGATTATTCTACTCACTACTCAAACATCAACTATCATTCCTAAAAGTGACCAGGCGCATCGCTTCGGCTTTGCCTTTCAAGGTTTGTTCACCCAGGCTTTCCGCTTTTATGCCTGAAGGGAGCCGATAGTTTATTTTTGAAAATTCTTCGGAAGCGAGGATGTCAACACCCAATTCGTTGCATTTGGCCTGGATTCTCGAGGTCGTATTCAGCACGTCGCCCGAAAAGGCGATCTCCCTTTTTATTTGTCCGATCTCCCCAACCATGACAGCACCAAAGTGATAGCCCACCTTAAATTGAGGCTTACAGTTATAGTGCTTTAAAAAGTAGGCGGTCTTTAGTTCAAGTAGTTCTTTCATTTTATAGAAGCAACCTATGGCATTCCCATTGTCAAGGCCTTTTTTCATCTTCCATGAAACCACAATTTCATCTCCCACATATTGATATACTTCTCCTTTGGTTTCGATAATGGCGGGAGTGATATATTTGAAAAAGTCTTTCAGAAAATTAAAATATCTGGCTTCACCTAAAACTTCAGCAATGGTAGTAGCATCTTTAATATCGGCGAACATAAAAATGCGACGTTCCCTTTTGGGGTGAAAATATTTTCCTTTGAGATAATCGGGAAACACGCCAGGGCCGTATTTGTCATTGACCATGAGCACAATGAGGGTGGTGAGTACAATGATCAACCAAATGATATAATTTTTTATAAAGATCGCCTTTCCGAAGAAATGAAAAAGTTCCTCAACCACCACTCCATGGAACATGGGAAGATCCATCTCCTGGCCATTCAAATAAAGACTACCCAAGGCACCTACAAATAGTGAAACCAGGGTATAAACAATCACAATGAGGATCAAAGCCTTCCAAAAGGCATGCCGGCGCAGCCAGTATTCCATGAGATTCACGGTAATGGTTCCGCCAATGATTCCGGCTGAAACGGAGACAATAAGATAGGCGGTGAGGGCGGAGGTTAGATCATAGTCCGAAGTAAGGGCGCGGTTACTTACCAGCGTGATGTATTCATAAAAAAAGATGAGTAATGACAGGACAACCCAGGCAATAAAAATCCAAAGCGCACGTCGGGCATAAAAGATCAATTTATTGCGTCCCAGCATTAATTAGCAATTTTTATAGGTATCATTCAGTCCTTTTCCTTCAAGCACCATCGGGATAATTTTCTCCAGACGGCTTTGTTTGGTTGCTTCCCGTTTGGCTTCGGCGATATACTGAGCGTACTCGCGTTGTTTACCCGGAGTTAATTTCTGAAAAGACTCGTTCAATTGGTGATTGCCTCCAAAAGCGGCCTTTAAATAGGGAGGAATTGAAACTCCTTTTTTGCGTTGCACTTTAATTTCTTTGCCGGCGAGACAATTCTCAATAGATTCCTGAAGATATTCCAACACCACATCTTCCGGAATGGGATCATCGGCCGTGAAACGCCATTGACGCAAGCCTCGGGTGGTTTCCTGGGCGCTGATGAGTTTTTGGTGCATATCTTTCAGAAAAACACCTTGATGAAACCAAAGCGCATAATGATTCTTAAAGGCGGCCATCCCTGCAACCAACTTTCCGTTGAGGGTATAGGTGGGTGATCCCCATTTTACTTCTTCCTTGAGTTCGGTTCGTTGGAAAACGCTCCGTAATTGGGCCAGTTGTTCACTCCACCGCACGTGTTTATGAATGTATGCGGTAACTTTTTGGAATTCGGTCATGACTTGCTGGTTTATGCCTCCTAAGATACAGAATTTCACTTTATTTTTATTCCGAACAAGCTTTGGTAAAATGAAAAACCCGCACGTTAACGGCGGGTTTTTTGAGAATATATTTTCTGAAATCTACTGTTTTACAAATTTGAGAGTGGTAGTTCCTTGCTGGCTTTCAACCTTCAGAAAGTAAATACCACCAGGAAGTTGGGATACATCCAATGGATACTGAAATGCCTGTGCTTTGAAGTCAATTTGCTCCATACTCTTCTTTCCATTAACGTCAAAAACCGAGAGTTTCTGCAACACAACCGAATTATCGATTTGAAGCGTCAATTGGCTCGATACCGGATTGGGAAATAAAGAGAGTTTCTTTTTCAGGTCATTTTCTTCCACCGACAGGAAATTATCGTAGAGGTCCTGCAAAATATCGATGGGCTCCACTCCAACGGCCTGCTGCCCAACATTCAATCGTAAATAAGGGTCGTTCGGATCGTCATCGGGTCGAAATACCAATAAATATGCTGTCCTGGAGGAGGTCCCTTGCGCCAGGCAGCGTGAGTCTGCACCTGCAAAATTTGCGCCTTGCATAGCTGCCATTAATTTATCGGCCAGGGTTCCGGAGGTAGTATTGAAGTTAGCCTCCATATTATTTATGACGCTTACGTCCAGTAGAATATTTCCTTGGACACTAAAGTTGGCGCCCTGACGGTCTTCTTTGTAATCATCGGTCATATTTCCCGTCCATCCGGCAGTTCTTGGGTTTCCGCCGCCATCCAGATCAGCGATCCCGTATTGGCGGAAGGCCGGGTCAAAATTTTGAGAACTGCAGGAGTCATTCAGTAATAACCAATCGATGATCTCCTGAGGACTAAGTCCTTCTTCCATGCGCAAAATAGCGTTCTGGAGATTGGTGTTGGGAATACAAACGTAGGCTTGTGAGTTCACCCCACCACGCCCCGGAATAATATCGGTAATGATGTCGATAATACCGGCGGAGCCAACCCCGGTGACACAAGAAGCTCCCGCTGATCCAATCTCTCCGGTTGACGGATCCACCGCGATGATCGAAAAGGTATCTTGGGCCGCTATGGTGAAACTTATTAATAATGCCCCTAAAATTGAATAGAATTTTTTCATAGAAATTAAATTTTCTTAAAGATACCAAAATTTGGTTTATGCTACTTTTACAGTTGGGGTATCTAAAATGACAATTCAGTATTTTTATTTCTGAAATGTAACTAATGCCCCTCATTTTTGACCCATCAAATGTAATCGACCAAAAAATGAATCACTCAAAAACACCACCTTTCCACATTTTTGTTTTTATCCTTCTGTTTAATTTCCTTCCACTGCTGGCGATTGCACAAACCGAAATCTCAGGAACGGTCACCCAAAAGAACGGCACTGCCATTGAAGGTGCCAACGTATATCTGGAAGGGACCTACGATGGTTCTTCTACCAACGATCAGGGAAAATTTTCATTCAGCACCGAAGAGACGGGCGTACAAACTCTGGTGGTTTCTTTTATTGCGTTCGAACCTTTTATGATGGCTGCCGATGTGAAGCAAATGCAAAATATTAGCGTCCAATTGAAGGATGATGTGAACTCACTGGAAACCGTAATTGTTTCGGCGGGAACCTTCGAGGCGGGCGATAACAGTAAAGTTTCGGTTTTAAAACCTTTGGATGTGGTGACCACAGCGAGTGCCCTGGGGGATTTTGTAGGTGCCTTGCAAACGCTGCCGGGAACCACTACGGTGGCCGAAGACGGTCGCTTGTTCGTTCGTGGAGGTGATGCAGGAGAAACCCAGATTTTTATTGACGGAATTCGGGTGTTTACGCCCTACACGCCTACCACCAACAATGTTCCTACCCGGGGGCGATACAGTCCGTTTTTATTCGACGGAATTACCTTTTCGACCGGAGGATATTCGGCTGAATATGGACAGGCATTGTCTTCTGTCTTACTGTTGAACACCATAGACGAACCCACGCAGGAAAAAACCGATATCGCGATTATGAGTGTTGGCGGCGGTATTGGGAACACTCAAAAATGGGAGAAAAGCTCGTTGAGCTTTAATACGGCTTATATCAATCTCGCTCCCTATATCGCAGCCTTTCCCGATCGAAATGACTGGAATAAACCCTTTGAAGCCTTTTCGGGTGAAAGTGTTTTCCGAAGAAATTTTGAGAACGGAATCTTTAAGTTTTACGCGGCTTTCGACGCCACCAATTTTGACTTGATCCAGGAGGATATCAACCTTTCCGAAGGATTGCGCTTTAAGCTGAAAAACAGCAATCTCTACACCAACGGGAGTTATAGTGGTGATCTAAGCGACAATTGGAAAATACAAGCGGGCGGAAGTTTTACACATGCCAACAATAAAGTGGGTGTTTTTGACAGTGACATAAAGGATATAGAGAATTCGGCGCATTTTAAATTGAAGTTGCGCAAGCGTTTCAATAATAGGGTAAAGTTAAATTTTGGAGCAGAACAATTTCTAACCGATTTTGTGGAAGAATTTGAAAACCCATTTGCACAGGAACGCTATGGGTTCAATAATAACATCACCGCAGCCTTTACCGAAGCCGACCTCATATTTTCTAAAAAATTCGCGATGAAGCTGGGGCTTCGCGGGGAATACAGTTTTTTGTTTGAGGAGGTTACGGTTTCCCCAAGAGCTTCGGTGGCTTATAAAACGGGGAAATCGAGTCAGTTCTCGGTCGCCTACGGTGATTTTTACCAGCAGCCGTTGAATGATATTTTAAAATTTCAGCAAAACCTGGAGGCTCAAAAAACACAGCATTATATTGTAAACTATCAATATTCAGCCAATAGCAGGATATTTAGGGCGGAAGCCTATCGCAAGCAATACGATAACCTCATTACTTTTGAAGGCGATTTTCCCGCCTTTGATGCCAATTATACGAACAATGGGGACGGTTATGCACAGGGAATTGATATTTTTTGGAGAGATAATAATTCCATAAAAAGTGTGGATTACTGGGTGAGTTATTCGTATTTGGATAGTGAGCGAACCTACCGCAACTTCCCGATACAGGCTACTCCTTCCTTTGCCAACAAACACAACCTATCGGTGGTTGGAAAATATTTTGTGGCCGATTGGAAAAGCCAGTTTGGCCTGAGCTATCAGTATGCAAGTGGTCGATCGTATACCAACCCGAATGTACCCGGATTTCTTCAGGAAAAAACCAAAGCATATAACAGTTTAAGTGTCAATTGGGCCTATTTGATATCACAACAAAAAATTCTCTATGTATCGATAAATAATCTCCCGGGTTTCAACAATATCAATGGCTATCAATACGCCAACAGTCGCGATAATAACGGCAATTTTAACCGCAGAGCGTTACTGCCTGCGGCCGACCAATTCTTTTTTGTAGGCTTCTTCTGGACGATTAGCGACGATGGGACCGACAATCAACTGGATAATTTATAAGCACTTGGAAGAGTTGAGGATTTTTTAATGTTGAATCGTTGAATCGTTGAATCGTTGAAATGTATCTAATTTCTCAAATCTCAAATCTCAAATCTACTTCTCGATACTATCCCGATAGCTATCGGGATCACTCGAAGTGACAAATTGTATATCGTATATCGGAATTCGAATATCCTACAATTCATCCCCTGAATTCTACAATTGGGAATAATGTATTATGGTAGGCTAGCAAAACCCTGCATCTTTGAACTATCAATTATAAATCAAAAGTCATGCATACTGTAATTACTTATCTAATGCTCCTACTCACGGGAACGGCACTACAAGCCCAGAATACGATCGATGTTTCACTCACCAATTTTAATAACAACACGGGGGTTGTCATGGTGGGTTTGTACAATGAAGAAGGCAATTTCCTGGATAAGTCCTTCATGTCTATTTCTTCGGAAATATCAAATAAGGAAGCCAAAGTCACCTTTGCCGATGTGCCTGATGGAATCTATGCCATTTCCAGTTATCACGATGAAGATAGTGACGGAGCCTTAAACATGATACTGGGGATGATACCTTCCGAAAGTTATGCTTGCTCCAACGGTGCCCGCGGCTTTTTTGGACCCCCGAAATGGGAAGACGCGATGTTTGAGGTCAAAGATGGCGAAACCCGAAAGATGGATATTCGTTACTAAGAAGGGAAAAGACCATACTGCAATCAAAAAGAAATATAAAATTTCATAATTTTAAGCAATAGAAATCATGTTAGGAATTATCTTGAGACTATTGGGCAGAAACAATCCCGTCAAAGTCTTATTTTTCGTAAGTATATTCACTATTTTACTTGGAATTGGCCTATATATGCTGTTAACCTCATAGCTTTGACCAGACTAACTATTTTCGATTTCAACGACGATCAATCACTTAAAATAAAAACACAATGAATAAAATACTCCTTATTGCCATAGCATTCATCTCCTTCACAGGAATAAGCCAAACCAAATACGAACAGGGTATGACCAAGGCCTTCGGTCTTTGGGAAGAACAGAAACAATGGGAAGCAGCCAACCTTTTTGAACGCATCGCACAAGCGGAACCCGACAATTGGTTGCCCCCATTTTATGTGGCCCAGGTAAATGTACTTTACAGTTTTAATGAAAAGGACCAGGAAAAGTTAAGCGGTCAGTTAAAAAAAGCACAGGACTTTTTGAACGATGCCAAGGCCATCTCCAAGGATAATGTGGAGATTCTGGTGCTTCAGGCACAATTGTATACGGCTTGGGTTGTTTTTGACGGAGCTAAATATGGGATGAGTCTTTCTCCCAAAATTGCGCAAGTATATCAGGAAGCGTATGCCCTCGAACCCGAAAATCCGCGCGCTGCGTTTGGTAAGGTGGAATGGGAGCTGGGGACCGCTCGATTCTTCGGACAAGATACCAGCCCGTTTTGTGAAGACCTTAAAACTGCTGTAGCGCTATTTGATACCTATGAAGCCAAAGGTCCGTTCCATCCCCAGGGAGGTGGTGATTACGCCAAGCAATCGCTGGCTCAAAACTGTAAGGAAGAATAGTCAATGCGTATAATAAGAGAAATAGGAAAGGCATTTTTTCTTGGATCGATCATATTCCTAGTTATTGGATTGATCCAATACGTCAACGGCAATGTGATTACCGACGGGAAAAGATTGTTGGTACTGTTCGCTTACAATCAGTTGTATGCCGTTTCGCTTTATATGGCGAATTACTATTTCCTGAGGTCGTTGATTGTTAAATACGGGCCTCAAATTTTTACGGTGAAAAATCTTGCCAAGGGTATGGCCGGAGGGGTCGTCATCACTATCTCCGTGCTCATCCTGCTTCGTATTTTTACTGAAATTATCGTTGAAGGCAGGGAGTTTTCCGAATTTATAAAACAGGAAAGAATTGAATCTTACTATGCCTCTTTTCTTATTTCGATCGTTATTACGGCCATTTTTTATGCCGTTTTCTATTACCGCCATCGGCAGGAGAAAAAAGTAAAAGAACAGAAGATCATTGCCGGTGCTGCTTCGGCCCAGTTTGACGCACTGAAAAATCAACTGGATCCTCATTTTTTGTTCAACAGTTTGAACGTACTCACCAGTTTAATTGAGGAGAATCCAGAGGCCGCGACTCGATTTACGACAGCACTTTCCAAGGTGTATCGCTATGTTTTGGAACAGAAGAACAAAGAGCTTGTCACGGTGGAAGAGGAACTCAAGTTTGCCAAATTGTATATGTCGCTCATCAACATGCGTTTCGAGGATAGCATCGTCTTTACCATACCGGAGCATATAAGCAATCCGGAAGCCAAGGTAGTACCTTTGTCGCTTCAGTTGGTGTTGGAGAATGCCGTGAAGCACAATCAAGTGACCCCTTCCCGAAAATTACACATCACCATTTTTGAAAAAGACGGTAATTTGATCATTCGGAACAATGTTCAGCCAAAAAATGTAGTGAAAAAGGGTACGGGAGTAGGACTTCAGAATATCCGGAAACGCTATTATCTATTGACAGACCGGGCGGTTACTATTCAGCATAACGACAAAGAATTCAGCGTATCTCTCCCGTTACTCACCGAAAGAGCACCGAGAACACTACAAACGCAGGAAAACTATATTTCGGGGAAAAAATACGAACGCGCCAAAAAACATGTGGAAGAACTCAAGGGTTTTTATATTCACTTCAGCATTTATCTTATCATGGTGCCTGTTTTTATTTATCTGAATTTTCAAAGTACAGGATTTCCCTGGGCTATTTTTCCCATAGTGGGATGGGGTGCAGGTGTCTCGGGACACGCTATGGAAGTGTTTAATTACAATCCATTGCTGGGAAGAAACTGGGAAGAACGGAAGATCCGAGAAATGATGGAGAAGGACGACAAATAGGGCCGTAATAACCCCACACTACAATTCGTCATTAAAATTTGACAGTTGGGTGATTTGCATTGTAACAAACGTTCAAATCGTACTACTTTTATAGTGTCATTTAAAAACAGTTATTATGAAACTTATTGAAAACACTTCAGAACAAAAATACAAACGCGCCAAGGCCAGGATGGAGAAAATGAAGGGTTTTTATCAGCATCTGGCCATTTATGCGATTTTTGTGGTTGTTTTTATTTGGTTAAACCTAAAAAGTGGTAGCAATTTCCCATGGGCAATTTTCCCTATCGCCGGGTGGGGAATTGGAATATTAGGTCATGCTTCCGAGACTTTCGAATATTCTATTTTCTTCGGAAAGGATTGGGAAAGGCGCAAGATCAGGAAGCTGATGGATGAGGAGGATGAGCTAATGAAATTTTAAGAAGCATTTATAAAGAATAGGATCATGGATATCAAGAATACAAACAAAGAAAATAAGTACTTGCGCGCCAAAGAACGTGTGGCCGAAATAAAGAAATTCTACACCAGTTTATTATTCTATATCGTTTTTATATCGTTTTTGGCCGGACTCAATTATTACACTAATGAATGGCGATATATGTGGTTTTTATGGGCTGCACTAGGTTGGGGAATTGGTTTAATATTTCAGGCAGCCAAGGCCTTTAACTGGAACCCTTTCATTAATAAAGATTGGGAAGAACGGAAGATCAAAGAACTTATGGAAAAAGACGACGAACCCACTAAAGACAAATGGAGTTAATAGTACAGCCCATGGAAAATGAAGCATACATGAAATACGATAAAGCTAAAAAACGCGTAAAGGAAATAAAGGCGTTTTATAGTCACATTTGGATATTTATTATCGTCACGACTTTAATTTATATCACCCGATTTTTAATTTTACCCAAAATTGGAATTCTACCACAAGAGGAAGGATTTATTGATTGGCTCAATTTGAATACCTACCTTTTGCCTGCACTCTGGGCTCTGGGAATCGCTATTCATGGAGTTACGGTTTACCGTAAGAAGTTTAAGGTTCTCAAAAGCTGGGAGCAACGGAAGATCCAAGAACTTATTCAGAAAGAAGAGGAAGACAGCCAACGTATTATGAGAAACAATTAGTTATGGAGAACTTCGATCCCGAAAAGTACAAACGCGCCCAAAAAAGGGTAAAGGATATCAAAGACTTTTATTCACATCTTGTGGTGTACTTAGTGATCAATCTATTGCTCATTCTGGCTCAAATAGGCATTTTTAGGGAAGGGTTGGCCGGAGTCAATTTTGAGATTCCTTCCTTCGCTTATTTTACAACACCATTCTTTTGGGGCATTGGTCTGTTTTTTCACGGAGTGCATGTATTCAAGCATAAATTTGGGTTCTTTAAGGACTGGGAAGAGCGAAAGATCAAAGAATATATGGAGAAAGAAGACTCCGAATTTAATGAATGGAAGTAATATGGAAAATTTGGATCAGGAAAAATATAAACGCGCCCAAAAAAGGGTAAAGGATATCAAGGGTTTTTATACCCACCTAGTGGTTTATCTTATCATAAATTCCATTTTGTTGTTTATCCAGTTGGAACAATTTAACTACGAACTGCGAGATGCCAACATTACTATTTTCGCGTATTTAAGTACCCCATTCTTTTGGGGCATCGGACTGTTCTTTCACGGGGTACATGTGTTTCGACATAAATTCAGTTTTTACAAAGCCTGGGAAGAACGCAAGATCAAAGAATTTATGGAGAAAGAGGAAGAGGATTTTAAAAATACAACCAAGTGGAACTGACTTAAAGTTTTATATCAATTATCAATAGTCAATAGTCAATAGTCAATAGTCAATAGTCAATTATCAATTAATCAGTTACCCAATTCAAGAATTCAATAAGGAACAAAACCGTATGAACGTACTCATAATTGAAGATGAAAAACCCTCGGCAAGACGTTTGCAGCGCATGTTGGAAAAACTAAATGTGAGCGTGGACCAAATGCTTCACAATGTAGAAGAAGCTGTGAATTGGTTTACTCATAACCAACACCCCGACCTTATTTTCCTGGATATTCAGCTAAGTGATGGCTTATCTTTTGAGATTTTCGATGCTGTTGAGGTAAAAAGCGCCATTATTTTCACGACGGCATTCGATGAATATGCGCTACAAGCGTTCAAACTGAATAGTATTGACTATTTATTAAAGCCCATCGATGAGGAGGAATTAAGTGTAGCCGTAGAAAAATACAAGGAGCGCGCACCTAAGGCACAAAACGTACAACTCAATTTTGACGACATAAAAAAACTCCTCACCAATCCGGTGGAGCGCGAATACAAGAAACGTTTCACCACCAAGATTGGGCAGCACATCAAAATGATTCCCATTGATGAAATTGAATGTTTTTATTCTGAAAATAAAGGAACCTATGCCCATACCATTGACGGGCGTGACTATCTTCTGGACACCACTTTAGAGCAAATGGAGGGCGAGATCGCCCCGGAAGTCTTTTTCCGCATTAACCGAAAATTTTACGTGAATATCAATGCTATTAGAGACATTATAAGTTATACCAACAGTAGGCTGCAACTCAAACTCAACAGTTATAAAGAGCAGGAAGTGATAGTAGCAAGGGAGCGGGTACGCGATTTTAAGTTGTGGTTGGAATAATTATTTTTTTTCTTCATCCACCCGATTTTCCTGAAAGGCCGTTGGCAGTAATTTCGGAATCAATTTCACAAACAAGGGTAATAGCAAAGCGCCTCCCGGAAGGAGAAAAATGGTGAGCGAAGGAACCGTTTTAAAGATGTCCAGTAGTTGGGCTTTTATTTTGGTCTTTTCCTCAGCCGTAAGATCGCGACCGGTGGATTGACCCAATAAAACGAGGAGTTCTCCGCTTTCATTAAGTTCGGTTAGCAGGCGTTTTTTATTGCGCAGAATTAGCAATTTCACCATTTTGGTGGATTGTTTGTAGAATTGTGCCACCGGATGTGAATATTCGAATAATTTAATTTTCTGGGCGTTGGTATTCGAAAATTGAACCAGTGTTTCTATACATTGCTCCAGATGTTCTTCGGAAAAGCCAAGATGCTGGCTCAATTCTTTCAGAAATTTCAATTCACTAGAATCGAATACCCGGTCATCCCAAACCGCCAGACAACAAATATCCAGAATAAATTGTTTTTCCAGCCAGCTGCTATCGCCGCTGGGTGCGTTGGGGGAAAGTGTATAAAATTCGGAAGAGGAGGACACCAGTTCGATGACCAAATTATCGTATTTATTCTTTACTTTTTTAGATTGAAGCGCAAGTGCACTATGTTCAATAAGTGTCTTTTCCAATCCGTCGAGATAGGTTTTCAGACCACCGGGGTCCTTCAGGTAATAAGCAAAAGCGAGGACGTCAACATACAAAAGTGCATAGGTAAGCAAAGTGGTGGCGTCTGTTTTTAATACACTATTGGTTTCCTGAAGCCGGGCCGAAATAATCTTCTCCAAATTTTCGGAAGCCCTGGATGAAAAACTTAATTTCTGAAAAAAACTGCGCTTTCCGCGTTCGATGGATTTGTAAAAAGCAACGATGGTTTCAATGGCTTCTCGCTGTGTTTTTTTTGGTTTTTCAGTATAAAAAGTAAACCACAACGCATGAAATAGATTCACCTTAGTATATTCTTCCTTGGTTAGAGCAAGGTCGCTAACGGGTTCGTCAAGGGTGCTGGTCACCGAAACGCCGTAGATAAATCCCGTATTTTTGAGATGCTTATAAAATACATTTGGCGATGCATAGTTATCAATAAGTAACTTTTTTGGAAACTCGTTAATAAATTTACGTATCCAGCCTGAAGATGAGGGGTTCATTTATTAAATTTGTAACGTTGTGAATATTTAAGGTATTAACAATAGATTAACATTTTACACAAAACCATAAACGTACTTTCGACGTAAATAGTTGGAAAGTAAATTTAACCATTCTAACATTCTTATGATGAAAAAAACAAAAATTTTTGCCGCCATTGGAGGATTGAGCTTTTTGGCCCTGGCTGTATTTTTAATTGCAGCAGACCACATTGACTCGCCATCGGTAGCGGGAACCAAATCTGATATTGCAGATTTGTATGCCTTTGAAGGAGACAATCCAAATAGTACCGTTTTCGTAGCAACCATACAAGGGCCTTTAGTACCCGGCCAGGTAACCGAAAATGCTGTCTTCGATGAGGACGTTATGGTGGAGTTTAATATTGATAATACCGGTGATTTTAAGGAAGATCTGGTCATACAGGCCATCCGTCGCGATAGTATTATGTATTTCTTTGGACCTGCGGAAGTGGCTTCGGGCGATACCGGAGTGTCTAGCTTCGTTTATGTAAACGACGCTGCCGGACAGGTAGAGATCTCAGGTATTGGAGAAACCATTACGGCAACCAATAATGGAATGACCTTCTTCGCCGGACCCAGAAGAGATTATTTTTATTTCGACTTTAATAGATTCAATGAAGTAATTAGTGGTGCCGCTGCCCCCGAAGGATTTCTTCCACCCGGAACAGCTTCCGACTTTTTCGAGAATCTAAATGTGCTGGCCGTGGTCGTTGAGGTTCCTAATGCTTTGCTGGGCAATGCTCCGGCTCATGTGGGAGGCGCAGTAGGGATCAATGGATTACCCAATGCCTATAACGTTTGGGTAACAACAAAAAGAAAACAATAAATTTTAAAGAAGAACGAGATGAAAATATATCATATAAAATTAATAGTATTTGCCATTTGCACTTCTTTATTATTTGTGCAATGTAACGACGAAGATGACAACGGAAACGTCATCGAACAGGACTTATGCAGCGACGGGATCCAGAACGGGGATGAAGAGGGTGTAGACTGTGGTGGAACCGACTGTGACCCTTGTATCAACAGTTTGAATTTTACCGGAACGTATATGCAGGAAGACATCATGGGAAGACCCGGAGTCAATACTGTATTTAGCGGAAGTTCTGCGGTGAAGAATGACTTCAACGCCAGTATTGTTACTGAAAGAGCCGCATACCAACCTATTTTTGAAGCTACCCTGGAATTGTATCATGATGTTTATGGAGATGCCCTGGGTGTTGATCTGGATTATGAAACCAATATCTTAGGTTTGGATGCTCCTACCTTTACGACGGTATTGGCACAATTTGACGCATTGCAAGTGGCTCCCGATGCTACGACTACTTATTTTGACGGGACCAACGTTTTGACCGGAAGAAATCTGGGAGACGATGTCATCGATATTTCCCTTACCTTAATGTTTGGAGGAACTACCGGAACCCGTTTCGACGGTAACAACGGAACTCCCCAACTTACAAGCGACGGAGTTGATATTGGTGATAGGGATCTTACCCTTCCCTTCCCTTATATGGAAGATGCGATTGCTCAATAGCAAAAAATAATATTAGCAAAGAGCAACGAAAGTTTGCTCTTTTCTTTTTTAGAAGCAACCTGAGCATATCCCGAACCAGGATGTACTTATGTGCTTCCTATTCACAGGAAATGCACATCTGGCAGATGGAATGCAGATTCATGCCTGCACAAGTAAATACACTCATGAAAAAACCAATAGCCATCATAGGATTTATTTTGCTCACCATAGCGTGTAATACAGATCCAAAACAAGATACCACTACCCGGCCTGAGGATTATAATGCCTACCTGCATACAATCGAAAGACCCACCTATGATCTCGCTCTTTCTACCAAAGAGTTTTGGTCCAAACGATTGCGGACAGACAGTAGCGGGGTAGGAGATTTAGCACCTCTGGCAGGAGCCTACGAGCAGTTGTTTGAAACTACGGGTAACACCACTTTTTTGCGCGATGCGGAACAATTGTATCTCAAGGGAATTCAAATATCTGCCAATAATAAGGACCAATTTGCTCGGGGTCTGGCTCACAATTATATTTCTCAGCATCGATTTCAGGAGGCATTCGACCTGCTCCAAAAAACACTGGAAGGTCCTTCAAATAAACATGAAACCAATTTGATGCTGTTTGATGCTGCCATGGAAGTGGGCGCCTACGAGGAGGCGTACCGTTACCTTAATGAGATCAAAAATTTAAGTGACTACAATTACCTAATTCGTCTGGCAAAATGGAGCGATCATCGCGGTGATCTCGATAGTGCGATCCGGTATATGGAGCAGGCAAAAGCAATTGCGGAATCTCGAGATAGCAAAGCCCTTAAAATTTGGACGTACAGCAATTTGGCAGATTATTATGGACATGCAGGAAGAATCCATGATTCCTATGAACACTACCTAAAAACTCTGGCCTTGCAACCCGACAATATGTATGTAAAAAAGGGGATCGCATGGATGGTTTATTCCGAAGAAAAAAATACACTTGAGGCACATCGAATTTTGGATTCGGTGATGAAGGCTCACAAACTGCCGGATTACTACCTATTAAAGGCGGAGTTGTACGCATTTGAAGGGTATACGGCCAAAGCTGAAAATGCGGAAAATGACTTTATCAGGGCTGTGGAGATTGGAAATTATGGGAATATGTACAATGCCTATTTAATTTCGTTATACAGTTCAAAGGAACCCCGAAGAGCGCTGGAGATTGCCAAAAGAGAAATTGTGAACCGGGCGACGCCTGAGACCTACCATTTATTGGCACTGGCTCAACTTCAAAATGGGATGAGCAAGGAGGCTTTGAGAACGATCGAATCCTATGTCGAAGGCAAAACCTCAGAGCCCATGGCTTTATATCATAGTGCATTGGTGTACAAAGCCAATAATCGTTCAGAAAAGGTCGAATCGCTCAAGGCAGAATTAAAAGAGGCCAGCTACGAATTAGGACCTATACTAGCAAAAAGAATAAATACACTTTAAAAAACCTTGAGAGGTTAAATGACAAACGCTTCAGATATCCTGGAGGGTTTTTTATGGGCTAACACTACCTAAGGTATACAATTGCGTCAAGGTAGGGCTTTCACTTCCCCCGGCGGGTTCCAGGGTAATCCCAAAGGCTTCGGGTGTTGGCACATGCTCCACTTTGAAGAATGCGGTTTTTGAGGTTTCCAACGACTCTAATAATCCGATACTTCTGGGTGTGAGGGGATCCATGATAAGCGACCAAACCTGATAAACCTTGCCCTCGGGCGGTATGGGTAATCCCCTGGCGTCGATATATGCGATATGTTCTTCCTCATTGTAATAAACAGTAGCATAGGCACTGGGAGCAACTGCCACGTTTCCGGGAAGGTTAATTTGTTTGTAGTTTTTGGAGCGCACAATTTCCAAAATATCGGTCAATTCGGCCAGTTTGGTTTCCGAAGTATTGACTTTATCTTTAAGGACCACATTTTTAGTGGTTACCGTACGTAAATTACCTTTCAAGTCTGTATTCTGCTTTATCATATAGACCAATCCTGCGAAGAACAACAGGGCAGCCGCCCAGCCTGTGAGTGAGCTCCAATTACGTTTTTTCGCACCACTATCTATAGAACGTACCCCTCCCGTCATTTGCGAAATACGTTCCCAAACCTCTGGTGAGAGATCCGTGCCAAGTGTCCCGGAAAGCCCTTGCAATGTAGCTTCGATTGCTTCCACTTCTTTTTTTACTGATGGGTACAATTCCATAGCCTTTTCAACCTCAAGCGAATCTTCGCTGGAGATGGAACCGGTAACGTATAATTCCAGTAATCCGGATGCTATGATCTCTTCTTCTGTCATATCTATTCGTTCAAAAGCATTTTACGCAACTCCTTAATACAAGCACGTGCTCTTGTTTTTATGGTCCCCAACGGGATTGCCAAAGTTTCGGCTGTTTCGGCCTGTGTATATCCTTTAAAGTAAAGCAAGTCGATGATTTGAATGCACATAGGTTTCAGTGCATCCACAAATTTTCGAATGCCTATACTATTGGTTCTTTCAGACAGGTCATCATGTCCTGCCAATATATCTACGAAATTTTCAGTAGTTAAGTTTTTCGTCGCGTTCTTAAAAGCCTTGGAGCGAGTAGTATCGATTGCAGCATTTCTCGCAATATTCAGCAGCCAGGTGTAAAACCTTCCTTTCTGAGGGGTGTAAGAAGCCGAGTTATTCCAAACCTTTACAAATACATCCTGTAGCACCTCTTCGGCCAAATCGCTATCGCGTACTATCGGTATAATGACCCCGTAGATGGCTTTAGAGTACATTTCATATATCTTGGAAAATGCGTGGTGATCTCCTTTTTGCATTTCCAATATAATCAAGTCGGGTTGGTTCATTTATGGACTTCAGGATATGAAGTAACGAATGTAATTAAAATACCGAAAAATACCCAGACATTGCCTTTTTATAAACCGAAGGCGCGCTCGCTTTTCATCCTAATTTATGAATAACGACATCATTAAGTAAGATAACCTGCTTCTATTTTGTAAATTTAGACAGATGCTTCTATTCAAAATTGCACTATGAAAAAAGTTTTACATTTTATATGCATTATGCTTCTAGCTCTTTCCTCCGTTTTTTCATGGGGACAAGCTTCCGATCATCTCATTAAAAATTCCTTGCATACATACAAATTGAACGCTTCGAAGGTACAATGGAGAATTACCAGTGAACATCGAAGCACAGCCAGTGGGGTTTATCACATTTATTTTCAGCAACTTATAGAAGACGTACCGGTTCGAGGAACCGAATCCAGCCTGCACCTTTCCTCCAATGGAAACGTCTTGTCTGCTAGCAATCGATTTATACCCATCACATCGAAGGACTTAGTAAATCGCTCCACTTCTGTCATGGCTCCAAAAACTGCGATAGAAGCTATCGCACTACAGCTAGGCTACACTATTACGAGCCCTGTTCGTATTATTGAAAAAGACGATAAAACAGCTAATGAAATTTGGCTGAGTCCGGGCGGTATCTCGGCGAGGAATATAAAAGCACAGTTGGTGTATGCTGAAAATAAAGAACAAACCTACGATCTGGCCTGGGAAATTGACATTTTACAACCCGATTACCAACATTGGTGGGTGCTACAGGTGAACGCAGAAAATGGAACCATTTTATGAAAAGATGAACGGATGCAAACCTGTTATTCGCACGAGCACGGGGTAGCTGTTTTGGATTTCAATAAGAATCTGGTCGATTTAAAAAATTATGAGGTCACTCCCAAAACTTCTGCAGCTGCGTGTAGTGAATGCTACGAAGTTTTTGCCTTCCCGTTAGAGAGCCCTTATCACGGAGATAGAACCATAGAAGAAAACCCGGCAGATCCTGTTGCTTCTCCTTTTGGTTGGCACGACGTAGATGG
This sequence comes from uncultured Flavobacteriaceae bacterium, assembly GCA_963807685.1. Taxonomy (GTDB): domain Bacteria; phylum Bacteroidota; class Bacteroidia; order Flavobacteriales; family Flavobacteriaceae; genus Aureisphaera. The sequence continues at coordinate 73,999 of CAWECU010000015.1, read as the reverse complement.
CTTTGCCGGCGCTGAATACTTGGTGACGAATGGAAATAACACTAGCACTTTTGAGGCAAATGATAATTTTGGTTATCAGCCCGAAGGCGGCCTTGCTTTAGAATTTACAGGCTTTCCTTTCGATCAGGAATATTCTGAAAATACACAATACGAAGCCGCTTCCATTACCAATTTGTTTTATTGGACCAATATTATTCACGATATCACCTATCAATATGGGTTTGATGAGATTTCCGGAAATTTTCAGGTAAACAATTATAATCGGGGAGGATTACAGAGTGATGCAATTACAGCTCATGGGCAAAGTGTCGACAGACCTTGTAACGGCTCGTTTTCAACCCCTCCTGACGGTGAGTCACCATTGCTGATTATGAATTTATGCAATGACAAAGACGGAAATTTTGATGCATCAGTAATTGTGCATGAATGGGGGCACGGACTTTCGTCTCGATTGACGGGCGGCGGTGTGATTGAAAATTGCCTGAGGCATCTTGAGAACCCAATTGAAGGCTGGAGCGATTGGCTTGCCGCTATTCTCACTATCAAACCGGGTGATACAGGAGCCACCCCAAGAACGATCGCTACTTATCTTTTAGGCGAAGGGCCCAACGGCCCTGGAGTAAGACGTTATCCATACTCTACCGATATTGCCGTGAACCGATTAACCTATGAGCAATTAGCGAAAGCCATAGGACGCCATCAAATAGGAGCCATCTGGGGCGAAATTCTCTGGGAAATGACCTGGCAGCTTATCGATGAATATGGGTATGACCCCGATATTTATAATTTTACTGGTGACATCAATCAGGATGCAGGTAATATCATGGCCATGGCCATCGTAACCGAAGGTTTAAAGTTTACACCTTGTAGCCCGGGTTTCGTGGATGCAAGAGATGGGATCATCGAAGCGGCTCGACAAATTTATGGACAGCAAATACAATGTTATCTTTGGGAGGCTTTCGCCAAAAGAGGAATTGGCGCTTATGCATCTCAGGGTAGTTCGGAGAATCAGTTTGACCAGATACCTTCTTTCGAGACTCCCTATGCTGAAGCCATTTTTCCAGTAGATTTTGATCCGTTTTGTCTGGAAGCCGGAATTTACGAATTCGTGACTGGTGGATTCCCGCTAGGAGGTATGTATAGTGGCCCTGGTGTGATAGACAATGGAGATGGTGAGTCATTTCATTTCGATCCGGTCGTGGCCGGCCAGGGGAATCATACCATTGTATATTCCTTGCCTCAAACCAGCTGCTCCACCGTAACCAAAGCGTTTAAGGATATCTTGGTCATTGAAGATACGGAACCTCCATTATTGGAATGTATTGGTGCAGTTACTATAAATCAACCTATTGGAGAACCCTATCCCTTGCACAATTTTACCGGAAACATTGGATTAAGTGATAATTGTCCGGGAGCATTGGAGATTATTCAAACCCCGGAGGAGGGAACCCTCCTCAACACCGCAGAACATGAGATAACAATTACAGCCATAGATGGCGCTGGAAATGAAAGTAGTTGCACCTTCCATTTAACGATACGTTTTCTTTCTGAAGTACAACTGCAACTAGGATTCTTGACGCTCTTTCCCAACCCGGCGAGCGATGAAATTACGGTATTCAATCCAAAAGAAAAGCGAATTAATGCCATAGAAATACGGGATGTTATGGGGCGTTTGGTAGATCAAATTCCTATTAAAAATAAGGAACAGGAAAACAGGATCTCGGTGGAACTTCTGTCTTCAGGAACTTATTTTATGACCATTCTTATTCCCAATGAACCTGTCGTAATGCGCTTGTTAAAAAGGTGAATTCAGGAATTTCTTTCAGAACACCTTTCGGTCTTATTTTATCTATTACAACCTGAGTAATTTCAGTAATCGGGCGTACTTTTGTATATTGAGCTAATGGTTTGATTAAAAGTCTTTTACCTTGAAACTAAAATTACTTCTTTTAGTTGTGTTTATTGTTTTTTCTTCGGAAGAAGGACGAGCACAAAACACCAGTGAAGTAGTTCAAAAGAGTCTTACCGAGCATCAATTCTCTACATCACATGAGCACTGGCGAATTACCAGTGAACATCGCAGTTCCACCAGTGGTGTGCATCACATTTATTTTCAACAATTGGTTTCGGGAATACCGGTTAAAGGCACCGAGTCTAGTTTACACCTGGCTGCCAACAATGTGATTATCAATGAAAATATACAATTCGTTGCTCCGGAGAAGTTGGTGCTCACCAATGAATTCCCCAATGTTATTTCCCCTCAAAGGGCGGTAGAATCAGTAGCACGGCAAATGGGTTATTCAGTAACGGCTCCTATCGAGGTTGTAGAAAAGGAGCGTTCTATTTTTGACGAAATATGGTTGACGGACGGAGGGATTTCAGAAAGAGAAATAAAGGCGCAACTTATATATGCGGTAAATGAGAATAATACCTACGATCTGGTTTGGGTGTTAGATGTCTTGCAGCCCGATTATCTGCATTGGTGGGTCTTTGAAGTGAATGCAGAAAACGGGCTTATTATAAATAAAGAGGATAGAATGAAAACTTGTTACTCGCACGATCACAGCGAAGGCACGCTCGATTATAATAAGAACTTATTCAATATCGAAAATTATAAACCCGAAGATACTGTAGAAGCTGCGGCTTGTGAGGAATGTTATAAAGTTTTCGCCTTGCCTCTCGAGAGCCCGTATTTTGGTGATAGAACCATTGTTGAAAATCCTGCACACCCCATCGCATCACCTTTTGGCTGGCATGATATTGACGGAGAACCAGGCGCCGAGTTTACGGTAACTCTTGGAAACAATATCAATGCCTTTGAGGCTAATTTTGTTTTTGGATATCATCCTGATGGCGGCTCAACATTAGATTTCACAGGGTCAGACTTTGGAACAGAATATTCGTTAAACACACCCTATATAGATGCCTCCATTACCAATTTGTTTTATTGGACCAATATTCTTCATGATATTACGTACCAATATGGTTTCGATGAAGCCGCCGGAAATTTTCAGGTAAATAATTACAACAGAGGAGGTAGCGGCGGGGATTCTGTAGTCGCACACGGGCAGAGTATTGACAGACCCTGCAACGCATCTTTTAGTACACAGGAAGATGGAGTGTCACCTTTGATGATCATGAATGTTTGTAGTGACAAGGATGGAGATTTTGATAGCACAGTGATGGCACACGAATATGCACATGGTTTGATTGCGCGATTAACAGGTGGAGCTGTTATACCAAATTGTTTCCGGCATGCCGAGAATCCTGCGGAAGGATGGTGCGATTGGCTGGGCGTTCTTTTGACCATAAAACCCGAAGATACAGGAGCGACGCCAAGAGCCGTTGCGAATTATCTCTCTGGCCTGGGACCCGCAGGTGGCGGAATCCGTCCATACCCTTATTCGACCGACATGAATGTGAACCCGCTTACCTATGCCGACATACCCTCTCAAACGGGTGTACATAAAGTGGGGGCTGTTTGGGGTGAAATGTTATGGGAAGTAACCTGGATTCTTATTGATAATTACGGTTTTGACCTGGATATCTACAATTTTACCGGAGTCCTGAACCAGGATGCTGGAAATATTATGGCGATGGCCATAGTAACCGAAGGTTTAAAATTTACAGAGTGCCAACCGGGCTTTGTAGCTGCAAGAGATGCTTTACTATTGGCAGCGGAGGAAATATACGGGGCAGAAGTAGTGTGTGAAATATGGCCGGCTTTTGCCAGGAGAGGACTTGGTTTTATAGCCGACCAGGGGGACTCCGATATAAAGGGCGACGAGAGAATTTCTTTCCGAAACCCATGGGACGGACCTATTTTTGAAGCCGAATATGAAGAATTTTGTTTTTATGGTGGAATTTATGAATCCTTATCGGGTGGACTACCTTTAGGAGGTACTTACAGTGGTCCCGGAGTAATAGACAATGGAGATGGAGAAACGTTCAATTTTGATCCGGCCATGGCAGGCCTCGGAATTCATACCGTAACCTATCATTTTCCAGAGACTATCTGCGCCCCTGCCTTCGACGTATTCAAGGATGATCTGGTGGTGTTTGACGATCTTACCCCCCCGGATATTAACTGCCTGGCCGATGTACGAGTGGTTATTGGGCTTGAAGAATCTTATTTTTTAGCCGATTTCACCGATTATAACACCGTAAGTGATACTTGTCCCGGGAACGTAATAGTTAGTCAAAATCCACCCATTGGGACATTACTGGAAATAGGGGAAACTGAAATAACGCTTACCGCCAGTGATACAGCGGGAAATGAGGCGACATGCAGCTTTATACTAAGGTTGGTGTATATCTCCATAGATGAGGGAGACCCCAGAGAATTCTTAACCTTTTTTCCCAATCCGGGGCGGGAGTTCATTACCGTCGTAAATACCTTCCAAAGGAGAATAGAATCTATTGAAATAAGGGATATGCAGGGACGATTGATCGACCAATTCGGTATTTATAACTCTGATGTCACCAACGAGATTTCAGTGGAGGTGCTCTCCTCAGGATCTTATTTCATCACCTTAAAATTTCCAGAAAACGACCTTGTTATGCGATTGTTAAAAAGGTGATTCCAGCAGTTTTCTACACTTTTTGATTTTTCTTCGGAATTTAAACTTTTATCGATAAATTGTAAGAAAATACCGATTAAAGTACGGTTTTACCACCAATTATGGTAGAAAGGGTAGGAATAGTAGGGTGAAATGTTTGGTGGACAAACATCATTTTAATAGATTTGCGAGAATCTAAAACCCTCGTTACGATAATTAACCTAAATTATGCCTTATGAAAAAATTTATCATGTTAATGGTGTGTGTGCTATTTTTTGGTACTTCGACCCAAGTTATTGCACAGAACATTCAGCAAACAATTGACGAGCAACTTGTAGATTTGTTAGAAAATAACAAAATTACTTCTCAGGATACAAATTGGGTGATCACTAGCGAGCATACCAGCAGCACTAGCGGTGTGCATCATGTCTATTTCCGCCAAACTCATAATGGTATAGAAATTTATGGGACAGAATCCAGTGTACATATCTTAGCCAACGGCGATGTATTGAAAGCTACCAATCATTTTATATCAAATGCCAGTTCAAAAGCTACGGGTGGGGTGAATCCTTCTTTAACCGCTGCTCAGGCCGTTCAAAGTGCGGCTACCTATTTTAATTATAACCTTTCTTCAGATATTTCAGTGATCAGCACAAAGAATGTCTCCCGGGAATTAGTCTTGAGTGATGGTGGGATTTCCAGAAGTCCGATCCCTGCTAAACTAATGTATCAATTAAATCAAAATGAAGAACTCGTATTAGTGTGGGACCTTTCCATTGAAGAATTGGCACAGGTAAATTGGTGGAGTGTTCGAGTGGACGCATCTACGGGGGCTATTGTGGACCAAAACAATTTAATGTCCAATTGTAACTTCGATCACGATCACAGCGATCATGAAGAAGTCCTGGACTTCAATAAAAATTTATACGACATCCCCAATTACAAAGAGGCTATGGCGAAGAAAGCCGAATTGGAAGCTTCCAACGTAATGGTCGACAGTTATGAAGTATTTGCCATGCCTTTAGAAAGCCCTTATTATGGCGCAAGAACTATTGAAGTGACGCCGGCAGGTTCGGGCTCACCATTCGGTTGGCATGATACAAATGGAGTAGCGGGTGCGGAACATACCGTAACACGTGGAAATAATACCAATTCTTACGAAGACGGAGACAATCCTGGATTTCAGCCAGACGGTGGAGGTTCCTTAGAATTTACCGGTTATCCGTTTGACCAAAACTACACTTCAGGAACACAATATGAATCGGCTGCCATTACCAATTTGTTTTATTGGAACAATATCATCCACGATGTGCTTTATGTTTATGGATTCGACGAGGCTGCCGGTAATTTCCAGGAGAATAACTACGGAAATGGTGGTGCAGGAAGTGATTCTGTAAATTCGGAAGCTCAGGATGGTTCCGGTACCTGTAATGCGAACTTTGGAACTCCGGCGGATGGAGGTAACCCGACAATGCAAATGTATGTTTGCGGCAATAAAGATGGAGATTTCGATAACCTCGTGATCGTTCATGAGTACGGGCATGGGATTTCCAACCGACTTACAGGCGGACCCAATACTACAGGTTGTTTGTCTGGGCAAGAACGAATGGGTGAAGGATGGAGCGATTGGTATGGAACTGTAATGACAATTGAACCCGGAGACATGGGAACCGATTCCCGAGCCGTGGGAACCTACTTGTTCGGCCAAGGACAAGGGGGTGCTGGAATAAGACCCACGCCTTACAGTACCGATTTTGGGATTAACGGTTCGACCTACGATACCATAAAAGGAAATGTGTCTGTGCCTCACGGTGTTGGCTATGTTTGGGCTACTATCCTTTGGGAAGTGACCTGGGATTTGATTGCTGAACACGGATGGGACCCTGATATTTACAATTATACGGGTGATGCCAATTTGGATGCCGGTAATGTTATGGCGATGGCATTGGTTACCGAAGGAATGAAATTACAACCTTGTAATCCGGGATTTGTTGATGGCAGAGATGCGATCTTTGCGGCAGATGTTGCAATATATGGTGGAGCGAACGAATGCCTCCTTTGGGATGCATTTGCGAGAAGAGGCTTAGGCGTGAGTGCCGATCAAGGATCTTCAGCAAGCAGAACCGACGGTACCGAAGCTTTTGATACTCCAACAGGTGTGGCTTCTTTCACGGCGCCACTTGATCTGTGTATCAATGTGGGTATCTTAACAGGCCAGGGCGGTGGAACACCGTTTGGAGGAATCTACAGCGGACCGGGTGTAACCGATGACGCCAATGGAGCTACCTATACTTTTGATCCCTCGGTAGCGGGAGTAGGAGTGCATACCATTACCTATGAAGTCCTCGCAGGTGCTTGTTCGGTACCATCAACCGATAGTGATACCATCGAAGTTTTTGATATACCAGCCCCACCCACAGCAACCGGTGCAGCCGATTTCTGTGTTGGAGATCCGGTTACCGTGACTGCGGTTCCCAACGACCCGGCGAATACCATACGCTGGTACGATGATGCAATGGGCGGAATTCCGCTGGCAGTGGGAACTTCCTATACCTTCACACCAATAGGTGCTGGAAGTGTTTGGGCGGAAGAGACGCCGGCTGCAGCCGAGCCTCAATTAAAAATTTCAGAAATTACCCTACAAGCCGATAAATTGGAAATTCAGAATATCGGGGTGGCAGCAGATTATACAGGATACACCATTGCCGTGAGTGATGAGCCGTATGCGAATATCAATGCTGTAAATAGCGTGACACAAACGCTTGGGTTTATGGAAGCCAATTCGTCCAGATTCTGGGATGAAGTAGGAGGATCGTCTCAAGAATGGGGTGTCAATATCTTTTGGAATGATGCCCAACCCGGATGGATTTTAATTATTGACGATAACGGTGACGTAGTAGATTCCGTTTTTTGGAATACGCTGGCCGCGGAAATAGCAACCTTTAATGTAACCATTAATGGATTCAATATTACAGCCGCCGACCTCGATTGGACCGGTGACGGGGCTAATTTTGGAAGCACTTGTAACGATTCTTATCGAAGAGATAACGAAAGTGACGACGCTGCCAATTGGGCCAACGGATGCGCGCCTTCAGATTATGGAGTGGCCAATGCCGATATTAACCTTGGATTCGCGGGTTGTTTTGGTGACCGAGCCGAAGCAGAACTAACTCCAGATGCAGCACCTCCAACAATTACCTGCCCGGCCGATATTACCTTAGATGCCGCTCCGGGATTATGTACGATTCCAAATTCGGGCATTGGAACTCCCACCACAACCGATAACTGCGGTGGTGAGATTGCAACAAACGATGCTCCGGCAGACATTCCGGTAGGGGTTACAGTCGTAACCTGGACAGTCACAGATACTTCCGGAAATACAGCGACCTGTACTCAAACAGTTACCGTGGTGGATGCGGAAGATCCTACACTTACCTGCCCTGCAGACCTAACCGTTGATGTAAATGAAGGCGATTTATTCACCATCCCTGATTATACCGGGAATGCAGTAACCACAGATAATTGTACCGCAGCACCTGTCCTTACGCAAGATCCCGCAGTGGGAACTCAGGTTGGCGCAGGAGTTTCGGTAATTACCATTACTTCAACCGATGACGCTGGTAACGCGGTCTCATGTACCTTCGATTTAACGGTGAACGAGATCGTTCTTGGACTGGATGATAACCCGCTAAACATTGAATTGGTGTTATACCCCAATCCAACCAACGGACAACTTACTTTGGTGAACATGGGTAGTGAGGTATTGAATACCATTACTATTACCGATGTAAATGGGAGAATTATTCAAACCATTAATTTGGCAAATGCAGGAACTAAAACCAGTTTCTCTATTGCACCATTGGCTCAGGGATTGTATTTCGTTCGAATTGATGCTGAAAGTTCCAGCACCATTAAGCGAATCGTTAAGCGATAATTGAGAAAATAAAATAAAAAAAAGCCCTGTTTTTACAGGGCTTTTTTATTAATTGAGTGATTTTGGCAAGCTTTTTGGTTATTACATTTTGTACCCTGTGGTAGTTAAATGAAACATAAAGTAAACGGTTAAACGTCCCTAAAAAGAAACATGTATCACAGCCGTATAAACCTTCCCGTCATTGTGGAAGGTTTTTTTATGAAGTAGACCCAAGTCCACTCGATTAAGGACCCAAAAAAAGAACGGTTTCATTTATGGAGTTGCCATATACCAAATCGCTTTAAACGTCTAAAACAAAGTTGTTACCGAATTACTCGATAATTCCTCCGCAGCTGATACGGGCTCCTGCAGCTCCACTAGGCTGAGAGGTAAAGTCGTCTGCACCCTGATGTACTATAATGGCTTTGCCGAGAATATCTTTTTTCTCATCTCCACAACCAATGCACCATTGATCTGTGGTAAAGATAATGGTTCCCATCCCATCTTCTCCAACTTCAAAATTACCAATATCACCTTTGTGGAAACCTGCTTCGGCGCCCCACTTTCCATGTGGAGTAAAGGTTGGATTCCAGTGGCCTCCCGATGATGTCCCATCGGCAGATGAGCAATCTGCTTTTTCATGAATATGGATCGCATGTGTTCCTGGATTCAAACCAAAAATTTTAGCCTCCAGGGTTACATGCCCTTCGCTTTCCGAAATCGCAACTTTACCGCTTGCTTTGGAATTACTCTTTGGTTCCAATGAGAATACAATATCTTTTCGAACTTCTTTTACTTCTTCAACTACTTTCTCCACTTCTTTGACTACTTCTTCATCTACTTTTTTAGCGTCGTTTTTACAGCCAATAGCCGCAATTAATGCGATGCTCATAAGGGTTACATGTATTTTTTTCATGGACATAATATTTAAGGATTGTTTTTCTATGTACTAAAGGTAGTGGGTTTCTTTAAAAGTGACAAGCCCTTACCGACGGTCTTTTATTATTTCCTGTTGATCTGTCACCCCCATTTTTATATTTTCTGAAATAATCAAGGCTTTATCGATGCGTGTTTGGGTGTTTTTAAAAGAAAGAATGTAATAGATTAAAGAGCGTTTTTTGCCATCGGTTAATTGTTCAAAAGCATCGAAGGCTTCAGAGTCACTATCCCATACGGCCTGAAATTCTTCGGGCAATTCCACACCGTATTTGCTGGTATCTTCAAAGAGTTGTAATTCAAAATAATCGTTGAAACTTACGCCCAGTTGTTTTTGATATCTTTTTCCGAAGCTCACAACAATTTTGTCCGAAAAGCGATGAAGCTTGCCGTGAAAAGAAATACTGGATCCTTCAAAATAGGCTTTGATCGCCACTCGGGAATGTCCGGCCTCTAAAAAAGGCTCTGCAATCTCCTCTGGAATTACCAATCCATGGGTACCCACAATGCTTACTTCAAATTTTTCCGAAGAGATCATCACTCAATTAAACTGGTAAAAACCTGTGTTTCGTTACGCAGCGTTTTGTGTACCGGGCACTTATCTGCGATCTGTAAAATACGCTGTTTTTGTTGTTCGTCCAATGTCCCTTCCAATTTGATCTCCCGGGTAAACGTATCGATCTTTGCTGATTGATCGTCACCACAGGTCGCACAATCTGCTGCATAATCCCGTGAATAGCTCGTATGTACTTTTACGTTTTCAACAACCCATCCCTTGCGTTTGGTATACATTTGAATGGTCATCGCAGTACAGGCCGAAAGGCTTCCCGCCAGTAATTCGTAGGGGGTGGGGCCATAATTGTTTCCACCCACCCGTATGGGTTCATCCGCTTTGAGGTAATGGGTGCCCAGTTTAAGATAGGTAGTGAAATCGTCATCATCATCGAGACTGGCGACGACATCATGAGTAGTTTTGATTTCTACTACTTCTGGCACGTCTATGTAACGCATAGCCCAGCCGGCGATCACCTTGCCTACATAAGCCGCATTTTTTTTATCGATTAACAAATGCTCCGATCCGTCCAAAGTCACAAAACTTTTAGGATGTTGCGCCGCATGATAGATTTCTTCAGCGTTTTTTATCGAAACAGTGGCATCCTGAGGAGAATGCATGATGAGCAATGCCTTGTTAAGACCGTTAGCGGCCTCCGTGCAGGAGCAGGATTCCAGATCCTCGATAAATTGCTTCTTAAAGGTAAAATCCCTGCCTGCCAAAGTAACCACAGCTTCACCGTTCTGTTGGATCTTTGCAATGTTATCCCCCAATTGTTTCTGCACATGAACGGGATTACTGGGTGCACCAATGGTTGCGACCGCTTGAATCGAATCAATTTCCTTGGCGGCAAAAATAGCGGCTGCCCCGCCTAAAGAATGCCCCAGCAATAGGGAGGGCGCTTTAAATTCGTGAGCCAAAAAATCGGCTGCGCAACCCAGATCTTCCACATTACTTGAGAAATTTGTGTTGGAAAAATCACCATGGCTATCTCCCAATCCTGTAAAATCAAACCGCAACACCCCAAACCCTTCCGAGGCGAGGGCTTTACTTATATTTCGAATTGCAGAGAAGTCTTTGGTACAGGTGAAACAATGTGCAAAAATGGCAAAGTTATGTGGGTCCTGGTCTGCCGGCAGGTCCAATCGACCCGAAAGCACCTCACCCTGTTTATTCTTAAAGTTTATTTTGCTGGATCTCATGAACGCTTGTTTTTTTTAATGTAGTAGGTTCTAAGGCGGATAACTTACTTTTTTAATACTTTCTTTTAAATAGTCAATGCATCTCAAAAAAGTAAAAGTCCATCCGCAAATCTGGATTATTCGATGACCGTCGACTTCGTTTTATCTCCTTTATCCGGGTTCTCCAAACCTTCCCCTTTTAAATATTTATCCAGGAATTCTCTAATCTTTCCATAGGCTACAATTTGATTTTCCTTCTTCACAAACCCATGACCTTCGTCTTCAAATAACACATATTCCACCGGAATCCCATTGTTTTTTACGGCTGCTACGATCTCATCAGACTCAATTTTCAAAACTCGTGGATCTTTTGCTCCCTGGAGGACAATAAGAGGTTTGGTTACTTTATCGGCATGGAATAGGGGTGAAATTTGTTTTAATCGAACCGAATCTATCGTATTGGGATCGCCCATTTCCTGATAAAGACCATCTTTAAAAGATTCCCACCAAGGCGGAATACTTTTTAGCGTACGCATCCAATTGGTAACTCCAAATATGTTCACACCTACATCAAATTCTTCCGGGGCATAAGTGAGGGCCGCCATAGTCATATAACCCCCGTAGGAACCGCCCAGAATGCCAATTCGTTCGCCATCTATGTCCTCTTGAGCCGCCAACCAATCCTTACCAGCGATACAATCTTTAAGGTCTTTATCACCGTGATTTTGGTCGTCCATTTTGAAAAACGTCTTCCCGTAACCACTGCTGCCGCGATTATTTACGGCCAATATGGCGTATCCGTGATTTACCAAATATTGAATGGTCGAATTAAAGCCCTGGCGCGACTGCCCTCCGGGACCACCGTGAACCCAAACAAGAGCCGGAACGGGGTTTTCTTCGGAAGCGTTTATAGGCTTATAATAAATGGCGGGAATTTCCAACCCATCAAACGACTTGAACCGAACCACGGTTGCCGAAACCAGATCGTCGGGATTGATCTCTTCGTTCAACACATTAGTTAATTGTGCATACTTACTGGTTGACAAATCCAAAGCGTAAGAGTTGGTAGGGGTGTGAGACCCTCCAACGCTAAGTAATGCCATGCTTTCATCCCGACTAAAACTGGCAGCGCTAATTTCCTTATTTTTAAATTCGGGGAGTTGGAGTTGTTTTCCTGTGGCTACCTCCTCAATGGCCATTACATTTTTGGCATCTTCATTAGAAAATGTGATTCTATATGTACCGTTAAGCGTATAGTAATAGCTCCAAATGTCCCAATTTTTTTCGAGTACTTTTTCTCTGGAGCCATCGGCGATATTGTATTTCATTACATAGTTGAATTCGGCTCCGTCGTCTGTAGTATAGAAAAAAGTTTTCCCATCTGGTGAAAAATCCTGTGCCGAATTCCCACTTTGCGTTTCATTCACCTTAGTGAGTTTTTTGGTTTCGACATTGTATAGAAACAAGTCGACATCGTTCATATTTACGGTCTTGGTAAGGGCGAAATACTTACGATCTGAAGACATGATCGAAAAATCCATTCCGTCGTCGTTTTGATAGAGTAAAGTGGATTTAAAATCGGTGAGATCCATTTCATAGATGTCCATATATCTGGCATCCCGTTCATTACTTCGGTAATAAAAACTCTTGTTGTCTTTGGCCCAGCCTGCGAACAAGGCTCGTACATTCTCGGCCGGAGTTAGTCGCTTGATCCCGTTTTCGTCTTTCACAAAAATTTTAAAGATCTCGTCTCCGTTACCATCCATGCGAAACAGGATACGATCATCCTCTGGAAAATAGGAAAGGCCAAAGACCGAAGCACTATCCGATTGGGTTACCGGTACCAATTCGCCTCCGGTAGAGGGAGTTGTGTACATATTGTAAATCCCGGAACGGTTGCTGGTGATCAGCACTTTCGAATTATCGGCCGAAAACCCGTTGGCAAACGCATTCTCGTTATCCATAAATTGCTCGATGGAATATTCTTGAACCTCTTTGGCAATCTTGGCGGTTTCCTCTTTTTCTTTACAGGAAAAAAGCACCAAAAAGCTAAGGCTTAGTACAGCTAGATTTTTCATAATTTCAGTATTAATTAGTTGTAAAAATTTGTATCTCTTTGAACGTCGTAAGTTTTACCGCTTCAATCTTTGCACGATATTTTGGCCATTCCTGGTTGAAAAAAGCGTTGGTCGTTTGAAGGACTTCTTCCAGAGCGTCCTTGGCCTGTTTTACCAATCGCTGCTCTGTTGAGGTGGGTCCGTTTGGCCTACTGTTCACATAGCCATTCGCAGTTCTCAGGCGCTGTTGCACGTTGATTTCAGGATTGCGTGTGATACCTTGTCGCTTGTCTTCCTTGCCAATATAAAGGGCCACAATAGAATCGATCTTTTTAACAATGGTTCCGGTCGCCTTGATTTCATCTTTATATTTTTTGCCATCTTCCTTCTTCATTTTTTTCTGAAAATCGGAAGCCGTGTTTTTACTTTCTATCAATTGTTTTACTGCATCGGCGGCGGTTTGCGTCATTTTTTCAAGCTCCTTGGCAGTAGCATAGTTTTCTGAAATCGATTTCTGGGAAACTTCCAGTCTTGGATCACTTTCAACCTTGATGTTGGTGGTGGAAGACAATTCATTGTGCCACAATTCTACGCGGTAGGTTCCGGGCTTCACGGCCACGCCTCCGGACTCATTACGGCGCTTTCGGATGGTTCGGGACGGGCGATCTCCACCTGCTTCCCGCATAAACCAGCGCCAGTTGTAAATACCGGTGCTATCGGGTACTTTGCGTTTTAGCGTACGAATCAATCGCGATCCGTCGTAGATTTTCATATACAAGGAATCTTTCGAAGGTTTATTCTTAGTTTCCCCGGAAGTAGCTACTTCTGCATCATCTTCTGTGTCTGCTTCTTCATCTACATCCTCATCATCATCATCATCTTTCTTTTTTATATCTTCTTCCGAAGCATCCTTTTTAAAATAAAATCGCATGGCGGCTCCAAATCCACGGTTTTCACCATTGTACAAGGCATCACCTCCAAATCGGCTTCCGGTGGGTTGCTGAAATGCTGCCTGATAGGCCGTAGGAGGTTCAAATAGTTTTAATATCCGAATTCAATACATTCTGGTCTCTTCGCGATTGCCCGCAAGGGCCGAATATCATCCAAAACCCAGGCCGCTCTTCCGAAGGTACCGATCACCAGATCGTGTTCTCTCTGCTGAATCACCAGATCTTTTACCGATATCGTGGGAAAACCCTGAGTCCACTTTTGCCAATTATTCCCGGCGTCTATCGAAACATACAAACCGTCATCGGTACCCAAAAAGAGCAGGTTCCGCTCCAAAGGGTCCTCTACGATACACAACGCATAGCTTATCACGTCGTTTTGATCTACAAGTCGCTCCCAGGTCTTTCCGTAGTCTTTAGTGCGATAGACGTAAGGAGTATAGTTGAATCTGCGGTAATCGTTGGCGACCAGAAGTGCTTCCCCCTTGGTCTTGTTGCTGGCCTTGATTTGTACGATCCAGCTTCCCTCAGGAAGCCCTTTGATGTTTTTGGAGACGTCGTCCCAACTTTGTCCGCCATTTTGGGTGAAATGTAATTTTCCGTCATCGGTACCTACCCATAGCATGTTGGGCTCTAGGGGTGAAGGTTCGATCACGAGGATGGTGGTGTGATTTTCGGCACCGGTGGCATCCATGGTCAAACCACCGCTTTCACTTTGTTTTTGCTTCAAAGGATCGTTGGTAGTTAGATCGGCCGATATTATATTCCAGGTAAGCCCCTTATCTGTGCTTTTATGGACAAACTGACTTCCGAAGTAAATAGTACTAGTGTCAAACGGGTCAATATTGATGGCTGCATTCCAGTTAAATCGAAGCTTCACCTTGGGATCGGGATGGGTAGGTCGCACCGAATAGTTATTTCCCGTAATCCAGTCGTAGCGACTCACAAAGCCCTGCTGACTCATACTCCACCCATAACGATTGTCATCGGGGTCGGGGATCACGTCGAAACCATCTCCGAAGGAAATTTCCTGCCAGTAACCATTTCGGATACCCTGTGACCTCCAGACATAAGCAGGGCCACGCCAGCTTCCGTTATCCTGCATACCTCCGTAGACATTGTAGGGAAATTCGTTGTCCACATTGATGTGGTAGAATTGTGCCGCTGGTAAATTGCCAATAAAGCGCCAGGTTTTTCCACCATCCTTGGTGATATTCATTCCTCCGTCATTTCCGTCGATCATAAAATTACCGTCTTCCGGATGGATCCACCAGGCGTGATGGTCTGGATGGACTCCATTGTCAACGCCATAAGCGGGCATCAGCTGGTCAAAGTTTTTTCCGCCGTCTTCAGAAACATTTATATAGGTAAACACCGAATACACTCGGTTTTCATTTTGAGGATCCACATAAATTTCAGAATAATAAAAAGGACGGTTTCCGATATCATTTTTATCGTTGACTTTTGCCCATTTGAAACCACCATCCACACTTTTGTAGAGTGCATTCTTTTTGGCTTCGATCAGGGCGTAGATCACGTTGGGCTTGTTACGGGCAATGGCAATTCCCATCCGTCCCAAATCGCCTTTGGGTAATCCGTCGGTATCGGTTCTTTTTTCCCAGGTGTTCCCTCCGTCAAAAGTGATGTGTAAGCCAGATCCTTCTCCTCCCGATTTAAAAAACCACGGATCCCGCTTGTGTTCCCAGAGTGCAACAATTAGCTTATTGGGATTGGTGGGATCCATGACCATATCGGCCACGCCGGTTTTATTGTTGGCGAACAATATTTTCTTCCAACTTTTCCCGCCATCGGTAGTTTTAAACACACCCCGCTCGGGATGTTCACCCCAAGGCGAGCCAATGGCGCCAACATAGACCGTATTGGGATCTGTGGGGTCTACAATGACTCGGTGAATATGCCGGGTTTTGTCAAGGCCCATAGATTGCCAGTTCTTTCCACCATCAAGAGATTTGTAAACTCCATATCCGCCATTTAAACTATTTCTGGGGTTTCCTTCCCCGGTTCCCACCCAGATTACCGATGGATTGGTTTGCTGGATGGAGACAGCTCCAATGGACGCGGTACGTTGATCTTCAAAAATGGGCTGCCATTTAATACCGCCACTCGTGGATTTCCAAAGGCCTCCTGAGGCGGTACCCACGTAAATGATATCGGGAGTTGAAAGTACGACATCGATGGCGGTTACACGGCCAGACATGCCTCCGGGGCCTATATTCCGAGGCTTCATGTCTTTTAGAATGTCCATTGATAATTTCTGAGCAGAGAGGGTAGAGGTAGCGCATATGAGCGCCAGAAGAAATAATTTCTTCATAAAGTTTTGTCGCCTCCTTGGACTATCGTGTTCGATAAACTTTGGTGCGGATCTTTTGGTTATACTTTGGTTGTGCTATTAGTAATTTTTAAAGTTAAGAAAATGTTAAGATACATCTCTTAAATGGATGTTAATACGCTTCAAATTTATTCAGAAAAATTTAACTTTAACCATGCAAAAGAAAAATAGACCGACGGGTTTTGTGTTCACTAAGCACAATCCGAAGGAACAATCACCCTTTGAGAGACTTTTCGAAATTTTTCAGGAATTAATCACACATACGTCGGGTGACTTCGACGAAGCGATCGATTGGTTGCGCGAATTGGATAAAGAATATCAACTCACCACCGATGACTATACCATAGACGATTTTATTGAAGACCTCAAGGCAAAGGGCTATATACGGGAAGAGATCAGGCGCGATGGCAGTGGCACCGGAACCGGAGAAGGTAAATCTACGATTTCTGAAAAATTGGAACGCTCTTTACGAAAAAGAGCATTGGAGCAAATCTTCGGAAAGCTGAAACGAAGCGGAGCCGGAAATCACAAAACCAAACAGACGGGTAGGGGTGATGAGAAGTCGGGGGAATTCCGAAATTATCAATTTGGCGATAGGCTTGAGCGGATCTCCATGACCGAAAGTTTGAAAAATGCCCAAATCAATCACGGGATAGATGATCTGCATTTGACCGAAAACGATCTGGTGGTCGAAGAAACCATGTTCAAAGCTCAAATGAGTACGGTGTTAATGATCGATATTAGTCACTGCATGATCCTCTACGGTGAAGATCGTATCACTCCGGCCAAAAAAGTAGCCATGGCTTTGAGCGAATTAATAACAACGCGGTATCCCAAAGACACGCTGGATATTCTGGTCTTTGGAAATGATGCCTGGCCCATTAAAATCAAGGATCTACCCTATTTGAATGTTGGACCGTATCACACCAATACCGTAGCTGGCCTGCAATTGGCCATGGACATGCTGAGACGAAAGCGAAATACCAATAAACAAATTTTTATGATCACCGACGGAAAGCCCAGTTGTATGCAACTACCCGACGGAACCTATTATAAGAACAGTGCTGGACTTGATCCGCATATTGTGAGCAAATGCTACACCATGGCGAGACAGGCCAGGAAATTGCACATTCCCATTACCACATTTATGATCGCCAGCGATCCCTATTTACAGAAATTCGTGGATAATTTTACTGAAGCGAATCAAGGAAAGGCATTTTATACCGGGATTCAGGGATTGGGGGAGATGATATTTACGGATTATGAAACCAATAGGAAGAAGAAGCTGCGGTGAATTGTTTAGCAGGTAGTGTTCAGTTGGCAGCAGCAGTTGGCAGTCTTGTGTTTGACAGTAAAAAATAAAGAAGCAAAAATCTCTTTGTGAATCTTTGCGAAACTATGTGCACCTCTGTGGTACAGCTGTATCGGAAAATTCCGCAGAGCCGCACAAACAAAATTAGAATTAATTAGAATTAAAAGATATATGGAAATCAAAAACATCAAAACCTTTGGAGCGCTTAAAGAGCAGGATACGAGTACAAAACAATAAAAGAAGAATTGCGCGGTAATTTGCTTCAGAAATTAAGAAGAAGGAAACCACCTTTGAAGGTATTCACGGTTATGAATATTCGGTGATCCCTGAACTGGAACGAGCCATTCTTTCCAAACACAACATCAATCTTTTAGGACTTCGCGGACAGGCAAAAACCCGATTGGCGCGACAAATGGTTTCCTTGTTGGATGAGTACATTCCGGTGGTAGTGGGCAGTGAGATCAATGATGATCCGTTTAAACCTATTTCGAGATACGCACGTGAATTGCTTGCAGAAAATGGAGATGAAACACCCATTGAATGGCTGCATCGTGACGATCGTTTTGCCGAAAAACTGGCGACACCCGATGTCACCGTGGCCGATCTTATTGGTGATGTTGATCCGATTAAAGCCGCCAATTTAAAACTCACCTATGCCGATGATCGTGTGATTCACTTCGGAATGATCCCACGCGCCAATCGATGTATTTTTGTGATCAATGAATTGCCCGATTTACAAGCCCGCATTCAGGTGGCACTCTTCAATATTTTACAGGAAGGTGATGTGCAAATACGCGGATTTAAACTCCGATTGCCTTTAGATATTCAATTTGTATTCACTGCAAATCCCGAAGATTACACCAATCGCGGAAGTATTGTGACTCCGTTGAAAGACAGAATTGGGTCACAAATCCTAACACATTATCCGGAAAGTTTAGAAATGGCGCGTACGATCACCGAACAGGAAACGGCCGCGGCGATTTCAGAAAAAGAAAATATTTATGTGCCCGAACTCGCCAAGGATATTTTGGAACAAATAAGCTTTGAAGCACGTGAAAGTGAATTTATCGATGCCAAGAGCGGGGTAAGTGCGCGACTGAGTATAACGGCCTTTGAGAATTTATTAAGCACGGCAGAAAGACGTGCTTTGCAGAATGGAGATGATCAAACGACGGTGCGTTTGGGAGATTTTATGGGTATTGTCCCAGCGATTACCGGAAAGGTGGAATTGGTGTATGAAGGCGAGCAGGAGGGAACTGCGGCCGTAGCACTTCAATTGATCGCCGATGCCGTAAAAACCGAGTTTGAACATTATTTTCCGAAGATAGAAAAGTTGCAAAAAGAGGGTGACTTCGACCCCTACGACCAAATTGTATCCTGGTTCTTTGAGCAAAGAGGCTTCGAATTGGTGGATAGTCTCACTAATGCAGAATATCAGGAAAAATTGGACAGCATTGGACCATTGAACACTTTACTGGCTAAGAATGTCCCGGATTTGGCAAAAGAAGATAGCTACTTTTTCAAGGAATTTGTTCTCTGGGCACTGGCTGAAAACAAAAAACTAAGCAAGTATAATTTGAGCGATGGGATGCATTTCAAAGATGTTTACGGGGGCTACATTAGTGGGTTGTAGATCAACAATAATGAATCATCAATTTGTCAGGCAGAATTTTTTGAAGTTCTTTTTACACTGAAAAAATTAACCACGCGCCACAAAAAGAGCATGATTCCCATGGCGACGGGGTCACTTTTTTTATAGATGGAATTCAGTGAGAATTTGGTGTTGTCCAAGATGGATTCAGCAGCACGAAACCCACTTTCTACGGCTGGCCCTATGCCTTCTCCCAAGTCGGTTGTCGCTAAACCAGCGGCGTCGCCAATAATGAACGCATTGTCTATTCTACAGTGATCTACCCGATCTCTTGTTTGATACGTATAACCTTTGGGTTTAAATTCATGGTTGGTTACAATGCCAAGACGATCTAGTTTTTTAATGAGTTGATCCCAATGCTCTTTGATATTCACTTTTTTGCCTTTGAACAACCCACCGACGCCTATATTGAGATAACCATCTGTTTTTGAAACACACCAAGAATAGCCTTGGATATCGTGTTCATAAAACCAGCATCGGCAAGCTTTATCTTTATAATCGTATTGTATCTCTTCTTCCAGACAACATACTTCATGCTTTTTATTTCTTGGATGTGCTGCTTTGAAAAGTGATATATAAACAGGGCAATGGGAACCCCCGGCACCCACCAGGTATTTACATTTGTAAGCATTGTCAATTACGTAAAACCCATCTTGTTTTTCGATATTATGCGCTTTGTGATGAAATACAGCTACGCCTGACCGGGTTAAAAGCCAGTCGTCAAATTCGTAGCGCCTGATCGCAAAAGATTCTGATTTCAGTTTTTTATCGATGCCAAAAAAGTTGACGTAATTGACGTTCGATTGTATGTTGGGGTAATCGTCCAGTTCGAGTTGTTCAATAACTTCTGGAGTGAGCCATCCGGCGCATAATTTTACCCTCGGAAATTCTTTCGAATCCAGCAGTATACAGTCCACGTCCCGCTGTTTTAGTTTCCAGGCGCAGCTGGAACCTGCCGGTCCTCCACCAATAATTATGACCTCAGCGTACTTCATATATTCGCCTTTTTATGCTACTCGCCTTTCAGATTGCTTTTACTCAGGTTCAACGCTTTATAAGTTCGGTTGTCGCCGTTTTATTTCAGTCGTAATTTGGAATGTTTAGCCCTAAAATAATATCCCTTTTGGCGATTAGCATGCCTTTGTCTTTTTTTAATACCACCACCCCACTTCCTGCTCTGTTTTTTAATCCTTCCTTTTTAGAATTTGTCAGTTTTGGGTCACTGGTAAATAGTATATCCTCAATATAATATTCATTTTTATCGTGTTCTTTTACCGTTAGATGAATATGTTCAGGTTCGTCTCTATCGGGATAAGCAGCGGGTCGAAAGGTATAGAAGGTATAAGTTCCATCGGTGCCCGTTTTGACCCAGCCACGAATATAACCGTGTCTTTTGGCCCAACCTTTTTCGTTGCCTTTGGATTTGTATATTCCGTTTCTGTCGGTATGATAGATATAGATAATTACGTTTTCTGCGGGTGTTTTGCCATCCTTTTTGTAAACCGTTCCTGTTATTTTTAGTTTTGGCTCGGTCTCCTGAAAATCGGGCAGAGTATCGGATGCCGTCAACCGCCGTTCTCCAAACTCATAAATGGCTTCACATCCTTCACAAGGACCACCAACAATTTTAGCTGATTCGCTTTTCTCTGTTTGTGACTGACAAGAGGTAATTAGCATCAAAAAAGTTCCTATGTATATTAGCTGTTTCATTGTTTTCAAATTGAGGTGAACGTACTTATGTTGGTAATTCTTTTCAGATTACTATCATAAATATACCAATATTCCATCATTTCTCTAATATCTAATACCTGCACTGAGCCTGTCGAAGGGTCTCACATCTCCTTTTTAAACCAGTTCGATCACCGCTTTTACGATCAAAACGACCCCACTAATGACCATAATGGCAATCAACCAGCGTCGAAAGGCCAGTTTGCTCATACGAAACAACAGCCATTTGCCTATCAGATTACCCAAAATAGCCCCAAGGCCTAATGCAATTCCATAGATCCAAAGCGTGTTTGTAAGCAGACCGAAAAATACATATCCGCTTACCTGGGCAATACCCAAAAAGAAGGATTGGGCAGACTTGGTACCCACCAAAGCTTCTTTGTCGATGCCGGCGTTGATCAAAAACGGATTGAGCACTGGCCCCATCCCGCCCGTAAAGGTTCCAATAATTGATACGAAAAATCCCAGAGGAATGAAATACCATAGTTTTACAGCAAAGGACCGCTCTTTCTTGCCGAAGCGATACTGAAAAAAAGTACTCACCAAAAACAACCCCACGAAGATCTGGATCCAATAGATCTTTACTTCAGAAAAAAGCCAGGCAGCCAACAAGGCCCCGATCATGGCTGCGGGAACATAGTACCAGAAAACCTTCCAAACAATGTGCTTCCAGAAGATAATTATACGCGTAGGGCGACTAATAAAAGCGCCCAGATTGATCACCGGAGCGGTCTGTGAGGCACCTATCAAAAAGTTAAGTACCGGAATTTGCATCATGGCACCTCCGCCGCCACTAATAGTTGAAAGGGTAAAGGTGGAAGCTCCCAGAACAAATAGCCCTAGTAATAGGAGATAAGATATTTCAGAAAAACTTTCAAGCATAAAAAATCCGCTGGTCCCTGAGCGTAGTCGAAGGACAGCGGATTAAATTTACGAATTTAAAGTTCTTAGAGGTTTGGAATCACCAACTCTTGTCCGGGATGGATCACGTCGGGATTTTTTAAGATATTTTTATTTGCTTCAAAGATTGCTGTGTACTTCATCATGTTTCCATAATAGTGTCCGGCTATTTTACTTAAAGACTCACCACTCTTTACGGTGTGGCGAGCATACACTGAAGTGTCTGCCACTTTTATATCGGCAGCGATATCGCTAGGCTTTTCCCCACCTGCAGCTTTAATCGCATTCCAAAGTAAGTCTTTGTGATATTGATTTGCCGCCGTTCCTTTTACGTGCAACACTCCGTTTTCTTCTTTTACGTCTCCGTTTTGGATGTTCAATGACTCTCCTAACGATAGCACACCTTGATACTTCTCTTTAACCATTTTATTTAAATTTATATTAGGGTGTTAAAGTTACGAATTTTAGACCAATTTTAGGCATCATATCCCTAATTATAGCTGGAAAACTAGGTTTTTCGATTAATCGATAATCACCTGCGATTAACAGCCAGATTCTTCTCATCAATGACATCATGATCAACAACTAAATTAATAAAGATTAATCCGCGAAGGAACAGCCGCGGTAAGAAAAATTGAATTCCTGGTTATTACGACTTCGTTTTTATGGTTTCTGAAAGGTAAGTAACAACCTCATCCTGAGTGAGATAGCTAAACTTAGCATAACGTTTCTCACTGTGTACGTCCACGATTTCGTCCAGAGCATCCGAAACCAATTGCTTGTTTTCCCAGGTATTCAGCGCTAAAGCAACCGTAGGGAGACAGCCTTTTTTATAACTTATTTGTCCCAACACATGTACCAAAGTATCCCGAACTCGCTTCGTAGGGTCGTTTTGAAGTATATCCAACAGCGGCATGATATCTTGTGGATGCGTTCGACCCCGTAGTTCGATTCCATGGCAGATCTCCCGCCTCACCTCTTTATCGGGATGTGTAAGATAGCCTGCTGCCCATTGAAGCGCAGGCTTAGGGTTTTTCTTCCCCATTTTTTTTAAGGAACCTATTACCGCATTCCGAACCTTGTGATGTGGGTCGAAGAGGGCTGCGTCGAAAAACGCCTGCACTACTTCAAACTGAAACATCCCAATCTCTCCCGCAGCGTTCACTACGGTTTGACGAATCAGTTCATTTTGATGATTTCCTAAGCCGGAAAGTAGTTTTAGTATCGGTTTCCGAAGCACGACCTCATCACTATAAATTCTACCCAATGCCATATATGCGGCCTTGCGAATGTAGGTGTCATCATCGCTAAAGTATTCCACAAATTTATAGACAGTTCCGTTCCTGGCGTCCCGGGCCAATTCATACTGGATGTTGGAAGTTATTTCCGCCCGTTCTACTTTGGATAGATCGTAATAGCCCATGACTAAAAACTACTCTTAAAACTGAATGCACGCGAACTTTCGCCGTGTTCTCTAAGATATTCAAGGCGCTCAATCCCCTCTTCCACGCTAGGAATATGTCCTTCGGCTACATACCACAATACCATATGCATTTTGGGCATTTTCTCGAACCATTCCTTGCGACGCTTGAAGATCTCAATATGTCCGGAATTATATACATAGTCGAACAGGCTTTCACGATCCTTCCAAATGCTCATATTGACCAGCATAAAATCATTGTCGAATGCTTTGATCGAATACGAATCATCGCTGTATTCACCCTTGAGCCGCCATACGAAGCCCGGATGTTTCTCCGCCAGAGCATTGATACGATCGGTGTTGTTAATAAAATCGGCCATAATGGGACTGTCCATTGCGGCGATCGCTTCAGCAATATTGAATTGAGCCAGGTACATAGTTTCTTAAATTGTGTCCGTACAAATGGTAAATTGGTCTTATTATTTCCGAAGATATTCAAATTTACGTAAATCATCCGCTCCCGAAACCCCGAATAATTTATGGTCTTTTAGTACCGAATTATGAGTGGTACTATCCAAAACGTCGTTGTAATAATGGTCGGTGATTAGTATTCCTTTCGTTTCGGAAAGCTGAAGTAAAAACTCTTTTACGGCTATAATTTGAAGCGGTTCCAGCATGGAGAAGGGTTCATCCAGCATAAGGAATGGATGTCCCATATTACCCAGTAGAATCAGTTCAAAATATTTTCTTTCTCCGTGCGAAAGCTCACGGACCCTTTGCGCAGCGATTTTCGCCACATGCGGGTCGTAAAAAACGGCATCCTGCTTTTCCTGGGAAGTGTGATAGATAGGAATAAGGTCGCGAACCTTTGCATTTTTAGGCAAGAATGGCTGTTGTGGCAGGTATCCTATATGTTGTTTTTGTATTACTTCGGAAGGGTTTACTTCGGCACCATCGATATGTAGCTCCACGCCATTACTTTTCAGAGTTCCGAAGAGCATCTGCAGCAAAGTGGATTTCCCGGAACCGTTTCTTCCGAAGATACCCAGAATATCCCCGGTCTCTATCCTAAGTGAAACATCTTCGAGCACGACCTTCTTTCCGAAGGACTTGGAAGCGCTATATAATTGTAAGACGCCCAAAAACGAGAGTAAAAAATAAAATTAATACGGCAAAGACGGGAACGCCTATCAACAGATTGATTAGAAAGGATGTTTTAATTAGACTCCTACGCGTGAGTCCTAAATTATAATAAAAGAAATATTCTCCTTTTCTAAAGGTCGAAAAGCCCACAAACCCAAACCACAAGCCCAGTGTAGAAAACAAAACGAAGCCCCAGAGCAGACCCAGGGCTACCACCCCAACGATCCCGATAGCCGCAACAAACGGAAAGATCGATCTATACAATTGCCAGTATGCTCGTAGATTCATAAGTTGCGTGTGACGGACCGTAAGAGGTTTGCCATGAGATGAGTCAATTATGTAAATTAATTATGCGAAGCCCCGCAACCACATCCGCCTTTCATAAAACTATCGGTTTCCTGATGCCATGGAAATGCCTGATTATAGTTGCTGTTTTCCCACCAAAAGGGTCTTCTTTCCTTGGGTCGGTTGCCAATTTCGTTCATGGTATCGGCGTCATACAAACGACCGTTAATCATTACCATCTCGATACTTTGGGTGTTTTCAATGTCCTCCAATGGGTTTTTGGTTAGAATGATAAGGTCGGCCATTTTTCCTATCTTCCAGCGATCCAATATCATTCCCTGCCCCAATATAATTGGCGGCATTGATAGTGGCGGCTTTCAGGGCCTCAAGATTGGTCATTCCTCCGGCTGCGAGCATCCAGGTTTCCCAATGAGCTCCCAGACCTTGCAATTGTCCATGGGCTCCCATATTCACTTTTACACCCGCATCAGTTAGTTGCTTGGCCGTTTTCGAAACCAAAAGATGTCCGTTTTCATATTCCTTCTGGGGTACCATAGTGCGATGGCGCGAGCGGCTGTCAAGAATACGTCGCGGCGTAAAACGCACCCAATTTCTCATTTTCCCAGACATTGTCACGCTGGTAGTAAAAATACTCTCCATTCAATCCACCATAATTTACGATAAGCGTTGGTGTATAGCCAGTGCCACTGTTTCCCCATAATTCGAGCACATCTTTGTACACTGGTGCCACAGGAATATTATGTTCAACACCGGTGTGGCCATCGATGACCATGGTGAGGTTATGGTAAAAGGTGGATCCACCTTCCGGGACGACGTTGATACCCATTTCACGGGCGGCTTGCAAAACCTGCTGACGTTGATCCCGCCGTGGCTGATTATAACTCTTAACGCTTTTTGCACCAAAGGCTTTGGTGCGTCGAATACTGCTGCGCGCATCGCTAAGACTGTCGATAGACGCTTTGAAATCGCCGTCAGCTCCATACAGTATGAATCCGGTAGAGTAGAGGCGAGGTCCTACTAGGATCTCCGTTCTTTTGCATTTCCGATAGCGTAAAAACGGTCTCGGTATTTGCGGAAGGATCGTGAGAAGTAGTCACCCCAAATGCCAGATTGGCCATAAATTGCCAGTTTTGCTGAGGTGGTCAAACCGTAGCGGAAAGCACCAATATGGGCATGGGCATCCACCAATCCGGGCATGATGGTTTTACCCTGGAGGTCATAGACTTTGGCATCTGCGGGAATAGCTATTTTTTGGCCGAGAGCCACAATTTTATTTTGGTCGGATGACTATAGTTCCGTCTTCGATCACTTTATCTCCGTCCATTGTAATGATTCGGGCGTCGGTAAAGGCGATTTTACCACTGGGTTTGTCGACCTGGGCGGTCAGTCCAATTTTTATACCGGTTTGGGTCAATTCCGGAACCGTTTCCGAAGCACCCGGTAAAAATGTAAATCTGTTTTTGAGTTGGTTGCTGAAGTATTCGTCTCCCAAAGTCCACATCACCTGCTGGCTGTTGGGTGACCAGTGAATATTGATCCCCGCATCCCTTGCCAATTGAGACACCGGCACCGATTTGCTTTTGTTGTCCAGATCCATAGGTTTTCCATTCAGGATCAGCGGTGCGACAAACACCTTATGGAGATTGGTAAATGCAATCCATTTATTGTCAGGACTGGGCACCAGACGATTCGCATATTTTGAAGTGATATGCTCTTTTTTATCATTTCCCTGAAGATTGACACTAATTAATTTTTTTGTGAGATCGCCAAAATAGGTGCCTCCGATTTGTAAAAACAGGCGCTTTCCGTCACTTGTGAAGCTGGGATATTCCCCTTTGGTGGTGACAAATGCTTCCTGCCCGCCATTGGCGCTCATGGTATAAACTCCTGGTTTTTTGGTGAAGGTGAATCCTTGATCTGTGTTACCGGCTTCTTTACGATAGACGATCGTTTGACCATTGGGAGTATAGGAAGGCGTTCGGTAGATTCCTTTTTCCGAAGTAAGTTTCACAGGGGTGCCACCGGAAAAGGGCATTTTAAAAATGGCACCTTTCTCAAGATCGTTCCAGGTGATAAAAACTATAAAGTTTCCATCTGGGGAGATGACTGGTTCAAACTCAAAATTGGTGCCGGATGTTAATCTCTTCGGAATCCCATTGGGAAGTTCCTTTTTCCAAAGATAACCTAATGAATTGAAAATCAAAAACTTTCCGTCGGGAGATGTTACCGCATGCCGTATCACCTTGCTTTCGAAGATATTGTTTTCGATGAACGTATTAAAATGAACGGTTTCCGCAATGTCTATTTTTACGTTTGCAGTAAAAGGAATATTTGTTACCGCCATTGAATTGATATTGATTTTTAGAAATTTCCCACCACTCCAAATCACCAATTCGGTATTATTGGGCATCCAGCTAAAGTTTGGGTACACTCCAAAAATAGCCCAGGCCTCTTGTTGGTCTTTGTTCAATTGATCGTATACCGGCCATTCTTCTCCCGTTTCCAGATCCTGAATGAACAAGGATGTTTTTTCACGAACCCGTTTCACGTAGGCTAGTTTTTTACCATCACGCGAAACCGTAGGTCGTGCGGCTCCCCCCGGACCCCCGGTAACCGTTTCGGTTTTTCCCGTTTCAAAATTGTAGCGTTTAATCACATAAATTTGCTTGTTGGGATTTTTGTTATACTGAAAATATCCGCCAGGGTACACGTCTTCGCTATAATATAAATAGATGCCATCACTCGAAATAAAAGGTTCGTTAACATCTTGTTGATCGTTCTTACGTTTGGTGATCTGCAAGCCACTGCCTCCGGTAATGTGATATTGCCACATTTCACCTGCGCCCAAACTTCGGCCGGAAGTAAAATGTTTTCTGGCGATCAAATAATTTCCGTCAGGAGTCCAAACGGCATTGTTCAACAGCCGAAATTTCTCCTTAGTGATTTGTTTGGCAGCGCTACCATCGCGATTCATGACCCATATATTATCGCCACCACCAGCGTCGCTAGTGAATGAAATTTGAGAGCCATCGGGACTGAATCGAGGCTGGATTTCAAAAGGGATTCCAGTACGAATAGGCGTTGCTTTTCCACCAGAGATGGGTATCGTATAGATATCACCCAACATATCAAAAACCAATGTTTGCCCATCGGGACTTATATCGAGGTTCATCCAGGTGCCTTCGGTGGTCGTAAAACTATGAGTTTTATAATTGAAGTCCTTTCCTGGATTAGCAACATTCCAGCTGGGATTTTCTTTGTCTTTTTTATTTTTCTTTTGAGCGTGTAAGGGAAGAACTAGTGATAATCCAAGCAGAAGGATTAAGATGCGAGCATTCATAAGTGATTGTTTAGCCCAACAAAATACGGAATTTGCACGAAACAATTAATAGATGGTTATTAATGTATCCACTTGTTAAGTACTTTATGGAGTTGCTTGAAATCAATAGGCTTGGAAATTACCCCGTTTAATCCAAATGCAACGATCTTATCTTTCATCTCGCGAGTAACGTCGGCAGTAAATGCAATTATGGGCACTTGGTTCCCAGCTTCCTTGGTCCGGATTAATTTAGTGGCTTCTAAACCATTTAATTTAGGCATTTGAAGATCCATTAGAATAAGATCGACTTTTGGACTTGATTCAAAGAGACGCACACATTCTGCTCCATTAGAAGATATAATCACCGAATATCCTTCCCGTTCCAAAACTTGCTTAATAACTAACTGGTTGATGGAATCGTCTTCTGCCACGAGAATATACTTTGATTTGTTTTCTTTAAATTTCTTCTCAGAAGGTCGGAATTCCAGGCGATCGATCTCTTTTTTGGGTAAGGCTTTATTGAAAGTTGTATGAATCGCTCGTTGCAGATCACTTTTGGTGAAAGGTTTCAAAATTATTTGTTCAATACCATGCTTGGCCGACATCTCGGCCAGATCGGGATGTTTTGAGGTGGCAAACGCTATCCAATGTGTATCTTTAGAAGAAGCACTGCGTACCTCAGAAAAACCGTCCCATAAACTAGCATTGTATTGGGTAAGATTGAGAATCCCCAGATCTATAATTTTCTTTTTAAGTTGTTCTTTGGCAGCATCCAGAGTAGCAGCTGCCTCCACAGAGTTGAATCCAATACGCTTCAGATCACGGCTAAGTAATTGTATTTCCAGATCGGTGCAGTTTACCAGTAGAATGGATTTTTCCAAATTGACTTTGGACATTTCGGACGCGAATGAGTGCGAATCCAGTTCTTGAGTGCGTTCAAATTTCAATGTAAACGAAAATGAAGAACCCTTATCAATCTTACTGTCAACGCGAAGGGTTCCGCCCATTTTTTCGATAAAATTATAGCTGATACTTAAGCCCAATCCGGTTCCTCCATACGCCGTATCACCTCCTACTCCTACCTGTTTGAAGTCTCGGAACAGCATAGCCAGATCGGCTTTCTCGATTCCAATTCCGGTGTCAACCACTGCGAATTTTAAAGTAACTCCATCTGTATCCGTGTCCAATTGCTTGATTCGAAGGATCACATGTCCTTTTTCAGTAAATTTAATAGCATTACTAACCAAGTTAAGTAGTACCTGTTTCATTCGAACGGCATCTCCTTTAATTAAATAGTCGGTATTAATATCCTCGTCCAGAATAATATCGAGTTCCTGCTGTTGATTCTTTATATGTGCGAAATCTACCACCTCTTTCACGAGCTGAAAGATGGAAAATGGTTTGTTTTCAAGTTCCATTTGACCTGCTTCAATCTTGGAGATATCCAGTATATTGTTTATGATCTCGAGTAAGTGATTGGATGATGTTTCGATCTGTTTTAGAAACTCTTGTTGAACGGGCTGTAGCCCGGTGTCTTTCATTAATTCTGCCAAGCCTGAAATACCGGAAAGTGGCGTTCGAATCTCGTGCGACATCGAAGCCAGGAACAAGGACTTTTGCTTATCGAGGGATTCGGCGCGTTCCTTTTCCTTCTTCAATTCTTTGGTTCGTTGTTGAACCAAATTATCCAGTTCGTGCTTGTACTTTTTGAATTCCTCTTCCAGGCGTTTGCGCGCTTCTCTTTCCTGTTGGATCAATTCATTTTGCTGAAGCAGTAGTTTATTTTTGAACATACTGCTATCCTTCAGTGTGAAGATTGAGCCCAAATAACCTGAAATCGAGCGCAAAACCGACCGGGCCGATTGAACCACGTATATAGTGAATAAAGAAGTTTCTTCCACAAACCCTGTAAATGGAGTGTATAATTGTACAAACAATTCGTACTTACCAATGGGGAGGGAGTTGTAACTTACCGAAGTCAATCTGGAAACTGGAGTCCAGTTTTCATCGAAACCGGCAAGTTTATAACGAAATTCTAGCTGGCGTTCGTCCAAATACCACGTACAATATACTCCAACATCCAAAGTCCATTTTCCGGAAACCACCCGATAGCCATTGGAGAGTTCAATTGGTTGGGTGTTTTTCCAGGAAACATAATCAAGAAGAACAACCGGAGCTGTTTCCAGTTGTTCAATCTCCCGGATGTTAATAAGGTACAAGCCCGAGATTTGACCGTAGTATAGCCGAGTATCTTCCAAATGGATCAAAGAGCGTGAGCTCGTTGCCTGCCAATCAGATCGTTCCAAATATAGGTTTATCTTCTTCTTGATCTTCCTTTCACGTACGTCAACGATATTCAAACCGCTATCAGTTCCCACTGCGATCAATCCTTCATCTATCCAGGCACAGGACCATCCACTCATAGGATATTCCCGAGCAATTATAGATGAACGCAAATCTTTGTCCAACAGGATAATGTTCTCCTGTTGCAGTATTATTGCTTCACCAGGTTCATTGAATTGAACAGAATAAGTATTTCCGGTCTCCGTAAGATGATCGTCCACCAAATTCTCAAATCCATTTTCATTTTCGATCCAAAGACCTTGTCCAAGTGTAGCTACCCAGATCTTTTGGTCCGGACTTAACGAAAGACTGTATACGTAACCGAAACTACTGCCATCGGCTTTCATCACTTCATTCGCTTTCCCGTTTTGAATTGTATAAAGTCCGCCAATAGTCCCCAGGTAAATGATTTGATCACGATGCAATAAAACCCTGGTTGGTGCACCAACCTGAGTAGATAAATCGCCATCGCGTTTGGGAATCGACTCCCCTTTTTTAAGGTAAACTCCGTCTTGAGTTGCCATCCAAATAATCGTCGCATCCATTGGATCTACTATCGAATCCCACACAATGGTATCTAGCTTATAAAAATCGACAAGTCTTGGAAGGTGACCTTTACCACCGATCTGAAGGATTGAAAAAAAACCTTCACCACCAATATGAAAACTCTGTAATTCGGGATAAAAACGTGTTGTAAATACGGCCTCATGCCTGCCAACGTCAATGCGTTGGATCACATTTCTGAGGATGCTTACTTTTTTCAATCCGGCATTATTGGTCGCGGCCCATATGTTTCCTAATGTATCAATAGCCAGGTGGTTGATAAATCCACGGATTGGAATTGTTTCCAATTCCGTGATATTAAAGCTGTCCTGAGAAATTACTTTGATTTGGTCGGAAAATGCAATGATCCATTGGTCTTTCCACAAGGCCATAGAAGTTACTTTTTCCGATAGCTTGGCAGGTCTATATTGATCGGTTATTTCTCCCTGGGGATTGGTGACATAAAGTCCTTCCGAAGTACCTATCAGATATTGGTGATCGATGGTCCTGGTCACACAATTTACATAAGCAGAAGCCGGAAGGGCATCGCAGAATAAGGTGAACTCTTTATCTCTGTAAGTGATGAGCCCCTTACTAACCGTAACCGCAAGAATGCAGCCCTCTCCATGGGTCAATCCGCTTACCAACCCAATTTCCAAAGTCTCAATGAGATGGAGTTCATTGTCTTTTCGTTCCAGTTTTAACAAGCCGTATGAAGTTCCCACCCAAATGAAATTGGAGTCCAAAAGCAGGCATTCCGCTATTCCAAAGGTCCATTTAAATTGTAGTTGAAGCTCAATAAATGAGCCATCGAGTGTCATCAACTCGATGCCTTGATCGGTTCCAATCCATAATAAATCATCATTCTGAATGGCTACGGTCCTTAATCCGGAGCACTTCATACCGTCTCGTGTGTCATAAACCCGAATGGAATTTCCATTGTAACAGCATAATCCGGAAGGACCTGCGAGCCATAGCCGTTGATATTTATCGATGACCAGATTGTGAACCTGCTGGTTTGGCATTCCGATATCGCTGGCAAGGGTTACAATATTTTGCTCCATATATTGTGGATAGTGAATTTGGCGTCCGAATAATTCGCCACTATAAGATACATAATTTATTGAATTCGAGTTTTTTTATTTTCCCGACAATACGAAATGATTTCGTGAATTCGTTTATCGCGCGTTTCCTGCCGCTTTGCTCCGTGTAACCAACTCAAATAACTTTTGCGATAACCGGGAGAGAAATTCTGGTAGTTTTCAAATGCCACAGGATTCGCGATAAAGGCTTTCTGAAGATCCATTGGGATGACTCCGTTTTCGACATCGTCCATCGCTTTCCACATTCCCGTTTCCTTGGCCAATTCAATAGCATTCAAACCACTTTCGTGGATGAGGCCAGAATTTTCAAGCTCGGCTATATAGGTCTTGTTGAGCTTGCTCCAACTGCTTTTGGGGTTACGCGGACAAAAATACTGCCTTCTTTTAGGCCCTCCCAGGTTTTTGACCGTGCTGTCGATCCAACCAAAACACAGCGCTACCTTTACCGCCTCTTCCCATCGCATCGTTGGAATTTGGGCTTCCAATTTGAATAGGATGATATATACACCTTGTGGGTGGCTTAGGTGATTCGCCTCAAGCCACTCTCTCCATTCGACATCTCTGGGGAAATACAATTCGGGTTTTTCCATACGTATTTTATTGGGCAGCCCTATTTATGGAGCCTTAATTCACACGTTCCGATTCTATATAAAAATCTGCTTTTACAGTTGCTTTTTTAATTTTCTTGCTGAATTCCTTGGTCTTCCATTCCGAAGTTGGGAAGATCCATTGACCGGCACCATCCACGTTCATGATTACCGGCATATCAAAACCCGATACGATATTTATATACCTGAAAGTGATTTTGTTATCATCGATTTTGTATTCCAGCTTCGGAATTTGAACCGTACGTAAATATTGTTCCCAAAATTCGGTAAGATCGATGCCGCTTTGTGCACTCATATAATCCTCAACTTGCTTCGAACTAACCGTTTGATGGTAAAATTCTTTATTCAGACCCTTCAATATAGATTGCCATTTTTTATCGTCTTCGAGCAATTGTCTAAGGGTGTGCAGAATGTTTGCGCCTTTGTAATACATATCATTGCTGCCCCGTTTATTGACCCCATAGGTGCCAATGATGGGAATATCGTTTTGGATCGACCTTCGGGTTCCAATTACGTACTCACTGGAAGCAACTTCGCTGAAATGATAATTGAGATACAGATTTTCCGAATAAGCCGTAAAACCTTCATGCAACCACATATCTGCCACATCCTTATTGGTAATGTTATTTGCGAACCACTCATGACCGGCTTCATGAATAATAATGAAATCGAAACGCAATCCCCAACCCGTATTGCTGAGATCCCTACCCAAATAACCGTTTTGATATTGGTTTCCATAGGTGACGCTACTTTGATGTTCCATCCCCAAATAAGGGACTTCTACAAGTTTAAAGCTGTCTTCATAAAAGGGGTAGGGGCCAAACCAATATTCAAAAGCCTTCATCATCATTGGAGCTTGAACAAATTGTTCCCGGGCCTTTTCCAGATTGTCCTTGAGCACCCAGTATTCCATATCGAGATTTCCATTAATCCCTTCGTGTATTTCCCCGAAATTCACATAATCGCCAATATTAATATTGACGCCATAGTTGTTAATTGGGTTTAACACCTGCCAGTGCCAGCTTTTTGTTGTTCCGTTGTCAATAGTTTCCTTCAGCCTTCCGTTACCCACTGCTAACAGATCAGCGGGTGCGGTGATGATAAGGTCAACGCCTTTATCGGGTTCATCGGCCGGATGATCCTTATTGGGCCACCAGATACTGGCACCAATGCCTTGATTTGAAGTGGCAATAAAAGGCTTTCCATTGGAGTCCTTTTCCCAGGAAAACCCTCCATCCCAAGGGGGGCGGATGGCCTCCCTCGGACTTCCAGAAAAATAGATCGTCAGCTGTTGTTCGCTACCAACAACTTGTTTTTTTAACTTTATAAAATGAGCACTGCCCTTGGAGCTAAATGAAAACTCTTTCCCATTCTGCACCACTTTGTCAATTTTCATTGGAGCCTGCAGATCGATCTGCATGACCCGTTCTTTTTCGAGTACTATATAGCGAATGGTATTTTTTCCGACGATGGATTTTGTTTTGGGGAATACTTCCACCGAAAGATCATAATGTTGTAAATCCCACCAAGCGCGCTCTGGTGTGATGGAGCCCCGTAATTCATCCTGCCTGGTGAATTCCTGCGAATAGGACGAAGACAAGGTCAGAAAAAACAAAGCGACAACAGCTATTTGGAATTTTATCATAAGTGGTGAGGTATATAAGTCTTTACTATTAAGTCTTTTGGAGTTTTTGAAATTCGCATTACTTTTTTGAGTTTGAGTTTTATCGAAACGTGTCATTTGGAAAAACTACCACACTTTCGTGGCCGTCTTTTCCAATAGCAGCCACCCCGAAAAAATAATTATCAATAACAATACCTTCGAGGGTATATTCGGAAACATTTCCTACTTGTTTACTGTAATCCCAGGTAGGTGATGTAGTATCCCGCCAATAGATTTTATAAGCCACTGCTCCCACGACCTTGTCCCATTTTAGTTTCGCTGAAGGTTCCACAATTCCCCCAATCGCAACGTTTTTAGGGGCCGGAGGAGCCCAGGCCAGACTGGCCATACTTATCGCATTTACTGCGGTGAGCTTTTTGGCATATTCGAAATTTACGAATCTAAGTTGGTCTCCATATTCAATCCCGTTTTCCATGCGGATGTCCTGATGTTGCTGGGTGTAATTTTCATGCGCCTCCATGATTCTTATTCCAGGAAACCCAACATCATTAAA
This sequence comes from uncultured Flavobacteriaceae bacterium, assembly GCA_963807685.1. Lineage (GTDB taxonomy): Bacteria > Bacteroidota > Bacteroidia > Flavobacteriales > Flavobacteriaceae > Aureisphaera. Next base: position 38,950 of record CAWECU010000015.1, on the reverse strand, counting down.
GGGGCGATGATGCCCGCCGCGGCCAAAACGATCCAAGCGATAAATGAGCATGGGGTTCATTTCGGGCATATACGTTTGCGTTGTTTTATATACATACCGGGCCAGTTGTCGTGAAATTCCGTCGACTTCACCGCCGTAAAACCTGCGGCGCCCACGTTCCCTTTCAGTTTCGGTGGGTGGGACGGGTTCAGAAAAAATTCGAAAATCCCGATTGCTCACCACTCCATCAACGCCGGTAATGTTTCCAATCATATCGTTATTAAGTACCCCAATGATCTCCCAATTGTTATCCAGAGCGTACTGAGCAAAGCCTTTTCCACCAAACAATCCTTGTTCTTCACCGCTCAGCCCAAGATAGACAATACTGTTCTCAAATTTGTATTGAGAAAGTACCCGGGCCGCTTCGATCGCTCCCGCCATCCCACTGGCATTGTCATTGGCACCCGGAGAATCGTCTGTGAAATTATTGGGGTCGCTCACGCGTGAGTCAATATCGCCACTCATGATAATATATCGATTGGGATATTTGGTGCCTTTTTGAACCGCTGCCACATTGACGACCCAAACATCGCTAGGGATGCGCCGATTGTCTTCCGCTTTTACGAGATCCTTTTGATAAAAAACATTCAAACAATTGTTGCAATTGCCCGATATTTTATCGAATTCGGCTTTGATCCATCTTCTGGCGGCGCCTATTCCACGGGTGTTTGAAACGGTGTCGCTCAAAGTGTGTCGCGTTCCAAAACCTGCAAGCGTCGTGATATCAGCGGTAATCCGTTCCGAAGAAACTTTAGAAATGATATCATAGACACGAGTGTCGGTTTGGGCGGAAACTGTACAACAAAAGGCAAAAAAGAGCGGAAAAAGTAGTCGGGTCATTCCTTTATATTTTCTTTAAAAATACAAAAAGAAAGACAAGCTTCTGTTATTTTTTTATTTCTGAAATGGGCTCCGCCACCAGAGCCAGTTTAGTTCCATTCGGACTTACAGCTAGCCGAGTGATATTCTTGATTTTATATGCCGAAAGGTCCGCCACTTCCTTCCAATCTCCGCTTCCGAATTGATCGTACACATACAACTTTGAACCACTTCCAATGATAAATCTGCTGTCCCCAATAAATGCAAAATCCTGGATACCCACCGGCAATTGGCAAACAAAAAAGCTTTCGAGTCCGTCCAGCATCGCCAATTGAAAGATCTCATAATTTTTCTCTTCATTTTGGGCCGTGTACATGACATTCTGTGTATCGGAAACCTGTATGGACCTTCCCACATTATAGGCAATGGTATCTACGGCTTTGGTTTCCAAATTGGTAACCGTTAAATCCAATTCCCCATTGGACAAAACCGAGGCGACTAGTGCCTTGTTATGACTGCGATAAAAGGCATAGTAGGCTACTTGTAATTCATTGATCAATAATTCAGACGCACCTGTTTTAGAGTTGTATTTGTAAAGACGCTGAAGGCCGTCGGGATCGAGGCGGACGGCAGCGATTTGATCTTCATATTCCATAACCTGCGGTGAATATTCGCCTCCGGGTGTCGAAGTGTTTACCCAGATTCTTGTGTTACTTGGAATGTCGTAGCTTGCTATATCGGTCTGACCTCCATTATTTCCGGCGAAGAGCAGCACCTCACTATTATAAAAGGAGGGTTGATTGTCGTAGCCCGCGTCGTTGGATACATTTCTGAAATTGGAGATACCCAGGGAAGTAATTTTGAAATCTTCTTCCACAAGGTCCAGATCCATTAAATAGACTTCAGTGGAGGGTTGAGATAGTAAGACAGCACTAGTAAGCAGTATCATGCAGGTACATATGTTTCTCATTCGGTTATGGTTTGAACTAGTAACGCTGACTTTTCAATAAGCTTGTTCGTGACACCAGATTTTCTTGTATAATTTCGGCAAAATAAAAACCATCCACCATCTTCATATTTGGCACCCGAATTGTTTTTTTAGCTGTCACCACTTCAGAAAACACCAATCTTCCCTGCAGATCGTACAATCGAAATTCAAATGGATACGTTGGATTCCCCGAAAAATTTATTTCATCTTCAAAAGGGTTGGGATATAGTGTTAAGCCATGATCCGTTAACACTTCCTCGTTGCCAAGACGTAAGGTGTTGTTATACAATAAAACAACATCCTCAGACTCATCGATCATGGTAATGTCCATGGCTCCGTCATTATTTCTATCGTGGATGGTGGCGCACGCAGCCATTCCATTCGGCACAGTGGGATAAATTCTTGGATTCACAAAAGTCCCTGAGCCGTCATTCTCCATCAATACATAATTGGACTCACTTACATTACTTGAAATAAAATCCAGATCGCCGTCTCCATCAATATCACCCAGATCGATAGCTACCGGGAAATCACCTACGATATATTGCGAATCAAATTGCAGTCCACCGGAGCCATCGGTCCTGACTATTGAAATGTCGTCGGTAAACCTGTTTGCAGTCGCTATATCTACAAAACCATCACCGTTTACATCTCCAATTGCTAACATCCACGGACCATCACCCACAGAGACCGAATCGAATACCGTAAAGTTTCCTGTTCCATCATTCAATAAACTCACCAAATTATTACTGTCATGAGTTGCCACGAGCAGATCCATATAGCCATCATCATTAAGGTCTGTGGCAGCTATGGAAGTTTCACCATCAAATCCCGTCTCAATATTTACTGCCGGTTCAAAAGATCCGGTTCCATCATTCATGAGTATTGAAACTGTACTGGCGAAACGATTGGCCGTAGCTATATCCTCCCAGCCATCCCCGTTCAAGTCGGCAACGGTAAGTCCCCGAACACCTTCACCGGTTTGGTAGCTGAATTGGCTGCCAAAAATGGTTGTGGCGTCTCCCAACAGGACGTTCACTTGATCAGCATAAGTACTACCAATGGCTATATCGATCAATCCATCATGATTAAAATCAGCTCCTTCATTAGTGCTTGGCCCCTGGATCGGGGGCAATTCAAAAACTATAAACGGGTCATAACCATTAGAACCATCATGAAGTAACACCCGTATATCGTCCGAATCTTCGGTAATGACCACCAGGTCTGAAAATTCATCATCATTGACGTCACCGGCATAGGCCCCATAACATGTTATATGACCTTCTCCTGCCAGTCTCATATCGATCTGCCCCACTAACTCCAGATCGAGCGAAGCGGGTAACGCTTTCGTCCAATAGTTAAAGCTATATCCATTTGTAAGTGGCGTACCTGCCGTATTCTGAATGCCGCTTGATAATCCTACTCTGATCCATTCGCCATAGAAAAAGTCTCTTGCAGGGTTAAATTTAACCACGGTTGAATTAGTGTGGAAACTATATGTCCCTTCCATGGGACCAGACCATCGTCCAAAAACCTGAAAAGTATTTGCAGTTACCGTGGTCTCATTGAGAGGTTGATCGAACATTATAAAGATCGCATCACCAGGAGCGGTTATCAACGATTGAGCAATGGGACTTGTCCCAATTACCTGGGGGGCCTGTGAAAAACCCTGAGTGGTTATCAAGAGCATAAGAGCAGTGGGGAGCAGAAATTTCATAACATTTTTTTAGATGAACAGCAGATGTTTAATCATATAATATAGTCATTTTTAGCGAGTTTTGAAAATTGTAAATGGTCAATATTGAGTGCAACAAGAAAAAAACCGCCCTTATTGCTAAGGACGGTTTTCCAACTAACTAACCAAGATCCAAAGAACGGATCTTTCTTTTAAAACGGATACTTTTTTTCCGCTACTACTTTTTCTGCGATCATATTTCTCAATCCTACCACGTTCGGCATGTTTTGATATTTGGTAAATCGTTTAAGTCCCATGAGCATCATACGCTGTTCGTCTCCTTCAGCAAAGGAAATAATAGCGAGTTTCGCTTTGGTATCGATGATATCGACCGCGTGATACAGGTAGAGTTTTGCCATGGCGATCTGCTCTTTCCAGGCGTCTTCTCCAAAACGTTTTGCGTTCTTTTCAGCTCTCAGGATGGCACTTTCGGCCATATAAATCTCAATTAAGATATCACTGGCGGCCATTAATATTTGCTGATGTTCTTCCAGATCGGGTCCAAATTTTTGTACCGCGGCTCCGGCTACCATTAAAAATACTTTCTTCAGTTTTGCGATCATATTTTTTTCTTCGGAAAGCAGGGCTGAAAAATCGGGAGTTTCGAACGATGGAATCCCCATAAGTTCTTTCCCAACTGCGGTCGCCGGACCTAACAGATCCACATGGCCTTTCATTGCTTTTTTGACCAACATTCCCACACTTAACATACGGTTGATCTCGTTGGTTCCTTCATAAATTCTTGCAATTCGGGCATCTCTCCAGGCAGCTTCCATGGGCGTGTCTTCAGAAAATCCCATCCCGCCGAAGATCTGGATTCCTTCGTCGGAACAATTTTGAATATCTTCGGAAACAGCCACTTTCAGAATAGAACATTCAATGGCGTATTCCTCGACTCCTTTCAATTCGGATTCCTGATGCGTGTTGCCTTCACTGATGCGAATAGCAATACGGTCTTCAATATTTTTTGCAGCTCTGTAACAGGCAGATTCACCAGCAAAGGTACTCGTGGCCATTTCAGCGATTTTGGATTTAATGGCACCAAACTCAGCGATGGCACTGCCAAACTGTTTGCGTTCAATGGCATATTGGGTAGCCGCCGAAGTCACCCGTCTTTGAGAGTCCAGACAAGCACCGGCCAGTTTAATTCGACCTACGTTTAAGGCGTTCATCGCGATCTTAAATCCGTTGCCTCTTGTGGACAACATATTTTCAACGGGAACTACAGTGTCGCTAAAAAATACCTGCCGTGTAGACGACGCTCGTATTCCCAATTTGTGCTCCTCTTCACCCATGGTAATACCATTTTTGGGATCATTCTCTACGATAAATCCGGTGATATTCTTATCGTCCTCAATACGGGCGAAAACAATAAACAGACTGCAGAAACCCGCATTGGAGATCCACATTTTTTGTCCGCTAATTTTATAATGTGTACCATCTTCGCTCAAAACGGCTTTGGTTTTACCGCTATTGGCATCGCTTCCTGCGCCGGGTTCGGTAAGGCAATAGGCGCCAAACCACTCTCCGGTGGCCAGTTTTGGCACGTATTTTTGGCATTGTGCCTCAGTTCCGTAAAGGGTGATGGGCAAGGTGCCTATCCCGGTATGGGCTCCAAAAGCCGTACTGAAGGATCCCGTTCCACTGGATATATAATCACAGGTCAAAAGGGTAGAGACAAAGCCCATTCCCAATCCGCCGTAGGCCTCGGGAACGGCAACGCCCAAAAACCCAAGATCACCTGCTTTGCGCATACATTCTTCGGTGAACGCATAATCTTTCTTTTCAAATCGGTCTCTGTGCGCAATGATCTCCCGGTCATTGAATTCCATGACCGCTTCTTTCATCATTTTTTGTTCTTCGGAAAAGTCTTCCGGAGTAAAAATATCCTCGCAAGCGGTTTCCTTCACCAGAAATTGGCCTCCGCGAAGGATTTCTTTGTTTGTATCGATTGTGTTCATAGTTTTATCATTAAGGATTGACGAATCAAGATCCAAGAGCCAAGAATCAGGACTTTAAAGCTTTTTGGAAACTTGATATCATTTTTTGAATTTGTTTTATTTTATCTTCAAGAGTATTATAATTTTCCTTTTTGAGGTAACCTTCGTTCAACGCTATAATTAGCTGAGTTTCCCATTCAAACGCTGAGCCGAGGCTAACTTCCAAATATTTGTTCAAATGAACATCACTTTTTTTACTGGAACCTTCTGCGATGTTTGAAGGAATACTTACAGCACATCTATTCATTTGTGAAGCCAATCCAAATTTCTCAAAATCAGGAAAGCTCCTGGTTAATTTGTAGGAATCTGAAACCAATTCCATACTTTCCTTCCAAATTTTTAGTTTCTTAAAATTGTGCATCGCTTTTGTCTTGATTCTTGGCTCTTGATTCTTAATTCAAAAACTCAAAAATTCCTGCAGCCCCTTGCCCGGTACCCACACACATGGTCACCATGCCGTGCTTTCCTTGCATATTACGTTTGCGCATTTCGTCAAAAAGCTGTACCGATAGTTTTGCGCCGGTGCATCCCAGTGGGTGTCCCAGGGCGATGGCTCCTCCATTCACATTGACGATTTCCGGGTTGAGCTCCAGTTCGCGTATCACAGCCAACGATTGTGAAGCAAAAGCCTCATTCAATTCAATAAGTTCGATATCGCCCAGTTTCATTCCGGCTTGTTGTAATGCTTTCGGAATGGCTTTGACCGGTCCAATACCCATGATGCGTGGCTCAACTCCGGCGGCCGCGTAATTGACCATTCGGGCGATGGGCTCCAGTTTTAATTCCTTCACCATTTCTTCGCTCATCACCATCACAAAGGCCGCGCCATCACTCATTTGTGAAGAGTTCCCTGCCGTTACACTACCGCCTGCGGCGAATACCGGACGTAATTTGGCCAGAGCCTCTATATTTGTTCCTTTTCGAGGACCCTCATCATCAGTTACGATATATGATTTTGTCGCTTTTTTTCCGTTGGAATCTATATAGGTTTGTTCTACATCTATGGGAACAATTTGATCCTGAAAACGACCTTCTGCCTGCGCTTTGAGGGCTTTCATATGGCTGTTGTAGGCAAATTCATCCTGATCTTCCCGAGATACTTTAAATTGGTCTGCTACGGCTTCGGCTGTATTGCCCATGCCCCAATAGTAGTCCTCGTGCCCCGAATTTACCAGATCGTAATTCAACTCAGGTTTGTAACCGGACATAGGTACCGAGCTCATGCTTTCCGACCCGCCAGCGATGATACAATGGGCCATTCCCGCCTGAATTTTGGCAGTAGCGATACCAATGGTTTCGACCCCTGAAGAGCAAAACCGATTGACGATCATTCCCGGAACATCCACAGTATCGAGTCCCATTAAGGAGATAAGGCGTCCCATATTTAATCCTTGAGAGCCTTCCGGCATGGCATTTCCAACGATCACATCGTCGATTCGTTTTTTGTCCAGTGGAGGCAGTTCCTTCATCATGTGCTGAATGGTCTCCGCAGCCAGTTCATCGGCTCTTTTAAATCGAAACACTCCTCTGGGTGCCTTTCCTACTGCTGTTCTGTATGCGGATACTATGTATGCTGTTTTTGTTGTCATATCGTGAAAATTCTTTTTTGAAGTCTCCCCTTGAGGGGAGATTTAGAGGGGTGTTAGGATATATCTATATTAATTTGCTTTTAACATCCCCCTAACCCCCTTCAAAGGGGGAATAAATTGTGCTATTTTTAGTTTCTCAACGGCTTCCCCTTCTGTAACATATGTTGCAAACGTTCCAAGGTCTTGCGTTCCCCGCACAAGCTGAGAAAAGCTTCCCTTTCCAGATCCAACAGGTATTGCTCACTCACCAGAGTGGGTTCGGAGAGGTCTCCGCCGGCCATCACACAGGCAAGTTTATTTGCGATTTTTTGGTCGTGTTCACTAATGTAACGGCTGGCTTGCATCGAATCGGTTCCAACCAAAAACAGTCCCAGTGCTTGTTTACCCAGCACTTTAACATCGGTTCGTTTCACAGGTTTCGTATAGCCGTGGTCGGCCATTTGTCTTGCAACAGCTTTGGCGGTCGCAATTTGACGTGATCGGTTTACAACTACAATATCCTTTCCTGGCTTCAGATATATCCAGATCGAATGCTTCATAGGCCGAAGTGGATACTTTGGCCATGGCCATCGTTAAAAAATACTCTCTGAAACGATTCAATTCCACATCGTCCTGTGCAAAGGAGTCACTCGCTCGCAAGGCCATTTCTTTGGAACCACCTCCGCCGGGTATCACCCCAACACCAAATTCTACGAGTCCGATATAACTTTCGGCTGCAGCCACAACACGATCGGCATGTAAAGTCATTTCACAGCCCCCGCCTAATGTCATTCCATGTGGAGCAACAACCGTAGGAATAGAGGAATAACGCAAGCGCATTACCGCTGTCCTGAAAATACTTGACGGCCACATTCAGTTCGTCATATTCCTGTTCAGCAGCCATCATAAAGATCATTCCAATGTTCGCTCCTACCGAAAAGTTGGCGCCCTGGTTTCCTACAACCAGCCCGTCATAATTCTTTTCAGCCATGTCGATGGCGGTATTCAAACCTGCCAGAACATCGCCGCCTATGCTATTCATTTTACTTTGGAATTCAACGTTTAAGATTCCGTCGCCCAGATCTTCCACTACAACGCCACTATTTTTGAAGACCTCTTTGCTTTCCCGAATATTATCCAAAATAATAAACGCGTCTTGTCCGGGTACTTTCAAGTGTTTTTTCTTCGGAATATCGTAATAATAACTAGCCCCGTCCTTCACCGAATAGAAGGAATCCACGCCGGTTTTCAGCATTTCTGTTACCCAAGCATCCGGTTCCTTATCGAGTGCTTTGATCAGCTCAATTCCTTTGGTTACTCCAATGGCATCCCAAATTTCAAACGGACCATGTTCCCAACCAAACCCGGCTTTCATCGCATCGTCGATCTTGTAAAACTCGTCTGTGATCTCCGGAATTCGTTTGCTTGCGTAAGCGAACATAGCGCCAAAGTTTTTTCTGTAGAATTCTGCGGCTTTATCTTTTCCTCCTACCAGTATGGGGAAACGATCAATGACCCTATCCACAGATTTGGTGAGTTCAAGGGTAGGGAAGGAGGCCTTTTTACCTGGGCGGTATTCCAGACTGTCGAGATCGAGTCCCAGAATTTGACTGCTACCGTCTTCGGCTTTCACCTTTTTATAAAATCCCTGTCCGGTTTTACTTCCCAGCCACTTATTTTCCATCAAGCGTGTTGACAAAATCGGGAAGTTTAAAGAGTTCGTGCTCTTCGTCATTCGGGCAATTCTCGTAGATTCCGTTGGCCACATGCACCAAAGTGTCCAGCCCTACTACGTCCACGGTTCGGAAGGTAGCCGATTTTGGGCGACCAATGACCGGACCCGTTAATTTGTCCACTTCTTCGATGGTCAATCCCATCTCCTTCACGAGGTGGAATAGCGCTTGTATTCCGAAGATACCAACACGATTCCCAATAAATGCAGGGGTATCCTTTGCAATGACCGAGGTTTTCCCGAGAAATTGTTCCCCGTATCCATTTAGAAAATCGAGTACTTCGGGAGAAGTATTTGGCCCCGGAATTATCTCAAATAATTTTAAATATCGCGGAGGGTTGAAGAAATGCGTTCCGCAGAAATGCTTCTGAAAATCATCGCTACGTCCCTCACTCATAAACTTGATAGGAATACCCGAAGTATTGGAAGTGATCAAGGTACCCGCGGTTCTGTGTTTTTCCAGATTTTCGAACACCTGTTGTTTGATGTCAAGACGTTCTACGACCACTTCGATGATCCAGTCTACTTCAGCGACTTTGGCGATATCATCCTCAAGATTTCCCGTGGTGATGCGACTGGCAAATTTCTTGTGATACAGTGGTGCCGGATTCGATTTGATGGAAGCCATAAGCGCATCATTCACGAATCTATTACGCACCGGCTTGCTCTCCAAAGTGAGACCTTGAGCTTTTTCTTTATCATTCAGTTCCCGCGGGACAATATCGAGTAACAGGACTTCCACTCCAATATTGGCAAAATGACAAGCAATTCCGCTTCCCATAATTCCGGAGCCTATAACCGCTACTTTATTTATTCTTCTCTGCGACATATTATGCGATGTTTTTTTCGGAGGTGTATATTTTTTTGTTGTTGATCAATTCCAACATAGTGTTGGCGACCTTTTTAAACGTTTTTAAGTCTTCTTCGGAAACGTGCTCGCGCACCGCTTCGTCAAAACGCAGTACTACATTCTTTGAAAATTCGCGCATTTCTATTCCGAAGGGAGTCAAATGGATCAAAACTCCTCGTCCGTCCAACGGGTTTGGTTTTCGTTCTATCAACCCTTTTTCTTCCATAGATTTTAAGGTACGCGATAGGCTTGTGGCCTCCATTCCCATTTTTGGCCCTAGAGCCGTAGACGGAGTTCCTTCTTCAGGATCAATGCTAATTAAAGCGAATCCCGTTGCCATGGTGCTGCCTTTTTTACCGGCCTCCTCGTTATACATTTTCTGGACGCTCATCCAGGTGGAACGAAGGATATAATCTATAGTTTTTTCTTTCAATGGAATTCAATTTTTAATTGCAGCAACCAAAGATACTAAAAAATGTTATGCGTGCATAGTAAATAGATAAAAAATATGTATGCGAAGGAATCAATTCATAGCTCTCGTTTTTTATTCTAAATGTATAATTCTGAAGTTATAGTGAAATACTTCACAACTCGTATTTCTTTGTTGATTGTTCAAAATTAAAAAGACAGCGCACGACTGTCTCTTTAAGTAACAAATGTTGGTAACAAAACTCTACGAAACTCGGTCGTATAATTTTTCATAGAGATCTTTATACATCTCTTTAATGACTTTTCGTTTGGCTTTCATGGTAGGTGTAAGTTGCCCACCTTCAATGCTCCAAACGTCCGGGGTAAGTTGGAAGGTCTTTATTTTCTCCCATTTGCCAAAGCGTTCGTTGTAGAAATCGACTTCTTTTTGGATGCGTCTGATCAATTTTTCGTCATTGACGGCTTCCTTCGGGTCTTTTGATATGCCCTTTCCTTTTCTGTCGGACCATTCGGAAATCCATTCCCAGTTGGGTTGTATCAAGGCTGCCGGCATTTTTTCTCCATCACCAACCACAAGTATTTGTTCAATAAAATGGGATTGTTTCATGGCATTTTCCAACAGTTGGGGTGCTACGTATTTCCCTCCACTTGTTTTGAACATCGATTTCTTACGGTCGGTTATTTTCAGAAAGCCATCGCCGTCGACCTCGCCGATATCTCCGGTGTGGAAGTAGCCGTCTTTCATTACTTCGGCCGTCTGCTCCGGGTCTTTATAATACCCTTGCATTACCTGAGGGCCTTTGATGAGGATTTCGCCATCTTCAGCGATTTTTATTTCGGTCTCTGGCAGAGCTTTTCCAACGGTGCCTATTCTAAAACCTCCGTTGCGCATATCATTTACCGTGACCACGGGAGATGTTTCCGTGAGTCCGTAGCCCTCCATCACCGGGCAATCGGCTGCATTGAATACCCTTGCCAATCGTGGTTGTAAAGCGGCACTTCCGGAAGCAATTGCCTTTAATTCGCCTCCCAGGGCTTCTTTCCATTTGCTGAAGATCAACTTGCGTGCGATTTTCAGTTTAAATTCATACCAGGCTCCGTTTTGGCCATAAGGTTCCCATTTAAGACCCAGATTCACCGCCCAAAAGAAGAGGTTCTTTTTGATTCCGGTCAAGTCGGAACCTTTGGCGACGATCTTGTCGTATACCTTTTCCAGTAAGCGAGGCACAGCGGTCATCACTTGCGGGTGTATTTCTTTCAAGTTATCGCTGATGGTTTCCAGACTTTCGGCAAAATGAATACTCACACCACAATATTGATACATATATAAGAGCATGCGCTCATAGATATGACAGACCGGTAAAAAGCTAAGTGCTTTGGAGGACCCCAGATCGATAGGCAGTCTGTCTTTACTATATTTTGCATTACTGGTAATATTCTTGTGACTCAGCATCACCCCTTTGGGTTTTCCGGTAGTTCCTGAAGTGTATATCAAAGTGGCCAGGTCATCTTCATTTACCGCTGCTTTGCGTCGCTCCACTTCGGCCTGAAGATCGGGATTATCGTTACCCAATTTTATAACCTCGCTCCAATTGTTGCAGCTACCTATTACGTCGTAGGAGTAAACTCCCTGCAGTGTTGGAACCAATGCTTTAATGTTTTCAATTTTCGCGAGTACTTCGTTACAGGATACAAAACAAAATTTGGATTCACTATGGTTTAGTACATACGCGTAGTCCTCTTCACTAATGGTTGGATAAATAGGTACGTCCTGTGCTCCGGTCTGTAAAATACCAATGTCACATATATTCCATTCGGTTCTGTTGGTCATGGAAATAATCGCGATCTTGTCATTTGGTTCAACCCCCAATTTGATCAATCCCCGACTTATCGCATTTGCCTTATCGATATATTCCTGAGTCGATGTTTTTATCCATTCTCCGTTCACTTTTGTGACCAGGGCAGTCTCCTGTGGGTATTTCTCCAGCTGGTAATAAGGAAAATCGAAAAGTCTTTTTACATCGGTCATAGTCGAGTTTTTACAGACTTGCAAATTAGGAAAAATTATTCGGTTTTTTTAGTGGGTACAAAAAATGGAGTCCGGTTTTGGACTCCATTTTCAGGATATGATATTTTTTCTGAAAAACTTATTGCTTCACAATTCGCAACGTCTCGGACGCTTCCGAAGAAGTCAATCTTAAGAGATAAATTCCGCTTGCCAATTCGCTGTAATCAACCGTTTGAGAACCGTTGTTATTTTCGGAGCTGCTAATCAATTGTCCCTGAATGGTATACAATGCCAGGGTATAATTTTCCTGTGGGGTGGTGATGTTCAGTACATTCTGAACCGGATTGGGATATACCACAAATTGAGAAGCTACGGTATCACTCGCACTCAAAATTATGTCTCCAACGACGTTGATCTCCAGATCGTCAAAATAGAAACCATCCGCACGCAGTCCGTTATCGGAAACCAATTGGAAGCGCACCAAAATCTCTTCGCCCAGGTAATCACTTAAATCGATCTGCTCAAAGACCCAGTCATTTTGCACTCCGTCGTATAAGGGTTCTCCTGTGGGCTGAGCATTGTTCGAACTACCTTCGTTGGTATATTGTCCACATTGCGGCGTCCAGCTGTTCCCGCCATCAATAGAAACTTCCACCTGGGTATAGTCGTAATTGTTTTCGATTTCCCATTTGGCATAGAAAGTAAGGTTGGCTCCGCTGGCATTGGTAAGGTCTACAGGATTGCTTAGCGTGATCGTCTCGTTGGTATTGTTTGGGTAATTGGCACCCGGAGAGTCTGTGATGGAGCTCGAAGGTGACACAAAGGTGGCCGTGGTAGTGCCCCATCCATTATTGTCAAAATTATCACTGGTGCTGTCTCCCGGATCACTGAAAATAGCGGTCAGCTCCCCGAATTTCTTATTGATTGTAATTGCAGTGTCATAGGAACCATTGTTAACGATGAGCTCGTAGACAATGTTATCACCTGCTTCTGTTCCTGCGGCAATGGTATACGCAATGGTTCCATTGTCAGTATCGAGCACCTCCATGCCGGCAAAGGCCACAGGAGATCCGGCAGAAGTGATATTGGCTGAAATTGGATTCAAACTCACGGTGAAATCGCCGGTACCTGAAACACCCAATCTCCGAATATCGAAGGTCGCATTCGCCGAGGCGCTATCACCCGTATATTGGGGTGCGGTATCTTTCACTGAGGCAAAATTGTTCACCATTTTCGCAGCAGTAACATTCAAATACATCATGCTCCTGCAAATACTCTCGACCTGGTTGGAAGGAGGCCAGAAAGAAGGCCCTATTTCCGGAGTGAAGGCGTATATTTTATCGTGGGTATTCACGGTGCCATACATAAAGTCATCACTGTCTCCGGCTGCAGGGTAGAGGTCTGCTGAGATCATATTCGTAAATCCGTTTCTGGAAACCAATTCCCCTGAAATTCCCTGAAAAAGATCATCTTCCGGGGTGGGCACATTGTCTGTGTAGCCGTAGGGGTATAATAGTAGATTTCCGGAAGTGTGATTGTTGAAAGCCATCACAAAGTTGTGATTTTCCACAAACCATTTGGCCGCCTGGGTTTCAATTTCAGAAAAAGGCGAAGGCCCGTGGTAGGTATTACTGTTCGGGTCGCTGGATGCTCCTTCACCTCCCCAGACACCCATATTCGGGTCACCGTTGATGTAGTAATCGTAATTACGGTTCAAATCGGTTCCGTAGCCATCTTTTCGGTTCTTTCGCCAGAAACCACCGCCATTGGGGTCTGTTTTTTCGTTGTAGAGGTAACCGTCGGGATTGAGCACGGGAATAAAATACAATTCGGTATTGTCGACAATGCTTTGAATTTCCGGATCGGAGTCGTAGTTCTCCAGCAGGTACCACATGTAGAAGACCAATTGAGACAGTCCGGCGGGTTCGCGTGCATGGTGCAGTGCCGTGTAGAGAATTTGAGGTTCTCCTTCGGTGGTGTTGTTTGGGTTGTCACTAATCTTAACCCATTGTATCGCGTTACCACCTATGGAAGGTGTAGTTGAATTGTCCGGTTGTCCTTCGGTTAAAAAATTATGGACATTTTGTTTTGAAGTGATGAGGTTGGGATATAAGGCCGCCATTTCATCCAATTCGTTCAGCAATTCCTGATAGGTCAAATAACCACCCATGGAACCCAAATTGAAATTGGCAGGGGTATCGTAGGAGTTTCCTGTCCCGTCACAACTGGGATTGTATTCGCGTGTTGGGAGATTCTTTGCGTTTTCTGCCAGGAAGAAGGCTTTTGCATCTTCGATGATCACATCCACCTGAAACCCGTTTTGCCGGGCGCGATCCAATTCAGAAATAGAAAATTCAGATATAATAAAAAATCCCTTTTTATGAATTCCGTGCTCAACGGGAATGTCTAAGGACGCCAGTCTGGACAAATCCTCTGATTGCGAATATGAGATTTTTGCACGTTGGTAAATTTCCTGCGTTTCCTGGGTGAAACCCATTGCAGATATTAGGAGAAAAAGAGCGACTAAAAAATGTTTCATTTTTGGGTATTTTAGTATGTAAATACGTAGGTCAACGAATACAAAGATAACTTACATCTTGCAATTGGTACTCGAATGTGAGATTTTAATGATATCTGGTTGCGATCGATATAACAATCCTTATTTGTGCTCCAACCAATTCCTCGCATTCACAAACGCCTCCAACCAGGGAGAAACCTCATCGTTTCTACCCTTGGGATAATGTGCCCAATTCCATTGGAACATGGATCGTTCAATATGGGGCATGGTCACCAAATGACGACCGGTCCTGTCGCACATCATGGCAGTGTTATAATCACTGCCGTTGGGACTGGAAGGATAGCCTTCGTATCCATATTTCGCCACAATGTGGTAGTGATCTTCCGGCATGGGGAGGTTAAATTTCCCTTCTCCGTTACTCACCCAAACGCCGATAGTGGTTCCCGCAAGTGTGGATAACATTACACTGTTGTTTTCCTGAATTTTTACGCTCGTAAAAGCACTTTCATGCTTATGGGAATCGTTGTGGTGCATTTTTGCCAGCTGCTTGTGCTCCGGATTAATTAGGTCTAATTCCAAAAATAACTGACAACCGTTGCAGATTCCTACCGAAAGGGTATCGTCTCTTTCAAAGAACTTTTTAAGAGCCGTTTTCGCCTTTTCATTGTACATAAACGCCCCGGCCCATCCCTTGGCGGAACCCAGCACGTCACTGTTGGAGAATCCTCCCACAGCACCAATAAATTGAATATCTTCCAGAGTTTCTCGCCCCTCGATCAAATCGGTCATGTGGACGTCTTTCACATCAAAGCCTGCAAGGTACATGGCATGTGCCATTTCGCGTTCGCTATTACTTCCCTTTTCTCGAATGATCGCGGCTTTGAACGTACGTTGCTTGGCCGAAAATGTAGCCGAAACCGGTAGTTTACCGTTAAAATGATCGGGGAATTTATAGCGTAATGGTTGTAATTTATAGTTGTCGTAGCGTTCCTTCGGAAGTGATCCCGCGGTTTGTTTTTGATCGAGCAAATACGAAGTTTTGTACCAAGTGTCCCTGGTTTCGGCGATGTCAAAGCTAAAATGTTCTTCTCCATTTTTTAGCTGAAGCAGAGGTACTTCAGAAACAACCCCAATCTTTTTAAAATCGACACTGTTTTTGCTCAGCAATTTTTCTACTTCGGCATCTTCCGAAGCCTGAAAAACCACTCCGCAATTTTCAGAAAACAATAGTTTTACAGAATCTTCTTCCCCCAATCCCGATAGATCCAGACGGTGCTCCCAATTTCACATCTGCAAAACACATCTCCAGAAGTGTGGTAATCAATCCTCCCGAAGCCACGTCGTGCCCGGCGGCTATTTTCTCTTCCGAGATCAACTGCTGGAGGGTATTAAACACCGATTTTACATAAGCCGGATCTTTTACGGTTGGGGCTTCGTTTCCAATGGTATTCTGCACTTGTCCAAAAGAAGAACCGCCTAATTTAAAATCATCTTGAGAAATGTTGATATAATAGATACTTCCTGCATCTTTTTGCAGGACAGGTTCTACCACTTTCCGAACGTCTTTACAATGCCCTGCCGCCGAAATAATCACCGTTCCCGGGGCAATGACTTCTGCATCCTTGTATTTCTGTTTCATAGAAAGTGAATCCTTTCCGGTGGGGACATTGATCCCCAGGCCGATCGCAAAGTCACTGACCCCTTTTACCGCTTCGTACAAACGAGCGTCTTCTCCTTCATTATTGCAGGGCCACATCCAGTTGGCTGAAAGCGATACGCTTTGCAATCCATCCTTCATGGGAGCCCAAACGATATTGGTCAGTGCTTCGGTAATCGAATTCCGGGATCCGGCCGTAGCGATCAATCAAGAGCACTTAGCGGGGAATGGCCAATAGAGGTGGCAATCCCGTCTTTACCATTATAATCCATGGCCATAACACCACAATTGTTCAAGGGCAATTGAAGCGGGCCAGCGCATTGCTGTTTGGCGACCAATCCACCTACGCATCGGTCCACCTTATTGGTTAAGCCAGTCCTTGCAAGCAACCGCTTCCAGCTGCAATACCTGCTGCAAATACAATTTAAGCTTCGAAACATCGTATTGTGCGGCTTTATAATTTCGGGTGACTGTCCTATCCTTCATGATGGTACTGGGTGAGCTTCCAAACATATCCTCCAGGGCAAAATCCATAGGTGTATCACCAGTGGATTCACTTTTAAAAGAAAAATGGTGATCTCCGGTGACCTCGCCTACCTGATACATGGGCGAGCGTTCACGAGCTGCTATTTTTTGCAGCATTTCGATATTTTTTGGGCCAATGATCAGTCCCATACGTTCCTGGGATTCATTTCCAATAATCTCCTTGGCGGAAAGGGTAGGATCGCCCACCGGCAATTTATCCAGGTCGATGGCTCCACCAGTATCTTCCACCAACTCGCTCAAACAGTTGAGATGTCCGCCGGCTCCGTGGTCATGAATGGATACAATGGGATTTATTTCGCTTTCCACCATAGCGCGAATCGCATTGGCGGCGCGTTTTTGCATTTCGGGATTGGAACGTTGAATGGCGTTGAGTTCGATTCCGCTGGAAAATTCGCCCGTATCCGCAGAGGAAACAGCCGCTCCACCCATTCCAATTCTATAATTTTCTCCGCCCAAAATGACGATCTGATCTCCGTTGGCAGGCGTATCTTTTAAGGCTTGTGATTTTTTTCCGTAGCCAATACCACCGGCCAGCATGATCACCTTATCGAAGCCCAGTTTCCGGGCCTCTTCCTCGTGCTCAAACGTTAGGACCGATCCCGTAATGAGTGGCTGTCCAAATTTGTTTCCAAAGTCTGAAGCACCATTACTGGCCTTGATCAATATATCAATAGGGGTTTGGTATAACCAGTCTCGCTCTTTCATACCTTTTTCCCAGGGTCGGTTCTCGTCCAGCCGCGAATAGGAAGTCATATAAACAGCAGTTCCAGCCAGCGGTAATGAACCCTTTCCACCCGCCAGGCGGTCTCTTATTTCTCCACCACTACCGGTAGCAGCACCGTTAAAAGGTTCAACCGTCGTAGGAAAGTTATGTGTTTCGGCTTTGAGGGAGATCACACTTTCATAAGTGGATTTTTTATAGAAATCGGGTTTTTCTGCACTTTTTGGAGCAAACTGCATGGCTTTCGGGCCTTCAATAAATGCAACGTTGTCCTTATAAGCGGACACAATTCCTTGTGGGTTTTCCTTCGAGGTTTTTTTGATCAACTTGAACAGTGAACTTGGCATTTCTTCGCCATCGATCACGAAAGTACCATTGAAGATCTTGTGGCGGCAATGTTCACTATTGACCTGACTGAAACCAAACACTTCGCTATCGGTTAATTTCCGATTTAATTTTGCTGAAAGGTTTTCGAGGTATTCGATTTCATCGGTATTCAGAGCGAGTCCTTCCTTCGCGTTATATGCTGCGATGTCGTCGATCTCAAGAATGGGTTCGGGTTGGATATGAATGGTAAAGATTTCCTGATTCAGGGAGGGGTATTTTTGCGACAACATAGGGTCGAAGTCTGTAAACCCTTCAGCTACCTGATGGAACTCTTCAATACGCAGGATACCATCAATGCCCATGTTCTGGGTAATTTCCACAGCATTGGTACTCCAGGGTGTGATCATAGCAGCACGGGGACCAATAAAAAAATCCGCTATTGCGGACTGCTCTATGTTTGGTAGGTTGCCAAATAACCATTCCAATTTTCTATTGTTTTCTTCTGAAATTTTACCCGGAGTTTGGACAGCAAAAACGGTGTTTTTTACGTCTCCAAAAAAGTGAATCATTCGTATCTGTTTTTGAGTCAAATTTTAAAGCGCAAAGGTAGTTAATTTTGAATAAAATGTGAAGGAAAGTTGTACAGGCTTCCGTAAGGAATTAAAAATGAGATTTTAGTGAGTTTTTCACCCATGAACAATATGTATATTATGTGTTATCTTGCAGACTTTGAATATTAAAACTAAATATTGAATCTATGAAATTGAAAAATCTACTATTTGCAATAGCCGTTGTTTTGTGCGGTAGTTTATTTGCTCAGGACACATTTCCTCCAACAGATATAATAACGGGAACCTATAAAGGACAGACCATTCCATTAAGGGATTTCCCAACCTTCGTTAGAGGTGAAAGCGGAAATCTGAAGACAATAACGGTAATACGTAACGAATCTACCACAACTCCGGAACCCAACACCACTACGACTATAATTGAAAATTTACAGACGGAACCCGGAATTATTATCGCGCAGCCTATAGAGCAAAACTTTATCGGTGCATCTGCGTCAGAATCGGGATTTTTACCACCAGATCCAACAGGTGCCGTAGGTCCTAATCACTACCTGCATTCTGTAAATTCACTGGTGAAAATATTTGATAAAACGGGAACGCTATTGCTGGGCCCGGTTAGTTTATCCAGCTTTTTAGGCAATGGATCTAATAACGGAGACCCCATTGTATTGTATGATCAATTAGCGGATCGCTGGATTGTAAGTGAATTTGGCAACGGGAACAATGAATTGTCCATTGGAGTTTCAGTATCCGGTGATCCAACCGGTGCTTACAATGTTTGGGACTACACTTTCCCCGGATTCCCCGATTACCCTCATTACGGAGTTTGGCATGACGGTTACTACGGAACCGTAAATCTTGGCGGACAGTCCACACGTGGATTTGTGATGGAAAGAGATGAGATGTTAGCAGGAGGAGCTACTCCACAAATACTCATATTTAACCTTCCAGGAGTTGTGGTCAATCCCAACCAGGTGAAGAGTCCGGAGCCAGCGAACCTTCTAGGAACTACCTTCGATCCATCTACACCGGGATACATTACCTACCTGCAGGATGATGCCTGGGGCGGGGTATCCTTTGATCATTTAAAAGTATGGGAGATCGATATGGATTGGGTCAATACGGCCAATTCAACTATTTCGGCTCCTTTGGAAATTGCAACCGATCCATTTGACGCGGGTGAATTATTTGGAAATGGTAATGGTGCTTTAAGACAACCTGGAACTAGTCAGCGTTTGGCGGGTCATGGAGGTATTATTTCATTTGCCGCCAATTACAGACCTTTCGGAACACATAACTCGTGGTTGATCACCTTCAACACCTTTATTGATGGAAATCAAACGGGAGGAATTCGTTGGGTCGAATTGCGTAATGACGCGGTGAATCCCTGGACGATTCATCAGGAAGGAACCTATTCGATTGCCGATGGCCATAGTCGTTTAATGAGTAGTGCTGCCATGGATGCCGCAGGCAATATTGCCATGGGGTATACAACGGGTAGTGTTAATTTAGCCCCTTCCTTGCGCTATACCGGTCGTTTTGCAAGTGATCCCTTGGGAATGATGACGGTTGCCGAAACCGTGATCATCGATGGTCCTGGGGTACGAACCAATACCAACCGATACGGGGATTATGCGCACATGACCATGGACCCGAATAACTTTACATTCTGGTATACGGCAGATTATTTTTCATCGAACAACCAATGGAGAACACAGATTGCCGCCTTTAGTTTATCGGGTGGATTCGCTAACGATGTAGGAATTGCAGACATTGTTCAGCCGAATAACGGAATATTAACAAACGCCGAACCGGTAGAAGTGAGCATTCGCAATTATGGCTTATCAACACAGACCACTATTCCTTTGGAGTTGAGAGTTGATGGGAATCTGGTGGCGTCCGAAAATTTTGTAGGCGTCCTCAATGCAAACGGAACCACAAATTACACCTTCACACAAACTGTAGATTTGTCGAATGCAGGACAGACGTATACCATTGAAGTAGCCACCAATTTGAGTGGTGATGAATTCACAAACAATGACGCTTTTACGAAGGAAGTCTCCAGCTTATTCGCCAATGATGTAGGTACTACCGAAATAACGGCCCCTGTGAGCGGACCTGGATTAGGGATGGAAACCATTTCAGCGAATATTAAAAACTTTGGTGCGACTACCCAGTCCAATTTCGACGTTCAGTACACGATTAATGGGGGTACAGCCGTGGTAGAGACGT
The DNA here is from genome assembly GCA_963807685.1 of uncultured Flavobacteriaceae bacterium. Classification (GTDB taxonomy): domain Bacteria; phylum Bacteroidota; class Bacteroidia; order Flavobacteriales; family Flavobacteriaceae; genus Aureisphaera. The sequence continues at coordinate 18,212 of CAWECU010000015.1, read as the reverse complement.
TCACGGGTACACTTAATTCTGAAGAAGAAATGGTCTATGACTTCGCTACTCAAGGAGATTTTACAGCGGTCGATACTTATACCGTAGCGGTTTCAACCGATTTGAGCGGAGATCAACAAGCATCAAATGATGAGGTTACCGCTATTATTGAAAATCAATTTTGCATGCCGGCTCCCAATTGTGAGGCTGGGCGTCGTTTCGAATTGGTTTCCGTGCGTGAAATAAATAATACTTCCGGATGTGAAGGTTATGGAGACTTCACCAGTCAAATTGCCTCCATGGCACCGGGTGGAACCTATGACATTACATTTACCGTTGGTTACGGCCGCATGTGGACGCAAGTTTGGATCGATTTTAATGACGATTCCGTATTCACGAGTGATGAGATCGTAGTTCCGAATTTCGAAATAGCTCCCGGACAAAATACGGGCCCTCATACCGAGACTGTTGATTTGGTTATTCCAGCCGGAGCAGATGTAGGAGAGCACCGAATGAGAGTAAAGGGTAGCTGGCAAACTCCGGTTTCGGCCGACGCTTGTGAGGTTGGAGATCGAGGTGAGACTGAAGATTATACGGCAAATATTGGAGAGTTGGGAATCAATGATGTGGCGATTGCTGAATCTGATTTCCAGGTAGTGTCTTTGCCAAATAACCAATTCGAAATCTCTATGATAACCGATTATGATGAAGGGGTTTTTCTAGGGGTTTACAACATATTAGGCCAGGAAGTAGGTTTCGAGAAAAAGGTGTCTAAAATCAATAACGCCTATCGTCAGAATTTGGATATGTCCAAAATGGCGAGCGGGGTGTATCTTCTTCGAATGGGAGGACATACGACGACCTCTTTCAGAACGGCAAGAATTATTGTGAAGTAATTACATAGCATGTATACTTAAAATGGCGGCTTTGAGTCGCCATTTTTTTTTGTTTTTTTTCTGAATTACCTCTAAAGAATTTGGTTCAGCGAATCAAGGTTTCCATTTTACCACTTGCTGTAAATCCCTTCAGAAGCGGCCAATGGGGCTTAAAAGTGAGTTTTTCATGAGGTTTTCCCAGCGTTCAGGTTGAATATAAATTACTATATTGCGTCCACTAAAATTAAAGACCAAAACTATTTACCATGAAAATTAAAAATCTACTATTAGCGCTGCTTGTCACGATGAGTGGGAGTCTTTTTGCGCAAGAAACTTTTCCGCCTACGGAAATTATTACAGGAACCTTTATTGGAGAATCCATCCCGCTGAGAGATGTTCCTACAATGGACAACGACTTTTCGGACCCCAGGACAATGACAATGGTTCCTAACGAGTCGAATACAGTTCAGGAGCCAAATACGACCACAACGGTTATTCAGAATTTACAAACCGAACCGGGAGGAATTGTCGCTCAGCCTCTGGAACAAAACTTCATTGGTGCCTCTGCGTCCGAATCTGGATTTTTTCCACCCGATCCAACCGGAGCCGTTGGGCCAGACCACTATGTTCACTCGGTGAATTCATTGGTAAAAATATTTGACAAAACCGGCACCTTATTACTTGGGCCTGTGAATTTGGGTACTTTTTTGGGAATTCCTTCTAATAACGGAGATCCCATTGTGTTATACGACCAGCTGGCAGATCGCTGGGTAGTAAGTGAATTCGGATCGCTAAACAACTCTTTGGCGATTGGAGTTTCTACAACCAGTGATCCAACAGGAACTTATAATGTTTACCAATATCAGTTTAGCGGTTTCCCCGATTATCCGCACTACGGTGTTTGGCATGACGGTTACTACGGAACAGTTAATCTTAATGGACAGACTACACGTGGTTTTGTTATGGAAAGAGACGAAATGCTTATAGGAGGAGGTTCTCCTCAAATTTTAATTTTTAGCCTCCCGGGGGTTGTAGTGAATCCTAATCAGGTAAAGAGCCCGGAACCTGCAAACCTTTTGGGAACTACTGTGGATACTTCTGTTCCCGGATATATCACTTACCTTCAGGATGATGCCTGGGGAGGTGTAAGTTTTGATCATTTAAAAGTATGGGAAATTGATATGGATTGGAACAATACGGCCAATTCAACTATTTCGGCTCCCTTGGAGATTGCAACCGATCCTTTTGACGCCGGTGAATTGTTTGGTAACGGAAACGGTGCTTTATTTCAACCCGGAACCAGTCAACGACTTGCGGCCCATGGTGGAATCATTTCATTTGGCGCTAACTACAGACCCTTCGGGACGCATAATTCATGGTTGATTACTTTCAATACCTTTATTGATGGAAACCTGACCGGTGGAATTCGTTGGATCGAATTGAGAAATGATTCGACGAACCCCTGGACTATTTTCCAGGAAGGAACCTATTCGATCGCCGATGGCCATAGCCGTGTGATGAGTAGTTCAGCGATGGATGCCGCCGGTAATATTGGCTTGGCATACACGGTGGGAAGTAACGATTTAGCGCCTGCATTGAGATATACGGGTCGTTTTGACGGAGATCCTTTGGGAATGATGACCGTTGCCGAAACCACCATTATAGATGGACCGGGTGTACGAACCAATAGTAATAGGTATGGTGATTACTCACACATGACAATGGATCCCGATAATTTTACCTTTTGGTACACTGGGGACTACTTTTCTTCCAATAACCAATGGAGAACACAAATCGCTTCTTTCTCCTTAAGTGGTGGTTTCACAGCCGATGTGGGTGTAAGTAGTATTGATCAACCTACCAATGGTATTTTAACCAATGCTGAGACTGTTGAGGTAACTGTCCGAAATTTTGGATCAGCTTCACAAAGTAATATTCCCTTGGAATTACGAGTTGACGGCAACCTGCTCGCGACCGAAACCTTTACCGGAACGATTAATGCGAACGAAACCGACACTTACACCTTTACTCAGACCGTTGACCTATCAACAGCCGGGCAAACCTATGCCATAGAAGTGAGCACTGATCTTACAGGCGATGAATTTACAAATAATGATGCTTTCACCAAGAATGTTACCCACCTGTTGGCCGACGACGTTGGAGCCCTCGAAATTACGGCTCCCACCAGTGGTTCTAATTTGGGAATGGAAACGGTTTCCGTCAATATTAAAAACTTTGGTGCAAGCCCACAGACCGGATTCGACGTACAGTACACCATCAATGGCGGTACTGCCGTAGTTGAAACTTTTACGGCAACGATCAATTCTGAAGAAGAGGTGGTCTTCGATTTTGCAACTCAAGGTGATTTCACGCAGATAGGAACTTACACCATTGTGGCTTCTACTTCCTTAACGGGAGACCAGGAGAGTAGTAATGATGAAGCTACGGTAACTATTGAGAATGAATTTTGCCAGCCCGCTATGGATTGTTCCTTTGGTGATGGCTTCCAATTGGTTTCAGTAGCAGAGATCAACAACGTTTCCGGTTGCGAAGGATATGGAGATTTCACCAGCCAGATAGCCAATTTGGCTCCGGGAAGTACGTACGATATCACGTTTACAACCGGTTATGGAGATCAAAACGTAATTGTTTGGATCGACTTTAATGATAACTTTAGCTTTGCCGCCAATGAGATTGTGGTACCCAACTTTGTGATCGCCCCGGGACAAGGTGCCGGAACCTACACAGAGACTGTTACGCTTACAGTACCAGCAGGAGCTGCAACTGGTGAGCACAGAATGCGAGTAAAGAGTAACTGGCAGGCACCGGTACCTAACGATGCTTGTGCCACGACCCAATATGGAGAAACGGAAGACTATACGGCGAATATTGGTGATTTGGGTGTTAATGATACAGCCATTTCTAATTCAGACTTCATCGTAACCACCTTACCGAATAACCAATTTGAGATTTCATTGGTAACCGATTTTGACGGAGGAGTCTTTATGGGAGTTTACAACATCCTGGGACAAGAAGTTGGATTCAATAAAAGAGTTCCCAGAATTGGCAATGCGTATAAATTGAACCTGGATATGTCTAAAATGTCCAGCGGAGTCTATCTCTTAAAGATGGGTGGGCAAACGACCACCGCCTTTAAAACGGCGAGGATTATCGTTAAATAAGTTCACATATATATACTAAATGGCGGCTTTTTGGCCGCCATTTTTTTTGGTTGGAACTAAGATCAAGGGATGTCTTTGATCACGCTTTTAAGGGGAAAGTGAGTTTTTGATGAGATTTTGAATCAAGCTTTGTGGATTATTAATTTTATCTTAGCAGGAGTTAATCATGAACTGTCTTAAAAATTTACCCATGAAAATCAAATACTTATTTTTTGCTTTGACGATCCTTGTGAGCAGTAGTTTGTTTGCACAAGAGAAATTTCCTCCTACCGAAGTTATCGTAGGAACCTTTATTGGAAAAACCATGCCATTGCGCGATTATCCTACTGTTGAGAATAATCCCAACATGGATCCAAAAACGCTTACCATTTTCCCGAACCGTTCTCGCTACAACGCGCAGGTCAATGATGACGCCCTTCCCAATGGCAAAGATACCAACGCCCAAACAACGGTGGGGGGCATACACAGCTATGCGTTGGAAGAAAACTTTATCGGCGCTTCCTCGTCAGAATCGGGAGCCGTTCCTCCAGATCCTACCGGTGCGGTAGGGCCAAACCACTATGTTCACTCGGTCAATTCCATTGTTAAAATATTCGATAAGACGGGTACTCTGGTTGCCGGTCCTATTGCCTTGGGTACGTTTTTAGGAATTCCGTCCAATTCGGGAGACCCCATTATTCTCTATGATCAATTGGCCGATCGGTATTTTGTGAGTGAATTCGGATCTTTGTCGAATTCCCTGGCCATTGGTGTTTCCGATACCAATGATCCTACAGGTGCCTATAATGTCTATCAGTTTTCATTGGATGCCTTTCCCGATTATCCGCATTACAGCGTTTGGCCTGATGGCTATTACTTAACCGCCAATAAGGGTGGTGCCAACAAGGTGTACGCTATTGAAAGAGATGTCATTCTTGCAGGAGATCCCAACCCTCAAATTGTTGGATTTCCGCTTCCTGGTTCGGTTCAGAATACGAATACCGTTCTTAGCCCGGAACCGGCAAACTTATTAGGAACTTCTTTTCCTGCAAATGTGCCCGGCTATATTGTGTATCTTCAGGATGACGGCTGGTCTGGTGTTAGCTTTGATCATTTGAAAGTTTGGGAGATCGATGTAGATTGGGTGACCATTGGAAATTCGACTATTTCGACGGCACTGGAAATTCCTACCGATCCGTTCAATTCGGTGTTCGCGCCTTTTGGTTCGGGTGATGTAGCGCAACCCGGAACGGCCCAGAAAATTGATATGATTGGTGGTATTATTTCATTCGCAGCGAATTATCGAAGTTTTGGCACCCATAATTCCTGGGTGATCACTTTTAATACCGATATCGACGGAAATGATACTTCCGGGGTGCGTTGGATTGAACTAAGAAATGACAGTTCCAATCCCTGGACGGTTTATCAGGAAGGTACTTATGCCCCTGCAGACGGCAACAGTCGTTTTATGGGAAGTGCTGCCATGGATGCGGCCGGAAACATTGGAATGGGATTCAATATCGCCAGTGGAACGCTGCCCGTTGGAATTCGATATACCGGAAGATTTGACGGTGACCCATTGGGTCAAATGACCGTGGCCGAAACTACCATCGTCGACGGCGTAGGGGTGCAAACCTTCTCGAATCGATTTGGAGATTACTCCCATCTTACCATGGATCCGAATAATTTCACGTTTTGGCATACCGCCGAATTCTTTTCAGCAAATAATCAATGGAGAACACAAGTCGCTTCCTTTTCCCTAAGTGGCGGATTTACTGCCGATGTGGGAATTAGTGATATTATTCAGCCCGTTAATGGAATTTTGACGAATGCGGAAACGGTGGAAGTTACTATACGTAATTTCGGTTCTGCCTCACAAACCAATATTCCGCTGGAACTTCGCGTGGATGGCAATTTGCTGGCCAGCGAAACCTTCACAGGAACGATCAATGCGAATCAAACCGATACTTACACCTTTGCACAAACGGTGGATCTTTCTACTTCCGGACAAACCTATGCTATTGAGGTGAGTACTAATTTGGCAGGCGATGAGTTCACAACGAACGACGCATTTACAAAGCAGGTAACTCACTTACTATCGGACGATGTTGGAGCCCTTGAAATTACCGCTCCAATGAGTGGTTCGGGATTGGGGATGGAAACTATTTCAGTGAATATTAAAAACTTTGGAGCCAGTCCGCAGACCGGATTTGATGTGCAGTATACCATCAATGGTGGTACTGCCGTAGTTGAGACATTTACAGGTACAATTAATTCGGAAGAAGAGGTGGTGTTCGATTTTGCAACTCAAGGCGATTTCACAGCCCTTGGGTCTTATACGGTAGTGGTTTCGACCTCATTGACCGGAGACCAGGAGACAAGCAATGATGAAGTAACTGCAGTCATTGAGAACATTTTATGTCAGCCTTCCATGGACTGCTCGTTCGGAGATGGTTTCCAACTAGTTTCCGTAGCGGAAATTAACAATCCTTCCGGTTGTGAAGGGTACGGAGATTTTACAGGTCAGGTTGCCAATTTGGAGCCAGGAAGCACCTATGACATTACGTTCACCACGGGTTATGGAGATCAAAACGTAAAAGTATGGATCGACTTTAATGACGACTTCACCTTTACCAATGACGAGATCGTGGTGCCCAATTTCGTAATTGCACCTGGACAAGGTGCGGGTTCTTATACCGAGACTGTGGATTTGGATGTTCCTTCCGGAGCCACTGTTGGAGCGCATAGAATGAGAGTAAAAAGTAATTGGCAGGCACCTGTATCCAACGATGCCTGTGAAGCTTCTACTTACGGAGAAACCGAGGACTACACAGCGAATATTGGTGATCTGGGAGTGAACGATGCTGCGATAATAAATTCTGAATTGATCGTAACTAGTTTGGAAAACAATCAATTTGAGATCACACTTATCTCCGATTATGATGATCTGGTTTACCTGGGCGTTTACAATGTGTTGGGGCAACAACTAGGTTTTAAATTAATTCCGAAGACAGATACGTCGTATCGAATTAATCTGGATATGTCGAATTCTGCAAGTGGAGTATATCTTTTACGAGTAGGAGGGCAAACAGCTCAAACGTATAAAACAGCCAGGATTATTGTGAAATAATCCTTTAGATAACGAAGTAACAATGGCGGCCAAGGGTCGCCATTGTTGTTCGAAAATTAAATAAATTAGCTAAAACTCTGCTGATTTATCAATATCTTGCAGTATTCAAAAAAATTAATCACATGAAAAACATTTTTACTTTACTAGTATTGGCTTTGGCATTTTCAGCTACAAGCTACGCTCAAACCGAATTTCCACCAGTATCAATTGCTGAAGGAACCTATTTGGGAGAAACCGTTCCACTACGTGATTTCCCAACAGTAGATGAATATACAGGAACTACCGAAGACGCAACAGAAGTGCCTCTTGTAAGGCGTGCTCCAGGAAGAACAAAGACGAACGCACTCCCTATTGGACCCGATCCATTGAACCAAACCGAGCCGACCTTTAGAGAATCTATGAGCCCATTATCAAACTTTGATGGTATTGCAATTTCTGAAAGTGGTGGATTTATTCCTCCCGATCCTACCGGAGCTGTGGGACCTAATCATTATGTTGTTGCAGTTAACATTTCTATTAAAATTTTTGATAAAGTAGGAACCCTTTTAGCCGGACCAACTAGCCTGGGTGCTTTTATTGGAGGAGGAAATGGCGACCCCATTATTATTTATGACCGACTGGCAGATCGATGGTTCTTAAGTCAGTTCAGAATATCTACAGATTCCCTTATTATTGGAATTTCTACAACATCCGATCCTACAGGAAGTTATCACTTATATAACTTCCCATTAAATTCGTTCCCGGATTATCCACACTATTCTATTTGGCCGGAAGCGTATATGATGAGTGCCAATAAATCGGGTCAAACTACCTATGCATTGGAGAGGGACGTAATGCTAGTTGGAGGGGCTAGTCCGCAGATCATGGGCTTCCCATTACCTGGATTGATCCGTAATCCGAATACGGTTTTTGGACCTCAACCATCTCATTTATTGGGCGAACAATATCCCGCCGATGTCCCCAATTATATTGTGTACCTGCAGGATGATTCATGGAATACCATTACTCAGGACCATCTTAAAGTATGGGAGATCGATATCGATTGGGATACGAATAGTACTATTACGTCACCAGTTGAGATCCCTGTCGCACCTTTTGATGCTACGTTCTTCCCCTTCGGACAAGGTGATGTGGAACAGCCGGGAACTGCCAACCGTTATGATAATATTGGCGGAGTGATCTCCTATATGGCGAACTATCGAAGCTTTCCGAGTCACAATTCAATGGTGGTGAATTTTAATGTCGATATTGATGGAGCTAATACCTCCGGAATTAGATGGGTTGAATTACGTAATACAGGTGTTGGTGCCTGGTCTGTTCACCAGGAAGGTACATGGACCATTCCTGATAATGATGGACGTTTTATGGGAAGTAACTCGATCGATGAAGAAGGAAATATCGCTTTGGCCTACAACGTAGGAAGTGATGCTACAAGAGCCGCCATACGTTATACTGGCCGTTTGGAAACCGATCCACTAGGACAAATGACCGTTACAGAAACTTCCATAATTGAAAGCAACGGAATACAAACCAATACCAACCGTTTTGGTGATTATGCTCAAATGACACTCGATATCGATAACAGAACTTTCTGGCATACCGCTGAGTATTTTCCAAGCAATAATTTCTGGACCACACGAATTGCTTCTTTTAAGTTCATCGCAGATAAGACAGATGATGTTGGAGTGTACAATTTTGTGACTCCCGGATTCGAAGGGCCATACACCAATGCTGAAACAGTTGAGGTAAACCTGTACAACTACGGTACCGATTCGCAAACTAACTTCGATATTGATCTAATCGTTGACGGAACCACCGTTGCCACCGAGACCTACACAGGAACGCTGGCACCGGATAGTTCAGATACCTTCACCTTTACCCAAACTATTGATATTTCCAACCCGGGTCAAACCTATGCGGTTGAGGCGAGTACCGATCTTTCAGGAGATGAGTATAATCCCAATGACGGATTTATCAAAGAATTCTCTCAAGACCCACTTTCTGTCGATGATAACATCTTCTCCGAATCTCAGCTTTTTATCTATCCGGTTTCCGATAGAGTCTATGAGATAAGCTATTCAACACTGGTTGATTATGGAGATATATCGTATAGAATGTTGAATGTGATTGGACAAACTGTTGCCAGTGGAGATATGACCAACAATGGTGTTGGTTACAAAGCTACGGTTGATATGAGTGCGCAGTCCAGTGGTGTTTATATTGTAGAATTAACTACCGGATCCAGCAAAGTGAGTAAGAAAATACTCGTTCGATAGATCCAAATCTATATACTACAAAAGCGGGCTGTACAATGGCCCGCTTTTTTTTGTTTTATTCTGAAGTGAGGACGCTTGGGACAGATAGCTGTCGAATCCTCCTTAAGGGTTCCTTTTCAGCAGTGCCATATAAAAGCCGTCGAAACCAGATTTGGATGGAAGTATTTTTTGTTGTGACACCATCGTAAACTCCTTTCCGGCTTCCCGTTGTAAAAAATTCTTCACTTGTTTTTCGTTTTCCGAAGGTAAGATGGAACAGGTAGCGTAGAGCAGATCTCCTCCTTCTTTTACCATTCTCGAATAGGAATTCAACAGTTCTTTTTGAACGGTTCTTATCTCATCTAAAAATTCAGGCCGCAGCTTCCATTTGGTATCTGGATTTCTTCGTAAAACACCCAATCCAGAACACGGGGCATCAATAAGGACCTTGTCTGCCTTGCCCGTAAGTTTTTTGATCGCTTTGGTAGATTCGATCAGGCGGGTTTCAATATTATGTGCTCCGGCACGTTTGGCCCTCCGTTTTAATTCGGCGAGTTTATTTTGATAAATATCCATGGAAATAAGTTGCCCTTTGTTTTCCATGAGCATAGCCAGGTGCAAACTCTTACCTCCGGCACCCGCACAGGCGTCTACCACGCGCATTCCCGGTTTCGGGTCTAACAATTGCGCCACTTTTTGTGAAGACGCGTCCTGCACTTCAAACCAACCCTTTTTAAAGGCTTCGGTGGTGAACACATTGGCTCGCTCTTTAAGGCGCAGTGCATGGGGATGTCCTTTGACGGTTTCGGTGTCGAGCTCGTAGTCCCGCAATTCAGATTGCAGTTCCGAAAGGCTTGTTTTAAGCGTATTGACCCTTAAAACAACGGCTGCCTGTTCATTTAAGGCCGCTAATTCCTTTTCCCATTGCTTGCCCAGTTCTTTTTCTCCCACTTCGTCCAGCCAATCGGGAATGGATTCCCGAACTTTCCGGATTTTGGATAACTCGTCGAACCTCCCTTTGATCTTCCGGGTGGGGGTATTTTCAAATTGCGGCCAATCTGGGATGGTAATGCCTCGTAAGGTTGCCCAAACCGTAAATAGGCGAAATAGGTTGGGACGATCAAAAGGCTCCCGCACTTCCGCGATCTCTGCATATAATCGTTTCCAACGTACAATATCATAAGTAGTTTCAGCGATAAAGCTTCGATCCCGTGATCCCCATCGTTTGTCTCTTTTCAAGGTGTTTCTGAGCACTTTGTCCGCCTGTTTCTTTTCATTGAAAATAAGGTGGAGCGAATCTATAGTGGCAAATACCAAATTTCGGTGTAGTTTCATTGATATAACGATCGTTTTTTTAGATTGCTGAAATTCGCCGGTACCGCATTAATTTCGGCATGCAATTGATAGCCAGGCTCTTTTCATACGAGGAAAATAGGCTGCAAAGGTAGCATTCTCATTAATTGTTTTAATTACATTTGCCAAAATTATTTTATGAAAGCTTTTTTACTTTTAATCGGCTTCCTGCTGCTAATTTCCTGTGGCAATGACATGCGTGAGCCCTTTACGGAAGTAGTCATTGAAGATGTTTTTGTGGATAGTTTGAGTATTCGAGCTATCGCCCCGGTGGATGAAGATCATGTCTGGTTTGCTGCGAATAGAGGTATGATTGGATTGATCAATAAGGAAACCCCAAAACTGGCCGTCATTAAGTATGACGATTCCCTGCTGCACTTTCGATCCATTGCGCTCACCAAAGAGGCTGTTTTTGTGTTGAGTATAGCAAACCCGGGCGTATTGTATAAAATCGAATTTGACGGAACGGAAGCAACTCACATCGAGGAGGTCTACTTCGAAAAAGGAGAGCGGGTATTTTACGATGCCATGGCTTTTTGGAATGAAAAAGAGGGAATTGCCATGGGAGATCCTACCGATGGTTGTTTATCTGTGATCATTACCCGTGATGGCGGGAATACTTGGAACAAAATTTCTTGTGATGCATTACCTCCTTCCGAAGAGGGAGAGGCCGCTTTTGCAGCCAGTAATACCAATATAGCAATAGTGAACGACCATGTCTGGATCGCGAGTGGCGGAAAGCGGGCACGGGTGTTTCATTCTGCGGATAAGGGAAAGATCTGGGAAGTTTTTGATACTCCTATCCTGCAGGGAAAGGCCATGACCGGTATTTACAGTATCGATTTCTACGATGAGAAAACCGGAGTTATCTTTGGAGGTGATTGGGATAAAAAAGAGTTCAATGAAGGGAATAAAGCGCTCACTAGCGATGGCGGTAAAACATGGGAGCTCCTTAGCAATGGAAGCGGCCCCGGCTATCGATCCAGCGTATCATTTGTTCCGGGGAGCAAGGGTAGGGGAATGGTGGCCGTTGGATCCCCCGGCATTTCGTTCAGTAAAGATAAGGGAAGAAGTTGGGTAGAACTCGCCAAGGATGGTTTTTACGCCCTCGAGTTTGTCAATGACTCGATTGCTTTTGCCAGCGGGCGCAATAGGATTTCAAAACTTCATTTTAAAAAAAATAAATAGATTGGTGAATAAGGACGTGTTACATAACTGGAAAGCACCCAAAGCGACTCTCTTGCCGCATTTTATTATTGGCGGTGCCATGAAAAGCGGAACATCCACCTTGCATCATATACTCGCGCAACATCCAAAGGTGTTCATTCCCGAAGAGGAAATTGGTTTTTTTGATATTGACAATATTATCGAACACTACGATTTCAACTTTTTTGACCGAAAATCGGGACAATGGACTTGCCAGGATATGGCTAAGGATCCAGCTTCCCTGTGGGATTGGTACAGCTCAAAGTTTGAGGGGGGAAGTGGAATGTTACTGGGTGAAGACTCCACTTCATATCTTACTTCAAGATTCGCTGCAGAGCGCATTTCAATTCAGGAAAAGGAAATCAAACTTATTTTTATGTTACGCCATCCAACAAGTCGGGCTTACTCCAATTACCATCATTTAGTGCGTTCGGGAGTGGCGGGGGATTCATTTGAGGATGTGCTGCGGTTTCATCCCGGCCAGGTATTAAAAAGAAGTTTGTATCGGGAGCAATTGGAATCGTACTATGAATTTATTCCGAAGGAAAACATCAAAGTGATCGTTTTTGAGGATCTCATCAAGGACACGAAAGCCGTTATGGCATCGGTCTGTTCTTTTCTGGGAATAGACGTGAACGAATTGGATCCGGCCGTATTTGAAACCCATGCCAATGTGGGTAAATTTCCATTGTTTCCGAGGCTTCACCGGTTAAAAAACAGATGGTTTCGGGCGTATGGAAATTCCTTTTATCTAAAGTCTTTGCCGCAGCAGGCACCTGAACACGTGATCCAACGCGCCTGGTTTCCGAAGGTTGTCAATAGAATACACGGCATTATAAATCCGTTAAAAGAGCGAAAAGCACCACAAATGAAACCGGGAACCCGGGAATTTTTGGATACCTATTTCAAAAAGGAATTGGCGGGCTTGGACGCTCTGGTGGGATTTGAGATCTTATCGAAGTGGTTTCCTGCTTCAAAAGAAAAGCACCCAGGTACTTAGGTGCTTTTCATGAAACATATTAAACTTCCAACTATTTAGTTTTTACCTCGCATTTGACGGTTTTTCATTCGCTCCAGTAAGATTCGTTTGATTTCTTCCTCAGCCCGGTGCAATTTCAGGATTTTTTTGGGCGCAATCACTTTCCGAAGAGATACAATAAAGTTTCTACTGTATTCCATCTCGGTTTCTTTGAAACTAAGGCTCTTATCGATGATCAAATTGGCTTCTTTGTCAGTAATGTTGTCCATATCGCCTTTTACAATTTGAAAAATTTCCACCCGTTCTTTTTTCCGCAGATCTTCCATTTTGTCTTCGTGGGCATTGTATACGGGCCAGAATTTTTCGGCTTCCGCCGAACTCAGGTCAAGGGCATCGGTAATGTGGGCCCGCTTGAATGCTTTAATTCTATCTCCGTGCTGCGCGGATAGGGTCGCGGTAAATAGAATGGCTAAGATTAATAATTGTTTCATTTTATTGTGTTATTCGATTAATAAGGTATTGTTGTCTAAATGTTCCAGCAAATAGGTTTCCAGGTTTTCTTCGGAAAAAATAGTTTCCAATGATAAGTTTTCCAGATCTTCCTCGTTGAGGAATTGGGCTACATCATAGGCGTCATAATCCAAACCATCGTCATCCAGATAGGCTTCTATATCTGCAATATCGAGGGTAACCTCCTGTGTAGTTTCACCGATGAAGATGAAAAAGGCTAAAAGCAGGCAAGCGGCAATAGACGTGGCATATAAAAAGGCCTTTCTTCTATACAAAGGTATTACGGGGATTGTTTTCTCGCTTTTGATCTTTGAAAGAATTTTAGTTTCCAAACCGTCAAAATAGTCGTTGGGAACTTTAAAGCCGGGTTTTTTGGGAAGTGCCTCTTCGGCAATTTTACCAAATAGTCGTTCCTCAAAACTTTCGAAGTAATCTTCGGGAACTTTGAGACCGTGCTTGTATTTTCCTTCTTTTTTCATTTCAGTGTTATGACTCCAATAAGCCTAAAAAGTTTCATTGTTTTGTAAATATGCCGTTATTTTTTTCACGGCGATATGGTAACTGCTTTTCAACCCTCCCACCGATGTTTCCAATATTTCGGAAAGTTGTTCAAAGGTATGCTCATCGAAATACTTCATATTAAAGATGAGCTGCTGTTTTTCCGGTAACAGGGCAATGGCTTTTTGCAATTTCAGTTGTATGGCATCACCCTCGAAATAAACATCAGCTTCCAATTGGGCCAGAGTAGCCTCCTTTAGCTCCTGGGATGATATATTTGCCCGTTTAGCCCGTTTGTTGATAAAGGTGATCGCCTCGTTGGTTGCAATGCGATACATCCAGGTATACAGTTTGCTGTTGGCCTTAAACGAATCAATATTCCTAAAAACCTTGATAAAGGTATTTTGCAATACGTCATCGGTGTCGTCATGGTTCAACACAATTTTCCGAATGTGCCAGTACAATCGTTCTTTGTATTGGGAAACCAGCACACGAAAAGCTTTTTCCTTCTCGTCATGAGATTGCAACGCTAATACTAATGAGTGTTCTTCTACCAAGGGACGTTGTTTGTTTCTAAGACTACTATAAAGGTAAATAGTTTAATTCAAAGGGCAAGTTTTCTTAAAAATGGTTTTTTTTGTATGGTATTACCGTTAAAAAGCATAAAAAACACGATTAAATACATATTTTCTTTGTTTGTAGGAAAATATTTACTAATTTTACCGAATACTTCTTATGTATAGGTTCTTAATTAACAGCCCCAACTGTAATTAGAACAACAGAAACGGGTCTTAGCGGGGGCTGGCCCGTTTTTTTTTATTCTTCTATCTTTAAACAAGATTTACTAGAAATAAAGAAAAATCTTACAATATTACATTGATAATATCGGTAAAGTGCATATAAACTAGACCAAAAGCAACATTAATTTTGGAAATTAGAAATTTCCATATATATTTGAACAGACCTATTTATGCAACGGGTTGTTATAAGCCCTAAATGTGACAACCCACCTAAAAGAAGCGGAGCCCCAACCGCTTCTTTTTTTATGCGGTTAATTTACGGTATGAGAATTAGGCAAGGGATTGCATTTCAACCAGGCTATAATAGGTACCTTTCTTCGCTAGGAGTTCGTTATGCTTCCCCTGCTCCACAATTTTTCCTTTTGAAAGTACCACAATGGTATCGGCCTTTTGTATGGTCGACAAGCGGTGGGCGATTACCACCGAAGTGCGGTTTTGCATCATTTTCTCCAAGGCGTCCTGTACCAGGCGTTCACTTTCGGTATCCAGCGCTGAGGTAGCCTCGTCGAGAATCATAATGGGCGGATTTTTTAATACCGCTCTGGCGATGCTTAAACGTTGTTTTTGTCCGCCACTAAGCTTGTTGCCACTGTCCCCTATATTGGTATGTATTCCTTCCGGAAGATTTTCCACGAACTCCCAGGCGTTCGCAATTTTCAAGGCTGCGACGATCTCTTCGTCAGTGGCGCTTTCCGAAGCTACCAAAAGATTTCCTTTTACC
Source organism: uncultured Flavobacteriaceae bacterium (assembly GCA_963807685.1). GTDB lineage: Bacteria > Bacteroidota > Bacteroidia > Flavobacteriales > Flavobacteriaceae > Aureisphaera. Next base: position 2,745 of record CAWECU010000015.1, on the reverse strand, counting down.
GTATCGTTAAAAAGAATGGAGTCCTGAGTTACCAGCCCTAAGAGCCCTCTCAGTGAACTTTGGGTGATGTTCTTAATATTCTCTCCGTCTATTTCAATACGTCCCTTATTAACGTCGTAGAAACGGGTTAGGAGATTGGCTATGGTACTCTTACCACTACCGCTTTGTCCTACCAGGGCTACGGTATGCCCTTTGGGAACTTTGAGTGAAAAGTTATCCAAAACCCAATCGTCTTCGTATTTAAAGGAAATACCCTCAATGTTGATGCCACTGTTAAAGCTTTGTTTTTTAATAGCATCGGGTGCATCTACGATGGTAGACTCGGTTTCCAGTATTTCCAGCACGCGTTCAGCGGCGGCATTTCCCTTTTTAACATTATAACTTGCCTTACTGATGGCCTTTGCCGGAGTAAGAATGTTATAGGCCAAGCCCATATAGACAATAAAGGCTTGCGGTAAAAGTGTTTTATCTACCAAAACCATAGAGCCACCATACCAAAGTAAAATAGCAATCACGCAGATCCCTAAAAATTCACTCGCCGGGGAAGCCAGGTTTTGCCGATTCAAAAGAGTGTTGGAATACTTGTAAAATCGAGACGTGGACGCTTTGAATTTTTGATAAAATATATTTTCAGCATTAAAACCCTTGATGATCTTTAATCCCCCTAAGGTTTCTTCCAGGATGGATAGAAAGAAGCCCTGCTCTTTTTGCACCTTATCACTGTGTTTTTTCAAGCCTTTTCCGATGGCGGAAATAATAAATCCCGAAACCGGAATAAAAATGAACACAAAAATGGTGAGGTCGATGCTTATGGTAAGCATAAATATAATCGTGAACAGGATCATGAGTGGTTCCCGTACGATCAGTTCCAAAATGGAGAGAAAGGAATGCTGTATTTCCAACACGTCGGTTGAGATCCGCGCCATGGTATCGCCCTTTCGCTTTTCAGAATAAAAAGAAACTGGAAGATCCACCGTTTTATTATACAAATCGTTCCGCAGGTCTTTCAACACGCCGTTGCGCAAAAACGTAATGAAGTACATGGCCAGATAGCCAAATAAATTCTTGAGTAAAAAGGTGCCAATGACCAGCCCTATCATGAGCATCAACGTATCCATTTTACCATGAGCATCGATCTGCTGGTTGATAAAATAGTTCATATAATCCTCCAAATAATCACCTACTTCGATGATTCCTTTATAGGCAGGAGCCACCTTAATAGGTTCGGTCTTATCGAACAGCACCGTCAACATGGGCATGAGCGATATAAACGCTAAACTCCCAAAGAAGGCATAAAAGATATTGGAAATTATGTTCATCCATGCATATCCCTTATAAGGCAATGCATACTTGAGTATCTTCCTGAAATACGTCATTAATTAAAGGTAAGGTCGCTTATTATACGATCTATTTTAGGCTGAAGTGATGCTTCAATTTCGCTGTTCACGCTTATGTAAAATTTTATTTTGGGTTCGGTACCGCTGGGTCGGGCCGCGATTTTGCTTCCGTCTTCGGTATAATAGATCAATACGTTTGATGTAGGGATGTCAATTTTTGAAATGGTTGCTTTTAAAAGATCCTTGGCTTCACCGGTTTGGTAATCCTCGATCATCACAATCTTACTCCCACCAATCTCCGAAAGCGGATTCTCACGAAGTTTAATCATCATTTCTGAAATTTCTTCGGCTCCTTTTTTACCTTTCTTTACGATCGATATCAAATGCTCCTTATAATAGCCATAGGTTTTATAGATTTCCTGAAGGTATTCGAACATACTTCCCCCAGCAGCTTTCTTTTGAGCCGCGACTTCGCAGGCCAATAAGGTAGCAGTCACAGCGTCCTTATCCCGAACAAAATCACCCACCATAAAACCGAAACTCTCTTCCCCACCTCCAATAAAATCTAACTCGGGGAAATCCTTGATCATTTTGGCGATCCATTTAAAACCGGTTAAACCTTCTTTATAGATCGCTCCATAGCTTTCAACCACTTTTCGCAACATGGGTGTGGAAACAATGGTAGAGCTCATAAATTGAGTTCCGTCCAATCTCCCCATCTTTTTATAGTACTCTAACAGAAAATGAGATTTGATGATCATCGCCTGATTTCCGTTGAGAATAGCCAGTTTCCCTGCTGCATTTCGTACAGCGATCCCCAGGCGGTCGCAATCGGGGTCGGTACCAATGACGATGTCTGCGCCTTCTTTTTCTGCCAGTTCCATGGCCATTTTCAAGGCTTCGGGTTCTTCGGGATTGGGAGATTTTACGGTGGGAAAGTCACCATTGGGTTCGGCTTGCTCTTCGACAATCTGAACATTCTTATATCCGGCCATTTCCAAAACCTTCGGTACCATGGTAATGGAAGTACCATGAAGCGAAGTGAAAACGATTTTCAGATCGTCCTTGGCAGCTTGAGTCGTTTGAAAACTTCCGTTTTGTACCGAGGCTTCCGCGAAAGCGTTATCCACTTCGGTGTCGATCATGGAAATAAGCGATTCGTTCGCGTCGAAGTTGATATCGGTATAATTCAGGGAATTAATTTCAGCGATAATTTCGGAATCCTGAGGCGGGACCAGTTGGCCTCCATCTTCCCAGTAGACCTTATAGCCGTTGTATTCCGGGGGATTATGCGAGGCGGTAAGTACAATTCCGCATTGGCATTTCAAGTGGCGTACCGCGAAGGATAACTCGGGTGTGGCGCGTAATTCAGAAAAAAGAAAAACCTGCACGCCATTGGCTGAAAATA